>JAKLGJ010000001.1 GCA_022710715.1 Candidatus Omnitrophota bacterium
TGGGGATCAAGCTCACCGGGAATTCCGCCGGACAGCAGTTGAACCTGTTCCTGGGCACGGATGTGGCGGCTGCGCCTCGAGCCTTCGGGATCAAACTGCTCAAAAAGCGCCGCCCGCTGTTCTTATCCGCGGGGACCGCTTTCTCCACCGATGCGATGAGCCGGCAGGCGCTCAAGAAAGCGGCGGCCTGTTACCGACGCTGATCCGCGCCGGCGCGGATTTAATTCTAATATAGTTCTTGAACAGCTACACCAGCAGGAGTATAATTAGCTCTCAAGAGCACAACGGGTTGCTTTTTTTCAACCGTTCACAATAGATCTTGCCAGGTAATGTCCTATACCGTCTTCGCCCTAAAGTGGCGGCCGAAGGTCTTTGATGAAATTGTCGGCCAGAGCCACATCGTTAATACTCTCACCAATGCCATCACCAAAAACCGCCTGGCCCACGCGTACCTTTTTGCCGGCCCGCGGGGAGTGGGTAAAACTTCCACCGCCCGGATCCTGGCGCGCGCTCTGAATTGCGAACAGGGTCCCACGGCTACGCCGTGCGGGACGTGTTTTGCCTGTCAGTATATCGCCAAAGGCTCGAGCCTCGATGTCATCGAGATCGACGGCGCCTCCAACCGCGGCATCGACGAGATCCGCGCTCTGCGCGAAAACGTCAAATTCGCCCCGGCCCAGGGTAGATACAAGGTCTATATCATCGATGAAGTGCACCAGATCACTTCCGACGGGTTCAACGCGCTTTTAAAGACGCTGGAAGAGCCGCCGGAGTTCGTGAAATTCATTTTTGCCACCACCAATCCCAACAAAGTCCCGCCGACAATACTCTCGCGCTGTCAACGTCTGGATTTCCGCCGCATCTCGATACTGGAGATCATCAATCAGCTGGAACGTATCTGCAAGGCCGAAGGCCTGCAGGTGGAACGCGAAGTGCTGGTGGCGATTGCCCGGTCCAGCGACGGCGCTTTGCGCGACGCCGAATCCATTCTCGATCAGCTGGTGGCTTTCGCCAAAGACAAGATTTCTCTGGATGACGTGATCGCCATGCTCGGGTTGGTGGAACAATCCGCGCTGTTCGAGTTGACCGAAAAGATCATTCACCGGGATCCTAAAGGGGCGCTGGAGTTGTTGAACCAGGTCATTGCCGAAGGCAAGGATCTGGGGATACTGTTGAATAATCTGGTGGAACATTTCCGTAATCTGATGATCGCCAAAGTGGCCCAGGCGGATTCGCAGCTCATCGATCTGCCGCAGGAGATCTGCGAGAAATTATCGCAGCAGGCCGGGGCGCTGCGCATGGAAGAGATCTTTAACGCTTTTGCCGTACTGCAAAACGCGCAGGATATGTCGCGGCGGCTGGATTCGCTGCGCATCCCGGTGGAAATCGCGCTGGTCAGGTTATCCCAGGACAAGGCTAAGGAGGCCGCGGGGCCGCATCATCCGCCGGCAGCGGGTCATCATCCTGCAGCGGGTGCGCCCGCATCTGCGCCGAAGTCCGCGCCCGCATCTGCGCCGCGGTCCGCGGCCACATCCCTGCCGAGACCCGCGTCCACGTCCGCGCCGAAGCCCGCGTCCGCGCCTGCTCCGTCGGGCAAGCCGGCGCTGATCAAAGATGCGCCGCCCGTGCGCCGTCCGGATTCCCGCGCGTTGTTGCAGGAAGAGTTTGTGGAAACAGCGGCGGAAACCGTAGCAGGATCTCTCCAGGAGATATCGTTAGACAAGATCAAAGAGAACTGGCAGGGGATCATCGATCATTTGAGCAAGATCAAGATTTCCCTGGCGTCGTATCTGACCGAAGGCATACCCCGGGAGATCAAAGGCAATCTCCTGACCGTGGTTTTTCCCAAGAATTTATCCTTGCATAAAGAAGCGCTGGAAGACAAGCATAACCGGGTGATCGTGGAACAGAATATGTCCGAGGTGATCAACAATAACGTGCGTCTGCGGTTTACCCTTTCGGATGAAGAGAAGCTTGACGAAGTCGGGAAGGACCATCCGGTGCTGCGTTCCGCGCTGGAGATGTTCAACGCCCGGCTGATCAAAGAGGAATAATGGCGACTTATACCCGTTCGATAGAACAACTCATAGATCATCTGGTAAAACTACCCGGCATCGGCAGGCGCAGCGCCGAACGCATCATCGCCCACATGCTTGATGTTCCCAAAGAAGAGGTGGGCGAGCTGGTCCAGGCGATCAGCAAAGTCAAAGAGAGCGTGCGTTCCTGCCGGCTCTGCCATAACTTGAGCGAGCAGGATACCTGCACTATCTGCAATGACTCGAACCGCAATAAAAAGTTGCTCTGCGTGGTGGAACGGCCCAACGATGTTACTTCGCTGGAAAAAACCGGCACGTTTCACGGGATTTATCATGTGCTGATGGGGTCAATCGCCCCCCTGGAGGGGAAAGGCCCGAACGAATTGCGTATCGCCAGTTTGCTTGAACGGATCACCAAGGAAGAGATCCAGGAAGTGATTATCGCCACCGACTCGGATACCGAAGGCGAAGCCACCGCTTTGTATCTGACCAAAGTGCTCAAGCCTCTCGGCGTCCAGATCACCCGTATCGGCATCGGTCTGCCTGCGGGATCGAATCTGGAATTCGCCGATTCCGCCACCCTGTCCAGGGCTTTAGAATCCCGCCGTCCATTATAGCCAACTATGATCACGCTCACTAATATCTCCAAAGGTTTCGGCAAACGCACGCTTTTTCAGGATCTGAACCTGACCATCAATCCCGGGGAGAAGATCGGGTTGATCGGCCCCAACGGCGCGGGCAAGAGTACTTTTTTCTCGCTGCTGCTGGGCGACACCGAGCCGACTTCCGGAGCGGTGCAGATCAACAAGAACGTGCGTATCGGTTACCTGCCCCAGGAGTCGAAGTTTTCCTCGGAGCACACCGTGCTGGGCGAACTGATCGAGGGCGATAAAACGATCAAAGCTTTGCTCGCGGAAAAAGCGCAGCTGGAGGAGTCCAACGAAGCCGGGTCGCAGCGCTACGGCGATATCCTGCACGAGCTGGACGTGCTGGGGTATTTCGAACTGGAGCACAAAGCCGAGAAGATCCTTATGGGCCTGGGTTTCAAAGAGCGGGATTTCAACCGCCCCATCGACCAGATGTCCGGCGGATGGCAGATGCGCACGCTGCTGGCCAAGCTGCTGACCGTGCCGTACGACATCCTGCTGCTCGACGAACCCACCAATTATCTCGACCTTAACGCCGCGCTCTGGCTGAAGGATTTCCTGGCGGATTTCGAAGGCACCTTTATCATGATCTCGCACGATAAGGATTTCCTGACCGACGTCACCAACTACACTTTGATTCTTGAAGCCGGGCAGATCTTCAAGGTGTCCGGCAATTACGAGCATTACGAGCAGATCAAGGCGGAGCGGCGGCTGGCGCTGGAAAAGCAGTATAAAGAACAGGAGAAAAAACGCGAGCAGCTGGAGCGGTTCGTTTCGCGTTTTCACGCCCAGCCGAACAAGGCCGCGTCGGTCCGGGCCAAGCGCACCGTGCTCGAACGCATCGAGAAAAATCCTATCGAGCTGCCGCCTGATCCGCGGGAAAGTATCGGGAATTTCAGTTTTCCTCCCACCAAAGACAGCGGTCACCGGGTGATGAATCTGGCGCATATTTATAAATCGTACGGCGATATCAAGGTCTATGAGGATTTCGATTTCGAGGTGTCCAAAGGCGAAAAAGCCGTTCTGGCGGGAGAGAACGGCGCGGGAAAGTCGACGCTGCTCAAGATCATGGCCGGGGTGATCCCGCAGGACACCGGCGAGCGCAAGGTCGGCCACAATGTGGATATCGGTTATTTTTCCCAGACCCGTCTGGATGTGCTTAATCCCGAGAATACGGTGCTGCGCGAGGCGTATACCGCGGCGCCCGGGTATATGGCGGAGTCGGTGGTGCGCAGCATACTGGGCGTGTTCCTGTTCACCGGAGACGACGCGGATAAATACGTCAAGGTGCTTTCCGGCGGGGAAAAGAGCCGCCTGATCCTGGCGAAGCTGCTGATCAATCCGCCGAACTGCCTGCTGCTGGACGAACCGACCACCCACCTGGATGTGGACGCGGTGGACGCGCTGATCACCGCGCTCAATGAATACCGGGGGACCATTGTTTTCATCTCGCACGATATCCATTTTGTCCGCTCGCTGGCTAATGTGGTCTATGAAGTCAAGCAGGGGACAGTGCGGAAATTCCCGGGAAATTTTGATTATTATCTGGAGAAAAGATCGCAGGGGTCAGCTGAAGTGCCGGCGCATCGCAAGCAGAAGCATGAACATAAAAAAGTCGACGAAGACAAGCAAAAAGCCCGGGAACTGGAGCGGTTGCGCAAAGAAGAAGAGCGGAACCGTAAAACCCGCAATGCTTCCGTCCGGGAAAAGATCAATAAGCTGGAGAAGGAGAAGGAAAAGCTGCAGCTGGAGAATTACGCCAAATGCCGGGCCCTGGCTGACCCGAAGATCTTCCGCGATGAAGAGACGGTCAAGGAGTACGGCCGCCGGTTGAAAGAGATCGAAAAAGAGATCGCCGATATCGACCTGCAGATCAAGGCAGTGGAGAAGGAAATTATTTAAGAAAATCCTTGCTAATCTCTCGGCCGCAAGTATATAATAACACTGGAATTCAACCCCTACTCGCCTTATGAAATATACCAATATCATTTTAACCGTTATCGCTGTGTTACTTGCCGGGATCGCTCTGCGTTTGTTCGAATTGAAAGTGGTTATGTCCGCGCAAAACGAGAATGCCCGGCGGATTATCGATTCCAATCAGGCGGTGATCAATTCCCAGCAGAGATTGGAGACCAGCCTGGGCGACCTGCGCAAGCAGATCGCGGATATCGGGGATAGATTAACCAGAAAGTAAAAAAGGAGGAGGGAGAATGAAAAAAGTACTGGCGTTGTTGTTGGTCGTTCTGTTCTTATCGGGTTGCGCTACCCCATTGCCGGTAGGCTGTCTCTATACGGAAGTCGGCATGCCTGCAGCGGCCGGTGAGGGTGGTCATGGCAGCAAAGTCGGGATTGCCAAGTCTACATCGATCCTGGGTCTGATCGCGACTGGCGATGGCAGTATCAAAGCAGCCATGGCAGCAGGTGGTATCACTCGTATCAAATACGTCGACTATAATGCCAAGAATATCCTTGGTCTGTACGGCGAGTATACCACTACCGTTTACGGCGACTGATCTGACTGTTTTGCGCCGCACAATGGAAAAAGTTCCACAAAAGGGCCGGAGGAAACTCCGGCCCTTTTTGTTTTAAACCCGTCTTTTTTATAGTATAATACATTTAATACATAAGTTATCCACAGGCAGTCCGGGACTGCCTGTGGATAAGTGGTAGCGAGAAAGGATGAAAGATGAAACAACTGCGATTTGATTTCAACAATATGTTCGATTTTTCCATCGGTAAAACCCACGGGGTGACCGATCAGGACCTGCAGCGGATCCGTAAGCAGGCCGAGCAGGCGCACGCGCATCTGCAGGCGATCCTCTCCGACCGCAGCAAGAGGGTCAATCTCTGCCTGGAATGGGCGCAACTGCCTTTCCAGGATAAAGCCCAGGTCCGGCAGATACAGCGGCTGGGTAACGAGATCGCGCGCAGGTACGAGAATGTCATTTCTCTGGGTATCGGCGGCTCCTATCTGGGGTTGAAAGCGGCGCAGGATGCTCTCTGTCCGCCGTATTATAACGAGTTCGACGGTCTGCGCAAGGGACGTCCGCGCATTTATTTCGAAGGCAATAATCTCGATCCGGAAACTCTTTCCGCGCTGCTCAAGAATCTCGATCCCAGAAAGACGTTCGTGATCGTGATCTCCAAATCCGGCGAGACCACCGAAACCAAAGCGGCATTCGCCGTGGTGGAACCGTGGCTCAAGAAGGGCGCGGGGCCGCGTTACGGCCGGCAAATTGTCTGTATTACCGACCCGAATTCGGGCGCTCTGCGTAAAAAAGTCAACGCGCATCAGGCCGCGGATCCGCAGAGTTTCCGCAATCTGCCCCTGCTCAAAGGCGTGGGCGGCCGGTATTCCGAACTGAATATGGGGTTGTTGCATCTGGCTATCGTGGGCGTGCCTATCGCCGATGTGCTTGCCGGCGCCGCGGCCATGTCCCGGCGTTGTGCGCAGCCGCAACTGCGGAAGAATCCCGCGTATATGTACGCCGCTTTGCAGACGATCGCCTACCGCAGCAAAGGTAAGCCGATCGCCATCCTGATGCCTTTCGCAGAAACGCTGAAGTCTACCGCCGACTGGTATTGTCAGCTATTGGCGGAATCAACCGGCAAAAAATTCAGCCGCAGCGTGAAAGTCAACGACCAGGGGCGGGAGGATTGGCTGATGGATAAGCAGCATATCGTCAATCTGGGCCGTACCCCGGTGCCCAGCCGCGGCACCAACGACCTGCATTCTATTCAGCAGAATAATATCGAGGGCGCCAACGACAAAACCGTGACCTTTATCCGGGTGGAGTCGTTTACCAACGACATCCGGGTTCCCGGCGCCGGGGATATACTCTCGGGTCAACCGTTTTCCCGGCTGTTGTCCCTGGCCCAGGAAGCGACGGAATGGGCCCTGGTCCGCCAGCAGCGACCGAACTGCACGGTGATCATGCCCGGGATCACGCCGTATCACTGGGGCGGGTTGCTCTTCTTCTTCGAAATGGCCACGGCGTTCGAAGGCGAGCTGCTCAATATCAACGCGTTCGATCAGCCCGGCGTGGAAGGCTACAAGAATTACATGTATTTTAAGCTGAAGAAGCCCGGGATCAGCTCCGAGATTTCCGACGAGATCAAAAAGAATCCTTTGAAGAAGAATAAGCTTTTCATTCTCTAAAAGGAGCGGCCGATGAAAGTGAAAATCCTGGCAGTAGACGACGAACCGGAAGTCCTGGAATTCCTGCAGAAACGCCTGGAGAAATACGGGTATGCGGTGGTCACGGCCGGCGACGGTGTGGAGGGGATCCTGTCGTCCCGGAAAGAGAATCCGGACCTGATCCTGCTGGATATCATGATGCCGAATAAAGACGGCATGACCATGTTGCGCGAACTTCAGGCCGATGAGTCCACCCGCAGGATACCGGTGATCATGGTTACCGCCAAAGGCGAAACCAATTCTGTTTTAGAGGGCCAGTCGTTCGGCGCCACGGATTACATCATCAAACCCTTCGATTTCGACGATCTTTTGAGATACATTCGCCGGTATGCCCCGGATGTGATTACCTGAAATGGAAAAAAGATCCCCTTTGAGAATCGGCAGCGTTGCGGGCGCCGCAGCTGGACTGTTGTTCGGCTGGTATGCCGGTATTTTTCTGCTTATCCCGGCGGTATTGGGCCTGTTATGGGGCTGGATGCTGCATAAAGCCTGCAGGGTAAAGAACGGTTTTCTGCTCTGGGCTTTAGCTGTTCAGGCCGGGCATGTGAGCTGGATTGTCACCGGGTTTATCATGATGTCCGCGCCGCCGGCGTTGCGGTACGCGGCGGAATTCGCGGTGGTGCTCTTTGGTTTGATCTGGCTGTATCTGCATCCGGGGAAGAAGCCGGTGATGTTCCTGGGCGCTTACCAGATCAGCGCATTCATTATGAACGCGCTGGTTTTGTTCTCGCCGATGGGCGCGCTGGCGCATAAACCCCTTGTCGTGCATATGGTTTTGCGCCTGGTCGCGGTGATCTGCATGTTCGGGGCGTTGAAGGAAATGCGAAAGGCAGGTGGACGATGAAAAAACTTCTGAAGATCCTGGGGATCGTTGTTCTGGTTATCGTGCTGTTGATTGTGGGCAGGAATATCATCATGAACGTCGCGGTATCCGCGACGGTCAAGGCGATCACCGGGTTGACCGTGCATATCAAGAGCATGAACATCGGTTTGTTCAAGCCGGAGTTAGGGATCAACGGTTTGCAGCTGTTTAATCCGGCGTCGTTCCCGGACAAACTCATGATGGACCTGCCCGAAGCCTATGTCCGTTACGACCTGCAGGCTTTTTCTAAAGGTAAAGTGCATCTGCCGGAAATGCGGCTCAACCTCAAGGAATTCACCGTGATCAAGAACGCCAAAGGAGAGTTGAACCTCGACTCCCTGACCGCGGTGCAGCAGCAACAGACCCGGAAAGAAGAGAAGCCGCAGCCGCAGGCGCAGATGCCCGCGATGCAGATCGATCTGCTGCGGCTGGATATCGGTACGGTGGTGTATAAGGATTATTCCAGAGGCGGCCAGCCGCGGGTGCAGACCTACGCCATCAATATTCACGAGACCTATAAAGATATCACCAACCCGCAGGCGTTCGTCAGCCTGATCGTGGTCAAGGCCCTGGGCCACACCACTATCGGCAAGCTGGCGGATTTCGACGTCAAGGGCCTGGAGCGAGGGATCGGTTCCACCTTGAAGTCGGCGACAAAGGTTGTGGGCACCGCGGCTGCGGATACGGTCAAGGGCGTATCCGGCACGGTAGGCGAAACGTTAAACAAAATATTCCCCGGCGGTACATAAAAGACCATGATCGGTTTTGTCATCCGTTTTATCATACAGGTAATCGCGCTTCTGGGCGTGGTGCAGGTTATGCCCGGGATTAGCGTGGACAGTTTCCAGACGGCGCTGCTGGCAGCGCTTGTTCTGGGCGTGGTCAACGTTTTCCTGCGGCCGGTGCTGCTGGTGTTCACTTTACCGCTGAACGTGCTTTCCCTGGGATTGCTTACGCTGGTGATCAACGGCTTCCTGTTCCAGCTGGTATCGAAAGTGGTCGACGGATTCCAGGTGCAGTCATTCCGGGATGCGATCTGGGGGGCGTTGTTGTTCAGCATATTCAGCTTTTTGTTGAACCTGCTGATCAATCCGCAGGGCCATATCAGTTTTCAGGCCGGCCGGATGTCCGCGACCGGCAGCGCGGGGCACAGCCCGCGGCGCGGGGAAGTGATAGACATCGAAGCGCGCAAAGAAGAAGGCGCACACGGCGGGGAGACCAAGCGGCTTTCCGATTAATCTTGACCGCCGGCGCTTTCCGGATACAATAGTGTATGTTTAAAGAAGAAAAAAGGAGTTACCATGTATAAAGTAGTACTGGTGAGACACGGGGAAAGCACCTGGAATAAAGAAAATCGTTTTACCGGCTGGACGGATGTGGATCTGTCCGATAAAGGCAAAGAAGAAGCCAGAAAGGCCGGCGTGCTGCTGAAAAAAGAAGGTTTTGTTTTTGATATCGCTTTTACCTCGGTGTTGAAGCGGGCGATCCGCACTCTCTGGAGCATACTCGATGAGATGGACCTGATGTGGATACCGGTGCAGCACTGCTGGCGGCTGAATGAACGCCATTACGGCGGGTTGCAGGGATTGAACAAAGCCGAGACCGCGGCTAAATACGGCGACCAGCAGGTGTTGATCTGGAGAAGGAGCTATGATATCCCGCCGACGCCGTTGACTAAAGATGATTCCCGGTATCCCGGCAATGACCCCCGGTATAAGGACCTGAAACCGCAGGAGATCCCCCTCACCGAGTGTCTCAAGGATACGGTGGCCAGGTTCCTGCCGTACTGGCATCAGACTATCGCGCCGACCATCAGATCCGGCAAGCGGGTGATCGTAGCCGCCCACGGCAACAGTCTGCGCGCGCTGGTGAAATACCTGGACAACATTTCCGACGAAGAAATCGTGCATTTGAATATTCCTACCGGCATGCCGCTGGTCTATGAGCTGGATGCCGATCTCAAACCGATCAAACATTATTATCTCGGCGATCCCGAAGAGGTCAAAAAGGCCATGGAGGCCGTCGCCAGTCAGGGAAAGGCCAAGAAATAATATGGAAGCGCTCAAGACCAGGGGATTGGATAGCCTTCAGAAACGCATAGATGCGGCCGCGGACAATCCCATGCGTCAGCATGTCATGGAGACCGCCAAGCATTTCAAAACTTCCTGGATCGAGCTGGGCAGAGCGTTGTATTCGGTCTGGAGAGACAAGATGTACAAGGAATGGGGCTACGCTACGTTCGACGCTTATACGTCCAAGGAGATCGGGATCAGGAATCAAACGGCGATGAAATTGCTGCGTTCGTACTCTTTTCTGGAGAAGGAAGAGCCGGTGTATCTTAAACAGGAATACAGCGAGGGGACCGATACCGCGAAAGTTCCTTCCTATGAGTCCGTGGACATCCTGCGGCTGGCCAAGAATAACAAGAATCTGGACAGCCGCGACTATGAATCGCTCAAGAAAGATATTTTCGATAAAGGCAGAGACGCGCGCGAGGTGAAGAAAGATCTCACCGCGTTGATCCGCGAGCGCAAAGAGCTTGAGCCCGAAGAAGCGCGCTCCCAGCAGCGGCTTTCGACCATCAGGCGCTTTTTGGGGACGATGCGGGCGCTGAAAAAGGAATTGGAATTCGCCAACTATCTGCCGATATCTATTACCAAGGATATCGAAACGCTGATTAAACGCGTTGAAGATGAAGTAGACGATGCCGGATAAGAACCGACTGCATAATTTTCGCCACTACGTGATGACCGGGCTGTTCCTGGTGGCGCCGGTATCGCTGACGCTGTTCATCATCTTCAAGCTGTTTTTGTTCATCGACAATATCCTGGGCAAGTTCCTGAACAGGTATTTCCTGGAGCACGCCGGCTTTAGCGTCCCCGGCCTGGGGTTCATTCTGTTCTTCCTGATCATTTTTCTGATCGGGTATGTGTTCAGCACCTACCTGCGCCGGCACCGGTTCTTCGATCAGGTGGAAAAGTGGTTCTCGACGCTGCCGCTGATCAAGACGATCTATCCGCTGCTCAAGCAGATCGTGGGTTTTGTTTCCGAACAGAAGGAGCTGGGATTCAAGAAAGTGGTGCTGGTGGAATATCCGGCACGGGGCTTGTGGTCGATCGGGTTCCTCACCAATGAGCAGTTCGATGCGCTCAACCGCGCGGTGAGCGCCGATCTGGTGTCGGTGTACGTGCCGACGGTGCCGGGCCCGTTGACGGGAAACCTGGTTTTTGTGCCCCGGCAGGAAGTGAAGGTGACCGATATCCAGGTCTCCGACGCTTTGAAGATCATCATTTCCGGCGGCGTGGTTAATCCGTTGTCTTTATCAACAAAGTAAATCATTCGGGAGGATCTGCATGTGGAATTTTATCGTTAAGGGCGGGGTGGTAATGGCCCCGATCATTCTGGGTTCGATCTTCGGATTGGCGATCATCCTGGAGAAGATCTGGTTTTTCCGCCGGATCAAGATTGACGTCGTCAAATTTGCCGAAGAAGTATTCGCTGACGTCAAGGCCCATAAGATTCCCCGTGCTATCTGGCTCTGCGACAAGAACAGCGAATTTCCCCTGGCCGCGGTTTTCAAGGCCGGCCTGGAGAAAGCGGCATTACCGCCGGACCGGCTGGAGAAGGTGCTGGAACAGGCGGGAGCCAACCAGGTGCAGCGGCTGGAGAAACGCCTGGGCGCTCTGGCTTCGATCACCGGCATTTCGCCGCTTCTGGGTTTTCTGGGCACGATCACCGGTTTGATCAAAGCGTTCATGACCTGGGAGCAGGCCGGGGCGAATATCACGGTAAGCGCGCTGGCCCTGGGTATTTACGAAGCGATGATCACCACTGCTGCCGGCTTGATGGTCGCGATCCCCTGTTATCTTTTCTATAATTATTTCATCAGCCGGATCAAGTATCTCTCCGGCGAGCTTAACGATTACGCGTTCCAGCTGGTAGAAGTTATCCGCGAAAACAGGGAGGACGGTAAGGCATGAAGATCGCTCCCCGGCGTACCTATTTCACCATGCTCGAATCCGTGGCCATGACGGATATCGTGCTGAATATGTTCATTTTTTTCTTTATTTCGTTCAGCCTGCTCTATACCTTTAATCCCATGCGGGTGCAGAAGCTGGAGGTGAAGCTGCCGAAAGCCGCTAACACCTCGAATCTGGATAAGATCAATCAGGTGAATATCACCCTGACCAACGAGGGGATGATCTATCTGGACCAGGAGGCGGTCAATACGCGCGCGCTCCGGGACAAGCTGCGCCAGGCGCAGCGGACGAATCCGGAGTTGACCGTGATCCTGCGGGCGGACCGTCTGGTCAGCTTCAAACATATCGTCAACATCCTCGATCTGCTTACAGAGCTGGGGGTGGCCAATCTTCATATTGCAGCGGTGAAGGAATAATGCGGACTATCGCTCTCAAGCCTGTTAGTTTTACCCCGGCGCTGGTAAGGTTGCTGGAAAAACGTTTGTTGATAAAGACCTTGCGGCCGAGCCGTACGGTGGTGAATTGCAACCGGGCCACGGGCATTGCCGATACCGTTTATGTTTCTGCGCACCGTTATGGCGCGCACAAGCTGGTCTGTATCAGGTGTAATGTCAACGGTTTCAATCTTAATTCGCATCCGGATAACGAGGAGTTCATCTTTATCGACTCCACCGGCGCGCGCTTTAAGCCGTTTTATCTGCTCATCGGATTGCATAAGCATGCCCTGATGCAGCGCAAGTGCGCCGCCGGAACATTGACCGGGCGGGATTTTGTTCTGGTGAAAGTCAAATATAACGATCCGCGGGTTTCGGTTTTTACCATGTTGCGGGATACCGTGCATTGCGAGGTCGTCCTGGAAGGGGCGGGACAACCGCCGATATTCTTTGTGACTGAACCGAGCAGATTGAGGATGGACCGGCTGAAGTTGACCGGTTACGATGTACGCGTACAACCGTACGTAAGGCGAAAGAATAAGCCATGAGAAAGCTGCTCATCGTATTGCTGCTGCTGGGCGTAAGCGCGCCGGCGGCGTGCGCCCGGTCCCGCGCGCCGGTAAAATCCCTGTTGATCGAAGATTTTGAGACGGAAGTTTCCGGAGGAGCCGAAGGGAGCGTGGATTTCGGCGCCGGGAACGGTTCTGCCGTGGAAGTCGCTGCGGAGCCGGACCTGTTGCATTCGGGAAAACAATCTTTGAAAGTCAGCTTCGCCGTAGTGCCGGGCGGGTACATGTATGTAGCTAAAGGCGGCGGATTGGCTGCGAAGAACGCGCGCTGGGAGGTTGACCCCAGGTCGATTTCCTGGGATAAGTACGCCAGCATTTCTTTCTACATGTATGGTTCGAATTCAAAAACGCGCATTGCGTTCGATATCAAGGATAACGGCAATGAGTTGTGGCGGTTTTTGATCGACGATAACTTTAAAGGCTGGAAAAAAATGATCTGCCCTTTCAAGGATTTTTTTGTCCGGGGCGACTGGCAGCCGCAGAACGCGGACGCCAACGCAATGCTCGATTTTCCCGTGCAGAGTTTTCAATTTGAACCGTTGCCGAAGGCAAAAGGCATTCTTTACTTCGATACGGTGGAGCTTAATCCTTTTACCGGCGCGCTATGGGAAGACAAAGAATAACCACTGTTGTTCTGCTGCTGATCCTGGTTGCAGTCGGGACGTTTGCCTCGATGCGCCTGTATGACAATGTCGTGCAGCTGCAGAAAAAGCGGGTTTTGCTGGAGAAGAAAAGACAGTCCTGGCTGGCGTTAAGCCAGGTCATCCAGAAAGAGACCAGTTCTTTCCCCGGGTATGCCGGGTTGATTATCAAGGATCTGGATAACAACTGGCGGATACGTCTTAATCAGGACCAGATGTTCCCGTCCGCCAGTCTGGTGAAGATCCCGATCATGGCTGCCTGTTTCAATGCCGCTTCCCAGGGTAAGCTGGATCTGGCTGAAGTGGTGGTGCTGCGCGGAGCGGATAAGGTCGGTGGTTCAGGCAAGCTTAAAGCCATGACGGCAGGTTCGTCCTGGACAGTTGAACAGCTGATCGAGTTAATGGTCACCCAGAGCGACAACACCGCGGCCAATATCCTTATCGATAGGCTGGGTTTTGACTATTTGAACGGTTATTTCAAACAGATAGGTCTTACCCATACCAATCTCTCGCGCAAAATGATGGATTTCCGGTACCGCGGCCAGGGGGTGGAGAATTATACCACTGCCGCGGATATCACCCATGTGCTGGAGTTGATCTATCAGCGTCGTTTCCCCGATCCGCGGGTATCCGAACAGTGTCTGGCGCTGCTGAAGTCCCAGAAAGTCAACGACCGTATCCCGGCGAAACTGCCGCCTGACGTAGTGGTGGCGCATAAAACCGGTCTGGAACGGTTTGTTTGTCATGACGCGGGGATAGTGTTTACCCGGCAAGGCGATTATCTGATTTGCGTGCTTACCAGAAGTAAAGGGAGTTTTAAGCAGGCGAAAGATTTCATTGCGCGGATAGCGGCGCATACGTATAACGAATATTACCTGTTGAACCTGGCGGGGATGAAAGGCGGTGACTATGTTCGTTTTAAGTAATTTTTTGATGGCAGTGGCCAGCATCCTCGATTTTGTACTGACCGCGTTGTACTGGTTGATCATCATCAGGGCGTTGATCAGCTGGGTCAGTCCGGATCCGTTCAATCCGGTAGTGCAGTTCCTGTACAAAACTACGGATCCGATCCTGAATCCCATACGCAAGTTGCTGCCGGTCTCTTTGAAATTCGGGATCGATCTTTCTCCGATCATCGCTTTTCTGGCGATCATTTTCCTGAAGACGTTCCTGGTGAACACGTTGAATGATCTGGCCATGCGCATCAAGTTCGGTTGATAAAGGGGACGTTCCCCAAGGTACCACCCCTGGTTACAGGGGTGGTACCTTGGGGAACGTCCCCATACATACGGGACGGCCTGTGGATAAGTGAGGCGCATATTTTTTATTGACAGTTAATCAAAAGGTAATACAATGAAATCGGAAGGGGGTGAATATATGAGAAAATTGTTAGTGCTGGCACTTATTCTCGCAGCAGTGTCCTTTGTTTTCTTTTGTTCAGGAAGATTCATCTGCGCTCAAGATGCTACCGGTCCGGAATCAGTATCGCTTCCCGGGGGGTCATTTGGAACGGTAACGTTCTCACATAAAGGCCACGCAGCATCCGCTGGTTGCAAGGAATGTCATCACATGGGTGAAGTTACCCAGAAATGTAATTCCTGCCATACCGCGGAAGCCCAGATGGATTCCAAGACAGCGTTTCACAAAAATTGCATCGATTGCCATAAAGCAAAAGAAAAAGGCCCCACCGGCTGTATGGATTGCCATAAGAAATCGTAATAGATCGTAAGGGTGGCTGTCAACGTGAGGATTAACATTCGAAAGCGTGGATAGCCACCCTTCCTGTATACAGGCGTCTTTATGTCCGATCCCAACATTCCATCCACTCCTGGAAAATTCATCCTTAATCTCGTTATTTCCATCCGGCACGTGGCCATCTATCCGCTCAAGCATCCCATTGTCACCAATTCCATCAAGAATCTGATCGCCAACCTCGCGGAGCTGCTCGCCACCCGCGAAACGCTCAATATCGGCCTGTCTCCCGATAATAAGATCATGGCTAACGGGGAATCCATCGCCGACAGGAATGTCGGCGATTTGAACGATTTTGTCACTTATTTCAAGAAGATCAACGTGGAAGACCTGCAGTTTGCGACCGGGATCACTCCGGAAGAGGTAACCGAGTTCATCAAACTTTTTCAACTTGATCCCGCTGAAATCAAAAAGGCGCAAGACATCAATCTGCTTTTCAAGGAGCACGGGATCACCCACATCAAAGCCAAGCAGTTTTCCTATATCAAGGTGGAGAAGGGGCAGGAGACTCTGGTTGCGGCGGCCGACATTTCCCAGGTGGAAGCGCTAAAAGCCAAAGTCAAGGATTATTGCGATAAAAAGGTCGCCGTGCCTGAAGATATCCGGGCGATCGAGATGGAGATGTTCAATGCCATCGGAGCGGAGTTCAAAGAAAAGAAAAAGCTCGGCGCGTCCTTGAAGAACCTGTTCAAGAAATTCGTTATGCAGGTCCCGGAACAGGGAGAAGAGACGATATCCCGGCTGAAACAGGCGTTGATCGACTATGGATGCCCTCCGGAAGAAGTCGATGCTTTGATCTCCAAGATCCGCGAAGAGATCGCCCGGGGACCGGTAAAACGTCCGCGGGGAGGCGGCGGGGCCGGCGGCGGAGTTTCCGATGAGGAATTCGAGAATTTACGCAAAGCCCATCAGGAGCTGCAGAGTAAGTTCGAGCGGATGCAGCAGGATCTGCAGGTCAAATCCGCGGAAGTGGCGCAGCTGGAGAAGCAGAACAAGCGCGTGCATGACGAAAAGCAGCGTATCGACAATATCATACACCATATGGCGGAAGGCATGGTGGTGGTTGATTCCGACGGTAAGATCCTCCTGGTCAATCCTACGGCGGAATCGCTTCTGGGCATTACCAAAGCCGACATCGGTAAGCAGCTCAAGGATGTGGTCAAGGACGAGCATCTGCTGACGCTGACCAAACAGATAGCCCCGACGCAGGAGGCGGTTGTCGAAAAAGAGGTTGAATTCCTAAGCGCGGACGAATCCACCAAGAAGGTTGTGCGCACCAGTTCCGCGGTGGTGGAAGACCATAACGGCAATACCGTGGGTATGGTGACCATGCTTAACGATATCACCCACCAGAAGGAAGTCGAAAAGATCAAGACCGATTTTCTTTCTACCGTATCGCATGAATTGCGCACGCCGCTGGTGGCGGTGGAGAAATCGATCTCGCTTATACTCGGCAAGAGCGCCGGAGAAATCAGCCCCAATCAGGAGCAGTTCCTTTCCATCGCCGAGCGCAACCTGAAGCGTTTGAGCCTTTTGATCAACGACCTGCTGGATCTTTCCAAGCTGGAAGCCAGGAAGATGGAATTGCGTAAAGAGGCGGTCGGCATCGAGCAGGTGATCGGCGACACCATCGACGGTCTGACGAACTGGGCGCAAACAAAAAACATTACCCTGGAGAAGCGGTGTCAGCCCGCTTTGCCGCCGGTGCTGATCGATCCCAACCGGATGGCGCAGGTGCTGACTAACTTGCTGGGTAATGCCATTAAATTCACTCCGCCTCAAGGGAGGATCACCGTGGAAGCGGCGCTCTCGACCGAAGGGCAGGGGATGCGGGTTACCGTCAGCGATACCGGCCCCGGGATAGCTCAAGAGGACCTGACCAGGGTATTCGAGAAGTTTTATCAGACCAAGGAACGGACGGTTACGGATATCACCGGCACCGGCATCGGTCTGGCGATCGTCAAGGAGATTGTCGAATTGCACGGCGGCACTGTCTGGGTAGAGAGCGAAAAGGGCCGCGGGGCACGGTTTATTTTTACGGTTCCCATTACAGCGACTTAGCAGGAGGACTAATGGAAGAGAAGAAGAACAAGATTCTTTTGGTTGATGATGAGAAGGATTTCCGCGATCTGATGACGTTCTGGCTGCAGTCGCGCGGCTACCTTGTGGTTACCGCTTCCAACGGCGCGCGCGCGGTCGAGATGGCCCAGGCGGAGAATCCGGATATCATTTTCATGGACCTGAATATGCCGGTTATGGATGGAACGGACGCGTTGAAGAAGATCCGCGAGTTCAATAAGGACGTCCCGGTGATCATTATCAGCGCTTTCGTTGACGACCGCAGGGCCAAAGAAGCGATGCGCACCGGCATTTCCGGCGTTTTCTATAAAGGTAAGGATTTTCAGGAAGGACTGGCTTTGCTCGAGGCTGCTTTGAAGACCCACAAGCAGCTTAAAAAGTAGCGTCCGACCCGTTCCCCGCCCGCAGCTCCCCACCCTAAAAAAGTCAAGATTTTGGTTGACAAAACGGTAATTATCTTATATCGTATAGTTATTGTAACTACCATAATTCTGACACATCCGAGAATGTTGAAAAGTATCGCAATACTCGCGGTCGCATAAGGAAAAGGTCGATGAAGGAAAATGATCTGATTTCCGCAAAGGAAATCACCGAGAAATATCACATAACCTATCAGACGGTCAATCATTATACCAATCTGGGGCTGTTGCCGCTCGTATACAAGAAGGGCAATGTCCGTTTCTATGACGGCGCAGAGGTTAAGCAGCGGCTGGGTAAGATCATGCAGCTGGCCAGCGAAGGGTATACATTGCATCTGATACGGAAACAACTTCTGGGAGTGTAAGCATGAAGGCTCTACGCATAGGGATTGCTGTGGGGGTCATGATAGCTGCGGCAGCGGCGTTGCGTTGCGGGATATGCTCGGATGCGCCCGAACCGGATTATATAGGAGAGTTCTCCGGATGGGGGGTAAAGGTCCCCACGTCGAATTACGCTTTTATCCGTTCGGCGATCGTTCTGTTCGGCACCCGCTGGGGAGAGGCGGCGCAGACTGAAGCCGACCTGGACAAACAGGTCTGGGATCAGCTGGTGCTTTCTTTCGAGGCGTATAAGCGCAATATCCAGATTACCGATCAGCAGGTGGATGATGAGATCGAGAAGATGCTCAAGGCCGAGAAAGTGACTTTTGACTGGAAAAAAGAACCCGAAGCTTTTACGCAATGGGTGAAGGAAAAGACGAATGAGCCGGTAGATCTGTTCCGGAATCAGCTCAAACATCTCCTGCAATTGGAAGGTTTGCGCGCCCAGGTACTGGAGACGTTCAAGCCCACGGTAAGTGAAGAAGAGGCATACAATGAGTTCGTGAATGAGTATAACACCATAGATCTGGAGTTGTTGCAGTTTGATCAGCTCAAAGACGCCGAAGCGTTTTATAAAAAAGCCAGGACCGCCGAGATATGGGATAAGATGGTGGCGGAGGAAATCAAGAAGGACCCCAAATTCGCCAAGCATCCCGGGTTCGTTTCGTTCGAATTCCTGATCAATATGTGGAAAGTGCCCAAAGCGGACCTGTATAAGATGCTGACAATGGCGGATAACGCCCTTTATCCGCCTGCGCCGGTCTATAAAGGATACGGCATTTTCAAGATACTGAAAAAACGCATCGCCACGAAAGAGGAATTCCCGAAGGTGCGCGATTCCTATTTCAAGCAGGTGGAGATGATCAAGAAGTACGATTCCCTGAATGAGTGGGTGAAGAAGCTCAAAGAGGAAGCGAAAATAACGGCGTATCCCAGAAGCCAAACGCAGTCCCAGGCGCAGCCCGGCGCGCAGCCGGCCGCAGCGCAGACTGCCGCTGACGGGAATAAGACAGGCGGTTAGCAGGTTATGGCAGATCCGGCTCCCAAGACGGTCAGTCCGCAGGACGCAGCAGCTGCAAAGACGGCAGCAGCCGCGCGCCCGGCATCGCCGGCTGACGGGTTGTTTAAACCGCTCCTGCAGTTGTTTTCCGGCGGCGCGGCGCAGCTGGATGTGCATTTTATCAACATATTCCTGCTGGGAGTTATCTGCCTGCTGGTCGTGTACGGGGGGATCTCGGCTTTTATTTCTTTCAAAGGATTGCGCGCTATAGCGGTCAAGCAGTATTCCGCCGCGGCGATGGCCCAGACTATCCAGGAATTCAAAGGTGTCGCGCCTCTGCCCCCGGCGTCTTTCTACCAGAAGAAGATCGCGCAACGCAATATATTCAAACGGGGGGCGAAACCCGGCGACGATAAGATGACCGAAGCAGGGCCGTCTTCCAAGACCGCCGAGATGCTCAAGAACCTGCGTTTGGTAGGGATCTCCTGGTCGGATAATCCCGACATCATGATCGAAGACGTCAAACTGGCCAAGACTTTTTTCGTTAAAAAGGGCCAGATGGTCGGGGAGTTCAAGGTCGAGAACGTATTCAAAGACAAAGTCATCCTGCGCTATAACAAAGAAACGGTAGAATTGAAATGAAGCGTACTGTAGGCATCAGACTGCTGGCGTGTTTACTTATCCTGGCGCACGGGGCGAGTTTCAGTTTCGCCGAAGTCCCGGGACAGGCCGTTGTCCAGTCTGACGCCAAATCCACCCAGCTGGCCCAGGCGCCGTTCGTCCCCGAAACTATGCCGGTATCGGTACAGTCTCCGGTGGGCATGGAAGGGCGCATTTCGCTGGATCTGCGCAACATCGACGTGGTTGACGCGCTTAAATACCTGACCATGAAGGCTGGCATCAACATCATCACTACCAAGGGCGTACAGGGGCGCGTAACGCTGATGGTCACCGACGCCGCCATACAGGACGTTTTCGACATCATGCTGCGCAGCAACAATCTCGCCTATGACAAGAAAACGGATATCTATAATGTGATGACGCAGGAAGAATACCGGCTTCTTTACGGCCGGAATTTTTCAGACGTCCGGCAGGTCAAAGTATTCTATCTGCAATATGCCATTCCCGAACAGGCGTTCAGTATGCTGGATATGCTCAAAAGTGAGATCGGCAGGGTGATGGTCGATCCGGAATCGGGCAATATCCTGGCCATCGATTCTCCCGCGCGCCTGAATATGATGGAGCAGGCTTTGAAGGAGTTTGAAGAGAAGAACGTGGTCAAAGTGATCAAGCTCAATTATGCCAAGGCCAAGGATATAGAGGAAACGTTGAAGACGCAGCTGGACCTGAAAAAACTGGGGATGATCAAGGCCGATGAGAAAGGCAACCAGCTGGTCATACAGACCTTGCCCGAACGCATGACCCAGATCGAACAGTTGATCACCAGCCTCGACCAGAAGACCAAAGAGATCATTATCGACGTGAATATCGTCAAGGTGAAGCTGACCGACGATCTGGATACGGGAGTGCAGTGGGAGGGGTTGTTCGAGCTGGCGACCAAGAGAGGGCTTACGTATCTTGGCTCGACGCCGTTCGCCTCCGTACAGGCGGCCAATGATGCCTGGCGTTCGCGTAACGCCGCCTGGGAAGCGGTGGGCAATGTCGGCTCGTATCCTTTCTCCGGGACCAGCACCAATTATTCTTCCGGGACCAGGAGTATCGGGAGCAGCGAAATGCACCTGGGGCTGGTGGGTAACCAGGATGTCGATTTCATCCTTAAATTCCTCCAGACGTTGACCAATACCAAGATCATGTCCAATCCCAAGATCACGGTGACCAATAACCAGGAAGCAAAGATCCATGTCGGCCAGAAGGAAGCGTATGTGACTACCACCACTACCACCGGCCAGACCACCAATACCGTTGCCGAGCAGGTTACGTTCGTCGACGTGGGTGTGATGTTGTCGGTAGTCCCGATCATCAATGACGACGGATTCATCAATCTGAAGCTTAAAACCGAGATCAGCAGCGTTATCGATACGCTGATAACGCCTACCAATAACGAAATCCCCATCATCGATACTTCCCTGGCCGAAACCACGGTTCTGGTCAAGGAAGGCACGACCGTGGTGATCGGCGGGTTGCGTAAAGAACAGAAAACGTCGGTTTCGCGCCAGACCCCGATTTTAGGCAATATTCCTTTCCTGGGCAGGCTCTTCAGCGTCAAGGAAGATGTGAAGGAGAAAACGGAATTATTGATCATTCTCACGCCGAGGATCATCAGCGGCGATGTGTTCGTTTCCAGCGCTGCGGTAAAGAGCGTGGGCCAGGTGCAGCTGAAGTCTTCCAAGGGATATGACAAGCTGCCGAATAGGGAAACGCCGGATACCGGCGTGGAAGGGATTTTCATACCTGACGCTGAAGTTAAGAAACTTGAGCTTAAAGGGCCACGGAAGGTTAATCAGTAAACACTGACGGGAGAAAATAATGGTCAGACTAAAGAGAACTCTATTATTGTACAGTGTGTGTTGTGCTGCGGTGATGCTGTCCGGATCCGGCGCGGTGAGGGCGTATGCTCAAGCTGCCGAAGGAAGCGACCTGGCAAGAGTAAAACAGGAACTCGTTGCCGCAAAAGAATCGCTGTCGAATTATAAGAGTCTCTACGAGAAGAAAGAGCGGGAGATCAAGGAGCTTAACGGCAAGATCGGCAAGCTTCAGGGCACTTTCGACACGTATCAGGAATTGACCGACCGTTTGACCAGGGAGAAAGAAGCGTTGGGAGCGCAGCAGCAGGAACTGGCTCTCCAGCTCAAGCGCATGGAAGGCCAGAAGCTCGTCCTGGAAAAGCAGAATCAGATATTGAGTTCCTGTATTAAGGACAACGACTCCAAGTCCGCAGAGCTGGAGCAATTGCGTTCGCTGACCAAACAGGAAAAGAAAGATATGGCCGCACAGCTCAAGACCGTCGAGGGGCAGTTAACCGCGGCGATGCGCGATACGCAACAGCTTTCCCAGAAGAATGTCGAATTGCAGGCCAAAGTGGGGTCGCTTACCGACCAGGTCGAGTCGTACCGCCGCAAGAGCGAAGCGCTGTCCAGGGAAAAAGACCAGATGGCCGGCGAACTCAAGGAAGTGAGTAAAGAGATCGGCGTTGTCCGCAGCCGGATCGCCGTGCTGGAGCAAGAGAACAAGGATCTTAAACAGAACGCGCAGCAATGTAAGTCGCTGGAATCGCTGCCCCAGGAGGCGGCCAAGCTGCGCACCGAATCGGCGCGCCTTCAGGAAGAGAATAAACGCTTGCAGGAGATAGTCGCCAAAACCCGCAATTATGAACAGCTGCAGCAGGAAGCAGCGATCTTGCGTCAGGAAGCCAGCAAGCTGGAGCAGGATAACAAGACGCTCAAAGATGCCACGCTGAAAGTCAAGAATCAGGAGTCTCTGGAGAAAGAGCTGGATGTTCTGAAAAAGCGGGCGAAGCAGTTGGTCGAAGAGAACTCAAAACTGCAGGCTGACGCATTGGACAAGGTCAAAGAGAATAAGGGCTTGCAGGACAGTTTTTCCTCCCTGCGCAAGCAAATGTCCGCGCTGGAAGTGGAAAATCAGCAATTGCAGGCGGTAGGAGCCAGAGCAAAAAAATCCGATGCTTTGCAGGGGGAAGTGGAAGCGTTACGCAAGCAGATCAGCCAGCTGGAAGAGGATAACCGGAAACTCTCCCAGACAGCCGGCCAGTGTAAAAAACTCGAATTATTGCCGCAAGAAGTGGAACGTTTGCGCAAAGAGGTCAGCGACGCGCAGGCGCAGAACAAACAGTTGAGCGCTGCTGCGGGCAAGGCTAAAGAATTCGATCAGGTCAAGCAAGAGTTGATCAGCCTGCAGGGAAAATTTTCCCAGCTGGAGAAGGAGCGCAACGATCTCTGGGAAGCGTATTCAGCCAAGTTCAAGAACCAGAAAGACCTTATCGACGAACTGGTGAGTTTGCGGACCAGGTTGAGCGAGAAGCAGGCGGAAGCCGGCAAAGCCCAGGACGCGCAGAAGATAGCGGACCAGCTTTTGCAGGTACAGCAGGAATTGACCCTGGTGCAGACCGAGAACCGGCAATTGCGGGATAAGACGGACAACTCCGCACAGCTGCAGGATGCGGTGCAGGAAATCGTCGCGTTGAAGAAGGAGCTCGAGGCAGCCAAACAATCCAACCAGCAGCTGGCCGGACAGAGCTCTGCGCCGGCAGAACTGCAGCGGGTTACCGCAGAGCTGGTTCTATTGAAGGAAAAAGCGGGTTTGCTCGAACGTGAGAACGCCGCTTTGCGGCAGAAGCCGTCCGCGGTCATCGAGACCGCCGGCGCGGCGAATGCGCAGGTGCAGCAGCTGCAAAGAAAGCTGGTTTCGTTGGAAGATGAAAATAAGCAGTTGCGCTCCGTAGCCGCCGGCGTGTCGACGCAACAAACGCTGCAGCAGGAGATCCAGCTTCTGAAAAAGGAAGTTGTTTCTCTCAAAGAAGAGAATAAACAGCTGAAAGCCGACGCGGAAAGAGGCAACGCTGCGCAGCCGGAATTAGTCAAACAGATCGAACAGCTTAACCAGCGGCTGGCGCGCGTGGAGAATGAACGTAACGCTTTACGCAACCAGATGGCTTTCAAACATAAGAATGACGGGTTCCGTGAGGGAGTTTCTCTGACCCAGACCCAGGAGATAGAAAAGCTGCGCGGACAGTTGCGCAGCCTGGAAGAAGATAACCGAAGATTGCAGCGGGTTTCGAGCGCCGCAACTGCCGGCGATCAGAAGCAGGTGCAGGAAGAATTGGGACGCTTGCGCCAGGAATTGTCTGTGGTGACCCGGGAGAACCGTAAGCTGCGCGAAGTGACGCAGAGCGCGGTCAACCAGAAGGCGCTGCAGAGAGAGATCGAACAGTTGCGTCTTCGCGTGGAGAAGGCCGAGAGCGAGCGTAATCAATTGCGGACAGAAGCCCAGCAGATGAGAGTGCAGCTGGGGCAGAAACCGCCGGCACCGCCGGCGCCGCCCGCGCCGCCTGCCAGGGTGACCGCGGTGATCCCCGCGGATAACGGCGAAAAGGTCGCCCGGCTGCAGAAAGAGCTCAAGGATGCCCAGGATCTTTCCTATCAACTGGTGCAGGAAAAGGCCGGCCTGCAGAGCAGGGAAAAAGAACTTGCCGCGCAGTTGAAGGCCGTGCAGGATCAGAAAACAGCCGGAGACGCCCAGATTCAGGAATTGAACAAGAAGAAGGAATCGCTGCAGACCGAATTTACCAAATTATCCGAACAGCTGGCGCGGGCAATGGTGCAGGTTGCAGACGCGGCCAAGACCGGGCAGGATATGACCGCCCAGGTGCAATCTTTGAAAGCGGAATTGACCGTGGTCCGGGAAAAGATAGCGCTGGCCGAAAAGACCCGTCTGGCTTTGCAGGAAGCGCATAATCAACTGCAGAATAAGTTCGAGCAACTGCAGATACAGACCGCCCAGATGAAGGCCCAGAAAGAGCAGGAGCTGGCGTTGCTCAACGCCCAGATGGAGCAACTGCGGGCGCATAAAGAGGGCGAGATCACCCAGTTAAGCAACAAGCTTGCCCAGGCTAAAGCGGACCGGGAAGCCGAATCGGCGAAACTCAACACCACTATCGCCGATCTGCAGCAGAATCTGCAGACCGCGCAGGAACTGGCTTTCCAGAGCACGCAGGACAAGACTAACGCTTTGAATCAGCAGAAACAGGCGGCCGCGGCGCTCAAGAAAGCCGAAGATGACCGGGCGGTATTCGAACAGCAGGTGAAGAAGCTTGAAGAACAGAACTCTTTCCTGAAAAATCAATATGTCGGCATGTCGCAGGAACTCAACGTGGCGCAGAAAACGCGCACCGAGCAGGATAAACAAACCGCGGCCATGACCGCTCAACAATTGCAGAAGCTTTCCAGCGAGAAACAGATGACCCAGCAGGAGCGCGACAGGCTTGAGCAGGAACGCCAGTTGACGCAGAGCGATTTTGCGAAACTCAAGAAAAGTTATGAGGAACTGGAGCGGCGGTATAATCAGCTCGATACTGCCAGCAAGCGCCAGGAAAAGACCAAAGAGATCTACAACAAGCTGCCCGAAGAGAACGCGAACCTGCATTATAACTTGAGCGTACTCTATGCCCAGAATCAACAGTATGCAAAGGCGATCGCCGAACTGGAAAAAGTAATCGGCCTCAAGCCCGACGACGCCGAAGCGTATTACAACCTGGGCGTTATCTATGGCGAGCATATGGGTAACCGTAAAAAAGGCATAGAGAATTTCAAAAAGTTCCTTGCGCTGTCGCCGGAAGACGAGGATGCGGATAAGGTCAGGAAATATATCCTGACCTGGGAAACGTTCGGCCAGGAATTGCACGATGGAAAATAAATACATCACGGTCAAGGAAATATCCGGTAAATACGGCCTGTCGTACCAGGTGATTAACCGCTATTCGGACGCCGGGTTGCTGTCCGTGGCATTTAAAAAGGGCAATGTCCGTTTCTACGAACGCAAGGATGTGGTCAAACGGATGAGTGTGATATCAAAACTGACCCGGGAAGGGTATTCGTTGATGTTGATCCGCAAACAACTGACAGGGTTTTAAATGACGCGAACGGGAACAGGGATAATTCTGGCGATGGTCATGGCGGCGGCAACGCTGAACGCCGCGCCTGTACCGGCGCAGGACACGGTCACCGGGCTTCCGGGAGAATTTTCCACCGGGCTCTCCAGGGACGCGGGGTTCCCGGAAACGATCATTTCTCTTGATCTGCGCGATATGGATATCCTTGAGGCCATCAAGTTCATCGCCGAGAAAACCGGCCTGAATATCATCCCTACGAAGGCCGTTACGGGGAGAGTATCGTTGACCGTCAAAGATGTTTCGGTGAAGGATGTCTTCGATATTATCCTGCGCAGCAATAACCTGGCGTACGAGAAACGCGGTAACATCTATAATATTATGACTGAAACCGAGTATAAGGCGTATTACGGCAGGAATTTTTATGACGCGCGCGTCACGAAAGTTTTCCGGCTGCAATATGCCATTCCGGAGCAGGCGTTGAATCTGTTGCAGTCGACCAAAAGCGAGGTGGGCAAGGTGCTGCTGGACGCGGAATCCGGGGTGATCATCGTGGTGGATACGCCGGATCGGGTGCGGTCCATGACCGACACCCTGAAAGCCATGGAGCATAAAAGCGTGATCAGGGTTTTTAACCTGAAATATGCCCGCGCCAAAGATATCGAGGAGCAGTTAAAAGGACAACTGGATGTGAAGAAAGTCGGTTCGATCAAAGCCGATGAACGCACCAATCAGGTGGTGGTGCAGACGCTGCCGGATCGAATGGAAGGAATCGAAAAGTTGATCCTGGGCCTGGATCTCAAGACTCGCCAGATCCTGATGGACGCCAAAATCATTCAGGTCAAGCTTAACGATACCGTCGGTTCCGGGGTGGAATGGGAAGGCCTGTTCAACCTGGGTAAGAAACACGGCTTGACCTATCTGGGGTCGTATCCGTTCAGTTCGGTTCAGGCGGCGACCGATGTCTGGCGCTCGCGCAAGGATACCTACACGGATGTCGGCAATGTCGGTTCGTATCCGTTCACCGGGACCAGCACCGATTATACGGCGGGCAACCAGAGTACCGCCACCGAGGAGATGCACCTGGGTGTGGTCGGAAAGAATGATTTCGACGTTATCATCAAATATCTGCAGACTATCGGCCAGACGCGGATCCTGTCCAATCCTAAACTGGCGGTGGTGAATAACCAGGAAGCCAGGATCCATGTCGGAGAGCGACAGGCGTATATTACCACCACCACCACCCAGACGCAGACCAGCACCACTGTTTCAGAAGCGGTCACCTATGTGGACGTCGGCATCCAGCTGATGGTTACTCCGACGATCAACGAAGACGGTTTTGTGACGGTCAAGATCAAGCCGGAGATCAGCAGCGTGCTCGATTACCTTGAGACCTCCAGCAATAACAGGATCCCGATCATCGATACTTCGACCGCCGAGACGATCGTCATGGTCAAGGACGGCACCAGCATTCTTATCGGGGGGTTGAGCAAGGAAGAGAAGAACCAGAATTCTTCCGGGACCCCGTTCTTAAGCAAAATACCTTTTCTGGGCAACGCTTTTAAAACGTCCACAACCAGGACGTCGCGGTCCGAACTTATCGTTTTGTTGACGCCGCACGTGATCAGCGGCGATGAGCTGGTTACCGATGACAGCAGGGAATTCGGCAGATTCCTGGATAAAGAGTATAAAGGATACCCGGAATTTACCGACGATCCTGCCAGGCTGGAAATTAAATCCTATCAAGAGTATCCGGCTTTAGATGCCGACGACGTTATGGCGGACATAAAGCCGGCAAGGAATTTTTAAGGAGTAACCCATGACTACCCCTCATGTAAAGATGCGCGCGCGTGTGCTGCTGGCCATAGGTATGTTCCTCGTTTTCAATAAAGCCGCACCTGCACAGGTCAAGCAGGACGATTACAACAAGCTCAAGCAGGAGCTGGAGTCGGTGACCGCGGACCGGAACAATATTCTCGCGCAGACCAAGAACCTGATCGAGATCAAAACTAAATACCAGCAGTCCGAGGCGGTTATGAATCAGCTCAAGGCCGACAAAGATAATCTGCTCAAAGAGCATGAAGCGCTGCAGGCGCAGAACCTGCAGCTGCTGGAGCGGATCGGGACCCTGGAGCGCAATAACGCGCAGCTTTCCGGCGATATGGAAACAAACAAGAAAAACCTTGCCAAGATGGAAGCAG
Source organism: Candidatus Omnitrophota bacterium (assembly GCA_022710715.1). Taxonomy (GTDB): domain Bacteria; phylum Omnitrophota; class Gorgyraeia; order Gygaellales; family Profunditerraquicolaceae; genus JAKLGJ01. Next base: position 27,783 of record JAKLGJ010000001.1, read on the forward strand.
ACTATAAAATAGTGACAGAAACCCGCAAAGAGATCGGGCGTCTCCAGAACGAGAACAACGCTCTGGAGAAAGAAGTCAAGCAGTGGCAGGGCAAGATCAAGCGGATAGAGGAAGAGCAGCTGAATGCCCAGGCGCAGATGGATATTTACCGCCTGCAGATAAAAGAATGGAAGAAGCGGTACGGCCAGGCTATGATCAAGAATAAGACTCTTGAGAAGAAGGCCGAGCAGATTCCCCGGCGGTTCACCGAATTAGCCCGGGAAAACAAGATGCTGCTGAAGGAAACCGCGATGATGCATTACAATCTGGGAGTTTTCTATACCAAGGAAAAGGAATTCTCCCGGGCTATCGCGGAATACGAAAAGGCGATTGAACTGAACCCGGAAGAGCCGGCCGCGTATTACAATCTCGGGTACATCTACGCCGAGTATCTGGTTAACCGTCCAAAAGCGATCGAGAAATTCCGGAAGTTCTTGAGCTTGATCAAGAGCGACGACAAGGATGTCGATTGGGTGAAGAAGTATATTCTCACCTGGGAAACCTGGGAAGGTAAGAAGCCTATCAAATAGTGTCACTTGAATTATAACAAGGAGGAGGGACGATGAGAAGTCTGGGAGTGGTTCTCGTGGGTCTGTTGTTCATGCTGGTAACGGTCAATCCTGCCAGCGCCTGGTTCGGCAAGAAGAAAACGCAGGAAAGTTCCGATGAGACACAAGTCGCTACCGAAGAGCAGGCGCCGGTTAAGAAGGCTCCGGAAGCCAAGAAAACCGATAAAGCCGCGGAAGCAGCGCTGAAGCAGAAGAAAGAGCAGATCCAGCGGAAAGCCGGAGAATTGAACAATACCGAATGGCAGATCGAATTAACTCCGCTGTCCGGCAAGGGTAAGAAAGAAACCGACGTGGTGACGTTTTCCAATAACCAGGTCGTGATCGGCAATTACCTGAAAAAAGGGTTTGTCGCCACCAATTATACCGTGAGCATTCAGGATGACGGGACAGGCGTCTGGGAAACCATGCAGAGTTCCGAAAAGGCCGGGACCGCTTTCTGGCGCGGCGAGATGGATAAAACGATGCAGGTTATGCGGGGGATCTTGAGTTACCAGGTCGACGATAAGACCAAGCATGATTATTCTTTTATCAGCACTGCCCGTAAGAGTATACCTGCTCCTGCTAAATAGCTATGTATGAGGCTTACTGGGGACTGAAAGAGAAGCCGTTCGAGAACACACCTGATCCGCGTTTCTTTTATTACTCGGCGCAACATAAAGAAGCGGTGGCGCGCATGCTCTATGTGGTGCGCGAACACAAAGGCGCGGCGCTGTTCACCGGCGATTACGGCTGCGGCAAGACTCTGTTGACGCGCGTCCTGTGGCATGAATTGCAGCAGGAAAACCGGTATCAGGCGGTATTCATCCTTAACCCCCGGTTATCGGGCGTGGAGCTGATCCAGGAAATTGTGCACCAATTGGCTCCTACCGAAACAGTGGATCAGGCCGGAAAGATCGACCTGTTCCACTCCTTGCATAAGATACTCTACGCGAATTACAATGCCGGAAGGCACAGTGTTATCATTATCGACGAAGCGCAGGCGATCCAGGATCGCGATATATTCGAGGAAGTCCGGTTGTTGCTTAATTTTCAGCTGGATAACGCGTTTCTCCTGACCATCATCCTGCTGGGGCAGCCGGAGTTGAAATACAGCGTGATGAGCCTGCCGCAGTTCATGCAGCGCATGGCTGTGCGGTATCACCTGAAAGCTTTTAATGAGCAGGAGACCCGGGAGTATATCGAGCACCGGCTGCAGGTCGGCGGGGTGAACCGCGCCATCTTCGACGCTGATTCCTTCGGCGAGATCCACCGGTTGACCGGAGGCGTGCCGCGCAGGATCAATACCATGTGCGACCTGGCGTTGCTGGTGGGGTTCGGCAACGGCTTACAGCGTATCGACCGCCAGACCGTGATCAAGATCAACGATGATCTGGAGTCGCCGGAGTTCGATGAGAAATGCATGAAGTCTTCTGCGCCGGCTTCTTCGGCGCAGCAGGAAAACTCGACGCCGCAAGCGCCCTAAATCGCGACGTTTACCAAAGGCGAGGATGCTTAGCATTCTGAATATTCTCAAGAAACACCAGGATGAGCGCAAAAAGACAGCCGCCGCTTCAGGCGGGCCGTCCGGCAAATCGGATACGTGCGCCGGGACGGGCGCCAACCACCGGGTAAGTATCTCTTCCGCTCTGCTCAAGGAACCCGACAGCGAGCAGGCTGTCCGCACCCAGGAAATTTACCTCCAGTGCTTGTCGGTGACGGATAATCTCTACCAGCGGGGAGGGGTGCGCGATCCGGATCTGAAAGAGAAGATCACCCATTGCGCGGAAAGCCTGGTTCGCGAGCTATCCGACGGCAGCTACGATATCGTCCTGCAGGCGCTCAAAGATTACCCCTCCGAAGCGTTCATGAGCCGCCATGCGTTGAACGTCGCCATTTTCTCTATAGAGATCGGCCTGGGGCTGGGTTTTGCCCACCAATCGCTTGTCCCGCTCGCAGTGTCCTGCCTGGTGCACGATGTCGGCAGCGCCGCCTACCTCGATCTGATTTACAAAAGTTCGGTTTTTACTCCGGAAGAGCGTACGGCGGTACGCGAGCATCCGATGCATGGGCCGGAAGTTCTGCATCAGGTCGGCGGTTTCTCCGTGGAAGTAGTCGAAGCGATCGGTCAGGAACACGAACGGCTTGACGGCTCCGGCTATCCCAAAGGTTTGAAAGATGCTCACATCTGCGAATATGCGCAGATCATCGGTCTGGCTGACGTTTATGAAGCCATGACGCATGCCCGGCCGTACCGGGTAAAATATGCGGCAGCCGACGCCATGCAGGCATTATTGAACGCCAAACAGGCTTTTTCCTCCAAATTAATGAAGATGTTGATCGAACGGATCGGGATATTTCCCCTGGGGTCGCTGGTACGCTTGAATACCAAAGAGGTTGCCAGGGTCATCACCGGCAATTCAGTTTTGCCTTTACGGCCCGCCGTGCAGGTATTGCTGGATGCTCAGGGTAAAGAGATGCAGCAGGCCAAGGATATAGACCTGGCGCGCAACCCCTTGATCTATATCGAAGAGTGCCTGGACTGCCTGAAAAAAACAGATGATAAATAAAAAACTGGTCAACAATCTGGTCGTTGTCGCGATCGCGGTGCTTGCCGGCGGATTCATTATTTATTCATTCAAGAGTAAGAGCGACTTGAGCGAACAGCTTAACTCGGTGTTGAACGACACGCTGAAGGAAAAGGAGCAACTGCAGGAATCGTTGTCGCAGATGGAGCAGACCATCGGTCAGAAAGAAGAGCAGTTGCGCGCTTTGAGCAACGCCCAGTCTTTGCGCGATTCGCTGGATAGCGCCCAGGCGACCATAGGAAAGCTCAATCAGGATCTGGACCGGGTCAATCGGGAAAAAATAGCTTTGCAGGACGCGCAGCTGGGAGCCAGCGGACGCCTCCAGAGCACGACCAAGGAATATATGCGCACTCTCGAGGAGACCAAAACCCTCAAGGCGGAAATCGCCCGCCTGAACAAAGAGAAAGACATTAGTTTCACCCAGAAGCGGATCGAAGAGCTGAACAAGTCGCTGGAAGCGAAAAATCAGGAATTGCTCAAGCAGAAAGCGGAATTCGAGAAGATCAAGTCTGAATATCAGACGTTGCATGAATCGAACCGCGATCTGGAGAAGCGGATCAAAGAACTTGACCAGGGAGTGCTGCAATCATCAGGGCAGGCAGCCGGTCAGGCAGCGTCGTTGCGTCAATTGCAGAATACCATCGCGGAGTTGAAGAATGCCGTGCAGGATAAAGAGGCGCAGATCAGACAGTTGCAGGGTCAGGCGGAAAAAGGCAGGGATATGGCCGGCAGCGGCTCCGGAGCGGGACGGCTGCAACGGCTTCTCGACGATATGACTGCGGCGAATAAGGATTTAAAAGTTCAGCTTGCCGATCTTAACGACGAATTGATCGCGGCGCGCAAGGAGTTAAAGGATCTGCGCGCCGGTAAGGGCGCGGGGGGCAGCCAGGAGCAGGTTAACCGGCTCTCGGAGATATTGATGAAGAAAGAGCTGGAGATCGATAAAGCCAGGAAAGAAGCCATGGCGGCGCAGGAACAGATCCTTGTTTTGCAATCCAAAGTCGCGCAGGTGGAGGGCACACTGAACGCTTCGCGGGTAAACCTGGATAAGATCCGCGAGTTGGAATCCGAGCGCATCAGCATGCAATCCAGGGTGAACGAGATGGAATCGAATTTCAACAAGAAAAAGGAACTGGCGGATTCGCTGCAGAAAAATGTGGATTATTTGACTCAACAACTGTCCCGCGCCCAGGAAGAGAAAAAATCCGCGATGGAACGGCTCTCGCGCGTCGATTCGTCAGCCCGGGAAGACGTGGATCGTGAACGGTCCCGTTCCTCGGAGATCAATGTCCTGTATAACAGTCTGAAAACCCAGGTCGCGCAGTACGCCGAAACCCTGACCCAGAAAGAGATGGAACTGGAACAAAAGCGCCAGGATATGGCTTTGATGCGGGATGAAATGGGACAGTTCAAGCTGCGCGCGGACGCGCTGGAAAAAGAGCTCGCCGATGTGCGGGAACGTCAGAAAAAGACCCTGGACGATCTGGTGATGGCGATGCGCTTGAATTCGGCGTTGCAGGAACGGCTGATGGGGATTTCTCCTTCAGCGGGATCGGACACGTATATCACCGATTCGGAGGCGAAGAAGAAAGCGGAAGATCTGCGGCGCAGGATCGAAGTCATTCTTGAACCGGAGAAACGATGATGTTTAAACGCGGTGTAATTTTGCTGGCATGTGTGTGCTGTGGTTTGACCTTATCCGGCGCGGGTGTCTTTGCGCAGAAGATCGAAGACCGGGCGCGAGAGCATTATAACAAAGGCAACGAGTTCTATACGCAGGGGAAATATCTTGAGGCGCAGGCGGAATACGAGCTGGCCATGGAATTATTAAGGGCCAAAAGCGCCAGGCAGCCGTCCGACGCCGTATCGCCCGGAGTTTCCGAGCCGGTCATGGCGGCTCCTGTTAGCGCCGGAGCCAAACGCGCTTTGCCGGAATATACCGTCACAATCGACGACGAAATGAAGATCTCCGTCTGGCAGAATCCCGATCTGGATCATGAGGTCACGGTGCGTTCCGACGGCCGGATTTCTTTCCCGTTGATCGGCGACATCGTGGCCGAGGGGTTGACCGTATCCCAGTTGACCAACCAGATCCAGGATAAACTGCAGGAATTCGTGCGCAACCCCAAGGTTTCCATTCTGCTTAAAAAAATGGGCGGCAGCCGGGTGGTGATCATCGGCGAAGTGAACAAGCCGGGCATTTATAACGTTACCCGCGCCAGGACCGTATTCGAGGCGATCGCGCTGGCAGAGGGGACGACAAATCACGCGGTGCTTTCCAGCGTGGTGCTGGTGCGCAACGTGCTCACCAATCCCACCGCCCAGAGGATCAATCTGGCCAAGATCATGCAGGGCAAAGATCTGCAGCAGAATATGGTGCTGCAGTCGGAAGACCTTATTTTTGTGCCCAAGCGCTTTATCGCGAACCTGAATTATTTCCTCGGTCAAATTGTCGATCCCATCGCCAAAGGCGCGTTCGTCCACCGGGAATTAGAGGACTGGTAGAGCCGGAAGGAGTTTTGCTTGCCGCAATACGAACTAAATCTTAGAGATTATGTCCGCATTTTTCACCGGCGCCGGCTGATCATCGCCACGACGTTCATTCTGGTCATGGCCAGCAGTTTTATGTATGTCGCCAGGCAACCGGTGAACTACCGTTCCAGCGTGACCATCAAGATCGAGGAGCGCAAAACCATCGCCGGGTTGCTTACCGAATGGATCCTGTATAAACCCGGCAATGTCATGGAATCCGAGCTGCGTTTTATCCGCAGCTTCTCTTTTTTGAGGGATGTGGCCATGCGGCTGGGAAAGATCTCCGAGCGGTCTTCGCCTGAAGATATCCACAGCGCGGTTTCCGATCTGGCCAATACCATCGCTACCGAACGGCTGGGCGACACGAATATGATCAGGATCATCGTGACCAGCGGTAATGCCAAGGAAGCGCGCGATCTGGCTAATTTCGTCACCCAGCTGTATATCGAAGAGAATGTGCAGGAGAAAGCCAAACAGTTCCGCCAGGCCCGGCAGTTCATGGAAGAGCAGTTATTGAACGTCCAGGAGCGGATCAAAACACTTGAGGCGCGGCTGCAGCAGTTCAGCGACGAGGTTAAGAATATCCGCCTGGCCGAACCGATGGAAAAAAAGATCATGGATCTGGAATTTCAGCTTGCCGAATTGCTCCAGAAATATACGGAGAAGCACCCCAAGGTGGCGCAGATACGAGACGAGATAAAAAACCTGGAAGACCAGATCAAAGGATTCTCCGGGCAGGATATCGAATACAGCCGTCTCAAACGCGAAGTGGAAGTGAACAAAAAGATGCAGGCCACTCTCAACGAGAAGCTCGGCGAAGCCAGCATAAGCGAGAATCAGACGGTATCGGACATTTCGATCGTTGAACCGGCGGTGCTTCCCGGCAGGCCGATCACCGGCAATAAGGGCGCGAGCATTCTCATCGGCTCCCTGCTGGGGTTGATCGCGGGATTCGCTTTAGCGTTTATCCTGGAGACGCTGGATACCTCCATCGGCACGATCGAAGACGTGGAGAACGTGGTCAAGATCCCGGTGCTGGGCGTGGTTCCGTCCATACACCGCATGTTGAGCAAGCAGCACGCTTTTGAACGATTCATGGACAAAGTATTCCATTCTCCCAAACATACCAAAAGCGACGATCGGTCCGTGCGCCTGATCTCGCATTACCAGCCACGATCTACTACCGCCGAATCATTCCGGAATATTCACACCAATCTGAAGCTGAATTTGAGCCGCAAGACGATACTGGTGACCAGCGCCAGCCCCGGGGAAGGGAAAAGCTGCGTGGTGATCAATCTGGGCATCGTTATGGCCCAGACGGGTCTGAAAACCCTGCTGGTTTCCACCGACCTGCGCCGTCCGGTGCTGGCCAAGACCTTCGGGGTCAAGAAAGAGCCCGGGTTGAATGAGCTCATCACCAAAGCGGTCGACCTGGATAACGTTTTGAACAATATTACCGATATTATCGTCGGAGATATCAAATTCGAAGATATCCGCAAGACTCCCGGCATAGAGAACATCTGGATCCTTACCGCCGGTCATTTACCGTCCAATCCGGTGGAACTGCTGGAATCCAAGGATTTCACGCAGCTGGTGAGCGAACTGAAGAATCGTTTCGATGTGGTTATTTTCGACTCTCCTCCGGTGCTGCCGGTGACCGACGCCAGCATCCTGGCGGCTAAAGTCGACGCCTGCGTGCTGGTGTACGAGATCGGCAGGACCAGCCGGGACGCTTTGCTGCGGGCAAAGCTGCAGCTGGAATCCATGGGCGCGAAACTCGCAGGCGTGGTATTGAACCATATCAATCCCCAGACCGAATCGTTGTACGCTTACCCCTATTATTATCATTATCGATACCGTTACTACGGCAAAGACAAAGAGCCGATCAGTCCTCCCGCCGATAATTCCAAAAGCGCTTAAGCCTCTTTTATTTTCTTGGAAATAGTGGTAAAATAATAGCTTAGGAAGCTTAACCACTTAATCCCACACCCATACGCCGCCATGTTAACCAATACCCGTGCCAATGTGCTGCTGGAGTTTATCGCGGTTTTCATACTTCTGGCGATGTTCTTCGCTTTTAACGTCCTCAATTTCCCCGCGCATTATTTCATTATCTTTCTGGTAGGGGTTATTTTCTTTGTGCTCGCCTTTGTAAGCAGCAACCTGGTTCTGTTCCTGGTGGTTCTGGCGACCCTGCTTTCGCCTGAATTCGAAGTCGGCGCCATACGGGGGAGGGCGATCATGATCAGGTTCGAAGACCTTTTCATCATCCTGATCGTTCTCGGCTGGCTGGCCAGGCTGGCGATGAACAAAGAACTGGGATTGCTTAAATTTACGCCGTTGAATACCCCGATCCTGGTATTTCTGCTGATCGAGTTCGTTTCCACCTCCCTGGGGATCATCCGGCAGGAGATCAAATTCCAGAACTCCGCGTTTTATTTTCTGAAATACGCCGAGTATTACCTGCTTTTTTTTATGGTGGTCAATAACATCAAGACCATGAAACAGGCGCGTTTTTTCGTATTTCTCACCCTGGCTACCTGCGCTATCGTCTGCATCTACGCTTTAAGCCATCTGCCCAGCGGCATACGCTTAAGCGCTCCTTTTGAAGGTAAAGGAGGCGAACCCAATACGTTCTCGGGATATCTTCTGCTGATGATGTCGCTGATCATCGCTCTGTTACTCTACGCTCAAACCACGGCGCAGAGAGTGACGTTGCTGGCGCTGGGAGGCATGGCGCTGGTTTCTTTTGTCTATACGCTTTCCCGCGGCGGGTGGCTGGCGTTCTTTCCCATGCTCACGGCTTTCATCGTGCTGACTAAACGCTACCGGCATTATTTCATCCTTTTCTTCATCGCGCTGGTCATCGCTTTACCGCATATGCTGCCTCAACGCGTCACCGAGCGGCTTGAGGACGTGGTCGCCGCGGAGAAAGAGTATCAAATTATGGGCAAGCGTCTTACTTTTTCCGCTTCTACCGCCGCGCGTATTGACGCCTGGGCCGACGGTTTCAGCAAGTGGGTAAAGAAGCCTATCCTGGGATACGGGATCTCCGCGGGCGGGGTCATGGATAACCAGTATACCCGCGTTCTGGTCGAGACCGGGGCGCTGGGGTTTTTGGTTTTTATCTGGCTGCTGGTGCGTATCTTTCATGCCGCCCGGCGTTCTTTTGTCGGATCGAAGGATGATCTTTTTGCCCGGGCGGTGAGTCTGGGGTTTCTGGTCGGATTCCTGGCTTTGCTTATCCACAGTCTTTCCGCAGCTACATTTATCCTGATCCGCGTCATGGAGCCGTTCTGGTTCCTGGCGGCGATCGTGGTGGCGTTGCCGCATCTGGAGCCGCTCGCCGCGAAAGGGGGAGAAGCCCATGCGGTATAAGGTGTATGCGCCGCAGGCATTCCTTAAGCAAGGGCTCTTTGCGTTGATCGCAGAGATCTGGAACGAGCTGGCACGTAACCGCTGGCTTACCTGGCAATTGTTCAAACGGGATTTTGTCGCGGGATACAAGCAGTATCTGCTGGGATTCTGGTGGGTCGTTTTTGTGCCGTTCGCCAGCATCCTTTCCTTCATGCTCTTGAACAAAGCCGGTATTGTTTCGTTCGGATCGGTTGCCATTCCGTATCCGCTGTACGCTTTTGCAGGCATCAGCTTCTGGCAGATTTTCGCTACGGGTTTGATCAACGCGACGCATGCTCTGGTCAATGCGGCCGGAATGATCGGAAAAATAAATTTTTGCCGCAAATCGCTGGTTATTGCCACGCTGGGGCAGGCGACGGTATTCTTCCTGATCCAGATAGCCGTCGGGACCGGTTTGTTTTTTTATTACCGGTATATACCTTCGGAGAAAGCGCTGCTCATCCCGTTTCTTTTCCTGCCGTTGGCGCTGTTGACGCTGGGACTGGGATTTATATGCGCTATTCTGAATACGATGGTCCGGGAAATCGCCAATCTGCTCTCATTTTTGATGACTTTCCTGATGCTGATCACGCCGGTTCTGTATCAGCGCCCGTCTTCCGGCGTTCTGGCCGCCATCACCAGGTATAATCCGCTGTATTATCTGGTTGCATTCCCGCGGGACATGATCCTTTACGGCCAGAGCGCCGAAGGAGCGGGATTCTGGGCGTCCAGCGCTTTTTCCATTGCGCTGCTGGGAGTCTCTCTGGTGTTTTTCCATATCGCCGAATCGAAGATCGCTGAAAGGTTGTAGATGGCTGAAGAATCCCTGATCAAGGTTGAGAACCTTTCCAAGAAATTCTGCGCGTCCTTGCGCAGATCGATGTGGTACGGCGTCATCGATACCGGCCGGGCTATCGCCGGGGTCGGCGGACATTCGGAGAGGCTGCGCCGGGATGAATTCTGGGCTTTACAGGGTGTGTCTTTCCGGCTGGAGCGCGGTCAGACCCTGGGCATTGTGGGAGCGAACGGCGCCGGCAAGACCACGCTCCTGCGGTTGCTCAACGGCATCATTATGCCGGATACCGGTCAGGTGAGCATCGGCGGCCGGGTGGGCGCGTTGATCGGCGTGGGCGCGGGTTTTCATCCGTTGTTGACGGGCAGGGAGAACATTTTTGTCAACGCTGCCATCCTGGGCATGGACCGGCGCCGGACGTTGAAGGCTTTTGACGCTATCGTCGATTTTGCCGGCATCGGCGGTTTTCTGGATGCGCCGGTAAGACATTATTCCAGCGGCATGTTCATGCGTCTGGCTTTTTCGGTCGCCGTGCATTGCGATCCGGAAATCCTGCTGATTGACGAGGTTCTCGCGGTAGGCGATACGCAGTTCCAGGAGCGATGTTTTAACCGGCTGGGTCTTCTGCGCAGTCAGGGCGTTTCCACCATCCTGGTTTCGCACAGCATGATGCATATCCTGGGGTTCTGCGATTCGGCATTGTATCTGAAGCGGGGGATGGTGCAACAGATCGGAGAGCCGGAGACAGTCATCCGCGCTTATCAGGATGACGTGTCCGCCGCCGGCGTACCCGCGCTGCCGGCGGGTAACAGCAGCGAGCATGGACCGGAAACCGATGTGGCGGTCCGGCGCGTAGAATGGGTTTCCGGGCAGGGAGAGGTTGTGGAGAAAGCTTTTGCGGGCAGCGACGTGCTGCTGCGCATCCACTATAACGCCCGGCAGGATATCGGCCCGGTGGAGATGGATATCGCCGTTTCCGGCGCGGGCAGCGATGTGCTCTTCCGGACCAGCAGTAAATCGTTCCATAAAGATCTGGCGGTCCGGGCAGGAGAGGGATATTTCGATATCCGCCTGAAAGCGCTGGCGTTCAATAATCAGCACGTAATGGCGCATGCCGCGCTCTGGCGGGCCGACCGCAGCCAGCTGCTTTTCTGGCAGAAGGATATCCCGCTCTTTGTTTCCGGGGATATACGTTGCGGCGGAAGGATCATTATCGATGTGGATTGGAAGAATATTCAATAAACCTTCGTTTGACGCGCTGCGCGTCCGGGCCGCGATCCCGGTTGAACAGCTGCGCAGCATCCAGGAGTATGAGTTCAAGTCCGTCTGCCAGGCCCACGGCGTGGGGTTCTTCGGATTGCCGGTCCGGCAGACCCCGCACTTTCTTTTCATACAGGCGTACCGGGCTGCGCCGGGGGCGCCGTTCGAGCAGACGGTTTATTGGAAGCTGGCGGATACCGTGCTGGGTTGTTTCCGGCAGACTGACGGCGCGCGCAGAAGCTATCGGCATAATCGCTCGGCGGTCATAAATGCGCCGGAAGATATGTGCAGGCGTTTTATCAGCCTGTTGGCGGAGATTGAAAAGACCCGGCATGTGCAGCCGATCGACGTGGTTGCGCTCTCGGACGGAACGTTCATCATCACCGATGGTTTGCATCGCGCCGCTATCGCCAGCCTGCTGGGGTGGAAACTGGTCCCCGCGGTTATCCGGCGGGTTGATCCGCAGCTGCGCCTGCTTATGGAGGATTTGCGGGATTCTTTTCCCGCGCCGGGCCGGAAATACCTCTATACGCCTATAGAGCATCCGGTGTTTTCCGACTGGAAAGTCTTGCGGGACGCTACGCGCTGGCGAATGATCCGGGATGAATTCGACTGGGCCGGCAAGCGGGTTATCGATATCGGTTCCTACACCGGTTTTTTCGCGCAACAGGCCGCTCGCCGCGGCGCCCGGGTAACCGGCCTCGAGCAGGATGATCAGCGTCTGGGGCAGTCCAGAGCGTTGAACCGGTTGCTGGGAGTCGATCCGGAGTATCTGCACGCGGATTTCCGCGATTTTCTTGCGCAGCAGCGCGCGGATTGTCTGATCTGTTTCAGCGTGCTGCATTGGATACTCAAGAAAGACGCACCGGAAGGTTTTAAAAAGGCGCTGGATACGCTTTCCCGCGCGGCGCCGGTCATGTTTTTTGATATGGGGCAGGATAATGAACCGAAGATGCGTTCGCGGGAATGGAATCACGGCCTGGCGATCAACCGGAAAACCATTCCCGATCTGGTCGTGCGTAATTCTCTCTTCACGCATTGGAAGCATCTGGGCACCGGCGATACAGGCAGGGATGTGTATAAATTTTATCGGGAATAGCGGGGTATGAAAATGATACTATCGGGCATGCTGGTACAACTGGTCGGCCGGCTGCGGGCGCTGGCGCGCACGCTGCGGTGGAAAATAAGCGGGGAGCAGATTTCCTGGCAGGCGCGCATCGCGGCCGAGGGAGTGATCTGGGGTAAGAATGTGTACATCGGGCCGCAGTGCCGGCTTTCCGTGCGCGGCGGCGGGCGGATCACCATCGGGGATAACGTCCGGCTGGAACCGTTCGTGCAGATCAGCACGTTCGGGGGAGACGTGCATATCGGCAATAACGTTATTGTCGGCGAATTTTCCGTGCTCTACGGTCACGGCGGGCTGCGTATCGGTAACGACGTTTTGATCGCCACGCATACCGTTTTTATCCCGGCCAACCATCATTGCGATAAAACCGATTGTTTGATCCGCTTGCAGGGAGAGAGCCGGCAGGGGATACGCGTAGGCGACGATTGCTGGATCGGCACGCATGCGGTGATCCTGGATGGCGTATCTATCGGTGATCATGCGGTGGTCGGCGCCGGCAGCGTGGTCACGCATAGCGTCGGCGCAGCGGAGGTCGTTGCCGGAAATCCGGCCCGGCTGATACGTAAACGAGGGGGCCAGGGGTGATGCCGGTCAGGCTCAAAGAGCGGCTCAAGAAAGCATTCCCGGGAGCGTATGCCCGGTGGCTGGCGCATCGCCGGCATCCTTTGCGCGCACAGATCAGCCGTATTCTGGCGTCAGCAGGACCCGCGGTTTATCTGGATTCTGACGAGGAATTCGACGCTTTGCAAAACAGCTTTCCGCCGTATCCGGATTACGGGTATGACGCGTATTCCTGCTATCGGCGGGGGGTCGAGAGAAGCCTGGCGCTGTTTAACTGTCTGCCGGGTTTTCGCTCTCCCGGTGCCGCTGTGCTGGAGATCGGTTGCGCGGACGCAATGGTGGGCGCTGCTCTGGCGCTGTACGGGCATACGGTGACGCTGGTGGATCTGCAGGACCGCCGGGACAATCGCGCCAAAGGATTGGCTTTCCTGCAGGTGGATGTGTGCGAAGGGATCCCGCTTAAGGAATCTTCTTTCGACGCGATCTACTCATATAATACCCTGGAGCATATCGCTGATCCCCGGAAGACTCTGCGCGAATGCGTGCGTTTGTGTAAACCCGGCGGCCGGATCTATTTTGAGTTCGGGCCGCTGTACGCGTCTGCCTGGGGATTGCACGCGTACAATACGTTGCGCATTCCCTATGCGCAGTTCCTTTTCTCTTTGCACTTTATCGAGCAGAAACTCAACATCCTGGGGATCAATGATTTGGGCGAAAAACGCGCCGCGTTGCAGCCGATGAATCAATGGCGGCTTCAACAGTTCACTCAACTCTGGCAGGAGTCCGGATGCGTCGTTGAATCCGTCCGGCAGTATGACGAACTGCGTTTCCTGGATATGATCAGGCGGTTTCCCGGGGCTTTCGCCGGCCGGGGACTTACCTATGAGGATGTTACCCGGCAGTCGTTGTTCGTGCTGCTGCGTAAACCATGAGCGCAATGGATAATTCAGCTGTCGCGGTGAGCGTGGTGATGAGCGTGTTTAACGGGCAGCGTTATCTGCGGCAGGCGATAGAGAGCGTGCTGCGTCAGGCAGGCGTTTCTTTTGAATTCATCGTTATCGACGACGCTTCCAGCGACGCCACTGCGCAGATACTCGCCGGCTACAGCGACCCGCGCATCAGGATCATCCGCAACGAGCGCAATCTGGGATTGCCTCTCTCTCTGAACAAAGGGATCGCTCTCGCGCGCGGCGCGATGATCGCCCGGCAGGATGCCGACGATATATCGTTGCCCGGGCGGCTGCAAAAGCAACTCGTTTATCTGGAAGAGCATCCGGGCTGCGCGCTGGTCGGCAGCGATTTCTTCATCATCGACGACGAAGATCATCTTCTCGCCGCTTCCTCGTTGCCTTCTGAAGATCAACGGATCCGCGCGGTCCTGGAAACGAAAAATTGTTTTGCTCACAGCGCAATGATGTTCCGCAAAGCCGCTTTTGACGCGGTGGGGGGGTATCGCCGGGAGTTCCCCGGCTGCCTGGATTATGATCTGGCGCTGCGGTTGTCTCAACGGTACGCCCTGGCCAATCTGCCCGAGCGTCTGCTGCGTTACCGGGTCCATCCGCAGAGCATGAGCGCGGAAAAATCGGCGCGTATGGCTTTTGAAAGATCCCTGATCGTGCTGGCATGGCAGAAACGCCGCCGCGGGGAATCGGATGCGGAAGTGCTCAAGACGCCGTTACCCCGGCTGAAAGAGGATCCCCGGAGGCTGCTCGCGGGTCAGTATTACGGCTTCGCCGATTCGCTCTACGCCGGCGGAGACGCGCGCGCGGCGCGCAGATTCTCCTGGAAATCGCTTTGTTTATTCCCTTTTCACCGGCAGGCGGCGGGTTTGCTGCTCCGGACCTGGCTTCCCGGCGCGGTCAGGAGCTGGTTGCGTAATCACAGGTCGACTCTATGCCGAAAGTAAGTGTGGTTATTCCTGTTTTTAACCGTGCGCAGCTTATCGGCAACTCTGCGCGCAGCGTGCTCGCACAATCGTTCACCGATCTCGAGCTGATCATTGTCGACGACGGCTCGACGGACGGGACTGCGGCCGCGCTCGAAGCGCTGCAGCGAACCGACGCGCGTATCAGGCTGGTCCGCCATGAGCGCAACCGCGGTGAAGCCGCTGCCCGCAATACCGGGATCCGCGCCGCCTGCGGCGAGTTCATCGCGCACCATGATTCCGACGATATCTGGCTGCCGCAGAAGCTGGAGCGGCAGGTCCGTTTCCTGGAGTCGGCGCCGGCCGAGACGGGGCTGGTTTATTGCAGTTTCCGTATCCATCGCGGCGCGACGGTGCTGGACTATCCTCCCGAACAGGTGAAGCAGCGTCAGGGCAGGCTGCACGAGGTGTTGATCAAGGGTAATTTTATCGGCACGCCCACGGTGCTGATGCGCCGGGAATGTTTCGACAAAGCCGGGCTCTTTGACGAAGCCCTGCCGCATCTGGTGGACTGGGATCTGTGGCTGCGCGTTTCCAGAGAGTACAGCTTCGGGTTCGTCGCCGAACCGCTGGTAGAGGTGTACTACCAGCCGCAGAGCGTCACCGCGGATATGCGCGCCCGGCTGCGCGCCACGGAAATGGTGATACGTAAATATCCGGCGGATTTCTCCCGTCAGGGACGTCAGGGACGCACGGAAAACATCCTGGCCGATACCTATCGTGGTATGGCCAGGAAAGCGCGGGAGCACGGCTACCCGTTTCTGGCTTTGAGGTATATGTGGAGATGGTTGAGTGCAGCGTTGTAATCGTTAACTGGAATACCCGCGACTGCCTGGAAGGCTGTCTGCGGTCGGTGTTCGGCAATCTCGCCGGCATCGCCGCGGAGGTGATCGTGGTGGATAACGGTTCTTCCGACGGCAGCGTGGAGATGGTGCGGCGGGATTTTTCGTCGGTGCGGCTGATCACCAATCCGCAGAATCTGGGTTTCAGCAAAGCGATCAATCAGGGCATTCGCGTCTGCCAGGGCAGTGCCATCCTGCTGCTGAACAGCGATATTGTGCTGGGCAAACAGGCGGTGCCGCTCATGCTGCGGATCCTGCAGCAGCACGCGCAGGCCGCTGCGCTGGCCTGTCAGCTGCGTAATCCGGATAACTCGGTGCAGTTTTTCTGCCGCAGGTTCCCGGTCCTGCTGACCGCGCTGTTCCAGAACACGTTCCTGGAGCGGCTCTTCCCGCGCAACCGCGTCCTGGATGCCTATTATATGCGGCAATGGCAGCACGATGATTTCCGGGTGGTGGAACAGCCGCCTGCCTGCTGTTTGCTGGTGCGCAAAGGAATATTCGATAAGGTCGGCCTGTTCGATGAGCGGATGTTCCTCTTCTTCAGCGACGTAGACCTGTGCCTGCGCATAAAACAGGCCCGGTACAGTATTTACTTCAGCCCGCATGTTCAGGCGGTGCATTATCACGGCGTGGCGACCCGGCGGTTGCTTGCCGCCGATCCCGGCGCGGAGAGGATCTGGCATAAAGACCGGTTCACCTATTACCGCAAGCATTTCGGTTTCGCAGCGGTGCTGTGCATCAAGGCGGTCATGATCCTGGATTTCTCTTTGCGTCTGGCGGAATCGCTCCGGCTGCGTCTGCAAGGTAAACTGCCCGCCGGAACGTTGCGCCGGCAATGCGCATTGTTCACGGTCATCTTGAGTTAAAATGAACGCTCCCAGCGTGCCCATAGATCTGATCACGGTGAATTACAATAATCGTTCTTTCCTGGAGGAATTTATCGCCGGCCTGGAAGGGCAGACCTATCCTAAAGACAAGATGCGCCTGTTCTTCGTGGATAATGCCTCCCGGGACAGGTCGCTGGAACTGGTCAAAGGTTTGAGAACGTCATTTAAGCTTGAAGTGGTGGTGAACCGTCGCAACGAAGGGTTTGCCCGGGCCAATAACCGGGTATTCCCCCGTTGTACGGCTGAATATATCGCTCTGGTCAATAATGACACCCGCCTGGATAAAGAATGGTTGAGCGCTCTGGTGGCGCGCATGCAGGCCGATGCGTCTATCGGCGCGGTTTGTTCAAAACGTATCCCGCAGGAGGCGCCCCGGTTCATTGATCCCGTCACCGGAGAGATCAGCTGGTGTTCCGCCGGCCATTGCCTGGTGCGTCGAGCGGCGCTGGAGAAGAGCGGGTATTTCGACGAGGCATTCTTCATGTACGGGGAGGACGTGGATCTGTCATGGCGGATGTGGCTGCGGGGTTTTCGCTGCGTGTATGTTCCGGAATCCATCTGCGAACATCATTTCGGAAAGACGGAAAACTACCGGCTCAAACGGCTGTTCTACCATGCGCGCAATTCCATTCTCCTGCGGTACGCTTACGGCACCGGCAGGGATATCCGCTCGGCGTTGTGGCGCTGGATCAAAGAAGCATTGTCTCTGGGGCTGAAACGGCTGCAGGCCGGTCAGGCAGCGGCGGTGCTGGCAGCGGTAATCTGCCACTGCGTAAAGATCCCGTATTTCCTGGGGAAGAAAAAATCCTTACAAGCGCTGCTCGCGCAGCGGCCTGATGCCGAAAAATGGATCCGATTGTGACCCCGAAGATATCCGCGGTAGTGATGATCTATAACGAAGAGAAGCAGATCCGCGCCTGTCTCGAGACCATTCGATGGGTCGACGAGATAGTGATCTGTGATTCGTATTCCACCGATCGAACGGTGGAGATCTGCCGGGAATATACGGATAAGATATTTCAGAGGCGTTTCGATAATTTCGGCGCCCAGAAGAGCTGGACCCTGGATAAACCCGGTCATGAATGGGTGCTCTTTGTGGAAGCGGATGAGCGTTTTACGCCGGAACTCGCCCGGGAGATCCGCGACCGCATCGGCCGCGGCGAGGGATACGACGGATACTGGATGCCGTTCGAGAATTACGTTCTCGGCCGGCGGATGCAGAGTCCTTTCTGGGAGTTCAAGAAGATAAAGCTTTATCGTAAAGGCACGGGCCGCTGGCAGGAAAGAAGAGTGCATGCCCGATTTATCCTGGACGGTAAAGCCGGAGAACTGACGCATGCCGTCAGACATTATCCCTATGAACGGCTGGGGGATTTTGTGCGCAAATCCTGGCGGGCGACCACCCTGGAAGCGCAGGAGATCGCGGCAGGGAATAAGGCGCCGGGCTGGACGCAGCTGCCGAAGTCTTTCCTCGGCGCAGGTCTGACTTTTGCCCGGTTCTATTTCAGCCGGGGAGAATATAAGAACGGTTGGCGGGGATTCGTGTTTTCCTGTTTTGCCGCGCCGCAGGCGTTCTTGACCCGGATCAAAGCGATTACGTTCAAGGTGCGTGGGTATGGATACCGCCGGGCAGTTTGAATATGTGCGGTGCAATCTTTGTGGCGCGGATGCGCCGGAGCCGTTCGCCGAAGGTACGGATCGGCTTTTAAAGCGCGGGGAGCGGTTCACGCTGGTTCGCTGCAGCCGCTGCGGGCTGGTCTATCTTAATCCCCGTCCGGCGCTCGCCGATCTGGCCCGGCATTATCCGCCGGAGTATGTCGCGTATAAGAAGATCGCCGCTGAACAGGTGGGCATTATGGGGCGGGGCACCGGTCGGTATGCCCGGCTCAAGAACCGGATCAAGCAGAGCATCCTGGAACGGTATTACGGATATCCTGCGGCGGATACGCGTGGGGGTCTCCCGCGCTGGCGGGTCCGGTTGTTCCTGGGAGTATTCCGCCGGATGTATTACCGGACTGTTCCCTGGGTGGCTGGCGGCAGGGTGCTGGATGTGGGGTGCGGCAACGCCGCGTATCTGGCCTGGCTGAAGCAGCTGGGATGGCAGGTGCAGGGAGTGGAAATCGACCCGGGGTGCGTGCGGTATGCCCGGGAAGTCTTCGGTATCGATGTCTTCGCAGGCCGGTTGCGGGACGCCGGGTTTGCCGACGAGTCGTTCGATTGCATTACCCTGTGGCATTCTCTGGAACATTGCGAGGATCCCAGCGGTATTCTAGCGGAATGCCGGCGCATCTTGAAAAAAGGCGGTTTACTGGTGATCTGTGTGCCCAATGTCGGTTCCTGGGAAGCCGCTCTGTTCAAACAGAGAAGCCTGTTGTGCGATCTTCCCAGGCATTTCTACGATTTTTCCGGGCGGACTCTTTCCCGGCTGCTGGAAAAGAATGCTTTAAGCCTGCGGCATATACGGTATCTGGAGGATGTTCCCATCATCGACTGGACGCTCAACGGCTGGCTGGCAGAGAAGAACATCCCGTTGCGACTGCCGGCCGGGATGTGGCGCAGTCCTTTGCTGCGCCCGCTCTACGCGCTGATGGAACGGCTGCGGACGGCGAATGTGATGATCTGTTACGCGCGAAGATAAGGATTGAAAATGGCTCTGGAGAAGTCGACCTTGGTATCGGTGGTTGTTTTGAACCTTAACGGCTGCGAGTTGCTCAAAGTATGTTTGGCTGCGCTGGTCAGCCAGACCTACCAGCCGGTGGAAATAATCGTGGTGGATAACGGTTCGCAGGATGATTCCGTGGACGTCCTGAAGAAAGAGTACCCGCAGATCAGGATCATTGAAAATAAACGCAACCTCGGCTATGCGCCGGCCGCGAATATCGGGATCAAACAGGCCCGCGGCGAGTATATCGCGGTGTTGAATAACGATACGCGTTGCGATCTGGACTGGCTGCAGAAGCTGATGGATATCATGGCTACCGATGAACGTATCGGCAGCTGTTCATCCAAGCAAATGAACTTTTTCCAGCCGGAGATCATCGATTCCGCGGGTATTCAGCTGCATCGGGGCGGATTTCCCTTGAACCGGGGCCGGGGGCAGAAAGACACCGGTCAGTTCTCCACGGTTGAACCGGTGCTGGGCGCTGCCGGGGCGTCGGCGTTATACCGTCGCCGGATGCTTGAAGAGGCCGGGTTGTTCGATGAAGTTTTTTTTGCCTACAACGAAGAATTCGATCTGGCCTTGCGGCAGCTTCTCTGCGGCTGGAAATGCATGTTTGTGCCGGATGCCACGGTGTATCATATGAGCGGAGCTACCCGGGCTAAAAAAGATCAGCGGTTCCTGGTGTATTATATGGAGCGTAACCGGATCTTTACGCTGATCAAGGATTTCCCCTGGCCGGTGATCAGAGAGAACTTCCTTTTTCTGCTCAAATACGAATGGGACATCTTCCTGCGCGTGCTGCGTTTCGAGTTTGCGCCTCTCCGGGCCAGGCTGGCGGCGTTGAAATATATTCCGGCAATGATCAAGAAGCGTAAAGTCATTCAAAGCCGCAAAAAGATCGGCGCGGAAGAATTCCGAAGATGGATCATGCATTGACGCTGAAGGAGCGAATGAGTGCGCATCGGTATTGATATCCGTCCGTTGATATTTACCCGGGCAGGGATACACACGTATGTCCGTCAACTGGTCGAGCATTTATCCGCAGTGCCGGGCAATCAGCTTTTTTTGTTCACCAGCGCTGCCAGCGGCGTTGCCCGGGATGCGCGCACCGTCAAAGAAGTGAACCTGCGCCTGCCGCAGGTGCATCCCTGGTGTGAACGATTCTGGCAGAGCATACTGCTGCCGCCCGCAGCCAGAAGAGAGCGGCTGGCGGTTTTTCACGGCACGCGATTCTGGGTCCCGCACGGCGCCGGTTGTCCTTCGGTGGTAACGGTGCATGATCTCGCTTTTAAAAAGTTGAGCGGTCTGGTGGAAAAAAAGACCGCGGTTTTCTTCGATCGTCTGGTCAGGCAAAGCCTGCGGCGGGCTGATCGGGTCATCGTGCCTTCAGAGACCAGTAAAGCCGATCTGATCCAGCTCTATGCCGCCCGGCCGCAACAGATCGAGGTGGTTTACGAAGCGGCGGAAAAGCTTTTCGCGCCCCGCGAAAAAAAGACGGCGCAGGAGGAGTGCCGCCGGCGTTTCGGGATCACCCGGCCGTTTTTCCTCTTTGCCGGCACGCTGGAACCGCGCAAGAACCTGGTCCGGCTGCTGGAAGCATACGGCCTGATCCATGACCATAGTGAAACGGATTTAGTGATCGCCGGAGGCAAAGGATGGCAGTATCAGGATATGTTCGCCGCAGTCCGTCGACTGGGTCTGGAGTCGCGGGTGAGGTTCATCGGATATGTCCAGCCGCAGGAGCTGTGCGCTCTCTACAATGCCTGCGAGGTGTTTGTTTTTCCGTCTATCTATGAAGGTTTCGGTTTGCCGGTGCTCGAAGCCATTGCCTGCGGGGCTGTGGCGGTCACCGCAGCTAATTCCGCGCTGCGGGAATTGTTCGGGGAATGCACCTGCCAGGTCGACGCCGGGTCGGCGGAATCCATCGCGGATGGTTTACGCCGGGCCGCCGCGGATACCGGGTTACGGCGCGCTTTGCGCGAGAAGGGATTACGCCGGGCAGGGGAGTTCTCCTGGGAAAAGACAGCTGCCCGGACTCTGGAAGTGTATCGCCAAGTGATCGGGGACGTTCCCATACTACCATGAAAATTCTGATGATCGATGCCGGCGGATGGGGAGGGATCACCCATTACACCTATAATCTGATCCGGGCTTTGTCGCAGGACGCATCGCTGGAATGCGTGCTTTTGACCGACACCGCATATGAGCTGGATTTCCTGCCGCGTAACTTCAGGATGATCAAAGCCGGATTCAACGGCCGGGCGTATCCGGTTCAGGTGTTGGGGTTGGTGAAAACGGTCCTGGCGGTGCGGCCGGCAGTGATCCATGTGCAGACGCTCTTTACCGCCAGAAAAGACTGGTTGTTGTTTTTGCTCTGCCGCTGGCTGGGGATAAAGATCATCCTTACCGCTCATAATGTCATGCCGCACGAGGAATTCGAGCAGAAGGCTTTTTTCATGCGCCGGGCGATGCGTATCATGTATGCTTCCTGCCGCGCGATCATCGCGCATTCCGCGTTCTCCCGGGAGCAACTGATACGGTCTTTCGGACTTCCGGCCGGCAGGATCCGGATCATCCCGCACGGCAATTATCTTTTCGCGCGGACAGCGGAGATCACCAGAGAACAGGCAAGGCAGCAGCTGGGGATCCCTCAAGGAAAAACCGTATTCCTGCATTTCGGCGCTTTGCGCCGGTATAAGGGGATCGATGTCCTGCTGGAAGCGTTCAAGCAGCTGCGGCTTGCCAACGACGGCGTTTTTCTGGTGCTGGCAGGAAAACCCATGCATCTCGATGAAGAGTATTTCCTGCGTCTCATCGCCGGGCTGGGATTGCAGGAGGACGTGTTGTTCAAACCGGGGTACGTGCATTTCAAGGATATCGCGGCCTTTTTCTTTGCCAGCGATGCGGCGGTATTTCCCTATATCCGCACCGATACCAGCGGATCGCTGCAACTGGCTTACGCTTTCGGCAAGCCGGTGATCGCCACTCAAGTCGGCGGTATCCCCGAAGACGTGGAGAATAATCGTAACGGGATCCTGGTCGCTCCCGGGGATCCGGTTACCCTGAAGCTGGGGATGGAGGTCCTCGTCTTTCATCCGCAGTCATTGGTGGCGATGGGCCGGCGTTCCTTGGCTCTGGCGCAGGAACGTTTTTCCTGGACGCAGATCGCCGTTTCGACCGCCGCTTTGTATAGAGAAAGTATATGATGCCGGAAAGAGCAGTTCTTCTGATCATCCTCTGCGTTGTGATCGTGCTTTCAACGCTGGGTTTTTCCGCTCTGCCTGCGCCGTACGGGGACAATGCCCGGTATATCATCGTGGCCCAGTCCCTGGCTGCGGGCAAAGGTATGGCGCTGGCCAACGCGCCCGAACAGCCGCAGGATACCAAGTATCCGCCGGGATATCCGCTGCTGCTGGCAGGGTTGATCGGGATATTCGGGTATCACCTTGCCTTGCTCAACGCTTTGTCGTTGCTCTGCACGCTGGCAACGGTGGTGATTGCCTGGAAATTCACGCGGGTGCTCGGTTTTACCCGGGGAATGCGCATACTGCTGACAGGGATCTTCGCTTTGCATCCTTTGACTTTGGAATATTCCCGGGTAACCCTGATCGAAGCGGCGTTTGTTCTGACTTTGTTAAGCACGCTGTATTGCCTGGCGCGTTTTGAGTCGGAGAACAAAGCAGGATGGCTCCGGGCAGCCGGGGCGTTGATGATCGGCGCATTCTGTATCCGCTATTCCGCGATCATCCTGACGGTCGCGTTTATCTTTGTCGTGCGGCGGAATAAAACGCGTGCCGGCTTGATCGGTATCTGCGGCTTGACGCTGCTTCTCCTGGCGGCGGCTTTTTTCTACAGCGGCCGGAATTTTTCCGGGAGTTATTTCGCCGAGATCCTGGATGCGGGAAATTACCTGCGGCCGGGGAACGGGACGATCGGTCTGACGGGGTTCGCCGGACGGTACGCGTACAATGCCGCGGCGTATGCCGGAAATGTTTTGCCGGAAACCATGCTGCCGGTCACCCGTTATATCCTTCCGCATACTTTCTGGTGGCCGGCGAAGATCCTGCTCGGTCTCGGGTGTTTGGCAGCGATGAGTGCGGGATTCTTCAGGCTCCGGCGCAGGGAGGGCGCAAGGAATTCCCTGGTTTTTGTCCTGGTTTATGCGTTGCTGCTGCCGGCATTCCCGACGTATGGCAGCCGGTATTTATTTGCGGCGTTATTCTTTGTGCTGGTCCTGGCATTTACCGGCATGGAGCGACTGTTCCGCCGGCGCGCGCCTGCGGTTCTTGCCGCCGCAGGAGCGATCTTTGCGGCCGGAGCGATCTGTGCAACCGCGGATATCGGCATGATCAGGCAGGGGTTCGAGCCGCAGTGGCGTAATTTCTATCGCAGCCTCGATTTTATCAAAGAGCACGCTCCGGCGCAGGCGGTGGTGGTCTGTCGAAAACCATTCCTGGCTTACCTGGTCGCTCAACGCAGGGCAGTGGGATTTCCCGCGACCGCAGATACCGGCCGGATGATGGAGTATCTTCGCCGCATAGCCGGGGCATACGTGATCGTGGATAGTATCGATATCGCCGGGATACAGTTCAGCCGGCGGTTTCTGGAACCGGCGGTGCGCGACTACGGCGATAATTTTGAACTGCTCTATCGTCTGGAAGCGCCGCAAACGGCAGTGTATAAAGTAAAGACCGAACCATGAATATACTGTATCTGACGGATACCGGGGATATTGTCGGCGGAGGAGAGATCAGTCTCTTGAACCTGCTCGAGCGCATTGACCGTTCGCGCTTCTCTCCGTTTCTGGCTGTTCCGTTCAAAGGCGAATTGACCGCCCAGGCGGAGTTCATGCATGTGCCGGTGAGCGTCATTCCGGTACGGAAAGTTTCCAATCCGCTGTACGGCCTGCAAACGTTCTACGCGCTTTTTCGCCTGACCCGCATCCTTAAACAAAAAGAGATTCATCTGATCCATACCAATTCCACCGGAGGGATCGTCGCGCTGGCCGGTATCGCTGCCCGCCTGGCCGGAATTCCTTTTGTTTCGCATGTCCGGATCATGGATAGCGGTAAAGTTTCGGATATCGCGCAGTCGATCCTTTCCACCCGGGTGATCGCGATTTCGCGGGCCTGCCAGGCGCGTTTTCTGGAACTGCCCTGGCGCGGGAAAGTGGAGATGATCTATAATGCCGTGGATTGCGACCGGTTCGCCTCGGTTACCAACGGCAGCCAGATCAGGAAAGAGGCGCATTGCGACTCCGGCGAGCCGCTGGTCGGCATGGTCACGTCGTATTATCAGAACAAAGGGCTGGAGTATTTCATCGCCGCCGTCGGTCAGGTTGCCGCACGGGTTCCCAGAGCGCGGTTTGTCATTATCGGATTGGATAAAGCCAGGCACGGCGGGTATATCGATCATCTGCGCGGGCTTGCCGCGCGCGCTGGCCTGGGGGAGAAGCTGACCATTGCAGCGCGGAAAAAGGATATGCCGCAGGTAATGGCCGGATTGGATGTTTTTGTATTTTCGACGTTGCGCGAATCGTTCGGCAGGGTGGCGGTGGAAGCTATGGCTTCCGGAAAACCGGTAGTGGCTTTTGCTACCGGCGGCGTCGCCGAGATCGTTGACGATGGACGAACCGGATACCTGGTCGCTCCGCGGGATGTGTCCGGTATGGCGGAGAAGATCGTTTATCTGCTGCAGCATAGAGAGACGCGCGAAGAGTTCGGTACGCAAGCCGCACTGCGGGCGCGCACCTTATTCGGTATCACCGGGCATGTCCGTAGCGTTCAGGATGTCTACGGGCGGCTTAAAGCGACGCATATCGTCGGTCCGGAGGAATGCTTTTTATGCGCCGGCACGTTATTCCGCAGGATCAACACCTGTATCATTACGCCTGAAGACGCCAAGATCAAAGAAAAACAATTGCATCTTGTCCGTTGCAAGCGTTGCGGTCTGGTATTCGTACATCCTTTGCCGGACGTTTTCAGCGAGCATCCCGAAGAGTTATACGGCAAGGATTATTTTGAAGCCCAGTATATGCGGTTTTACGGAGAAGCCGCGTCCGGCGGGCTGCAATCCAATGAGCCTTTCGCTTCCCGGTTAGCCCTGCTCAACGAGTATGTCGTTGCCCGACAGGGCGGCAGGCGACTGCTGGATGTGGGGTGCGCCAACGGAACATTTTTACTGGATGCCCGCAGGCAGGGCTGGACGGTTACCGGCATCGATTTGTCCGACCAGGCTGTGCAAGCCTGCGCGCAGCAGGGGGTGCCGGTCAAACGGGGAGCGCTGGAAGAATTGTATTTTCCCGACGCTTCTTTCGATGCCGTGGTCTGCAGCGATAGCCTGGAGCATGTCGTAGACCCGAAGGTTTTTCTGCGGGAAGCCAGGCGCGTGCTTGATACCGACGGAGTCCTGTATCTGGCCTTGCCGGATTTCAACGGATTGCAGTACCGCCTGCTCCGGCTGATCAATACATTCAACCGCCGGAATTATTTCGTTCTTCCGCACCATGTGTTCCATTTTACCCGGCGCAGCCTGCGTCATCTGTTGGAAGAAAGCGGGTTCGAGATCCGCCGGGAGATCTCTTCGGAGTCGGTGATCAGCCAGAAAGGCTGGGCCCGCTGGGCGATGAAATCGCTGTTTTTTATCGCCCGCCTTTTGAGGATGAAAGACCGGCTGGTCGTTATCGCGGTCAAGGGGAGAAGAAAGATACATTATGTCCGTTAAGGTAGCCGCAGTGATCGTTACGTACAATAATGCCGCCGGGATAGAGCGGCTCCTGTCCGATCTTCACGGTCAGTCCCTGCGTCCGGATACGGTCTGGGTGATCGATAACGCGCGCGACGATGCCACGGCCCGGGTTATCGCTCAAAGTCCGCAGAAGGTCGAATACGTGCGTTTGCCGGAGAATTCCGGCAGCGCCGGCGGGTATGCCGAAGGATTGAGCCGTGCTCAAGCCGGCCATGACCTGATCTGGCTGCTTGACGATGACGTAGCTTTGAAGCCGGATAGCCTGGAGGCGCTGGTGCAGGCATATGTACAGCTCCAGAGCCGGATTGCGCCGGTCGCAGTGCGCAGCTGGTGCACGCAAGAGTGTCCTTTTCCCGCGGCTCGCGAAACGTCCAGTTTTGCCTGGCGCGGCACGATGATCCCGGCGGGTACCGTCGGGCAGGTGGGATTGCCCAGAAGAGACTATTTTCTCTATGCCGATGACGCAGAGTATGCTTTACGCATGCGCAAAGCCGGCTACAGGATATTCTGGATACCGCAGAGCCGGGTGATCGAACAGCGTCATGAGGATAAAACCCGCGTGCGCCTGGGGCGTATGGATGTTCAATTGTATCGCAGCCCGGCGAGATTATATTACGCTTTTCGCAACCAGCTGCATCTGGCGATCAGTCACCGGCAGCGGTGGTTGCTGGTTCGTACCCTCGGCTATGCTTTGAAACTGCTCGTTTTTTTGTCAGCGCGCGGCAGACTGACCGGGCCGTTGCGCCGGGCAGTATGGCTGGGGTTATGCGACGGTTGGGCGTCGAGACTGGGAAAACATCCGGAGTACGGGAATTTATGAAGTTCAAACGCGTTTTACTGGAGTTGTATTACGGATTGCGCTGGCTGCTCTTGTGGCCGCTGGTTTTGTTCGTGCGACCCAGGCCGCGCTCCGGCGCGCAGCACTGCCGGATACTGCTTATCCGGCCTGACCGGCTGGGAGATCTGGTGATGACGTTGCCGTTGATCATGAATCTTGACCAGGCCTACCCGCAGGCCCGGATCGATATCCTGGTTCGGCCGTATCTGGCAGGGATTGCCGGCACGATCCCGGGGATTGATGCGGTTCTGGAGTATACCGGAGCAAAGGCCGCGGTAAGAGAGATCCGGCAACGGTCATACGATATGGTCTTTGATCTGGTTTATGATTATACCCTGGAAAGCGGTCTTCTGGCGTTGTTCAGCCGGGCGCCGGTGCGGGTAGGATTCGCTTACGGCAGACGCGGTTGTCTTTTCAGCCATCCGGTGCATGTTCCGGAAAAGATGCGCGGGATGTCCGCTATTCTTCTGGAGCAGTTAAGAGCCGCAGGCGTGGCAGTGGGCGTGCGGCGGCCGATGCTGCGGGTACAATCCAAGTTCGACGGGACCGCGGATGTGATCGCGCTGCACCCCGGGGGTTTTTTCCCTTCGCAGCGCTGGCCGGCAGAGCAGTTCGCGGGACTGGGGAAATCGCTCTTAGCCCATTATCCGCAGGTTAAACTTTTAGTCATCGGCGGTCCTGCTCCCGCGGATAAACAGGCGGTCGATCTGATCGTCGCGGGACTGGCCAGCAGCCGGGTGCAGCCGGTTTTCCCGGAACTGGAGCAGCTGGCCGGGGTTTTGTCGGGATGCAAGATGCTTGTCTGTAATAATTCCGGTCCATTGCATCTGGCTGCGGCGGTGGGCATCCCTACGGTTTCGACTCTCGGTCCGACGGATGCGCGGCTGTGGTTCCCCGCAGGCGAGCACCAGCGGGTAGTGACCAGGAGTCTGCCCTGCAGTCCCTGTGCGCGACGGGTCTGCCGGCAGCATGAGTGTCTGGAGCAGATCAGCGTTGAAGAGATGTTCGGATGTATAAAAGCGGAGTTGAAGAAAATATATGGCCTTACCTGAATTCCACTCGGTCCTGATCATTAATCTCGGAGGCATGGGAGATCTCTTGCTTTCCATTCCGGCGCTGCGCGCTTTAAAGCAGCGATATTCCGGCGCACGCTTTGATTTCCTGGTCAGCGACCGGACCCCGGGCTGGTTCGCCGGTTTTGATCTGGCAAACCATCTGTACGCCTGGCCGGGCAATCTTCTGGCTGCGCCGGCCTTGCTGCGGGAATTGCGCAGGAATCGCTATGATCTGGCGGTGAACATGCGTACCATGGTCAGCGGGATCAGCAGCTTGAAGATGCGTCTGCTTGCAGCGGGCGTAGCTGCCCGGATGACCTGCGGGCGGGATACCGACGGCAGGGGCGGTTTTTTCGATATCCGCATCCCTGAAACCAACGCCGGCGGGCAGCATGAAATGCTCTATGATTGCGATACCGCGCGGGCTTTGGGCGCGGAGGTTAAAGACATGCGGGTAGTTTTGTCGGCGGATCACGCGGCCAGGCTGGCTTTATCCGACGTGCTGGTATCCCGGGGAGGGAATCCCGATCTTGAGTTGATCGTGGTTCATCCCGGCGGTATGCCTTCGCGCCGCTGGCCGCTGGAGCGCTTTGCCCGGTTGATCGCTTTGCTCCGGGAAAAAGCCGACGCCGCCTGCGCGGTGGCGGTGACCGGGGATAGCAGGGAAAGGCTTTTGTGCCGGCAGCTGTGCCGCATGGCCGGTCCGGGCGTCAGTGATCTGTCCGGTTTGTTGTCGCCGCCGATGCTTTTTGCTTTAATGGAAAAAGCCAGGCTGGTCATCACCAATGATACCGGTCCCATGCACGTCGCGGCGATGATGCAGCGTCCGTTGATCGCGCTCTTCGGGCCGGGAGATCTTGTCCGGTATGACCCGCGGGTCATCCATCCCCGGGCCGTAGTCTTTTTCAAGGGCAGAGAGCTGCCTGTGTGCAACAAGAGGAACTGCCGCGGCAGAGAGTGCCTGAAGCGTATCGACGTTGACGAAGTGGCGCGGGCGGCCCTGCGGCTGCTGGAGGTAGACCTGTGAAAAATGCGCATCGGGCGGCATGGATAGCTGTCTGCGCGCTGCTGATGCTGGCGGTGCTGGTGCGCTGGCAGTTCATTTTTTCTTTTATCTCCGACGGCGATGATGCGGTTTTCGCCCTCATGGCCAGGCATATCTCTCAGGCCCGGGAATTTCCGCTGTACGTCTGGCAGGCGCATTATTCCGGGACGTTGAGTTTATACCTGGTTGCGGCGTTATTCCGTTTTGCCGGGCCGCATGCCTGGGCGTATAATGTAACGGGAGTGTTCCTGTCCCTGTGCTGGGCGGTACTGACGTTGCTGCTGGCGCGCAGATGGTTAGGCCGCAGCGGGTATTGTGCGGCTTTTGCCCTGACCGCGGTGGCGCCGCTGCAGGTATTGACCCGGTCGCTGATCCTCTGCGGCTGGGCGGAAACGCTGCTTTTAGGGACGGTGATGTGCATAGTATTGTCGCGCTGGATGCAGCAGCCGGCGCAACGGCATTCCGGATCATACGCCTTGCTCGGGTTGATCTGCGGGATCGGTCAGTGGATCAGTCCCGGATATACTTTTTTGACCTTGACCGCATTGACCGTAGTGATCTTTACGGATCGCCGGCGATTCGTGCGTCAAGGCGGCATCTGGTTCATCCTGGGAGCGCTGGCAGGATATCTCCCGGCGCTGGTCTATGCGCTTCAGCATCCCGGCGCTTCGGCTATGCGCATGGCCGGCAGGATCCTTGATCTGGATCGCAGTGTTCTGGCTGCGGCGCATCCGGGGTTGACGGTGCTGCGCCAGCTCGTCTGGCGTTTGAGCACCGTGCCGGCGTCGTTGCTGCGTATTCCGTCGCTCATCCGGCAATTGATGGGGCCGATCAACGCCGCAGTCTTCGGGGTTGCGTTAACGGCTCTGTGCCTGAAGGAGGTGCCGCTTTTTTTGAAAGAGCGGAAAATCACCGCCGGGATGGTCGTGATCATCGCCGCCGTTTGGTTTGTGCTGGTATATGTTTTCCTGGTGGGAGAAGCGGCCGCCCGGTATATGCATCCGTCGTATATGATATTTGCCCTGTGCGCGGGATGGGCGATTTCCGTTCTCTGGCAGCGCTGGAAGGCGGTCAGCCTGTTTCTGCTGTTGCTGCTGATCACTGCCAATATGTATTCCATCGCTTATCCGTCCAGAACGGTTGATGCTTCAGCCTGGAAAGAACTGGTGGCCTGGCTGGAGAGCCGGGGATTCGACCGGGGGTACTCGGATTACTGGGCGGGATATCCGGTGGTTTTTGCCTCGAGAGAAAAGGTGATCATCTCGCCGACGTTGTTCCATCCGGATAACAGCGACAGGTATCCGGACTATACCCGGCAGGTGCGTTCGGCGCAGGCTGTTTTTCTGCTGGTGGATACCCGGCTCTATCCCCGGGCCAAACAGCAGATAGAAGAACGTTTGCAGGCGTTGAAGATCGCGTTCGGTTTCTTCCAGATCCGGCGTTTTGCGCTGTTCTATGATTTCTCACAACCGGTGACTCCGCAGTTACTGCAACTTAAAGGGCGTTGATCCATGCTTAAGAAAATCTACTGTTTCCTGCATCGCCGGTTCTCTCCGGCGCAGCAACGCGGCGCTTACTCTGCCGGATACTGGCAGCAGCTGGTGCGTGCCGGGGCGATGGAATTGTGCCTGAAGACAGAAGGCCGGTTGCTGGAAGTCGGCTGCGGCGAAGGGTTCCTGCTTGAGCAGCTGGCCCTCCGGCAGCCGCAAAGGGAGTTGTGGGGGATAGATGTGGACGCAGGCAGGATCGCCCAGGCCGCGCGCAGACTTGCCGCGCACGGGCAGGCGCATTGCGCGCGGGGCAGCGGCGCGCAACTGCCGTATGCCGACGGTAGTTTCGAAGCAGTGGTTTGCGTAAATGTTTTTTTTAACCTGGCTTCTCTGGCTGATGTGGCGGCGGTGCTCCGGGAGATAAAACGCGTATGTAAACCGGGAGGACGGATCATATTCGATTTTCGCAATGCCGCCAATCCTTTGCTGCGCCTGAAATACGCCTGGGCCGATTTTTATGACCCCACGGTCAAAACGCTGCCGCTCAAACCGTATACCGCGCAACAGATGCGCGGGATCGCGCAGGCTGCGGGTCTGGAAATAGCGGCAATGCGCGGTATCGGCGCTGCAGGTGTGCGCTGGGCCCCGGTTATTCTGGTGGAAGCGAGAAAAGTATGTTGAGAACAGTTCCTGTAGTGGCGTTGCCCATCGGCCTCAACGATCTGGTTTATGGTCTCGGGCATGCTGCTTGCCCCCGGCAGATGCCGCGTTTCGAACTGGCGATGCAGCAGGCGTGCGGCTGCCGGTATGTGTTTACGGCTGATTCCGGGACCACGTCTTTTTATCTCGGGCTGCTGGCTTTGAAAAAAGTGTCCGGGCGTACCGAAGTGATTCTGCCGGCGTATACTGCGCAGACACTGGTGACTGCGGTGCTCGCGGCAGGGCTCAAGCCCGTCCTGTGCGACATTACCCTGGATGATTTCAATCCGGATATTCAGTCTTTGTTGTCTTCAGTCACCTCGCGCACCCTGGCGGTGGTCTGCGTGCACATGTTCGGCATCCCTGTGGCCCGGACCGCGGAACTTAAACAGCAATTGCCGCCGGAGGTTTTTTTGATCGAGGATTGTTGTCAGGCTCTGGGCAGTCAGATCCAGTCCAAGCCCGCGGGAAGCTGGGGGGATTTGAGTTTTTTCAGTTTTAATCGCGGCAAGAACATCTCGTTATTCGGCGGCGGGTGCCTGGCTACGAATTCCGACCGGCTGCGTCAATCCGTAGAGCAGATAGTGGCGGCCAACCCGCGCCGTTCCGGCTGGATACAGGAGATGCGCGTTTTAACCGGCTTGATCGGTCTGGCGGTCGCAGTGCGGCCGCGCATGTACGGTTTGCTTTATCCGCTGCTGTCGCGTTTACGTCAGCAGCCTGCGCCGCAACGGGTGCGCGTGGGAGCGATGAGCGGGGCGCAGGCAGGTACAGGAGAAGCGTTATTGAGAAAATTGCCGTTCTTCTCCGCGCAACGCCAGTCGCGGGTGCATGATCTGCTGGCGGGATTAAGTCAGTGTTCCGGCATACGTTTGCCGCGCATACAAACCCGGCTGTTGCCGGCGTGCAACCGGCTGCCGGTGCTTTTCGAGCAACCCGACCGGAGAGCGGTGGTCATGCGCGCTCTCCTGGCTCAAGGAATAGAGGCATCATTGATGTATCTGCAACCGCTGCACCGGGCGTTCGACCTGGGGTACAAGGCCGATGCGTTCCCGGCGAGCACGTATGCGGCAGAGCATCTTCTTACCCTCCCGGTGCATCCTCTGGTCAGCGGCGAGGATATGCGCCGGATGATCGATACGATAAAGGCACGATGATACAAAAACGCAATCTGCGCAGATTTTTGCTCAAAACTTTCCGGCAGCCGGGGTACGCCCTGGGTGTCGCGCGCAAACGCGCTCTGGCCTATCTGATGTATCTGGGGGGCAGCGGCAGGAGCCGTTTGCCGGAATCGCTCACTCTTTTTCTGACCCATCGTTGTAACCTGCAGTGTAAAATGTGCGGGCAGTGGGGGGAGGCAGGGGTGACCCGCAAAAACCCGGCCGGAGCGTCCGGTAAGGAATTAAGTCTGGAAACGTACCGGCGTCTCCTGGAAGAAATCGGTCCGTATAAACCGAATATCACTTTGTTCGGAGGAGAGCCGCTGTTGTATCCGCACGCGGTGGAATTGATCGAACAGATCAAGCGGAAAAAGATGCACTGTTTGATGATTACTAACGGCGCGTTACTTTCCGGCTGCGCGCAAAAGCTGGTGGAAAGCGGCCTGGATGAATTGAACGTTTCGCTTGATGGCGACCGGTCTGTTCACGACGGTATCCGGGGCATGCCCGGGTTGTTTGAAAAGATCATGGCCGGTTTACAGGCAATAGCCGAACATAAGAGCCGTCTGGGGCTGGCGCGCCCCCTGGTGCATCTGCAATGCACGATCAACAGCGGCAATTTTATGTATCTGGACGTCGTGCCGGCGGTGGCCAGGCGGGCCCGGGCCGACGCTTTGACGTTCCATCATCTGATACATCTTGACCGTTCGGAGCTGGAGGCGCAGGAACGGCTGTGCGCGCAACTGGGTTGTTCTGGCGCGGGATGGCAGGGGTTTGTCTTCGGCCACGGCATAGACGTGGGTGTGCTGAAGGAACAGCTCGGCCGCGCAAGCGCGCAGGCGGCAGGACCGGCGATAGACGTGTATCCGGCTTTCTCGCCGGAGGAGATCGACCGTTATTACAATATATCCGGTAATTATTCCGAGTATAACAGTTATAGTAGTTACAGTAACTATTGTAAATCAATCGGCGCGCGCTGCTTGAGCCCCTGGATAGCGGGATATCTGTTCCCCGGGGGGGATCTGCGGCCGTGCTTGAACCTGGATTACAGCTTCGGGAATATAGGAGAGCAGCCCCTGCGGGCGGTCTGGAACAGTCCGTCGGCGCGGCGCTTCCGGAGATTCCTGAAAGTGCAGCGGTTGTTTCCCGCCTGCGCGCGGTGCACCGAACTTTACCGGTATTAAGAAGCAGCGCCCGGAACCGGCGCCGTGTTGTGGTAACAATTATATGTATTGTATGTTTTATAGTTATTGTAGTTACTATAATTATTAAATGTCTTGAGTGCAATCGGGAGGCGGGTCGGGTGCGTATCTCGCATATCATTACACGCATGGATTGGGGCGGCAGTCCGGATATCGTCAGGCTCCTGTTTCAGGGGCTCGAAGCGCAGGGGGCGCAGTGTACCCTGATCACCGGGCCTACGGAATATCCCGGCGTCAGGACCCGGGAATTTCTCGAGCGGATACGCGCCAGGCTGCTGGTAGTTGAGGAATTGCAGCGCCAGCCCCAGGGGTATAAGGATATCGTTGCCTGCCGGAAGCTGACCAGACTGTTGCGGCAGGGCGAGTTCGATATCGTGCATACCCATACCGCCAAGGCCGGCGCTCTGGGCAGGATCTCTGCCCGGCTGGCGGGAGTCAAACACGTGGTGCATTCGCCGCACGGCCATAATTTCTACGGTTATTTTAACTTCGTATTCAGCCGCTGTATCGCTGTTACCGAGCGGGCCCTGGCGCCTTTGGCCGAGGTCCTGGTGGTGCAGACGCAGTTGGAAAAAGAGGATTATATCCGTTACGCGGGAGTAGACCCCGGCCGTATCCGGGTCATTCCGCAAGGGATCGAGCCGGTTTCCGGCAGTCCGGATATTCCGGCTATCAGGCGCAGTTTAGGCATCCCCGCCGGCAATCAGGTCGTGGGAACGGTCAGTCGTCTCGAGCCGGTTAAAGGAATCCAATTTTTGATCCTGGCTGCCGCCCGCCTGGTCAAGACGCGGCCGCAGGTTTCATTCGTGGTGGCGGGCGACGGAAGTCAGGCGGAGCTGCTGCGCGATATGGTCAGCCGCGACAATCTGGGCGCGTATTTCATTTTCACCGGCTGGCGGGAGGATGCGCGGCAATTGATGCCCGCGTTTGACCTGCTGGTCCAACCTTCTCTGAATGAGTCGGTGGGGATGGTTTTGCTTGAGGCCCAGGCCGCCGGCGTGCCGGTTATCGCCACCCGCGTCGGAGGGATACCGGAAACGATCGATGAGGGGCATACCGGGTTACTGGTCGCGCCTGCGGACGCGCACGGTCTGGCTCTTTCCATGCAGGAGCTGCTTTCCGATCCCGACCGGCGCGCGGCAATGGCCGCGCAGGCCCGATCCCGGGTGGCGCAGCGTTTTCTTGTTTCGCGGATGATCGAATCGCACGCGCATTTGTATCGGGATTTACTGCGTTGATCATCGCGCGCGCCGCTCAAAAGAAAATTAGTCGTTGCGATTTTTTTAAAAAGGGGTATAGTATACATGATTGTTTCCGTGCATCAGCCGCAATACATTCCCTGGCTGGGCTACATTGACAAGATTGCCCGCAGCGACCATTTCGTTTTTCTGGACTGCGTGCAATACAAAGAGCGCGAATTCCAGAACCGCAATCGTATCCGGACTGACCGGGGATGGATGTGGTTAACCGTACCGGTAATCTCTACCGGTAAGGGCAGGCAGCTTTTCAGCGAAGTGCTCATTGATAACAGTTTCAGATGGAAACAGAAGCACTGGGACACCTGGCAGACTTTTTACGGCAAAGCTCCATTTTTTGAAGTTCATCGGCAATTTTTCGAAGATACCTACAGTCAAAAATGGGAGAAACTCATGGATTTGAATATTCATGTTATTCGCCACATACTTAACTGTCTATCTATAAGCACCGCAATAAGTTTTGAGTCTGAACTGAAGACGTCCAGCACTAAAACCGAACGTATTATTGAAATCTGCAAGAAACTCAAAGCCAGCACTTATTTATCCGGGAGCGGGGGCAAGGATTACCTGGATGAGTCGCGTTTTGAAGATGAGGCTATTGATCTGGAATACCAGCATTTTACTCATCCGGTTTATCAGCAGCAGTTCATGAAAGATGAAGAGGATTTCCTGCCTTATTTATCTGTTCTGGACCTCTTATTGAACGAGGGGCCGGATAGCAGACAGGTGATGGGGTATAAATGAGATGAATATCCTGGCTATCGGGGCCCACCCTGATGATATAGAATTCGGTTGCGGGGGAGCTTTGATCAAATACGTCCAGGCCGGACACGCGGTCTGGCTTTTTATTTTGACCGACGGCAGTTACGGCGGCAAGCCCGAGATCCGCAAGCGCGAGCAGGAAAAAGCCGCGCGTTTTATCGGCGCCCGGCGGGTATTCTGGGGGCAGTACGTAGATACGGAGCTGGCGGAAGTCGGGGACAGGGAGTTGATCAAGAAAATGGATGAGGTTATCCATCAGGTCAAACCGGATATGGTCTTTCTGAATTTCCCCGAAGATGTGCATCAGGATCACCGCGCCGCCGCCCAGGCAGGCGTATCGGCTACCCGTTATATCAAGGAAGTGCTTTTTTACGAGGTGCCCACCACGCAGCATTTTGAACCCGACGTCTTTGTGGATATCAAAACCGTGCTTAAAAAGAAACAGCAGCTTTTGCAACTTCATACTTCACAGGTAGATAAGACCCGGGTGCAGAATCTGACTATCCTGGAAAGCGTGCAGTCCTGCGCGAATTTCCGCGGTTTCCAGGGCAGGGTTAAATACGCCGAAGGGTTCAAGGCTTTACGGTTATTGCGAGAGATCGCTTAAGTCTATGCCTATTATCGCCACTTTTCTGCTCACCTTTTTCGTCACCTTCCTACTTGTTTTTTTTCTAAGAAAAGTCGCCTGGAAATACAATATTGTGGATAATCCCGGAGGAAGAAAAGTTCACCTGCAAGCCACGCCGTTGCTGGGAGGCGTGGGCATTTATCTGGGGCTGGTTATCGGGTTGATGGTCAGTTCCACGGATATGGGGCCGTTCCTGCCGGTTATGGCTGGAGCTACGCTGATTCTGGCTGTCGGGCTGGTAGAGGATATCCGGGGATTAAGCGCGCAGATACGGCTTATCTTCCAGTTGCTGGCGGCGACCATCATTGTCGGATCCGGGATCAAGGTCAGCTTCCTGCCTAATGTTGTCTGGGGGGATATCGCCGAAATCCTGGTTACGGTGATCTGGTTGGTAGGGGTGACCAGCGCTTTCAATTACCTTGACGGTTTGGACGGGCTGGCTTCCGGTTCTGCGGTGATCAATCTTGCCGCTTTCAGCGTCATACTCTACAGCACCGGTCAGTACGCTCTGGGCAAGCTGTGCATCATCCTGATTGCCGCCTGCCTGGGGTTCCTGCCGCATAATTTCCGCATTCACCAAAAGATGTTCCTCGGCGAAGCAGGCAGCACTTTGCTGGGATTTATGCTGGCCAGTATAGCGCTGGTGGGTAACTGGGCCGAGGATAACACGGTCAAGCTCTTTATTCCTATACTTATTATCGCCGTTCCCATCTTTGACATGATCTTTACCACGATTATGCGGGTGAGGGAAGGTAAGGTCAAGACGGTGGTGCAATGGCTGCGTTATGGCGGTCGGGACCATTTTCACCATTATCTGGTCTCTTTAGGGCTTCCCAACGTAGGAGCGGTGATTTTTATCTATTTTGTATCGATTTCTCTGGGAATTGCAGCTTATATGGTGAGCAATGATAAAGCGATCGAAGGCTTGCTTGCGCTAACCCAGACTGCCATAACTTTTTGCGTTATCGCCATCCTTATTCTTGCCCAGCGCAGGAATTTTCAGCCATAATCCGCGTTTAAATTTTTAAACATTTTATTAAAAACTCTTGACAATTTAAGAAATTTATATAATAATAAGCGCAACAAATAGATAGGAAGTTGAGGCTCCAAATAACCTTTGGGAAGTAAGTTTGCAACTCTTTCGTGGATGCCCTTGAAAAGGGGATATTTCTATGGTATACTTGCTTCTGACAAATAGGTATTTGGGAAACCGAAATGGCAAACTCAGGGTGACCTGGGGACGCAAAGTCATGCATCCGCCCGATTGTAGAAGCGGACCGGCAGACTGCCGTAGTTCCTCACGTTAATCTCGGGTGTTGTTTGCCTGAGATTTTTTTTTGACTGGCGCAAAAGTGCCAGGCACATAAGGGTTAAGAACATGAAAGTGCCAGGCAGAAGCCAAAAAAACACCTAGAAAACGAGAAAATGCCGAGATTACCCAGAATACATATTGAAGGCGCGCTGTACTTCATTACCAGCAGGGGCGAGATCAACGAATCTATCTTCAAGGACGAAGGAGATTATAAGATGTTTCTGGAGCTGATGAAAAGATACCAGGAGCAGTTTGGAGTGAAGATCTTCGCCTTTTGCCTGATGCCGGATCATTTTCATATTCTGGTGGAAATCGAAAAGTCGATCAAAGAGGATCAATCCTCCGCTCAAAAAACCCAGGAAATGTCGGATTTTATGCAATCATTGAATAACAATTATACCAAATATTACAATGGCCGCTATAACCTCAAAGGCCATCTCTTCCGCGAACGCTACAAATCCGCGATTATTCAGAAAGAGAATAATCTTTTGAAAATGACCGCTTATCTGCATTTAAATCCGGAAAAGCTTGCCTTGGCGGAAGACGCCAAAGATTATCCTTACAGCAGCTATCAGCTTTACCTATATAATGACCCGGTCAAACAGGCGGATCTGCAGTTCCTGCGGGATGCGGTGAATGAGGCTTTGAGTTTTCTGGGTAATCAGAGTTACGGCGAGTTTGTGCGCGGCCTGGACCCGGAAGAAGGGGCTTCCATTCACAAGCGGCTTAATCGCGGCGGGATCCTGGGATCGGAAGAATTCGTAGCCATGGTCAAATCCGAAGTGGAAGCATACCAGGCCGGCGGACTGGGCCAGAAACTGGAAATCAATGCCAAGAATTATTATAAATTGTTCTTTGTCCTGGGCAGCGTGGTTTTTGTGCTGGTGGCTACCCTGGGCGGGTTATATTTCGTTTCCCTGCGCAAGAAAGTGCAGACGCTCTCCAAAACCGAAGCGGCCGCGAAGGCTACCAATCATCAGCTCGATGCTTTGAATTCATCGGAATGGCAGGTAAAGATCATCGGCGGCCCCCAGAAACCCGAGGATGCGGATATCCTGACTTTTATCAACGGTAAATTTGTTTCCGCCAGGATGAATTCCCTGGGGTATCCGGGGTCGAATTATTCCATCGCGGTGCAGGAAGACAATAAGGTGGTCTGGGAAACCATGCAAAGTTCCGCCAGCGGTATTGTTTCCTGGCACGGTGAACTGGAACAGGACAAAATGACCGGAGTGATCAGCCTGCGGGAAAACGGGAAAGACCCGCAGGATTTTTCATTTGTGAGCATTGCCCACAGGAGGAAGAAATGAGCGCAAGAACCGCTATTACCGCCGCGATTGCATGTATGACTTTATCATTCATCTGCAGCCAGCCTGTCCCGGCGCAGGAAGCGCCGCAGGCCGAGCAGCCGCAGGTGCAGGTTGCGATAAAACAGGTTTCCGGCGTTATCAGCGGTTTATCTTCCGGTTTCATCGCTATCGAGCTGGGCGGGGGCAGCGCTAAGGGCGCCCGTGAGTCGGCATTCAATCTGGACAAGAATGTCCGGATCGTGCATAAGAAAAGCCTGAAAGAACTTTCTGTCGGCGATACCGTTTCTCTGGATTACGAAGAAACGGTAACCAAGCAAGCGGACGGAAAGAAGATGCGAAAAACCCGCGTAATCGCGATTACATTCCTTAAAGCTGCGCCGCAAGGTTTGATTGCGCAGGAAGAGACCCAACCTCTTCAGAAAAGCGAGCCGAAAGCCGGCGAGCTTTCTCTGAAGGGAATTAAAGGGGAGGCCGGCAATGAATAAAAAGACTATTATTTCGAGAACGAGCTTTGCG
Organism: Candidatus Omnitrophota bacterium; assembly: GCA_022710715.1. Lineage (GTDB taxonomy): Bacteria > Omnitrophota > Gorgyraeia > Gygaellales > Profunditerraquicolaceae > JAKLGJ01. Next base: position 66,958 of record JAKLGJ010000001.1, read on the forward strand.
GCGATCGGTTTGGTTTTCGGTTTATTCTTGAGCCTGTTCTTCGCATTGCCGGAGGCCTCGGCGGTCCAGATCAAGAAGGTCCAGACCGGCGACGTCTATTTCGACACGGACGACATTTCCCAGACCGTGCCTATCCAGGCGGTGGACCAGACCAAGACGCTTATCCTGGTCTATCCCAATGTGGATTACAATACCAGCAACTACATCTATAATTCGCTGTTTACCGTGCAGTTCGAAGCGGATAACAGTATCGTGCTTAACCGCGACGGCGCCAACACCGGCGCGTATGTGCGTTATTATATCATTGAATTCACCGACGGCGTTTTCGTGCAGCGGGGGATCAGCTCTTTTATCTACGGCAACTATAATAACACCGCGTACCGGATCAAGGAAGTGATCCTACCGACTTCCATCGACCCGGAAAAGTCTTTTGCCGTGGTTAATACTCGTTTCAACTACACTTCAAGCGCCTATGATGAAATGACCCTGGTCACCGGAGAAATATTCGATGAAGATACGATGATCCTGGAGAGGAGCTCTTCCTATGACGCCAACAGGACGGTGAACATCGTCTGGCAGGTGGTGGAATTCCAGACCGACGCGATCGTGCAGTCCGGCAACCTGACCATGCCCTGGAACGCAACGTCCGCCACGGTTTCGCTGACCGACGATCCCACCGATGGGACGTTCAGCAACCTGGACTATATTCCCGCGGGCAAAACCGACAAATGCTGGCTGTTCTATCAGACCCGCGCCCGAGCCAATATCAACGGCGTGGAAGGCCGCTACGCCATCCGCGGCGATATCAGCGCGGAAAACCAGTTGACCTTTACCCGGGCCCAGGGCGACGGTACGACGGTCAACGACGAAAACTATATCCGCTGGTATCTCATTCGTTTTACCGATGAAAGCACCAAAGTCCAGAAAGATTCAGTGACAGTCGCCGCAGCGAGCGATCTGGCCATGGAAACTATTCCTACGGCGGTCGATCCTTCGCGCGCTTTCCCGTTTATCGGGGTTTCCGGTCAGGCTAATACCACGGCCACGTATGAGGACGATATCAGGTTCCAGCCGGAATTCAACGTAGCCAAAGGCGTGGCTTTTCAGCCTGACGGGACTACGCCGGCGATCTGGGTTGCCGGGTTCCATTCCAATAAAGTGTACAAGTTCAATGCGGATACCGGCGCGTATATCACTTCAGTCACCGTCGGCACCGAACCGGTGGCAGTCTGCTACGATTCCGAGAACGACGCCATCTGGGTGGCCAATTACGGCTCGAATAACGTGACCAGGATCAATGCCGATAACGCCACGGTAGACGGCACGGTGGCAGTTGGTACCGGCCCTACGGATATCTGTTTCGAAACGATCACTAACTCCGTCTGGACCGCCAATTATGTTTCCGCCACGACCGGATCCGTGAGCAAAGTAGACGCTTCGGCGATGACTTTGACCAGCACCGGCACCGCCACCTACGGCCCCACCAGCATCTGCTGGGACCAGAGTAATAATTATATATGGATCTGTTACTGGACAGGCACTAATACCGTCCAGCTGGGTTACTGGACCTGCGCGGATAATGATTTGAGCAACGGCCTGACTGCCCGCGATATCGGCAACGGTTCTCAAGCCTATACCTGTATCCGCTACGCGCCCACCAACGGCATTGATGGACAGACTTATAACAGTATCTGGGTGGCATCTTTGCGTTATAATTTCGTGATGAAGATCCGCTGCAATGCTCTGGGCACCTATTATCAGTATTATCCCGAACTGGCGCCCAGCGGCATGACCTGGGATCCTACTACCAACCGCATGTGGATTGCAAATTACGCGTCCAATAAGCTTACCAAGATGAAATCATCCGACGGTACGTCTGACGAAACCAACCCGGACACCGACACCAATCCTTTCTCGGTGTGCTACGCTGCGACCGCAACGCCGTATATCTGGGTTTCCAACGCTTCCGCCCGCACTCTGCAGAGATTCGATCCGACCGACAGTTCAAATGAAGGGACGTTCGCCATCAGCACCTCTGAAGATCAGCTGGCTCTCAAAAGAGCCAATACTGCCAATTCCAGCGATATCAACTGGCAGGTCATCGAATTCGCGCCGATCACCGTGAAAAGCCCTAACGGCGGCGAAGTATGGCACGTGGGAGCGGATCCGGCGGATACCACCATTACCTGGAAGCACGCGGATTCCCTGGCCGGATCGACCGTGGATATCCTGCTTTCTCAAAACGGAGGGACCACCTATCCGTTGACTATCACCACCGGAGTCAATGCTACCGCGGATGCGTTCGCCTGGACTATCGACAACGTCGAAGACGGCGCGAATCCTCTGCAGGACGACCTGCGGGTGAGGATCATCAAGACCGGCACTACCACTACCGACCGGCAGTACGACGATTCCAACGGGAATTTCGAGATCAAAGGGACCATTGCGGTTACCCAGCCTAACGGCGGGCAGACCGATTGGTACGTGGGGGATAAGGATAAGAAGATACAGTGGAGCAAGACCGGTGACTTCGATCCGGCCCACGATGCCGACTACAGTTTTAATATCTATCTTTCCGAGGACGGAGGGGACAATTACAATTATACCGTAGTTACCGGCCTGCTTCAGGCGGATGTAGCCTGCGGCGTTGCGGACGATACCTGCGAGTGGACCTGGGATGAGAGCAATAACGGGATCCCGGACAAAATCGGCGCCGATCGTAAGATCAAGGTAGCCCTGAACGGGGAAGAATCTGCGGTCAATGACGTTTCGGACGCGGTTTTCTCCATTCGCGGCGTGGTTACCCTCACCGCGCCTAACGGCGGGCAGACCTGGCTGGCGACCGAATCCAACGATATCACCTGGACCAAGAAAGGTTCCATTGCGTCTTTTACCTTGAAATACTCTTTGAACAGCGGCGCGGATTATCTCGCGACTATCGACAGCAGCGTGGATGCGGCTACGTATTGTACCGGAGATACCTGCACCTATCCCTGGAATCCCACTCCAGAAGCGGCTATCGGCACTGCGGTGCGCATTAAAGTGATCAGCAATGAAGCGGTCGGTCTGCAGGTGGAAGATGCTTCGGACGCCAATCTCACCATCGCGGCTTCCGTGCAGCTGGATACGCCTACCGGCGTGGACGTCTGGACGGCTACCGAAGGAGCGGATATCACCTGGACCGTGCACGGCGTGATGGATTACGTGCATTTGTGGTGGTCGGCGGATAACGGGGTGAGCTGGACCCGGATCACCGGCGACGCGGGCACGGCTGCCGCAGCAGGCAGCTATCACTGGAACAGCGTGGCTGAAGGCCTGGTGGGCACTACCTGCAGGATCTGCGTTTCCAAGCGCAACGGTTCCGGAGAGACCGAGCCTTCGACGGTCAAATCGGTTTCCGCGGCCTTTGTCTCGCGCGGCAAGCTGATTCTCTCGAGTTTCGACGGCGGCGAAATGTTCCTGGCCGGCTCCGCCCAGAATATCACCTGGGACGCCAAAGGCATCGGGCTGGGCAATGTGCGCATTTATTATGCGGCGGACGGATCGGATTTCAGCAGCCTGCTGACGGATTCCACGCCTGCTTCCGATGAAACCTTCCCCTGGCCGGCGCTGCCTTTGACCACGACCAATACCGGCAAAGTCAAGATCGAGCTGTTCAACGAACCTCTGGTTAACGACACTTCGGCCGGCGCCTTCATTATCGGGACCCTGGTCATTACCACGCCGGACGGCGACGAAAGCTGGACCGTGGATGCCAGCGAAAATATCGTCTGGGATTCGGTGAAGTTCACCGGTAACGCGCACATCTATTACAGCGACGACGGCGGCACGGATAATTATCCGCATTCGATCACCACCGTTCCGGTCGCGCTTTCCGAAGAGATCAAATCCTGGACCATTCCCGACGCCATCGGCACGAACCTGAAAGTCAAGATCGTTTCCGTGGATGCGCCGGCAGTGTTTGCGGTATCCCCGGGCACATTCGTCATCAAAGGCGGCTTCAATGTGAGCACGCCTGCGGGCACGGATAAATGGGAAGTGGGTACCCAGCATAACCTGGACTGGGTGACGCACGGCACGATCAATAACGTCGATCTGTACTGGAATACCAATAACGGCGCCTGGACCCAGTTCGGCAACGATCTTTCCAACGGTATCGGCTATGCCAACTGGACGGTTCCCGACGCCATCGGGATCAACACCAAGATCAAGGTGACCAATGCCGACGGCACGGTTTCCGCGGAGTCCGCGGCGTTCACGGTCAAAGGTAAACTGCAGGTGACCGCGCCGGTTTCCGGCGACGTCTGGTATAAAGGCGACACCAACCGGGTAGTTAGCTGGTTTGCCTGGGGCACGGTGACCAATGTCAAGATAGAGTACAAGACTTCATTGGCCGGCGGGTATACCACGATCGTGGCCAATGATCCCAGTCATACTGCGGGCAATAACTCTTATACCTGGGCGGCAGGCGTGGCGGACGAGAAATCCGAAACGTGCTACATTCGTGTTTCCGATGCCAATAACGCCGAAGTGGAAGCGGTTTCCGATGCGTTCTCCATCCGGCCGAAGATCACGGTCAGCGCTCCGGTGGTCGGGACCGATTTCACCGTGGGTTCGGATAATGCCAATGCCGTGCAGTGGAGCATCAACGGCTCGACCAAAGTCAGCACGGTCAACGTGGTCTACAGCACTGCCGGCGCAGGCGGCCCGTTCGATAAGACCATCGCTTCCGGCGTCACTGCAGGCGACGGGCAATGTAACTGGGACGATGTCGGCGATTATATCGGCAATAACGTGGTGGTGCGCGTGGTGGATACCGGCAACAGCAATGTCTGGGGCAATTCCGGCGTCCTGGGTATCAAAGGCAGCATCACCCTTTCCCAGCCGGTGGGCAGCGAAGACTGGAAAGTGGGAGAGACTACTCATAATATCGTCTGGGGCAAGACCGGAACCATCGGCACGGTGAAGATCTACGCGGATTACGGCTCCGGATACGAAGCTGTCCCTGTGGGAACTGCGGATGCCGAAGCAGTCAGCCTCTGGAACTGGACTCCTATCCCGGACCATGTCTCCAATACGGTCAAAGTCAAGATCACCGACGGCGATAACGAGGCCAAGACCTTTATCGAATCCAACGTATTCCATATTGTCGGCGGTTTCACCATCTCTCAACCCGGAACCCTGTACGCCACCGATCCGTATACCATCAGCTGGACTGCTTCCGCTTCCGGTATTTCCAAGGTCAAAATAGATTTTTATAACGGCACCAGTTGGTCGCCCGTGGCTACCGACGTGAATAACGACGGCACCAACGGCGGTTCGTACGCCTGGACTGTGCCCGCGAACACCGATTCCACCGCCTGCAAGCTGCGCGTGACCTCTACCACTCCGGATCAGCCGGCTTCCGCATCGGAAACCGCGGCGTTCACGGTCAAGGTGGGCAAGTTTACCGTTTCCCAGCCCAATACCCTGATCACCGGCGATGCGTACACCGTTTCCTGGACCAGCGAGGCAGCCGGCGTTTCCAAGGTCAAGATCGAGTTCTATAACGGATCGGGCTGGTCGGATATCGCTACCAACCAGGATAATAGCGGCGTTGCCGGCGGTTCGTACGGGTGGACTGTGCCCGGGACCACCAATTCCGCGGCGTGTAAACTCCGGGTTACCGCCACTACACCCGCTCAAGCCGGGTCCGCTTCCGAAACCAACGCGTTCTGGGTGCACGGCAAGATCGAATTCACCGGCGTGACCACTCCTTCTCCGACTGTGGGAGAGATGTGGACCGTGGGTCAGAGCGAGGATATCAATTTCAAGATCACCGGAAAGATCGACAACGTGGATATTCTTTACTCCAAGACCGGCGGAGAGCCGTATTCCTATCCCGTCACTTCCGGTTTGGCGGTGAGCTCCGGGGAGAACTCTCATTCCTGGAGTATTCCCACCAACCAGGATATATTGACCAAGACCCAGGCCCGGATCAAGATCCAGGATTCCCTGCAGACTACCGTAGTGGCGCAATCGCCTCTGTTCGGGATCAAGGGAACGATCAGCGTTACTGCTCCCGTGGCCAGCGATATCTTCACCTATGGCGGAGCTCCCACCAATATCACCTGGACCTATGCCGGTTTGATCCAGAATGTCAAAATGTCCTATTCCACCAACGGTTTGACCTATGATTTTACCATCAACAGCGGTAATGCCGTGGCGGTAACGCCGTCGAGCTTCGCCTGGTCCATTCCCGACAAGATCCTGGGGGACGTGGTATCGGTAAAGGTCGAAGACGCGGATAACGATCAATGTTACGGCGTGTCCGGCACGTTCGAGATCGTCGGGCAGCTTACCCTGGTGGCTCCGGTAGGCGGAGAGAAGTGGTCGGTGGGTTCCACCCAGAATATACTCTGGACGCCCACGGGCACGTTCACCACCGTACGCATCGAAGCTTCAGCCGATGACTTCACCTCGCATATGCTCGACATCACCCGTCCTGCCGGCGCAACCGGCGTGCAGCAGAGTTACGGATGGGTCATTCCCAGCACTTTGAGCAACACGATGAAAGTGCGCGTCAGCGATCCGGATCACCATCCGGAAACGGTCAAAGACGTCTCCGACGCTACCTTTAAGATCCTGGGTTCCCTGGACGTGACTGCTCCGGAAGCCGGCCAGGCCTGGTATAAAGGCGAAACGAACAAAGTGATCAGCTGGGATGCTTTCGGCACGGTAACCAATGTCAAGATCGAGTATAAGACTTCCGGCGGCGGCGCGTACACCACCATAGTGGCCAATGACGGCAGCCATACTGCCGGCCCGAATACCTACACCTGGTCAGCGGGTGTAGCGGACGAAAATTCCGAAACCTGTTATATCCGCGTATCCGACGCCACTAACTATGACGACGTATACAGCGTTTCCGCCGCGCCGTTTTCCATCCGGCCGGTGATCTCGGTCACTCATCCGCTGGTAGGCAGCAATATCGCGGTTGCCGCCAGTTACGCCAACGCGGTGAAATGGAGCCTCAACGGCTCGACCAAGGTCAGCAATGTGGACATCGTTTATTCCACCAACGGCACCGCCGGTCCGTTCGATAAGACCATCGCCACCAGCGTAGAAGCTGCGCTGGGCCAGAAAGACTGGAATATCGTCAGCGATACCATCAGCGGCAACGTGGTGGTCAAGGTCATGGACAGCACCAATAACGCCGCGTTCGGTTATTCGCCGGTGTTCAATATCGTCGGCCAGATCGCGGTGCAGCAGCCTGCGGCCGGCGTGGACTGGTTTGTCGGCGCCACGGACAAGAACATCACCTGGACCAAGCAGGGGACCATCGGCACGGTCAATATCTATGCCGATTACAATGACGCGCAGGGATACCAGTCTATCGCCACCGGCGTGGATTCCGCAACGGGGTTATGGAACTGGCCCGCTATTCCCGATAAAGTCAATAACGCGGTAAAAGTCAAAGTCACCGACGCGGATAACGAAGCGGTTGTTTTCGGGGAATCCGCGGCATTCCATATCGCGGCTACTTTTGCGGTGACCGCTCCGGTTAACGGCAATGTCTGGAAGATCGGCGAGTCAAAATCGATCACCTGGACCTGCGCCGGAACCGCGGTGAGCACGGTCAAGCTGGAATATTCCACCAACGGTTTTGTCAACGAAACCGCGACGGTCCTGATCGCCGCCGCCGCGCCGAACACCCTGACCTATTCCTGGCCGATTCCCGATGCTATTACTACCTCGGGTAAAGTGCGCGTATCCGATCCGGCGAACAGCAACGCCAATGCGCTGTCCGGCGGTCTGTTCAGCATTATGGGTACCTTGACCGTGACCAGCCCCAACGCCGGCACGGAATCCTGGGATGTGGGCTCGACGTATCCGGTGACCTGGACCAAGACCGGGTCTATTCCCACCATAGATGTGTATTATTCGCATAATAACGGCACCGACTGGGCCAAAGTCAATACGGTCGCCATCAACGCGGCTTTAGGGACCTGGAACTGGGCTATAGATGAAGCTACGGAATTGACCTCCGGGAAATCCGGTCTGGTCAGAGTGATGGATACCAGCTATGGCACCGTTTATGATGACAGCAATCTGCCGTTCGAGCTCAAGGGGCAGGTGACGGTGAACACTCCTTCTTTGAACAATATCTCTATGCTCGTGGGAGACGCCTATAACATCACCTGGACCAAATACGGAGCGGTGAATAACGTGCAGCTGCATTATTCCATTAACGGCGGTATCGGCGGCGGCGGCAGTTACCTGGCCCCGAACCTGATCGCTACCGTAGTCTCGGAACCTTCGAGTTACTCCTGGACCGTTCCTGATGCTATCGGCACCAATTTGAGAGTCAGAGTGCGCGACGCGGCCAACGCCAATGTCTGGGATGAATCCAACAATCCCTTCACCATCAGGGGCAAGGTGCACGTCGATTATCCCAACGGCGGAGAGACCTTCCTGGTCGGCGAGACCAAACAGGTTAAATGGACCCCCACCGGCACCTATTCGCAGGTGAAGCTGGAATATTCCACCAACGCTTTTGCCGATGAATCGCAGACTGTTGTCGTGGGCACGGTGGGTGCTGGCGACACCGGCGAGCAGCAAAGCTATGACTGGACCGTTCCCGACAAGATCTCCACCAGTTTGAAGATGCGTATTTCCGACGCCAACGACGCGTTGGTCAGCGACGTCAGCGACGCCACTTTCACCATAAAGGGAGCATTGACTTTGACCAGCCCGACTACCGGGGTGACCTGGATCGTGGGCGAATCGCAGAATATCACCTGGACCCGCAACGGTTCTGTGGCTCTGGTGAAACTGGAATACTCCACTGACGGCGGCGGCAACTATACCCAGACTATCGCGGAAAACGTGGCCGGCGGTTCCAGTCCCTATCCCTGGACCATTCCCGACGCCATCGACAGCGATATCCGCGTGCGCGTCAGCGATATGAGCGACGGGACCGTCAAGTCAGAATCGGGCGATTTCACCATCAAGGGCAAGCTTACCCTGACTGCGCCTAACGGCGGGGAAGTCTTGACTGTGGACGATAATTTCGACATTACCTGGACCCGGGCGGGAAGTATCGCCAATGTCAAGCTGGAATACTCCACCAACGGCTTCTCCAGCGAAGCCGAAACCGTGGAAATCGTGGCTTCCACCAATGCTACCGGAACGCCTCCGGCCAGCTATAAATACACCTGGGCTGTTCCCGACGCGATCGACGCCTCGGTAAAGGTGCGTATTTCCAACGCCGCGGATCCCACGGTTACCGACGTCTCCAATAACCTGTTCAAGATCCAGGGTTCTTTCACCCTGACCGCTCCTAACGGCGCGGAGAAGTGGTCGGTGGGCAGCGGCCAGTCCGTGACCTGGACCAAACACGGCAGCATTGTCAATGCCAAGCTGGAATTGTCCAAAAATTCCGGTTCCTCCTATCCGATCATCATCACCAACTCTACTCCTGCCGGCGGTTTGAGCTACAGCTGGACTATTCCCGACCAGATCGCCACGCAGTGCCGGGTCAGGATCTCCGACGCGGACGACGCGACGGTCCTGGACGCCTCGAACGCGGATTTCGTGATCATGGGTACCTTTACCGTGACTGCGCCCAACGGCAGCGAGGTCTGGGTGGTGAATACCCAGCAGAACATCGCCTGGTCGGTAGTGGGTACTGTTTCCAACGTCAAACTTTCCTACTCCACCGACGGCGGAGGGACGTATCCTCACGTGATCATCGCCAGCACGGAAAACAGCAGCCCGTACAACTGGACCATTCCCGACGCTATTTACAATACCTGCAGGGTGCGCGTGGCTGACGCGGCCAATGACGACGCCTTCGACATTTCCAACGGGAACTTCAAGATCAAAGGCGTCCTGACCGTGGTTTCTCCCAACGGCACGGAAGTCTGGCCGATCAATTCCGGACATAACATTACCTGGAGCCGGGTCGGTTCCGTAGCCAACGTCAAGATCGAGTATTCCACCAACGGTTTCACCGATGAATTGCAGACCTACACCATCATCGCTTCCACGCCCGGAGTGGATTTGAGCTATCTCTGGACGGTGGAAGATACCCCGAGTTCGAACTGCAAAGTGCGTATTACCGATGTGACCGACGCGACCGTTTTCGATGTTTCCAACGCCGCTTTCCGCATCACCGGTAACCTGACCGTGACCTATCCCAACGGCGGGGAAGAGCTGATCGTCAATGAAGTGAAAAATATCACCTGGACCAAATTCGGTTCGATCGCCAGTGTCAAAGTGCAGTATTCCACCGACGGCGGCAGCACCTATCCCGTGGGCAAGGTGATCATCGCTTCCACTTCCGCGTCTAACTTGAGCTATTCCTGGACGCTGCCGGACGATATCTCCAGCCAGTGCCGGGTCAAGATCTCCGACGTGGGCGATGATTCGGTCGCCGACCAGTCCGACGCCAATTTCACCATCAAAGGTTCGGTCACCCTGACCGCTCCCAACGGCGGGCAGAACTGGATCGTGGGCGCCAACGAAGACATCACCTGGACCCGTAACGGTTCGTTTGCCAACGTCAAACTCGAATATTCCATCGACAATTTCACCACCCCGGTGGTGATCACCGCGTCCACCAATGCCACCGGTACGCCGGCAGATACCTATAAATATACCTGGTCGGTTGCGGACGCCATTTCCACCAATGTCAAGGTGCGCATTTCCGACGCATTGAATTCCTCGGTGAGCGACGTTTCCGACGCCGCATTTACCATCAAGGGCGCTTTGTCTCTGACCAGCCCGACTACCGCGGTGACCTGGCTGGTAGGAGAGAGCCGTAACATTACCTGGACCAGGACCGGTTCCATCGCCAACGTCAAACTCGAATATTCCATTAACGGCGGCGGCGCCTATCCCAACGTGATCATCGCTTCCACGCCTGCCGGTACGGGTTCCTACGGCTGGACGGTCGCCGACGCCATCGGCGGCGATGTGCGGGTGAGGGTTTCCGACGCGCTCGACGCTACGGTGAAGGATGAATCCGACGTCAGCTTTACCATCAAGGGGGTGCTTACGCTGACCGCTCCCAATACCAGCGTCAGCCTGGTGGTGGATGATCCGTATACGATCACCTGGACCAGGGCCGGAAGCATCTCCACGGTCAAGCTCGAGTATTCCACCAACGCTTTTGCCGATGAAGCCCAGGTCACGGTTATCGCCGCATCGACCGACGCTACTACCGGCTCCTATGCCTGGACCGTTCCCGACGCCATCGGTACGACTTTGAAAGTGCGCGTGACCAACACCGCCGACGATACGGTCAAGGATGTTTCGGATACCACCTTCAGTATTATCGGATCCGTGCTCCTGACCGCGCCCAACGGTACGGAACAATGGGTGGTCGGCGATGAGAACAATGTGACCTGGACCAAGCACGGTTCGATCACGGCGGTCAAACTGGAATTGTCCAAGGACGGCGGCACGACCTGGCCGGTCTCGATCACCAATTCCACGCCTGGCGGCGGCTTGAGCTATGCCTGGACCATTCCCGACCAGATATCCACACAGTGCCGGGTGAGGATTTCCGATACTTCCAACGTCAACGTGGTTGATACCTCCGACGCCAATTTCGCCATTCGCGGCGGGTTCACCGTGACCAGCCCTACTACCGGTTCGGAAGTCTGGGTGGTAGCCGAGGTGCATGACATTACCTGGAGCTCCAACGGCACTATTTCCAACGTCAAGCTCGATTATTCCACCAACGGCGGCACGACCTACGATTACACTATCATCGCTTCTACTCCGAACACCAACTCCTATTCCTGGACCATTCCCGACGCCATCGCCATTACCTGCAAGGTCAGGGTTTCGGACGCCTCCAACGCCAACGCTTTCGACGAATCCAACAATAATTTCAAGATCAAAGGCGCTTTGCGCGTGACCAGCCCCAACGCGGGTACGGAATCCTGGAGCGTCGGATACAGCCATCCGATCACCTGGGAACGGACCGGTCAGGTGCAGTCGATCAATATTTATTATTCCGCCAACGCCGGCGGTGACTGGACCAAGATCAACGGCGCGGTAGTAGACGCGGCTCTGGGCACCTGGTCCTGGGATATGTCTGCCGATACCGAATTGTCCACTACGGCGTTGATCCGGATTATCGACGCTTCCGATGCTACGGTCACCGACACTTCGAACAATCAGTTCACGGTAAAGGGTGGCTTGCGCGTGGAAACACCCAGCGCTGCCGGGATTTCCCTGCAGGTAGGTAACAGCTATAACATTACCTGGTCGAAATTCGGCAACATCGCCCAGGTCAAGATACATTATTCCACCAACGGCGGCGATATCGGTGAAGGCACCTATCCGGATCCGGCCAATCTTATCGCCATTGTCGACGCGGACGAGCTGGAATCTCTCTGGGCGGTGCCCGACCGCATCGGCACCAATCTGCGCATCCGCGTGATGCAGTCGGATAACGCCAATGTCTGGGATGAATCCGATAACGCCTTCGAGATCAAAGGCAAGCTGCAGGTCTTGCAGCCTAACGGCGGAGAGATCTGGTTCGTGGGTGACGCCAACGATCTGCAATGGCGGCCGTACGGTACGTTCACTTCGCAGGTGAAACTGGAATATTCCACCAACGGTTTTGCCAACGAAGCCGCAACCACCCTGATCGCTACGGTTCCCGCGGGCGCCAGCGAAGGGACCAGCACCTACAGCTGGACCATTCCCAACGCCATCGGCAGCGGCCTGAAGGTCAGGACTACCGACGCCAATAACGCCACGGTTACCGATGTTTCCGACAGCACCTTTACCATCAAAGGTAAACTTCTGCTGCAGACGCCTAACGGCGGAGAGACCTGGGTGGTGGGTACCGTTCAGAATATCACCTGGCAGACCACTGGAACCATCGCCAATGTGAAGCTGGAATATTCCATTAACAACGGCGCGACCTATCCCAATGTCATCGTGGCTTCCACCGACGGATCTACGGGCAGCTACCCCTGGACCATTCCCAGCGCTATTGGTACCAACCTGCGCGTGCGCATTTCCGATGTTTCCGACGCCACAGTCGAAGATGTTTCCAACGCCACCTTTACCGTCAAAGGCGCATTACTTCTGACCGCGCCTAACGGAGCGGAAGCCTGGCAGATCGGCTCCACGCATAACATCACCTGGACCCGCACCGGCGCCATCGCCAACGTCAAACTGTCGCTTTCCATCGACGGTATTACCTATCCGACGACCATCGTCGCCACTACCGACGCTTCCACCGGTAGCTATGCGTGGCTGATCCCGGATAACCCGGGCAATACCACCAAAGTCAAGGTGGAGGATGTTTCCGACAGCACGGTATTCGATATTTCCGACGCTAACTTCAAGATCATCGGTTCGTTCACCCTTACCGAACCTAACGGCGGCGAGGCCTTCGGCATCGGGACCAACAGGTATGTCCGCTGGACCAAGACCGGTTCCATCGCCAACGCCAAAATACAGTATTCCACCAACGGCGGCGCCAACTATGACAATACCATCATCGCTTCCACGCCTGCCGGCGGTCTGGAATATGAATGGACCGTTGCGGACACTCCGACCACTACCGCCAGAGTGAAGATCTCCGACGCATCCGACGTGACCGTATTCGATACCTCGGACGCCAATTTCCGGATCCAGGGCGTGTTCGGCGTGACTGCGCCCAACGGTTCGGAAGTTCTGACCGTGGGCGGAACGCAGACCATTACCTGGAGCTGCGTGGGCTCGGTCACCAACGTCAAGCTGCAGTATTCCACTAATGGCGGCTCCACCTACGATTACACTATCGCAGATTCCATCGCCAACTCGCTGGAATATTCCTGGACCGTGCCGGATTCCATTTCCACACAGGTGCGCGTGCGGGTGGCGGATGTCAACGACGATACCGCAGCCGACGCCTCCAACGGTAATTTCAAGATCAAGGGCGCGGTGCTTTTGACCAGCCCCAACGGTACCGAGAACTGGATCGTGGGTTCGTCGCATGATATCACCTGGACCCGTACGGGTTCCGTGGCGACGGTGCGCCTGGACTATTCCAAGAACGGCGGCTCTACTTATGTCGACGCCATCACCGCTTCAGTGAACGGCACCGGCGATCCGGCAGGAACCTATAAGTATGCCTGGACTATTCCCGACGCCATCGGCACCCAGTTGAGAGTCAGGATCATGGATACCTCGGATTCCACGGTGCTCGACCAGTCCGACGCCAATTTCAACATCAAAGGCGCTCTGACCGTGACCAGCCCGAACGGCGGCCAGAACTGGATCGTATCTTCGGCGTACCCGATCACCTGGACCAGGACCGGCGCCATCGCCGCGGTCAAAATCGACTATTCCAAGAACTCCGGATCCACCTTCCCTAACCCAGTGGTCGCTTCTACCGACGCTTCCACCGGTACCTATAGCTGGACTATCCCGGATGATCTGTCTACGGCAGTGAGAGTGCGGGTGATGGACGCCGCGGACAGCTCGGTATTCGACGCGTCCGACGCGGATTTCGCCATCGGCGGCGCGGTTACCCTGAACGCGCCTAACGGCGGACAGATCTGGTATGTCGGCGCGGCGCAGAACGTTACCTGGACCCGTTTCGGCTCTATCCCGCAGGTGAAACTGGAGTATTCCATCAACGGCGGGTTCAGCTACACTAATACGATCATCGCGGCTACGGACGCAGCGGCGCAAACCTATGCCTGGGCAGTGGCCGACGCTATCGGCGACCAGGTCAGGGTGCGCGTTACCGATACCACCAACGCCGCAGTTACCGACGAGTCCGATGCCAATTTCACCATCAAGGGTATTCTGTTGTTGACTTCGCCTAACGGCGCGGAAACCTGGATCGTGGGCGAAGCCCGCAACGTGGTCTGGTCCCGCACCGGCAGCATCGCCAATGTCAAGCTCGAGTACTCCACGGATAACGGTACCACCTATCCCAATACCATCGTCGCTTCTACCGACGCTTCCACCGGCGCCTATCTGTGGACCGTGCCGGATTCCATCGGCGCCAACCGCAAGGTCAAAGTGTCCGATGTTCTGGATGCCAGCGTGTTCGACGTTTCCGACGCCGGGTTTACCGTCAAAGGTTCGGTGACCGTCACCGCGCCTAACGGAGGAGAAGCCTGGGGAGTGGGCACGCAGCATGCCGTTACCTGGACCAGGACCGGCAGCTTCCTTAACGTAAAGATCGAGTATTCCACGGACGGCGGCGTGACCTATCCTTCCACCATCGCAGCTTCTACCGATGCCGCAGCCGGGACCTATAACTGGACTATCCCGGACGATATCTCTTCCGGTTGCAAGGTCCGGGTAAGCAATGTCCTGGATAGCACCGTGGCCGATGTTTCAGATACCAACTTCAAGATCGTGGGGATCCTGAACTTGACCTCTCCTGTAGGCGGGGAGCGCTGGATCGTGGCTACCAACCATAACATCACCTGGACCCGCAGCGGCACCATCGCCAATGTCAAGCTGGAGTATTCCATCAACGGCGGCGGCACGTATCCCAACACTATCGTGGCTTCTACACCCGGCGGATCGTTGAGCTTTACCTGGCCCGTGCCGGACAATATCACCAAGACCGCCCGGGTGAGGATATCCGACGTACTGGATTCCACGGTATTGGATACCTCGGACGCCAATTTCGTCATCTCTGCAGGTTTCACTCTTTCCAGCCCTAACGGCGGAGAAGTTCTGCCTGTGGCCGGTACGCACAATATCGCCTGGGCTCCGGTGGGTTCCGCTACTACCGTGCGGCTCGACTATTCTACGGACGGCGGTTCGAGTTACGATAAGAATATTTCCACTTCTACCGCCAACTCCGGGTCGTTCTCCTGGACCGTGCCGGATACCGTGTCCGCGCAGTGCAAGGTCATGGTCAGCGACTACAACGATATAGACGCTTTCGACGTTTCGGACGCCAATTTCAAGATCCGCGGCGACTTAGTGGTCACCGCGCCTAACGGCGGCGAAGCCTGGGCTGTAGGTACGGCTTATAACATCACCTGGACCAAAGCCGGTTCCATCGCCAACATCAAGATCGAGTACTCCACCGACGGCGGCACCACGTATCCGAATCTGATCGTCGCCAGCACCAACGCCAGTGCGCTTACGTACAGCTGGACGGTCCCGGATACATTGTCTACCAACTGTCGTGTCAGGATCACCGATACCGGAGACGCCGCGGTATTCGATTCTTCGAATGCCAGCTTCAAGATCAGAGGCGCCTTTACCCTTACCGCTCCCAACGGAGGGGAGATCTGGGAGGTGGGTACGGTCCAGAACGTTACCTGGACCATGGTCGGCTCGATCGTCAACGCCAAACTGGAATATTCCACGGACGGCGGCTCGAGCTACGTTACCACCATCGTCGCCACTACCGACGCTTCGGCGATGAGCTATCCCTGGTTGATCCCCAACGAGATCACCACGCAGTTGCGCGTGCGCATTTCCGATGTTTCCGACGCCTCGGTGTATGACGCTTCCAACGCCAATTTCAAGATCAAGGGCGTGCTGCGCATTACCGCGCCTAACGGCGGCGAAGACTGGGATGTGGGGGTGAGCAACAATATTACCTGGGTGACCACCGGTTCAGTGACCTCGGTGCGCCTGGATTATTCCACGGACAGCGGGACTACTTTCCCGGGCGTGATCGTGGCATCCACGCCTGCGGCAGCCGGCACCTATGCCTGGACCGTGCCCGACGCGATCTCCGTTGATGTTCGGGTCAAGATCACCAATCTTTCCGACGCTACGGTCAACGACGTCTCCGACGCGGATTTCAAGATCAAAGGCCGCCTGACCGTGACCGCTCCTAACGGCGGAGAGGTCTGGGGAGTCGGTTCCACGGAAACGGTCGGCTGGTCGCGCATCGGCTCGTTCTCCAATGTGAAGATCGACTACTCCGTGGATTCCGGCGGTTCCTTCCCCAATCCGATCGTCGCTTCCACGCCTGCGGCAGCCGGCGGATACTCCTGGACTATTCCGGACAACATCAAGACCACGGTAAGGGTCCGGGTCAGCGACGCGGCGGATTCCACGGTTTTCGATATTTCCAACGCCGATTTCAAGATCAGAGGCAACCTGCTTTTGACCGCTCCCAACGGAACGGAAGTGTGGCTGATCAGTTCCAGCCAGGCGATCACCTGGGTGCGCTACGGCTCGATCTCCAAAGTCAGACTGGATTATTCCAAAGACGGCGGATCGAACTATTCCTTTAATATCTGCACCTCGCAGGATGCCGGACCGCAGACCTATAACTGGTCTATTCCGGATAATCCCGGTACGGCGGTAAGGGTCAAGATCACCGATGAAGGGGATAACACCGTTTACGATTCCTCCAACGCGAATTTCACCATCCGCGGCGGTTTCCAGATCCTGGCGCCGAACGGCGGGGAAGCCTGGACGGTCAATTCCAGCCATGGTATTGCCTGGACCACATTCGGTTCCTACGCCAACGTCAAGATCTGGTATTCCAAGGATAACGGTTCGACCTGGGATATCGTCAACGGCAACACGCTTAACTCCAGTCCGTATGTCTGGACCATTCCCGACGCCATATCCACCCAGTGCCTGGTCAAGATCGCCGACGTCATCGACGTGGACGCGGTGGATACTTCCGACGCGGCGTTCATCATCCGCGGTCAGGTGAATATAACCTCTCCCAACGGAGGCGAGGCCTGGGGCGTGGGGTCTTCGCAGACGATCACCTGGAACAAGACCGGCACTATTCCCAGTTTCAAGCTGGAATATTCCACCAACGCTTTTGCCGATGAGTCGCAGACCCATCTGATCAACGGCGGCATCCCCGGAGCCAGCGTTTCCTATTCCTGGACCGTTCCGGATGTCATCGGCACTAACTTGAAGATCAGGGTCAGCGACGCCACGGACACGGCGGTTACCGATGTGTCCGACAACCCGTTCCGGGTGCGCGGCGCTTTGACCGTGACCGCTCCCAACGGCGGCGAAGCCTGGATCGTCGGTTCCAGTCACAGTATTACCTGGAACACCGGCGGTACCATCGCCAATGTCAAGGTCGAGTATTCTACCGACGCGGGGAGTTCCTGGACCATCATTGCCGCTTCCGCGCCGAATATCAACAGCTATGCCTGGACCGTTCCCGACGCCATTTCCAGCCAGTGCCGGGTCAGGGTATCGGATTTTACCGATTCCGACGCCAGTGATACTTCGAATGCCAACTTCAAGATCCGCGGCGATCTGGTCATTACCGCTCCCAACGGAGGAGAGAAATGGGCGGTCGGCACCACCAAGACCATCACCTGGACCAGGACCGGCTCCATCTCCAACATGCGTCTGGAATATTCCGATAACGGCGGAACCACCTATGCTCCGATCGTGGCTTCCACTACCGGCAGCAACTATTCCTGGACCGTGCCTGACGCCATCACCATTCAGGCTCTGGTCAGGATCTATGATGTCAGCGACATGACGGTTACCGACGTTTCGGACGCGACGTTCAAGATCCAGGGTTCTTTCACCGTGACTTCTCCCAACGGCGGCGAAGCCTGGCAGGCGGCTACCGAGAACACGATCACCTGGACCTCCAACGGTTCGGTTAACTTCGTGCGCGTGGATTACTCCAAGGACAGCGGCGTTACCTGGAACGAGATCGTGGCGTCCACCGCTAACGACGGAGAGCAGACCTGGTTCATCCCGGTGGAGGCGGTTTCCGTGAATAACCGCATCCGCGTGGCCGACGCCGGAGACGTGGAAGCGTTCGATATGTCCAATAACGATTTCCGCGTGCGTTGTTCCTTCACCCTGACCGCGCCTAACGGCGGCGAGAAGTGGAGGGTAGGACGAGCGTATAATATTGCCTGGACCAAGGTGGGTAACCCGGCGAACGTGAAGCTGGAATTCTCCCGCGATAACTTCGTCACCGATTTCAACACCATCGCGGCTGTGGCTTCCCCGGTCAGCCCGTATTCCTGGACTATCCCAGACTATATCCATCCCGGAGTGAAAGTGAGGATCTCCGACGCTGCCGATTACGGCGCCCGCGATGATTCGGATGCCGTGTTCGCTATTGTCGGCGACGTTACCGTGACCGCGCCCGTGGGCGGGGAACAGTGGATCGTCGATTCCCAGCAGACGATCACCTGGACCAGCGCCGGCTCGATCACCGACGTGAAGATCGAGTATTCCACTACCGGCGGCGCTTCCTACAATCTGATCGAAGGCGTGCCGAACAGCCACTCGTATTTGTGGACCATCCCGGACACGATCAGCGCTTCCTGCAGGATACGCGTTTCCGATCTGACCTATCCCGACGGCAACGGTGTATCCACCGCCAATTTCAAGATCAAAGCCGGGTTCACGTTGAGCGCGCCTAACGGCGGCGAGATCTGGACGGTCGGCGATGCGCATAACATCACCTGGACCAATATCGGTACGGTCAACAACGCGCGCCTGGATTATTCCACTGACGGCGGCACGACCTATCCCAGCGTGATCGCGGCATCCACTGCCAACACCGGCACCTATGCCTGGACCGTTCCCGACGCTATTTCGACGCAGGTCAGGGTCAGGGTCGGCAGCGCTACGGACGTCGACGCGTATGACGTCTCCAACGCCAACTTCAAGATCCGCGGCGCTTTCCAGGTCACCGCTCCCAACGGCGGGGAACTCTGGCGGATCGCGCTGGATTATCCCATCCAGTGGAATACCATCGGCACCATAGCTAACGTGCGCATTCTCTATTCCACCGACGGCGGGACGACCTATCCGAATACCATCGTCAACTCGGTCGCCAACATCAACTCCTACACCTGGCATTTACCTGACACCAGGACGCCTACAGCCAAAGTGCAGGTGGTCAATCCCGCGGATACCACGGTGCTCGATGAATCCGACGCCACGTTCCGTATTCAGGGATCATTGACCATGACCGCGCCCAACGGCGGAGAAGAGTGGATTTCCGGCGACGTGCACAATATCACCTGGAACTGGGGCGGCACGCTGCCTACGGTGAAGCTGACCTATTCCATCAACAGCGGCGTCACCTATCCTTACACCATCAACGCGGCGGCGGCTAACGGCGCCGGCGGAGAAGGCGCGCATTCCTACGCCTGGACCGTTCCGGATACCGTTGCCTCTACCTGCAGAGTGAAGATCGAGGATCCCGACGACTCGACCGTTGCCAGCGCTTCGGCGGCCGATTTCAAGATCCGCGGCGGCATCAGCATCACGTCGCCGGCAGGCGGGGAACGCTGGGTGACCAATGAAGTGCATAACATCACCTGGACGGATCGCGGCGAGATCCCCACGGTCAAGATCCAGTATTCCAAGGATAACTTCGTTGCCGACGTGCATACCATAGCGGCTGCGGCGGAGAATACCAACAGCTACGCCTGGACCATTCCCGATGACCGTTCCACCACGGTCAAGGTGCGCGTCACGGATACCCGCGACGATACTATCTCCGGCACTTCCGCCGGCAACGTGCATATCGACTACTACACCATCACCTGGGTGCTCAAGGATCTGTTGACCAACGTCGGCCTGACCAACCTGGGCGTTACCGAAAAAGCCACCGGCACCGAGAACGTGCGCTGGTCGCAGACCGGATTGACTTCTCCGATCGTGACCCAGGCCCCGTACGGGTTCTGGACCACTACCTGGAGCGCTACCGGTTACGGCGACAAGGGCCAGAATTATACTGCGGACAGCGATCAGAGCTTCGAGCTCTACATGGAAACGACCGCAGTGCATATCTGGCGCGCGGAAGCCCGTTTCAGCTGGAACGCGGATACCCGGGAACTCAACGCTACTTCCTGGCTGGAAAGAGACGGTTCCATCGTTACCGGCGTCAAGAGCGTGCTTATCACCATCTACGATGAAGACGGCACGGTCATCACCACGATGAACGCTCCGACCACTTCCGCCGAAGGTTACTTCACCATGGTCTGGAAGGATACCACCAACAAGCTGCAAGCCGGCGTGGTTTACGCGGCGCTGGTCGATCTGATGAACTTGAGCGACGCGCATTTCAAGACGCCGACGTCCTTCTCGATCACCGAGACGGAGCGTTTGAAGAATACCGAAGAAGCGGTGAACAACATGGTCAATGTCACTTTGCCTTCGTTCCAGGCCACGGTACAGGGCACCTTGAATACGGGTCTGGCCGAGCAGAAGGATCTGATCGAGGAAAAGATGACCGAGCAGACCGGTTTGCTCGTCGGTGACAAGACCAAAGCGGAGATCCTGGCGGCCGGCGGCATGGTAGGTATGGTGCAGCAGTCGCTGACCAGTTTCGAAAGCTCATCCAATGAAGCCATACAGCGGCTGCAGTCCGGAGCCGATACGGCGGTCGAAGCAGGCCAGGAACTCGAAGCTACGGCCAAGAAGTATTCCTGGGATGCCTCTGCGGCTCCCAACCCGGCGCTTGCCGGAGACCGCGTTACGCTTTCCGTGCAGGGCCAGCCGGGCTGTCTGCCGATGTTGAGCGTATATACCTGGAACAACAAGCCGGTCATGACCGATGTGATCCTGACCGAGTCGCGTCCGGGTTTCTACACCTATGAATTCAACGCCGATTCGCGGTTCGACGTAGGTAAGGCCTATACCTATATCGTCAGCGAACAGTCGACCGGCGGTCTGGTATCCGGTTCGGCCATGGTCGAGTCCATGGGTATCTCCACGGTCGCCGGCCTTGCCGCGGCCGCTCCGGAAGCGGAACGCGCAGCCAAGAAGGCGCTGGACGCTATCCAGGCTGTAGAAGCGGTGCTGGTGTCCAAGGACAACATCAATATTGCCTCGACACTGCAGAGCCTGAAGTCGTCGGTGGATGAATTGCCGGCGCAGATAGCCAAGGAAGGGCCGAATACCCAGCTTACCGGCGCGGTCAACGATATCTCCGACAAGTTGAACAAGTTGCTCGGAGACGAAGGCGTTGATCTGGGCACGATGCTGGAGGAGAAACTGGGCGGTGAGTCGACGCTCAAAGAAATGCGCAATAAGACCGATACCATCCAGGCAGTGGTAGACCTGCTGCTGCAGATCATGGAATCCAAGCTCGGCGGCGTGGATGAGCCGATCATCTCGGAATCCCTGCAGGCGGGGTCGGTGAAGTTCCGCATCGTCGTGGTCAACCCGTCGAAGATCAAGGTGCAGACGGTGAAGATCAAGAAGTATCTGCCTGAAGAAGTGCAGCTCAAGGATATCATGGATGCCGGCGGATTGGACCTGGAGTACGATTCCGAGAAAGGCATCTATTACGCCTATAAGAACGATGTTGCGCTGCAACCCGGCGAATCCAGGGTGTTCGAGGTGGAAGTGGAAGACGTCTGGATCATTCCCGAAACCAAGATCACCGACCTGAAGAAGCAGGTGGAGAACGCCCTGCCGCGGTTCAAGAATACCGAATTCGCCGCGCGCGTGGAAGAGATGGCCAGGACCGTTCCCGCGGTGCTCGAAGAGATGCTCAAGACCCAGCTGGACGAGACGGTCAGCCGCGAGCAGCATATCGGCATCTATCGCCAGAACCTGCAGACGATCAAGCGGGTAACGGAGGAACTGGCGCGTCTGGATGCGATGATCAATCCGATGAAAGGCACTGCTACGCCGGAAGTGCTGGAGAAGAGCAAGTTCAAGATTAATCTCCCCGGCAAGAGCACCACCTGGTTGATCATTCTGGTGATCATCGTTTTTCTGGGATTGCTCGCCGGCGTGTTTTTCTTCGTCTGGCAGGCGCAGATGAAATCCGGCCAGGACGCGATCAAGGCTGCGGCCAAAGACGCGTTCCCCGGGCAGAAGCCTCCGGAAAAGAAATAAACTTCCGCTGCGGAACCGTGTTGCACCGCGCAGGTGTAACACGGTTCCGTAGTAAGCGTTCCGGACCCTGGATATGACCGCGTAACGTCGTTATTCCGCAGCGAATATCTGCAGTTCTCCTGCCGTCGTAATTTTCTTTTTCTTTTTGCTTGCGTAGCGGCAAAAAAACGTGATATAATAACTCCAACTTATTGTTTGTTATAGAGTTAGCAAATAAACCCGAGGATATCTCGACGATGTTCGAAATAGTCATGATCAGCCCGGAAGAAATCCTCTACCAGGGTAAAGCCGAGAGCGCGATCTTTCCCGGAGAGTCGGGAGTTTTTGAGACGCTTTCCTATCATCGTCCGGTGGTCAGCCGTCTGGTGGGGGGGAGCGTGTTCATCGATAACCGGGAATATCCCATCCGGCGGGGATTAATGGGTTTCAGTAATAATAAAGCCACCGTCATCGTGGAGAGAAACGCATAATGGATAAAAACCTGGCATTGCTCCTGATCTTTCTGGCGTGTATCGCGGTGCCTTCCTGGGTTTTCGCGCAGTGCGGTAAGTCGAGTATCGCGGCCCTGGGAAGAAATCCTTCGGCGGCGCCGAAGGTCTTTACCGCGATGATCTTTGTGATGGTTTTCGCCGAAGCCGCGGCGATCATTTCCATGCTGGTGGTGTTTCAGCTGTTTTCAGGGCAATAACAACGTGAAACTATACACCTTGCGCAAATTGCACCTAACGCTAATAAGGAATTGCGTTAGTGTGCCCTGTGGTCAAATTGCGCAAGTGTTTCGTCCCGCGGCTGCCGCGGGACTCAAGGAGTTCTAAGATGAATATTCTGATCCCGATGCTGGTGGTGCTGGTGGTGCTGTTCTTCATTATGATGCATTTTATGTCGAAAATGATCAAAGGCGATGTGGTTTCTGCGACCGCGCATCTTGACCAGCAGGCCCAGGAATATGCCAAGAAAGACGCTGATCTTGCCAAAAAATTCGAAGAGCTCAAGCGTCAGGGCCAGGAGATCGTCGCCAATGCCCAGAAGGAAGCGCAGCAGAAGAGCGAAGAGCTTTTAAAGGAAGCGGCGCAGGAGAAGGAAAAGGTCATTGCCGCCGCCCACCTTCAGGCGGATGAAGTGATCAAGCAGGCGGACGCCGCCCGGCTGGCGCTTCTGGCGGACATGGACAAGAAAGTCGATGAACGCGCCGTGGTTAAGGCGGTAGAATTGCTTTCCCAATCCTTGCCGGAATCGGTGCGCAGCCACATGCATGAGCGCTGGGTCGCGGATCTGATCGGCACCAGTTTCGAACAACTCGACCGTCTGAAGATCCCCGGGGATGTGCATATCGCGGAAGTGGTCAGCGCTTTCGCTTTAAGCCCCGAGCAGCGGGAAATGCTTGCTGCCAAACTTTCCGAGAAGATCGGCAGACAGATGGAAGTGCAGGAAAAAGTCGATCCTGCGATCATCGCCGGATTGATCGTGACTATCGGCAGTCTCTTTTTCGACGGAAGCGTGCGGTTCAAGATCCAGGAGGTAGCGCGTGCCGAATAACCAGACCGTCCCTGAAACCGGCCAGGCGGCTTTCCAGATCCATGAAGCCGGCGTGATTGTAACGGTCCGCGAGTGTATTGCCAGGGTAGAAGGTTTGCCGTCGGTTATCAACGGTCAGATCGTGGAATTCGAACAGGGCGGCCGCGGTATCGTGATGGGATTCAATGAAAAGGACGTGCAGGTCCTGGTGATCAGTTCGAAAGGACCGCTGCATGTCGGTGAACGGGTATTGAGCACCGGCGAATTCCTGCGCCTGCCGGTGGGCGACGGTTTTCTGGGGCGTATCGTCAATGCCCTGTGCGAGCCGGTGGATCAGGACGGGCCGATCCAGTCGAGCGATATGTACCCGGTCTTCGCCGAGGCGCCCGGGGTTATGGACCGCGCGCCCGTACGCGAAACGCTTGAGACCGGCACGCTGGTGCTCGATGCGGTCATCCCTATCGCCAAAGGCCAGAGGCAGCTGTTGATCGGAGATCGCCTTACCGGCAAATCCACCGTGGCTCTGGACGCGATCATCAACCAGAAGGGCCACGACGTCATCTGCATTTACTGCTGTATCGGCAAACCCAATTCCAGCCTGCTGAAAGTCCTGAATCTCTTTAATGAAAAAAACGTCATGCCCTATACCATCGTGGTCAGCGCGGTGGCTTCCTGTTCCATGGGCGAACAGTATATCGCGCCCTACACCGCCTGCACGCTGGGCGAATATTTCATGAAAAACGGCAAGGACGTTCTTTTGATACACGACGATCTGACCAAGCACGCCTGGGTGTACCGCCAGATATCGCTTTTGATGGAACGCGCCCCGGGCCGCGAAGCCTATCCCGGAGACATTTTCTATACCCATTCCCAGTTGATGGAACGCGCGGGCTACTTCAAACCCGAACTCGGCGGCGGATCCATGACCTTCCTGCCTATCGTGGAGATCCTGCAGGGCGACGTTACCGGGTATGTTTCTTCCAATCTCATCTCCATGACCGACGGCCAGATATATTTCTCCACCGCGTTGTTCAACAAAGGCGTGCGCCCGGCTATCGATTTCGGTTTGTCCGTGTCGCGTATCGGGAACAAAGCGCAGTGGCCGGCGATGAAGGCGCTTTCCGGGCAGATGCGTCTGGAATACATCCAGTACCAGGAATTGCTGCAGATGACCCAGTTGCGCACTACCGGCCTTTCCCGGGAAGCGGAAGACCGGATGAAGCGCGGCCAGGCGATCACCCAGCTGCTCGTCCAGGATAAGAACAAACCCTTATCCATGGAAGCCGAAGTCATGTACCTGTTCGCGTTGAGCATGGGCGTTCTGGATACCCTGGCGCCGGCTGATATCAAGAAATTCAAAGACAATTTCGTCGGGCTGGTGTCGCGCGAATTCCCCGACCTGTTTACGGAGATCCGCACCAGCATGATCCTTAACGATACCAGCATCGAAATGCTCTATGAGGCGTTGAACCACTATTTTGCCCAGGGATAAATGAGACTGCTTTCGGCGATCAAAAAGGATATGGATTTCAATCTCAACCTCTATAATCTCATCGAGGTGCTCAAAGAGATCGCCATTGCCCAGTATAAGATCCTGGAAAAGAAGCTCAAGACTTTTGACGAAGTGTTCAACCATCTGGGGACCATTTTCGACCTGTTGCAGGTGGGAAATACCGGGCATCCGTTGCTGAATCCCGCCGGCCGCCAGGCGGGCGTTATCGCGCTTACTTCCGACGCCGGGCTTCTGGGTGGTTTGAACATGAGCGTGATGAGCCAGGCGATCAAGGAAGCGGACAAGGTCAAGGGCCGCTTGATCATTGTCGGCGAGAAAGGGCAGATGTACGCTCAAGAAACGGATCTGCCGTTCATCGTTTTTAAAGGCGTCAAAGACGAGACGCGGTTCGAGCAGGCGCAGCAGTTGCGCGATTACGTGCTGGCCGAGGAATTAAGCGGTAAATTAGGCCAGCTCAAGATCGTCTATCCGGTGGCGCTGTCTATCGTTTCGCAGCAGGTCAAGACGCTGCAGTTGTTCCCTTTTTCCACCGCGGAACATTTGCAGCGCAGGCCGGCGCCCGCGATCGCCGCCAACGGCGTGATCCTGGAATCGGCGGTCGGCGATATCCTGGAATACTGGATACATCTGTTCCTGGCGCAGAAATTCTATCAGATCTTCGGGCTTTCCCGGCTGGCGGAGTTATCGGCCCGGTACAATCACCTGGAGACCAGCAAGGGCAAGATCGATAACCTGAACAAAGAGTTGAAGCTGCAGTATTTCCGGCAGCGCCATGAAATGATCGATAAGAATATCCGCGAGCTTTTCTGCGCGCGGCTGGCGTTTAAATAGCGCCCACAAGGGCGCACTTGCGCAATACCTTGTTAGCGCAAGGTGAAAGGATGCATAATGGACCAGCGCATTCCCAGAAAGAACGGTACCGTCGTTTCGGTGCAGGGCCCGGTCGTCGACGTAAAATTCGACAAGCAGGAGGATATCCCGGCTATTCTGGACAACATCAATACCCAGGCGATGGACGGACGGAAAGTCGTTCTGGAAGTGGCGGAACATCTGCCCGGGAATCTGGCCCGCTGCATCGCCATCAATTCCACGTTCAACCTGCAGCGTAGCGCTACCGCCGTCCCGACGGGCCAGCCGATCGAGATTCCCGCGGGAGACAGCATTTACGGCCGGATCATCAATATCTGGGGAGACCCGATCGACCAGAAGGGAGAGATCGCCCCCGGAGAACGTCTGCCCATACGGCCGCCGCGCGTGGCCCAGCGGTTGTCCAATAAGGAAAAGGCGGAGAAGTTCGAGGTGCTGGAGACCGGGATCAAGATCATCGATCTGCTGTTCCCGCTGGTGAAAGGTTCCAAGAGCGGGATCCTCGGCGGCGCGGCCCTGGGGAAAAGTATTCTTACCCTTGAGATCATCCATAATATCGTCAAGAAGCACAGCGGTTCCTGCGTCTTCGTCGGGGCGGGAGAGCGCATGCGCGAGGGCAATGAGCTGTATTACGAGCTTGAGCGCAGAAAGATCCTGGATAAAACGGTACTGATATTCGGGCAGATGAACGAACCGCCCGGGGCGCGTTTCGGGGTGGCTTTCAGCGGCGCAACGCTGGCCGAGTCCATCCAGCGCAAGAAACAGGATGTGCTTTTGTTCGTGGACAACATTTTCCGTTTTCTGCAGGCGGGTTCGGAGATCTCCAGTTTGCTGGGGCGTCTTCCGTCGGAAACCGGGTACCAGCCGACGCTGCTCTCCGAGGCCAGCGAGTTCCATGAGCGGATACGTTCTACCAAGGAGACCGGCAGTTCGATAACGTCGGTGGAGGCGGTCTACATTCCCGCCGACGATCTGACCGATCCGGCGGTCGTGGCCATTTTCGCTTTTCTCGATTCGCTGATGGTCCTTTCGCGCCAGCGCATCCAGCTGGGTCTGTATCCGGCGATCGATCCTTTGCTGTCATCCAGCGCCAACCTCGACGTGGATATCGTGGGGACCCATCACTACGCGATCTCGCAGGATGTCATCCGCACCCTGCAGCGGTACGAAGAGTTGCGGCGCATCGTCATGGTCATCGGTATCGACGAACTGTCCGCTTCCGATCGCATCATTTACGAGCGCGCGCGCAAGCTGCAGAATTACCTGACCCAGCCGTTTTTTGTCGCCGAAGCGTATACCAACAAGCACGGCGAATACGTCAGCATCCCGCAGACCGTGGAAGGCTGCGAAAAAATCATCTCCGGTCATTATGACCGCCGGCCGGAGCAGGATTTCTACATGATCGGTGTTGCGCCATAGTAGTGGAAGCACCTATTACTGCGGCCGCAGACGCATACAACGGGAGGAAGAGGAGCATGGCCGATAATCCGGAGGGCTCAATGGAAAAAGGCTCGAAACGCATAGGAGAAATCCTCATCGAGAAAGGGTTTATTACCGAAGCCCAGCTTAATGACGCGCTCCTGGACCAGAAAGTCACCGATAAATTCCTGGGGATGATACTCAAAGAAAAGGGAGTGATCACCGACAAAGAGCTTATGCAGGCGCTGGCCGAACAGTTCGGCATCCAGCTGGTCGATATCAAGACGTATTATATCGATATGGAACTGGCCAGCAAGTTCACCACTTCGTTGATCATGGATCATAAATGCTTTCCGCTCAAAGAGGACGAGTATACCCTGACCATGGCTATCGTTAATCCCCTGAACGCGGTGGCCATCGCCAAGATCGAAGAGGAAGCCAGCCCGCGCCAGGTGGAGCTGGTCCTGGTCCTGGAATCGGATCTGCAGGAAATCCTGCAGCAGTATAAGCAGTACAGCGGCCAGCGTATCCAGCGGCTCTTAAAACGCAACAAGCCTGCAGAGGGGGGCCCGACTGCATGAACAAAATCGACTCGGTTATTTTCCAGAGTCTGGCGGGTTCGAATCTTGTCCCGCGCGATTCTCTCGATCGCTATGTCAAAGAATCCGAGCAGACCGGACAGACCCTGGTGTCGCTGCTGCTGCAGCATGCGTTGCTGACCGAACACGAATTCCTGGATATCCTTTCCGAAAAACTCAAGATTCCCCGCCTGGATCTGAAACATATACCGATCGATAAGAGCCTTATCGATAAAATCCCCTCCAAGATCGCGCATTATTACAAATTCTTCCCGGTCAAGGTTATCGACCGGACGCTGACTCTCGCGGTCTCCCAGCCGCTGGATATCAAAACGCAGGATGAAATCCGCACCCAGCTGGGATTCGACGTGGAAATGGTGCTTTCCGCCAGCGCGGATATTTCCGAACAGCAGCGTAAACATTACGGTTTTGCCGCCGATACCCTGGGCAAGATGAATTCTGCCACCGGGCAGGAACAGCAGTCGTCCGACCAGGACGCCGCCGGCCCGGAGAAAGTGGAAGATATCGAGAAGCTGGCGGAGGATGCTTCGGTCATCCAACTGGTCAACCAGCTCATTCTGGAGGCGTTCCGCAAGAGGGCTACCGATATCCACATCGAGCCGTATCGCGATGCCGTGAGCATGCGCTATCGCATCGACGGTATCCTCTATGACGCCAATGTCCCCGTGGATATCAGGAACTACATTTCTGCGATCATCTCCCGCATCAAGATCATGTCGAATCTCAACATCGTCGAGCGGCGTCTACCCCAGGACGGACGCGCGGTGGTCAAGGTGGGAGAGCAGGTGCTGGATCTGCGCATTTCGACCATTCCCACTCCGTTCGGCGAGAGCGTGGTTATCCGTATCCTGCCGACAAAGATGCTTTTCAATCTGGAGAAACTGGGATTGAGCCAGCGCGATCTGTTGCTTTTCGAAGAGATGCTTTCCAAACCGCACGGGATCATTTTCGTTACCGGCCCGACGGGCAGCGGCAAGACCACGACATTGTATGCCTGTTTAAGCAAGCTCAATACCAAGGACCGCAAGATCATCACCATCGAAGATCCCATTGAATACGAGATGTCCGGGATTACCCAGATACAGGTGATGCCGGAGATCGGCCTTGATTTTTCCCGCGGTTTGCGCAGTATCCTGCGCCATGACCCGGACGTGATCATGGTCGGCGAGGTGCGCGACCTGGAGACCGCGGAAATCGCTATTCGCGTGGCATTGACCGGGCATCTGGTTTTTTCCACGCTGCATACCAACGATGCCGCCAGCGGCATTACCAGGCTGGTGGATATCGGTCTGGAACCCTATCTGGTATCTTCGAGCGTGGAATCGTTCATCGCGCAGCGGTTGATCCGTTTGATCTGTCCGGCCTGCAAGCAGGAAGACAAGGAGTGTCCCAGGGAATTGAAAGAATTGATCGCCCGCGAATCGGGATTGAGTTCTTCCGCGGGGGTGCGGACATTCCGCGGCACCGGATGTCCCAACTGCAACGGGACCGGATTCCTGGGGAGAACCGCGATTTACGAGATCCTGATGGTTAATCAGACGATCAAAGATATGATCGTGAAAAAGTGTCCTTCCAACGTGATAAAGAATTCCGCGGTTTCGAGCGGCATGCGTACGCTGCGCCAGGACGGCTGGCAGAAGGTTCTGGCGGGATTGACTACGCCTGAAGAAGTAATGAAGGTCAGCCCGCTTGAAGAACAGGTCAATCCGGCAGCATCCGATCAGATGTACGTCCCGCAGATGGTCGCTGCCGGCACTCCGGCGGCAGAGGGGGAGGCGAACAAGCGGATTTACAAGCGTCTGCAGAGCCGGGTCAATGTGCGTTATGTCATTTTCAAGACGCCGGATGATTTTACCCGGCGCGGTTTGAACGCCGAGACATTGAGCGCAACCAAGAATATCGGCGCCGGCGGGCTTCTGTTCATGGCCAAAGAACGGTTGACTGTAGGCGACATCCTGGAGATGAAGATCGAACTGCCTAACGGGCAGGGGCCGGTGGATTGTCTTTCGCGGGTCGTCCGGGTAGAGGAGATGGAGGGGCAGGATGTGTACGACATCGCCGTCTGTTTCCTGGATCTGACCGGAGGTCAGCGCAACCGGCTTGAACATTACGTGGAAGCGCGCAGCGAGCAAGGATAACCCGTATGCTATACCGATTTAAAGCCAAGAAGGGGCCGGGCAGTATCGTCGAATCCGAGCTGGAGGCTTTGTCCGAGCGCGAAGCGATCGATCGTATCAGCGCGATGGGGTATGTGCCCATCCATATAGAACTTGCCGAGCAGCCCGGCCAGGCGGCATCGGGTTCGGTGCAGGCGGCCAAGACTACCTTGGTGCGCGTCGGTTCGCGCGATCTGACGTTATTCACCCGTCAGCTCGCCAGTCTTTTGAAATCCGGGGTGCCTATCCTGCGGGCTTTGAGCATTATCGCCGAGCAGACCGGCAGCCTGCAGTTGCGCAGTATTCTCTACACCGTGCATCGGGCGGTCAAGGAAGGCGCTCCTTTTTCTTCGGTGCTCGCCCGGTATCCCGGAGTATTTTCCTCGTTGTACATCGCGATGATCCGCACCGGGGAAGACAGCGGCGCATTGCCGGAGGTGCTTTTCCGGATCGCCGAATACCGGACTAAACAGGAAGAGGCGATCAGGCGCTTCCGCATGGGGATGGTCTATCCGCTCCTGATGGTTCTGGTCGGTATCGGTACCGTGGTCTTCATGCTGACCTATGTCATGCCCCGGCTGATGGGCGTGTATACCACGCTGGGCCGGCAATTACCCCTGCCTACCCAGATCCTGATCGGCATAAGCGCTTTTTTACGCCAGTGGGGAGGATGGATCGTCGGGGTGCTGATAGTCGGGGCCGCGCTGGCAAAACAGCAGTCCCAGACCAAGCCCGGCAAGACGGCGATGAGCGCGTTCATTCTGCATCTTCCGGTGTTCGGCGCGCTGGTCCAGAAGGCCGAACTGGCGCGGTTCTCGCGCACCCTGGAATTGCTCCTGCACAGCGGGCTGCCGATCCTCAAAGCAATCACCATTACCATCCCCGTGCTGGAAAATGAGATCATCAAGTCTCAATTGACCAGCAGTTATAAATCCCTGGAACAGGGCGGGTCTTTTTCCGCAAGTTTGAAAAATTCCCGCGTTATCCCGCCATTTATGAGCAATCTGATCAACGTGGGTGAGGAATCCGGAAAGATCGACGATTCGCTCAAGGAAGTAGCCGATGCCTATGAACGCGACACCGATGAAGCTCTGCAAATGCTTAACAGCCTGCTTGAACCGGTAATGATTATCGGTATGGGTGTGATCGTCGGGTTCATTGTCATGGCGATGCTTCTGCCGATTTTCGAGATGAATCTGATGGTTCAGTGAGGGAGTGCGGTAGATGCGGATCTTGAATCGGATAGCGATGCTGACGATATGTCTGGCGGCAGGCGTTTCTTTGTGCCGTGCCGAAGACTGGCAGGAAATCAAGGGAGAGCATTTTATCGTTCGCTATCTTAAAGCAGACGCGTCCAACGCCGAAGGATTCGCTCAAGATGTGGCCGGCAAAGCCGAGACGTATTACCGGCGGATCGCCGAGGATCTGGGGTATCCGCGTTATTCCGAATTCTGGACCTGGGATAACCGGGTGAAGATCTATCTGTATCCCGACCAGGCCAGTTATGTCAGATCCGGCAATCATCCGCAGTGGTCTGCGGGTATGGCGGATTACGAGAAAAAACAGATTATCAGTTTTTCGGGGAGCACGCGTTTTAGCGAACATGTCCTTCCTCACGAGATCGCGCATTTGATTTTTCGCGATTTTGTCGGGTTTACCGGCGAGATCCCGCTCTGGCTCGATGAGGGGGTGGCGCAGTGGGAGGAAGAGTCGCTGCGGCCGGATATCAAACGGGTAAGCAAGTTGATGTTCGAGAAGGATTCCCTGTTGACGCTGGACGATATGATGACGCTGGATGTGCGCACGATCAATCCGGGCAGCGTGTATCAGCGGCCGACGGTGACCCGCAGCGGGCAGAAAGCGGTGATCGTTCTGTCCGGTGACGCGCTGGTGAACCATTTTTACGTTGAAGCGTCTTCGCTGGTGGGGTTTTTTATCGAGCGTTTCGGTTCTCTCGAATTTGCCAAGTTCTGCCGGCAGCTGCGCGACGGCAATAGTTTCGAACAGGCGGTGCAGGCGGTGTATTCCGGGCTGCGCAGTCTGGCGGATGTGGAAAAAGAATGGAAGCGTTATCTTGAAGCAGGTTAACCGTGGACGGAGGGGACGATGAGAAAAGCATTTACTCTGATTGAATTGATGCTGGTGGTGGTGATTATCGGCGCGCTGGTGGCAATGGTGATGCCGCGATTGACCGGCAGGGGAGAGCAGGCCCGCGGCACTGCGGCTAAGGCCGATATCGACGCGAATATCGCCACAGCGCTGAAACTCTATGAGCTCGATAACGGGGAATTTCCTTCGACCAGCGAAGGGTTGAGCGCTCTGGTGACGAAATCTTCCAGCGCCAATAACTGGAAGGGGCCGTATCTGGAAAAGGGCAAAGTCCCCCTTGATCCCTGGGGCAGGGAATACAAATACAAATCTCCCGGCGATCATCGCACGCAGGATTACGATCTGTATTCCCTGGGCAAAGACGGAGTGGAAAGCGCGGATGATATCAAGAACTGGGAATAAGAAAGGTTTTACCCTCGTCGAGATCATGGTCGCCACGGCGGTTCTGTCTCTGGGGATAGTCGCCATCTATCAGGCGTTGTTCATTACCCTGGACGCGTTTAATTATTGCGCGAATTATCTCGAAGTGGTTTCTCAAGTCAACGAGCGGATCTGGCAAACGCAGGAAGAATTGCGGCGGTTCGGCCCCGAGGCGAAAATAACCACCGCCGGGACGTTTCCGCTGGAAGCGAAACGGCTGGACTGGGAGCTGTCTTATGTGATCGTGGACATTGCCAGCGACCTGTATAAGATCGACCTGACCACCAGCTGGAAATCGGGACGGAGGATCGCGCAGATTACCCGCACCGCCTACGCATTATCCAAGAATGAAGAATCCGAAGGATCGGAAGGGACCGATGAGTAGATCCCGGGCCGGTTTTACCCTCATTGAGCTGCTGGTGGTGACGGTGATGCTGGGGATCATCTCCCTGGCTCTGTATTCCACGTTTTCCGCGGGCGCCACGATCTGGAAACGCACGCAGGCTCTGGTCATCGAAGAAGATGTCAATCTCTTCCTCGAGCATTTTGCCCAGGATGTGAGCACCACCTTTTTATTCACCGGTATCGATTTTATCGGCAAAAAGGACCGTCTGGAGTTTCCCATCCTGCTGCAGAGCCGCGATCTGCAGAAACGGACCGTAGGCAAAGTCGTCTATGTGTTCAATCCCGAGGCGATGACGGTCGGCCGGGCGCAACTCGATTATTCCGCGCTCTTCCGGACGGAGGAGCCGGTGTTCGCCCGCGCCCTGCCGCGGGTGATCCAGTGCGTTTTTTCCTTTTATATGATCGATCCCCAGACCAAAGAAACCTACTGGGCGGATGATTTTTCCGCAGAGAAAGGGATGTCCCTGCCCCTGGCAATACGCATAGAGCTGGAAGTGCATCACGGGGAGTCGGTCCAGCGGTTCGTCAGGACCGTTTCCATACCGGTGAGTCAGACTGATGACTAAAAAAGCAAGTATCCTTTTGATCGCGTTGTGGACGCTGGCGACATTATCGGCGTTCGCGGTGATTTTGAGCAACCAGGTCAGGCAGAAGCTGGAACTGGTCCGCAGCCTGGAGGCGCGCAATAAACTTCACTATATCGCGGAAGCCGGCGTTCTGCAGGCCAAGGCGGAGATCGTCAAGCTCAAAGACAAGCCGGCGCTTGCGCTGAAAGACGAGTGGAGCGTGAATGATATGCTCTTCAAGAACCGTGCGGTGGGTGAGGGTATTGTCAGCATTGTTTACGAGACCGTCGATGAGCAGGCGCAGCGGGTCGAACGGTACGGGTTGATCGATGAAGAACGCAAGATCAATATCAATAAAGCTTCACGCGAAGTGCTGGAGCGGTTGTTCCGGGCGGCACTCGGCGCGGACGACACGGAAGCGCAGAACCTGGCAGCCGCGATCATCGACTGGCGCGATAGCGACAGCGAGCTGACCGTTCCCCTGGGCAGCGCGGAGGATCCGTATTACCGGACCAGTTCCAGTTCGTATGAAGCCAAAGATGCCCCGTTCGAGATTGTAGAAGAATTGCTTCTGGTCAAGGGTTTTTCACAAAACATCTTTGATAAACTCAAAGATTATATTACAATTTATGGTAGCGGCAAGGTGAATCTCAATACCGCTTCCCGGCCGGTGTTACTGGCAGTGGGACTGGATACCACGCTTACGGATCAGCTTGAACAGATACGCGGGGGTAAAGACGGTATTGAAGCCACGGCAGACGATTTTGTTTTTGAGAATGCCGCGGACCTGTCCAGTCAGATGAGTCAGGTATTTTCTTTGTCTCCCGCGCAGCTTACGTTGCTCAATAACGTAGCCGCGCAATCCCTGGTGGCTGTTTCCAAGCATTTCCGCGTTCACAGTGTCGCCCGTTTGCATAAAGGCCGGGGCAGCCGCGAGATTTCCTGTATAATCAACGTTAAAGGCGAAATACTGTCTTATCAGGAACTGTAAACTATGTGGAATTCTCTGATTCAACAGATGTTCGGTTCCGCTTCCCGCGACAGCGTGGCCATTGAAATCGGCACGACTGCCGTCAAACTGGCGTATGTGAAGGCCGCCGGTTCGAAAAAGGAATTAGCCGGGCTGCTTAGCCGTCCCGTGCAGGGGTTATCGGATGCGGACCTGGGAAAATTCATCCTCGACTTTATCGCTTCCTATAAGATCAAAAGTCCCGAACTCTTCCTGGTCGTTCCTTCGGCGGGGGTCATCACCAAGAATATCGAGGTTCCTTCCACCAATCCGCGGGAAATCAAGGAGATTATCAGTCTGCAAGCCGGCAGGCATACGCCGTATTCCCGGGAAGAGGTGATCGTCGATTTCGTCAATCTGGGTACGCATAAGAAGAATTATACCAAGATCCTGATGGTTATCGTCACCACCAAGCAGGTCAAGAAACATCTGGAGATCATCGAGAAGAACGGTTTGCGGGTTCAGAAGGTGTTTTTTGCACCCGAAGCCATGGCCTGGGTATCGGTACGCGCCCTGCGTATGGATCCGGTCGATCCGTTCGGGTTCATCCATATTGATTCCGATAGCACCGATTTCATGGTCATGCATAAGGGCAGAATCCTGTTCCTGCGTTCGGTGCCGGTCGGTAAACAGCAGTTGACCGCGGATAAGGAGAAAGCGCAAGCCAAATTCACCGAGGAGATCAAAAAATCGCTGGAAGCGTACCAGGGTGAGGATATCGAGAAGACCCCGACAGCGCTCTATGTGGGGGGCGCGTCCGCAGGGCTGACGTATCTGGAATTGCTGCTTAATTCCACCTTGCATCTGCCGGTAAAACCGGTGGAGTATGCCCGTGGCGTCACCGCGGGCCGGCAGGCGGCGGAGTATCTGACGCAAGAGTCAACGTTCTCCTTTTTTGCCCCGGTCGCCGGCCTGTTGGCCAGGAAAGAGACGCGGGTGGACTTGATCCCGGAGGAGATCAAACTCAAGAAGATCCTTCAGCAGCGGGGCAGGGATCTGATCGCGATGGGATTTTTGTGCATGAGCATTTTTGTCCTGGTGATGTTTATCCTGACGGTTAAATGGTATTTCAAGAGCAGCTATCTGGAGACCCTCGATAAGAAATACCAGTCACTGCATAAGGATGCGCAGGTCCTGGAGAATGATTTCAACAAGATCAGCCTGGTCAAGAATTATCAGTCCGGCCAGGGGTATCCCTTGAATGTCCTGGGGGAACTGGTGGAGCAGGTTCCCATGGATCTGGAGATCAACGAGATCCGCTATGACAGTCAGGGAAAATTCTCCACTAAAGGCACCGCCGCTTCGATGTCCACGGTTTTTTCTTTTGTGGATAATCTGAATAAGTCGAAATATTTCAAGGAAGTTAAAACCAAGTATACCACCAAACGTAAAGAAGAAGGCAAGGATGTGGTTGATTTCGAGATCACCAGCCTGTTGAATACCAAGGTGCAGGGGCAGCCATGATCAAGCTGAACGCGTTGATAGGATTCGTCAAGAAGCTTTCCAAACGGGAACGGATCGTTTTTTACTCGGCGGTTGCCGTTGTTTCTTTGATGCTGCTCGATCGGCTGGTGGTCGGACCGGTTTTCGGGAAATTGAAGTCGCTGGATGAACAGATTGCTGCCACGACCGAAGGAATCAACCGGGATGTGCGGATCCTGGCGCAGAAGGACCGGATCGCCCTTCAGTTGACCGCCTATAAAGGTATGCTGGTGCCGGAAGGCACCAAGGAAGAGGAATTCTCGGATTTAATGAAGGAGGTGGAGACCCTGGCGAATAAGAACGGGGTATCGCTTCTGGATATGAAACCGGGCGATATCCGGGTTCTGGAAGGGGCGAAGCAATACCTGGTCAGCTTGAACTGCGAAGCGCCGTTCAACAAGCTGGTGGATTTCCTTTACGGCATTGAATCGTCCAAAAAGATGCTTAAGACCGACAGGTTCCAGCTGTCTTTGAAGAGTAAACAGGACCCCAGCATTAAATGCAGCATAACTATCGTGAAAATAATTTTGCCAAATTCGTAATAATGTGGTATACTCTTTTCCCTATCCCGTGTAACGGTCCTCGAAGAAAACATAATGTTGACTTCACACCGAAATTACACTATAATAAAAAAATAACGATGAAGAAAGGGAGGTGAATAGCTTGGCTTTAGTTACTACCCAAAAAAAGGAAATCATTGAGTCGTTCAAGACTCATAATCAGGATACCGGTTCTGCCCAGGTGCAGATAGCTCTTTTGACCGAGAGGATCAACCTTTTAACCGACCATTTCAAAAACCACAAAAAGGATTTTCATTCTCGCCGGGGACTCCTGATGCTTGTTGGAAAGCGCCGGAGACTTCTCAACTATCTTAAGAAAAAAGATATTGGCACGTATCAGGGGCTTTTAGATAAGCTGAAGCTGCGCAAATAAGCCGGCTTGATGTTCCCTTTCAGGAAAACCCCATCCATATAAAAAGGAGTCAGTGTCCTTATGCAGGATAACGAGCAGAAAATTCGAATCGGCAAAGAAGATATTATTTTCGGCACCGGAAAGATCGCCAAACAGGCTAATGGCGCGGTAACCGTTCAGTATGGCGGGACGGTGGTGCTGGTAACCGCCTGTATGTCCGAACAGATCAGACCGGGACAGGGCTGGTTTCCGCTGACAGTGGAATACCAGGAGAAGACCTATGCGGCCGGCCGGATTCCCGGAGGATTTTTCAAACGCGAAGGCAAACCTTCGGAGAGCGAGATCCTGACCGCGCGTCTCATTGATCGTCCGATTCGTCCACTTTTCCCCAAAGGCTTTCTTAATGATGTGCAGATCGTCGCCGTGGTCCTCTCAAGCGACGGAGAGAACGATCCGGATGTGCTGGCCGTTAACGGCGCTTCCGCGGCACTGACCATTTCCGATATTCCTTTCAGCGGTCCGCTGGCCTGTTGCCGCGTGGGCAGGGTCGACGGGCAGTTTATCGTCAATCCCACCTATGCCGAGCTGGAGAAATCCGAGCTCGATGTGGTAGTCGCCGGCAACAAGCACGGCGTAGATATGCTTGAAGCCAAGTCCAGAGAAGTTTCCGAAGAGGTGTTCTGGGAAGCGGTACAATTCGGTTATGAGCAGGTTAAACAGCTGATCGCTTTCCAGGAAGGGTTCGCCAAGACGTTCGGCAAGCCCAAGGCGGAAGTGACCTTGAGCGAGATCGATCCCGCGCTGCTGAAGAAGGTGCGGGAAATGGGATTGTCCCGGTTGCGCGAGATATATTCCTTAAGCAAAAAAGAAGACCGGGAAGAAGGGGTGAACAAATTATTCAAGGAGATCGAGACCTCTCTGGTATCCGAGGAATGTCCTCCGGAGAGCATCAAAGCCGCCCTGGTTGAGGCTGAAGAGGTTGAAGTCCGGCGTAAAGTGCTCGAAGAGCATGTGCGCGTGGATGGCCGCGGTTTCAAGGATATCCGTCAGATCAGTTGCGAAGTCGCAATTCTGCCGCGTACGCACGGCTCCAGCCTGTTTACCCGGGGCCAGACCCAGAGTTTAGCGGTGACCACGCTGGGCACGGGCGAAGACGAACAGATGATCGAAGCGCTGGAAGGCGAACGGTACAAGACTTTTATGCTGCATTACAGTTTTCCGCCGTTCAGCGTAGGCGAAACCGGCCCCATGCGCGGTCCCGGTCGCAGGGAGATCGGACACGGCGCTCTGGCAGAACGCGCGCTTTTAGCCGTGATGCCGACCAAGGAAGAGTTTCCCTATACCGTACGGGTGGTTTCCGAGATCCTGGAATCCAACGGTTCTTCGTCCATGGCCACGGTATGCGCGGCCACGTTGTCTTTGATGGACGCCGGTGTGCCGATCAAGGCCCCGGTCAGCGGCATTGCCATGGGGTTGTTTACCGGTAACGGCAAGGCCGAAATCCTCACCGATATCGCCGGAGTCGAGGATCATTTCGGCGACATGGATTTCAAAGTCGCGGGTACCGCCAAAGGCGTTACCGCGGTGCAGCTGGACTTGAAGATCAAGGGTATCGACCTGGAACTGTTGAAGAAGTGTCTGGCCCAGGCCCTTGAAGCCCGCATGTTCATCCTGAACAAGATGGTCGCGGTGATCAATCAACCTCGCGCGACGCTGTCGAGCTACGCTCCGCGTATCGATAAGATAAAGATCAATACCGAGAAGATCGGCGCGCTGATCGGCCCCGGCGGTAAGACTATCAAACAGATCATCGCGGCAACCGGCGCGACCATAGACATCGAAGATGACGGTACGGTGCTGGTCGCTTCCAACGATTCCGCAAAATCCCAGGCGGCTATCGCCATGATCAGGGCGATCACCGATGAAGTGGAAGTAGGCAGGACGTATCCCGGAAAGGTCAAGCGGGTCACGAATTTCGGGGCTTTTTGCGAGATCGCTCCCGGAAAAGAAGGCCTGGTGCATGTTTCCGAACTTTCCGACACTTTTGTCAAGGACGTCAATTCTGTGGTAAAAGTAGGAGATGAGTTCAAGGTCAAAGTTGTCGGGGTTGACGAACTGGGCAGAATCAATTTAAGCAAAAAACGCGCTGAACAATAACACGGTGAATGAGAAGCGCATAAATGAATTCAAAGGCGTCATTCTACTCGCAGCTGGCCTGGTCATCCTTGCCAGTCTGCTATCGTTTGATTCCAATGACCTCCCGTTTTACACTTCGCATCCCCATATCCCCCCCAAGAATCTGATCAGTACCTTTGGAGCCTATCTGGCGGGCATTCTGATGTTCCTTTTCGGCTGGGCGAGCTATTGTTTACCGGCTTTTTTCCTCTGGTTAGGCACACAGTTTTTCCGGAATCAGCCGCCCCTGGTCAGAGCAGGGCGCATTATCGGTCTGATCCTGCTGGTGCTTTCCAGCTGTGCGCTGATCGGTCTGATGACCATGCGGGCGGAAGTGGTCAGCGCTTTCCGGGCGGGTTTTCTGGGATTCATCATCGCTAAATCCATCGCTGCTTATTTCGGCGAGCTGGGCGGATACATTCTGTTCAGTACCCTGATCGTGCTTTCTCTGGCACTGGTTACGGAGATCCTCATTTCCACCATCCTGATGCACACCGTGGATAAGTCGCAGCTGCTTATCGACACGTTGATGCCGGGTCATAAGACCGAGAAACGCGCTCCTGCCGCAAAAAAACCTTTTGCGTTGAAGCTGCCTTTCAATCTGCCTAAACCCGCGCCGACAAAGAACGGACAGCCCAAAGTCAATCTGCAGCAGCCGCTGGCGAAGGAACAATTGCAATCACCGGAGCAGCCGTTACCCGTACCGATCAAACCCAAGATAAAGATCAAGGAAGAAGCGCAGAAAGAAGAGAAAGCGCCCGGTCCCAAGGCCGTCACCATCAAATCCGGCGAGTACCAGTTGCCTGCGCTCGACCTTCTGGATAATCCGCCACCCATCGAGGCACGTCAGATCAAGGAAGACCTCACCAACAACGCCCGCATTCTCGAAGACACGCTCGCGGATTTCGGGATCGCGGTCAAGGTTACCGATATCGAACGCGGGCCGATCATCACCCGGTATGAACTCGAGCCTGCGCCGGGAGTGAAGGTCAACCGCATCGAAGCGCTGGAGGATGATATTGCCTTATCGATGAAGGCGCAGTCGGTCAGGATCATCGCGCCGATCCCGGGAAAAGCCAGGGTGGGAGTGGAAGTCCCGAACCTGCAGAGCAGCCTGGTATATTTAAAGGAAGTGCTCTCTTCCGACGAATTTCAGAAGACCAAAGGTAAACTTGCCCTCGCGCTGGGCAAGGATATTTCCGGGCAGGCGGTTATCGCCGATCTGGCCCAGATGCCGCATTTGCTTATCGCCGGGACTACCGGTTCCGGAAAGACGGTGTGCGTCAATACCATTATCCTGTCTCTGTTATTCCGTTATACGCCCAATGAGCTGAAGATGCTGATGATCGATCCTAAAATGGTCGAGCTGGCGCCTTTTAACGGGTTGCCGCATCTGCTGTCGCCGGTAGTTACGGAATCGAAAAAGGCGTCCACCGCTTTGAACTGGGTGGTTATTGAAATGGAGCGACGCTACCATTTGCTGGCCGAGGCCGGAACCAGGAATATTCAGGCGTATAACGAGAAGCAGGAGAAGCTCCCCTTTATCGTGGTGGTCATAGACGAATTCGCCGATTTGATGGTGGTGGCGCGCGATCAGGTGGAAAACGCGGTGACCCGGCTGGCGCAATTATCGCGCGCCGTCGGCATACATCTCATTCTGGCCACGCAGCGGCCTTCGGTGGACGTTATTACCGGTGTCATTAAAGCCAATCTGCCTGCCCGTATTTCTTTCAAAGTCGCTTCCAAGGTCGATTCGCGCACCGTTCTGGACGGCAACGGCGCGGACAAATTGCTGGGCAGAGGGGATATGCTTTTTTCCCGTCCGGAGGATTCCAAACTTGTCCGGGCCCAGGGTGCGCTGGTCAGGGACCACGAGATCGAGAAGGTGGTGGCAAGCATCAAGGTGCAGGCCGAGCCGGTGTATGACGAGACTATCGTCAAGGAACAGCAGAAGACCGGCGCCGCATCGGGCGAGAAAGATGAGTTGTATGATGAGGCGGTGCGGGTCGTCATGGAAAGCAATCAGGCTTCCGTTTCCATCCTGCAGCGCAGGATGCGCCTGGGATACACCCGCGCCGGACGGCTTATCGATATGATGCATGAGGAAGGACTGGTCGGACCCTATGAAGGCAGCAAACCCCGCAAGATCCTGGTCGACCGCCAGGCCTGGTTGACGAAATTGACCAATCCCGAAGTAAGTCAGGCTACCCACGAATAAACC
The DNA here is from genome assembly GCA_022710715.1 of Candidatus Omnitrophota bacterium. Taxonomy (GTDB): domain Bacteria; phylum Omnitrophota; class Gorgyraeia; order Gygaellales; family Profunditerraquicolaceae; genus JAKLGJ01. Next base: position 109,117 of record JAKLGJ010000001.1, read on the forward strand.
TTTTTAGCAAGGATTGTAACACTATGGAAAAGACCGGGGAAAGGCTTAAGAATATCCGTCTTGAGAAAGGCATCAGTCTTGAAGAGGTGCATAAAAGGACCAGGGTGCATCTGTCCATTCTGCGCGCCATCGAAGACGACGATTTCATCAACCTGAATCCGGTATATGTCAAGGGGTTCATCAAGTTGTATTGCCAGTTCCTGGGAGTAAACCCCGCGGATTTCATTAAAGAACACCGCGAGCCGCTGGTGACCGTGACCGCTTCTGATACCGAGGATAAGGCGGTGACGTTCCTCCGGCCGCCGCCGCCGCGTTCTTTTGCGGTGGACTTCAAGCTGATTTCGTTCTTTGTGGGCGTGATCGCCGCGGTTTTCCTGTTGATCGCGCTGTTGCGTTTCATCGGCGGGCAGATGTCCCGGATGCGGGCAGATGCCAAGAAGCCTGTGGCCGCGGCGCAGCAGCAAAAGAAAAAACGGGCGGTTAAGCCCGCGGCGAAGCCGGCGCTTAAGCAAGCGCCTCAACCGCGGCAGCAAGCGGTTGCGCCCGCTGCGAAACCCGCGACTAACGCGGTTAAGCCCGCGACCGGAGCCGGTTCTTCCGCCGCAGCAGAGAAAGGCACGCCTATCCGCGTAGGCATCCACGCCAAAGAAGACTGCTGGTTGCAGGTTAAAGTCGACGGAAAGATCGTTTTTCAGAGCGTGCTGGCACGGGGAAGGTTGGAGAGCTGGCAGGCGCAGGAAAAAATCGAATTATCCCTCGGCAGCGCCGGGGGGGTGGAACTGGAAATCAACGGCAGCCGTATCCCGCCTCTTGGTCGCAAAGGCCAGGTCCTGCGCAACGTCCGCATCAACAGGGACGGCCTGCAGGTCGGCAAGTAGATGATGTTGGTCATGCATGCGTAAATCTTCCGTAGGGATTTTAAGTCTTGGCTGTCCGCGCAATCTCGTCGATTCCGAGCGCATGCTCGGGGCCCTGAAAGCCAGAGGGCATACCGTCGCGGATATGCACAAGGCCGCTATCGGTATCGTCAATACCTGTGCTTTTGTGCATGACGCCAAGACCGAGTCCATCGACGCCATCCTCGATCTGATCCAGCTTAAAAAAGAAGGGAAACTTAAAAAAATTATCGTCTGCGGCTGCCTTGCGCAGCGCTACGGCGATACCCTGCGCAGGGAGTTACCTGAAGTGGACGCTTTTGTCGGCGCACAATCCCTGGAGGCGTCGGTAGAGCGTTTTGCGCTCACGCCGGCTCATTACGCCTACTTGAAGATTTCCGAGGGGTGTGTGAGCAAGTGCAGTTTCTGCGTGATCCCCCGGATCAAAGGACCCTATACCAGCCTGTCAGAGCGCGCGGTCCTCGCGCAGAGCCGGATGTTCGACAGTCAAAGCGTTGCAGAATTGAATATTATCGGGCAGGATGTCACTGCGTATGGCGTTGATCTGCCCGGTAAACCCGGTCTGGCGCGCCTTCTTGCCCGGGTGATCAAGACAGCCCCGCATATTCGCTGGTTCAGGCTGCTGTATCTGTATCCTTCGCGGATTACCGATGAGCTGCTGGCGGTCATCCGCGATGAACCGCGTTTCTGCAAATATATCGATGTGCCGATTCAGCACAGCGCGTCCCGTATCCTGAAATTAATGAACCGCGGCAGCACGCGTGATTCGCTGCGCCGGCTTATCGACCGGATCCGCACGGCGCTGCCCGGCGCCGCGCTGCGCACATCGGTGATCGTGGGGTTCCCTTCCGAGACGGACAGGGAATTCGAAGGGTTGCTTGCTTTCATCAAAGAGGCGCGTTTCGAACGGCTGGGCGCTTTTATCTATTCCGCGGAAGAAAGCACTCCTGCCGCCGGATTGCCGGGTCAGATTCCGCAAACGGTCCAGAGGGAGCGGTTCAACCGGCTGATGGCTTTGCAGCAGCAGATTTCCGGTGAGTGCAACGAGCGCCTCCTGGGCACCGAGATGGAAGTGCTGATAGAAGAGCGGGATCAGGCCGGAGGGTATCTGGCCCGCAGTCAGTTCGATGCTCCGGAAGTCGACGGGCTGGTCTACGTGCGCACCCGGAAGAAATTTATACCAGGAGACTTTGCAAAAGTCAGAATTTGTGATACACTAGAATACGATCTGGTAGGAGAGACCTTATGAATATTGCCAACAAACTGACTATTCTACGCATCATCCTGACGTTCGTCTTCATGATCTTTCTTTCCGTGCCCGGGCCGGGATGGAAGATCGCCAGCCTTTTGATCTTTACCTCCGCCGCAATATCGGATTTCCTCGACGGCATGCTCGCCTCCAAGCGCAATATGATCACTGATTTCGGCAAGCTCATGGATCCTATCGCCGATAAGATCCTGGTTCTGTCCGCATTCGCCGCTTTCGTGCAAATGGGGCTGGTCCGCGACTGGATGTTCATGATCATCATTTCGCGCGAGATACTGATTACGTCTTTGCGGCTTTTCGCTTTGAATAAAGGTAAAGTCCTTTCCGCGGGCAAGATGGGTAAAGGCAAGACCGTCTCCCAGATGGTGATCATTTTCGTTATTCTGGGTTTTATCGTTTTCAAAGAAGTGATGCTTTCCTATTACACCTGGAATCCCAACTGGGAATACGGTTTTCACCAGGGGATAGATATCTTCATGTGGTTTATCGTGGCTCTGACTCTGTATTCCGGGTTCTCGTACCTCTGGAGCAACCGCAAGATCATCACTAATATTTAACTTCCTCTATGCAGCCTTTTCTGGTAAAGCAAATCACGACATTCATGGGTGTCGGGTATCTTCCGCTGGTGCCGGGCACATTCGGCAGCGCGGCAGGGTTAGGGATATTCCTGTCAGTGCAGGGGCAGCCGTTGCAGGTTGTGCTGATTCTGGCGGTATTGCTGGCGCTGGGGCTGGGGTTTGGCGGCCAGGCCGAAAAGGTGTTTGGTAAAAAAGACCCGAAATTCGTGGTTATAGACGAAGTCTGCGGGATGCTGATCAGTCTGCTTTTCCTGCCGCGCTACGACCTGCAGGTCCTGGCGCTGGCTTTTGTTCTGTTCCGCGGGTTGGATACAGTCAAGATTTTTCCTGCCGGCAAGATCCAGGATATGCATGGGGCTGTGGGGATCATAGGGGACGACGTGGTCGCCGCAGTCTACACCAACGCCATCCTTCAAGTGGTTTTGAGAGTACTCTCCTGAACAATTTCGTAGATCGGACCGTGGGGCGTCAGCGTGCTTTTGAAAAGGGTTAAGGTTTGTACCCGGAAAGAAAGCTGCTGCCGGCCGGGCTGGTCTTTAAGGCTTATCAGCGCCTGGGTCAGTTCCTTCAGGTGGGCGGTGCTGCGGGTTCTGCCCAGCGTGATGTGTGCGGCGAAGGTGCGTTCTTCTTTGGGGATACCGATGCGGATGAGTTGATTCTCGAGATCCTGCACCACATCCTGCATCTGTCCTGCGCCGGCGTTCATGCCGACCCAGATGATCCGGGGGGATTCCGGACGCGGAAACGCCCCCAGCGTAGAGAGACCGGCATTGAAAGCCGGGAATGAGCCGGCTACTTTATCCAGGGCTATGCCTATTTCCTTGCGCGAGGTTTCATCGATCTCATCCAGGAATTTGAGAGTGAGATGGAGTTGTGCCGGATCGACCCATTTCACGTCAGCCTGGCTTATTTTAAGCTTCTCCTGCAGCCGGTGCAGGCCGTCTTTGATCTCTTCAGGTAATGTCACCGCGATAAAAGCGCGCATGGTCAGCGTAAACTCCTGTCGAGCATGGTCAGCGCTTGCCGCACTGCCTGCTCTCTGATCGCGCTGCGGCTGCCTTTGAAAAAACAGCGTTTCACCACAGTGCGGGAAGAGGTGGAGAGAGATACAAAAACCGTTCCCACCGGTTTTTGTTTTGACCCGCCGCCGGGTCCGGCAATGCCGGTTATCCCGATGCCGAAATCCGCATGCGCCAGTTTGCGGACATGGTCGGAGAGCATACTGGCGACTTCCCGGGAGACTGCGCCCCGGCTGGAGATCAGGCTGGAGGGGATGTTCAAAAGTGAACTTTTGCTGCGGTTACTGTACACTACTACTCCCAGCACGAAGTAGCCGGAGCTGTCGGGAAGACTGGTAAGCCGGCAAGCGAGCATGCCGCCGGTGCAGGATTCGGCTACAGCTACGGTCTTTTCTTTTAGTAACAGGCGGGTATGTACTTGTCTGATGAGGGGTTGCATAAAACCATTATAGGCTTTTTTAATTACCTTGACAAGGAACAAGTTTTATATTATACTCTACAACGTTATCTTCGGGGAAAGGTGAAAGTCCTGACCGGCGGTAAAGCCCGCGAGATTCTTGCATCTGCACCTGGCGCTTCATAGGTAGTGCGCCAGTGCTTGCTTGTGCAAGGATTACGATCTGGTGAAATTCCAGGGCCGATGGCGCGCCAGAGGGGCGCGTACCCGCGCAATTCCTGATTATGCGCGGAGTATGCGCCAGAGGGAATGTTGACGGCGCACAGTCCAGATGAGAGAAGATAAAGCAGTATTCATTTACCCGAAGACTATCTTCGGGTTTTTTATTATAAGGAAAAGCCATGTTCAACTCCATACCGGAAATAATCGAAGATCTGAAAAAAGGCCATCTTATCGTGGTGGTTGACGATGAAGATCGCGAGAATGAGGGCGATCTGGTCATGCCGGCGTCTTTTGCCAGGCCGGAGCATATTAATTTCATGGTTACTCATGGCCGCGGCCTGGTTTGCGTGCCGATGGAAGAGGAGCGGCTGGTGCAGCTGGAATTACCGATGATGCCTACCTCTAAACGCGACCCGTTCTCCACCGCCTGGACCATTTCCGTTGATGCGGCGGTCGGCGTGACCACCGGAATTTCCGCGCACGACCGCAGCCGGACGATCGAGGTGTTGATCAATCCCCAGTCCCAGCCCGAAGATCTTTCCCGGCCGGGGCATATCTTTCCGCTTAAAGCGCGTAAAGGCGGGGTGTTGGTGCGCGCCGGACACACCGAGGCGGCGGTCGACCTGACCCGTATGGCCGGTTTGTATCCCGCCGGCGTGATCTGCGAGATCATGAACGAAGACGGCACCATGGCCCGCTTGCCGCAGCTGATGGAATTCTGCCGCAAGCACAAACTCAAGCTTTGTTCGATCGAAGAACTCATCAAGTACCGCAGAAGCGCGGAGAAGCTGATCGAGCGCGTCAGCGTGGCGCAGCTTCCCACGGAATACGGGACCTACCAGATGATCGTGTATAAAGACCTGCTTTCCGGGCAGCTGCATGTTGCTCTGACCATGGGGCAATGGAAGAATGAAGCGGTGCTGGTGCGCGTGCATTCAGAATGTTTGACCGGCGACATTTTCGGCTCTCTACGCTGTGATTGCGGCCGCCAGCTGAAGAAAGCCATGGAGTTGATCCAGCGGGAGAAAAGAGGAGTTATTCTTTATATGCGTCAGGAAGGGCGGGGGATCGGCCTGGAAGCCAAGATCCGCGCGTACGGATTGCAGGATAAAGGCATGGATACGGTGGAAGCCAATGAGGCGCTGGGATTCAAGCCTGACCTGCGCGATTACGGCATCGGCGCGCAGATTCTCTCCGACCTGGGCATCGCCAGGATACGTCTTTTAACCAATAATCCCCGCAAGATCGTAGGGCTGGAAGGGTATGGTTTGAAAGTAGTGGAGCGCGTTGCGCTGGAGATCGCTCCCAATCCGGCTAATTACGGTTATCTAAAGACAAAAAAGGAAAAGCTCGGCCATCAGCTGGAGCTTCGGTAGCACTTCGCGCAGATTGCACCTAACGCTAATAAGGAATTGCGTTAGTGTTTCCCTTGAGGGAATAGTGCCCTTGTGGGCGTATACCTTGCGCAATCGGAATGCGCAAGTATTGCCCCTGTGGGCAAGGAGGTTGGGATGAGTAAAGTAATCGAAGGGATGATGACGGCAAAAGGCAGGAAGTTCGGGATAGTTGCTTCGCGGTTCAATGATTTTATGACCAAAGAACTGATCGACGGTTGTCTGGATACGCTCAAGAGGCACGGAGCGGATGAAGATGATCTGACCGTGGTCTGGGTTCCCGGCGCGTTCGAGATCCCGGTGGTAGCCCAGAAAATGGCTCGCTCCAAATCTTTCGATTCGTTGATCTGTCTGGGCACGATCATCCGTGGAGCGACCCCGCATTTTGATTTTGTCGCTTCCGAAGCGGCTAAGGGCGTGGCGCGTATTTCCCAGGATACGGGTTTGCCGGTCATTTTCGGCATTATTACCGCGGATACCATCGAACAGGCGATTGAACGCGCAGGGACCAAAGACGGAAACAAAGGCAAAGACGCGGCGCTTTCCGCGATCGAAATGGTTAACCTCATGGGGCAGCTTAAATAATCGCGTATGAGAAAACGTACCCTTGCTCGAGAACTGGCTTTGCAGGTCCTCTACCAGATGGATATTACCCGGCAGGATCCTCCCACGGCTCTGCAGCATTTCTGGCTGATGACCGAATTCAAGGAAGTTGAAGATGAGGTGAGGAAATTCACCGAAGAACTGGTGCTGGGCGTTACCGAGCATCTCGAGCCGATCGATGCCAAGATCGCCGAATACGCCACTAACTGGGAATTGAGCCGCATGGCGGTAGTGGACAGAAATGTCCTGCGCCTGGGTAGTTGTGAATTACTGTTCCGCACGGATATCCCGCCGAAAGTTTCCATCAATGAAGCGGTTGAGCTGGCCAAGAAGTTCTCCGGCGTGCAAGCCGGAAAATTCGTTAACGGCATTCTGGATAAGATCAAGGGGAACCGCAGCGCGTAGCTTCCGCGTCTCTTCCTGCGATAATTTTTATGAGTGAACGATTAGCTGATCTGCACGTGCATACGGTTTTTTCCGATGGTACTCTTACGCCCCAGGAACTTATCGACAGGGCCGGCGGTATCGGTCTGGCTGCGCTTTCCGTGGTCGATCATGATACCGTGGAAGGGGTCCGTCCGAGCATTGACGCCGGTCGGCGGGCAGGCATCGAGGTGCTGCCCGGTATCGAACTGACCGCGGAATACGGCGATCTGGAAGTGCATATTCTCGGTTATCTGTTCGATGATCGCCATCCGCCGTTATTGAAGCAACTGGAGCAGCTCAAGCAAAACCGTATCCAGCGCGTGCATGCGATGCTCGCCAAACTGGAAGCGATGGACATTCATCTGGCCGCCGGACAAGTCTTCGCTCTTTCGTCTTCCGGAACGGTAAGCAGGCTGCATCTGGCCCGCGCCATGGTCCAGGCCGGGATCACCGCATCTCTGTGGGAGGCGTTCGACAAATACATCGGCGACCGGGGGCCGGCCTATGTGATGGGGTTCAAACTCACCGCGCAGGAAGCGATCGCGTTGATCCTGGAAGCCGGGGGCGTCCCGGTGCTGGCGCATCCGTATGCTTTGCGCCGTAACGCGTTGATCCCGGAACTTGTCGCGTTCGGCATCAAAGGGTTAGAGGTGTATTACCCCGAACATTCCCCGTCTATGGTGGAAGCGTATTTACAGATAGCCCGTACCTATAACCTGGTGGTGACCGGCGGTTCCGATTTCCACGGGCAGGCGAAACCCGACGTGAAATTGGGCAGCCGTACCGTCACGTATGCACTGGTGGAAGCACTTAAAAAGGCGCGCACGCAATGAAGAAAGACCATATCTATTATATGAAAACAGCCATGTCGCTTGCCCTAAAGGCGCGCGGCTTGACTTCGCCCAATCCGATGGTTGGCGCGGTGGTGGTCAAAGATGGAGAAATAATCGGGCGGGGATACCATGAAAGAGCCGGGTTGCCCCACGCGGAAGTCATCGCCCTGGATGAGGCGGGCAAGCGCGCGCGGGGCGCTACGCTCTATGCTACCCTGGAACCGTGCATGCATTACGGACGCACGCCTCCGTGCGTGGACCGGATCATTCAAAGCGGCGTGCGCGAAGTGATCATCGGGATGATCGATCCCAATCCGATCAATAACGGAAAAGGCGTGCAGATCCTGCAGAATCATAAGATAAAGGTCGAGGTCGGTTTTTGTGAACAGGAATTGCGCCGGCTCAACGAAGCTTTCATCAAATATATCACCACCCGTCTTCCTTTTGTCACGGTCAAAGTAGCCCAGTCTCTGGACGGGAAGATCGCCACGCGCACCGGAGAATCGCAGTGGATCAGCTGCGACGCCTCGCGCGCGTTTTGTCACCGGATGCGCCAGGAGTACGACGCGATCATGGTGGGAGTCAATACGGTGCTGCGGGATAATCCCCGTCTCCAGGCTTCGGGCGCCAAACGTCAGCCGGTGAAGGTAATCGTAGACAGCACGTTAAGCACTCCTCAAGACGGGCGGATATTCGATCAGCAGGGTAAAGTGATCCTGGTGACTCTGCCGGTCATGCCGGGGCAGGAAACCGAGAACCGGCGTGCGCTCGGGGAGAAGGCGAAGATCCTTGAAGTAAAAGAGAAAGAAGGCCAGATAAATCTCAAAGACATGCTTAAACAGCTGGCTCGTCTGGAAATTACCACCGTGCTGGTAGAAGGCGGCGGCACGTTGATCGGATCTCTGTTCGATGAGAAGCTGGTGGATAAAGTGATGTTTTTCATCAGTCCCAAGATTATCGGGGGCAAAGAAGCGATCAGTTCGGTGATGGGGCGGGGCGTGTCGCGGCTGGATGCCGCCAGCGCGGTCAAGGATGTCCGCGTGAAGCGGTTTAAAGACGATATTTTGATAGAGGGGTATGTAAGGTAGAATGTTCAGCGGGATTATCGAGGAATTAGGCGTGGTGCGCAGTCTGGTACGCAGGGGCGCGGTGTATGTGCTGGCGCTGGAAGCGGACGCGGTCCTGGAAGGGACCAGGATCGGGGACAGCATTGCGGTCAACGGCGTGTGCCTGACTGTGGTCGGTATGGAGAAACGCACGGTCCGGTTCGAGGTTATGCCCGAAACGCTCAAAGTCACCAATCTTGCGCGGCTGCACAGCTCCGATAAAGTCAATCTGGAACGCAGCCTTAAAGTGGGAGACAGGATTTCCGGGCATTTTGTCACCGGGCACATCGATTGTCTGGGAGCGATCAGGCGCAAAACGCATAGCGGGGGAAACTTGAGTTTCGAGATCGATATCCCGGCCGCTTGCCGCGGTTACATTATTCCCAAAGGTTCGGTTGCTCTTGATGGCATCAGTCTCACCATAGCGCAGGTGAATCCGTCGGGATTTACGGTCAATATCATTCCGCACACCGGTGCGCATTCCACGCTGGGGTTCAAAGGATCGTCTGATGCGGTCAACGTCGAGTGCGATATCCTGGCAAAATCCGTCTATTGTCAAAGGCATTGATTTCTGGTATACTAATTTGGTTACGAATTTGAATGGGGACGTTCCCCATCTTTATCGGGGCGTGGCTCAGCTTGGTAGAGCGCAACGTTCGGGACGTTGAGGCCACAGGTTCAAGTCCTGTCGCCCCGACCATTTTATTCGCGGTGGCTGGCGCGATGGTCAAGCAAGTCCACGTTTTATACAGTGGCAGAGTGCAGGGAGTCGGTTTCCGGTATACTGCTGAAGAATCCGCGCAGCGCCTGGGTATAGTCGGCTGGGTGAAGAACCTGCGCGACGGCAGGGTAGAGATCATGGCGGAAGCCGAGGAGCATCTCCTGCAGGCGTTCCTGGAAGAGATCAAGAATGCGTTTGCCGGGCATATCCGGGAAGCGGATGTCACCTGGCAGGCTGCCGAAAGCCGCTATTCTGAATTCACCGTGACCTTTTAATGCGGTACGCTGTTTTTTCAGATATCCACGCCAATCTGGAAGCGCTGGATGCGGTTCTTCAAGCCTGCCGCTGCCAGCGCATAGACGCGTATCTGTGCGTGGGAGATATCGTGGGTTACGGCGCCGATCCCGCGGCGTGCATTGACAGAACGCGGTCAGTCGCGAACGTGATCGTCGCCGGAAACCATGACTGGGCGGTATGCGGTCAGACGGATATCGCAACGTTCAACCCTTTCGCCTGCGCCGCCATAGAATGGACACGCACCGCTCTTTCCGCGCCTGAACGCGCGTTCCTCGCCAGCCTGCCTTTGACGTTCGCCAATGCCGATTGTACTCTAACGCACGGGACGTTGCATGAGCCCGAACAATTCCACTATCTAACCGACGGTTTCATTGCCTGGCCGACATTCCGCCTGCTGCAAACCACAGTCTGTTTTATTGGCCATACGCACATTGCCGGGGTATTCATGGAAGGCGCGGATCGCCAGGCGTGCCGGATCAGCGACACCGCGTTCGTCGCGCAGCCCGGCAACAGATATATCGTTAATGTCGGCAGCGTGGGCCAGCCGCGGGATTCCCATCCGGCCGCGGCGTATTGTATTTTCGATTCGCAGGAACTGACCGTCAACATTCTTCGTGTCGACTATGATATCGCAGCGGCGCGGAAAAAAATCATCGCCGCAGGGTTGCCCCGTTTTCTGGGCGACCGGCTGCTTTCGGGAAGCTGATCCTATGAGTGCGGAGATCAAAAAAAAGATAGAGCATTTGCGCGAGCAGATCCGCCGGCACGACTACCGGTATTACGTGTTGTCTCAACCCTCGGTGTCGGATAAGGAATATGACGATTTGATGCGTCAGTTGCAGGAGCTGGAGCGCGCGCATCCGCAGTATGCGGCGGCGGATTCGCCTACCGTCCGGGTAAGCGGCGGGATACTGCAGGGGTTCAAAACCGTCATGCACCGGCAAAAGATGCTTTCGCTGGATAATACCTATTCTTTCGACGAATTGCGGGAATGGGAGCAGCGTCTGCGCAAGGGATTGCCTTCGTCAGAGCTGCAGTTTGTCGCCGAACATAAGATCGACGGGTTGAGCGCCAATCTGACCTATGAGAACGGCGTCCTGACCGTGGGAGCGACCCGGGGCGACGGAGAGAAAGGCGAGGACGTTACCGCTAATATCAAGACCATCCGGGCGATTCCGCTTTCGCTGCGGACGGAGGGCGTTCCGGCTTTCATCGAGATCCGCGGGGAAGTGTATATGCAGAAAAATGCGTTTATCGCCCTGAACAAAGAACGCGAAGAACAGGGAGATCCCCTCTTCGCCAATCCTCGCAATGCCGCCAGCGGATCGCTTAAATTGCTGGATACCGGGATTGTCGCGCAGCGCCGGTTAAGCTTTTTCGCCCATTCGTTGGGGGAATGTCCGGGAAGAGCGTTTTCCACGCACTGGGAATTCCTGCAGGAGCTCAAGAATTGGGGAATACGGGTGAATCCGCATGCCCGGTTGTGCGGCAGTCTGGATGAAGTCGTTGCTTATTGTCGGCAGTGGCAGGAGAAGCGCGATGAGCTGGGTTATGAGATTGACGGCGTAGTGGTGAAGCTCAACGACATGCGGCAGCAGAGCCGGCTGGGCAGCACGTTGAAGAGTCCCCGCTGGGCAGTGGCCTACAAGTTCCCCGCGCGGCAGGCAACGACCGAGGTACTCAAGATTACCGTGAATGTCGGCCGTACCGGCGTGATCACTCCGGTAGCCCAGCTGCAGCCGGTGCAATGCGGCGGCGTGATGATCAAGAACGTCACGTTGCATAATTTTGACGAGATCCGGCGTCTGGGCATCAAAGAAGGCGACCGGGTGTTGATCGAACGCGCCGGGGATGTCATACCCAAAGTGGTCAAAGTGGTGGAATCGCGGGGGCGCGCGCGGTTTGATATACCCAGGGTATGCCCGGCTTGCGGGGCGGCCGTGGTTAAGGAAAAAGAAGAGGCGGTGGCGTACCGTTGTATCAACCCTTCCTGTCCGGCGCAGCTGGAAAGAGGGTTATTGCATTTTGCCTCGCGTCAGGCTATGGATATCGAGGGTATGGGCGAAGCGGTGGTTGAGCAGCTGATACGTTTGAAGCTGGTGCGCAGTTTCGCCGACATCTACGCACTGCAGGCGCGGGCGTTGGCCGGCCTGGAGCTGTTTAAGGAGAAAAAAATCCGGAAACTCTTGCAGGCCATCCAGGAAAGCAAGACGCGGCCGCTCTCCCGGTTGATCTTCGCTCTGGGGATCCGCCACGTGGGAGAGAAAGCCGCGTACGTGCTGGCCAGGGAATTCAAGACTATGGACGCACTTCTGGCTGCCCGCAAGGAGGAGTTTGACGCTATTCATGAAATCGGGCCGGTGATGTCGCAGGCGGTCGTGGATTATTTAGCGCAGCCGCAGACCAGGAAATTGATTGCGGCCTTCAGGAAATACGGGTTGCTTTTGCGCGAAGAAGTGCCGGCGGTGCGCGCAAGCGCATTGAGCGGCAAAACGATTGTTTTTACCGGAGAATTGCTGCACTTCAGCCGGTCGGATGCGCAGGCGGCGGCGCGCAAGGCGGGAGCGGACCCTTCTTCCAGCGTGAGCAGGAAAACGGCGCTGGTGGTGATCGGGGAAAATCCGGGATCGAAATATGAAAAGGCGAAACAGCTGGGCGTGAAGATTATCACCGAGAATGAATTCAGGGAGATGCTGCCATGAAAAAGCTATTGACGATGGTCGTGTGTGCTGCCGTGCTGCTGGGCAGCGTCGGCTGTGAAACGGTGGCGAAAAAATTCAGGCGTAAGCCCAAGAAAGAACAATCCAACCAGGAAGAGATGGTGATTGCGCCGCAGGAATATCCGGTTGTTCTGGTGTCCAACCAGCAGCTTTATCAGGATGCATTTCTCTACTGGCGGACCTGGCAGGATGAACTGATCAGCGCTTTATCCAATTCCACCAACCGTAAGAAGTTCCAGGATACGATCAAGGAAGCGCGGCGTAATCTCCAGGATATGGCGGCGCTCCTGCGGCCTGCCCGGCGCGAAGCGCTGCTCAAGTACAGCGACCGGATGGAAAGCCTGCGCGAAGATATCGGTAAGGATATTTATAATACGCGTATCCAGGAACATCTGCGCAAAGCCGAAGAGATCAAGAACAGGGTCCGTGACCAGTTCAAATATGACAGGGTGAAGGACGACATCTTATGATAGTCGAGCAGGTGACGGTAGGGCAGCTCGAGGTTAATTGCTACATCCTGGCTGCGGGCCCGGACAGCCAGGCGGTGATCATCGATCCCGGAGCAGACGTTCCGCGGATCAAGCAGGCGCTTGCCCGGTACCGGCTGACGCCGGGTATAGTCATCAATACCCACGGTCATTATGACCATATCGGCGGCGATGACGCTCTCGGGGTCCCGATCTATGCCCACGAGGAGGAGGTCGCGCTGCTCAAAGACGCCAAACGCAATTATTCGGTTTTCTTTACCACTGCCTTCAGGGTTACCGCCCCGATCCATCCGGTGCGCGACCGGCAGATTATCCGTTTCGGCGGTATCGAGCTGGAAGTGCTGCATGTGCCCGGGCATAGCCCCGGCGGGATCAGCCTGCTGATGCGCGCCCCGCGGACGGATATGGTATTTACCGGCGACAGTCTGTTCGCCGGCAGTATCGGCCGCACGGATCTCGAGGGGGACGCCGGCGTGCTGGTGGCGACGATCAAGGAAAAGCTGCTGGTTTTACCGGATCAGACGCTGGTGTATCCGGGGCACGGGTCATCGACGACTATCGGTGAAGAGAAAGCCGGTAATCCTTTCCTATGAACGCAAGTATTGACGCTTTTCTTGATTATTTGTCGGTGGAGCGCGGATTAGCCAGGAACACCATCCTGGCTTATAAAGACGACCTGGAGGGGTTCGAAGAATTCCTGCGGGGCGCCGCGATCGAGTCTGTCTTCAAGACGACCAAGAATGAGGTGATCAACTTCATGTTGGCCGAGAAGGATCACGGGATCTCGCCGAATTCTATCGCCCGCAGGCTGGCGGCGATACGGATGTTCTTCCGTTTCCTGGTCCGCGAACGGATGATCAAGAATGATCCCACGGTTCTGATCGATTCGCCGAAACTGTGGAAGAAGATCCCCGATACGCTCTCGCTGGCCGAGGTGGAGGCGTTGCTCGCCCAGCCGTCCCTGCGCACGCCGCAGGGCATACGGGATAAAGCCATCCTGGAAACCATGTATGCTACGGGCATGCGCGTTTCGGAAGCGGTGCATCTCAAGCTTGACGGTATCAACCTCGAAGTGGGTTTTTTGCGCTGCATCGGCAAGGGGAATAAGGAGAGGATTATCCCTCTGGGCAAGAAAGCGATTGCCAGCCTGCAGCGTTATCTGACTGTTTCCCGTCCGAAATTCCTGAAACAAAAGACTTCGGATGCCTTGTTCGTCAGCCGGCTGGGGCAGCGGATCAGCCGGCAGTCGTTATGGAAGCTCATTAAGATGTATGCCCGGCAGGCGCGGATCAAGAAGGCGATCAAACCGCATATCTTGAGACATTCATTCGCCACGCATCTGCTCGAGTACGGAGCGGATCTTCGCTCGGTGCAGGAAATGCTCGGTCATGCGAATATCGCAACGACGCAGATTTATACGCATATCAATAAGGATCGGTTGAAGACGATACATCGTATGTATCATCCCCGGCCGTAATCATGGAAAGACATTTAAAAAAGTTACCCGAAGAAATGCAGCGGTTGTTGTATGAAGCCCGCGATACGGCCGACCGGCTGGGGGTGCCGGTTTTTCTTATCGGCGGGTCGGTGCGCGACCTGATCATGGATGTCGGGAATTTCGATCTGGATATCGCGGTAGAGGGCGACGGGATCGGTTTTGCCAAAGACTATGCCCGGACGCTCAAGGCTGCCTGGCTGGCGCATAAGCGATTCGGCACGGCTACGGTTACGGTTAAACCACATCTCAAGATCGACGTCGCCAGTACCCGCCGCGAAACCTATCCTGCGGCGGGCGCTTTGCCACAGGTCAAGGCCGGATCGCTGATCCATGATCTGGCCCGCCGGGATTTTACCATCAATACCCTGGCGTTACGGCTTAACCGCAAAGGTTTCGGCGAGGTTGTCGACAAGTTCAACGGCAGAAAAGACATTGCGCGGAAGTTGATCCGGATATTGCACGACCGGAGTTTTATCGACGATCCTACGCGGATCCTGCGCGGGATCCGTTTCGAGCAGCGCTACGGCTTCCATATCGAACCCCGGACGCTCGCCTGTTTAAAAGCGGCGGTCAGGCGCGATGCGCTGTCTTCCGTCGGCCCGCAGCGCGTGCGCGACGAGTTGCATCTGTTATGCAAGGAAAAACATCCGCTTAAGTCCCTCAAGCGATTGCAGGTTCTGGCGGGGTTGCATTTCATTCATCCGCGGCTGTCGCTGTCGTCTGCGAAGCAGCAGCTTTTAGCGCAGGCGGAGAGGCAGGTTTCCTGGTTCGAGAACCAGCTGCCGCCGCATCGTCAGCTGGATACCTGGCTGGTATATTTTCTCGCTTTGCTCGACGGTTTATCCGTCAACGACGTGCACGCGGTTTGCCGGCGTTTTGTTTTTCGCAAAGGGGAGGAGAAGCGCATGCTGGTTTACGCGGCTTCCCGGACCAGGGTGCTCCAGGCGTTGCAGAAGAAAGAGATCCGCCCCAGCGAAATCTATCATCTGCTGGAGCCGTTGAGTTTCGAGGCGATCATCGTGCTGAAAGCCAAAGCCGCGGGTAAGGGCGTGCAGCGGCATATCGAGTTGTTTCTTACGCAGTATAGCGGCACGCGGATTTCGGTAAGCGGAGATACCCTGGCCGGTTTCGGAGTGCGGCCGGGGCCGCAGTATCAAATGGTTTTGCGCAGGGTGTTCGATGCCAAACTTAACCGCCAGGTCCACTCTAAGGAGGAAGAGGTGGCGTTGGCGCGGGATCTCGCCCGTAAACCATACGATTAAGTGCAGCAGGGAAAGGGGACAATGCCATGATGCGTCAGGAGAAAGTCAAACAGGCAATAAAGAAAGAAGTCAGCGATATTATCGCGAACGAACTCAAGGATCCGCGGGTGGGGTTTATCACCATTACCGAGGTGCAGATGAGTCCGGATCTGCGGTATGCCAGGATATTTTACAGCGTGCTGGGGAAAGAAAAAGAGCATACCAAGACCGCAGAGGCGTTAAAATCCGCTCTGGGGTTTATCCGCAAAGAGCTGGCTCAACGCATACAGCTGCGTTTTGCCCCGGAGATCGCTTTCAAAGAGGATCGCTCCGGAGAATACAGCTTGCGGATACAGGAAGTGCTGGAGGAGATCAAGGACCTTGACGGGCCGGAGAAGCACAAAAAAGAAGGTCAGCCATGAGCATAGAAAAAGCCGTTTCCTGTATCAAGAAATACCGTCGATTCCTCATCTCCAGCCACACCAACATGGAAGGCGATGCGCTGGGATCGGAACTCGCTTTTTATTTCCTGGTCAAAAAGCTGGGTAAACAGGCGGTGATCGTCAATGAGGATCCGGTGCCGTACGGCTACGAATTCCTTCCCGGGCAGAACGCGATACGCCGTTATCGCCACGGGATGAAGGTTCCGGCTTTCGATTGTTTCGTCGCGGTCGATTGTTCCGATGAGCGGCGTACCGGCGAGGTCTATCGGTTGAACGGCGAGCCGGGCGGGGCAAGCGTGCGCAAACCGATCCTCAATATCGACCACCATATCAGCAACGGTTTTTTCGGGACGGTTAACTGGGTAGACCCGCAGGCTTCCTGCGCCTGTGAAATGGTCTATGAGCTGTATAAGCGGCTGGGGGTGGCGCTGGATAAGAAAGCGGCGCTTGCGCTGTACGCGGGAATAGTGACCGATACCGGGTCATTCCGCTATACCAATACTACCGCACACACGCACGCGGTGGCGTCCGAACTGATCGCTTGCGGGGTGCCGGTAGCGGCTATTTACCGTTCCATCTACGCGAGCATCCCGCTTGAGGATCTGCGTTTATTGTTGCGCGTGCTGCCCACGATGAAAGTTGAATTGGGCGGTAAAGTGGTCTGGTTTCAACTGCGCAAAGAGCTGTTGAAAAAGGCCGGGGTCGTTACCATCGATCTCGGAGAGAGCGTGTTGAATTTCGGCCGTTCCCTGAAGGACGTGGAGGTGGTGATACTTTTTAAGGAGAATCTCACCCGGCAGAATGAAGTCCGGGTCAATTTCCGTTCGCAGGGAGCGATCGATGTCAATCAGATCGCGCGTGCGTTCGGCGGCGGCGGGCATAAGACCGCCAGCGGGTGTACCGTCAAGGGGGCGCTCGATGCTTTGCGCCGGCGGGTGCTGCAAAAAGTCAGGCAGGCGGTGTATGCGCGTCACCCGTGATCCTTACCATCCAGGCATAGCCCGTCGCTCGGTCGTCGCCATAGGCGTTTTCGACGGCGTGCACCGGGCTCATCGCGTTATCATTTCCAGCGCGGTAGCGTTCGCCAGGCGTACCGGCGCTACCAGCGTCGTTCTGACATTCTGGCCTCATCCGCAGGGGCAGCAAAGTCTCTATTCGCTCGAACACCGGATCAGGATCATCGCAGAGCTGGGAGCGGATGTCTGCGTCGTCGCGCGGTTCGACCGTCGCTTTGCCCGCATGGCGGCCGCCGCCTTTATCAAGAGAATCCTGGTTGACGCATTGCGCGCTTCGGCGGTTTACGTCGGTGAGAATTTCCGTTTCGGCAAAGACGCGCGCGGCGACAGCGCGTTGCTTCAAAAATACTCTGCGCAGTTCCATTATGCGCTCAAGATATTCCGCGTCCTCAAGTCGCATCGCCGAATTATCAGCAGTACGGCTATCCGCAGGCTTATCGTCGAAGGCAAGCTCTATGAAGCAGCGTCGCTGCTGGAGCATCCGGTGAGTATCCTCGGCAGGGTGGGCAGGGGGGATTCGCTGGCTACCCGGCTGGGTTTTCCTACGGCCAACATCGATCCGCAGCATGATATCGTTCCGCCCGCAGGTATTTATGCCGTGCGCATAGTGTGGAAAGGGCGGCAGTTCAAGGGTGTTTGTTATATCGGAACCCGGCCGACCTTTAAAGCGCGCGATGCCGAAAGAAGCATCGAAGTCCATATTTTCGATTTCCGCCGGCGAATTTATGGACAGCCGCTTGAAATCGCTTTTGTAAAAAAGATCCGCAATGAACGAAAATTCAGCAGTACCCCCGCATTGATAAAAGCCATTAAAAAAGACATTATTTCCGCAAAAAAGATATTTTCTCTCCACTAATACCACCACAATATATTGACGGCTGATCAAAAAGACAACTATCCATTGTATGCCAGATGGTTAGATAAATATTTATCTTGACAAAAAAGCTGTTTTTCTCTATACTCTGGCTTACAAGGTGGTCGAAAGTGGTGTGAAGTGGAGGAGTCAGATTTGTTCCGGGGGTAGGGACAGTTTGTCACTCTAAATAGAGGATTAAGCATGTTTTACGGAGAGTATATTCATTCTATCGACCGGAAAGGAAGATTGATTCTTCCTTCCAAATTCCGTGAAGCTGCCAAGGGCAACTTTGTCGAGCGGTTTTTTGTAACCCGGGGCCTTGATACCTGTCTTTTTATGTTCTCGGAAGAGGAGTGGCGCTCGCAGGAACAGAAATTCAAGGCGATTTCTTTTACAAAACAGGAATCCAGGATTTTTAACCGCTTGTATTTTTCCGGCGCAGTGGATGTAATCCCGGATCGCCAGGGGCGCATTCTGCTGCCGCAGTACCTGAAAGATTTTGCGCAGATCAAAAAAGATGTGGTTGTTGTCGGCGTCTCAAACAGGATTGAAATCTGGGCCAGCGAGAAGTGGCAGGAATTTTACGGCACCTGGCGCCAGTCGTTCGAAGAGATCGCCGAAAAAGTGATCGAACCCGGTTCATAAAAGCAGCGCAGGGCGCTTTCATATAGAGAGAAATCAGTCGTTTTAGCTATTTACTAAGGAGGAAGA
This sequence comes from Candidatus Omnitrophota bacterium, assembly GCA_022710715.1. Taxonomy (GTDB): domain Bacteria; phylum Omnitrophota; class Gorgyraeia; order Gygaellales; family Profunditerraquicolaceae; genus JAKLGJ01. The sequence goes on from JAKLGJ010000001.1 coordinate 127,849, forward strand.
GATGCGCAGAATAGCTGGAATAGTGGTGATATTCATGTGTCTGTTTGCGTTATTTTCTTCAATGGTTTTCGCTGGAGACAGAGAAGATATCATGGATGTAGTGATGAAGCTGAAGGCGATGGAGAAGGACAACGGCCGTATGCGCTTCGACATGGATTGCATCAAGAATGAGCTGGCTACGATGAAGAGCAAGTCGGCTGCAGCCGCAGTGCCGGATGGCAAGACCGCGATGTTCGCGGCGCTGGGGATCGGGTTTTACGGTTATATCAAAACGGACTTGATCTATAGCGATTCGCAGGCAGCGGAATTGACGTTGAGCGCGCCGGCCGCGGAAACCGATGATCAGAAGGAATTCTTCATTACCGCCAAAGAATCCCGGTTGGGCATGGATATTACCGGGCCGCGCGTGGGAGATTCCGGGAAAGTTATAGGTAAGATCGAAGGCGATTTCTGGGGCAATACCAGCGATGGCGCCACCACTCCGGGGTTCCGTTTCCGCCAGGCGTATATCGATTTGAAGTTCGCTAACTGGGATGTGCTCGCCGGCCAGACCTGGGATTTCTTCGCTCCCTTGAATCCTTCCACGCTGCATCTGGGGTTGCTCTGGCAGCAGGGTAACATCGGCGACCGGCATCCGCAGGTGCGTCTGACCAGCAAAGTCTGCGATTTTCTGGGAGGGACCCTCACCAGCCAGGTGGGTATACTCGACTCCAAAACGGATCTGCAGGAGCATACCGGAACGCCGGTGGTGGGCGTGTATGAATCGTTCGAAGACGAATTCTTCAGCCAGCCGTTATACATCGGCGCCGGCGGCGCGTACGGCCAGACCAATACCTCTACCACCATCACCCGCGACCTGGATATGTGGGCGGTCGTTCTGGCATTGAAATACAAGCTCACCCAGAAGATATCCCTGTGTTCGGAAGGATACCTGGGAGCGGGCCTGGCTGCGTTCAGGGGAGGCAGCGCAACGTCGGTCGATGATAATAAGGCAATCCGGACGCGCGGCGGTTTCGCGCAATTGACCTATGACCCGACAGCCAAACTGCAATTCAACGCGGGCGGCGGTATCGACGACGTGTTCAGCGATTCCATTTCCACCTCGGTCTGGTCGGAGAACTACGCCTGTTTCCTTAACTCAAAATACAAGCTGGCCAAGAACGTGACCTGGGGTCTGGAATTCATGCAGGTCGATACGGAATACGCGAATCAGGGCGGAGGGGACGCGCTGCGTTTCCAGTCTTCCCTGATGTTCAACTTCTAAGTCGCTTACAAAGAGCGGCAGAGTCTTTTTGTAACACATGGGGTTTCAACGAGCGCATGGTCATGGAAGAGCGAGTTCATTCGCCGGTGATGCTGGCGGAAGTGCTGGAGTATCTTAATCCCCGCCCCGGTCAGCTTATTGTCGACGCTACCCTGGGCATGGGCGGTCACAGCCGGGAGATTCTCAAACGGATCGCTCCCGGCGGCAGGTTGATCGGGATTGACCGGGATGAAGAATCGCTCGCCCAGGCGCGGAGCAACTTAAGCGACTATGCGTCTTCGTGCGAGTTCGCATACGGAAATTTTTCCGATCTCGACACGATCCTAAAGAACTTGAATATCGAGAGTATAGATGGTATAGTAATGGACTTAGGCTTGTCTTCGTTTCAGCTTAAAGACGCGCAGCGGGGGTTCAGTTTTCAGGTCGAGGGTCCCCTGGACATGCGCTTCGACCGGAACAGTTACATCTCCGCGTACGATCTGGTCAATAACCTGAACGAAGAAGAGATATCGCATCTGTTGTGGACGTTCGGGGAGGAGCGGTGGCATAACCGGATCGCCCGGTGCCTGGTGCAGGAACGCCAGAAGCATCCCATTGCCACGACCCAGGAATTATCCACTATCGTTTTGCGGGCCATTCCGGGTCGGTTCAGGCACGGACATCATCGCATTCATCCGGCAACCCGGACATTTCAGGCCGTGCGTATCGCGGTAAACCGTGAGCTGGAATCGCTGGAAACGGCTTTACAAAAAACGATACGACTTTTAGGCAGAGGGGGAAAGATATGCGTAATTTCGTTCCACTCGCTGGAAGACAGGATGGTCAAGCATACTTTCCGTCGCAGCGCTGCCGAAGGCGCGATCAAGATTATCACTCCCAAGCCGTTGACGCCGACGCTTGCGGAGATAAAAGAGAATCCACCAAGCCGCAGCAGCAAGCTGCGGGTAGCCGAGAAAGTCTAACCACTATGAGACTGCCGCGTTTTCTTCTGGTCTGCCTTTCGGCAACGGCTTTGTCGCTGATGTATGTGTGGCAGCAGACAGAGGTTTTCCATCTGGCGTATACCGGACAGAAACAGCTGGTCAAGTTTGAGGAATTGCTTGATGAGAATTCCTCATTGCGATATAATTTAACCAGGAAAACGTCTCTCACCAGGATGGGCACCAGGGTCGCGGCGAATACGGAATTCCGCATGCCGGACAATTACTGTTTGGTCAAGGTTCCGTTGTCTGGAAAAGAGTTCAAAGCCGCAAACGGGCGCTTGCCCCGTAAAGAAACCCTGTTTGCCCGTATGTTTGGCATCAAACGACAGGCTGAAGCCAGGACTGTCAATACTTCCGACGCATTTGCGGTGCGAATCGCCGGAGATTTGAATATACGATAACGGTTCACTGGTTTTCCAGTAACCGGTTACTCAACTCTCTACCAGTGTGTATATAGTTAACTACCGCCGCAGAGCCGAGGCGGCCTTCTTACTCTTCTGTTTTTTCTTTTTCCTCTCGATAGCCCGTCTATGTTTCATTCAGTTCTTCCGATCCGAATATCTTGCCGAGATAGCCCAGAAGCAGCATAATATGTTCATTGAGCTGGAACCGCGCCGCGGAACGGTGTATGATTGTAATCTCAAGCCGCTGGCGGTCAATCTGGTCTTTGAATCGGTATATGCCGAACCCAATCAGTTGAGCCGTGAGCAGAAAGAGCGGATTGCCGCGCAGCTGGCGCCGCTGCTCGCGCTTGAACGCAGTTTCCTCGCCAGCCGGCTTGACCGCGATAAAGCTTTTGTCTGGCTGGCGCGCAAAGTCAGCCCGGAGCAGGCACAGCAGATCAGGGCGCTTAAATTCAAAGGGATCGGGATGATCAAGGAAAGCAAACGCTGCTATCCCAACGATTATCTCTTGAGCCAGGTCCTGGGTTTCGCCGGTCTGGACAATACCGGATTGGAAGGTCTAGAACTCTATTACGATAATTATTTAAAAGGTGAGCCCGGTTGGGCGACGGTTCTTCGCGATGCCCGCAGCAAGCGGCTTGATTTGAATGATACGACGGTCCCGGCGAAAGACGGGTATCACCTCGTCCTGACTATCGACGAAGTCGTCCAGTATATCGCCGAGCGGGAGCTGGAAAAAGCCTACCAGACGTATCATGCTAAAGGCGCGAGCATTATCGTCATCGATCCCAGGACCGGCCAGCTGCTGGCTCTGGCTAACCGTCCGGGGTACGATCTGAACAAGCCCGGTCATGTGAGTAAAGATCAGATCCGCAACCGGGCGATTTGCGACATGTTCGAGCCGGGGTCGGTATTCAAGATCGTGACCGCCGCGGCGGCCCTGGAAGAAAATAAAGTTAACGAGATGACGCGGTTTTTCTGCGAGAACGGCGAATACCGCGTCGCCAACCATACGCTGCACGATCACCGGCCGCACGGCTGGCTGACGTTCAGAGAGGTGATTGAACAATCCAGCAATATCGGCACTTCGAAAGTGGCGCAACTGCTCGGTCCCGACAAGCTCTATGAGTATATCAAACGTTTTGGCTTCGGCGCCAAACTGGGTATCGATATCCCGGGAGAGATCAACGGCAGTATCAAGCCTCCCCGGCAATGGTCGAAAACATCTATTGCCTGCGTGCCGATGGGCCAGGAAGTGGGGGTGACCGCATTGCAGCTCGCCACAGCCCTGTCGGTTATCGCCAACGGCGGATATCTGATGAAACCATATCTGGTCAGGGAAGTAAGGGACAGGCAGGGGCAGGTAATCGATTATTATCCTCCGACGCTGGTGCGCCAGGTCCTTTCCGAAGAAACCGCCGCGCGCATGCGCAAGATACTCATCGGGGTCATGGAAAACGGCACGGGAAAAATGGGGAAGCTCGGACAGTTTACCGCCGGCGGCAAAACCGGAACGGCGCAGAAGCTCGATCCTAACGGAAGCTATTCGCACGATAAATATATCGCTTCATTCATGGGGTTCGCTCCTGCCGAAGATCCTCAAGTAGCGATCGTGGTGACCGTTGATGAACCGCACCCCTATTATTTCGGCGGCGTGGTAGCTGCTCCGGTGTTCAAGCGGGTGGCGGAAGACGTGTTGAAGTACCTCAAGACCAAAGAGTACACACAACAGACAGCCTCTCTGAAATGAGATTATCCGTACTGGTAAAAGCGTTGAGCGCGTTCCGTTTCCACGGGGGCGGGCGAGATGTCCGGATCGCAGGGATCACCAGCGATTCCGCCGCCGTCAAGGAGGGATATCTTTTTGCGGCGGTAAAGGGCGCGACCCGCGACGGGCACCGTTTTATTCCCGACGCAGCGCGCAAGGGGGCGCGGGCAGTGGTGTGCGAGCAGACGTGGGTGAGCCGTTACGGAGTGCAGCGGTTATGCCGGCGTTTTCCCCGGATCTGTTTTATCGTTGTTGACGACAGCCGCAGCGCGGTTGCGCGTCTCGCGGCTAAATTTTACGGGTATCCCTCGAAGAAGCTGCGCGTTGTCGGCGTTACGGGCACCAACGGCAAGACCACGCTCACCTATTTGATCGAATCGGTGCTCAAGCGATGCGGTCATGAGCCGGCTGTGATCGGAACGGTCAATTACCGGTTCAAGGACACGGATCGACCGTCCACCAACACGACTCCCGGACCGGTACAATTGCAGGCGATGCTGCATGAAATGGTCTGCGCCGGCGTGGATCATCTGGCAATGGAGGTTTCGTCGCATGCGCTGGACCAGGGGCGGACCGCGGGTATCCGTTTTACTTCAGCGGTCTTTACCAACCTGACCCAGGATCATCTCGATTACCATCACGATCTGGAAACATACTTTCAGGCCAAAGCGAAATTATTCCGGCATTTAAGCGGCAGTTCTGTAGCCGTGATCAATCGCGATGATCCCTGCGGCCGGCGTCTGATAGCGTTGAGTCGCTGCAAGGTGATTTCGTATGGAACGGACCCTGCCGCTGACGTCTGGGCCGGCGATATCGCGTTCAGTTTCAGCGGCACGCGGTTTACGCTGCATCTCGGTAAACAGGCGTTGACGTGTAAAATACGCCTCATCGGTCTGCATAACGTGTATAATGTCCTTGCCTGCATAGCCTGGGCGGCAAGCGAGCGGTTATCCCTTACGTTGGTGCTCGGCGCTTTAGCGGAATTTGAGAGGGTCCCGGGCCGCCTAGAGCGGGTCGGCCGCAGCAGGGATATCAGTGTATTCGTGGATTATGCCCATACCGAGGATGCGTTGAACAACGTCCTGGGCACGCTGCGCCGCATCGCCCGGCACAGGATTATCGTGGTTTTCGGATGCGGCGGTGACCGCGACCGCGGCAAGCGACCGAAGATGGGAAGGGTCGTTTCCGATCTGGCCGATTATGCGGTGGTCACCAGCGATAATCCCCGCTGGGAAGATCCGCGCAGGATAATCGCCGAGATACGTCAGGGCATGTCCGGGAGGAAATATTGCGTGATCGCGGATAGAGAGAAAGCTATCGAGAAATCCCTGTCTCTGGCCCATAAAGGAGATGTCGTGCTGGTAGCCGGCAAGGGCCATGAACAGTATCAGATCATCAGAGATAAAATCCTGCCGTTCAACGATGTTGAGGTCGTCAGAAGATGTTTACAATCGATGAGCTTGTAAAAGCAACCGGAGCGCGGCTTATCAGTCGAGGGGGATCGTTGACTGTCACCGGCATCTCGACCGATACCCGGGGTATTAAAAGGGGAGAGTGTTTTCTCGCCATCAAGGGCGATCGTTTTGACGGTCACGCGTTCCTGAATACCGCCGTTGCTTCCGGCGCCGCCTGTTTGATCGTCGCGGTCGGCAAGGGCAGCGCCTGGGTGCGTCAGCATCCGCAGCGAGCCGCCGGCAAGGTCGCGGTCCTGGAAGTCGCGGATACCGTCAAAGCTCTGGGCGCGTGCGCCTCTTTTCACCGTCGCCGTTTTGACATTCCGGTGATCGCGGTGACCGGTTCTAACGGCAAGACGACCACCAAGGAAATGCTCGCAAGCGCGCTCTCCGCCCGCTACCGGGTACTGAAGAATCAGGGCACGCATAACAATCATATCGGCGTTCCCCAGACGCTGCTGAAGCTTGATGCGCGCACGCAGGCGGCGGTGCTGGAATTAGGCTCCAACCACCCCGGCGAGATCGCCTATCTCGGCGCCATGGTCGGTCCAACGATAGCGGCGGTGACGAATATCGGCCCGTCGCATCTGGAACATTTTAAATCGCTTCCCGGGGTATTCAGGGAAAAATATTCGCTCATGCGTTACCTTTCCGGCGCGCGGATCGGCGTTGTCAATGCGGATGACCGCTTTCTCGGACCGCGGGTCGCACGCGGCCGGAGTTTGCGGCCGTTCATGCTCGGGTTCGGCGTGCGGGACCGGTGTGATTTTCAGGCTGACGAATTGCGCATGTGCGGCGGAAAGTTGACCTTCAGGGTCAATGGTCGTCAACGGTTCGCGCTGGGGACGCTGGGAGAGCATAATGTCTATAATGCCCTGTGCGCAATCGCCTGCGCCGCGTTGCTGGGGGTGAGTATGCGTCAGGCCGCCCGGAGACTGGCACTGTTCGATTTCCCTCGCGGCCGGCTGAATCTGTTACGATACAACGAGGTTGATTTTATCGACGATACCTATAACGCCAATCCTTTTTCGCTGCAGCAGGCTTTGCGCGCGCTGGAGCAGTATCGGGCCGCGGGCAAAAAGATACTGGTGATGGGCGATATGCTGGAACTGGGCGCGCGCACCCCGTTATTCCATCAGCAGGCCGGAGAAGCCGCCTGCCGGGCGTGCGATGTCCTGATCACCGTCGGTCGCAACGCGCGTTTGAGCGCGTGCCGGGCAGCGGAAAAAGGGTTCGATCGCGGCAGTATCTTTATGTGTTCGTCCGCCAGGCAAGCTACGGCGGTATTGCGTGATAAGATCGGTTTACAGCGCGGAGACGTAGTTCTGGCCAAAGCTTCCCGCGGCATGCATCTTGAAGAAATCCTGGATGCATTCAAAACGAGCGTTTAACCCCGAAAGGATTCACCGCTTCCATGTTATTCTATCTGTTGCATCCCTTAAGCGCGTTAAGCGGTTTTTTCAATCTTTTTCGTTACATTACCTTTCGCGCCAGCATGGCGGCGCTGACCGCTTTTGCGGTCAGCCTTATTTTCGGTCCGGCGATCATCCGTAAACTGCGCGACATGCAGATCGTTCAGCATATCCGGGATAAGAAAGAAAGCGATCATCTGCACGCTTTGCATAAAGACAAGCAGGGCACTCCGACGATGGGGGGTATTTTCGTCCTGCTTGCGGTGACCATCGCGACCGGTCTCTGGGCGGATCTGTCCAACCCGAACATCTGGCTGGCGCTGTTCGGCACCCTCTGGCTGGGAGTGACCGGTTTTATGGACGATTATCTGAAGATCGTGCGCAAGTGCTCCAGGGGGCTGACCGCGTCGGCAAAGTTCACCAGTCAGATCATCCTGGGGTTGATCCTGGGAGTGATCCTTTTCAACGATCCGAACCTGGGCGCGCGCCTGGATATTCCCTTTTTGAAAGACGTTTCGCTGCACCTGGGAGCGCTCTATATCCTTTTTGTGATTTTCGTGATCACCGGATCGTCCAACGCGGTGAATCTGACTGACGGCCTCGACGGCCTGGCTATCGGTTGTGTGGTCATGGCGGCGATCGCTTTCAGCCTCCTGTCCTACGTGACCGGCAACATCAAAATCAGCAGCTATCTCTTGATCCCCTATATCAAGGGCGCGGGGGAACTGACCGTGTTCTGCGCAAGCATTGTCGGGGCTGGCCTGGGTTTTTTGTGGTTTAACTGTTTTCCGGCCGCGGTATTCATGGGTGACGTCGGCGCTTTAGCTCTCGGCGGGGCGCTGGGGATCGTGGCTCTCCTGATCAAGAAAGAACTGCTCCTGGTTTTTGTCGGCGGGATTTTCGTCGCCGAAGCCCTCTCGGTAATCCTGCAGGTCGCGTCATTCAAATCTACCGGCAAACGCATCTTCAAGATCGCGCCGCTGCATCATCATTTTCAATTCCTGGGCTGGTCGGAGAACAAGGTTATCGTGCGGTTCTGGATCGTGGCCAGTTTGCTCGTTCTGCTGACGCTGGTAACCCTGAAGGTTCGCTGATATGCGTAACGCCGATTATTTCAAGGATAAGCGGATTACCGTCGTGGGGTGCGCGCGCAGCGGCGGCGCCTGCGCCAACCTGCTGCAACGGCTGGGCGCCCGGGTTAGCGTTACCGATAACGCGACCGATCCGGTCGTGCAGCGACAGGCCCGCAGCGTATTATCCTCCGGTATCGCCGTGGAATTCGGCGTCCACACTCCGGGGTTTGTCTCCGGTGCCGACATGGTGGTCATTTCTCCCGGGGTTCCCGATACGGCCGCTCCTATCCGCTGGGCCCGCGAGCGCTCTATCCCGATCGTAAGCGAGATCGAAGTGGCCTGGATGCTCTGTCCCGCGCCCGTGATCGCCGTGACCGGTTCGAACGGTAAAACCACCACTACCACGCTGATCGGCAGAGTTCTGGCTGCCGCGGGAAAAAAGACGTTTGTCTGCGGGAATATCGGCACGCCTTTTACCGGCGAAGTCGGCTCGATCCAGCCGCAGGATTGGGTAGTGCTGGAGATCAGTTCGTTCCAGCTCGAGCATATCCGGACATTCAAGCCGAAGATCGCCCTGATCCTTAATATCAACCCGAATCATCTTGATCGCTATCCCGGCATGCGGGAGTACGCCGCAGCTAAGGAGCGGATCGCTTTGAATCAGGACGCGACGGATTTTCTGGTGCTCAACGCCGGCGACAGCGCCCTCAAGGAAATTGCCTCCCGGGCGCGGGCGCCGAAAGCGGTTTATTTTACCGGCAGTCCCCGGAGAAACCAGAATCAGGCTGCGGTTGAGGCAGTCGCGTCCATTCTCGGGATCGCGCCCGCAGTATGCGCGCAGGTGTTCGACGATTTCAAAGGTATCGAGCATCGCATGGAGATGGTGCGCCAGATCAACCGGATCAGTTTCATCAATGATTCCAAAGCCACTACCGTGGAATCGGCCGTCTGGGCGTTGCAGAATCTCGCCTGCCCGGTGGTGCTGATCGCGGGAGGCCGGGATAAGGGATTGGATTACCGGCCTATTCTCGAACTGGCCAGGCAAAAGGTCAAAAGAGTGATTCTGATCGGGGAAGCCCGGGCAAAGATCCGCGCGGCATTGAGCGATGCTCTGTCTGTGCAGGAGGCCGGATCGCTGGAAGAAGCGGTGGCGCAGGCTTACCGGGCTGCAGCTCCGGGCGATTGCGTCCTTTTGTCGCCGATGTGCGCCAGTTACGACATGTTCAAGGATTATGAAGAACGCGGCAGAAAGTTCAAACAGGCAGTGCTGGCGTTAAACGGGGAATAACCATGCGTACGGTCAGGATACATCTGTTTATGATCACCATGATCCTGGTGAGCGTCGGGATCGTGATGATCTACAGCGCTTCGAGCATCTATGCTCTGGAACAGTATAAAGACAGCGCGTATTTTCTTAAACGGCATATCAGTTTCGTTCTTATAGGCGCGCTGCTGGCTTTCGGGATCATGGGTATCGATTACCGGCGGTTCCGGCAGTATGCCCGGCCGTTGCTCTGGGTCACGCTGCTCTTGCTGGTCCTGGTGCTTATTCCCGGCCTGGGACGCGAGGTGGCCGGCGCCCGGCGCTGGTTCCGGTTCAAATTCATCAGTTTTCAACCGGCTGAACTGGCAGCGGTAGCCATGATCGTATACCTTTCGGATTTCGTCTGCCGCAAACAGGAAGCGATCCGGACCATCCGCTGGGGATTGCTGCCGGTGATGACGGTGCTGGGGATGATCTCGGTATTGATCATGCTGCAGCCTGATCTGGGGACCACGCTTTCCATCGGGGTGGTGGTTTTCATCATGCTCTTTGTCAGCGGAGTGAAATTATCGTATCTTTTGACGATCATACTTAGCTCATTCCCGCTATTGTATGTGTTGATCTTTCGGGTCGCCTACCGGCGTAACCGTATCCTGGCATTTTTGAATCCCTGGGCGGATCCCCGCGGTACCGGCTTTCAGATCATCCAGTCGCAGGTCGCGCTGGGTTCCGGCGGGCTGCTGGGCGTAGGGCTGGGGCATTCCCAGCAGAAATTGTTCTTCCTCCCGGCGGCGCATACCGATTTCATTTTTTCCATCATCGGCGAAGAACTGGGTATGCTGGGGACGGTGAGCGTGATCCTCCTTTTTCTGCTTTTTATCAAATACGGCCTGACGATTATCAAGAACGCGCCGGACCGGTTCGGGTATTTCTTGAGCCTGGGGCTGGTATTGATCGTAACCCTCAAGGCTGCGGTGAACATCGGCGTTTCCTGCGGGGTTTTTCCCACGAAAGGGTTGCCGTTGCCGTTTATCTCCTATGGCGGCTCATCGCTGATTTTTGACATGATCTGTGTGGGAGTTCTGATGAATATCGCGCGTGCGGGCGAATATCCGTGAGAAAGCGGTTAGAGACAATGAAGATCCTGGCTGTCAGCGGAGCGAGCGGCGGGCACATCTTTCCGGCCGCGGCATTGCTGGAGCGCGTTACAGAAGACGATCCGCGCGCCGTAACGCTCCTGGTCCTGCCCCGCAAACATGCGGCTTGCAAATCCGGCGCTTTCGCTGTGCCGGTCAGCTATGTCTGTTTGTCCAACATCTCGGCGTCGCTCACGGCTTCGAATCTGCTGCGCATTCTCCGATCGTTCAAAGGCCTCCTGCAGAGTCTGCGGGTGGTGGCGCGTTTTCATCCGGATGTAGTGGTGGGTTTCGGCAGCCTGGTCAGCATTCCGGTGGTTTTCTGGGGATGGCTGCTGCGTTGCCGGATCGTCCTGCACGAACAGAATGTCGTTCCCGGACGGGCGACCAGGTTCCTGGCGCGCTTCGCCGATCGCATCGCGGTGACCTTTGCGCAGACAGTACCGTTGCTCGGCGCATACCGGGATAAAGCGGCGGTTACCGGCAATCCTTTGCGCAAGCGCATGCGCGTTATCGACCGGGATCAGGCGCGCGCTTTCTTCGGCTTGCCCGCCGAGGGAGCGACGTTGCTGGTGATGGGAGGAAGTCAGGGCAGTCAGAGTATTAATACCGGCGCAGCGAAGGCGCTGGCAGGGTGTGCGCAGTCGGTCCGTTTTCAGGTGATCCATCTGGCCGGGGATAAGGATGCTCCGGCTGTCGAAGAGGTATACCGGGCGGCGGGGATACGTTTTCGGGTAGTGCGTTTTCTGGAAGAGATGGAGTATGCCTATAGCGCCAGCGATCTGGCGATCTCTCGTTCCGGCGCGACAACCGTGACGGAGCTGTGCCGGTTCAGGCTGCCCGCCATCCTGGTGCCGTATCCTTTTGCCGGTGCGCATCAACAGGCTAACGCGCGGGTACTGGCGGATGCGGGTGCGGCCCGCGTGATCGAAGACAGCCGGATCGGCGAAGAGCTTGCCGGGATACTCAAGGAGTGTATCGGCGACCGGACGGTGATGGAGCGGATGCGCCGGGGGTTTGATCACTGTCCATCGGCGGATAGCGCGGAGGCGCTGATGCGGGTTGTGTATGAAACGGTATAATCATGGATAAACGCACGTATCATTTTATCGGGATCGGCGGCATCGGTATGAGCGGGATCGCCCAGATTCTGCTTAGCCGCGGGGCGCAGGTCAGCGGTTCGGATGTCAAGGACAGCCAGATGCTGGAATCGCTGCGCGCGCGGGGAGCGCGCATCTATATCGGGCACCGGGCCGAGCAGATCGGGGGCGCTGACGTGGTGGTGTATTCGTCGGCGATCAAAGAAGATAATCCGGAGTTCCAGGAGGCCAGGCGGGCGGGGAGAGCGCTGGTGAAGCGGGCGCAGGTCCTGGCGGAGTTGATGGCCGAAAAAAACGTCATTACGGTCGCCGGCAGCCACGGAAAAACCACCACTACTTCGCTGGTTTCCTACTTATTGCTCGAGGCGGGACTTTCTCCGACCATCGCTATAGGCGGTATGCTTAAAAATATAGCGGCCAACGCCTCGCACGGGGAAGGCGATTTTTTTGTCGCTGAAGCCGACGAATCCGACGGCTCTTTCCTGTTCTATGCGCCGACCTATTCGATCATCACCAATATCGATTACGAGCACCTGGATTATTATGGGGATTTCAAGACCCAGCTGGGCGCTTTTAAAGAGTTTATCCATCGGACCAGGCATTCCGGCTGCGTATTTTTGTGCAGCGACGACGAACATCTTGTCCGCATCGCCAGGGACAGTCCCGTGCGCCAGGTGTATTTCGGTCTGAACAAGGGCGCGGATATCACTGCGGGGAATATCGAGATCAACGGGTTGTCGAGCGCATTCGACTGTTTGTACGGGGATACGCTGGTCGGCCGGTTCGAGCTGGCTCTGGGCGGGCGGCATAATATTTCCAACGCTTTGAGCGTGATCGCGCTGGCTCTGGAATTGAAGATCGACCGGTCTTTGATCCAGCATGTGCTCAAGACGTATAAGGGGGCGGGCCGGCGGCTGGATATCAGACTGCAAACCGACGATCTTACCCTGATCGATGATTACGCGCATCACCCGACCGAGATCAAAGCGACGCTGGCCGCCGTCCGGTACCTGCGGGCTCCCCGGGTGGTGGCGGTGTTCCAGCCGCACCGGTATACCAGGACTAAATTGCTTTTGAAAGAATTCGGCAACTGTTTCGACGATGCCGATAGCGTGATCGTAACCGATATTTATCCGGCGAGCGAACCCCCGATCGAGGGAATCAGCGGGCGCAGCGTGTCGGAAAGGATACTCAACGCGCATCCGGGCAAGGATGTTGCGTATATCCCCAGAGCGCAGCTTCTCGAGCATCTGGCTGCGGTGCTGCAGCCTCGCGATGTGGTGATCATGCTCGGCGCCGGGGACATTACCAAATATACTCATGAACTGGCTCAACGGTATTCAGGCAGACATACGTCGTAAAGAGCCGCTGGCGCTGCATACCAGTTTTCATATCGGCGGTCCGGCAGAGCTTTTTGTCCAACCGCGCGATGTGCGGGCGTTGCAACGGTTCCTGGCGCGCTGCGTCCGGCGCCGGATCCCGGTCCGGGTGATCGGCGCGGGAAGCAATATTCTGGTCGGCGACCGGGGCGTCAAAGGAGCGGTTATCTGTCTCTCTGCGCCGGCCTTTGGCAGGATCCGCAGGAATCGCGGCGGTTTGAGCGTCGGGGCGGGTCTGCGGTTGAACCGTTTGATCGGTTATTGTATGCCGCGGGGGTTGTCCGGAGCGGAATATCTGGCGGGGATCCCCGGGACGATCGGCGGCGCAGTGAAGACCAATGCCGGCGTTGCCGTCAAGCATGACCGGCGGGTCAGCAATCACTGGATAGGAGATTTAGTTGAATCTCTGACCATTATGGATTATAATGGTGCAATTAAACGGTTGCGTAGACCTGACCTGCGTTTTGGTTACCGCTGCAGTTGCCTTCCCGCAGGGATCATTCTGGCGGTGTCTTTGCGTCTGTCTGCACGAACTCCGGGAGCGATCCGTCGCACGGTCGCGGAACTGATGTCCCGGCGCAGCCGGACGCAGGCAGCGCATCAACCGTCTGCCGGCTGCGTATTCAAGAACCCGCCGCAGCAGGGGGCGGGCGCATTGATCGATCGGTGCGGATTAAAGGGTGCGCGTTGCGGCGATGCCTGTGTTTCACCGCTCCACGCGAATTTTATCGTTAATCTCGGCCAGGCCCGGGCAGTCGACGTTCTGGCTTTGATGCGGCGCGCCCGCGCCGCGGTAAAGAAAAAATTCCATCTGGCGCTGGAACCGGAAATCCACATCTGGGAATGATCCGGCAGACGGCGCGATAGAGAAGCAACTGGTTATGCAGACTAAAAAATTCGGCAGGATCGGTTTATTGATGGGAGGGCCGTCTTCAGAGAGGGAGATATCGCTGAAGACCGCGCGATCGGTGTACGATAGTTTGATCGCCCTCGGGCTGGATGTCGTGGCGATCGATATTACCAGCGATGATCCGCAGGAAACTGCGCGGCTGTTGTCGTCACACCGGATCAACTGCGCTTTTATCGCGCTGCACGGTTATTTCGGCGAGGACGGGCAGATCCAATCGATACTCGAGCGGATGGGCATTCCCTATACCGGATCCGGATCGCAGGCCAGCTGTCAGGCAATGGATAAACGCCTGGCCCGCGGGTTGTTCGCGGCCGCCGGGTTGAGCGTGCCGCAGGCGATACTGCTTTCAAAGCAGGATCGCCGCGATGACGAGTATGTGCGTTCGCAGATCCCTTTCGCGTTTCCCTGGGTGATCAAGCCGGTGCATCAGGGGTCCAGTATCGGCCTGTCGATCATCGATACCATGGATCAAGCGGGGCAGGCTCTCCAGGTCGCTTTCAGTTTCGACCGGCAGGCGCTCATCGAACAGTTTATCGCAGGCAGGGAATTGACCGTCGGGATCCTTGACGACCAGGCCCTGCCGGTGATCGAGATCGTTACCCGGAATAAGTTTTTCGATTACCAGGCAAAATACCAGACCGGATTTACCGACTACATCGTCCCTGCCGAACTTGACGCGGGGACCACCCGTCTGGTGCAGGCGGCTGCGGTTGCCGCCCACAAAGCGGTGGGATGTCACGGATATTCCCGGGTTGACCTGATCCTGGATGCCGGCGGCACCGCGTTCATCCTGGAAGTGAATACTATCCCCGGTATGACCCAGACCAGCCTTTTGCCGAAAGCGGCCAGGGTCAAGGGAATCGATTTTTCAGCGTTGAGCCTGCGTCTTCTGGAGTTAGCCTATGAAAAGAAATAGACCGTTTACCGCCCGTGTTCGCATCCAGATGGACCGCTGGGCGGTCGTCAGGATCGTCCTGATCATTCTCGGCATATCGGCTGCGTTGTACATGGTGGTGTATCTGACCAGGCTCGAGTTTTTCAGGATCAAAGAAGTGATCGTCCGCGAAGGCGGGGTGGTGGTTAGCGACGCGCAGAAGGATTTCCGCTATCTGGTGGGCAGGAATACGTTTACTCTCGATGTGAGGAAAGAAGCCCGGCGCATCCAGATGATGCATCCGGGTTACCGTACCGCCCGTCTGATCCGTTACCTGCCGGATCGTTTGTGCGTCGATATACTCAAGCGTTCCCCGGTAGCCTGTATCAAGGGGCACAGGATCTTTTACCTTGATGATCGTTCAACCCTGTTTGAAGCGTCGCTGCAGTCTTTGCCGCAGAATATCCCGGTGATTACCGGCATTGAAAAGAAAATATCGGTCGACCAGGTGGGCCGGCGCTGTTCTCTGCCGGAGGCTGCTTTCGCACTGACGGTGATCAAGGAGACCCGCGGTAAACTCCAGCCGTATACGCTGGCTGCGGTAGACGTCAGCAGTCTTGATTCGCTGGTCATGGTATTGTCCAACGGTTTGCAGGTCAAGCTGGGCAGGGAACTGCTGGCGGAAAAACTTCAGCTTCTGGCGAATTTGTTGATGCAGGTCAAGACCAGCCTGCCCAATATAGATTATATCGATTTGCGTTTCAAGGAACCGGTGATAAAATTCAAACAAAGCGGTTAAGGCCAAAGGACTACAACGCTATGAATTATATCTGCGCATTGGATATCGGGTCGAGCAAGATCGCGGCGGCGGTGGCACAGTTGAAGGGTAAACATATCACCCAGATCTATTTCGAGTGCGCTCCTTCAAAAGGGATCAAGCAGGGGGTGATCGTCGATTCCGTCGACCTGGTCGATGCCGTAGGCAAGGTAATGAAGAATCTTAAGGCCAGATCCGGCATACCGATCAGGTCTCTGCATACCAATATCTCGGGCAAACACGTCATCACCAAGCGCAGCCGCGCGATCATCCCGTTGACCGAGCGGGGCAATAAGGTCGTTACATATTCCGATATCCAGAAAGTGCACGACCAGGCTTTGATACTGGGATCCCATATCGACGAAGAACTGGTGCATTTTTTTCCGCTTTCCTATATCACCGATTCCGGCGGGGATGTTTTCAATCCTCTGGGATTGTACAGCCATCGGCTGGAAGTCGACCTGTTTATGATCAGCGGAAAGCTTTCATCCATACAGACGGTAACCCACGTCGTACACCAGGCCGGTTACGATATCCGTTCGATATTCCTGCCCGGATTGACTACCAGCGAGATCGTTTTCGCTTCCGAGCACGGGAAAGGATGGAGTATCCTCTGCGATATCGGCAGCGACGTGACGGAGATCGTGCTCTGTAAAGCCGGGATGCTCAAGGATATCCGGATACTTCCCCTGGGCGGTGACGATTTGACCGCCGCATTGTCGCAGTCTTTGCAGGTTCCCTGGGAGCTGGCCGAGGATCTTAAGATCTCTTACGGGGCGATAGGCGATCCCGCGCGTATCCCCGAAGAAAAGGAAGTTTTGATCAAGAAAGAAAGCGTCTATAAACCGGTTAAACAGCGCGCGGTCTGCGAGATCATTACCGCCCGGGCGCAAGAGATGTGCCGGCAGCTCAAGCAGGCGCTGGATAAAGACGTCTCGTGGCTGGAAGTGGATAATTTTGTGGTCGCCGGGCGTACGGTCTTCCAGGAAGGATTCCTGGAAATGCTTGAGGCTACCGTGGGAGTGCCGGTGCGCGCCGCCCGTATTTCCAATGCCGAAGTCATTCCTTTTGTGAATACCAATGATGTGCTCTCCGGCCAGAAATATCTGACCTACCTGACCGCACTGGGGTTGATCTGTAAACAGATGGGCGAATTTCAACCGCATACATCGGCTGTGCCGAACCTGCCCCGCCATCCCGTGGCTAAATTCTTCCATAAAGCGAAAGAGATCTATCAGGAATATTTCTGATGCCGCCACCGCTTGGGTGGAAGGTACTTTTGGTTGACCGGCCTTTTTTCTTATGTATAATAGATTAGTTCAAAGATATGGAAAAAGAAGCTATCGCCGCCATTAGAGAGAGAATCGCTTCAGCCTGCGCGCGCAGCCGGCGCGCGCCCGCTCAAGTAACCTTGATCGCTGTTACCAAGGGCCGGCCGGTCCAGCAGATCCGGCGTGTTCTGGGCGCGGGGGTATGCGATATAGGCGAGAATAAGATGCAGGAAGTTCTTTTGAAATACGATACGCTCACGGCAGCGGCAGGCGCACCCGGGGTGCGCTGGCACATGATCGGGCACCTGCAGACTAACAAAGTAAAGCAGGCGGTTACTATCTTCGATCTGATCCATTCCGTGGACAGCGTGCAGCTGGGGCGGGAGATCGACCGGCGAGCCGCCGCCATCGGTAAGGTCCAGGATGTGTTGATTGAAGTCAATACGTCGGCAGAAACCGCCAAATACGGGGTTGCGCCGGCGGACGCGCCGGATGTGGTCAAACAGATAGCCCTCCTTGATCACGTGCGCGTCAGGGGTTTGATGACCATGGCGCCGGTGGTCGGGCGCGCGGAAGAAGCCAGGCCGTTCTTTCAACGTTTGCGTCTGGTGCTGGATCGGATCAACGCCGCGCAGATTACCGGGCAACCGCTGCAGGTGCTTTCCATGGGTATGTCGGATGATTTTGAAGTCGCGATCGAAGAAGGCGCGACCATGATACGGGTAGGAAGGGCGCTTTTTGACTATGACCGGGAATAGTACTCTGGGTATTATCGGATACGGGAATATGGGTTCGGCTCTCGGCGAGAGATGGCGCAGCCGGTCCCGGATCAAGGTATTTGAAAAGGATGCCTCCCGGATCGCTGCGCTTGCTCCGGAGACCGTTGCGGCAACGCTCGACGCATTGTGCGCTGAAGCGCAGACACTGATCCTGGCGGTCAAACCGCAGGATCTGGATTCCGTGCTTACCCGGATCAAGGGGTCCGTCGGCCACGCGCTGGTGGTTTCAATCGCTGCGGGGATCCCTACCGCGTACCTGGAAAAACGTCTGGGGCCGGTGCGCGTGGTCAGGGCAATGCCGAATCTGGCGGTGCGGGTGGGCAAAGGTACGATCGCTTTATGTAAAGGCGCGTATGCCCGCGAGAACGATGTCGCGTTTATGCAGGAGCTTTTCGCGTTACTGGGCAGGACGCTGGTGATCGAGGAGCGGTTAATGGATGCCGTCACCGCGGTTTCCGGAAGCGGCCCCGGTTTTTTCTTCGAACTGGTACAGCAGATGCCTGACGCGGAATGGGACGCGTTTGCCAGGAATTCTTTTATTCCTTCCCTGACCGTTTGCGCGCAGAAAGCGGGTTTTTCCGCAGAACAGGCCGGTCTTCTGGCCGCAGCCACAGCCGAAGGAAGCATCGGTTTATTGCGTCAGACCGGTATGCCCGCGGCAGCGTTGCGGGATCAGGTTACATCCAGGGGCGGGACTACCGAAGCGGGATTAAAAGCTTTACGGGAAAACGGTCGTTTGGAAGAAGCGGTGAAAGCGGCGGTTAAGAGGGCGGGCGAGCTGGCCCGCACATGAAGGGGGTATACACGGTGGGGAAGATCGGCATCATCGGCGGGAGCGGGTTGTACGATATCGAGGGATTCAGCAAGGTCAAGCATGTAAACGTCTCCACTCCGTTCGGCAAGCCGTCGGATACTTTTGTGGTCGGGATACTTGAAGGCCGGCAGGTCGTTTTTCTGCCGCGCCATGGCCGCGGGCACCGTTTGAATCCCAGCGAAGTGAATTACCGGGCGAATATCTATGCGATGAAAAAGCTGGGAGTGGACAGGATTATTTCCGTGACCGCCTGCGGCAGTCTGCGCGAAGACCTCAAGCCGCTGGATTTCGTTCTGCCGGACCAGTTCGTGGATCGCACCAATCAGGCGCGGTGCATGACTTTTTTCGAAAAAGGCGCAGTGGCGCACGTGAGTTTCTCCGATCCGGTATGCGAAGCCTTACGTCAGTCGATCTACAAAGCGACGAAAGAAGCAAAGGTGCCGGTGCATCTGGGCGGCACCTATTTGAACATGGAAGGCCCGGCGTTTTCCACCCGTGCGGAATCGAATCTCTACCGCAGCTGGGGAATGGATATCATCGGTATGACCAATATATCCGAGGCGAAGCTGGCCCGGGAAGCCGAGATATGTTACGCCACGCTGGCGGCGATCACCGACTACGATTGCTGGTTCAAACCGGAAGAGCAGGTCAACGCCGAACTGGTCATTCAGAACCTGATCAAGAACGTGGAGAACGCAAAGATCATCATCAAGAAAGCGTTGCGCAACATCGCGCAGGAGCGCAGCTGCGCCTGCGCCGCCGCGTTGCAGCACGCCATAGTAACCGACAAGCGCACGATCGCGCCGGCCGTGAAAAAGAGATTAAAGGTCATCGCCGGTAACTATTTGAGCTGATATGGACTACAAAAGCACGCTGAATTTACCCAAAACCGATTTTCCCATGAAAGGGGATCTGCCCAGACGCGAGCCCGAGTTCCTGCAGAAATGGAACGAAGCGGATATCTACGGACAGTTGCGCGCGCAGGGTAAAGACAGGAAGAAATATGTTTTGCACGACGGGCCGCCGTATGCCAACGGTAATATCCATATCGGCCACGCCCTGAACAAGACGCTGAAGGATTTTATCGTCAAATACAAGACCATGCGCGGCTTCGACGCTCCGTATGTGCCCGGATGGGACTGTCACGGCCTCCCGGTGGAGCACGCGCTTTTCAAGGAACTCAAGATCGGCAAGCACCAGATCGACCAGGTGGAGTTCCGCAAAAAAGCCCACGATTACGCCATGAAATACGTGGCTTTGCAGCGGGAAGAATTCAAGCGGCTGGGGGTTTTCGGGGAATGGGAGAATCCGTATCTGACCTTGAGCCACGAATACGAAGAAGGGATCGTGGCTTCATTCGCGACCCTGGTCAAGAAAGGGTATATTTACCGCGGCCTCAAGCCGGTGAATTGGTGTTATAAATGCGAGACCGCGCTGGCGGAAGCGGAAGTGGAGTACGAGAACCACACTTCTCCGTCGATCTTCGTCAAATTCGCATTGCAGGACGCGCCGCTGTTTCCCGATGGCGGCTTTCTGGTGATCTGGACCACCACGCCCTGGACATTGATCGCCAATGTCGCGGTCGCGGTCAATCCGAATTTCGTTTATTCCTATATCAAGACCGACAAGGGGAATCTCATTGTAGCCAATGTCCGGCTGGGCGTGCTGGAAAAGATGGGTATCTCCCGATACGAGGTCATCCGCGAGATCAAAGGCAAGGAGCTTGAAGGGCTGACCTATATCCATCCGTTCAATCTGCGCAGCGGCAAGGTCGTGCTGGCCGATTATGTTTCCGCCGAAGACGGTACCGGCCTGGTGCATACCGCTCCCGGACACGGAGCCGAGGATTATCTTACCGGGTTGAAATACAAGCTGGAGATCGTCATGCCCGTGGACAACCGGGGCAATTTCGACGAAAGCGCCGGCGAGTTCAAGGGGATAAACGTCTACGACGCCAACAAGCTGATCATCGAGAAACTTCAGGCGCAGGGGAATCTTTTGCTGACGGAGAATTTTCAGCATTCCTATCCGCATTGCTGGCGGTGCAAGAAACCGATCATCTTCCGGGCCACCAATCAGTGGTTCCTGGAGATCGATCATGACGGTCTGCGCACAAAAGTGCTCGCGGAGATAAAAGACAAGATCACGTTCGTGCCGGAAGCCGGAAGGGAGCGGATCGCGGCGATGGTCGAACTGCGCCCCGACTGGTGTTTATCCAGGCAGCGTTACTGGGGAGTTCCCATACCGTCGGTGATCTGCAAGAAATGCGGGGAGGAGATTCTGGATTTGCACGTGATCGAAAAATTCCGGCAGTTCACCGCCAGCGAAGGCACGGACTGCTGGTTTATCCGTCCGGTGACCGATTTCACCGCTCCGGGATTCCAGTGCTCTCGATGCACGGGAAGTGTTTTTTCCAAAGGCTCGGATATACTCGACGTCTGGTTCGATTCCGGGGTCAGCCATCAGGCGGTCTTACGCAAGCGGGATTATTTAGGATTCCCCAGCGATCTGTATCTGGAAGGTTCGGATCAGCACCGCGGCTGGTTCCAGTCGTCGCTGATCCCGGCCATGTGCATCGAAGGGCGGTCGCCTTTTAAAAGCGTCCTGACGCACGGCCATGTCGTAGACGGGGAAGGCCGCAAGATGTCCAAATCCATGGGCAACGTCATCCCGCCGCAGGATATCATCAAGAAGTCGGGCGCGGATATCATCAGATTGTGGGTGGCTTCCAGCGATTACAATGAAGATATCCGCATCTCGGAACAGATCCTGATGCGCCTGGTCGAGGCGTACCGCAAGATACGCAATACCGCCAAGTTCATATTGAGCAATCTGTACGATTTCGATCCGGATACCGACAGGGTAGCCTTGAAAGATATGAAACGCATCGATAAATGGATCGTTTCCCGGCTGGAAGCGGTGTATCTGCAGGTAACGCAGAGTTACGACGCGTTCGAGTTCAACAAGGCGTATAAGGGGATCTATGATTTCTGCAACGAAGACCTGTCCATGTATTATCTCGATATGGTAAAGGGCAGGCTGTATACCGCCGGCGCCGCTTCGGTCGAACGCCGCGCAGCCCAGACCGCGTTATACGAGATCATCAATGCGTTGACCCGGTTGATGGCGCCCATTCTTGTTTTTACCGGCGAGGATATCTGGCACTATCTTCCCAGGAGCAAAGCGGACAGGTCGCTGGCGAGCGTGCACCTGGCTTCCTGGCCGCAGCTGTCTTTTGCACAGGCGCAGTTTTCCGAACAGGATAAGGCCGATGTCGCCGCTATTACCGGCGCCATCGAACTTATTCCGACAGTCACCAAGCTGCTTGAAGAGAAGCGCGTCGCCGGGCTGATCGGGAGTTCTTTTGAGGCAGCAATAAAACTATTGACAAAAGACCAGAACAGGTATAATTATTTAGATGGTCTGCGGATGGATTTGACCGAGATTTTCAAGGTCTCGTCTATTGAGATAAGCAAGACAGACTCATTGAGCGGCACGCATTCGGTGTCTCCGGCATGTCCCGATCTGGCTTTTGACGTGACCAAAGCGGGGGGACAGAAATGCGAACGCTGCTGGAATTACGCCCAGGAAGGTCAGAAAGATTCTGATCAAACGTTTCTCTGCACCCGATGTCTGTCTGTAGTGCAAGGAGGGAAATAGATTGAAAAAGAAACTGAACAAAAAAGAACTTGCCGATTACAAAAAGCTTATCGCAAAGAAAAAGAGCGAACTGGTTGATGAGATCAGTAATCTCAAGGCGGAAACCCAGAAATCGCAGAAGGACGCTGCCGGGGACATTTCAGGGTATACCTATCATATGGCGGATGTGGCAACCGATACGTATGACAGGGAATTTTCTCTGGGGCTTGTTTCTAACGAACGCAAAGTGCTCTATGAGCTGGATGACGCTCTCAAGAGAATAGAGGATGGGACGTTCGGCATCTGCGAGGATTGCGGCGAGCAGATCTCAAAATCCAGGTTGAAGGCGCTTCCGTATGCCCGTCTGTGTGTCGCCTGCCAGGAGAAGAAAGACAAGCGTTGATCTTGCCGCGGATGATAGTCACTCTAATCCTATTGATTCTTGCCTGCGATCAATGTACCAAGCTGCTGTGCGCGCGCTATCTTACCCTGCATCAGTCCCTTCCCGTTGTTAAAGGATTTTTCCATCTGACACTGGTTCACAACCGCGGGGCGGCTTTCGGCATAGGCAAAGGGCACGTGCTGTTCTTTGTTTTTACCTCTCTGTGCGCGATCGTTTTTATCGTTCTCAATTTCAGGAAGAGCACCGCTTTTGTCCGTTGCTCTCTGGCGTTGATCCTGGCCGGCGCGGTCGGCAATCTTATCGACCGGCTCCTGTTCGGCTATGTGGTCGACTTCCTGGATCTGCGCATCTGGCCGGTATTCAATGTCGCCGACAGCGCCATCACCGTCGGGGCGTTGTTCCTGGTATACCGTATATTCAAGGACTCGCGTTCACCGGCAGCCGGAACGAGTTAACCGCATAAATCACGCCGTAAAACATGCACACCACCCATACCATCGCCGTCGGACCGCAGGACGATCAAAAACGTCTGGATATCCTGCTCGCTACTTTCGTCGCAACCCGCAAGCTCGGTTGTTCCCGGACTGCTTTGCAGTCCATGATCAAGGACGGCGCGGTCACGGTTGACGGCGCGGCAGCGACCAAGCCGCATCTGCGTCTTAAAACCGGTCAGGTCGTGGAGTTGCTTCTGCAGGAAAAAAAAGAGCGCATTTTGAAGGGGGAGGATATCCCGCTGGAGGTTATCTTCGAGGACGACGATGTGATCGTGATCAACAAGCCCGCAGGGCTGGTGGTGCATCCCGCTCCCGGGAACGCCGAGCATACCCTGGTCAACGCTTTACTCCACCATTGTGCGGCGCTTTCCGATATCAATCCGGTCCGGCCGGGGATCGTTCACCGGCTGGATAAGGACACCTCCGGGGTGATGGTGGCGGCAAAGAACAACCCCGCGCATCTGCATCTGGCGGCTCAATTCGCCGAGCATACCATTAAACGGATGTATGTCGCGCTGGTCACGGGCGCAATGGAATTTCAGGAACATGTCATTGAGATGTCCATCGGCAGGCATCCGGTGCATTATAAACAGATGGCTGTGGGCATTGGCCGGAATCCCAAACACGCCAAGACCTATTATCGTACCGTGCACCGTTGTGCGCAAGCCAGTCTGGTAGAATTGCATCCGTTCACCGGCAGAACGCATCAGTTGCGGGTACACCTGGCGTTCCTCGGCCATCCCATCCTGGGCGATGTCACTTACGGGAACAAAGATTCGTTCAGCCGGCTGGCTTTGCACGCCAAAGTCCTGGGGTTTGAACATCCCCGGACCGGCAGATTCGTAGAGTTCAAAGCGCCGCTGCCGAAGGAATTTGCGCGGTTTATCAAAAAGACCTTTGTCTAAAAAAATTCTTGCTTTTTATATAACTAATGATATCATAAGCAGATGAGAGGGACAGTTAAATGACAAGGAGGAGGAGATGGCTGGAAAGAACCCAGGGGTAGTCATACTAATCATAATCTTACTCGTTGTTGCCGTCGGGTTGGGCGGGGGTGGTTATTATCTTCTTCAAGAGGAGAAAGCGAAATTCGAAGAATTGAAAATACAGTATGATGAAATGGAGCGCAAATATAAAGCTGCGTCCGAAGAAGTTGAAGATAAGAAGAGTAAGATATTGAGCCTGGAAAGCAGACTTTCCGAAGCCAATTCACAGGTGTCCACGCTGACCAGTTCTCTCGATAAGGAGAAATCAACCCGGGCCCAGATTCAGGGAGAGCTTGAGCAGATGAAGGCTGATCTGGTCAAGGCGCAGTCGGTCAAATCCGATCTGGAGAAAAAGCTTGTTGCCTCCGAAAATACGGTTAAAGAAGTCGACGCCCGGCTTAAAGAGATGGAAAAACAGCTCCAGGAAGCCGATAAGAAGAAAGCCGCGCTTGAGCGTAAGGTCAAAGTCCTCGAAGAAAAGGTCCAGAGCGTAGAGCTGGGAAAGATCGTGGTCAGCCCTGAAGGGCCCAAGGCCGCCGCAGCCGCAGGTGCACCGGCCGGAAAACTGCTTGAAGGACGGGTGCTGATCGTGAATAAAGATTTCAAATTCGCCGTGCTTAACCTCGGCGCTAAAGACGGCATAGAGGTAGGCAGCATATTCGCCGTATTCCATAATAATAAGAACATCGGCGAAGTAAAGGTCGAACGCGTCCATGAAAGCATGGCAGCTGCGGGATTTGTGCAGCCTGATCTCAAAGACAAAGTTGCCGAAGGCGACGTAGTAGTTCAGAGCGCAAAATAAGTAATGAGTTCCTGCTCACTGGAGACCGCCCGCTCCCTTCGGGGAGCGGTGATTCTCCCCGGGGATAAATCCATAGCGCATCGCGCGCTGATGATCGGCGCGATCGCCCGCGGAATTACCCGGATAGATAATTTTCCGCTTCACAACGATTCTGCCGCGACAGTCAACGCCTTACGCGCGCTGGGCATCCGCATAGTCAGTCTCTCTCCCACCAATAAACGCAGTATTAAAGTGTATGGCCGCTTTTTGCGGGGGTTTTGTGTTCCCCGTAAACCGGTGCACACCGGGGAGTCCGGAACCACGCTGCGCCTGCTTCTGGGCATCCTGGCCGGGCAGTCTTTTACGACCCGGGTCACTGCTGCGCCTTCGTTGAGCAGCCGGCCGATGCGCCGGATCACCGAACCGCTGCGCCGCATGGGAGCGCGGATAGAAGCCAGAAAGAAGGCGGGGGCATTGGAAGAGTATCCGCCTTTGACTATCCGGGGAGGAGAGTTGCAGCCGATTACCTGGAGCATGGTCGTGGCATCGGCTCAAGTCAAATCCGCGATCTTGCTGGCGGGATTATACGCGCGCGGTAAAACTACCATCAGGGAACCGGTCAAAACCCGTGATCATACTGAACGCATGCTTAAGGCGTTCCAGGCCAGAATCAAAACATTTGAAAATGCGATAGTTATACAAGGCGGGCGGGAATTGCGATCTCCCGGCAGGATATATGTGCCCGGGGATATCTCATCAGCGAGTTTTTTTCTGGTTGCGGCTTGTCTGGTGCCGGACTCCAGGCTGGTCTTAAAGCAGGTCGGGCTTAATCCTTCCCGCAGCGGGATATTGAAAGTGCTTAAAAGAATGAAGGCGGATATTTCCATTGCGCGGGTAAATGATGTAAATTCGCGCAAAAAAAGGAGTTTTGAGCCTTCGGGAACTCTGGTGGCCAGGAGCAGTCAGTTAAGGGGGACCACGGTACTCCGGAAAGAGATCCCTTCCCTGATCGATGAATTGCCCATCCTGATGGTTGCCGCATCGCTGGCGCAAGGCAGGACCG
This sequence comes from Candidatus Omnitrophota bacterium, assembly GCA_022710715.1. Classification (GTDB taxonomy): domain Bacteria; phylum Omnitrophota; class Gorgyraeia; order Gygaellales; family Profunditerraquicolaceae; genus JAKLGJ01. The sequence goes on from JAKLGJ010000001.1 coordinate 153,917, forward strand.
TTTTTCGAGGCGTGGAAGAGTTGCGGGTCAAGGAAACGGACCGGATCCGTTCCATGACCGGGAACCTGCGGGCGATGGGCGCGGATATCTCCGTTATCCGGCAAGGGGGCAGGGAGAGCATCGTGATTAAGGGGCCCCGGTTGTTACGCGGCTGCCGGGTGAGCAGTTTCGGCGATCACCGTACCGCCATGAGCCTGATCGTAGCCGGTTTGTGCGCCCGCGGCAGAACTACGGTTACCGGCACCGAATGCATAGCCAAATCATTCCCCGGCTTTCTGGAAACACTCACACCGTTGATCAAATCCTAGCGCTATTCCTTTTCGCCCGGCTTTCGCTTATCCTTCCGGGTTCATTCAGATAACATTTTGTTTGACATGGTGTTTAATCTCTGCTACAATTCAAAAAATAGCCTAACCTATTGTGCTTTTTGGAATAATCAGCGCTTTTTAAGGAGAATGAAATGGGTAAATTCAATGAGGTAATGAAGAAAACCTTAGATTATGTTTTCGGCTTATTCTCCAATGATATGGGTATTGATCTGGGCACAGCATCCACTCTGGTTTACGTTAAAGGAGAGGGTGTGGTTTTGTGCGAGCCTTCGGTTGTGGCTATTGAAAAAGGTACCTCTAAAGTGTTGGCCGTAGGGGAAGAAGCCAAGCGCATGCTGGGCAGGACTCCCGGTAATATTGTGGCGATTCGTCCAATGAAAGACGGCGTTATCGCCGATTTTGAGATTACCGAAGCCATGTTGAGGTATTTTATCAAAAAAGTGCATCACCGCAGGGTTCTGGTGCGGCCGCGCATTCTCATTGCCATTCCTTCCGGTATCACCGAAGTCGAGAAACGCGCAGTCAAAGATTCCGCGGAACGCGCCGGCGCGCGCGAAGTGTTCCTGATCGAGGAGCCGGTAGCCGCCGCTATAGGCGTGGGATTGCCGATACAGGAACCGATCGGCAATATGATCATCGATATCGGCGGCGGGACCACGGAGATCGCGGTGATCTCTCTGGCCGGGATCGTTTTTTCCAAATCCATCCGCATCGGCGGCGACGAAATGGATCAGGCGGTGATCGAGTATCTCAAGAAAACCTATAATTTGATGATCGGCGAGCGCACGGCGGAGTATATCAAGATCAAGATCGGTTCAGCCTATCCCCTGGAAGAAGAAATGACCCTGGAAGTTAAAGGGAGGGATCTGGTCGCCGGGTTGCCCAAGACCGTGGCGATTACTTCCGAAGAGATCCGGGATGCGTTGCAGGAGCCTTTGCGGGCGATCCTGGAAGCCACCAAGATCGCGCTCGAGCGCACGCCGCCGGAGTTGTCCGGAGATTTGATCGAGAACGGTATCGTGATGGCCGGCGGCGGTTCCTTGCTGCGGGGCATCGATAAATTGATTTCCGAAGAGACCGGCCTTCCCGTGCATGTGGCTGAAGATCCTCTGACCGGGGTAGTCTGCGGCACCGGCAAAGTTCTCAACGAGATACATTACTTGAAGAAAGTGACCGTCCCGGTGAAATCAGAGATGCATTCTTGACGTCTATCCATAGAGAAATGTGTTCAAGCTTACCCAGAAACGTGTAATCGTTTCAGTAGTTCTCGCTTCTTTCATCCTTGTCTGCGCAGCTATTGTTCCCGGGCTGCGCTCTCCGTTTTTATCGGTTATCCGCCTGCCCCTGGTTGTTTTCAGCGCACTAGGAAGAGAAATTAACGGCATCGTTTTCTATCACCGCAATTATGTGGATGCTTCGCGTTTGCGCGGCAACAACGATTTTCTGCGCAGTGAACTTAACCGTCGGCAGGAGGAGCGTCAGGAGCTGCTGCGGGTCAAGCAATTGCTGGAAATGAAGGAACAGGTCGGATATAAGGTGATCGCCGCGCGGGTGATCGGTCGTGATCCGTCGAACTGGGCGTCCGCGGTGATCATCGACAAAGGAACGACGCATGGCATCCGCAAAGGGTACGTGATAGTGACGTTCCTGGGATTGGCCGGCAGGGTGGTCGATGCCGGTCAGGCAACCAGCGTGGTGATGTTGATCAATGACCCCCACGTGAGCGTTTCCAGCCGTATTCAACGTACCCGCCAGGAAGGCATGGTCAGCGGCAGCCTGGGAGGAACGTTGATCATGAAATTCCTCCCCAAAGACAGCGATATTGCGGTCGGCGACCAGGTGATTACCTCCGGGTTGACGCCGCTTTACCCCAAAGGATTATTGATCGGTTCGGTGACCGCTATCGGCGCGGATTTTTCGGGCGCGAGCACCTACGCGATTATCCGTCCGGCTGTTGATCTGTCGGCTCTGGAAGAAGTCCTGGTGATAATGCCATGAAGAAATTCAAGCTGGTATGTCTGTTCGCGCTCTGTCTCTGCGCGCAGGCAACGCTCTTGTCGCGCATAAACCTGTTCGGGGTAAAACCCGATTTTTTTCTGGTTACGGTTGCCCTGGCAGCCATTTTTTTTTCCACGCGTGAAGCGATTATATTCGCTTTGTGCTGCGGTTGCCTGAAAGATGTCCTGGGCATCCAGTCGTTCGGGATACATACCGTTTTCTTTGTTTTCTGGACCCTGGTGATCAGACAGCTGGTAAAGCGGTTCTCTTTCGAGAACGCGTTTTTTGCCAGCGGTCTGTTTTTTCTTATCCTGGCGTTCAATGAGATTGTCGCCCGTTTCGCTCTGGCTTCGGCGGGAATAGACGTTGCGCTGGGTATCTCGATGAGGATCATTATCGTGAGCGCCTGTCTGGGCACAGTCGTATTCTATTATTTCTTCCAGTATACGTACAAACTGCTGTACCGATGAGAGTAAAAATTTTCCATCTCACCGCTATCGGGATGCTGACTTTTCTTCTGTTGAGCCTGTTTTCCATGCAGGTGGTCAGAGGACGGGCTTACCGGTCGTTGAGCGACAAGAATTGCATCAGGCTTATCCCGCAGAAAGGCAGCCGCGGCGACATAACCGATCGTAACGGCACGGTGATCGCCGGCAGCGCCATAGCGTATGATATCGTGATCTTGCCCCAGGAAGTCGCCCAGATAGATAAAACCCTGATCGCTTTATCCCGGGTGGTGGGTATCGAACCGGCGCAATTAAGGAAGAATTTTCGCCGGTTCTACACGTCTCCCAGCATGCCGGTAACCGTGCTCAAGAACGTCGATAAAGAAAAAGCGATGCGCGTGGAAGAGTTGAAGCTTGACCTTGACGGGATCATCGTGCAATCTCTGCCGTTGCGCACGTATCCTTTCGGCAAATTAGCCTGCCACGTTCTGGGATATTTGAGCGAGATCGACCACTGGCGTTTGATGAAGCTGGAAGATTACGGCTACAAGGTCGGCAATATCGTCGGCAACGGAGGGGTGGAAGAAAAATACGATTATTATGTGCGTCAGGAAGACGGCGGCCTGTCCGTCGAGGTCGACCATCAGGGGCGATTCACGCGCGTGCTGGGGTTCCGCAGCCCCCAGAAGGGAAAAGATCTTCAGTTGACCGTTGATTGGAGAATACAGAAGATCGCCGAAGATGCTCTGCAGGATTTTAGAGGAGCGGTGGTCGTTCTTGACGTGTTTACCGGCGAGATTATGGCCCTGGCCAGCGCTCCGGCGTTCGATCCGTCCGCTTTTGTCGCCAGGGACATGCTTTCCATCAACCGGTCTTTTACCGATCCGGCCGCGCCTCTGTTCAACCGTGCGATCAGCGGGTCATATCCTCCGGGTTCGGTGTTCAAGGTGATCAGCGCGTACGGCGCTCTGGATAGAAGTAAAGTCTCTCCGGAAACCACTTTTTACTGCCCGGGGAGCGCGCAGATCGGTCGCAGACAGTTTAAATGCTGGGGCGTGCATAATGACCAGAGTCTGGTTGCCGCTATCGCTCATTCCTGCGACGTTTATTTTTACCGGCTCGGCTTGTTGCTGGGCGGCCAGGCCATCCATGATTACGCGGTTAAGTTCGGGCTGGGAAAGACCAGCGGGGTGGAGTTGCCGTATGAAGCGACCGGATTCATTCCGAATCCGATCTGGAAGAAACTCTACCGCCTGCAGAAATGGTACGATGGAGATACGGCGAATTTCGTTATCGGCCAGGGAGAATTGCTGACTTCGCCGTTGCAATTGGCCCGGCTCATGGCGGTTTTCGCCAACGGCGGGAATCTGGTCACGCCGTTCATCGTCAAGGCGATCGGGGGGCAGGATGTCACCGCCGGGCATAAACGCGTTGTCCCGCTGCATCTGAAACCCGCGGCGTTGCGTTCGGTTAAAGAGGGATTGCGTCAAGTCGTGGCCGACGAACAGGGTACGGCGGGCATGTTAAAGAGCGCGCCGGTAAGCATTGCCGGAAAGACCGGCACCGCAGAGATCAATAAGGTGGATGCCCATGCCTGGTTTGCCGGGTTCTTCCCGTATGAGCGGCCCCGGTTCGCCATCTGCGTTTTTCTGGAAAAAGGCGGGCACGGTTACCAGGCGAGTATGCTTACCAAAACGATCGTAGAGATGATGTTCCAGGAGGGATTGCTCTGATGCGCACGATGTGGAGGATCCTGTTGATCGCGCTGTTGATCTGTGCGTTCGGTGTCATTTCGATTTATTCCAGCACGTACAGCAAGGAAGGCGATTTCTGGCAGACGCTCTTTCTGCGCCAGATACTCTGGGTGGCGATGGGCGTGGCCGTCTTTTTCATGATGGCCAGGACCAATTACCGCCGGCTCTGGGACTGGACGTATGTGATTTACGGCGCGGTGCTTTTTTTGCTGCTGCTGGTGGTGATCATGGGGATCGTGCGTCTCGGCGCGCAGCGCTGGTTGCGTCTGGCAGGGTTCAATCTTCAACCGGCGGAAGTGGCTAAACTGGGTATCATTATTTTTCTGGCGAAATATTTCAGCAAGAAGTCGATCTATGACGTATCTCTGCCCACGCGCAGTTTCGGGATTTTCCGGGGGTTGATCGTACCGTTGATGTTCGTGACGGTGCCTGCGGCGTTAATCGTCGATCAGCCGGATCTGGGCAGCGGAGCGCTGGTTTTCGCCATCTTTCTGACGATGATCTATTTGAGCAATGTGAAATTCAGGTTTATTCTCATCGTGCTGCTGGTATTGCTGGCCTGCGTGCCGGTCGGATGGAGCATGCTGCGCGATTATCAGAAGGACCGGGTGATGGTGTTCCTGAACCCGAACACCGACCCGCTGGGGGCGGGGTATACCGCCATCCAGTCCAAAATCGCTATCGGCTCCGGCGGGCTGTTGGGCAAGGGGTGGTTGTCCGGGACCCAGAGCCAGTTGCGTTTCCTGCCGGAATCGCACACTGATTTCATTTTCGCCACGTTCACCGAAGAATGGGGGTTCCTGGGAGGCGCGGCGCTCTTATTGTTGTATTATCTGTTGATCAAGGAAGGCATCGCTATCGCCGAGAAGACCGCGGACCAGTTCGGCCGTCTGCTGGCGCTGGGGATCTCGCTTATGCTGACATTGCAGGTATCGGTCAACATTGCCATGAATATGGGGCTGGTGCCGATCGTCGGTTTACCCCTGCCGCTGATGAGTTACGGCGGATCATCGGTGATGATTACGTTCATTGCGCTGGGGATCGTGGTGAATATCAACCGCACGCGCGCGGTGTTCTGAAGCCATGTTTGCAGAATGCGCTGCTGCCGGGGCGCGGTTCGCAGCATCGCTCGCATTTCCCCGCCGAGTAAATGCTCGCTCGGAGTAAATTCTCGCTCGTCCCGGCGGGTTATAGCGGGGACACCGTGGCCGCTCGAATTTCCTACGTGCTGCTCATCGCGTCCCGACAGCAGCGCAGACGGCATACCCGGCGTATACGCGCAGCGCTGCCGGGGCGCGGTTCGCAGCACGGCGAGTGAGGCGCTGACAGCTGGGATAAGGAGGCGAAGATGAATATAGAACTTACTTCATTTAAGGACCTGGTGGAGGCGTTAAAGGGGAATCTTACCGGCCACAGCGCCGTGATTACCGTTGACGGCGTGGAAGACGCCGGACAGGAGGAGCTGGCGGAAAAGCTGGGGAACCTTTTTAAGTGCGAGCAGATGCATATCGGCGGGAAACCCGATGCCGCCAAACTCAAGGCGGACATCGCCGCAAAGCGCAAGCAAACCAGCATTATCGTCAGCGGGATCATGCTGCGCAAAATCATGGCTGCCGCCGGGATCGATCCCGATGTCAGCGTGTACGTCATTCCCGCGCCCGGCAACAGCCGCAGGGGGTTCTGGGAAGGGATCCTTTCCAAACCCCTCGAGCTCTACCTGTCGCAGCTGTCATCGGATCTGGATAAGAAGACCGTGGAGTATCACCATCAATTCCACCCGATCATCCACGCGGATTTTCTGGTTGAGGGGGAAGAATAGGAGTTGGAGGTTAGGGAAAAGGAAGAAACGATTAGTTCCGTGGTAAATTATTCAGCGACAAGAAGGCTAAAAATCCCTGAATTAAGTAAGCTGTTCCCGCAATTTCCAAGAATTAATGATAACAAAGGAGGAATGATGAATTTGAAGATTTGGTTAACACTTTCTATTCTTGTTAGTATATTCTGGGGTGTTAGATCAGCGTTTTTATTTGTGAACACGCCTAAGTGCGGATTGAGCGAACAGTTTCCACGGTGGGGAAGGTTTTTTATCTATAGCTACCAGTTTATCTTTAATTTTGTAGGTTCGATGGCCGGTTGGGCATGTTTTTACATTTTGGTTGTTAGAGTTTCGATATATTATCCTTCTATGGAAGGGTTTAATGTTACTGATCTCTGGTTATTTATTTTCTCTGTGATAGGTTTGACTGGACATTTACCGCAATCTACATATGGATTGGTTGAATCGTTTAGTAAGTTTGCTAATGCATTAGCCAAAAAGTATTCGACGTGAAAATGTCCGATTTTAATGGATGGAATAACAATGGGTTTTAATTGTGCAATCTTTTGGGTTGTAGGTTGTGGATTTTTGTTTTTCTCTAACCCCTAACCCCAATCATGGGGATTTGATGCGTGTTTTTCTGTCACCTGACACCTGTAATCTGAATAATGAAAGAGAACGTATGATCAACGACGATGTGCTGCTGGGATTGAAGAAGCCGGCGCGTTACACCGGCGGAGAATGGAACAGTTCGAACAAGGATTTCGAAGCCGCCGGGATAACGTTCGCTCTGGGATTCCCCGATCTTTACGAGGTGGGGATGAGCAATCTCGGTATCCGTATCATTTATTCTTTGCTCAACGCTTTGCCGGATGTGGTCTGCGAGCGGTTCTTTTCTCCGGATCTGGATTGCGAAGCGCTGATCCGCGAGCGGGGGTATCCGCTGGCCACGCTGGAATCGCGCCGGCAGCTCAAAGAATTCGATATCGTGGGATTGTCGCTGGCTTATGAACTGTGCTACACCAACGTGCTGGCGTTGCTGGATCTGGGAGGTATTCCTTTTGACGCCGCGCAGCGCGATCATACGTTCCCCTTGATCATCGGGGGGGGGCCGTGTTCGTTGAATCCGGAACCGCTGTGTTCTTTTTTCGATCTTTTTGTCATCGGAGAAGCGGAAGAGGTAGTGCTGGAATTGATGGATGTGTACCGGCGGCGCAAGGCAGAATACAGAGCGGGCCGTTTGAGCAAGCAGGACCTTCTTTCCGCCTGCGCGCAGCTCAAAGGAGTATACGTGCCTTCGTTGGCAACCCAGCAGACCGTGCAGAAACGGTTTATCGCCAGCATGGATGCGGCGCACGTGCCTCTGGACTGGCTGGTTCCTTTTATTCAGATCGTGCATGACCGCATTACCGTTGAAGTGAGCCGCGGGTGTCCCAATCGCTGCCGTTTCTGTCAGGCCCGGAATCAATATTATCCTTACCGCAACCGCAGTCTCGACACGGTGATTACCGCTGCGCAGGAAACATACCGGCGTACCGGTTACGATGAAATCTCGCTTTCCGGCCTTTCGGTGAGCGATTATCCCGGATTGAAGATCCTGCTGGAACGCTTGATCGATCTGTTCCGGGAAAAAGGGGTGAGTGTTTCTCTGCCGTCGGTCAAGTCCAAACTGATGCTCGGGGAGCTCTCCGAAGTGATCGCGCGGATCAAGAAGACCGGTTTGACCTTTGCGCCGGAAGCCGGCACGGAACAGATGCGCCAGCGCCTGGCCAAAGATTTCGATCTCGAGGAATTTTTCGTGGTTTTGCAGCAGGCGTATCAGGCGGGCTATCAGCACGTCAAGCTGTATTTCATGATCGGATTGCCCGGCGAAACGCAGGCCGATCTGGACGGTATTGTGGAATTGGTGCATAAAGTTTCCGATCTGCGCCGGTCTGTCTGCGGCCGGGCGGCGGAAGTGCATATCAGCGTCAATGCCCTGATCCCCAAACCCCACACCGCTTTCCAGTGGATGCGGATGGAAGACCCGGAGACGATTCGCGTCAAACAGGAGTATTTGAAAGATAAGCTGCGCGCCCGCAAGTTCAAACTTTCTTTTCACCATCGGCAGATGAGTTTTCTGGAAGGGGTATTCTCCCGCGGTGACCGGGCGCTGGGCGCGGTGGTCCAGGCGGCATACAAAAAAGGCTGCAGGTTTGACGGCTGGCAGGAGCATTTTGTTTTTGAACGGTGGATGGAGGCTTTCAGCGAATGCGGTCTCCAGCCGCAGGACTACCTGCGCCAGCGCGATCTGCAGGAGCCCCTGCCGTGGGATTTTCTGGATACGGGGGTGCCGAAAGAGCTGTTGTTGTCCGAAGCCAGAAAAGTATTGTAATTGCTTGGGTTGGAGTGTATAATAGTCACATCAAAAATTCCATAGGGCCAGATACATGACCGCCAGAAAAGTTATCAACAAACAACTAGGGGAGCTCCTGATTGAACAAGGGATCATTAACTCTGTTCAATTGGAGAAAGCTCTTGCTTTCCAGGTGGATCATGGCGGACTTATTGGCGAGATTCTGGTCAATCACGGATTTGCCAAAGAAGAGGATATTGCCCAGGCATTGACCATTCAGTACGGCTTTCCCTATCTGCCGCTGGGCAGTTATGAGATCAGCCAGGAGATCCTGGACGTTGTCCCTGCGCAGATCGTCAAGCAGTACCAGCTGGTGCCGGTGGATAAGATCGGCAACAACCTGACTGTCGGTATGGTCAATCCTCTCAACGGCAAAGCGATCGAAGATGTCGAAGCGGCAACCGGTTGCACTGTCCAACTGTTCGTATGCACGCTTTCCGACGTCAAAAACGCAATCCAGAAGTATTACACCACAAAGAAATAATCGCCATAGATGCTCTCCCTCAAAGACCGCCTCACAGAGATCTTAATCAAGAATAAGCTCATCTTACCTGAACAGTTACAACAGGCGTTGGCCATCCAGCAGAAGACCGGCGGGAAATTAAGCGATATTATCGTCGAAAACAAGTTTGTCAAAGAATCCGATCTGATCTCCGCGTTGAGCGAAGGCCTGAATTTCCCTCTGATCGACCTGAAGCGTTTTAAAGTCGATTCGGAGGTGGTCAAGCTCGTTCCTCCGCAGACCGCCAAGCATTTCCAGATCATTCCCGTGGCCAAAATCGGCGATACCATTACGCTGGCTATGGCCGACCCGCTGAATATTTTCGCCATCGACCATGTGGCGGCGCTCACCGGATTCAAGATCAATCCCATTATCGCCTCCAGCCACGATATTAATCAGGCGATCGAGGCTTCCTATCCCGATACGACCAAAGAGATGATTTCCGACCTGGTCAAAGAGATTTCCGACGCCTCGAGTATCGAACTGGTCAAGGAGGAAAAGCAGGCATATAGCGGAGAGCAGGATGTCGGGCATATTACTCTCGACGCCCCGGTAATCAAGCTGACCGATCTTATCCTTGAAGAGGCGGTGAGGAAGAAAGCTTCGGACATACTGATCGAACCGTTTGAAAAAAAACTGCGGGTGCGTTACCGTATCGACGGACTCCTGCGTGAAGAGCCGGCGCCTCCGAAAAATCTGCACACGTCCATCGTTTCCAGGATCAAGGTCATGTCGGAGTTGAATATTGCCGAGCACCGCCTGCCGCAGGACGGCAGGTTCAAGGCCAAAGTTACCGGCAAAGAGGTCGATTTCCGTATTTCGGTATTGCCTTCCGCTTTCGGGGAAAAAGTGGCGATCCGCATCCTGGATAAAACGCAGGCCATGCTCGATCTGACCAAGACGGGTTTCGATCCGGATGTCATCGAAAAGGTCAAGAAGATTTCGAAATTGCCTCACGGCATGATCCTGGTCACCGGACCGACCGGTTCGGGAAAAACCACGACGCTGTATTCGGTGCTGAAATTCCTGGATAGCCCGCAGAAGAATATCGTTACCGTTGAAGATCCGGTGGAATATCAGCTCGAGGGCATCAATCAGGTCACGGTGCATACGGAAGTCGGTTTGACCTTCGCCAGCGCATTGCGTTCCATCCTGCGTCAGGATCCCAACATTATCATGATCGGCGAGATCCGCGATCTTGAGACGGTGGATATCGCGATCAAAAGCGCTTTGACCGGTCATCTCGTTCTGTCGACGTTGCACACGACAACCGCCTGCGGTTCTGTTGTCCGTCTGGTGAATATGGGGGTGGAGCCGTTCATGATCAACTCCGCGCTGGTATGCGTGGTGGCGCAGAGATTGGTGCGCAAGATATGTCCGAAATGCAAGGAAGAGGATGTCCTGGCGGAAGATGTCATGGAAACGTTGCGTGTCAGGTTCCCCAAAGGGGAGAAGGTGAAATTCTACAAAGGAAAAGGATGTCCCGCTTGTTTCAATCTGGGATACGCAGGCAGGCTGGGCATCGCGGAAGTACTGATCCTTACCCCGGCGATCAGAGATCTGATCCTGAATCGCGCGCAGGAACATATTCTTAAACAGCACGCGCGCAAAGAAGGCATGCGCACGCTGCGGGAAGACGGGATGCGGGCGGTGGTCGCCGGCCAGACGACGGTGGAAGAAATTGTCAGGGTAACTGCCCCGGATGACTAAACGATGAAAGCGCTTAAAGAAAACCTTATCGAAATTCTGCTCAAGAACAATCTTCTGACCCAGGATCAGCTGGACAAAGCGGTGGAGCTTCAGAAGAAGAAGCAGATTCCTTTGCGTCGCGTCCTGATCGAGGAGAAGATCATCCCGGAGGAACAGCTTCTGGTTTTTCTTTCCTCGCACCTGTATATACCCACGCTGCATCTGACCAAATACAAATTCGATCCCGAGATCGTCAAGATCATTCCGCATCATATCGCCGTGCAATACCGGGTCATTCCCCTCTCGAAGATGGCCAATATGCTCACCGTGGCGTTGTCCGATCCGTTGAATATCTTTGCCATAGACGATTTGAAAGTCATTACCGGCTGTGAGATCGATATTGTCTTGAGCCCGGAAGAAGAGATCAACAAGGCTATCGATGCCCAGTATTCGTCTTCCGGGAAAGGCATGGACGATATACTCAAGGATGACCAGCAGGATAAGCTTGAAGGCGATAAGAAAGACGTGGAAGTGCTCAAGGAAGACGATATCGACCTCTCCGCAATGGTCAGCGAGAGCGAGAAACCCACGATCGTCAAGCTGGTCGATCTCATGCTTACGGAAGCTTTGAAGAAAAGGGCTTCGGATATCCATATCGAACCCGCGGTGGACGGGCTGAAAGTCAGGTATCGCATCGACGGGGCGTTGCATGAGATCATCCGTCTGCCCAAGAAGAACCAGAATGCGGTGACCGCCAGATTGAAGATCATTTCCAATATGAATATTACCGAGAATCGCATCCCGCAGGACGGCCGTTTCAAGGTGAAATTCGAAGGCAAAGAGATCGATTTTCGCGTCTCCAGTCTGCCGACCACCTTCGGTCAGAAATTCGTCTTGCGCGTGCTCGACAAGGGGAATCTTTCCATCGGTCTGGACAAGCTGGGTTTCTCTCCGTATCCTTTGAAGGTGTTCAAGACCGCAGTGACCAAACCGTTCGGCATGATCCTGGTTACCGGCCCCACCGGATCAGGCAAATCGACGACGCTCTATTCGGTGTTGAACCAGCTGAATACCCCGGAACGCAATATCATTACCATCGAAGATCCGGTGGAATATCAACTGGAGGGGATTACCCAGATTCCGGTCAGGCATGAGATCGGGCTGGATTTTTCCGCCGGGTTGCGCGCGGTGCTGCGGCAGAGCCCGGACGTGATCATGGTGGGGGAGATCCGCGATTCCGAGACCGCGGATATCGCGGTCAAAGCCGCGCTTACCGGGCAACTCTTCCTGTCCACGCTGCATACCAACGACGCTTTGACCAGTATCACCAGACTTATGGATATGGGGATCGAGCCGTTTCTGGTGGCTACCAGCCTGATCATGGTGTGCGCGCAGAGATTGTGCCGCAGGATATGCCCTAAATGTAAAAAACCGGAAGAGCTTTCCCGGGAGTATCTCAAGGAAGTCGGTTTTCCCCTTGATGAAAAGATCACCTTTTACAAGTCTCCGGGATGCAAATATTGCAACAATACCGGTTTCTATGGTAGAATAGCTATACTTGAAGCGGTGTTGATCGATGATACGATCCGCGAGATGATCATCAAGAAGCAGTCTTTAGACGCCATCAAGGATTACGCCGTGAAAAAAATCGGCATGCAGATGCTGCGCGACGACGCTTTTGTGAAGGTCAAGGACGGGATGACGTCCATGGAAGAAGCGCTGCGTATTACCACCGAGGAATAACCGATGTTACCCAATAACAGGATACTGCTGCTGATCCACAATGAAGATGTGCTGCGGTATTTGCGCGAACAGCTGATCATCGAGGGAGGGTATTCCATCGTTTTCTCCACCTCGAGCGAAGAGGGATTGAATCTTTTTCGCCAGGAATCTTTTGATCTGGTTATCGCCGGCGTGGACATGCCGGGATTCGAAGGCCCCCGGATCGTCAAGGAGCTCAAGCTGCTTGATTCCAACTGCGTGGTCATCCTTTTCCTGGAAAAACTTGATTATGAGCTTCTGGAACAGGCGAAAGTCCTGGGTATCTATGACTACATCACCAAGCCGATCAACGCGGAAAAACTTTTTTTCCTTTTGCAGAAAGGTATCGAGCGCCACGGCCTCCTGGTCACCCAGAACCGGTTGATCGCGATTCTCAAGGAGCAGAATACTTCCCTGCAGAAGCAGAATGTGCTTCTGGCCAAGCGCATCGAAGAGTCCACCCGCAACCTCTCCAAACTCTATGAGGATCTGCGTTCGGTATACATGCGTACGATCAGGGTGCTGGCCCAGGCGATCGACGCCCGCGATCATTATACCCACGACCATTCGGAAAAAGTTTCCCGTTATTCCGTGGCCATCGGCAAGCAACTGGGGTTGACCCTCAAGGAGATAGAGATGCTCCGGGATGCCGCGGAATTGCACGATCTGGGCAAGATCGGCATCGAAGACAATATATTGAGTAAACCTTCCGGCCTCACCCCCCAGGAATGGGAGCAGGTCAAGCTCCATCCGGAGATGGGCGCGCAGATACTCGAGCCGTTGACGTTTTTAAGCGACGTGATCGAGCTGGTCCGTCAGCATCACGAGCATTTCGACGGCCGCGGCTACCCGGCAGGCAAGAGGGGGGAAGAGATACTCCTGGGAGCACGGATCATTCATCTGGCTGATGCTTATGAGGCGATGACCGCCGCCCGTTCGTACAGGAAGGTTCCCCTGACCAAAGAAGAAGCGGTCGCCGAAATCAACCGGAACGCCAATACGCAGTTCGATCCGCATGTCGTAGAGGCGTTCCTAAAGGTGGTGGATGAGCTATGAGCGTATTCCAATATACGGCAAAAGATCATAACGGTCGTACGGTAATGGGCGTGGTGGATTCTCCTTCCGAGGCGGACGCGGTAAAAGTATTGCAGGGCAAGGCCTTCATCGTGGTTTCCATGAAACAGGTTAAGGCCAAGGCGTTCGCGCAGGCCGGCGGAAAGATCAAACTGGAGGACCTGGTGGTTTTTTCCCGCCAGCTGGCTACCATGATCGATGCGGGTATCCCGCTGGTGCAGGCGTTGAGCATTCTTTCCGAGCAGGTTGACAATAAGGCGCTCAAAGACGTGGTTATGACCGTGCGTCAGGATATCGAAGCCGGCATGAGCTTCTGCGACGCTCTGGCCAAACATCCTACTGTTTTTTCCGAACTTTTCATAAACATGAGCCGCGCCGGTGAGGCGTCCGGTATGCTCGATGAAGTTCTGGACCGTCTGGCTTCGTATCTGGAAAAAACCGCTTCCTTGCAGCGCAAAGTGCAGTCCAGCCTGGTGTATCCGGCGGTGGTCATTACCATGTCCATGCTGATTACCGCGGTGTTGTTGCTGAAAGTCGTGCCTACCTTTAAAGGTATCTTCGAAATGCTCGGCGGCCAGTTGCCTCTGCCGACCCAGATCCTGATCATGACCAGCGATATCCTGCGGAAGTATTTTCTCCTGGCCGTGGTGGCCATCGTGGTCGTGGCGATCCTGTTCAAGAAATATATCGGCACGCCCAGAGGCGCGTATAATTTCGACAATTTCAAATTGCGCGTACCGGTGCTGGGCGAGCTTTTCCAGAAGGTCGCGGTCGCCAAATTTTCGCGTACGTTCTCGACGCTGGTCAAGAGCGGCGTATCGGTGCTGGCCGCTCTGGACATCGTAGCCAAGACATCCGGTAACAAGGTGGTGGAAGAAGCTATCGCCAACGCGCGCGTCGCGGTGCGCGACGGCGAACCCATTGCCGCGCCTCTGACCAAGAGCAAGGTTTTTCCGCCCATCGTTTGCCGCATGGTCGGGGTAGGGGAGCAGACCGGTCAGCTGGAAAAGATGCTTTCCAAGATCGCCGACTTCTATGACGATCAGGTCGACGCCGCGGTTTCCGGATTGACCAGCTTGATCGAACCCATGGTCATCGCGTTCCTGGGCGTGATCATCGGCGGTATCGTCATCGCGTTGTTTCTGCCGATCTTCAAGATCACCGAGTTGATCGCGAAATAGTTTCGCGTTGCAAAATTTTTTGCAAAACCAAAAAATAGTTATTGACAAAAACTGGAAACAGTGTATACTTCAATACACGCATAACTGAAGCATCCGCGTAGAGTTATTTCTCAACTAAGTTTTTTCTTGACAAAATCACCTTCCAGTGATATTATATTTTTTACCTTGACAAACCGCAATCTTAAGGTATACTTATATCTCTGTGAACAAACCCCGCGGTATTGACAGTTTTGGTTAAGAAGCAACCAGCCTGACAGCAAGACGCTAAAGCAAAGTAAATTTAGTAGGCGTCCTGGAAATGTCGGACGCCTTTTTCATCTGTGCGCAGTTTTGCGCGGATATGAATGTCTGTCGGTGGACAGGCAATCAGAGACGATATATTTAAAGAACATTGTTCTTTGACAATTTAAATAGCCAAGCCAAAAATGGCCCCGATCACGAGAGTGATTGAGGATGAGTAGAGTTAATAAACAATAGAATCCTGAGCCTTTATTATAACTTTCCAAGATTTCGGAGAGTTTGATCCTGGCTCAGAGTGAACGCTGGCGGCGTGGATTAGGCATGCAAGTCGAGCGATGTTATTTGTTGAGAGGTTGAAGCCGCAAGGCAGATGCCAATTGACTTATATCAGAGCGGCAAACGGGTGAGCAATACGTGAGTAACTTACCTCTATGTCGAGAATAGCCTCGCGAAAGTGAGAGTAATTCTTGATGTGCTTTCCCCTTCACATGGGGGGGTTCGTAAAGGTCCCGCAAGGGATTGCATAGAGATGGGCTCATGTTCTATCAGCTAGTTGGTAGGGTAATGGCCTACCAAGGCGAAGACGGATAGGTGGCCTGAGAGGGTGGTCACCCACATGGGGACTGAGACACTGCCCCGACTCCTACGGGAGGCTGCAGTCGAGAATATTTAGCAATGGACGAAAGTCTGACTATGCGACGCCGCGTGAGGGATGAAGGCCTTCGGGTCGTAAACCTCTTTCGATAGGGAGGAAACCCCTTATAGCAATATAAGGTCTGACTGTACCTAGAGAAGAAGCCACGGCCAACTCTGTGCCAGCAGCCGCGGTAATACAGAGGTGGCGAGCGTTACTCGGATTTATTGGGTGTAAAGGGCAGGTAGGTGGCTTTGCAAGTCGAAGGTTAAATCCTCTGACTTAATCAGAGAACTGCCTTCGAAACTACATTGCTTGAGGACTGAAGAGGAAAGCGGAATTCCCGGTGTAAGGGTGAAATCTGTAGATATCGGGAGGAACACCTGTGGCGAAAGCGGCTTTCTGGTCAGTCCCTGACGCTGAGCTGCGAAAGCTAGGGGAGCAAACAGGATTAGATACCCTGGTAGTCCTAGCCGTAAACGATGAGTACTAGGTGTTGGGGGTTTATCCTCCGGCGCCGTAAGGTAACCTGTTAAGTACTCCACCTGAAGACTACGACCGCAAGGTTAAAACTCAAAGGAATTGACGGGGGCCCGCACAAGCGGTGGAACATGTGGTTCAATTCGATGCTACGCGAAGAACCTCACCAAGGCTTGACATGTAAGAAGTACGAACCTGAAAGGGGGAGGACCTGTCAAGTCAGGAACTTACACAGGTGCTACATGGCTGTCGTCAGCTCGTGTCGTGAGATGTTGGGTTAAGTCCCGCAACGAGCGTAACCCTCGTCTTTAGTTGCCACGTTCAAAGCCGCAAGGCCGAGAACAGCACTCTAGAGAGACTGCTCGGGATAACCGAGAGGAAGGTGGGGATGACGTCAAGTCCGTACGGCCCTTATGCCTTGGGCTACACACGTGTTACAATGCCCACTACAAAGCGTTGCCAAACCGCGAGGTGGAGCTAATCGCAAAAAAGTGGGCCCAGTTCAGATTGGAGTCTGCAACTCGACTCCATGAAGCCGGAATCGCTAGTAATGGCGGATCAGCTACGCCGCCGTGAATACGTTCCCGGGCCTTGTACACACCGCCCGTCAAGCGATGGGAGCCGGGGGTACCTGAAGTCCTCCAGTAATGGAGGCCTAGGGTAAAACTGGTGACTGGCGCTAAGTCGTAACAAGGTAGCCGTACCGGAAGGTGCGGCTGGATCACCTCCTTTCTAATTTTTACTCACGTGAAGATTGGAAAGAGCAGTTTCGCTGAAAAGTCCGGTGCAAGCCGTAGACTGGCAGGGAAGCTGGAAACAATGCGGTATACTCAATCGCATTGGCTTGGCTATTTAAATTTTTTTTAAGCGAATCCGTTTTGCTATGGGTATCTTACATTAAAAATGCGGGCCCATAGCTCAGATGGTTAGAGCACAGCCCTGATAAGACTGGGGTCAGTGGTTCGAGTCCACTTGGGCCCATTAATTTGAGCATCCCGCTACTGCAACAAGTAGGATGAATGGCCCATACGGGACATACTGGCACAGATCTTTGGGGGGCGTAGCTCAGTTGGGAGAGCATCTGCTTTGCAAGCAGGGGGTCGCCAGTTCAACTCTGGTCGCCTCCACTTATCCAACCAGATCCAGATGATTCGCTTATAAGCATAATTCACTCGTGTTTTCGGCTGTTTCCGGTATATCTTCATTCCGGGTACGGAAAACGCATTATGCTCTTTGACAACTACAGAATTAAGAAGAACTACAATAGAACTGAGTTATCTCAATTGTTGGACAAGCTACTAAGGGTTTATGCACGGATGACTTGGTTAGGTGAGGCGACGAAGGACGCGGTAAGCAGCGATATGCTTCGGGGAGCCGCAAACAGGCTTTGATCCGGAGACTTCCGAATGGGGCAACCCTCTTGGAGTAAAATCCAAGAACTCTGCGCTGAATACATAGGCGTAGAAGAGCGAACCGGCCCAATTGAAACATCTAAGTAAGCCGAGGAAAAGAAATCGAATGAGAATCCCCCAGTAGTGGCGAACGAAAAGGGACCAGCCTAAACTTTCGACACGCGAGTGCCGGGAGGGTTGTGGGACCTCGATATGGTAGTCAAAGGGATAGCGGAAGTGTCTGGAAAGACACGCCCAAGAGAGTGAAAGTCTCGTACGCGAAATTCTAATGACGCCTAGGGGTATCCCAAGTACCACGGGACACGGGAAATCCTGTGGGAATCTGGGCCGACCACGGTCTAAGGCTAAATACTACACCTAAACCGATAGTGAACAAGTACCGTGAGGGAAAGTTGAAAAGAACCCCGGGAGGGGAGTGAAATAGAACCTAAAATCATAAACCTACAAAGCGGTAGGAGGCCTATACGCATCGCAAGGTGCGGATGGCTGACTGCGTACCTTTTGCATAATGGTCCGACGAGTTATTAGTTTCAAGCGAGTTTAAGTGAGTTGTGAAAGCATCTCACGAAGG
Organism: Candidatus Omnitrophota bacterium; assembly: GCA_022710715.1. GTDB lineage: Bacteria > Omnitrophota > Gorgyraeia > Gygaellales > Profunditerraquicolaceae > JAKLGJ01. Next base: position 172,199 of record JAKLGJ010000001.1, read on the forward strand.
CGTAGGGAAACCGAGTCCTAACCGGGCGACCATAGCTTGAGCTAATAGACCCGAAGCTGAGTGATCTATCCATGGCCAGAGGGAAGCCTCGCGAAAGCGAGGTGGACGTTCGAACCCTTCGGCGTTGAAAAACCGTGGGATGAGCTGTGGATTGGAGCGAAAGACTAAACAAACTCAGAAATTGCTGGTTCTCCCCGAAACAATTCTAGGGTTCGCCTTAGAACACTACGTCATAGGGGTAGAGTGCTGAATGGACTACGGGAGTCTACCGACTTGCCGGGTCCAACCAAACTCCGAATACTATGACGACTATTCTAGGAGTAAGACGACGGGGGCCAAGCTCCGTCGTCAAAAGGGAATCAGCCCAGATCGCCGGCTAAGGTCCCTAAGATTAGGCTAAGTTATAAAGGATGTGGATCCGCTCAGACAGCCAGGATGTTGGCTCAGAGGCAGCCATCATTTAAAGAGTGCGTAACAGCTCACTGGCCGAGCGAGTCTGCGCCTAAGATGAACGGGAATTAAGCCTAACACCGAAGCTGTGGGTGTACGGTGACTTCGGTCATCGTATGCGGTAGGGGAGCATTATCCAGTCGGTTGAAGCGGTACCGTGAGGAGCCGTGGACACTGGATAAGGGATTATGTCGGAATAAGTAGCGAAAATGTCTGCGAGAAACAGACACGCCGAAAGTCGAAGGTTTCCTGGGGAAGGTTAATCCACCTAGGGTTAGTCGTGCCTAAGCCGAGGCCAAATGGCGTAGGCGATGGATGAACTGTTAATATTCAGTTACTACCTTGTTGGCGTCATCACTTTTCATGTGACGCAGGAGGGATGGAGCTGCGCAGTGTTGGATGTCTGCGTTCTTGTGCGGGGAACCGCATGAGGGGAGCTTGAGGTTTCCGAGAGCGAAGTGCACTACTTCCATACTGCCAAGAAAAGCATGGGAAGGAGTTAACAGGGTACACGTACCGGAATCCGACACAGGTAGACCACCAGAATATGGTAAGGCGATCGAGATAACCCTCTTTAAGGAACTCTGCCAAATAGCCGCGTAAGTTCGCAATAAGCGGTGCCCCGCCTCGTAAGGGGATGGGGTCACAGTAAAGTGGATCGGGTGACTGTTTAGCAAAAACACATCTCTCTGCAAACTCGAAAGAGGACGTATAGGGAGTGACACCTGCCCAGTGCTGGAAGGTTAAGGGAATCTGTTAGTGAGAGCAATCTTGCAAAGCGGTGAACCGAAGCCCCAGTAAACGGCGGCCGTAACTATTGATTGACCGCAGTAGTTGTAAAATTTGGCTATATGCTGGGAAATCCTGTCAGGCCGGCAGTACGTCTGTCTTTAAGACGGAACGTGACAATCTGCCGGATAGGGACAATCAGCAGGAAAGACCTGAAGGAGGTCTCCGTGAAGATAGAAACAGGCTATTACTTAGCTGGTTTTGCGGATGGGGAAGGGAGTTTCAACATATCCTTTCGTCCGAGGCAAGACTATAAATCACCATGGAAAGTTTCTTTGTGTTTCAATATCTCTCAGAAAGATAAAGTTATTCTTGCATTGTATAAGCGCTATCTAGGCTGTGGAACATTGCGAGGCAGGCCTGATGGAGTCTGGTACTTTGAAGTGAATAATTTCGAATCGATCAGAGAGAAAGTAATACCTTTTTTTAGAAGGTATCCATTTTTATCAGCTAAGAAAAAAAGAGATTTCGCAAAATTCTGCGAACTCGCGCGGTTGATTAAAAATGAGAATCACCTGACAAAAGAGGGGATTAAGAAAATACTTGAAATACGAAGAGATATGAATGATGGTGGCAAACGCAAGTATAGCGAGATGGAGATCTTAAGCAAGCTTCAGGAATCCTCAGAGACTATACGCCAAACTCCTGGTCAATCAGGAGATGATATAGTCCGGTCTTCCGGGAAACCGGAAGTTAACATGAACGAACGGTCCTAAGGTTAACGTAATAACGCTAGCCTGCTTGGTAGTAATACCAAAGAATAATTACCAACTATATCGGTGAAGTCCTCGGTTGTATAGAGGATAATACCGAGGGAAGTCGTAAATGACCCCGTAGAGACTACACGTTGGCTCCTGCGTAAAGCAGGATGAAGATATAGTCCACGCCAATAGTAATATTGGATTAACGTGAGCGAAATTCCTTGTGGGGTAAGTTCCCACGCGCACGAATGGTGTAACAACCTGATCGCTGTCTCAAAGAGGGACTCGGCGAAATTGTAGTGGCGGTGAAGATGCCGTCTACCCGCATCAAGACGAAAAGACCCCAGAACCTTTACTGCAGCCTACCATTGGGTTTTGGTTTAATTTGTGTAGCATAGGTGGGAGACTTTGAAGCCCGGGCGCTAGCTCGGGCAGAGTCGCAATGTGAAATACCACCCTGATTGGACTAAAATTCTAACCTTCCGACCTGAATCGGCCGGGGGGACAGTGATAGGCGGGCAGTTTGACTGGGGCGGTTCCCTTCTAAAAAGTAACAAAGGGGCCCAAAGGTTGGCTCAAGTCGGTCGGCAATCGACTTAGGAGTGTAAGCGCATAAGCCAGCTTGACTGCAAATCCGACAGGACGCGCAGGTACGAAAGTAGGGGCTAATGATCCGGTGGTGAAATGTGGAATTGCCATCGCTCAACGGATAATAGGTACTCTGGGGATAACAGGCTTATCGGGCTCGAGAGTTCACATCGACAGCCCGGTTTGGCACCTCAACATCATGGGGTGGTACGGGAGCAATCCTGTACATGCATTGGCTAATAACGGTGGAGTCTTCTCCCGGCGCACGCGCCGGGATTGATAATACCGTGGGAAGTCTGCAGAACATAAGCAGTTATTTCAGTGGTCTTTTCTCTTGGTGACAAAGTCTCAATCGATAGGTCTAATACTTTGATCTCGAATACATACACTAATGGATGGTTCAAAGTTATTAGGATGTCTTTTGCTGTTCTTTGCTCATCATGAGAAAGCCATGTTCTGTATGACCCCGTAACGACTGATAGTACGGACGCACGATCCGAGCGTTATACGTACTTGAGATAGCAGAATGTGTTGCTATCATACGCCAACTCCGCTTACTGCAAACGGAAGAAGATATAGTCTAATCCCATCCGAAAGGATGGACAAGATTGCGATGTCGGCTCATCCTATCCTGGGGCTGGATAAGGTCCCAAGGGTCCGGCTGTTCGCCGGTTAAAAGGGTACGCGAGCTGGGTTCAGAACGTCGTGAGACAGTAAATTGACCGTTGCTGTCTTTAAATCTGGCTATGTGCTGGAAAATCTGAGTATCTCATATTACTAATTGACGAAATAGTCTCTACATGATACTATGCAGTCGGGAGTGATAATATATGAGTGCAGATCACCAGCAGGAAAGGCCAAGCGGGATAGCATCATTCTATGTCAGTGGTTTTGTCGACGGAGAAGGCTGCTTTTCTATAACAATTCAGAAAAGTAAAAATGTGAAATTAGGGGTACAGGTTATTCCCGAGTTTCACGTCAGCCAACATCAACGCAGGACTGAAGTTCTTGAAGCAATCAAGGGTAAGTTTGGTTGTGGCTATATCAAAGCAAACAATCCGAATAACCCCAAAGATCTTACTTCAGTATACGTTGTTCGTAATTTAGCTGATCTTCGTGATAAAATCGTGCCGTTTTTTAAGAAATATCCTTTGTATTCGTCAAAGCAGCAGGACTTTGAGAAGTTTGCAAAAGTCGTGCATGCTATGAGTAAAAAGGACCATCTTGAAAAGAACGGTTTAAGCAGAATATTGAAACTATCATTCTCGATGAATGACAGCGGTAGGTATCGTAAACTGAAAATAGAAGATGTGCTGTCCAGTTTGGAATCCTCAGAGACTATACGCCAGAAGCTTGCTGTAAAGCAAGTTTAAGATATAGTCCGAACTGCATGGCGACATGCAGAGATTGGCAGAAATGCCCAATCCTTTTACATGACAATGTAGAAGTAACATAATTGTCGGTCTCTATCTGGTGTGGGCGTCAGGATATTTGAAGGGGAGTTCTCCTCAGTACGAGAGGACCAGGAGAAGCGGACCTCCGGTGTTCCGGTTGTCTTGCCAAGGGCAAAGGCCGGGTAGCTATGTCCGTAAGAGATAAGCGCTGAAAGCATCTAAGTGCCAAACTCGCCCCAAGACTATATATCCCTGGGTCGCAAGACCCTGAAGGCACCTCGAAGACTACGAGGTTGATAGGCGCGGTGTGTAAGATCCGTAAGGATTTAAGCTAACGCGTACTAATTTGCCAATCGGCTTGTCCTTTAATTTTTTTAATTCAGGACTATTGTAGAACTTCTTAATTCTGTGGTTGTTGAATTTCTCTAGACATGTTAATAGGGGAGACCGGAGCACTTTTGCACTTTCGCGCATCCGCGCTCAAGTGCAAAAAAGTTTCCTCTATTGTTTTGTCTAGAAACACTTTTGGAGTGCCTTTGCCGCAAGGGTCACACCCGTTCCCATTCCGAATACGGTAGTTAAGCCTTGCTGGGCCGATGGTAGTGTATTCGTAAGGATATGCTAGAGTAGGTCGGTGCTCCATTAATTTAAAAACCCCCGTGATACTATATGCGGGGGTTTTCTTTTAACGTGCCCCTGCTGATCCGCTAACCCTGATACCGCAACGACCCGGGGGCATGAATTTCCGTTTAAGGCTGCGGAGACAAATATACAGCCTTATTTACATAGACGCCCGTCAGGCGAAAGCCTGGCGGGCTTTTTGTTTAAGCGGAAAACCTTTTCAAAAAATCCCGTTTTCTGACTTGAAAAACACCTTGAGTATGGTATAATTATCTAGAAATCAATCAAGGGTGCAGTGGGGAACCTTCTATGATGCTGGGTTCCCTTTTTTGTTTAGCATAGTAAAGCCACGGAATGTATTTAACATTGCCGTGGCTTTTTTTTACGGCTCACCCGAAAAAAGGAGAGAAGATGAAACGACTACCGCTATTCATTCTGATTATCTGCTTTTCGACCATTGCCTGGGCGCAGGATGCGGTCCAGACTACATCTTCAAAGACCATTGCCGCCACCGGGACAACGGCTAAGAAAAAAACGATGAAAAAGGTCAAGGACGCGGTTAAATCCGGCCAGGTCAAGACAGAAGCGGCCGCTTCTACCGACGAAGCGAATCAACCGCCGGCTCGTCCGGGAGACGAAGAAAAGGATCCCGCGGTCTGGGCGGCTTATTACAAAGCGTATATCGCCTGGATGAAAACACTGGGAACGGCAGAACGCCGCGCGGCCTGGAAGAACTTGTCCCGGGACTTGCTGGACAGGGTGAATTCGCATCCGGAGACGATCGGTTCCGCTGCCATGCAGGCGGTATTCAGAGGATTGACCGCGGAATTCAAAGCCATGTTCGCCGCGGACCGCGCGTACGACAAGAAGTATGCTGCGGTGGTGAATAACCTGGTGGATGCCGGGGTCAAGTTTATTAAGACTGCGTCGTATAAGGCGTTGAGCCAGACGGACAGCGAGAACTTTATCAGGAGTTTTACCGGATTGGCCGTGGAGACCGCCTGGCAAAGATCGAATAACAGCTGGAACGGGCATGCTGTTGCGCAGATAGCCGCATTCTACAATGGCCTGATCGATTCCGGTTCCGCCGCTACCAAGCCTTTTGCGTTCAATCAATTGATGCATCTTTTCCGCACCGTGCGCTGGAACTCCAAGGAAGGCAATCCGGAACTGGGCGACCAGCTCCTCAAGCAGGCATTGCAGGGCGTTGATTCAAAAACGCTGATCAATGGGTTCAGAACCCGGGCCGGCAATACTGCGCTTGCCGCCGATGAACGCGGGCAGGCCGCGTGTTCCTTAAGCAATATTCTTTACCATCAGAGCAGCCTGGAAACGGCTTTCGGCGTAAAGCTCACGGATACCCAGGTTGTAAATATTACCGGAGATGTGACCGATGTGCTCAAAGGCGTCAACAGTAACTCCATCGCAATCAGCGACGCCATGCGTAACAGCCTGTTGCATCTTGCCGGTTGCGCCATCAATCAGAGTATCAACAGGGGTGAGCAAACCGCAGATCACAACCGTTTGTTCCAGCACGCCTATTTTAAATTTGCGCAGGCATCGCTTCAGAAGAGCGGCAATGCCTCTCTGCAGGCTACTGCGATCAATATGCTTACTTCGATCCGCAATGCGGCAGCGAAAAAAGACGACGCGAAACTCGCCGCTACCTGTAAAAAACTGCTTCTGGGCGACGTCTCCGACCTGGATGGGTTCCTGGACAAGGGACAGGAGGAGATGGGCACTACGAAAAGCGCGGATCATGCCGCCTGGCTGGCCAGGGCCCTGGCGAATATCGCCGCGTTGAATAAGGCAAGCAAAACAGGCGCGGTGACCGACGCCCAGATCAAAGACATGGTCGCTGCAATCAAGGATTGGATTTCTGTCGAGGATAATCTGGACAACATGCGTTTGCGGTCATGGCAGGCGGAGCTGTACTCCGCATTGGCCGAGCTGGCAAAACAGATTTACAAGAAAGGCGAAGCTTTGGGAAGCGATGCCCAACTGAAGAAGGATTTTGAGCAGATCTTCTCGACTATCGTCGGATTACAGGATTCCAAGGTCAAGGAGCTGGCTGCCAAATATGTGACCAGCCTGGCCGCCGACCTGCGGGAGCAGGGATATGGCGCTTTTGCCAACCGGCTGGAGATCTCCCTCTGTCCGGATTCCGCTTCCCTGATGGCCAAAGCCTGGGCGTATTTCAACAAGAAGAATTATGCCGCAGCCAGGGCGTTCTGCGAAGAGACGATCAGCCGGTACACCGCGGAAGCGCTGAAACAACAGGCGTCGCTTAAAGATTATGCGCCGAAAGGTAAAGAATCGCTGTACTGGGCTTTGAATGACGTGGGCACCGCGCACTTCATCCTGGGTAAGATTTACCGGGCGCAGGGACAATCAGACCAGGCTAGAGAAGAATTCAAGACCGTGATCAATAAATACGGTTTTGCCCAGTGCTGGGATAAGCAGGGGTGGTGGTGGAAAGTCAAGGATGCGGCTAAGAAGGAACTGTCCAGCATGAATTCAGAACCGGTGACCATGCCGGTGATCCCGGGGACCGGCTCTACCGACGCCAACGGGAATATCACCATTACCTTCAAGTCGGGAACGCTGGATAAGAGTAATTTGAGCGAGTTCTGGGCCAAAGTGACCATAGACGGCAAGACCGAGTACTGGGATCTGGGTAAGGGCGCGATCTCCGAAGACGGCAAATCCGTGACTCTGAAATTCGATCCCAAGTACGACGGCAAGACCATAGCCATGCAGTTCTACGGGTTCGACAACAAAGGTAAACAGACGGGATACAGCAATGCGATCAAGGTGAAGGTAGAATCTGCGACCTCCCCGGTGACCATGCCGGTGATCCCGGGGACCGGCTCTACCGACGCCAACGGGAACCTCACCGTTACTTTCAAGTCGGGGACGCTGGATAAGAGCAGGTTGAGCGGGTTCTGGGCCAAAGTGACCATAGACGGCAAGACCGAGTACTGGGATCTGGGTAAGGGCGCGATCTCCGAAGACGGCAAGTCCGTGACCCTGAAATTCGATCCCAAGTACGACGGCAAGACCATTACCATGCAGTTCTATGGATTCGACAATTCCGGTAAGCAAACAGGATACAGTAATGCGATCAAGGTCACGGTGGATTCCGCGCTGTCGCCGGTGACCATGCCGGTGATCCCGGGGACCGGTTCTACCGACGCCAACGGGAACCTCACCGTTACTTTCAAATCGGGAACGCTGGATAAGAGCAGGTTGAGCGGGTTCTGGGCCAAAGTGACCATAGACGGCAAGACCGAGTACTGGGATCTGGGTAAGGGCGCGATCTCCGAAGACGGCACCTCGATCTTTTTGAATCTCGATTCCAAATACGGCGGCAAGACCGTCACTATGCAATTCTACGGGTTCGACACCGAAGGTAAACAAACCGGTTTCAGTAATGCCATCGCAGTGAAAGTCGAGACATCGGGAACAGGAGGGTTTTCCGGATTTGGCCAGCCGGAGCGTATCGGAGCAGGGGGATACACTGAACTCGGCTATACCTATGACGACACCATTTATTATTATGAGGATTTGGCGAACGCCACAGATAAGAAAGTAGTGATGCTGGGCGGCAGTGATTCCTGGGAACTGACCGGGCCTGACGGATCGAAACTTCAACTCAATCCGTGGTCTGTCATCATCGCCAAGGGCGGCAAGTCAGTGGCCGATGTCATCCGGAAAGTCGAAGACGAATATGTGATAACCGGGGACGTTCAGATCCTGAATTTCCAGAATGTCTATCATTTCGAACGGCAGGATGATTATGTTTTCAGGCCTGAAAATCAGGAACTGTATTGCGATTCCTATTCTTTTTCATCCGGCGCCGGTGTCGGCCTGCAGACATTGCCCAGAGAGCCGTATTATCATATCGGGACCCCTGAACCGCAAAAAGTTGAGAAGGTGGTTAAGCCCGGATATGATATTTCGGGTCTGCCGCAGAACAAGGTTGTCTATCCTTCTTTTGACCTGCTGGGCGGCGCAGGCGTGGAAAATGTCCGGGCATTCGGATTCGGCACAAGCAGGGGCGGTGGCGGCTGGTATGTCATCGGGCCGGACGGGATGGAAATAGATCTGGTTTCCGGCAGCCGGATGGTGTTCGCTGACAACCCGAAAAACGCGCTTGAGTTCGTTTCCGCAGGGAAATATCGCATAACGAAGCCGGTAACCGTGCTCATTATGCTGGACGGTAATTATCTGGATAAGTATACGATTACGCCGGACAGCAAGACATATTTGGAATATCGGGAGTATTACAAGTAGGCGCCCGGTACGCAGGGAAGCTGTATCGTTTGCAATCGTTTTCAAAAGAACGCGCTGCGGCTCTTGAAAAAGCGCCGCAGGCGCGTATACTTGAAGCAGGTCAGTCGAAGTGCACAATCCGGGGCCGATTCAGGAGGGAGACATGTTCTCTTGCGTCGTGCCTTTTTTGTTAGCCGCAGTCTGTTTCTTCAGTAGTGTATCCGTTCTCTTCGCTTCCGACGCTATTCAACCGCCTATTGTCGCGCCCGTAATTCATCAGCAAAACGATGCTACTATGCCGCAGCGGGCCCGGCTATCCTTCAAACCCGTTCATGCCGTATCGCTGGATCCGATCGAGCAGATTGAAGTCGAAGAAAAGAAGAAAGAGCAGAATGAAAAGCCGCGGTTCCAATTCGATCCCGCGTCCGATTTTTTCATCGACTTGACCGAGGCCGAAGTGTCGGCCATGTTTGCCCAGGCCAGCCAGCAGCTTAGTCAGCAGGCGCAGCAGATCGTGGATCCGGCTGCGCGCGTCCAGGCTCTGGCCAGCGTTCAAGCTGAAATTTCCAAGGCCGAAACACAGGTGAAAGTCGCCTGCACGCAGTTCAAACAACGAATGATCTCGCTTAATCAATCCTACAAGCAGCAGCTTAAAGCGGCCTGGGCGGAGATTGTCGATGCCAGGGATGTCGATGCTAAAGACCAGGCGGTTGCAGTGTACCAGCGATTGCAGGAGGAATACAGCAAAGAAGTGAGCGCTGTCAGGGCGGAGTTCGCAAAAACCATTCACGCTGCGGTCCAGGGATTTACCCAGGGCACTGCCCGATGCCGGCAGGAAATTCAGAATACAAGGGAGCAGGCGGCGCGTCAGGCGCACATAGCCGGTCATTTGTAACCGCCTGTTATTGATCTTGCGACTTGACAATTAGCGAAATAGCTGGTATACTTAACTATGAATTGCCACGGACATGATGCAAATGAACATCATGTGTGTGGCTATTTTTTTTAGGGGGAAGGTATGAAAATCAGAATTGCAGTAGGGATGGTAGTTGGGATCATGGTGTTTGTTGTCGGCGGGGCGATTTCTACCGCGTCGGCTTACACGGTCACCTGTCCCGATGCCAGTTTTAACGGCACCGGCGTACAGAAGTATGTTCAACTCGGGGAGAGGTGGGATCTGAATCTCGGTGATCTGGAGATAGCGTATACCGTGGATATGTCCGCATTGACTCCTTCGTCCCAGTCCACGGTGTGGACTTCAGTCGGAGTGGCTAAGACTTTGCCTGATGAACGGGCATGGTTGAGTTCGAGCGTGAACACTACCTATTACAAAAACATCATGGCCGGATGGAACGTCGATGAGCGCAGTCCGGATGCCGGGTCGTATCTGCGGGTTGCGGAAGCGAGCACTCCTTCGGTTTACGATATCGTGTTGCATTTCAGCAAAACCGACGTTAGTAATACCGCGCTCATGACCGGCTACGTCAACGGTGAAAAGATAGCGGGAGATGTTGTTTTTACCGCGGATCTGGCGCAGCTGGGTTTCTTCTACGAATATTCGTCGTCGGCTACCGATCCGGTTCACGGCGCAGTGACCATTTCCAATGTCGTCGCTTCGGGCGAGCGTTCGGTTGTGCCGGAGCCTTCCAGCATGATGCTGCTGGGAAGCGGTTTGTGCGGCTTGCTCGGTTTGTTGCGCAAAAGAGCGTAAGTTATTTACAGGTTAAGCATATTTTCTTGCAGCGCGTTTCTCTGCCCGTCTGGCGAAAGCCAGGCGGGCTTTTTAATTCTCGAGAGCTGATGTCCGAAAGGAGAAGATGTTAAAGCGCGGTCAGCTTATTCAGCAGATCCTGTACGCCCACGGGTTTGATATATAAACCGTCTATGGGGATCTCCTGTTCAACCCGGCCGGCATCATAGGCGTGAGCGGTAACCACAAAGATCTTGGTTTGGGGGTATTTTTCTTTGATGATCCTGGCTGCGGCCAGTCCGTGCATACCTTTCATTACCAGGTCGAGCAGAACGATGTCTGCCGGTTCTTTCTCGAGCAATTGTAATGCCTGTTCGGCGCTGTCTGCGATAGTTACCTGAAAACGGCGGAGAGAAAGATAGCGTTTAAGATAATAGCCGACATCCGGCTCGTCGTCTACCAGCATGATTTTGGTTTGATTGGTAATCATAACGCCCTCCTCTTTGAGAATACTGCAGCTCCGATCAAAGTATAGCATATTTTGACTTATTTTCAACTCAATGTTGAACTAATCGGCAAGCAATGCAGCAGCACAAATATATTGCTCTCCAGCCGGTTTGGCGTTACAATAATCACATGTTTTATACGCAAGTGAGTACTGCGGTTAACGCAAGAGGTGGAAGGTATGGCTGGTGCAAGGAAGAAGAAGGCAAAGAAACAAGCAGTAATCAAGATCGATTGCCGGGAATGCAGTAAGAAGCCGACCTGCTGCCGGCGCGGCGCCTGGGCGGATATCGAGGAAGCAAAACGGATCGTACCTCTGGGGTTGAAAGGGGAGTTTTTCCAACTCGAGCGGGATGCGGATTTTCCTTCGGGTTTTCGCATCGGCACCAGTTATGAAGATGAACCCTGCACCTTTCTTGATCCCGACGGCCTGTGTTCGATCCATAAGATCGACTATAATCTGAAACCCAGGATTTGCCGCGAATTTCCCTATGAAAATAAGAAACTGTCTCCCTACGCCAGAATATTGTGCTCGTTATTCAAATCGAAGACGAAGAAAAGCGGTCAGTCCAGGAAATAGTTCGTTAGCCGGGAGCATCTGTCGTGTTTCAGCGTACGTTAAGAAGGAAGATCGGTGAGCTGTTGATTGAACGCGGGATAATTACTGCCGAACAGCTCGAACGCGCCCTGGAGGAGCAGCGGCACAAAGGCGGCTATATCAGCCAGCATCTGGTGGCTATGCAATTCGCCACCGAACTCGATATCGCGATCTGTCTTTCCAACCAGTACAATTTCGCTTATCTACCCCTCAACCATTACGCCATCCCGGCGGAGATCCTGACCACCATTCCTTTCAAATGGATCCGGCTCTATTCTCTTATTCCCATCGATAAAATCGGAAATTCCCTGACCGTGGCCATGGCCGATCCTTTGAACGAAGGGGTTATCCAGATGCTTCGCCAGATTACCGGCTGTGAGTTGAAAGTTTTCATCAGTACCTACGGCGAAATTAACGAAGCCATCGGTCGTTATTTCAAGGATGAATTGTCCAGGGTCAAAGAGATCGTTCTCGCGGACATGAGTAAATTGACCGTGATCAATGAATTTATCCAGACCAAAGCGTATACAGGAGGGGAGCGCAGACAGTTTCTCCGGTTGAACGTGAAACTGATCTTCGAGTTTAATTTCTACGGCCAGTCCTTCCGATCCGAAACCCTCAATGTCAGTTTCGGGGGTATATGTTTTCTGTCGCCGGTTTCCATACCGGTGGATAATGATATCGTTTGTAAAGTCCATCTGTCCCCGGACCGCGCCGTTGATTGTATTATCAAAGTCATGAGGGTTCAAAGCCGCAGGTCTGAAGGAGAAGTGAGCGGTTTGTTTGAAATCGCCGGCGTTTTCGCTTTCATCAATGATGAGGAGAAAATGCAGATGGTCGAATTCTTGAAATCGCAACTGGCTTGCAATGGTGCCCGCACAACCGTCGAGGGAAAACAATGAAAATACGCGTGAAGTCCGTCAAATGGATACTGCTGGCGGCATATCTGTTGATCGTCACGGGATTCTTCGGCCTGGCCTTCAGCGGTAAACTTCCCGATGATAACCCGGTCTGCGACGTTTTTTACGGATTACGGGGACACCTGTTCTGGACGTTGCTGATCCTTGTGCTGACGTTTGCATCGCAAGCGTTTTTTATCTGGACTCTGGGTACGGTTGATCTGTGCAAGCCGTTACGCCGGCGCCGGCTTATCGGACCGGCGGCGATGGCCGCGCTGATGTTGACCACGCTGGTCAGCGGTATCATCCTGGCACTGGCGGAATTTTTCGACTATTATCCCAGGCACGGGGAAGTTCTGTTCTGGACCGTCCTGACGATTAACTGGTTGTTATGGAGCGTAGTATTCCTGCTGGCGTATAAAAATACGCCGCGTTTGAAGATTTTCTCGCAGTGGTTGACGGTTTTGCTGGCCGGAAGCCTGCTGGAATTGTTGATTACCATCCCGGCGCATATAGTGGTGAGCCGGCGTCCGGGGTGTTTCGCCGGAATGTATACCGGGCTGGGTATTGTGGCCGGGATACTGGTGATGTTCTGGGCATTCGGGCCGGGGATCATTTTCCTGTTCTTTTTTCAGAGAGCGACAGGTAATGCCGGTCAAAATAACACTAAGGGGGGGATGTAATGAGGGTACGAGGGTTCACGCTGGTGGAGTTGATCGTGGTCATTGCAATCATCGCTGTTCTGGCGGCGGTAATCGCGCCGCAGGCGTATCGGGCGGTTGAGAAGGCGAAGATCGCCAAGGCGCATACTGATTACAGGGCGATACATACCGCGACCTACGCATTGCACGGGGATACCGGCGATTGGCCGCACGGCGGGAATAGCCGGGAGAGGGTAATCTGGTCCGGCTTAATGCGGAACCCTCCTTTGTGGAATGCCGCAGGGACGCTTAACGTCCCCTATGGCGGATGGAATGGTCCCTATCTGGAGAAGTTCTCCGGAATGCATCCATGGGGAGGGATATATATGTTCTCGACTAATGCAAATTTCGGCCGTGGCACAGCAGGCGAGCTGGCTGTGGAATTCGAAAATATGTGTTTCCCCAACGGCGCGACTTCAAACTGCCCTGTTCCACTGTCGTCCCAGCTTATCATCGATCGCTCTCTTGATGATGGCGTCAATAATGTCGGAGAGGTGCAGCGGACATCCTGGAATGATCTGCATTGGGTGATCATATGGGATAAATGCGCTCCCGGAGTTGTTGCCTGTGAGAACAGCAGTTCCTGATAGTGTTTTTTGTTGACAGCTCTCTGTTTTGAGGTAAAATACTCTATGAAGGGGAGGGAGTATGCCGTTCAAGTAGCGCAGTAAAGAAGAGCAACTTTCAGATGATGAGGGTTGCTTTATTTTTTAAAAAGGTGGTGAGTATGTCATGTATGACCTGCGCGGCGCATAAAAAGAAAAAAGCCAAGCTGAAAACCAAAAAAAAGAAGAAGTAGTTGTGATTCGCGGGTTCCTACCCTACCTCAGTTCTCGCAGGGGCGAACGTCTTTGCCTCTGCGAGGGCAGACCCGCGCCTGCGGCGCGGTAAAACTTATCACCTGGTGATAAGTTTTTTTTTGAACGAAAGGAAAAAAGATGAGAAAAGGTTTTACGCTGGTGGAATTGATCGTGGTGATCGCGATCATCGCTATCCTGGCCGCGGTGATCGCGCCCAACGCTTTTAAGGCGATCGAAAAAGCGAAACTAGCCAAGACCCAGCGGGATCTTAAGTCTATTAAGACCGCAGTGTCGGCTTTGTACGCCGACACCGGGAAATTTCCCAACGGGTGTCCTGCTTTCAGCTCTGCCAATCCCGAGGTTTATTTCAATCAGCCTCAAGCCGGGCTGGTGCGCCGGCCGACGGTGGGCGTGGTCGAAGCCCCTTCCTGTGAATGGAGACAGAGTGAAGTGAATGCCTGGGACGGTCCGTATCTGGAAAGTACCAACGTCCTGGATTTCTGGAAAACCGCGTATATGTTCGATCCGGATTATGTCCCGTGCGGTACGACCGCCGGCAATTGCCCGGCTACTTCTTCACCGTACACTGAATGCCGGGCGGCTTGCGGCGGTGCTTTCAATTGCTATCCGCCTATGCTGGTCAGTTTTGGCCCGGATAAACTGGAATATACCTGCGACGATATCCTGGTCCAGTTGACCTTGAAATAAGAAAGGTTGCAGATGATCGAAAAAGGTTTTACCCTGGTGGAATTGATCGTGGTGATCGCGATCATCGCTATCCTGGCCGCGGTGATCGCGCCCAACGCGTTCCGGGCCATCGAGAAGGCGAAATGCGCTCAAGCCGTTAAAGACGCCAAGACCATTCGTACCGCTGCCGCCGAATACTATGCCGATACCGGACAGTGGCCGCCTGTTTACCGTTTAACCACCCCGATCAACCCTTTTCTGACCAACCCGCCGGTGACCGGATGGGCAGGGCCGTATCTGGACAAATGGAAGCCTCATCCGTGGTCAGGTCATATAGGGTGGGATGCGACTCTTGATCTTGATGCGAACGGTAAAGCAGACGGCTGTGTCGTTTACGATGATGATCAGCCGGGGACAAGTGCTTCCAATAACGCAGGGAGGATTCCGCGCAAGTCCATGGAGAATATCGATCTGGTCCTGGATGACGGGAATCTTTCCCGTGGTATGGTCCAGGGAGACGGTCTGGGATTGCTTTCCGCGGCAGGTGAACTGGTGATCATGGTTATACATGATAACAATGGCTGACGGCATTGCAGGAGGAAAGATGAAACAAGGTTTTACCCTGGTGGAATTGATCGTGGTGATCGCGATCATCGCTATCCTGGCCGCGGTGATCGCGCCCAACGCGTTCCGGGCCATCGAAAAAGCGAAAGTAGCCAAAGTGGAAACAGATCTTAAGACTTTCAAGACCGCCGCGCTGTCCTATTACTCGGATACCGGTCAGTGGCCGGTTGACGGCGCCACCTGGCTTACCGCTGAAGAGACCGCGATGTTCATCAGCGGCGCGGGGCAGCCGACAGGATGGGACGGTCCGTATCTGGAACGCTGGCCGGATCCGCCCTGGCATTGTAATTTCGTGTATGGCGGCGTGCCTATGGTCGGTACGTATGATTGGGATCATTGGCCCACCTGCGCCGCCTGGGGTATGGGCGGCGGGGATACTACCGCTGTGGCTGCCAGTTGTATTCCGCGGACAGCCGCAACTATGGTCGACCAGCATCAGGATGACGGGAATCTAGCGGGCGGCAGGGCGCGTTTCAACGCCGGTTATGCCGGAGGGTTCCTGAACGTGATTATTGTCGGCTGCGGCTCGTAGATGGGCAACGCTATGATCAGGACTCTATGCGGTTTGCCGGTCAGTCTGGTTTTCTTTTGCGCGGTCTGCGCAGCAGCTGCGGAAGCGCCTTCCGGTCAGACAGTCACTGCCTCTACCGATAAAACCAGTTATTCTCTGAAAGAAACAATCAAAATCAGCCTGAAGAATAGCGGCGCAGAGAGCGTTTATTCGGTTGCCGCCAGCGCGACACCGGCCTTCGCCATTATTAATTTCGAAAAAAACAAGAATCAGTGGGTCTGGGATGCCTTGCCGCTGCATTGCAACCGTCTGGAATGCGATACTCCCCATGACCTGCCGGTAGAGATCCAGGCAGGGAGCACCCGCACGTTCAGCTGGCAGCCGCGTGTTTATTCAAAACGCGGTTATCTTGATCCCGAACCGGGTTTATACCGGCTTACATTAATGTATCAGACGCGCAAAGGCTCCGAAGAAAAAGAGTGGACCTGGCGTACGGTCAAATCCAACGCATTTACCCTTCACCAGGGAGGACGCTGATGGACCAGAATGAGAGAATGCGGCTGCAGAAACTCTACGGCGAATTTTCCGACGATGGACTGATCGAAATGCTTAAGCAGGACAGCGCCGGTTATGAAGCGGGAGTGTACGATGTGCTCCTGGAAGAAGCGCGCCGGCGCAATATCCCGCAGGAGCAATTTCAGCCTTTGCCGCAACCGGCTGCAGCCCTCGAGCAGCCCGGGGGAGCGATGGAGCAGCCTGCGCAGGAAGGGCAATTCCGTTCATTTATGTCGGTGGAGACTGAAGAGGACCGGATGTTTGTGGAGGGGGTGTTTAGAGCGTCGCACATTCCCTATTATATCCAGGCGGATGCTTCCGGGCAGGGATTTCAGGTTATGGTGCAAGAGGGGTGGTTGAAACAAGCAGAGGAGCTGTTTCAGGATGAGGCACCCGGCGCTTGATAGGAATTGCGCCGGTGCTCCCTTGTGGTCGCACCCGGCGCGTAACAGGAGTTGCGCCGGTGCTCCCTTGTGGGCGCACCCGGCGCGGAATTGCCCCCAACGTCTTACCCCCAACGCGTTACACCCCGCGCTAATAGGAGTTGCGCGGGTGTTTTCCTTGTGGAAAACAAAAAACCCAAGCGCATGCTTGGGAATTTTGTAGGTGATAGGCCTGGTAGCTCACGCTATCTGCAGAAAACCTCCTGTTGTCACCTGCAATGAGATTTCGTTGTCCTGCTACATAAGAAGTATGGCATATTTTTTTTGAAATTTCAAGGGCCGGGAAAAATTTTTTTGATTGCCGGCCGCGGGGATATACACTAGAATACAATGAAGATCCTTAACTTTCAGGAGAGCGCTCATGGGATTTGATTATATCAGGAAAATTCCTTCCGCAAACGAAGTCGTTGAAGAAATGCCTCTGTCCGCCGAACTGGCGGCGATCAAAAAAAAGCGGGATGAAGAAATCCGCGCCGTATTTGCCGGTCAGAGCGGGAAATGGCTGATCATTATCGGTCCCTGTTCCGCGGATAACGAAGACGCGGTCTGCGAGTATGTCGGTCGCCTGGCGGGTTTACAGGAGAAGGTCAAAGAGAAGCTTATCCTGATCCCCAGGATCTATACCAATAAACCGCGCACTACCGGAGAAGGGTACAAAGGCATGATGCATCAGCCTGACCCGAATGAGGCGCCGAATATCGTGGAGGGGCTGAAAGCTTTGCGGCGCATGCATATCAGGATCTTGCGGGATTCTCACCTGACTGCCGCCGACGAGATGCTCTATCCGAGCAACTATCCCTACCTGGAAGATATCTTGAGCTATGTGGCTATCGGCGCCCGATCGGTGGAAAATCAGCAGCACCGTCTGACGGTCAGCGGTCTGGATATACCGGTAGGGATGAAAAATCCCACCAGCGGAGATCTGAACGTAATGTTCAATTCGGTACAGGCGGGACAAACCGCACACGTATTCATTTACCGCGGCTGGGAGGTTAAAACTACCGGCAATCCCCTGACGCATTGCATTCTGCGCGGAGCGGTCAATCATCACGGGCAGAATATTCCTAATTACCATTATGAAGATTTGATCCGCAGTAGCGAGATGTATTTGAAACGCGGGCTGGAGTTTCCCGCATTGATCATCGATACCAATCACGCCAACTCCGGCAAACAGTTCGACCAGCAACCCCGGATCGCCGTAGAGATCGTCGAGAGCATGAAGAATTCTCCGGTGTTGCGGAATATGGTCAAGGGATTGATGATCGAAAGCTACCTGGCGGAAGGCGCGCAGGATACGGATGGCCTGGTTTTCGGCAAGTCCATCACTGACCCTTGCCTGGGATGGGAAGCGTCGGAAAAACTCGTTTTGCATCTGGCAGATGCTCTGTGATGGAGAACTATGAAAAAAGTTCCGCTGATCGTTTCTATCCTGCTGGCTGTCTGCGCGCGTCTCTATGCCGCACCGATAGAGCTTTTGCCCGCATTCTCTCCGGAAGACCGCGTTCTCGTTTTTGCGCCCCATCCCGATGACGAGAGTATCGGTACCGCCGGCGTTATCCAGCGTGCGCTCCAAGCCGGCGCGCGGGTGCATGTTGTCTGTTATACCAACGGCGACAATAACGAATTCGCCTTTATCGTCTATGAAAAGCGTTTGACCTTTCGCAAGGGTGAATTTCTGCACATGGGCGAGGTGCGGCGGCACGAAACCATCGCCGCCATGGACGTTCTGGGCGTGCACGGAAGCGGTGTCCGTTTCATGGGGTATCCCGATTACGGGACCATGGATATCCTGACTAAATACTGGGAGACCGACAAACCGTTTCGCAGTATGCTCCCCCGGGTAACCAGGGTTTCTTATCCCGATGCGTTATCCGTAGGCGCGCCCTTTGTAGGCGAGAGTATCCTGCGGGATGTCAAAACCGTGCTGCAGGCTTTCCGGCCGACAAAGATCTTTGTTTCCCATCCCGCCGATACCAACCGGGACCATCAGACGTTATATATCTTCCTCCGGGTGGCCCTGTGGGATCTGGGCGGCACCATTCCCGCACCGCAGGTGTTTCCTTATCTGATCCATGTGATCGGCTGGCCGGTGCCCAGAGGCAGCCATCCGGAATTGCCGCTGAACCCTCCGGCTGATCTGGCGGAATCCACGTGGTTCACGCTGCCGCTGGACGCAGGCGAAGTGGCCGGCAAGGCTGTGGCCATAGCGTTACATAAGAGCCAGATTGTCTATAATCCGCCGTACCTGTATACGTTCGCCCGCAGCAATGAGTTGTTTTCCGACGTCGACCCTCTGGAATTGAAGAAATCGTCGCCCGGCGGTGTCGATTGGCAGCACGTGGTCTGCCAGCGGGTCTCCCGTAAGCAAAAGAATACCGTATGCATCAATTCGAATGCGTTGTCATACGGGTTGGCGGATAACAGGCTTTTGATCAGGATGGAACTGCGCACCAGGCTGGATAAGAACCTGGGCACGCAGTTTTTGCTCCTGGGGTACAGTACTAAGGTTCCGTTTGCCCGGATGCCCAAGCTTGCCGTTACGATCGGGGTCATGGGCATGAAAATCAAGAATAAACGCCAGGTATTGTTTGTCCCCGATGCCCGTTACTGGTTCGAAGGGAATACTCTGATGATTTCCCTGCCCCTGGCCTGTCTGGGCAATCCCGATTATATTTTCGCCAGAGTCCGGAGGAACCTGGTTCGTCTGCCGCTCAACGTCTCTACGTGGCGAATCCTGGACATCAAACCCTAAATGGATATCCGCATACGCGCATACCGTGTGACTGACCGTGATTCAGTGCGGGAGATTGCCTGGGCAACGGCTTTTCTCGGGGAACCCGGCGACGCGTTTTTCACCGATAAAGAACTGCTCTGTGATTTTCTCACCGGGTATTTCACCGATTACGAACCGCAGTCCTGTTTTGTGGCGGAAGCGCAGGGCAGGGTAGTGGGGTATATCATCGGCGCGCTCGACGCCGGGCGAGTGGATAGCGTATCCATGCGCGCAATCCTGCCGCGGCTGGTCGCGCGATTGCTCTGGCGCGGGGTATTCTGCCGCCGCAGGAACCGGAAGCTGCTTTTTCATCTCTTGAAGAGTTTTTTAAAAGGGGAGTTCTTCCTGCCGGCGTTCAACCGCGAGTATCCGGCTACTTTGCATATCAATATCGCGAGAGGATTCCGCGGTCAGGGAACGGGCGGCAGGCTGCTTTCGGTATTCTGCGACTATCTCAAGAGCCGGCGGTCGCCCGGGGTGCGGCTGGCTACCATGTCCGAAACTGCCCGGGAGTTTTTCAGCCACGCTGGTTTTGTCCTGCTGGCGACGCGCCCCCGCAGCTATTTCCGGTATCTGGGCCGGGATTTACGCGTTTACATTCTCGGCAAAACGCTGGTATAAGCCGTAAAAGTCCGCTATAATAATTTTCATGGAAAAGCCGCAGGATAGTTCCATTCGTTATATCAAAGGCATCGGTCCCAAGAGGGCGGAGCAATTCGGCGCGTACGGGATCCGGACTATCGAAGACCTGCTTTATTATTTTCCCCGCCGTTATCAGGATCGTACGCACATTGTGGCGATCTTCCGGCTTGAGGAAGGATCGAGCCAGACAGTGAAAGCCCGGGTGGTTTCCAGCCGCGCCCGCCAGTCATTCCGCCGCCGCGGTTTTTCCATTGTGGAAACCATAGTCCAGGACGGCACCGGTTCATTGCACTGTGTCTGGTTCAACCAGCGGTATCTGAAGGATTATTTCAAACCCGGTCAAGAGCTTATTTTGTTCGGAAAGGTGGAGCGGTATGCCGGGCGATTGCAAATGGGCAATCCTGAATTCGAGCTGCTTGAATCGGGGGAAGACGAGGTCGTGTCCGCCGGCAGGTTTATCCCCATGTACACCATTCCGCCGGGAATGACGCAACGGTATTTCAGGGGTTTGATGAAGCAGGCGCTGGATGCGTATGCCGGCAGGATGGCGGAGATCATGCCTTATGATATCCGGACCAGGAATAACCTGCTTAATCTGGCCAGGAGCCTGGTGAGCATTCATTTCCCGGAGGATCTGGACCGGCAGCAGGAAGCCTACCGCCGGCTATCCTTCGAAGAGTTCCTGCTTTTTCAGTTGCCGCTGGTTTTGCGTAAAGCCAGAAAGCAGGAGAAACCGGGGATCGCGCATCGGGTGGAAGGGAGCTTGCTGGAAACTTTTCTCTCCGGTCTGTCTTTTCATCTGACCGCCAGCCAGCGCCAGGTGCTTCAGGAGATCAAGCAGGACATGGCTGCGCAGCATCCCATGCAGCGGTTGCTGCAGGGAGATGTGGGATCGGGAAAAACCGTGGTAGCCACTGCGGCCTGCGTTGTTGCGATACAGGGAGGGTATCAGGCGGCGTTCATGGTGCCTACCGAGATCCTGGCCCGGCAGCATTATGACAAGATTATCCGGCAGTTTGCCTCTTTGCGCCAGCGCGGCAAGCCGGTGCGGGTGGAGGTTTTGACCAGCAGCGTATCCGCAAAAGAGAAACAGGCGGTCAGTGACGCCATCGAGGCCGGTACAGTGCATCTGGTGATCGGCACGCATGCGCTTTTGGACGAGACGCTGCGGTTCAAACGCCTGGGGTTGGTGGTGATCGATGAGCAGCATAAGTTCGGCGTAGGGCAACGGGCGTTGCTGCCGCAGAAAGGTCCCAGCCCGGATGTGTTGATCATGACCGCCACGCCGATTCCCCGGACGCTGGCGATAACATTGTACGGGGACATGGATAGTTCGGTGATCAACGAATTACCCCCGGGGCGCAGTCCGGTTACCACAATGCATTTCAGCCGGGATTTTAAATTCCAGGCCTATGAAATGGCTAAACAGCAGATCGCTCAAGGTAATCAGGTATACATCGTGTATCCGGTTATCGAAGAATCGTACGCTCTGGATATTGACGGCGCCAAGAAGATGTATGAGGAGTTCAGAGAAGGTGAATTTCGCGGGTTCCGTCTCGGGTTGATCCACGGTAAACTCTCCCAGAAGGAGCAGGAACAGATCATGAAGGGTTTTACCTCCGGGGAGATAGACCTGCTGGTATCCACCACTATCCTGGAGGTCGGTATCGATGTGCCTGATGCCACCTGCATGATTATCGAGCATGCCGAACGGTTCGGTTTAAGCCAGCTGCATCAGCTGCGCGGCAGGGTGGGCAGGGGTACCAGGCAATCCATGTGTCTGTTGATCTCCGATACGACAACCCCGGAATCTCAAGCCCGGGTGAAGGCGATGGTCGAACATTCCAGCGGGTTCGAGATTGCGCAAGAGGATCTGAAGATCCGCGGGCCGGGAGAGTTTTTCGGCCGGCGGCAGCATGGATTGACCGAGTTGCGCATCGGCAATCCTCTGACCCAGATGCACTTGTTGAAACGCGCCCGTGAAGAGGCGATCCGGCTGGTGAATGCCGATCCCGGGTTGCAGCAACGTCAGCATCTTTTATTGAAAGAACGGCTGGTGCAGCGTTTTCCCGAATACGAACGTTTAATGCTGGTGGGGTGATATGCATATTATTACCGGGCAGTTCAAGGGTATGCCGCTGAAAGCGCCGAAAGCGATCAGGCCTTCCGAAGACAGGGTGCGTAAGGCTTTGTTTGACATCCTGGGCGACTGTTCAGGTTTGGCTTTTCTCGAGCTTTTTGCCGGTTCCGGAGCAGTAGGTTTTGAGGCGCTTTCTCAAGGGGCAGAGGAAGTGGTTTTCGTGGAGCGTGAACGTGCGCATGCCCGGATGATCGAGCAAACGCTGCAGTCGCTGCGCCAGAGAGTATCCTTATCTGAAGGTAAAGTCATTGTTCTGTGCCGGGATTCCCTGGAAGCGATAGCGGATTTTGCCAGGGAAAAGCGCGCTTTTGACCTGATTTTCCTTGATCCGCCCTATTACCGGGAACTGGCAGAAAAAACCTTGCAAACCCTGCAAGAATATGATATATTACTTCCCTCCGGATATATCGTTGTCCAACATTTCAAGAAGGATGCAGTGCATCCTGCCTATGCTTTAGCAGGAAATAAGCAGGCAATAACGTTGTTTAAACAGGGAAAGTACGGTGATACCGTACTTTCCCTTTATCGGAAAGAAACGCAAGCTCTATGAGCAGGAAAGCTATTTATCCAGGGACTTTCGATCCGGTCACCTTCGGGCATATTGACATCATCAAGCGGGCCCTGGAGATATTCCCTGAACTTATAGTGGCAGTCGCGCATAATCCCCAGAAGCACCCTTTGTTCTCGGTTGAAGAACGCGTGGAGATGCTGAAGAAGGCGACCGCTGGATTCAAGGGGGTCACGGTGAAGAGCTTTGACGGTCTGGTCGTTGATTTTGCCCGGGCGAAAAAGATCAATGTACTGGTCCGGGGCGTGCGCATGCTTTCAGATTTCGAATACGAGTTCCAGATGGCGTTAACCAACCGTAAGCTTGCGCCTGATGTGGAAACGATCTTTCTTATGCCGCAGGAAACATTCAGCTACATCTCTTCGAAGCTGCTTAAAGAAGGCGCTGTGCTGGGCGCGCATCTGACTTCGTTTGTTCCGGCTTTTGTGGAAAAGGAACTCAAAAAGAAGTTATTATGAAGATTAACATAGATCAGGTCAGGCCCGAAGGCCTGCATCTGGAAGAGGATATCTCTGCCGCGCAGCTGGATGTCGATACCCAGGAAGCGAAATTGGCCGGGGTACTGCGCGTAAGCGCCGATGTAACCAGGGTTGACGAAGTGGTCAGAGTAGCGTTACGTCTGCAGGGAGCTTTGACCTTTCTCTGCTGCCGCTGCCTGGAAGAATATCAGGTGGCCATTGACCGGACCCTGGAGCATAATTTTCCGGTTGAGCGTTCGCAGCATACGCTGGATATAACACAGGATATCCGGGACGATCTGATCCTGGAGTATCCCTTCAAGCCGTTGTGCAAGACTGATTGTAAAGGCATCTGTCCCCGTTGCGGAAACAACCGTAACCGGGGCGAATGCCGCTGTTCCACCAAAGAAAATACTAATTAGGTAAGAAAGGAGTTCCCAGTGCCACTACCAAAGAAACGACATTCCAAAACGCGCGGGAAACAACGCAGGACTCATTGGAAAGTTGCCACGCCCAGCCTTGTTCCTTGCCCGCAATGCAAACAGCCCAAATTGTCCCACCGTATCTGCCCGGTATGCGGTTATTATGGCGGCAAACAAGCCATGGAAATTGAAATTAAAGAGAAAAAGAAGAAAGCATAAGCTTATTCACCGACACCTATGAAGATTATCGTCGATGCGATGGGAGGCGATTATGCCCCGGATGTGGTGGTTGAGGGCGCGATCGCCGCAGTCAAGGAATACGGCGTAGAAATAATACTGGTGGGGGATGAGACCAAGGTCAACGCTTTGCTTAAAAAAGCGTCTTTTCACTCCCCGAAGATCAGCGTATATCCGTCTACCGAAGTGATCGAAATGCACGATTCTCCCGCGGTGAGCGTGCGCCGCAAACGGAATTCTTCGATCGTCGTGGGGTTGAAGCTGGTTAAAGAAGGCAAGGCAGACGCTTTTGTCAGCGCCGGGAATACCGGGGCTGCGGTCTGTGCCGCTACCCTGACGCTGGGCCTGTTGCCCGGCGTGGGGCGTCCGGGTATCGCTACGGTCATGCCCAGCCTCAAAGGTTGTTTTCTGGTCATCGACGTCGGCGCAAATATCGATCCCAAACCGATCCATATGCTGCAATACGGGATTATGGCGCACATCTATTGCGTGGATATTCTCAATAAGCCTAATCCTTCGGTGGGATTGCTCAATGTCGGGGAAGAGGAGAGCAAGGGTACGGATTTCCTCAAGGAATCCTACGAGCTGCTTTCCAAAAGCCATCTGAATTTCATCGGTAATGTAGAAGGAAAGCATCTGTTTTCCGGCGAGTGCGATATTATCATCTGTGACGGTTTCGTGGGTAATGTCACCCTGAAGGTCACCGAATCCCTTGCGGAAGCCATGCAGACGTTCCTTAAACGGCATATTTTAAGCAGTCCGCTGGGCATCCTCGGCGCCTTGATGCTTAAACCCAGTTTCAGGCGTTTCAAGAAAGAAATAGATTACTCCGAATACGGCGGAGCTCCTTTGCTGGGCGTCAACGGGGTCACGATCATCGGACACGGCCGCTCCAACGCTTACGCTATCAAGAACGCCATCAGAGTCGCCAGGAAAGAAGTGGAGCATAAATTTATCGAGAAACTTCTGACGGCGATCGAAGCGGAAAAAGCCGGAGCTCCTGCAAACAACGGGGATATAGACCGGTCGAGCAACTGATTTTTTAATTACAAGGCAGGATACTATGAAGAAAGTCGGTATTATCGGAGTGGGTGAATATCTGCCGGAGAAGATCCTGACCAACGCCGATCTGGAAAAAATGGTTGAGACTTCCGACGAGTGGATCACTACCCGCACCGGGATAAAAGAACGTCATATCGCGGCAAAAACCGAGGCTACCAGCGATCTGGCGACCAGGGCCGCCAGAGAGGCGCTCAAAGATGCGGACCTTAAGGCTGAAGATATCGATTTGATCATCGTGGCGACCGTTACTCCGGATATGCAGCTTCCGGCTACCGCCTGTTTTGTCCAGGCGAACCTGGGCGCGAAAAAAGCGATGTGTTTTGATGTTTCCGCCGCCTGCGCCGGGTTTATCTATGCCATGACTGTCGCGCACCAGTTCATTGCCCGGGGCACCTGTAAAAACGCTTTGATCATCGGCGCGGAAAAACTTTCGTCCATTACCGATTGGCAGGACCGCAGCACCTGCGTTTTGTTCGGCGACGGCGCCGGCGCGGTCGTGCTGGGTGAAGTCAAGTCCGGCGGTATCCTCTCGACGTATCTGGGCAGCGACGGGCATCTGACCGGGTTGTTGAATGTTCCGGCCGGCGGTTCGCGTCAGCCTTTTTCCAAAGAGGTGATGGAAAAACGGCAGAATTTCATCAAGATGGAAGGCAACGAGGTTTTCAAGATCGCGGTGATGAGTATGGCTGAAGCCGGCCAGATCGCTTTGAAAAAAGCCGATCTGAAATGCCAGGACGTAAACTGGATCATCCCGCATCAGGCTAATCTGCGCATTATCAATGCCGTGAGCAAACGCCTGGGGTTTGCCAATGCCCAGGTATATCTTAATATAGAAAAGTGCGGCAATATGTCTTCGGCGTCCACTGCTACCGCTCTGGTAGAAGCCGTCAAAGCGGACAAGATCAAGAAGGGTGAAGTTGTCATGCTGGTGGCGTTCGGCGCGGGCCTGGTATGGGGCTCGGTCATTATCAAGTGGTAGGCGGAAACAACATGGAAAGAATCGCTTTTTTGTTCGCCGGACAGGGCTCGCAATCTGTGGGCATGGGAAAAGACCTGTATGAGTCTTTTCCGGCCAGCAAGGCAGTTTTTGATACGGCCTGCGCGGTGCTGGGATTTGATATCAGGCAGCTTTGTTTTGAGGGGCCGCTGGACAAGCTGAAACCCACGGTTATTTCCCAGCCGGCGATCGTCACCACCACTATCGCCGCATTTGAAGCCTGTAAGAGCGCACGTGCCCTGACGCCGTCTTTCGGGGCGGGATTGAGCCTGGGTGAATACACCGCGTTGATTGCCGCCGGCGCATTGAGCCTGGAAGACGGCATCAAACTGGTGAAACGCCGCGGTGAGATCATGGAAGCGGCGGCCAGGAAACGGCCGGGGAAAATGGCGGCGATTATTGACCTGCCTTTGGAGAAGATCCGGGAGATCTGCCGGAAATCCGGCGCTGCGGTGGCGAACTTAAATTGTCCCGGACAGGTGATTATCTCCGGAACGCCGGAATCGGTGGATACGGCTAAAGCGCAGTGCCAGGCCGCAGGCGCAAAACGGGTCCTGGAACTGGAAGTCAGCGGCGGATTTCACTCGCCCCTGATGTTTGAGGCTTCCGGGGAACTCAAAAATGAGCTGGAAGCGATGCATATGTCTGCGCCGCGATTTCCCATTGTCAGCAATTACGGCGCGGCAGCCGAGACCAGGACGGCGGAGATCAAACAGAACCTGGTTTACCAGATGTACTCCGAAGTACGCTGGGAGGAGTCGGTGCGTTCTATGCTGGCCCAGGGCGTGACTACATTCTACGAGTTCGGGCCGGGAAGAGTTTTAAAAGGCCTGATGCGTAAGATCGATGCCGACGCGCAGGTGGTAACCATAGAGAAGAAGGACGATATCCTGAAGCTTGCGGCAGGTTAAACGGAGGTTGGAAGAATGAGATTGGAAGGAAAAGTGGCGTTGGTTACGGGGGGGGCGCGGGGGATCGGTCGCGAGATAGCGCTTGCCTTTGCCCGCGAAGGCGCGGATCTGGTCATCTGGGATGTGAATCCGCAGGAAAGCGAGAAAACCTGTAAAGACATAGAATCTTTAGGCAGGAAAACCCTTTCAGACCAGATAGATGTGACAGATTATGCGAAGGTCGAAGAGGGTATCAATAAAATTCTTGACAAATTAGGGAAGATTGATATATTAGTAAACAATGCAGGGATTACCAAGGATAATCTCCTGCTGCGCATGAGCCAGCAGGAGTGGGACGCGGTAATCAATGTCAATCTCAAGGGCACGTTTAACTGTACCAAGGCGGTTTTTCGCCCCTTGAGCAAACTGCGCTACGGCAAGATAATCAATATCGCTTCGATCATTGGCATTATCGGTAATTACGGACAGGCAAATTACGCTGCTTCCAAAGCGGGGATTATCGCGCTGACTAAAACAGCGGCCAAGGAACTTGCTTCCCGCAATGTGAACGTCAATGCTATCGCTCCGGGGTTTATCCAGACCGAGATGACCGCCAAACTTCCGGAAGAGGTAAAGAAGAAGATGCTCGAGGCTATTCCCATGGCGAAACTGGGAACGCCTCAAGATGTTGCGAACGCCTGTTTATTTCTGGCTTCGAACGAATCTGATTATATCACCGGCCAGACAATCGTCGTGGACGGTGGCATGGTAATGGTCTAAAAGAGTTAGTTATAACTACCCCGCCTGGTTGGGATTACCATTCAGGTGAGGGCAATTCAAGGAGGAACGAGCATGGCAGTTGAAGAGAAGGTTAAATCCATAATCGCAGAGCAACTTGGTGTTAAGCTCGAAGAAGTCACTCCTGAGGCATCTTTTGTCGATGATCTCGGTGCGGATTCTCTGGATACCGTTGAATTGGTTATGGCATTCGAAGAAGAGTTCGGTATTGAGATTCCGGATGAAGACGCGGAAAAGATCACCAAAGTAGGGGATGCGGTTAAATATATAGAGGAAAAAACCGCCAATAAGTAGTCAGGATAAGATAGATGAAAGCGACCCCCCTTCATTTGCCAGGCAAATAAAGGGGGGTACGTTTTAATATACTACGGGCATACGCTATGGATAGACGTGTAGTGGTGACAGGATTAGGAGTGATCGGCCCTCTGGGCAACGATGTGCCTTCTACCTGGAAGGCTTTACAGGAAGGGAAATCCGGAGTCGGGCCTTTAACTACCTTTGATGTTTCCTCCTACGAAGCCCGTATAGCCGCGGAAGTCAAAGGATTCGATCCGACACTGTACAATATCGATAAAAAAGAAGCCCGGCGGCTGGAGAAATTCATCCAGTACGCGCTGGCCGGGACCTATCAGGCGATCAAAGACTCCGGCCTGGACCTGGAAAAAGTGGATAAAGAGCGGGTCGGGGTGATCGTCGGCTCGGGTATCGGCAGCCTGCGCATTATCGAAGAGCAACATAAGATTTTGCTGGAAAAAGGACCGTCGCGGGTCACGCCGTTTCTCATTCCCATGCTTATCGTCAATGAAGCTGCGGGCAAGATCGCCATCGATTACGGTTTTTACGGCCCGAATACCTGCGTGACTACTGCGTGCGCTTCAGGAAGCCATGCCATCGGGGACGCTTTCCGGGTCATTCAGCGCGGTGACGCGGATGTAATGATCACCGGCGGAACGGAAAGCGCGATCACCACTATGGGCATCGCCGGTTTCTGCGCTTTAAAGGCGTTATCTTTGCGTAACGATGAGCCGACCAAAGCCAGCCGTCCGTTCGATAGAAACAGAGATGGATTTGTGATGGGAGAAGGCTCCGGTATCGTGGTCATGGAATCGCTTGAGTATGCCCAGAAACGCGGAGCGAAGATCTACGCGGAAATGATCGGTTTCGGCCAGTCCTGCGATGCCTATCACATTACCGCTCCCGACCCGGCCGGGTACGGGGCTTCTTTAGCCATGAAGTGGGCTTTACGGGACGGTCGGTTGAATCCGCAGGACGTCCAGTATATCAACGCTCACGGGACGTCCACCAAGCTCAACGATAAGGTGGAAACCGAAGGGATCAAGAAAGCCCTGGGAGACCATGCCAGGAAAGTAATGATCAGCTCCACTAAATCCATGACCGGACATTTGCTGGGCGCGGCAGGCGGGTTGGAATTCGTTATTGCCTGTCTGGCGGTCAAGGAAGACATCATCCCGCCGACCATAAATTACGATGTGCCTGATCCGGAATGCGACCTGGATTATGTCCCCAATACCGCGCGTAAATGCCCGGTTTCCGTGGCCATGTCCAATTCGCTGGGTTTCGGCGGACATAACGCCACGCTGGTGGTCAAGAAATTTAAATAAACGCAAGGCATTCCTGCCTGATCGCACACTATCATATGGGATATACACTCGCGCAAAAAATTCTGCTGGCACACAGCGACAGCCCCACCGTTAATCCGGGCGATTTCATCGAAGCCCGGGTGGATATCGCTCTGGGTAACGATATTACCGCGCCTCTGGCCATTGAGGAGTTCAAGAAGGCGGGGTTCAGCACGGTATTCGACAGGACGAAAATCGTGCTGGTGCCCGATCATTTCGCTCCGGCCAAGGATCAGAAGAGCGCCAATCAGTGTAAAGTTCTGGAACAGTTTGCCGGCGAGCAGAAGATCAAGAATTATTTCGAAGTCGGCTGCATGGGCATCGAGCACGCGCTGCTGCCGGAGCAGGCGATCGTGCTGCCGGGTTATCTGATCATCGGCGCGGATTCGCATACCTGTACCTACGGGGCCCTGGGCGCGTATTCCACCGGCGTGGGTTCGACCGATCTGGCCCGGGCTTTTGTGGACGGCAAGGTCTGGTTGAAGGTCCCGGAGAATATTAAATTCGTATTCAAGGGGAAGCTTAAGAAATGGGTCGGCGGCAAAGATCTCATCCTGCATACCATCGGACAGATCGGCGTGGACGGCGCTTTGTACGCCGCCATGGAGTTCTGCGGTCCGGTGATCGAGCGTTTGTCCATGGATGACCGGTTTTCCATGTCTAATATGGCTATCGAAGCCGGCGGCAGGGCGGGGCTTATCGCTGCCGATGAGACGACCTGGGAGTATGTCGGCCAGGCGCTTAAGACTGCTGGGTCGAAATGCTCGCTCGCCGCGTTAAAGAAAAAGAATCAGCCGCTGTATTCGGATAAAGACGCGCAGTACGCGAAAGTTCACGAATGGGATATCAGCGATCTGGAGCCGGTGGTTTCCTGCCCGCATCTGCCCAGCAACGTCAAACCGGCCAGTGAACTGGGTACCATTAAGCTTGATCAGGTGGTGATCGGTTCCTGCACGAACGGCAGGATTTCCGATCTGCGCATCGCCGCCAGAATAGTGAAAGGCAGAAAAGTCAAAGCCGGGCTGCGCTTGATCGTCATTCCGGCAACCCAGAAGATCTACCGGGAAGCGATCGCCGAAGGGCTGACCGAGATTTTTGTCCGGGCCGGAGGCGTGGTGTCTACGCCCACCTGCGGTCCGTGTCTGGGCGGCCATGTCGGCATCCTGACCGAAGGCGAATCCTGTCTGGCCACGACCAACCGGAATTTCATCGGTAGGATGGGGTCGCCGAAATCGTTTGTCTATCTGTCCAACCCGGCAGTAGCCGCCGCTTCGGCGATAACCGGCAGGATCACTCACCCGGGAGCGCTATGATCATCAAAGGCACCGTGCATAAACTGGGGGATGATATAAACACCGACGACATCATTGCCGCCAAGTACCTGGTGTCCACCGACGCCAAAGAGCTGGGCAAGCATTGCATGGAGTCGGTCAATTTTGATTTCGTCAGCAGGGTCAAAGAAGGCGACATTATCGTTGCCGGGAAAAATTTCGGCTGCGGATCGTCGCGCGAACACGCGCCTCTGGCGATAAAGGGCTGCGGTATCCGCGCGGTGCTGGCCAGGAGCTTCGCGGCGATATTTTTCCGCAATGCAATCAATATCGGGTTGCCTTTTCTGGCGTCCGATGATATCGACAAGATCGCCGACGGAGATCAGCTGGAGATCGATCTGTCCAGCGGCGTGATCAGGAACCTGACCAGGAAGCAGACTTATAAGACCCAGGCGTTTCCGCCGTTTTTGCAGACGCTGGTGCAAAAAGGCGGACTGATGAATTATATCAAGCAGAAAAAGTGACACCGACTTAAAAAGTTGCACGCCCGACGCAGATCGGTAGTGCGTCGGCGTTGCCTCTGTAGGCAAGGAGACTCGCTATGTATAAGATCGCGGTGATACCCGGCGACGGCACCGGCCCGGAAGTTGTAGCCGAAGGGATGAAAGTCCTGGAAGCCGCCGGCAGGAAATTCGGGTTCAAGTATGAGGCCACCACTTTTGATTTCGGGGGCGCGCGGTTTTTAAAGACCGGCAAGACCCTGGATGAAGGCGATATCGCGGAGTTGAGGAAGTATTCGGCGATTTTTTTAGGCGCTATCGGCCATCCGGACGTCAAACCCGGCATCCTGGAAACGGGGATATTGCTCAAACTGCGGTTTTCCCTCGATCAGTATATTAACCTGCGTCCGGTGAAGCTGTATAATCCGGCTTTCTGCCCGCTCAAGGATAAGAAGCCCGAAGATATCGATTTTGTGGTGGTGCGCGAGAATTCCGAAGGCCTCTATAAGGGCATGGGCGAATTCAAAGACAAAGGGACCAAAGACGAGGTCGCCCTGCAGATCTCTTACAATACCCGCAAGGGCGTGGAACGCTGTATCCGTTACGCGTTCGACTATTGCCGCAAGCGCAACAAGCGCAAGAAGCTGACGTTATGCGGAAAGACCAATGTCCTGACCTATGCGTTCGACCTCTGGGAACGGACCTTCTACGAAGTGGCCAAAGAATATCCGGATATCACCACCGACTACGCGCACGTTGACGCGACGACGATGTGGTTTGTGAAGAATCCGGAATGGTTCGACGTGATCGTCACCGATAATCTGTTCGGGGATATCATTACCGATCTGGGCGCGATGATCCAGGGGGGAATGGGTATCGCCGCGGGCGGCAACATCAATCCGCAGGGCGTTTCCATGTTCGAGCCCATCGGCGGAAGCGCGCCGAAATATACCGGAAAGAACGTGATCAATCCGCTGGCGGCGATCTGCGCGGCCGGGATGATGCTCGGGAATCTGGGTGAGACCCGGGCGGCACAGGCGATCGAACGGACGGTGATCGATATCACCGCCACAAAACTGAAGTCGCTGGCTGCGGGGAAGATGGGGTATTCCACGCAGGAGATCGGCGACCTGGTGGTCAAGGGGC
Source organism: Candidatus Omnitrophota bacterium (assembly GCA_022710715.1). Taxonomy (GTDB): domain Bacteria; phylum Omnitrophota; class Gorgyraeia; order Gygaellales; family Profunditerraquicolaceae; genus JAKLGJ01. Next base: position 204,573 of record JAKLGJ010000001.1, read on the forward strand.
TCTAACCTATGGTGCCAAAACCGTATTTTATTCTTTTTTCCGTTGCCATGAGTCTGGGCGCCGCGGTTGTCCTGCTAACCGGGGGATTTTTCATTGACGGTCTGCGCAGGGTGTTCAGGCAATACCGCCTGGCGCGGGGGTATGAAAAAGAGGGGAACTGGCGGGCAGCCTGTTACTATTACGCACTGGTGGCGCTCAACAGCGAGCATTTCTGCGAAAGCTGCGCCACGCGGGTGAAAACCCTGTGGAAACAGTACGGGCCGTTCGATTACGGCGACATCAAAGCGCAACTGTTGCGCAGCCCCAAGTACGCGCAGGGCTGCATACAGACCGTGGCGGAGATCGATAAACTGGTAACGCATTAACGGCCTGTCTGAAGGCAGGAATAGAAGAGGAGTTATAAGCAGATGAAAAAATTCAATGTGGCGGTGGTGGGCGCGGGCGCGGTAGGCATCGAAATGCTGCGCTCTTTGAAGAAACTGAATTTCCCCGTCAATGAGTTGCGCGTGCTGGCGCGTTCGTCGCGGGCGATGGAAGTCGACGGCGATATCTATCAGGTCAAAGCCATAGCTCCCGAGGAATTCGACGGGATCGATATCGCGCTTTTCGCCGGGACCGAAGGCGAAAAGGGCGCGGCTGTCAGCTTCGCTCCGGAAGCGGTGAAACGCGGCGCGGTGGTTATCGATAACGGCGCGGATTTTCGCATGGCGCCTGACGTTCCGCTGGTCGTTCCGGAGGTCAATGCCAGGGACATCAAAAAACACAAGGGGATCATCGCCAATCCCAATTGTTCGACCATACAGATGGTTGTGGCTTTGAATCCCATCTATAAGAAAGTCGGGATCAAGCGGGTGATCGTCACCACTTTGCAGGCTTCTTCCGGCGCGGGGAAAGCCGCGGTCGATCAGTTGAAGGAAGAACTGAAGCAGATCGCCGCTTCGGATTACCAGAACGTGCACGCCGCCGTGGCCAACAAGGCCATGCCGCAGCAACTGGCTTATAACGTCTTTCCGCAGATCGGGGGGTTTGCGGATTTCGATTATACTTCCGAAGAATGGAAGCTGGTCAAAGAAACCCACAAGATCATCGGCGATAAAAAGATCAAACTGTCCGCGACCACAGTGCGCGTTCCCGTGCGCACCGGCCATTCCGAGTCGGTGTATATCGAAACCGGAAAACCCATCGAGCCGGAGAAAGTCAAGGCGCTGTTAAGGAAGTCTCCCGGTATTATCGTTATCGATGATCCGAAGCAGGGTTTGTATCCCATGCCCAAGGACGTCGAAGGCAAAGGCGAGACTTTTGTCGGGCGTATCCGTAAAGATCCTTTTGTCAAAAACGGCCTCTGGCTGTGGGTTGTCGCGGATAACCTGCTTAAGGGCGCCGCCTATAATGCCGTTCAGATCGCTGAAGAAGTGATCAAACTCAAGAAATAGGCGCGCGGGTATGCGTAACATCCGGCTGACCCTTCAATATGACGGGACCGCATATCAGGGGTGGCAGCGGCAAAAGACTTCCCGCCGGACCCTGGAAGAAGTGCTTACCCGGGTGATCAAAGAAACTATCGGCGAAAAAGTGCGTTTGAATGCGGCCAGCCGCACCGACGCCGGTGTGCATGCCCGGGCCCAGATCGTGAATTTCAAGACGCAGACAAACATCCCCCCGGGGAACCTGCGGCTTGCCTTGAATGCGCGCCTGCCCGATGATATTCGCGTTACGAACGTCCGCGACGTCCCCCTGGAGTTCCACAGCCGCTACCACGCGGTTTCCAAAACATACCGTTATACTATCCTTAACCGCCGTTATCACGATGTTTTCCAGCAGCGCTACGTATATCAGTATTGGCTGGCGCGCCTCGATATTCCGGCTATGCGCAGGGCCGCGCGATTGCTGGTGGGCAAACACGACTTTTTCTCGTTCAAACGCACCGACGCCCGGCAGATCTCGACGGTGCGCACGCTCACGCGTATCGCCATTTCGCGCAGGGGCGATTTTATCCATATCGACTTTACCGGCCAGGGGTTTCTTTACAATATGGTCAGGAATATCGTGGGTACACTGATAGAGATCGGCAGGGGAAAGATGGACGTGCAGGAGATCCGCAGCATCCTCTGCGCCAGGAACCGGAAAGCCGCCGGGCCGACTGCTCCGGCCTGCGGTTTATGCCTGGTACACATTCGCCATAAACATGCCGCGAAATAACGCCGAACAGATCCACTGGGATTTTCTCTCGCTGCTCGTGCTGGCCGCCTGCGCGGTTTTGCAGATTGTCCGCTGGCCGATGTTCCCGCAGTTCATGGACACTTTTTACCACCTGCACACGGCCTGGGGGTTTAACCTGGCCGGCGGTTACAGCATCTGGGATTTCTGGCAGTACGCGCCGGTCGGCCGTTCGCATATCTACCCGCCGTTTTTCCATATCGTGCTTGCGCTGATCCTTAAAACCGGCATGCCGCAGATCATCCTGGCCAAGCTCCTGGAAGTAACGCTGCCGATCATCCTTCTGGCGTCGGTCTGGCGTTTTTGCCGGAAGCGCTTCGGCGACGATTTCGCTTTCTGGACGGCGATAGCCTTTGTTTCGTCATTCGGATTCTTCTCTGCGCTGGCGAATCATTTGCCGTCGACGTTAGCTTTTATTCTCGGGACGCTGGCGGTAGAAAGGATGTGGCGCCGGGACGTCCTGCGCGCCGCGCTGCTGCTGGGAATGATTTTCTATACCCATATCGGCATGGCCTGGTTCTGGGCGCTGGTCATGGTTTCCTGGGGCGCAGTTGAAAAAAAGTCCCGCCGGCATACTTTGCTTGCGGTCGCGCTGGCGCTGGTTATGGCTGCGCCGTTCTTGTTCACGCAGGCGGCGGGTTTAGAGCATATTGCCCGCATGGGATACAAGCTTAACGAAAGTCTGGCCCTGCAGCTTAAACCGTTCAATATTCTGCTGGCAGTGCCCGGTCTTATCCTGGCCATACGGCGTAAAGAGTACCGTTTTTTTCTCTGCGTGCTTATGGCCAGCCTGGTGTTCCTGCCGTATCCGTTCCGGTTGGTCAGCGCTGAAGGGTTCTTTGCGATTATCCTCTTGAACGCAGTGGCGCTGCGCGCGGCCTGGCAGAAATGCTCCTCGCCCCGGGCCGGTAGAGCGGTTTTGACCTGCGCGGTGTGCGGATTGGCGGTGCTTTCGCCGACCATCGCCCGGACGCCTCCGGTGCACGGTCAGAAGACCTACTGGAAAATGGAGTGGTTCGATTCCGCGCCGGCCGGCACGCTCCTCGCCAAAGGGCAGCAGCTCTGGATGCCGCAGCAGTACGTTGAGGCGGCGCAGGTCATCCGGCAGAATACCGGCTCCCGGGATATCCTGGTCTCCAGCCTGGATATGTTCGGAGTGATCCTGGCGGTTGTTTCCGGCAGGCCGACGGCCAACGCGTTGCTTCCGGAAGTCAAGGCCAGTCGCCGGTTCGATTCTCTGGCCGTATCCCGGATGATCGTAATCCCCAAAGACGAAGATGCAGGGGTGGTGGAGAGCGCGATCAGAGAGTATAATCTCGAAAAGATCGGCGAGAACAAATTTTTCCTCTTTTTGCTCAACCCTTCGGCGCAAGGGAGCATGCTCGTACGCCGGGCAACCGTCGGCTGGCCGGTGATACTGTTTTGCCTGGGGATATGGGCAGTCTTGCTGCTGGTATCCATTTCGCTTGAGTTTTCCGGGGAATAGCTTATAATAGGCGTATGTTCAAACTGGGATCGTTTCAGGATTATCTGTTGACCTTTATCGCCATTTTCGTGGCGGTGGACGCGCTGGGCAATATCCCGTTGTTTATCTCCCTGGTAGAGGGGATGACCAGGAAGCAGCGTCGTAAAACCGTTACCGATTCAGTGGCAACCGCGACCATCGTAGCGATGATCTTTGTTCTGGTCGGAGAATGGGTTTTTACCTTTATCGGTATCACCATCCCCGATTTCCAGATTGCCGGCGGCCTGCTGCTTTTTATCCTCTCCATGCGCTTGCTTTTTCCCTCGGCGGCCAAATCGATTTTTACCGATGGCCGCGACCACGAGATCGGGGTATTCCCTTTAGGCACTCCTTTGATCACCGGACCGGCGGTGTTGACCACGACGCTGATGATGGTGCACGGGTATGGTTTCACGCCGACCTTCGTTTCGCTGGTGTTGAATATGGCCATCGTCTGGCTCTGTCTGGCCCAGGCCGATTTTTTCATGCGTATCATCGGTCCGGGCGGCTTGCGCGCCCTGGCCAAGATCATGTATATCCTGCTGGCTTCCATCGGCATCATGATGATCCGCAAAGGCGGGTTTGCGGTCATCCAGACCTATCTCCCTGTAGCTAAACCATGAATCCAACTTCACAGAATGTTTTAACCTTTATCATGGCCGGCGGTAAAGGCGAACGCCTTTGGCCGTTGACCAAAGACCGCACCAAGCCGGCAGTGCCGTTCGGCGGCATCTATCGTATCGTCGATTTTTCCTTGAGCAACTGCATCAACTCCGGTCTGCGCAGGGTCTATGTGCTGACCCAGTATAAGTCCGCTTCTTTGCAGCGGCATATCCGTTTAGGCTGGAACATCCTTTCCTCGGAATTAAACGAGTTTATCGAGCCTCTGCCGGCGCAGCAGCGTATAGGAGAGACCTGGTACCTGGGCACTGCCGACGCCATCTATCAGAACCTGAACACCCTGGAAATGGATCCGCCGGAAGACGTATTGATCCTGGCCGGCGATCATGTTTACAAGATGAATTATTCCTACCTCATCGAGGGGCACCGTAATTCCGGAGCGGATGTCACCCTGGGCGTGGTGGAAGTGGATAAATCCTTATCCGCCCAGTTCGGGGTGGCGGAGATCGAAGAGGACGGCACAGTCAAAGATTTCAAGGAAAAGCCGCAGCATCCGAAGACCATCCCGGGCAAGCCGGACAAGATCCTGGCTTCCATGGGTATTTATGTTTTCAAGATGGACAAGCTCATCGAGAAGCTGGTGGAAGACGCTCATGACGAAACATCCGCCCATGATTTTGGCAAAAATATCATTCCCCGGATGGTCAAGGAAGGCTATAGCGTGCAATCGTACAACTTCATAGACGAGAATAAGAAGAGCGCGCAGTACTGGCGGGATATCGGCACCATCGACGCCTATTATGAGGCGAACATGGACCTGGTGCAGGTGGAGCCGGTATTCAACCTGTACGATCGGGATTGGCCGGTGCGCACCTATCAGGAACAGTTCCCTCCGGCCAAAACGGTTTTTGCCGGCGAAGAGATCACCGGCAGGGTCGGTTTAGCCGTAGATTCGATGGTTTGCGGCGGTTGTATCATCTCCGGCGGCCAGGTCAAGCGTTCTATCCTTGCCCCGAATGTCCGGGTTAACAGTTTCTCCCAGGTGACCGATTCCATCCTGATGGAAGGAGTGGATATCGGCCGCCATGCCAAGATCCGCCGGACGATTATCGATAAGGGAGTGAATATTCCCGCGGGTATGGTCATCGGGTACGATGCCAATGAAGACAAAAAACGTTTTTATGTCAGCGAATCCGGGTTGGTGGTAGTGGCTAAACATACCGAGATAACATAGGAGAGCAAGCGCATGCTACGTAAAGCCAGAGTTTCCGATATCAAGCAGATTCAGGAGTTGATCAACGCTTTTGCCCGGCAGGATCTGATGCTGCCCCGTTCCCTTAATGAGTTGTACGAAGGGATACGCGATTTCTGGGTTGCGCAGGAGCGGGGCAAGATCATCGGCTGCTGCGCTTTGCATATTTCCTGGGCGGATCTGGCGGAGATCAAATCCCTGGCAGTGAGGAAGGAACAACAGAAGAAGGGCATCGGACAGGAACTGGTCCAGGCCTGTCTGCAGGAAGCTATGGCTCTGGGCGCCAGGAAAGTGTTTGTGCTGACCTATAAACCCGCGTATTTCCAGGCTTTCGGCTTTAAGAAGGTTCAGCATGACGATTTGCCGCATAAAGTCTGGGCAGAGTGCATCAACTGCCCCAAGTTCCCCAACTGCCAGGAAATCGCCCTATTAAAAACCTTGTAAAAAGCCCGAATTCGTGTATAATGATTTAGATTTTTAACCCCAAACTGGAGGTTTCAATGCTGAATTACCTGTTGACTGATGAACAAAAGATGATCAAGGATCTGGCGCATAAGATTGCCGAAGAGAAGATCCGGCCGGTAGCAGCCAAATACGACAAAACAGAGGAATTTCCCTGGGAGGTGATCAAGGTTATCGCCGCTTCGGACCTTTTCGGCCTGTTTATTCCCGAAGAATACGGCGGCATGAGCGTCAACGTGATGAATCTTTGTCTGGCCACCGAAGAGCTTTCCCGCGCCTGCGGCGGCATTGCCGTTTGCTACGCGGCTTCTGCTCTGGGAACGTTCCCGATCGTTCTGTTCGGTAACGATGCGCAGAAGAAGAAATATCTGCCGGATCTGGCCAAAGGTAAGAAACTCGCGGCATTCGGTTTGACCGAGCCTGAAGCCGGTTCTGACGCGGGTTCGATCAAGACTACCGCCAGGAAAGAGGGCAACTATTACATTCTTAACGGTACCAAGCATTTCATCACCAACGGCGGCGATGCCGAAACCTATACCGTCGTGGCCATGACCGACAAGAATAAAGGCGCCCGCGGAGCTTCCGCTTTTATCGTGGAAAAGGGCACCAAGGGATTTACCTTCGGCAAGAAAGAAGATAAGCTCGGGATCCGGGCTTCCTCGACCATGGAGCTGGTTTTCAACGATTGCAAGGTTCCCGCGGAGAATTTGCTGGCCAAAGAAGGCATGGGATTCATTGTGACCATGCGCACGTTCGATATGTCCCGGCCCGGGGTTGCCGCCCAAGCTCTGGGTATCGCGCAGGGGGCTCTGGAGTTGGCGGTCAAATACAGCCGTCAGCGTCATCAATTCGGCAAACCCATTTCCAGCTTCCAGGGAATCCAGTGGATGTTCGCGGATATGGCTACAGAGATCGAAGCGGCCCGCGCGCTGGTCTATTCCTGCGCCCGCGCCGTTGACGCCGGAGAGAAAGATATAGGGGCAGCTTCAGCTATGGCCAAACTCTTTGCTTCCGATGTGTCCTTCAAGGTCTGCGATATGGCCCTGCAGATCCACGGCGGCTACGGCTATATGAAAGATTATCCCATCGAAAAATATCTGCGCGACGCCAAGATCACCCAGATTTACGAAGGCACCAACCAGATTCAGCGTAATATCATCGGCCTTCAGATGATCAAGGATTTAGCGAAGTAAACGCTACAAAAGGATCGGTCTATGAACATAATCGTCTGCATCAAACAGGTTCCGGAAACCACCGAGGTCAGGATCAATCCCGAGACCAACACCCTGATCCGCGACGGGGTCAAATCCATCGTTAACCCGTTCGATATGTACGCTATCGAAGAAGGCGTCCGGCTGAAGGAACGCTTCGGCGGCAAGGTTGTTGTGGTCACCATGGGGCCGCCGCAGGCGGAAGCTGCCCTGCGTGAAGCCATCTCCATGGGCTGCGATGAAGGCATCCTCATCACCGACCGCGCTTTTGCCGGAGGCGATACCTGGGCGACCAGTTATACTTTATGCCATGCCATCAAGAAGATCGCCCAAGAGTTCGGAGCATTTGACGCGATCCTCTGCGGCAAGCAGGCTTCGGACGGCGACACCGCACAGGTCGGGCCCGGCATTTCCTCCTGGCTGGACCTGCCGCAGGTGACCTATGTGAAGAAGATCGAGGAGATCAAGGATAATCGCGCCCGCGTGGAACGCATGACCGAGGAAGGATTTGATATCGTCGAGACTCCGTTACCGGCGTTGATGACCGTGGTTAAGGAGATCAACGAGCCGCGTATCCCGTCTTTAAAAGGGATGATGCGTTCCAAGTCCGCCAAGATCATTTCCTGGACGGCCAGGGATATCGGGGTGGAAGCCAAAGATGTCGGTTTGTCCGGTTCCCGCACCCAGGTGGTCAAGATCTTCACTCCTCCGGTGCGCAAGGGCGGAGAGATGCTTGAGGGGGAGACGGCGGACAAAGTGAACAAACTTGTGGAGTTAGTGAAAGGTGAGGTTACCGGCTAATGGGAATACAGATAATTCAAGATAAATGCGTGGGATGCTCTTTGTGCGTGAAGGCCTGTCCTTTTGCGGCCATCACCATGACCAATAAGAAAGCGGTTATCGATCTGAATAAATGCACGCTCTGCGGCGCCTGTCCTCCCACGTGCAAATTCAAGGCTATCCTGCTGGAGAAACCTGTTGCTGCGGCAGAGAAAAAAGATCTTTCGGGTTACAAGGATGTCTGGGTGTTCGCCGAGCAGAAGAAAGGCAAAGTGCAGTCTGTGGCTTTTGAGTTGATCGGAAAGGCCCGCGAACTTGCTGGCAAAGTCGGGTCGAAGGTGGCCGCGGTGCTTATCGGCAGCAACATGGAGATGGCTGCCCAGGAATTGCTGTGCTGCGGAGCGGATATCGTCTATCTGGTCGACGCGCCGCAACTGGCCAATTATCAGGATGAACCGTATACCACCATCCTGGTCAAGCTGATCAAGAAATATAAGCCCGAGATCGTGCTCTGCGGCGCCACCTTTATCGGCCGTTCGCTGATTTCCCGGGTTGCGATCAAGATTGACGCCGGTCTGACCGCGGATTGCACCGGTCTGGATATCGATCCGGATAAGAAACTGCTTTTGCAGACCCGTCCGGCATTCGGCGGAAATATCATGGCTACGATCATCACTCCCAACCATCGTCCGCAAATGGCTACGGTCCGGCATAAAGTATTCGCGCAACCGGCGCTGGATAAGAGCCGAAAAGGCAAGATTGTCAAAGAAACGTTCCCGCCGGAGGATCTGAAATCGCGGACCACGCTCCTGGACATCGTCGAAGAGGTCGAGGGGCTGGTGAATATCGCGGAAGCGGATATCATCGTTTCCGGCGGACGCGCCCTGGGCAACCACGAGAATTTCAAGATGCTCGAAGAACTGGCCCAGGTGCTCGGCGGAGCGGTGGGTTCGTCCCGCGCCGCGGTTGACGCCGGCTGGATGGCGTATTCGCATCAGGTGGGGCAGACCGGCAGGACGGTCGCGCCGAAGCTGTATATCGCCTGCGGTATTTCCGGGCAGATCCAGCATCTGGTCGGGATGCAGTCATCGAAAATCATTATCGCGATCAATAAAGATCCGGATGCTCCGATTTTCAAGATTGCCACCTACGGTATTGTAGGCGATGTCTTCGAAGTAGTTCCCGCTCTCACTAAAGCCTTCAAAAAAGCCCTGAACAAATAGTTATCCACAGGGAGTCCCGGAAGAGCTGTGGATAACTCCTGGTAGAGTTTGTTGAAATATGTTAAAGATTGCACAAAGAAGCCATTGTATGGCTTCTTTTGTTTTATTCATGACCATATTGATTGAGCATGTTAATTTATGTTAAAATTTTCCTTGACAGAGTGTCAAATTATTTTATAATAATGAGCATGAACATTCAGGAATTGCTCACTATCGACGATTTATCCGCTTATTTACAAGTAAGCCGCAGGACTATTTATGAGTGGCTAAAGCACAATAAGATACCCGCTTTGAAGCTGGTGGGGCAGTGGCGTTTTCAAAAAGACAAAATCGATTTATGGATTCAACAGCAAACTCACGGATAATTTGCCTAAGGAGGGCGCATGTATTTTAAAAAACTCGAGATCGTCGGTTTCAAATCCTTCATGGAGAAGACGGCGCTGAATTTTGAGCCGGGTATCACCGCAGTCGTCGGCCCTAACGGTTGCGGCAAGAGCAACATTTTCGATTCCATCCGCTGGGTGCTGGGCGAACAATCGGCGAAGTCCCTGCGCGGTACGGCCATGGAGGACGTTATCTTCAACGGTACGGACACCAAACCTGCGCTGGGCATGGCGGAAGTAAGCCTGTCGTTCGACAATAGCGCGAAGTTCTTTCCGGTTGACGGCGATGAAGTGACGATCACCCGCCGGCTCTTCCGTTCCGGCGAAAGCGAATATCTGCTTAATCGCGCGCAGGTGCGTCTCAAGGATATTCAGGATATACTGCTGGGCACCGGCATCGGCGCGGAGAGTTATTCCATTATCGCCCAGGGGAAGATCGATCTGGTGTTGAGTTCCAAGCCCGAGGAGCGACGCGCCGTATTTGATGAAGCCTCCGGCATCACCAAATACAAGGCCCAGAAACGCGAAGCCCTGCGCCGGCTCGAGGAAACCGATAACAATCTGCTGCGCATCAACGATATCATTACCGAGGTGAAGCGTTCCATCGGTTATCTGGAACGTCAGGCCAATAAGGCCCGCCGTTACCAGGTCGTTTTTGAAGACTTGAAAAAGAAAGAGATCCAGCTGGCGGTTATCCAGAAGAACGCGCTGGTTTCGGAAAAGCAAAAGTTCATCATCGGGATGGATAATCTCAAGTCTGAAGAAGAGGCTTTGCACCGGAAGATCCAGGAGCAGGAATCATCCCTCAATCAGCGTAACGAAGAGCTGCGCTCATTCGAAGAAAAGCTGAACCAGGTCAAGGCCGATATCGTCAATCTGGAAAATCTCATACAGCGCAATACCCAGCATATACAGTTCAATCATGAGCGGATCAAGGAGCTGGAGGGATCAAAGAAATACGTGGAGGGACAGATCCTGCAGACCCGGGAACGCCTGGTCCAGGACCAGGAGAAATTAAGCCGGCTCCAGGAGGAACAGCAGTATATCCGCCGCAACATAGACGAGAAGACGGTGGCTTTACAGCAGAGCGAGAGCGAGTTACACGCGCTGGTGGAGTCGATCAGGGCCGCCACCGAGAGCATCGCTCATGCCAAGAAAACCATCCTCGACGTGGTAACCCGGGTGGCCCAGCGCAAGAACGAATTCACCGATCTGACCTCAAAGCATCAGGTGTTGTTATCGCGCAAAAAGAGACTGGAGCTGGAAAAAGCCAAAGTCTTCGACGAGAAATCCCAGTTTGAAGTCAACCTGCATCAGCTGGCTGCGGACCTGCTGCAGTTGGAGAGCGAATTCCAGCAGACCGGCCAGAAGCTTTCGGCCACAAAAGAAGAGAGCGACCGGGTGAACAAAGATCTCGCGGAATTGAACGCGCAGTTGAGCGAAGAAGAACGCCGCCTGATGTCCTTGCAGTCGCAGAAAGAATTCCTGGAGCGGTTGCGTAACCAATACGAAGATATCACCGAATCGATGAATGCGCGGATTCACCTGGATAAGCTGCCCAGCGAGAAGATCACCGGCCTGGTGGTCAAGATCAATCAGCATCCCGAGCTTCCCGCGGATATGACCGGCCAGAACGTGCAGGATTTCCAGTTCCTCGGCGAAGCCAAACCGATAGATCTAAGCGCGGAGCTGGTGGCGGAGAAGATCAAGAAAGTCGAAGAGCAGATCGCGGTCCTGAAATTCAATAAGGCGACCAAGGAGCAGCATCTCCAGGAACTGTCCGCGGGGATCAGCGGTCTGACCGACCAGCTGCAGGCGCAGGAAGTGGCTTTGTCCAACAAGCGCACCGTGCATCATACGGTGGTCGAGCAGTTCAATAAGATCAGCGAAGAGGAGCAGATCATTCTGCTGGAGCTGTCCGAAGTGGAGAGCGAATTAAAGACGCAGGAAGATAATCTGCAGATGACTCAACGGCAGATCGCCGACCTGGAGCAGGAGCATCGCAATCTGGAAACGTCCATTCATGACGCCCAGGAAAGTATCAATGCCAATGCGAAAGTCAAGGAACAGGTCCTGGTAGCGGTTGCGCAAGTTAAAACCGAACTGGACAATCTCAACAAGCGCATGGCTGCGGAAGAAGCCGACATACAGTCTCTGGCGGACGCCTGCCGGCAGGATGAGGCGGAAATTGCGGATATGGAAGAGCGTCTGAAAGATACCAGCCGGAAACAGGAAGCGCTGGCAACGGAGATCGCCGATCTGGAAGCCCGTACCGTCGGCACCCGGCAGGAGATCAGCGAGAAATCCGCACAGTTCGACGCCGGGCAGGAGGAATACCGGCAGTTGTCCGCGGCGCTGGAGGCGGTCACCAGGGCTATCGATGAGGAAAGAAAGACGTACGATACGCTCAAGGATAAATTATACGAAATGCAGATGCAGGAGAAGGACCTGGACTTCAAGTATCAGAGCATCAAGCAGCGTTTGATGCAGTCGTATAAGATCGATCTGGACAGTTCGGTTCCGCTGGATGTTCTCGCTCCGGCTCCCGTTGTTGCGGCGTCCGCGCCCGCCGAAGCCGCTCCGGCGCAGATTGAACCTGCTCCGGTTGAATCCACTCCGGTTGAACCCGCGCCGACCGGCGAAGTGCCGCCGGCGCCGGATATCCTGGCGCAAACCCTGGCCCTTGATCCGCAGATGCTCTCGGACGAGATACAGCGCTTGCGCGAGAAAGTTTCTTCCTACGGAACGGTCAACCTGGTGGCGATCGAAGAATACGATGAGCTGAAGAAACGCTACGATTTCCTCACCCAGCAGCAAAACGACCTGCTTACCGGAAAGACGGCGTTGACCGACGCCATTCAAAAGATCAACCGCACTACCCGCAAGATGTTCATGGAGACGTTCGAAAAGGTGCGCGAAGAATTCCGCAATTATTTCCGCCTGTTGTTCAACGGCGGCGACGCGCAGGTGTATTTGATCGACGAGAACGATCCTCTGGAGACCGGGATCGAGATCATCTGTCGTCCTCCGGGGAAGAAGCTGCAGAACGTGCTTTTGCTTTCCGGCGGCGAGAAATCCATGTCCGCTATCGCGCTGATATTCGCCATCTTCAAAGTGAAGCCCGCGCCGTTCTGCATCCTTGACGAGATCGACGCAGCGCTCGATGAAGCGAACGTCGACCGGTTCGGCAGGATGCTGCAGGATTTCTCCCAGACTTCGCAATTCATCGTCATCACCCACAACAAGCGCACCATCTCCAATGCGGACGTGATGTACGGCATCACCATGCAGGAGTCGGGAGTGTCCAAGATCGTATCGGTTAAGTTTTCGGATCGCAAACAGCAGGAGCCGCAGCAGCAGGCTGAAGCGGCGGTGGCAGCTTAGGCGGATTAAAGGTAGGGAGAGGAACACATCCCGGAACAAACGGGGATGCTTTTCACAAGCATCCCCGTTATCTTTTAACCGGCTCCCGCGCGGGAAATGCAGCGGGTTATCCGCAGGTCTGGTTTTTGCCTTTTTGTTTCGCTTCGTAGAGGGCTTTATCCGCGTAGGCGATCAATTCCGCCGGGCTGGCGCCGTTTTCGGGAAAGGTAGCCAGGCCCAGACTGACGCTTAAGGTTTTGCCGGCGAATTCCTCTTTTTTGAAGAAAGTCTGTTTGAGCACGTTCTCCCGGAAGCGTTCGGCGATATGATAGGCTTCTTTTTTGTCGGTATAGGGCAGGATGATCGCGAATTCTTCTCCGCCGTAACGGCAGACGTAATCCATTTTGCGCGACTGGTTCTTCAACAGGATGGCGATTTCTTTCAAGATCCGGTCGCCCTGCTGGTGTCCCAGCGTATCGTTGTACAGTTTGAAATCGTCAATATCCACCATGATCAGGCTTAAAGGATTCGATACCGCGCGGGCGCGTTCGAGTTCCACTCCCAGTAAATACTGGAAGTAACCGTGATTCCAGAGTTCGGTCAATGAATCCAGATGCGCCCGGATGACCGTTTTTTCGTATAACTGCGAATTTTCGATAGCCAGACCGGCCTGGTTGGCCAGCATGATCAGCATGCGCAGGTCGTCTTTGCTGATGGGTTTTTTAGTGATGAAGTTGTCGGCAACGATGATGCCGTTGACTTTATCCTTGGCTTTGAGCGGCACGATGACCAGTTCTTCCGCTTTGAGCATCTTGATGATGGGATCGTGATTGTAGTTCTGGATGGTTTCCCGGGTCAAGTGCAGGGGCATGCCTTCCAGCCCGACCAGAGAGAAGAGGTTGTCTTTCTGTTCTTCCAGGGAGATCTTGAAACGCTGCACCTGGCGGTTGAACCCGGATTCTTCCATGTGGCGGGAGACCTTATAAGCGTTGATGAGGTCGTCCATGTCCATTTTTTCCTGTTCCACATATTTCCAGACCCGGTTTGCTTCATCGCCGGTTTCAGGGCCGATGGCCATCTTTCCTTCAACGATGTTCTCCTTATCGTTGACCAGAAAAAGCATGGCACGGTTGAACCCCAGGCCCATATGCGCAGTAACCCCGGTGAGGATGATATACAGGATCTCATCCAGTTTAAGGGTGGTGCGCATGGCATTGGAGATCTCATACAGGATGGCGAGCTCGGATTTTGTGCGTTCGAGCTCTTGTTTGATGCTGGAAAGGTCTTCCATACCCTTAAAATGTAGCATATTTCTCCTGCAGTGTCAACCTTTTGCGTGTGGCCTGAAAAAAAACCGGTTAGATTTCGCCTGCCGGAGCGTCTATTAAAACAGGCGGGAGTTTGACCGTCGTTTATCCATGGATTGTGTTTGACAGAGAGGAGGTGGTGGGATATAATAATTGTCTGCATTCGCTCACTTTTTAGAGTCCACAATGGAGGAAACCATGTCAGTTGAGAAGAAAGACGCTAAAGACGTAAAGGAAACCAAAGAGGTAAAAGAGAGCAAGGAAACCGGCGGCGGTTCAGAGCGACAGAAAGCCCTGGAGCTGGCGCTGGCGCATATCGAGAAGCAGTTCGGCAAAGGTTCGATCATGAAGCTGGGGGGGAAAGTTAAAGTGGACGTGGATGTGATCCCCAGCGGTTCGATCACGCTGGATTACGCTCTCGGTGTGGGCGGTTTCCCCCGCGGCAGGGTGATCGAGATCTTCGGGCCGGAAGCGTCGGGTAAAACCACGCTGACGTTGACCGCGATACGCGAGATCCAGAAAAAAGGCGGCGTGGCCGCGTTTATCGATGCGGAACACGCGTTCGATCCTACCTATGCCAAGAAGATCGGGCTCAACCTGGACGATCTGCTGATTTCCCAGCCGGATACCGGCGAACAGGCTCTGGAGATCGCGGAAACCCTGGTGCGTTCTAACGCGGTAGATCTGATCGTGATCGATTCCGTCGCGGCTTTGACTCCGCGCGCCGAGATCGAAGGCGAGATGGGCGATTCGCACGTCGGTTTGCAGGCGCGGTTGATGTCTCAAGCGCTGCGTAAACTGACCGGCGCGATCAGCAAATCGCGCTCCAGCATTATTTTCATCAACCAGTTGCGAGAGAAGATCGGGATCATGTTCGGTAATCCCGAAACCACTCCCGGCGGCCGGGCGTTGAAATTCTACGCTTCGGTGCGGCTGGACGTGCGCCGCATCGCTTCTCTGAAGAACGGGGAAGAGGTTATCGGCGGACATGTGCGGGTGAAAGTGGTCAAGAACAAGGTCGCGCCGCCGTTCCGTCAGGCGGAATTCGATATTCTGCATGACGAGGGCATCAGCAAGGCCGGTAGCGTGGTCGACGCCGGCGTCAATCTGGAAGTGTTGCAGAAATCCGGCACCTGGATCGCTTTTAACGGCGAGAAGATCGGTCAGGGCCGCGATGCCGCGATCAAGACGTTGAAGGAGAAACCGAAGCTTCAGGATGACATCGAAAAAGAGATCCGCAAGAAATTCAGCGTGTAAGGATTAACCTGTGCGCATAAAGGAGAGGAGACTATGAAACTCAAAACCTTTCTGGTAGGAAGCAGCGTGTTGATGTTTGGCGTATGCATCGGTCTGGTCGTGTCCTTGAAAATGAGCGCGGTCACCACAGCGCAGAGCCAGTCCGTCAAGACGGCAGCGATTGCCGCCGGATCCGTCAACGGGTTCGATATGGAAGATGCGGTGATCAACGTGGCGGAAACCACCGGTAAGGCCGTGGTTTCCATTACCGCCGAGCATATTACCAAAGTCGGCGGCAGGCAGTTTACCTACCGCGGGCCCAGCGGCGAGCAGGAAGAATTGTTCCGGCGTTTCTTTGACGAGTTCTTCGGCGAGATGCCGGAACGCGAATACCGGCAGGTCGGCGTGGGTTCCGGGGTGATCATCGATTCGCAGGGTTTCATCCTGACCAACCAGCACGTCGTTGCCGGCGCAGATAAACTTTCGGTGACGTTGCCTGACGGCAGGCAGTTCACCGCGGAATTGAAAGGGCAGGACGCGCGGTCAGACCTGGCGGTGATCAAGATAAACGCCAGGAATCTGCCGGTTGCTCAACTGGGTGATTCCGATACGCTGCGTATCGGCCAGTGGGTGATCGCCATCGGCAATCCTTTCGGCATATCCGTGCAGAATGCCGAGCCGACCGTGACCACCGGAGTGGTCAGCGCTTTGCATCGCACCCTGGGGCGGACCCTGGGCCGCGGCCGGGATTATAACGATTTGATCCAGACCGACGCCGCGATCAATCCGGGCAATTCCGGAGGGCCGCTGGTCAATCTGAAAGGGGAGATTATCGGGATCAACGTGGCGATATTTTCCACTTCCGGCGGTTATCAGGGCGTGGGTTTTGCTATTCCCGCCAACAGTGCCAAGCGGATTGTCGGGGCGCTTCTGGCGGGGAAGAAAGTCCAGTATGGCTGGCTGGGCGTGACCATCCAGGAACTCAATGACGATATGGCCGGGTATTTCGGTCTTAAGGATAAGCTGGGCGTCCTGGTCGCCAATGTGGTCAAGGACGGTCCGGCAGCCAGATCCGGGATCAAGGCCAGCGATGTGATCGTTTCATTCGACGGCAAACCGACCGCGGACGTTAAAGCGCTCTTGAGCATCGTCGGGCAGGCGGAAGTCGGCAGGAAAGTCAAAGTCCAGTTGATCCGCGATAAGAAGCCGATGACCCTGGAGGTCGAAGTAGGGCAGCGGCCCGATGACGTGGAAGGGGAAAATATCGAACAGGCTCCCGCCGCGCCGGCTCCCAATTGGCGCGGGATCAAAGCGGAAGACCTGTCCGCGCAGACTATGCAGCGGTTCGAAATCCAGGAAAAGACCGCCGGTGTCATTGTGACGGAAGTCGAGACCCGCAGTCCTGCGGATGAAGCGGGCATCCTTCCCGGCGATATTATTGTCGAGGTTAACCGTCAGCCCGTCGGGTCCATGGATGATTATCGTAAAATCACCAAAAGCGCGCGCGGCGACGTGTTAGTCCGGACAGAGCGGGGTTTCTTCCTTGTCAAAGAAAGCAGCCAGTAATCTTTCCCGGGAGGATACGCTCGCGGCCAGGGAGTACGCTTTTCTGCTCTTGAAATTCAGGCCGCGCACCGAACACGAACTGGTCGTGCGCTTGCGCAAAAAGAAGTTCAGCGAAGCGCTTATCCAGGAAACCATCGTTTTTTTGAAAGAGAAGAAGTTTATTGACGACGCCTTATTTGCCTCTTCGTGGCTGGAAAGCCGGCTGCGTAAACCCTACGGCTTGCGCCGGGTGACCCGGGAATTGCAGGTTAAAGGGATCAAGGCAAACCTCATTGCCAGCTCCGTTGATAACATTAAAGAAAACTATCAAGAAGACAAGATTGTCCGCGAACTCGCCGAGCAGAAACTCGCATCTCTGCGGGGCCTGGAGCCGCGCGCGGTAAAACAGCGGCTTTACGGTTATCTGGTCCGCCGGGGATTCTCCAGCGACGTGATCGTGGATATCGTCAACCAAGTGATCAAAGATGATGACAGCTGATTCAATACGCGAAAGTTACCTGCAGTTTTTCAAGTCCAAAGGCCATAAGATCGTAGAGAGCGATTCTCTGGTTCCCAAGGAAGACCCCACGGTTTTGTTTACCCCTGCCGGGATGAACCAGTTCAAGAAACAGTTCCTGGGCGTGATCACGGATTTCACCCGCGCTACCAGTTCGCAGCGCTGCTTGCGCACCGACGACCTGGATAAAGTGGGTAAGACCGACTGCCATCATACGTATTTCGAGATGCTGGGGAATTTCTCCTTCGGGGATTATTTCAAGAAAGAGGCGATTGCCTGGGCCTGGGAATTCCTCACGGAAGTCCTCAAGATCAGCCCGGAAAAACTCTGGGTTTCGGTATATCTCGACGATGACGAAGCCTACACCATCTGGAAGAACGAGATCAAGATCCCGGAGCGCAAGATCGTGCGCCTGGGCGATCATGACAATTTCTGGCCGGCGGACGCCAAGCAGAACGGCCCGAACGGTCCCTGCGGCCCCTGCTCGGAGATTTTTTTCGACCTGGGCCCGACAGTCGGTTGCGGCAATGCGGATTGCAATCCCGGATGCAGTTGCAGCCGGTTTATCGAGGTCTGGAACCTGGTCTTTACCCAGTTCAACCGCAAGGACGGCGGGGTCCTGGAACCGCTGCCGCAGAAGAACATCGACACCGGCATGGGGCTGGAGCGGATCACCGCGGTGATGCAGGGGGTCAGGAGCAATTTTCAGACTGATTTGTTCCTGCCGATCATCAAGGAGATACAGGCGCATGCCGTACCGAGTGCAGGATCGAATCAGGATTATTACGCGATTGCCGATCATCTGCGTGCCGTAGTTTTTTCCATCTACGACGGCGTGCTGCCCTCGAATGAGTCCCGCGGCTACGTGATCAGGAAGCTGATCCGTAAAAGCGTGTTGCATCTACGTGCGCTGGGTATCAAGAAAGCCTTTTTTTACAAGCTCGTGCCGGTATTGGCCGAGGTAATGAAGCAACCCAATCCCGATCTCGTTCGGCACAGGGAGAACATTTCGGACATGATTCTTTCGGAGGAAAATAATTTCATTCAGATTTTGGACTCCAGCGAATCCCTGCTGGAAGGCGAATTTGGAGGTCCCCGTGAGCAGCAGCTATTAACGCCTGAAGAAACGGGAATGAAAGCCTTCAAATTATATGATACTCACGGTCTGCCTTTGATCATTATCCAGAAATGGCTTCAAGACAGGCATATCGGTTTTTCGCAGCAAACTTTTGATGCTGAAATGAACCTGCAGAAAGAGCGCTCCAAGTCCCAGAGCGCGATGCAGGGAGATGTCTTCAGCCTGAAAGAAGCGCAGCTCAAAAACGTTGCCGCCACGGCGTTCGTAGGGTACGATACTACCGAAGCGGAAATCGAGATCATCAAGATACTCAAAGACGGCCGGGAAGTCGAAGAGATCAAAGCCGGCGATGAGGCGAAGCTGATTTTAAATAAATCTTCTTTCTACGCCGAATCCGGCGGGCAGGTCGGGGATACCGGAGTGATCGCCGCCTGCAACGGTGTATTTGAAGTGACCGACACCCAGAAATTCGAGAAAGTCATTTTACATATCGGAAAGGTCAAAGAAGGCAGTATCAAGGTCTATAATAACGGCAAGGCCAAAGTCGATGCCCCGCGCCGCCTGTCGATCGACAGGAACCATACTGCCACCCATTTGCTGCAGGCAGCCTTGCGCCGGGTTTTGGGCGCGCATATCCAGCAGCAGGGTTCATCGGTTACCGCCGAAGGGTTCAGATTCGATTTTACGCATTTCAAAGATATCAAAAAAGATGAGCTTGACCGGATCGAGGAACTGGTCAACGGTTTTGTCATCGCCAATCATCCGGTGCGCAAGAAAGAGATGTCTCTGTCGGAGGCGAAAGCGGCGGGCGCGCTGGCATTCTTCGCCGAGAAATACGAAGATAACGTGCGGGTGGTCACTGTGGAAGGCGTTTCCCAGGAACTCTGCGGCGGCACGCATCTGGATAGCACCGGTTCGATCGGCTTGTTCATGATCGCCGGCGAGAGTTCAGTGGCCAGCGGCGTGCGCAGGATCGAAGCCTGCACCGGAACGGCGGCCTACCGCCTGGTCAAGGAGCAGGAGAGTGTGCTCTCCGCGGTCAGCCAGTCGCTCAAGGCGCCTGCGGACAAGGTCCCGGCGGAACTGGAGAAAAAGCTCAAATATATCAAGGATCTGGAAAAACAAGTCAGCGCCCAAAGGGTCAGCGCCGTGGCTGCCAGCGTGGACGGATGGATCAAAGAAGCCGAGGAGATTAAGGGAGTCAAGGTAATCTGCCAGTTAATCAAAGACGCGGACATGGATCTTTTGCGTAAAGTTTCTGACCTGCTGCGTCAGAAGCAGCCGGCAGCGGTATTCTGTCTGGGAGCCGGCAAAGAGGGATCGGCCGCATTGGTCGTTGCCACCGGAGCGCATCTGGATGCTTCTGCTTTGGTAAAGCAGTTGGCGGCGGAGATAGGCGGCAGCGGCGGGGGGAGAAAAGATTTTGCTCAAGCCGGCGGGACCAGGCCGGAACAGCTGGACCGGGCTTTTGAGATGTTCAAACAATCAGTCGGTCAAGCATTAAGGAAGTAGAGAGATGAAGATCATTTTATCCAGCAGCATCAGGCTGCAGCACATTTATTCCCGGGGGATCGGACCTTCTCATCGCGTCGAGGACCGGGTCAAGCAGATACTCAACGATGTCCGGCAGCTGGGTGATGACGCGGTGCTCAAGTATACCCGTAAGTTCGACGGCGTCAAAATGACTCCCCGCCAGCTCAAAGTATCGGAGATCGAGATCAGCGGCGCGTATCAGAATATCACGCCGAATTTCGTCTCCAGTCTGAAAGTGATTATCAATAACGTCACCCGTTTTTATCAGCGCACCCTGAAAAAATCCTGGCGGCTCAAAGGACAGGACGGGCTGGTCCTGGGAGAGAACTATCACCCCATCGACAGCGTGGGCGTGTATATTCCCGCCGGAACAGCGCCGCTGGTTTCTACGGTGTACATGACCGTGCTGCCGGCAAAGATCGCCGGGGTCAAGAAGATCGTTCTGATCAGCCCGCCGAACAAAATGGGACTGATCAATCCGCATATCCTGGTCATCGCCGATTTGTTGAAAGTGGACGAGATTTACCGGGTCGGAGGCGCGCAGGGCATCGGGGCTCTGGCCTACGGCACCAAGATCATCCCGAAGGTCGACAAGATCGTCGGACCGGGGAATATGTACGTTTCCGAGGCCAAACGCCAGGTTTTCGGCGTGGTGGATATCGACATGATCGCCGGGCCGACGGAACTGGTGGTCATCGCCAACCGGTTCAGCAATCCGGAGTATATCATCGCCGACCTCAAGGCCCAGGGCGAACATGCCGGCGGCCTGGCCATATTGATCACTAATTCCAAAAAGCTCGCCCGGCAGATCAAGTCGCAGGTGTCCAGCGTTAACGGTTCGATCATCGTGACCAAGAATCTCGATGAGGCCGTGGATATCTCCAATAAGATCGCGCCTGAACATCTGGAAATCCTGGTGAACAACCCGCAGCGGCTGCTCAAGGGGATCCGTAACGCCGGCGCGGTATTCCTGGGACCGTACAGTCCGACTGCGGTGGGCGATTATGTCGCCGGCCCCAGCCATGTGCTGCCCACCAACGGCACGGCGCGGTTCTTCTCCGGGCTGTCGGTATGCGATTTCATCAAGAGCAATCATATCATCGGGTATTCCCGCAAGGCTCTGGAAAATGTCCGCGAGCCTCTGGAAAAAATAGCCGGGATCGAGGGGTTGTGCCAGCACCTGGAATCGGTCAAAGTACGGTTTAAATAACGGAGAGAAGGATGAAAAAAAGGACTGCTGCGGTCAAGCGCGCCACCCGGGAAACGGATATCACCGTCAAACTGAACGTCGACGGAAGCGGAAAATCCAGGATCAAGACCGGCATCGGTTTCCTGGATCATATGCTCGAGCTTTTTGCTTTCTGGGGATTCTTCGATCTGGAGATCTCTACCGGCACATGCGACCTGAAAGTGGATATCCATCACACCAACGAGGATATCGGCATTGTTCTGGGCCAGGCTTTCAAGAAGGCGCTGGGAGACAAAAAAGGGATCCGGCGTTTCGGCTTTGCCGGCGTGCCGATGGAAGAGGTGGTGGGCAAGGCCGTCCTGGATATCAACGGCCGGGGATTCCTGGATATCAAAACTACCGGCATTCCCGTCGGCAGGATTATTCCTTCGGAAGGGTACCGGTTCGAATACGCCGAACATTTCTTCGACGGATTGGCCAAGCATCTGGGAATGAATTTGAATATCCGGATAGAGAACGCCAACCGGGATCTGCACGCGGCCCTGGAGCCGGTTTTCAAAGCGCTGGGTCTGGCTCTGGACCAGGCCACGCAGATCGACCCGCGCCGCAAAGGCGTGCCGTCTACCAAAGGCGTGATCGATTAAACTATGAGCAGGATCGCTATCGTTGATTACGGGATGGGCAATATCCACAGCGTGCGCAAGGCATTGGAAGCGCAGGGCGGCGATATCTTTGTCAGCAACGATCCGGCCCTGATCGCGCAAGCCGACAAGGTGGTATTGCCCGGCGTGGGCGCTTTCGGCGACGCGATGGAGGAGCTGGAACGCCAGAATCTGGTTTCCGTGCTGATCGAGCATATCCTGGCCGGGAAAGTATTCCTGGGGATCTGCCTGGGCATGCATCTGCTTTTTGACTCCAGCGAGGAATCTCTGGGCGTCAAAGGACTGGGCATTCTCAAAGGGCAGGTAAAGAAATTCGATCCGCGGCACAACCTGAAAGTTCCGCACATGGGCTGGAATCAGATCAAGCTGCGCAAGCCCGAGTGCCCGCTGTTCAAGACGCTGCCGCAGCATCCCGCGGTGTATTTCTGCCATTCGTTCTATCCCGAGGTCAGGGACAGGGAGATCATCGCCGCCTCGACGGAATACGGCACGGACTTCGCTTCGATCATCTGGCGCGGCAATGTTTTCGCCATGCAGTTTCACCCGGAAAAAAGCCAGGGCGTGGGTTTGAAGATCGTAGAGAATTTTGTGAAGATGCTCTAGGGGTACGTATGCTGATCATACCGGCCATAGACCTTAAAGACGGAAAAGTGGTGCGGCTCTATCAGGGCAGGAGCGACGAGCGGGTATATTCCGACGACGCTGCGGCAGTGGCTAAAGAGTGGCAGCGCCAGGGCGCGCAGATGCTGCATGTGGTCGATCTGGACGGAGCTTTTTCCGGCTCCCCGAAAAATCTGTCCGCTTTGACGCAGATCCTGCGCGCAGTTACCATTCCGGTGGAATTCGGCGGCGGGGTGCGGGACAAACAGACCATACTTAATTTGTTCGCCGCCGGCGTGCACCGGGTCGTGTTAGGGACCAGGGCGGTCCAGGACCGGGCGTTCCTGCAGGACGTGTTCTCGCAGTTCAGGGAACGGGTGATCGTGAGTATCGACGCCAAACACGGGATGGTGCTGATCGAGGGATGGCAAAAGGAAAGCCCCGGCATCCCGGCGGATACGTTTGCGCTGCAATTACGGGCCATGGGGTTCCGGGAAGTGATCTATACCGATACGCTTAAGGATGGGGCGTTGAGCGGGCCGAACCTGCCGGCACTGGCGGATCTGGCTTTGAAGACCGGGTTGCAGGTTATCGCTTCGGGCGGGATCTCGGCGTTGGCGGATCTGGATAAACTCAAGAAAATGGAAAAATCCGGGGTTATCGGAGTTATAATCGGCAAAGCGTTGTATGAGGGTAAGTTTACCGTGCAGCAAGCATTGGAACACTCGTAAAAGGAGGAATACGATGGTTCATAAGTACCTGGGACTGGGGGCAAGCGGGTTGGTGTGTCTTTTTCTTTTGGCCGGTTGTGCCACTACTTCCAATCAGCGGTCGGAGAACGAATCGTTGCGTAATCAGGTGACGACTCTTGAACAGCAACTGCAGCAGAAAGACGCCGAGATCGATAGTTTACGCAAAGCGTTAAGCAAGACCACGGAAGAGAAATTCGATGCCATGCGCGGCGAGAGAGCCGGCGGTTCCATGGCGGTTCCGTCGGTTAAACAGATCCAGACGGCTTTGAAGAACGCCGGTTATGATCCGGGTGCTGCCGACGGCCGCATGGGTAAGAACACCCGGACGGCGATCAGGCAATTCCAGAAAGACAACGGTTTAACCTCCGACGGAAAAGTGGGGCGCAAAACCTGGTCTTTGCTCGAGCCGTATCTTAACAAAGAATAAGGGTCCGATGCTTTCCAAACGCATTATTCCATGTCTGGATATCAAGGAAGGCCGGGTAGTCAAAGGGGTGCAATTCCTCGGGCTGCGCGACGCCGGCGATCCGGTGGAAGTGGCCAAAGCCTATGACGCCCAGCAGGCGGATGAACTCGTTTTTCTGGATATTACCGCCAGTTACGAGAATCGCAAGACCCTGATCGAACTGGTGGAGCGTATCGCCCAGAATATTTTTATGCCGTTTACGGTGGGAGGGGGAATCAGCGACGTGCAGGATATCCGCAATCTTTTGAATGCCGGAGCGGATAAAGTGTCCATCAATACCGCCGCGGTCAAATACCCCGAACTGATCACCGAGGCGGCTACGAAATTCGGCAGTCAGTGTATCGTGGTGGCAATCGACGCCAAACGCGTGCAGACCGACGCCGTGCGCCATCCGGGCTGGCAGGTCTATATCCATGGCGGCAGGACGCCTACGGAGCTGGATGCCGTGGAGTGGGCTCGGCAGGCCGCGCAGCTGGGCGCCGGGGAGATCCTGCTGACCAGTATGGATTGTGACGGGACGAAAGACGGCTACGATACCGGGTTGACCAAAGCGGTTTCGGATGCGGTGACCATTCCGGTGATCGCGTCGGGAGGCGCGGGCAAGCTCGAACATTTTTACGATGTATTGACGCACGCCGGCGCAGACGCGGCGCTGGCAGCGTCTTTGTTCCATTACGCGGAATTAACCGTGCCGCAGGTAAAAGAATTCCTTCAACACAAAGGAGTAGCCATTCGCTATGAAAAGAAAGCCTGAAATAAACATCAAAACCTTGAAATTCGACAAGAACGGGTTGATCCCGGCGATCATCCAGGATTACAAAGATAATGAGGTCCTGATGGTTGCCTATATGAACCTGGAGTCTTTACGTCGCACCATCAAACTCGGCAAGGCCTGTTACTGGTCGCGTTCCCGACAGGAATACTGGGTGAAAGGCGAGACGTCGGGACATTTCCAGTTCGTCAAATCCGTTGCCTATGATTGCGATCTGGACGCGTTATTGATCAAAGTGCGCCAGGTCGGAGTCGCCTGTCATACGGGCAACCGCAGTTGTTTCTACCGGAGGCTGGTGTAACCAGTATGATCACTCCTTCGCTGAAAGCGTTCCTGGCGCTTTCCCGGAAGTCCACGGTCATTCCGGTGTATAAAGAGATCAGCGCGGATCTGGATACGCCGGTTTCCTGTTTTCTGAAACTGGCGCCGCAGCGGTATATGTTCCTGCTCGAATCGGTGGAAGGGCAGGAGAAGATTGCCCGCTATTCTTTTCTGGGCAGCGGTTCTTCTCTGGTGCTCAAGTCCAAGGGGAGGACTATCGAGCGCATCGAGGGAAACCGCAGCCGCAGGTTCGTCACTGCCACTGATCCGCTGGACGAGATCAAGAAGTGCATGGCGGATTTCCGTCCGGCGCAGATCAAGGGGTTGCCGCGGTTCTTCGGCGGTTTTGTGGGGTATGTGGGGTATGATTTTGTCCGGTTCGTGGAAAAAATCCCGGATAAGAACCCGGATGATCTTCGTCTGCCGGATATGGTATTCATGCTTACCGACACCATACTGGTGTTCGATCATGTCAACCATACCCTGAAGGTGATCAATAATGTCCTGCTGCCCGCAGCGTCGTCAAAACTGACCCGCAAACAGAAAGAGCGTCTGTATACCCGGGCCGTCAACACGATTGACGGTATTCTCCGACAGCTCCAGCGGCCGTTAGCGTCCAGGCCGGCGGAACCGTCCGCCCAGGCTGGCGGCATAGAGATAACTTCTAATGTTGAAAAATCGGAATTTTGTGGTATAGTTAATAAAGCTAAAAAATTCATCAGAAAAGGCGATATTATTCAGGTTGTACCCTCTCAACGGTTTAAAGCCAGGATCAAAAAGGGCGCTTTTGACGTTTACCGCAGCTTGAGAAGCCTGAATCCCTCGCCGTACATGTTCTTTTTAAAACTCGACGCGCTTACCCTGGTGGGCGCTTCCCCGGAATTGCTGGTGCGTTGCGAGGACGGCCAGGTGCGTACCCGGCCGATCGCCGGAACGCGCAGGCGCGGGAAGACCGAAGAAGAAGATCTCAAGCTGGAGCAGGAACTGCGGGCTGACGAAAAAGAGAAAGCAGAGCACCTGATGCTGGTAGATCTGGGCAGGAATGATATCGGCCGGGTGAGTAAGACCGGTTCGGTCAAAGTGCAGAATTTCATGAGCGTCGAGCGCTACTCGCACGTGATGCATCTGGTCAGCGATGTGGTAGGCGTGCTGGACCGCAGATTCGACAGTTTCGACGTGCTGCGGGCGTGTTTTCCCGCCGGCACGGTCTCCGGGAGTCCGAAAGTCCGGGCGATGGAGATCATCGATGAACTGGAGAACGTGCGGCGCGGTCCGTATGCCGGCTGCGTGGGGTATATCAGTTTCGCCCGCGCGATGGATACCTGTATCACCATCCGGACCATTGTGATAAAAGACAATACCGCTTATATTCAGGCAGGCGCGGGCATTGTCGCTGATTCAGTTCCCGCAAAAGAATACGCTGAAACAGTCAATAAAGCGAAGGCCTTAATGGAGGCCCTTACACGTTAGAACCAATCACAGCGATGGAGTGACCTGACTCTATCCCAAGACAAGCAGAAGGAGTAGGATTATGGCAGTTAGAATACGGTTACGCAGAATCGGAAAAAATCCCAAGAACAAGCCGCATTTCCGCATCAGTGTGTTCGATGAACGCACCACCCGCGACGGAAAATTCATCGAGGAGATCGGTTTTTATAACCCGGTTTCCAAACAGGCGCGCGTGGACAAAGCGCGGTATGAACACTGGCGCAAGATGGGCGCATTGCCGACGCTGGCAGTGGTCAGGGTCATGAAAAAAGCGGAGATGGTCGTTACCAAGGAGCTGACTAATGCCGCCGCAGACAACGCAAGTTAACCCGATCTTCTTTATTTCCCAGTTCGCGCTGATCATCGGTATTTTTTATTTTATCGTGATCAGGCCGCAGAAACAGGAACAGAAGAAACACCAGGCGATGATCAAGGGGTTGCAAAAGAACGATGAGGTCGTGACCACCGGCGGGATACACGGGACGATCGTCAATGTCAAAGAGCAGACCGTGGTGATCCGGGTGGACGATAACGTAAAGATCGAACTGGAAAAGAACTGTGTGGGCATTGTGAAGAAACAGCAATCCGCTAACGAAGGAAAACAATAATGGATAAAAAACTCTCATTGAAACTTCTGCTTATCGCCGCTGTCGCGGGGTTGTGCGTATTTTCCGCTTTTCCGCTTGACCAGAAGATCAAGCTGGGGCTGGATTTGAAAGGCGGGATGCACCTGTTGCTCAAGGTCGATACGTCCGGACTTTCCGGCAAGGCCAAAGACGATGCCGCCGACCGCGCCATCGAAGTCATTCGCAACCGCATCGACCAGTTCGGCGTGCGCGAGCCTTCGATTCAGAAGCAGGGTAACGATGAGATCGTGATTCAGTTGCCGGGGGTGACTGACCGCGAGCGCGCGATCGATCTTATAGGAAAGACCGCGATGCTGGAATTCAAGCTGGTGCTTAACGACGCCGAGAAGGTCAAGCAGGCGGTGGAAGGCAAGCCGGTCGAAGGATACGATTTGAAATATCTGGATGAGACCCGGGAACCTATCCTGGTGGAGAGTAAGGCCGTGCTTACCGGCGACGCTTTGACCGATGCCCGCGTGGGTTTCAGCTCGCAGCGTTTCGGCGAGCCTGAAGTTCTGCTGCAGTTCAGCGGCGAAGGCGCCAAGAAATTCGCCGAGATCACCGCGGCGAATGTCGGCAGGCGATTGGCGATCGTGCTTGACGGCAAGGTGCAGTCCGCGCCGAATATCCGCGAGCCGATTCCTTCCGGCGAGGCGCAGATTTCCGGCAGCTTTACCACCGATCAGGCGCAGGATCTGGCTTTGGTTCTGCGCGTCGGCGCTTTGCCTGCGCCCATGCGCATAGAAGAGGAGCGCACCATCGGCCCGCTGCTCGGTCAGGATTCGATCAGCAAGGGCGTGAAAGCCAGCGTGGTGGGGATCTGTCTGGTATTTGTGGCCATGGCGGTGTATTATCTTTTTGCCGGCATAGTCTCCAATATCGCGTTGCTGTTGAACCTGCTGATCATCCTGGGCGGATTGGGCGGAATACTGCCGTGGCTGTTCCCGGGAATTTCCGCAACGCTGACCTTGCCCGGCATCGCGGGTATCGCGTTGTCCCTGGGTATGGCGGTGGACGCCAACGTGCTGATCAACGAGCGTATCCGCGAAGAAATTACCGCGGGCAGGACGTTGCGCACGGCGATCGCCAACGGATATGACAAAGCTTTTACCGCGATATTTGATTCCAACCTGACCACGCTGATCGCGGCATTTCTGCTTTTTCAGTTCGGCACCGGCCCGATCCGCGGTTTCGCGGTCACCCTGACCATCGGTTTGATCAGCAGCATGTTCACCGCGATCGTGGTTACCCGCGCTATCTTCGAATTCCTGCTGGAGCGGAATCTGCTCAAATCGTTGCCGATGCTGCAGTTGATCAAGCCGACCAAACTTGATTTTATCGGCAAGCGCTATTTCTTCTATGCGGTCTCTTTAATTGTCATCGGCACCGGGATGTTCTCATTTTTCAAACAGGGGGCCAAAGCTTTCGGCATCGATTTCGCCGGAGGCCAACTGCAGGAATATAGTTTTAAAGAAGCGATAGACGCAGAAAAAGTGCGCGCTTCCCTGGGAAAATTGGGGTTGGCGGATGTTTCGCTGCAGCAGTTCAGCGATAATCCTAAAATCGTGCTTATTCGCACCGCCGAAGATAAGAACAAAGAGATCACCGAACAACTCAAGAAGGATTTTTCGGATCAGGATGTGCAGGTGCTCAAGATCGAGCGCGTGGGTCCGGTGGCGGGAAAGCATCTTAAGGGTAAGGCGGTCAAAGCGTTGATCTGGTCGCTGATCGGTATCCTGATCTACGTGGGATTCCGTTTTAAACACGTGAATTTCGCAGTTGCCGGCGTTTTGGCGTTGTTCCATGACGTGCTGGTGGCCCTGGGCGCGTTGGCGCTTACCGGCAGGCAGATCGATCTGCTTTCGGTCACTGCGTTTTTGACCATTGCCGGTTTCTCCATCAACGATACCATCGTTATCTATGACCGGGTACGCGAAAACAGCAGGTTGATGCGCAAAACCACTCTGTTCGATCTGATCAACTTGAGCGTTAACCAGACGTTGGCCAGGACTTTGTTGACCTCGGGGATCACGCTTTTGACTGTCGTGGCGATCTTGTTCTACGGCGGAGAGGTGCTGGGTAATTTTGCTTTCACCCTGCTGGTCGGGTTCATCTCGGGTATTTATTCAACCGTGTACATTGCCTCGCCGCTGGTGCTGGCCTTTGCCAGCAAAAAAGAAGCCGCCGGCTCCGCCTAAGGCAGACGCTTTCCCCAAGTCTTACTGCTGCAACATTTTACAAAGATATTCCGTCCGGTGGTGCCGGACGGAATATCTTTGTATCTTTATATATCACAGGGGTTTAGGGAAAGCGTCTGCTATGTTCAAGGCGAGCAAGATATATGTCGGGCAAACTATACCGCCTGACACCATTGCCTCCACGCTTGTGGAATTCGCCTACAAGCGTCAGGATAACGCGCAGGCTGAAGGAGATTTTACCCGCCGGGGCAATCTGCTCGATGTTTTTCCTTCCACCTTCGAACTTCCCATCCGCATTGAATTCGACGGCGACACTATCGTTTCCATCAAGACCTATGATCCGGTCCGGGGCGCTTCGCTCTGGGATCACCGGATGCTCATCATCCTGCCCATCAAGAAAGTCTCTTCCGCCAAGGCCAGCTTCGGCGAGCAGTTTCCGCTGGATAATTTCGTAGACATCGCTCTCGGCGATTATGTGGTGCATAACCAGTACGGCATCGGCCGCTTTAAAGGCATCGAGAAGATCAAGAAGGGCGATAAATCCAAAGATTTCCTGGTGCTGGAATATGACCGCCAGGAAAAATTGTACGTGCCGGTAGACAAGATGCATCTGGTGCAGAAGTATATCGCTTTTCACATGCGCCGGCCCAAGCTGCACCGGCTGGGCGGCAAAGAGTGGCAGCGGATCAAGAATCGCACCCGGAAAGGGATACAGAAACTGGCCTGGGACCTGTTGAGCCTGCAGGCAATGCGCATGAGCGCTCAAGGATTCGCTTTTGCCCGGGATACCGAGTGGCAGGGGCAGTTCGAGAAAACCTTCCTCTACCGGGAGACCCCGGATCAGCTGACGGTTACCACCCAGGTAAAGGCGGATATGGAAGCGGCTCGTCCGATGGACCGTTTGATCTGCGGCGATGTCGGTTACGGCAAGACCGAGGTGGCCATGCGCGCCGCTTTCAAGGCGGTAATGGATAATAAACAGGTGGCTTATCTGGTGCCGACGACCATTCTGGCGGAGCAGCATTACAAGAATTTCACCCGGAGGCTCAAGGATTTTCCGGTGAACGTGTCGATGCTCTCACGTTTCCGCACCCCGGGCCAGCAGCAGGAAATCGTCAAAGGGCTCGCCGCCGGCAGCGTGGATATCATCATCGGCACGCACCGGCTCCTCTCGGATGACGTTTACTTCAAGGACCTGGGGCTGGTGATCATCGACGAGGAACAGCGCTTCGGCGTGCAGGCCAAAGAGAAACTCAAAAAACTGCGTTTAAGCACGGATGTGATCACTCTGACCGCAACGCCCATACCGCGCACTCTCTACATGAGCCTGATGGGAGCCAAGGATTTGTCGGTGATCAATACTCCTCCGGAAAATCGTTTGCCGATAAAAACGATAGTGGTAGAATATGATGAGGAGTTGCTGCGCCAGGCTCTGGTTCAGGAGCTTAACCGTAAAGGGCAGATTTATTTCCTGCATAACCGGGTACACGATATACACAGGATACGTGACCGGCTGGCGGCATTGTTGCCTTCCGGAACGCGGCTGGCCGTGGCCCACGGCCAGATGCCCTCGCGCGAGCTTGAGCAGGTAATGGCGGATTTTCTGGACGGCAAGGTCGATGTCATACTCTGCACCATGATCATCGAGTCCGGTATCGATATTCCCAATGCCAATACCCTGATCGTACACAACGCGCATACGTTCGGTTTATCCGATTTGCATCAGCTCCGGGGCAGGGTGGGCAGGTTCGACCGGCCGGCGTACGCTTATTTCACCGTGCCGCCTTCCGGGGTCCTTTCCACGGCAGCCCGGAAACGGCTGACCGCGCTGCAGGAATACACTCAATTGGGCGCGGGTTTCAAGATCGCCATGGAGGATCTCGAGATCAGGGGCGCGGGGAATCTGCTGGGCATTCAACAGCACGGTTTCATCAATGCAGTGGGATTTGACCTGTACTGCAGATTATTAAAAGAAGCGATCGCAACTTTGAAGAAGGTGGTTAAATGAACAGATACGCTCGATGTATCCGGTATGGCATGATTGGCGGCGTGGCCCTGTGTTTATTGTGCGCCGCGGTTCCGTCCGTCCGCGCGCAGGACAGTATTGTGGCGGTGGTCAATAACGAAATTATCACCCAGAAGGATCTGGATGATTTCATGAATTTTATGCGCATTCAACTCTCCAGCCAGTATCAGGGGGAGAGCCTTGAACGCAAGATCAAATCGATGAAGTCGGATCTTTTGCAGCGGTTGATCGAAGATCGCCTGTTGCTGCAGGAAGCGCATAAGAGCGGCATTACGGTGGAAGACGCCCGGATCAAGGCGAAGATCCAGGAACTCAAAAAGAACTATTCTTCCGACCGGGAATTCGAGGAAGGGCTCCTGTCGCAGGGGATGACCCAGCAGAGCCTGGAAAAAAAGATGCGCGACCAGATGCTTATCTATACGGTGATCGAACAGAAGGTCAAAGGAAAGATCGTCAGCCGTCCTTCGGAAATCACCGAGTATTACAATCAGCATCCGGGCGGGTTTATCGTTCCCGAGAGAAGGGAATTCATCTCGGCGATGGTCACGGACAAAGGTATGGTCGAAGATATCGACGAACTGTTAGCCGAAGGCAAGACGCTGGACGCTATCTGTCAGGAATATTCGCTCAAACTCAACAGTTTCATCGCTTCCAAAGGCGGTGAATTGAGGAAAGAGATCGAGGATGTGGTGTTTACCCTCAACGTCGGCCAGACCTCCGGGGCGATCCTGATCGGATCGACGTATTACTATTTCCGGGTGAATCAGATCTTCCCGGCCCGTCAGCAGGAATTGAAGGAAGTCCAGAGCGAAATCGCGACCATGCTCTATGAAAAAAGACTTCAGGAGGGCGTGATCAGCCTGCTCGAAGAACTTAAGAAGCACGCCTACATCCGCATTATCTAAAACGATGAAACCACTGCGCATCGGCATAACCATGGGCGATCCGTCGGGTATCGGTCCGGAGATCCTGGGAAAGATCCTGCGTCTTCCCGGGGCGCAGGTGCGCGATTGTTTGATCATCGGCGATCGCTGGGTTATGGAGCAGGCCGCAGGCAGGCGGCAGCGGCCGGTTGCCGGGCAATTCCTGGATGTGTCCAACGTCAAACGCGCGTCATTCCGTTTCGGCCGCGTGCAGGCTGTTTACGGAAAAGCCTCCATGGAATACCTGGATACGGCGCTGGCGTTGCTCGCCGAAGGCACGATCGACTGCCTGGTGACCTGTCCGATCTCCAAAGAAGCGGTGCATCTCGCGGGATACCGCCATTTCAGCGGACATACCGAATATCTCGCCGCCCGAAGCGGTTCGCAGGATACGGTGATGATGCTGCTCAACGATTGCCTGAAGTTCAGCCTGGTCACCCGGCATATCCCTCTGGAGAACGTCGCCGCAGCGCTCAAGCCCCGGGATATCCGTTTCGTGGTGCGTACAACCCACGAGTCGTTGCAAACGCTTTTTTCCATCCGCCGGCCCCGTCTGGGCGTCTGCGCCGTGAATCCGCATGCTTCGGACAACGGATTGATCGGCGATCAGGAGAACCGCGTCCTCAAGCCGGTCATCCGCGGTTTGCAGAAGCGATATAAGGGCGTCTGCGGCCCGGAGCCCGCGGACAGCGCCATCGCCAAAGCGGTCAAAGGCGGCTACGACGCGTTGATCGCCATGTATCACGATCAGGCGCTTATTCCGCTTAAACTCACCGGCGCGCAGAGCGGCGTGAACATCACCCTGGGATTACCGTATGTCCGGACTTCGCCCTTACACGGCACCGCCTTTGATATTGCCGGCAAAGGCGTAGCCGATCCGTCTTCGTTGCTGGCAGCCATCCGTCGAGCCCGTCAATGCGCGCACGCCCTAAAAAAAGCCTAGGCCAGAACTTCCTGGTCGATCCGCATACGCAGCGTAAAATTTTCAACGCCTGCGGTTTCAAGGATTCCGATAGCGTGGTCGAGATCGGGCCGGGCAAAGGGGCAATGACCAAATTGCTCGCGCCGGCGGTGCGGCATGTCTATGCCATCGATCTTGACGCCGGCCTGGTAGAGATGTTACAGCGGGAGTACGGCCAGGCGGGCAACGTTACGATCATCCATCACGACATTCTCACCTTTGATCTCTCCCCGGTTATCGCCGCGGCGAAAAAGAAGATCGTTGTTTTCGGCAATATCCCGTACTATATCACCACGCCGATCATCGAATATCTGTTTGAATACCGCCGGCATATCGACACGGTCTTTTTGACCATACAGAAGGAGGTGGCTGACCGTATCTGCGCTGAACCCGGAAGCAAGATCTACGGTTCGTTAAGCTGTTTTGTCCAGTATTACGCGCACGCCTCAAAGCTGGTCAGGATCCCCCGCGGCTGCTTTTATCCCATCCCCAAAGTCGATTCCTGCTGTATCCGTTTGCAGATGCTGCCTGAACCTTCGGTGAGGGTGAAGGATGAGGTGGCGTTCTTCGATCTCATCCACGCGGCTTTCCAGCAGCGGCGCAAGACGTTGCGTAACAGCCTCAAGGAGATTATTCCCGAGGATAAACTTGACGCGTTCTTCCGCTCGCGCGGGATTTTTCCTTTGATCCGGCCGGAAAAATTGAGCCTGGAGAACTTTGCCGCCCTGGCCAACCTGTAAATGCCTTTTTAAGAAAGCAGTTCCATCTCCGCTTAATTTCTTTTGACAACAAAGGTGAAATTATATATACTATTCTTCTACTTTATGAGGAGGTAACCCATGGCTAAAATGACTGTTAGAGATCTCGATCTTAAAGGAAAAACCGTGCTGATGCGCGCGGATTTCAATGTGCCGCTGGACGCCAATCTGGCGATCACCGATGATACCCGCATCCGCGAAACCGTGCCTACGATCAAATTTATCCTGGAGAAGGGCGCGAAGAAGCTGGTGTTGATGAGCCATCTGGGACGCCCGGACGGCAAGCGCGTGGACAAATACAGCCTGAAACCCGTCGCCCAGCGCCTGGAAGAGCTGGCCGGCACCAAAGTCGCTTTTTTGAACGATTGCATAGGTGAAGAAGTCAAGAAAGGCGTGGCCGCGGCTTCCGAGAAGATCGTGCTGCTGGAAAATCTGCGCTATTACGCCCAGGAAGAGGGAAATGATCCGGAATTCGCCAGGCAACTGGCCGGTCTCGCGGAAGTGTTCGTCAACGACGCATTCGGCACCGCGCACCGGGCGCACGCTTCTACCGCGGGAGTGAACAAATACCTGAAATCTGCGGCAGGCCTGCTGCTTGAAAAAGAGATCAAATATTTAGGCGACGCGGTGGCTGATCCCGCCAAGCCTTTCATGGTGATCCTGGGCGGTTCCAAGGTGTCGGATAAGATCGGGGTGATCGATAATCTTTTGCCCAAATGCGATGCGATCATCGTAGGCGGCGGCATGGCCTATACTTTCCTGAAGGCGCAGGGCAAGTCCATCGGCAATTCCAAGCTGGAAAAAGACAAGATCGACCTGGCCAAGAGCATCCTGGACAAAGCCGCGGCGCAGAAGAAAGAGATCGTGCTTCCGGTCGATCACGTGATCGTGGATACCGTGGATGCCAACGCCAGGACCGAAATCTGCGGGCAGGATATCCCGGACGGCAAGATCGCGGTGGATATCGGACCGAAGACCGTAGAATTGTTCAACCAGAAATTATCCGCGGCCAGGACTATTGTCTGGAACGGGCCGGTAGGTATTTTTGAAATGGACGCGTTCAGCAAAGGCACCAAAGCGCTGGGCGAGTTCATCGGTTCATTGAAGGCAGTAACGATCATCGGCGGCGGAGATACCGCTGCGGCGGTGGCTAAATTCAAATTGCAGGGTAAAATGACGCATATCTCCACCGGCGGTGGAGCCAGCCTTGAATTCCTGGAGGGTAAAACCCTGCCCGGCATTGCGGCGTTGTCCGACAAATAGAGGAGTTCCATGCGTAAAACAATCATAGCAGGTAACTGGAAATTATATAAGACCATTCCTGAAGCCATCGAACTGGCTAACGGATTGAAAAGGGAGTTGTTCCAGCTCGACGCCCAGGATATCGAGATCGTCATCTGTCCGGTGTATACCGCCTTGACCGAGGTTTTCGAGGTGATCCAGAATTCCGCTATCGGTATGGGCGCGCAGGATGCCTACTGGCAGGACGAAGGGGCTTTTACGGGAGAAGTTTCCTGTAAGATGCTCAAAGACGCCGGGTGTACATACGTGATCATCGGCCATTCCGAACGCAGACAGTTCTTCGGCGAGACCAATGAAACCGTGAACAAGAAAGTTAAAGCGGTGCTGGCTGCCGGGTTAACCCCGATCATGTGCGTGGGGGAAACGCTGGCCGAGCGCGAGGCGAATAAGACGTTCGCCGTGCTCGAAGATCACGTGGCGGGCGGCCTGAAGGGGTTTTCGGCGGAAGACGCGGTCAAGATCGTGATCGCCTATGAGCCGGTCTGGGCCATCGGCACGGGAAAGACCGCGACCCCGGCGCAGGCGCAGGAAGCGCACGCGTATATCCGCGGTTTGCTGGCGAAATTATATTCTAAAGAAGTTGCTGCGAAAATGAGAATTCAATACGGTGGATCGGTGAAGCCGGATAATATCGAGGAACTTATGCATCAGCCGGATGTAGACGGCGCGCTGGTCGGCGGAGCGAGCCTGAAGGTTGATTCATTTGCGGATATTGTGAAGAAAGCAGCCAAGATAAGAAAGTAAAGGTGGAATTATGATGGGATTAGTGATTGCGATACATGTGATTTCCTGTGTGATATTGATTACCATCGTTCTGGTGCAGCGGGGCAGAGGCGGCGGCTTCGTGGAAAATCTCTCCGGCCTGGAAAACATGTTCGGGACCAAGACCAGCGCGATCCTCACCAAAGCTACGACGATCTGCGCGGTGGTGTTTTTCATCACCTGCCTGCTTCTGGCTCTGCAGGGGGTTAATCGCAGCCGTTCTCTGATGGAGGGCGTGCGTCCGGCACCGGCTTCAGCTCCAGTTTCAGCTCCGGTTCCAGCTTCAACTCCAACTCCAGCACCGACAGAAGCAACTCCGGCAGCCTCTAAATAAGCAGGCCGGGCAACGGTTTCTAAAAACCTTGACCAATTATTTCGCGTATTTAAACCTGAAAAGACTACCAGCTCTGCTGGTAGTCTTTTTGCTTGCGGTCATTCTGCCGATCGTCCGGGCTGCCTGGGGTTTCGCGCAGGAGCCGGACCGGGGCGACGCCATTGTCAGCGGTTCGATTGCTGACGCCAGCACGCTCATTCCCATTCTGGCTTCGGATTCCGCTTCCAGCGAAGTGTGCGGGCTGCTCTACAACGGTCTGGTAAAATATGACAAGGATCTGCAGCTGGTCGGCGATCTCGCTGAAAGCTGGGAGATACAGGATGAGGGTCTGACCATCGTTTTTCATCTGCGCCGCAATGTCGTCTGGCACGACGGCCGGCCGTTCACCGCCCGCGACGTGGAATTTACCTATCAGAAGCTGATCGATCCGCAGGTGCGCACTCCGTACGGCGGAGATTTCGAGCGGGTTAAAGCGCTGGAAGTCCCGGATGAGTTCACGGTGCGGGTTACGTACAAAGAAGCTTTTGCTCCGGCGCTGTCCAGCTGGGGCATGCCCATACTGCCCAGGCACGTCCTGGAAAAAGAGGATCTTAATACCACGCGTTTTGCCCGCCAGCCGATCGGCCTGGGGCCGTACCGGTTCAAGTCCTGGAAAACCCAGGAAAAGATCGAGTTGATTTCCAATCCGGCGTATTTCGAGCATCAGCCGTTTATCGACCGGGCGATTTACCGGGTGATCCCGGATGTGTCCACCATTTTTCTCGAGCTGCAGACCCAGGGGCTGGATTCCGCGGGTCTGACCCCGCTG
Source organism: Candidatus Omnitrophota bacterium (assembly GCA_022710715.1). Lineage (GTDB taxonomy): Bacteria > Omnitrophota > Gorgyraeia > Gygaellales > Profunditerraquicolaceae > JAKLGJ01. The sequence goes on from JAKLGJ010000001.1 coordinate 241,753, forward strand.
CAATTCACCCGGCAGACCGATACCGCTTTTTTCAAAACGCACTATCGAAAGTTCCGGCTCCCCAGCTTTACCTACGTCTATCTCGGCTACAATCTGGACCATCCTTTTTTCAGGGATAAGAAAGTCCGTCAGGCGTTGAATCATGCCGTGGACAAGGACGAGATCATCCGCATCGTGCATCTGGGGCTGGGCACGGTCTGCACCGGTCCGTTCATTCCCGGATCATGGGCGTACAATGACCGGGTCAAGCCTGCGGCGTTCGCGCCGGCGCTGGCGCGGCAATTGCTGGCGGAGGCGGGCTGGCGGGATACTGACGCCGACGGTTGGCTGGATAAAGAGGGTAAACCGTTCTCTTTTACCGTTATCACCAATCAGGGGAACGAGGAGCGCATCCGCAGCGCGGAGATCATCCAGCGCAGGCTTAAAGAAATCGGCGTAGAGATGAAGATCAAGGTGCTGGAATGGAGCGTGTTCATCCACCAGTTCGTGAACAAACGGAAGTTCGAGGCGGTCATCCTGGGATGGTCCCTGCCGCGGGAGCCGGATAACTTCGACATCTGGCATTCTTCCAAGACCAGGGAAGGGGAATTCAATTTTGTCGGATACAGCAATCCGGAAGTGGATACTGCCCTGGTGGAAGCCAGAAAGATATTCGATCCGGAAAAGCGCAAGATCTATTATCAGCGCGTGCACCAGTTGCTGTATGAAGATCAACCGTATATGTTTTTGTACGTACCGGACAGCCTGTCCGTATTGCATAATCGTTTCCGCGGGGTCAAGCCCGCTCCCGCAGGCATAGGGTATAATTTCATCGACTGGTGGGTGGAGAAGAGCCGGCAGCGTTACCGTCTGACGCCGTGATCGCAGGGATGAACGGGGAACAGATATGAGCACATACATCATTCGCAGATTGCTGGGCATCATTCCGTTGCTCTTCGGGATCACCGTGGTCAGCTTTTTTATCATCCGCCTTGCTCCGGGCAAACCCGTGGCGGTGGAACAGTCGTTGAATCCCCGGGTTTCGCCGGAATTGCGGCTGCGGCTGGAGAAACAGTTCGGTCTGGATAAACCCCTGCATGTGCAATATCTGATCTGGATGAAACAGATCGTCAGACTGGATTTCGGCAGGTCGTATATCGACAGCCGGCCGGTAATGGAGAAGATCGCCGAGCGTATTCCGTTGACCCTGGGGTTGAATCTGGCTGCCCTGGTGCTGATTTTCCTGATCGCTGTACCCCTGGGCGTGCGCAGCGCGATCAAAGCCGATTCAGCTTTTGATCATTCAGTCACTTTTTTAAGCTTCCTGTTCTTCGCCGCGCCCACCTTCTGGCTGGCGCTTCTGTTCATGCAATTCTTCTCCATTCAATTAGGGTGGTTTCCCATTTCCGGGTTGACTTCCCTGGATTTCGAGTATTTCTCGGCGTGGGGCAAGGCCGGGGATAGTATCCGGCATCTCTTCCTGCCGGTGTTTGTGGCAGCGATCGGCGGTTTTGCGGGTTTGACCCGGTATATGCGCTCGAATATGATCGAAGCCCTGCGCCAGCCGTATATCGCCACTGCCCGGGCCAAAGGACTGCCGGAATCGGCGGTTCTCTACAGCCATGCTTTGCGCAACGCGCTTTTGCCGGTGGTGACTATTCTGGGATTGTCTATTCCCGGTTTGCTGGGCGGCAGCGTGATCTTCGAGTCGATTTTCGCGCTGCCGGGTATCGGCAGGCTTTTTTATGAAGCGGTGATGACCCGGGATTATCCGTTGATCATGGCGGAAGTGGTGATCACCGCGGTTCTGACCATGCTCGGCAACCTGATCGCGGATATTTCCTATGCCTGCGTCGATCCGCGGATAAGCTATAAAGAGAGATGATGAAGCGTAATCCGTATCTGAAGATCGGTTTGACCATTATCGGGCTGCTCATGCTGATCACGCTCTTCGCCCCGTGGCTGCGCAGCGCGGATCCGGCGCAGATCGACGCGGCGCAGCTGCTCATGCCGCCTTCTTCAGCGCATCCTTTCGGCACCGACCAGCTGGGGCGCGACCTGTTGACCCGGATTATCTATGGCGCGCGCATTTCGTTGAGTATCGGCTTCATTGCCATGGGTATCGCCGTGGCCGTGGGTATTCTGCTGGGTTCACTGGCCGGTTTTTACGGCCGCCTGGTGGACACGTTGATCATGCGCTGCGCGGACGTGATGCTTTGTTTCCCTACGTTCTTCCTGATCCTGGCGGTGGTGGCTTTTCTGGAGCCGTCGATTTTCAATATCATGGCGATCATCGGTTTGACCAGCTGGATGGGGCCGGCCCGGCTGATACGCGGCGAGATACTTTCTTTGAAAGAGAGGGAATTCATCCAGGCTGAACGCGCTCTGGGCGCGTCCGACGCGCGGATCATTCTGCGTCATCTGGTGCCTAACGCTCTGGGGCCGGTGCTGGTCAATGCCACGCTGGGTATCAGCGCGGCGATACTGCTGGAAACCGGTTTGAGTTTTCTGGGGCTGGGGGTGCAGCCTCCGGTGCCCAGCTGGGGTAATATTCTTATCGAAGCCAAATCCACCCTGGGGGTGGCCTGGTGGATCATGATCTTTCCCGGGCTGGCGATCCTGGTAACCATCCTGGGATTCAATTTTATCGCTGAAGGGTTGAAGAAGATCATCGGTTAAGCCTATGTCCGAACAGCCATTACTGGAGATCACCGATTTAAGGGTCACGTTCGATCTGGAGGGACGCCGGCTCACCGCGGTGGACGGGGCGCAGTTCAGCGTTGCCCGCAATGAAACGGCGGTGCTGGCCGGCGAATCCGGATCAGGAAAGACCATCACCGCGCTGGCGATCAGCCGTTTGCTGCCGCCCAACGCCGCGATCAGCTCCGGCAGCATCCGGTTCAACGGCCATGATATCCTGCGCATGTCTCAAGAAGAGTTGACCGGCATGCGCGGTAAAGAGATCGCCTATATTTTTCAGGAGCCGGTAAGTTTCCTGAACCCGGTATTTACCATCGGCGACCAGATCGCGGAGACGATCGTGCTGCATCAGCGCGTCGCGCCGCAGCAGGCGCGCAGGCAGGCCGCGCAGTTGCTCGAACAGGTGCGCATCCCCGATCCGCAGCGCGTGCTTGCCAGTTATCCGCATCAGCTCTCCGGCGGGATGAACCAGCGGGCTTTTATCGCCATGAGCCTGGCCTGTCAACCGCGCCTGTTGGTGGCCGACGAGCCGACCACGTCTCTGGATGTGACGATAGAGAGAGAGATCCTGGATCTGCTCATGGAATTGAAAAAATCGCTGGGATTTTCTTTATTGTTCATCACGCACAACCTGGCTATCGCCCGGAAGATCAGCGACCGGGTGATCATCATGTTCCAGGGGAAAGTGGTGGATCAGGGGGCGACCGATACTGTTTTCCGCTGTCCCCGGCATCACCATACCCGGGAACTGATCCAGGCTTACGAAAAGATCGGCAAACTATGATCCTGGAAATACGCGATGTTTCCAAAGCATATGCGGTGGAAAAAGGCATGCTGCGTTCTGCCGCGGGAAGTGTACGGGCGCTGGACCGGGTCAGTTTGAGCGTGCGCGAATTCAGCACTATGGGCATAGTCGGGGAGTCCGGTTCAGGCAAGACTACCCTGGCCAAGATCATCATGGGGCTGGTCGAACAGAGCAGCGGGGAAGTGGTTTTTAACCCCGCATTCATCCGGACTTTTCACAAGGACGTGCAGATCATCTTCCAGAATCCTTTCAACAGTTTGGATCCTAAAATGCGGGTGGTGGATCTGGTGGGCGAACCGTTAGTGATCCACAAGCTGGCTCGCGGCAGGCGGCAGATCAAGGAAAGGGTCGCCGGTTTGCTGGAAACCGTGGAATTACCGGCAGACATTCTTTCCCGTTATCCCCACGAGTTCTCCGGAGGCCAGCGCCAGCGTATCTGTATCGCCCGCGCTCTGGCTTGCGAGCCGAAATTCCTGGTCCTGGATGAACCGATCTCGTCTCTGGACCTGACTATCCAGGCCAGGATGCTGGACCTGTTCCTGGATCTGAAACAGCGCTATAAGCTGACCTATGTTTTTATCAGTCATAACCTGGCTGTAGTCAAGCACATAGCGGATGATCTGGTCGTTCTGCATCAGGGCAGGGTGGTGGAGCAGGGGGTGGCCCAGGATATTTTCGCCCGGCCGGCTGCGGACTACACGCGTTTACTCCTGGCCGCAGCTTAAAAAAAAGTTAAAAAAATAATTGACACTAAAATAGATTGTGGTATACTTTTAGAACTATGCAAAAAACATATCTTCCCAAAGCAGCAGACATCAAAAGAAAGTGGTATCTGGTTGACGCCAAGGATCAGATCCTGGGCAGGCTTGCCAGCAGGGTAGCGATGGTGCTCCGGGGCAAGCATAAACCCATGTTCACTCCTTCTATGGATACCGGCGATGGCGTTATTGTGATCAATGCCGCCAAAGTCAAAGTTACCGGCAGGAAGCTCAAAGACAAAGTATACAGGAGGTATTCTGGCTATCCCGGTGGACTTAAAGAGGTAACCCTGGAGAACATGCTCAAAAATCGACCGGAAACCGTGTTCAAGCTCGCCGTGGAACGCATGTTGCCCAAAGGCGCCTTGAGCGAAAAGACGATTTCGAAGCTTAAAGTGTATGCGGATGACAAACACAGTCATGCCGGATTAAAACCAGAAGCGATAAAATTATAACCTTATGGAAACATTAACCTATTACAGAACAGTCGGGCGCAGGAAGGAAGCCATAGCGCGTATCGCGCTGGCGCTGGGAAAAGGGTCTATTGTCGTCAACGGCAGGGACCTGGACGCGTATTTCACCCGTGAGACCGACCGGATCATTATCCGGCAGCCGCTGCGGGCGACCAATACCGTGACCAAATACGATGTGACCGCCAATGTCAAAGGCGGTGGTCTTCCCGGACAGGCCGGAGCGATCCGCCATGCCTTATCCAGAGCGCTCATGCAGGCGGAACCGGAACTCAAGGATATTCTGCGTAAAAGCGGATTCCTCACCCGTGATCCCCGCATGAAGGAGCGCAAGAAGTCTGGACAGAAAGGCGCGCGTAAACGCTTCCAGTGGACTAAGAGGTAATTTCGTAGCACCCGATAGACATGGTTTTTTACACACAAGAGTCCCGCGAGGAGCGGGACTCTTTGTTTTTGCCCGCCGGAGAAAGGCAGGCTTGCCGACGAGAAAAATACTTGCACTTGCCGGTATTATCGCTATAATAATCATAGAGTACCCAGTCGGAGGAAGAGATGATAATCAAAGCGGGAATTGTTGGAGCGACGGGATACGCCGGTCAGGCCCTGGTCGATATTCTGCTGCATCATCCGCAGGTGCGTATCAGCGGGTTGTATTCGACGACGGATGAACCCCGGCCTTTCGCGCAGGTCTGTCCGCGTTTCGCGGGTCTCGTTCCTTTATCGGTCAAGAAGTTTGCGGTCAAAGATCTGATCGCTTCCGCCGATGTGGCTTTTCTGGCTTTGCCGCACACCGCGTCGATGAGCGTGGTCCCGGCGCTGCTCAAGGCGGGAAAACGGGTCATTGATTTGAGCGCGGATTACCGGCTCAAAGACAGCAAAACATACGCGCGGGCCTATGGCCTGGCGCACAGGGATAAACAGAATATCGCGCGTTCGGTCTACGGCCTGCCGGAACTCTATCGGCAGAAAATCGGCAAAGCCAGGCTCGTTGCCAATCCGGGGTGTTACCCCACCGGCGCGATCCTGGGACTGGCTCCGCTTGCCGCTATTCACGGCAAGGATATCCTTTGCGTGTATATCGACGCGAAATCCGGCGCCAGCGGCGCAGGTAAAAAAGCGGTGCAGGAAATGCTTTTTACCGAAGTCGATGAGGATTTCCGGGCCTATAAAGTCAATACGCATCAGCATCTCCCCGAGATCGCGCAGGAGCTTTCCCATCTGGCCGGCAGGAAACAAAAGCCGGTGTTTGTGCCGCATCTGTTGCCTTTGAAATCGGGCATCCTTGAGACCATCTATGTCAAGATGCGCGCGCCGCGGGCAATGACGACCCAGTCGGTTATCGCGCTGTATAAGAAATTCTATCAGCGCGAGCCGTTCGTGCGTATCCGGGAAAAAGGTCAGTTTCCCGCGCTTAAAGATGTCGCAGGATCGAATTTTTGCGATATCGGCCTTCAGGCAGACGGCGATGATATTATTGTCATCGTTGCTCTGGATAATCTGATCAAAGGGGCGGCCGGGCAGGCAGTGCAGAATTTGAATATCATGTTCGGGTTTCCCGAGACAACCGCGCTCGTATGATCCGGCGCATCCAGCGTTCTCTATCCACATGAACATACTCCATAAAGCTGTTTTACCGGGTGGATTTACTGCCAGCGGCGTTGCCTGCGGATTGAAAAAATCCGGCAAGCCGGATCTGGCGTTGATCTATTCCCGGCGGCCGGCTCTGGCCTGCGGCATGTTTACCACCAATACCATACCCGCGGCGCCGGTCGTGCTTTGCCGGAAGCATCTTGCTGCCGCCAGGGAGGTGCACGCTATCGTCGCTAACAGCGGCAACGCCAATTGTTTTACCGGAAAAGCCGGCATGGCCGACGCACGGCTTATGACCGGGTTGACCGCCCGCCAGTTGCACGTCGATCCGCAGCAGGTGCTGGTCGGTTCTACCGGGATCATCGGCAAGCGGATGAATATGCAGGCGGTCAAAACCGGTATTCCGCCGTTGATCGGGGCGCTTTCGGTCAGAGGTATCGCGCAGGCCAAGAAAGCGATCATGACCACCGATCGATTGGCCAAAGAGATTACCGTCCGGGTGGCTGTCGGCGGCGCAACAGTGACTGTTTGCGGTATCGCCAAGGGGGCGGGGATGATCGCTCCGAACATGGCGACCATGCTTTGTTTTATCATGACCGACGCCCGGATCTCCAGAAGCGCTCTGGAGCAGGCAATGCGGTCCGCAGTCGATCGTTCCTTCAACTGTATTACGGTGGACGGCTGCATGAGCACCAACGATACGGTGATCGTGATGGCTAACGGTCACGCGGGAAATGTGCCTATCCGGCAGGGCAGCGAGTATCAGCTTTTTTACCGGGCGCTCTCTGCGGTCTGCCAGCATCTGGCTACGATGATGGTCAGGGATGGGGAAGGCGCGAGCAAATGCATCCGGATCCGGGTCAGGCATGCCCGGGATTTCCGGGAGGCTAAAACCGCCGCGCTGGCGATCGCCAATTCCAATCTGTTCAAAACCGCGATGTTCGGCGAAAATCCGAATTTCGGCAGAATCGTGGCCAGCGTGGGCGCCAGCGGCATCGGCGTGCGAGAACAGGATCTGAAGATCAAGCTCGGCCCTTTGAGCGGCAAAGACGTTTCGGTGGACGTGAGTTTATCCCGCGGCAAAGCGGAGTGCACGGTGTACACGTCAGACCTGACCAACACGTATATCAAAATAAACGCGGCATATAATTAAGAGAGGTTTACTATGCAGGACGCAATCAGGAAAGCGGATGTATTGATCGAGGCGCTGCCGTATATCCGGCAGTTCCATAACAAGATCATCGTGATCAAATACGGCGGCAGCATTCTGGGCGAAGAGAAGATCCGCAAGGGAGTGCTGGAAGACATTGTTTTCATGAATTTCATGGGATTGCGTCCGGTGCTGGTTCACGGCGGCGGACCGAATATCAGCGACCGCATGCGTCAATCCGGCAAAAAAACCGATTTCGTAGACGGGATGCGGGTGACCGATGAGCAGACCCTGGCCGTGGTGGAAGAAGAATTGAAAAAACTCAACGATCTGATCGTCAAAGAGATCGCCGAATTGGGAGCCAGGGCCGTGGGCTTGAACGGTAAGGAAAATGAACTCATCCAGGTGGAGAAAAAGAAGGCGAAGATCGACCTCGGGCTGGTCGGCCATATTACCGGCATCAATACCGCGCCTATTTTGAAAGCCGCCGACGAAGATAAAGTGGTGGTGGTCCTGCCGATGGGCGGGGGCAAGGACGGCAAGACGTACAATGTCAATGCCGATGAAGCGGCCGCGAATGTCGCCGAAGCGCTGAAAGCGGAGAAGCTGGTTTTATTGACCAACGTCAAAGGCATCATGCGTAACGCCGAAGATCCCAGCTCTTTCATCTCTACCCTCAATCGGGAAGAGACCGAGGCTCTCATGAAGGATAAAGTGATCCAGCAGGGTATGATCCCCAAGGTCGATGCGTGTATCCACGCGTTGAACAAAGGGGTAAAGAAAACGCATATTGTGGATGCCTGTATCCCGCACGCGTTATTGCTGGAGATTTTTACGGTAAAAGGGATCGGTACGGAGATCGTCAAATAATGAAGATGCAGGAAGTTTTCGACAACTACAAAGAATATATCGTGCCCAGCTATACCAAAGTTCCTTTGATCTTCGTCAAGGGCAAAGGGAATTATCTCTGGGATGTTCAGGGCAGGAAGTATCTTGATTTCTTCCCCGGCTGGGGCGTGGGGAATCTCGGTCATTGCCATTTCAAAGTGATGTGCGCGGTACGCGATCAGATCTCCAAATTGATCTTCGTGCCGAATAATTATTTCACCCTGCCGCAGGCGCAGCTGGCCAAAGAGTTGAATTTCTGGACCAAAGAACCGTTCAAGGTTTTTTACGCCAATTCCGGCGCCGAGGCGAATGAAGCGGCGATCAAGCTTAGCCGCAAGTTCGGCAACGGCCGGTATGAGATCATTACCTTCGAGAACGCTTTTCACGGCCGGACCATCGGCGCTCTGTCGGCCACCGGCCAGGCTAAATATCAGCAGGGATTCGCTCCGCTGGTCGAGGGATTCAAGTCCGTCCGGTTCAACGACATTGCCGCGGTGCAGGCGGCGCTGGGTCCGCAAACCGCGGCGGTCATGCTTGAGCTGGTCCAGGGAGAAGGCGGGATCAACATTGCCACCGCGGAATTCGTGCAGTCACTGCGCCGGTTATGCGACGAGAAAAAACTGCTTTTGATCATCGATGAAGTGCAGACCGGCATCGGCCGCACCGGGACCATGTTCGGCTGGCAGCAGTACGGGATCGTTCCGGACGTGTTCACTCTGGCCAAGGCGCTCGGCGGCGGGTTGCCGATCGGAGCGATGCTGGCCAGAAAGGAACTGGCCGACCTGTTGACCCCGGGCACCCACGCGTCCACGTTCGGGGGAGGGCCGGTGATCTGCAAAGCCGCTCTGGCAGTGCTGCGGACCGTGCAGCAGGAAAAACTGCTGCAGAATGCCAAAGAAGCCGGCGCGTACCTGCGCGCGGCATTGGAGAACCTGAAGAAAAAATACGCCCAGATCAAGGACGTCAGAGGCGTAGGTTTGATGTGCGGGGTGGAATTGACCGTGCCCGGCAAGTCCGTTGTGGAAGAATGCGCCAAAAACGGTCTGTTGATCAACTGCACGCATGACACGGTGCTGCGGATCATGCCGGCATTGAATATCACCACGCGCGAGATAAACAAAGCGGTAGCGATCCTGGATTGCAGTCTGGACGCGGTTTTGAAACAGGGGTAGCGTGAAAGAAGGGAAAAAGCGTCATGAATAAAGACCTGATTACCATACGTCAGTTGAACGTGAAGGAAATCGATGAGATTTTTGCTCTGACCGCCCGGATCAAGAAAACGCCCGGCCGGTTCAGCCGGACGCTGCAGGGTAAGAGCCTGGCCATGATCTTTCAGAAACCGTCGAACCGGACCTATGTGTCTTTCTCGGTAGGGATGTTCGAACTCGGCGGCCATGCTCTTTATCTGGGGCCGGAACATATTAACCTGGGCGTGCGCGAAACCGTAGCCGATGTGGCCAGGACGTTGAGCCGTTTTGTGAGCGGGATCGTGCTGCGGACCTTTGCCCATCAGACGGTGCTGGATATGGCGGAGGCAGCCAGCGTGCCGGTGATCAACGGCCTGTCGGATTATTCCCATCCTTGCCAGGCGCTGGCGGATATTTTTACCATCAAAGAGAGATTCGGTAAAGTCAAAGGATTGACCCTGGCCTATGTGGGCGACGGAAACAATGTCTGTAATTCCCTGCTCTACGCGGCTTCAAAGCTCGGGTTACATATGCGCGTGGCTACTCCGAAAGGATATGAGCCGGATCAAGAACTGATGCGGCTGGTGCTCGAATCGGCCCGGGCGACCGGCGCACGCATTGAGCTGCTCCGTTCGCCGCAGGATGCGGCGCGCAATGCCGATGTGCTCTATACGGACGTCTGGACGTCCATGGGCCAGGAGAGCGAATTCAAGAAACGGCTGCGCGTTTTTAAAACCTATCAGATCAACGCCCGGCTGGTGTCTCTGGCTAAGAAAACGTGCCTGGTGATGCATTGTCTGCCTGCGCATCGCGGCGACGAGATCACCGATGAAGTCATAGACGGCAAGCATTCGGTGGTATTCGACCAGGCGGAAAACCGCCTGCATGTGCAGAAAGCGGTACTGGTCAAACTGTTGAAATAAAACCGTATCTAACAATCGAGGTATAAGCATGAAAAAGATCGTTCTGGCGTACTCCGGAGGGTTGGATACCTCGTGCGCCATCAAATGGTTCAAAGATAAAGGGTACGACGTGGTCTGTTTTATCGCCGATCTGGGCCAGGGCGAGGATTTTCAGAAGATCGAGGAGCGCGGTCTGGCCGGCGGCGCGTCCAAGGTGTACTGTAAGAATTTGCAGGAAGAATTCATCGACGATTTCATCGTCCCGTCGCTCAAGGCCAATGCCGTCTATGAGGGTAAATACCTGCTGGCTACGGCTCTGGGCCGGCCGCTGATCGCCAAATACCTGGTAGAAGTGGCGCACAAGGAAAAGGCGGAAGCCGTGGCGCACGGTTGTACCGGCAAAGGCAATGATCAGGTCCGCCTGGAAGTGACTACCGGCATCCTTGACCCGAAACTCAAGATACTCGCGCCCTTGCGCGAATGGGAGTTCAAGTCTCGCGATGAAGAGATCGAATACGCCAGGAAACACAACATCCCGATCGACGTGACCAAGAAGAAGCCGTACAGTATCGATCGTAACCTCTGGGGCATTTCCATCGAAGCCGGTATCCTGGAAAATCTCGATCAGGAGCCGCCGGAAGATTGTTACCTTATCACCAAAAGCCCGACCGGCACCGCGACCTATCCGAAATATGTGGAGATCGCTTTTGAAAAGGGCGTACCGAAAAAACTCGACGGCAAGAATGTGAAGCTCAAAGATCTGATCATGAGCCTGAACGAGATCGGCGGCAGTTACGGTATCGGCAGGTATGATATGGTGGAGAACCGCCTGGTGGGCATCAAGTCGCGCGAGATCTACGAAGCGCCTGCCGCCACCATGCTGCATATCGCTCACCGCGAGCTGGAAGCGCTGGTTCTCGACCGCGACCTGATGCATTTCAAGGAGATGATCTCCCAGAAGTATGCGGAATTGATCTATTACGGATTGTGGTATTCGCATCTTAAGGAGTCTCTGGACGCTTTTGTCGAAACCACGCAGAAGTATGTCACCGGCTCGATCCGCCTGAAGCTGTTCAAAGGCAATTGCGTGCCGGTGGGCAGATCCTCCGCGCATTCGCTCTATAAAAAAGAGTTGGCGACTTACGGCAGCGAAGATAAGTTCGACCAGCGGTTGGCGGAAGGATTCATCAGGCTCTGGGGTATGCCGTATAAGCGATAACTATCGAGGTTCGATCATGACGAAAAAATTGTGGGGCGGCAGGTTCAAGAAAGAAATGAACAAGGATTTTTACCGGTTCCAGCAATCCATTCAGTATGACTGGCGGCTGGGCATGTACGATGTTTTTCACTCGCTGATCCATATCCGCGCGCTGGTGCACACCAACGTTTTAAGCGCTTCCGAAGCCTACAAGCTCGAGCGGGCGCTGGCGGATATACTCAAAGAAATACAGTCCGGCGAATTCCGCTATCATCCCGGCTCCGAAGACATACATACCGAGATACAGAACCGGCTGGAGACCAGGGTCGGGGAAATCGCTCTGAAGCTGCACAGCTTCCGTTCCCGCAACGATCAGATCGCCTTTGACGTTACGTTCTTCTGCGTGCATGAGGCGCAGCGGATCTTCGCGCTGCTGCTTGCCCTTCAGGCCAATCTGCATGAACTCGCCCGCGAACATAAACACGATTTCTTTATCGGCTATACGCACACCCGCAGGGCGCAGGTCATCCGTTTCTCCCAGTACCTGCTGGGATTCGAATCGATGCTGCACCGCGATCAGCACCGATTCGATGATTTCGCCAAACACACCTATGTTTTTATCGGTTCAGGCGCGCTGGCCGGCAGCTATATCAAATCCGAAGATTATACCAAAGCGATCACCCGGTTTACGCATACCTACTGCAAGCATCTGCCGGTAAAGATCTCGCTGGTCAAGAATTCCCTGGATAATGTTTCCAACCGGGACACGGCCATACAGTTCTTGAGCCACATCGCCACCCTGCAGATGCATCTGTCGCGCATGGCCGAGGATTTTATCCTGTATTCTACCCCGGAGTTCGCTTATCTCGAACTCCCCGAGGAATTCTGCACCGGTTCCAGCTACATGCCGCATAAGAAGAACCCGGATTTCCTGGAGCTGGTCAGAGGACAGACCGGCAGGATTTACGGTAATCTTACCGCACTCCTGACCACGATGAAGGGTTTACCTTCGACGTATAACCGGGACATGCAGCTGGACAAGGAACCGCTTTTCTCATCGGTCGATATCATCAAAGAGGAATTGACGCTGATGGCGGAATTCGTCAAAGGTTTGAACCTGAACCGGGAGACGGTCGCCGCGGTGCTCAAGGACGAGACATTGTACGCCACCGAGATCGCCGAATTTCTGGTGGGTAAAGGCGTAGCTTTTCGCAAGGCGCACGAGATTGTCGGCAAACTGGTCATGCATGCAGAAGACAACGAAGTCAGGCTCACGGATATGACGGATAACGGCCTGAAAACATTTTCCGAACATCTGAATAAGAAGGTTTTGCATAAGATCATTTCTCCAGCTTTTGCGGTTTCGTCAAAGCGGTCGTTGCGCAGGTAAGACCGGACGTAAAGCCGATCCATTAACCTTTAAACAAGGCGGTGGGTATGATGCGGCGGGCTGTAGCGGCGATTCTGATAGCGGCATGGGGTGTTTCATCTGCGTTCGCGCAGAATCCGACGAAAGAAGAACACCTGACTATTACCACCTATTATCCCAGCCCGTATGGCGTCTATGAAAAACTTCAGTCCAATTACTTCGCAGTGGGAGATACCAATCATAACGCGGGATTGGATTCGGGCGATCTGCCTCCCAACAGCGGCAGCCTGGCGGTGGAGAACGACGCCATCATCGGTCGTGACGCGAATATCGGCAATGACGGGAATATCGGTCGTGACGCGAATATCGGTCATGACGCGGGTATCGGCAATGACGCGACCATCAACAGGAATGCCAAGGTAGGCGGAACGCTGGAAGTTCAGGATCGGATGGCGGTGAACGCCGGGATTTCCAGCCAGTACCGGCTGAATGTCGGAGGCACGATCTATGCTTCCGGAGGAGGCGATCTGGCCGAGTATTTCAGCGTGACCGGCAACGTGGAACCGGGGGATGTGGTGATCGTTAATCCTTCGGTGGCCAACATGCTCATAAAAACCGAAGTTCCCTATGACGTGCGTATCGCCGGAGTGATTGCCGAGAATCCGGGTTTTCTTATCGGCGCGAAAAAAAGCGAGCAGGACAAACCGTTGGTCCTGATCGGCCAGATCAATTGCAAGGTGACTTCCGACGGCGGGCCGATCAGTCCCGGGGATTTTCTGACCACTTCCGCCAAGCCCGGGTATGCCATGAAATTCACCCTGCTGGACTGCGAGAAAGCCAGGGATATTCAGGAGCTCAAATCGATGGTTAAAGAGAACGACCGCAGGAAGCTGGCTATCGTGGGCAAGGCCCTCGAAGGGCTGGAAAAGGGCGAGGGCAAAATCAAGGTCCTGGTAGTGCGATGAAAAGAACGCGCAGCGTATGTAGATTGAAGCTTCTGTTGCTGCTGGCAGGGGTATCGGTCACGGTGTTTGCCGGTGTTCTGCGTTTGCCTGCTGCCGAGGTTTGTCCCCCGCCCGCTGTGCCGGGCGCTGATCCCTGTCCCTGCGGCGGCGGAGACTGGAAATGTGACGAATGGGTGGAAGAGTGTTATCAGATCGCCAATGCCGAAGATAAGCATTCGGATACCCTGCCGTTTGAATATACTTCGCCTTCGGGCGGCGGGGCTGCGCGCTGCAGCGGCGGCAACTGCTGCTGTTTTATCTGCGATCCTCCGGGAAGCAACAATTGCGGCAATCTATTGCTTCCTCCGAATATGGGGATCTCTCATCCCGACGGAGGCGGCCAGACTTCGGTGTACCATGAACTGCCGCTGGAGAACCAGGGACAGTGCGAGAGCAGGAATACGCTTCCTTTCGATACCGTTTGCACATATTATACCTATGGGTGGCAGACCACGCATTGCATGAAAGGGCATTGGGATTGCCCGCCGTGTCCGCCGCCGACCACGAATACCACTGCCACGCCGTAAGCAAAAGGAGAGAATACCGCATCCATGCATGAGTTCAACTTCAAAGACCGGCGGCTGTACTGTGAAAACGTTCCGGTGGACAGAATTGTCAAAGAGTTCAAGACGCCGCTGTACGTTTACAGTTACGCCACTTTTGTCGGCCATTTCCTGAAATTGCAGAAGGCTTTCAAAGATATCGATCCGTTGATCTGTTATTCGGTCAAGGCTAATTCCAATCTCTCCGTATTGAAGGCCCTGGTGGACAAAGGCGCGGGCCTGGATATCGTTTCCGGCGGCGAATTGTTCCGCGCTTTGCAGGTCGGCTGTCCGCCCGAAAGAATCGTCTACGCTTCGGTGGGCAAGACCGAGGTGGAGATAGAAGCGGCGATAAAGAAGGGAATACTCTTTTTTAACGTGGAATCCCTGCCGGAGCTGGAGAATATCAACCGCATCGCCGCAAGGCTGGGGAAATGCACCCGCGTGGCCCTGCGCATCAATCCGGACGTCGAACCCAGAACGCACCATTATATCACTACCGGAAAACTGACCAATAAATTCGGCATCGACTTTCAGACCGCCGGAAAGATCATTCTGGAATCCGGCAGGTTGTCTCATGTCAGGATCAAGGGGATACACATCCATATCGGGTCCCAGATCACCATCGGCGCGCCTTTTGTCGAAGCGATCCGGAAAGTTATCGCTTTTATCAGGAAGCTCAAAGCCGCAGGCATCTCCATCGAGTATTTGAATATCGGCGGCGGCCTGGGCATTATCTACAAGAATGAACGGCCGCAGACTGCGCAGCAGTACGCCGACAAAGTGCTGCCGATCCTTAAAAAGAGCGGATTGCGGATCATTATGGAGCCGGGCAGGTTCATTATCGGTTCCGCGGCTATCCTGGTGACCCGGGTGCTTTACGTAAAGAAAACCCCGTTGAAAAAATTCGTTATTGTCGACGCCGGGATGAACGATCTGATCCGGCCCGCGCTGTATAGCGCGCATCATGAAATTGTCCCGCTGACTTTTTCTCCGGGGGCGAAAGAGAAGGTCGACATTGTCGGTCCGATCTGCGAAAGCGGCGATTTCCTGGCCAAGGAACGGGTCCTGCCTGCAATGAAAGAAGGCGATCTTCTGGCGGTCATGTGCGCCGGCGCGTACGGGTTCAGCATGGCCAGTAATTATAACTCCCGCAAGCGTGCGGCGGAAGTATTGGTTAAGAACAAAGCGGTAAAGCTTATCCGGCGCCGGGAGAATAATGACGATCTGGTGCGCAATGAGTTTATCGTTGAGACGTGAGTAAAAGTAGGTAAATTTAAGTAAGTTTGAGTAACAATGTAATAAATTATTATAATATAAATATAATTACTGTAAAGTAAGTAAGTTGAGGCGTGCATGGTTAAAAAAATTCTTTTCCGAAAATTAGTTGCCGCGGGGAATGATTTTGTACTGATCGATAATCGCGCGCACCGGTTTGTTTCGCAGCGGGCGCTGGCGGCTTTTGCCCGGAAAATGTGCGAGCGTAAATTCGGCGCCGGGGCCGACGGTTTGCTGGTTGTGGAGCGGTCCAGACGCGCAGATTTCAGAATGCGCATTTTTAACGCCGACGGTTCAGAAGCGGAGATGTGCGGAAACGGCGCGCGCTGTTTCGCTTTGCATTGCGCGGGAATGAAGAAAAAAAAGGATCTCGACCTGACCATCGAAACGCTGGCAGGGATCGTTCATGCGCAGGTGCGCGCTGAACAGGTCAAGATCAATCTTCCCCCGCCGAAGGGATTAAAACTTGATATTCCCATACGGATCGCGGGGCTTAAAAGGAAAATGCGGGTGCATTGTATCGATACCGGCGTGCCGCATACCGTGGTTTTTGTCCAGGGTATCGACGAGATAGATGTCTACGCGATCGGCAGAGAGATCCGTTATCATAAAGCGTTCGCTCCCCGGGGCACGAACGTCGATTTCGTGGAAGTGCTCAACGATCATTTTGTGGAGGTTCGGACGTACGAACGCGGGGTGGAAGGCGAGACTCTCGCCTGCGGGACCGGGTCGGTGGCCAGCGCGCTCATTACCGGCTATACGCTGGCCCGCACGGCTGCGGTTCAAACTGCCGGCGCAGTGAAAAAAGTTTTCCAGGTTCAGACCAGAAGCGGCGAAGTTCTGACTATTTATTTTACGCTCTCCGGCAACGTCGTGACCGACGTGTGGCTGCAAGGTAAAGCGGAAAGCGTCTATGAGGGGGTCTACCATGTATAAGGGTTCGATTGTCGCTATCGTTACGCCGTTCAAAAACAACAAAGTCGACGAGAAAAAATTAAAAGAGCTTATCGAGATGCATAGTAAAAGCGGCACTGCCGGGATACTTCCCTGCGGGACTACCGGCGAATCCGCCACCCTTTCCATGGCCGAACACGAGCGGGTGATCGAAATTACCATCGATACGGTCAACAAGCGTATCCCGGTGATCGCCGGAACAGGTTCGAATTCCACCGAAGAAGCCATCCGGTTGACCCAGCACGCCGCAGCCGCCGGCGCGGACGCCTCGTTGCAGGTCTCTCCCTATTACAATCGGCCCACGCAAAAAGGGCTGTACGAGCATTTTAAAGCCATCGCCGATTCCGTGGATATCCCGATCATTCTGTACAACATCGCTTCGCGCACCGGGGTGAATATCGAGCCGGAGACTATGGCCAAACTGGCCCATGATTGCAAAAATATCGTGGGAGTAAAAGAAGCTTCCGCAAATCTGGAACAGATGTCGCGGATCAAAGCTTTGTGCGGAGAGGAATTCGATGTGCTCTCCGGCGATGACGCGCTTACCTTGCCGCTTTTGGCGGTGGGCGGAACCGGGATTATTTCGGTAGTGGCGAATATCGTTCCCAAAGACGTAGCGGCGATGGTCGCGGAATTCGAAAAAGGTCATATCGCCAAAGCCAGGAAATGGCATTATAAACTGCTGCCGCTGGTCAAAGCCATGTTCATCGAAACCAATCCGATCCCGGTAAAGACCGCGATGGGCATGCTGGGTATGTGCGAGCCGGCGTTGCGGCTGCCCATGACCTCGATGCTGCCCGAGAATCAGGAAAAACTCAAAAAAGCGTTAAAAGACTACGGTCTGTTGTAAGGAGATAAACGATGATCAAACTAGGTATCACCGGTGTATGCGGAAAAATGGGTAAAAGGCTGTTCGATATGGCTTCGCATGACAAAGCCTTCGAAGTGACTCTGGCGCTGGAACGGCGCGGGATACCCGAGATCGGCAGGGAACTGGGCAAGATCAAGGTATCTTCGAGTCCGGACGGCGTTTTTCTCATCGACGTGCTGGTCGATTTCACCGTAGCTGAAGCCAGCGAAGCGCTGCTGGATTATGTAGCCAAGTATAGAAAAGCGCTGGTTCTGGGCACGACCGGTTTCAACGATGCCCAGATCAGGAAAGTCGAAGAGATCTCCAGAGTGGTTCCGGTGGTCTTTTCTCCCAACATGTCCATCGGGGTGAACGTGCTTTTTAAAATTCTCCCCGAGTTGTCCAGGAAACTCGGGAACGACTACAGCATCGAGATCGTGGAGGCGCATCATAAAGCCAAGAAAGACGCGCCTTCGGGAACCGCCAAAAAGCTGGCCCAGTCGATACAGGAAGCGACTCCGAAAGATATCCCCATGCATTCGGTGCGCCTGGGAGATATCGTGGGAGATCACACCGTGATCTTTTGCGGCAATTCCGAACGCATCGAAGTCAAGCATCAGGCGCATACCCGGGATTTATTTGCCGTAGGAGCGTTGAAAGCGGCCAAATGGATCGCCGACAAACCCGCGGGATTGTATACCATGCAGGATGTTCTGTTCAAATAAAAGGAGATCGACCCTATGGATCCGTTATTGAAGAAAGTGCTCGACGCCTCGGGAATTTCCGGTTACGAGAAGGAGATCGGCGAATTGATGAAGCAGGAACTCAAGAAAAGCTGCGACGAGGTCAGTATCGATGCCTTCGGCAATGTCATCGCCAGGAAAGGTAAGGGCAGGAAAAAGATCATGCTCGCCAGCCATATGGATGAGATCGGGCTGCTGGTCAAATACATCACCAAAGAAGGTTTTCTCAATTTCATCAAGGTCGGCGGCATCGACGACCGGATATTGCTGGGGCAGCGGGTGATCGTCAAATCCAAGCACGGAGATGTATTCGGGATCATCGGCGCCAAACCGCCGCATCTGCAGAAGGATGACGAACGCCGGCATACGGTCAAATACGAAGATCTCTTCATCGATATCGGCTGCAAGAACAAGGAGGAAGCCGAAAAGAAAGTGGCTATCGCCGACCCCGTGGTTTTCAATACCGATTCCGGACAGCTCAACGGTACGCTGTATTACGGCAAAGCCATCGATAACCGGGTGGGTTGTTACGCGCTTTTGAAGATCATGGAAAAACTGCATGTGCCCGCAGAAGTATACGCGGTTGCCACGGTGCAGGAAGAAGTGGGGTTGAAGGGCGCGCGCACTTCTTCATTCAAGATCGACCCTGATTTCGCCATCGCTATCGATACTACGGTTGCCGGCGATACTCCCGGGATCAAAGAAACCGAATCCGCCTTGAAACTCGGCCAGGGCGTGGCCATTACTGTTATGGAAGCGGCGGGGCGGGGCGTGATTGTCAGCGAAAAGGTCAGGGAGATGTTCATCGAGGCGGCCAGGAAGAACAAGATCAAGTTCCAGCTGGATGTGATCGAAGGCGGGATGACCGACGGAGCGATCATTTACATGAATCGCGCCGGGATCCCCACCGGCGTCTTGAGCATACCCACGCGCTATGTCCACGCTCCGACAAGCGTATTTTCCCTGGACGACCTTAACGCCACCATTGAATTGACCAGAGCCGTGGTCGCCAGAGTAGCGCAGGAAAAATAGACAGCCAGAGGAGACAGGAAGCTATGAGTTTTGAACTTTCCGGGAGATTACAAGCATTGCCTCCGTATCTGTTCGTGGAAATAGATAAAGCCAAGCGTAAAGCGCGCCAGGAAGGCAGGGACATCATCGATCTGGGTATCGGCGATCCGGATCAACCCACTCCGCGGTTCATCATCGATTCGTTATATCAGGCCGCGCAGAATCCGTCGAATCACCGCTACGCCCTGGACCAGGGTATGCCGGCGTTGCGCACGGCTATCGCCGGCTGGTACGACCGCCGTTTCGCGGTCAAGCTCGATCCGGACACGGAAGTGCTGCCGTTGATCGGGTCAAAAGAAGGGATCGCGCATTTCCCTCTGGCCTACATCAATCCCGGCGATTATTCGCTGGTGCCCGATCCGTGTTATCCTCCCTATAAAGGCGGGACGATTTTCGCCGGCGGCAAACCGTATTTGATGCCTTTGCTCGCGGAGAATCAGTTCCTGCCGGACCTGAAGAAGATCCCCGCAACGGTGCTCAAAAAAGCCAGGCTTTTGTACGTAAACTATCCCAATAATCCCACCGGCGCGGTATGCGACGGGAAATTCTATCGACAGATCCTGGCTTTTGCCCGCAAGCATAAGCTGATCGTGATCTCCGACCTGGCTTATTCCGAGATGTCCTATGACGGATATCAGCCGATGAGCATGCTGGAAGTGGACGGGGCCCGGGACTGCGTGATCGAATTTCATTCGCATTCCAAAACCTACAATATGACCGGCTGGAGGGTGGGGTGGGCCTGCGGCAACAAAGCGCTGGTTGCCGCTTTAGGCAAGGTCAAATCCAATATCGATTCCGGTATCTTTTCGGCGATTCAGGTAGCTGCGGTCAGCGCTCTGGAAAGCGATCAGGAGCATGTGCGGTCGATGTCCCGGTTGTACCAGGAGCGCCGCGATGCGCTGGTCGACGGCTTGAACGGTCTGGGCTGGAAGGTGCAGAAACCCCGCGCCACGTTTTATATCTGGGCGGGGATCCCCGGGGGGCGAAAGTCGATCGATTTTGCCGCGGACGTTCTGGCCAGGGCCGATATCGTGATCACTCCGGGAGTCGGTTTCGGCGCCGCCGGAGAAGGCTACGTGCGTTTTGCCCTGACCGTGGATAAAGCACGGATGAAAGAAGCGGTAACGCGGTTACGCGCTATTCTCTAAACGTATGACCATCTGTTATATCGGTATCGGTTCCAATCTGGGCGATCGCAAAAAGCGCATTGAGACCGCGATCAGACGGATGAAGATGATCGCCGCCACAAAAGTAGGCAAGGTCTCGCGGATCATCGAAACCCCGGCGCAGGGCGGTCCGGCGCAGGGTCCGTTTCTCAATGCGGTAGCCGAGATCCGGACCGACTTAACGCCGTATCAGTTGCTTCAAGAGCTACAGCAGATAGAGTCGCTGCTGGGCAGGATACGCACGGTACGCAACGGCCCGAGGACTATCGATCTGGATATCCTGACCTTCGGGGAGATCCGCATGGATGAGCCGGCTTTAACCATTCCTCATCCGCGTATCCTGGAGCGCGCGTTTGTGGCGGTCCCGCTCCGGGAAATCGCGCCGCAGGCTCTGGCTATGGTGCGTTCGAAAACCAGGAAACGTCCGGCAGCAGTACGCAGAAAGAAGACCGTATGCAGGTCATCAAGACCATCAAAAAGATGCAGGCGACAAGCCTGAACCTGAAACGTACCCGCGCATCCATCGGTTTTGTCCCTACTATGGGCGCTCTGCACGAAGGGCATTTGAGCCTGATCCGGCGCTCTCGCCGGGAAAACGACGTCACCGTTGTCAGTATTTTTGTCAATCCCATCCAGTTCGGTCCTTCCGAAGACCTCAACCGTTATCCTCGTCCCTTGCAACAAGATCTCCGGTTATGCATGCAGGAAAAAGTGGAGTATGTGTTTTGTCCCCGTCCCGAGGATATGTATCCCGAAGGATTCAAGACGTTCGTGGAAGTCCGGGAATTAGGCGCGGTGCTTTGCGGAGCGAGCCGTCCGACGCATTTCCGCGGCGTGACTACCGTAGTGGCAAAACTTTTCAATGCGGTTTTCCCGGACCGCGCATATTTCGGTCAGAAAGACTGTCAGCAGGCGGTGATTATCGAACGCATGGCCCGGGATCTGAACTTTCCGGTGATGATCGAAGTTCTGCCTATTATCCGGGAACGCAGCGGTCTGGCTTTAAGTTCGCGCAACGCGTATCTCGATCCGGCGCAGAAGAAAGACGCGCTGGTGCTCTCAAAGGCCTTGTCCAGCGCTGCCGTTCTTATTCGCGGAGGAACGCGCGATGCGGCCCGGATCAAACGCGTGATCCGAACCATGGTTTCGGCAGCGCATTCGGTAAAGATCGATTATATCGCGATAGTGGATAAACAAACCCTCAAACCGGTCAAGAAGATCCAGGACAGCTGTTTGATCGCTCTGGCGATGTGGATCGGGAAGACCCGGTTGATCGATAATATCGTAGTCAACGCGCAGAACAGGAAGGCGGGATAATGGTGCGTATCGGAATTGTCGGTTGCGGAGCGATAGGTTCTTCTCTGGCAGAGATTATTCGCAAGGAACTGCGCGGCAAGGCTGAAGTCGCTGCGGTTTTTGACGTTGATACGCCTAAAGCGCTCAAGCTCGCTGCTGCGCTGGGAAAGAGCAAAAACGCGGTAGCCGCAGATCTTTCCCGGCTGATCAGTCGCTCGGATCTGGTCATTGAAGCCGCTTCTGCCGCTGCCGCCTGGACGATCTGCAAACAGGTTCTCTCCCGCGGCCGGGATGCGATGATCATGAGTGTGGGGGGTATCGTCGCCCATGCGCGGGAGCTGTCGGCTCTGGCCGCGCGCAAAAAAGCGCGCGTGTATGTCCCCAGCGGAGCGATCAGCGGTATAGACGGTTTGAAGGCGTCCGCCCGGGCAGGGTTGCGCCGGGTGACGTTGACTACCCGCAAGCCGCCGCAGGGGTTCAAATCCGTAGCGTACGTGCAGGCGAAAAAGATCGATCTGGAGCATATTACAAAAGACACGGTTTTGTTTTCCGGCACCGCCCGGCAGGCCATGAGCTATTTCCCGCAGAATATCAATGTCGCCGGCGTCTTGAGCCTGGCGGGATTGGGAGACGCCAGGACCCGGGTCAGGATCATCGCTTCGCCCGGATTAACCCGCAATATTCATGAGATAGAGATCGTTTCGGCGGCCGGGACAGTCTTTACCCGGACCGAGAACGTGGTGCATCCGCACAATCCCAAGACGAGTTTTCTGGCAGTGCTGGCTGCGGCGGCTATGCTCCGGCAGATCGTTTCGCCGGTGAGAATCGGGACATAGATGTAGTTGTAGTATAAAATCTAATCCGAAAGGGGGTGAGCACACATGGCGGAAAAGGTAGTCAAAGCGGGTATCAAGAGACAGAAGGGTTACCTGTATTATCTTGACAAACAGGGTGATGTCTCCTGTGCCAAAATGGCAAGAGGTAAGGAGAAAGGCGGTAAGCCCAAGAAAGTCGCGAAATGCGGCGTCAAGAGAAAAGAAGGTTACCTCTATTTCATCGACAAGCAGGGTGATGTTTCCTGCGCGAAGATGGTCAGAGGTGGCAAGAAAAAGAAAAAGAGATAAGCAGTTCGCATCATGAACCAAAGCCGGGGTCAGACCCTTTGGGGTCTGACCCCGATTTTCAACGGATACGCTCATGGAAGAATATATTTTCATCAAAGGCGCCCGGCAGCATAATCTCAAAAATATCGATTTGAAGCTGCCGCGCAACCAGTTTATCGTGGTTACCGGATTGTCGGGTTCGGGGAAATCCAGCCTGGCATTCGACACTATCTACGCCGAAGGCCAGCGCCGGTATGTGGAGAGCCTTTCGAGTTACGCCCGGCAGTTCCTGGAGCAGTTGCAGAAACCCGACGTGGAATATATCGAAGGATTGTCTCCGGCTATAGCGATCGAGCAGCGGACCGCCGGCGGTAATCCCCGTTCCACGGTCGGCACGCAGACCGAAATCTACGACTACCTGCGTTTGTTATTCGCGCGCATCGGGACCGTTTCGTGTTTCCAGTGCGGACAGCCCATCGAGCGGCAGAGCAGTCAGGAGATCGTCGAGCGCATACTGGCCATGCCGCAGAACACGCCTGTGCAGATCCTGGCTCCGATGATCAGCGGCCGCAAAGGCGAATACAAGGATATCTTCAGCCAGATCCAGAAAGCCGGATTCGTGCGGTGCCGCATCGACGGCGTCCAGTATGAACTGCCCGCGCCCAGAGTGAAACTGGCTAAATACCAGACGCATTCCATTGAAGTGGTGGTGGATCGCCTGGCGATCAAGCCCGAGATCAAAACCCGGCTGACCGATTCCGTGGAGACCGCGCTCAAGACCGGCAAAGGCATAGTGATCGTCGCCGCCGGCAACGGCAAGGATATGGTTTTCAGCGAGCACTATGCCTGTTCGAAATGCGGCATCAGTATTCCCGAAGTAGAACCGCGTCTTTTTTCCTTCAATTCTCCTTTCGGCGCCTGTCCGGCCTGCAATGGTCTGGGTATCAAGCTGGAATTCGATCCGGACCTGGTCATTCCCGATAAAACAAAATCCATCAACGAAGGGGCGATCGAAGCATGGAAACGCGGAGGGCGGGGGTATATTCTCTACTACCGCTGGTTGATCCGGGAATTGGCCCATCAGATGCGTTTCAGCCTGGATGCGCCGTTCAATAAGCTGGGTAAACAGGCGCAGCAGGCGATTCTTTTCGGCAGCGAGGAATACGCCGGCGGAAAGCCGTTCGAAGGAGTGATCCCGCATCTGGAGCGCCTTTTCCGGGATTCGGACAGCGAATATCTCAAACAGGAGATCTCCCGTTTCATGTCCAGCCTGGATTGCCCGTTATGTCACGGTAACCGCCTGAAAAAGGAAGCGCTGGCCGTGACCATTGCCGGTAAGAACATAGCCCAGGTCTGTAACCTGTCGATGCTGGAGAGCCGGCATTTCTTTCAATCTGTCAAGTTGAATGAGCGCCAGCAGATCATTGCCCACCAGATTTTCAAAGAGATCTGCCAGCGGTTGCAGTTCTGTATCGATGTGGGGCTGGATTATCTGACCCTGGACCGCAAGAGTTCGACCTTATCCGGGGGAGAAGCGCAGCGGGTGCGTCTGGCCACGCAGGTCGGTTCCGGACTGGTGGGGGTGCTGTACATACTGGATGAGCCGAGCATCGGTTTGCATCAGCGGGATACCGCTCGCCTGATCAATACGCTTAAAGCTTTACGCGACCTGGGCAATACCCTGATCGTAGTCGAGCATGACGAATCGGTGATCATGTCCTCTGATTTCGTGGTTGATCTGGGTCCGGGAGCAGGCAGGCACGGCGGCGAGATCGTGTATGCCGGTACCCGGGAAGCGATGCTCAAGGGATCGGATTGTTTGACTGCCCGTTACCTGCGCGATGAACTGCAGATAGACGTTCCGGCTGCGCGCCGGCCGTGGAAAGATAAGCCCTGTCTGGAAATACTGGGCGCGGCGGAACATAATCTCAAGAATATTGACGTGAAGTTCCCTCTGGGGGTGTTTATCGGCGTAAGCGGGGTTTCCGGTTCAGGCAAATCCACGCTGATCAATGAGATATTCTATAAAGGTCTGGTCCGTGAATTGTATTCATCCCGGGAAAAAGCCGGCAAGCATAAACGTATCTCCGGGATGCAGTTGATCGATAAAGTGATCATGGTCGACCAGGATCCTATCGGCAGGACCCCGCGTTCTAATCCGGCGACCTATACCGGGTTATATACTCCTATTCGCGATCTTTTCAGCCAGCTGCCGGAAGCCAAACTGCGGGGGTTCCGGCCGGGCAGGTTCTCGTTCAATGTCAAAGGCGGACGCTGCGAAGCCTGCGCCGGAGACGGGATCAAGAAAATCGAGATGCATTTCCTGCCCGATGTGTACGTTACCTGCGACGTCTGCAAGGGCAAGCGTTTCAACGAAGCCACGCTGGAAGTTAAATATAAAGGTAAGTCCATAGCTGATGTCCTGGAGATGACCGTGGAGGAAGGGCTGGACCTGTTCAGCGGCATACCCGGGATCAGGAATACGCTGCTGACGTTGTTCGACGTGGGGCTGGGGTATATTCAACTCGGCCAGCCCGCCACTACGTTATCCGGAGGCGAAGCGCAGCGCATTAAACTTTCTTCGGAGTTGAGCCGCCGGGCTACCGGGAAGACCATCTATATCCTGGACGAACCGACGACGGGTTTGCATTTTGCCGACGTTCAAAAGCTCATCAGCGTGCTGCAGCGGCTGGTGGATAAGGGGAATACCGTGTTGGTGATCGAGCATAACCTGGAAGTGATCAAATCCGCGGACTACATTGTCGATCTGGGGCCGGAAGGCGGCGATAAAGGCGGTGAAGTCGTGGCTGCCGGATCGCCGGAGGAATTGACCGCAGTGGCGGCTTCTTTTACCGGTCAGTACCTGAAGAAAGTATTGAAAACCCGCAGATAAGTTATATAATGAACTATGCGATTTTTACGTCCGATCAAGATTATTTTCTGTTTGCTCATTCTGCTCGGCGCCTGGCGCCCGGCGCCTGTTGCCGCCCAGCAGGATGACGCCACCCGCCAGGAAGAGGCGCTGTTCGTCGCGCAGCGCGCCTTTGACGACGGATTCTACGATGTGGCACTCTCCATGCTGGAGCGTTTCCAGCTGAATTATCCTTCCTCGGCCAAGAATAACGAAGTCAACCTGCTCATGGGCCAGTGCCTGTTCCATCAGAACCGTTTTTATGAGGCACTGAAGAAATTTGAGGAATTGATCAGCCAACCCGACGCGAAATCCCTCAAAGACGCCGCGCTTTACTGGATAGCCGAAGTGCATTTCCGCGGCAACAATTTTGAGAAGGCCGCCGGCTATTATAAATCCATTATCACCGATTTTCCCCAGTCCCAGTATCTTTCTTCGGCTTATTATTCCATAGGGTGGTGCCTGTTCCAGGATCAGCACTACAAAGAGGCGCTGGAGTATTTTTCCATGATGGAAGAAAAATTCCCCAAGCAGGCGCAGGCGGAAGAGGCCAACTTCAAGATCCTGGAATGCCTGTATAATCTTAAAGAATACACTGCTTTAAAAGACCGTGTTCAGCTGTATCTGCGCAGCTACGCCCAGGATAAGCTTAAAAGCGCGTATCTGTATTTCTATTGGGCGGAAGCGGCGTTTTATCTGAATAGTTACCAGGAAGCCATCGAGTATTATACTCTGGCTGTCGCCAATACCGCCGATGAAAAACTGCAGGCTGTCGCCAAACTCGGGCTGGGGTGGTCGTCTTTGAAGTTAAAACAGTACAGCCAGGCCCAGGAGGCTTTCTCGGAGATCAAGATCGAGGCGCTGGGTAAAAAGAGCGCCGATGTGCTGTATCTGGGGCAGGCAGTGGTATTGTTCGAAACCGGAAAATTCGCCGAAGCCAGGAATATGTATGATCAGCTTTTGAAAAGCTCCAGCGATCCGGCAACGGTTTTTCAATCATATCTGGGCAAGGCGGACGCTTTGTACAGTCTGGGTGATTTCAAAGCCGCGAAAGACACGTATCAGGCCGCCGCGGCGAAGTTCCTCGATCAGAACGCCGCTTCCGCGTCCATCCCCGCGGAGATGGTGGATAAGCTGCATTACGGTATGGCCTGGGCGTATCTGAAAGAAGGGGCTTTTAAGGAAGCGATCCAGGAATTCAAGAAGATCGTCAAGTTGAGCGAAGACAAGATATTTAAAGTGAGCGCTCTCTGCCAGATCGGAGACGCGTACCAGGATTCCGGCGACTACGCCAAGGCGCTGGAGACCTACGACAGCATTTTACGCGATTTCCCGGACAGTTTCTATACCGATTATGTCCAGTATCAACTGGGCGTTACCCAGCTCAAGCTTTCCAATTACGAAGGCGCGATCGTCAGCTTTTCCAATCTCAAGCAACAATTCCCCTCGTCCAAACTGGTGGATGACGCTACCTATGCTTTGGGCCTGGCGTATTTCCAGAAACAGGACTATGCCGCCAGCAAGGATATTTTCGAGAAATTCAGCGCTGAATTCAAGGACAGCAATCTGGCCGCCCAGGCGATGTACCTGTTAGGCAGCAGTCTCTACAACCTGGGGAAATACGAAGAGTCGATCGAGATCTTCAAGGATATCACGCGTCTCTACGGCAAGGACGCCGAGCTGGTCCAGAAAGCGGAGTACGAGATTGCCGATTGTTTCTACCAGCTGGGAAATGAGAAAGAAGCGCTGGCGCGGTTCAATGCCCTGCGCGCGAAATATCCCGATTCCAGCCTGACCGTGGAGATCATGTGGTGGCTGGGCGATTATTATTACCGCCATGACGATCTGAACCTGGCGTTGCGGTATTTTTCATCGCTGATCCAGGATTTTCCGCAATCGAGCCTGGTGGCGGACGCGTATTACGCGCTGGGCTCGATCTACGCCCAGGAGGAGAAATATCCGGAGGCGATGGACTATTTCCAGAAAGTCATCGACCTGCGTAAATCCGATCTTGCCGGGCAGGCGGCCGTTGCCATCGCCGATATCTTCGTCAAGAAAGGCGAACTGGATAATGCCATCCAGCGGTATGAAGAAAAACTCAAAGAATATCCTCATCTGGCGCATTTGATCTATCCCAAAATCGGTGATATCTATTACCGGAAAAATGATTTTGCCCGGGCGCTGGAACAGTATCGCAGGAGCATGGAATCGGTACCGCTGCGGCAGATGGCGGATATCCAGTTCAAGATAGCCGAGATTTTTCAGACCGAGGGCAAGAGTAAAGAAGCGGTTGAAGAATACCTGAAGGTCCTGTATCTGTATTCCGGCAACAAGGCGCTGGAAGTCAAAGCCCTCCTGCGCATCGCCCAGATGTATGAGAATGAGGAAAACTGGCCCGAGGCAAAGAAGGCTTATCAGAAAATCATCGATATGAAAGTCCCGGAATCGCAGATTGCCCGGGAGCGGCTGGAAGCAATGGCTCAACAGAAATAATCGGGGGGAAAGATGACCACAACGGTATACAGCGCCTGGCAGCTTTTTATCAGCGGCGGCCCGATGATGTGGCCGATCCTGCTGTGTTCGATCTTTGCCTGCGCCATCGTGCTGGAAAAGATGGTTTATTTACGCGCTATCCGCATGGATATCCGGAATTTTTTGAGCGAGCTGCTGGGAAAGATCAAACATCATCAGATCAAGGAAGCGTTGCAACTCTGCGACACTGCCAGGCATCCGGTCAGCGCGATACTCAAGGCCGGTATACTCAAATACGACCGTTCCCGCGTGCAGATCAAGGAGGCGATCGAAGACGCCTCCTTATATGAAATACCCAAGCTGGAACAGCATCTGCCCGCTCTGGCGGTCATTGCCCATATCTGTCCGCTGCTGGGGTTTCTGGGCACGCTGGCGGGTCTGGCCAGGTATTTCCAGGCGTTTGCCGCCCGGGCCCAGGCAACGCAGGCTATCACCGTAGCCGCGGTCAGCGCCGGTCTCTGGGAAGCGCTGTTGACGTCCATCGCCGGGCTGCTGGTGGCTATTCCGGTTTTTGTGGCCTATAACTATCTTGTCGGCCAGGTCAACGGCGTCATCCTCGATATGGAGAAGGCCAGTACGGAACTGGTTAACTTCCTTTCGGAGTAAGCAGGAGAGGCTGACATGAGATTCAAGCGCCGCATCAGTTACGACTATTCGATCGCCTCCATCACCTTTATCCCGCTGATCAATCTGCTGTGTTTATTGTTCTTCTTTTCCGCGGTGCAGTGCGGTCTTTTCGCGCAGCCCGGAGGCGTTCCGGTACGGCTGCCGTCTCTGTTGACCAGCGATGTTCTGCGTCGCGACCATATCCGCTTGACGTTGTCTGCCGACGCGCAGCTCTATTATGCCAACGACCGGATATCGTTAAGCGATCTATCCCGTTTTTTGAAACTGGTCGGCCCGCGTGATCCCGCCGTTTTGATCCAGGCGCATAAAAAAACGCCGCTGGAGATAATCGCGCGCGTCTGGGATATCTGTCGTAAAGCCGGGATTACCGGCGTAAGCCTGGTGACCGAACCATGATAACCGTTGCCTTACCCAGGAAATCGTTAGTGGCGGCTATTCTGGGCCATTGCGTTGCGCTGGGGTTGTTTATTTTTTCTTTCCCCGGCGGGCAGCTCCGGGAAGGGCTTCAGCCGGCGCTGGCGCCGCTGGTTTATTGCGGGTTGTTAGCCGTCAAACCGGCGCTTCAGCCGCAGAGCGCAGTTATCGCGGCCGGACGCGCTCTGCAGGCGCACCCCGCGGATATGGCCGCGTTGGCCCGCAGCAGGGAGGGATTTGTCCGGCGGGAGTATTATTATAAACCGGTTGCCGAAGAGCTTCAGGCGGAGAAAAAACTGTTTCTTGAACGCGCGCCGGTTTTCAACACGTTGCCGCAGCAGAGAGAGCCGGTATTATTATTCCATCCGCTGTTGCCGTATCAACTGCAATTATATTTCAAGGACCGGCAGGACGTTCATATAGAGCTGCAGTTCAAGATTCACGAGACGCTCAACCGCAATGCCATCGAGATCAAAAGAAAGGTATCCTCGGGCAATATCGAAGCCGATCTTTTGAGCCTGCGGTATATCAGCCATTATCTGTTTATACAGAAAGGCGGGTTCCAGACGAACCGATGGCATCCGGTAAAGATCGATCTCTCTACCGCGGAATAAGATGATTACCATCGATTTTGTTTATGCGCTCGCTTTATTCTCGGGCGGCGCGCTTATCTGTCTCTTCGGTATCTGGTGCCTGGCCAGACAGCAGCAGAAGAAAGAGATGTTCCTGAACCCGCGCTTCATCTGGTTTTGCGCAGTCTGCACTTACTCGTATATAAATACCAAAGACGAGGCTATCTCCCTGTGTCCCCGTTGCGGAAGTTACAACAGAAAATGATTGACAGTAATACCCTTTGCCCATAGAATACATCAAAGGAGGTCGCATGATTACTCAAATCGGTATCGTTGCGGGAGAAATATGGCATTACCTGGATCAGCACGGCGGGGTCAACGTGTCTGAACTTACCAAAGGCATTGATCGGTCCAGAGATAATATTCTGATGAGCCTGGGCTGGCTTGCCCGCGAGGGGCACGTTATTCTGCAGGAAAGTAACGGCGACTACAAAGTTTCTTTACGCAAGAATGGTTGACGGCCGGTTGAAGCTTGATAAAAAAGGCATTGCCATTTATCTGGTGCTGGGAGTGCTTCTTATCGTAGTGTTTCTGGGTGGCATGTTCATGACCTTTGTGGTCAGCCAGAGCCGCTTCAGCCACCATCAATTGAGCCGGATACAGGCGCTCTATGCGGCCAAAGCCGGGATGTATTATGCGATCGACCGGCTTAGTCAGCAGGATCCGAACTGGTCGGCTGCGACGCCTTTCGAACGGTTTATCTGCCGGGAATCCGGCGCTGCCCATTGCAGCGACGCTACCACGCTGATCGATCCGCTGTTACCACATACCATTAAATTGGTCAAGATCGCGGTCGGCGCTGCAAACTCCGGCATTCAGAACACCCGCACCATCAATATTACCGTAGATTATACCTATTCCGACAAGCAGTAATCCCTTTCCCGAAAAATTGCTCAAATCCCTCGAATTCCTGCCGATACAATAACTGTATTCGTCATTCCCGGTTGGCGTCTGTGCGGTAACAAGTTCATTACTTACAAACGGGCGGCAGTAAGCTGAAGTATGGATATAGTAGTATGCGGAAGTATAAGTAAAGCCGAGTAAGTTTAATGTAGATAATTATAGCGATTAGTATAAAAACATAGAATTTATATCGTGATTATAAAAAAACACAAATTTTTCTTGACAATAATAAGATTTTATGTTTAAATTGAAAACAGTTAGACCTGGATACGCTAAACATAGAATATTATGTCGAGATTAATCAATATTGAAGAGTTGGCAGACTACCTAAGAATACAGAAACAGACTATTTATAACTGGCTGTATCAGGGTAAGATTGCCGGTATTAAAGTCGGCGGCGTCTGGAGATTTGACAGAAGAGAGATCGATGCTTGGTTGAAGAGCAGAAGGCGAATGCCTAAATCCGGAGACAGGCAATGAAAGTTCTTGGTATTTATTTAGGCCCAACGCAGGTTACGCTGGTCGAATGCGACGCAAAGAAGATCGTGAACAGTTTCGCCATTCCTTTGCCCAAACCAGATGCCGTTGACATTGAGCTCAAGGCTCCGGATCTCAACGCATTACAGGCATTGATCAAGGATGGCATGAAGCGCCATCTGATCGAAGCGAAGTCCGCATTCCTGGTCGTGCCCGGCAAGGATCTGATTATCCGGTCTTTCCATATGAATCCCTTGCCGGCCAAAGAGCTTAATAACGCCGTTAAATACGAAGTCAAAAAGTATATTCCTTTCAAACTGGAAGAACTGGTCGCGGATTACCGCGCTATCTTTGACCGGTCGAACAAGAAGAACCTCATTCTTTTCGTGGGTATCAAAAAAGATGTTTTGGAAAAATACAACGGTTTGCTGACGCAGCTGGGATTGAAAGCGGAATCGGTGGAGTATTCGGGTTTCAGCATGCTCCGGATGCTGCAACTGGCCATGGTCAAGGAAAAAGAAACCGTGGCAGTGGTGAATGCCGATCCTCTGGAGGAAGATGAAGTCAATTTTATCGTGATGGAAGACGGCTTCCCGCTGTTTAACCGCGATATCATCCTTACCGGTACCATGCCGGAGCAGGGCATGATCAAAGCGGAAAAGCTGGAAATGGGAGAGCGTCAGGAAAAGCTGAAGATCGAGTTGCGCCTCTCGATGGATTTCTACCTGCGTAAATTCCCCACGAAAAACCTCAAGAAATTCATTTTTATCTGTCCTCCTGAAATTAAAGCCGACCTGGAAATTTTCAGCAAGGAAAGAGGTCTGGCTTCGCGGTATATAGACTCCAAAACGTTCATGGACAAGCCGGGTTCTTTCTCTTTGAGCCTGGCTAAGGCTTACAGCGGCGCTTTAAACAAGATTGTGCCGGTTAAGACCAAGGTCGACCTGTTATCCATTCCCAGCAAAGTCGCCGGTCCCTCCATGGCGCCGAGTTTCGTGTACCCTGCGGAAATAAAATTCGATCCCCGGTTCCTGATATTCGGCATCCTGTCGTGTCTGGTCGCTTTCGGTCTGGGCACGTTCCAGAAAAATCCGGTCAAGCAGCAGCTCGACGACGAAATTGCCAACCGTCCGCGCGTGGGGTCTTTCAATCCCAACGTCGAGATTACGCTCGAGGCCGCTACGGCAAAGCGCCAGCAGTTCAGTACGCTGGTGAAAGAAGTCGACGCGGTGATAAAGAAGCGCTTATTGATCACCGGACAACTGGACGGCATCCCGCGGCTTATCCCTGAAGGGGTATGGTTGAAGGATCTGCGTTACAAGCAGGAGAAAGACAACATTACGCTGGTTCTTCAGGGATTGGCGTTCCTGGACGATAGCAACAAGGAAATCGAGACGATCAACAAGTTCGTGCAGAATCTGCGCGACAGCGATCAGTTCAAGAAAGATTTCAAGGAATTCGTGATGGAGAACGTGAATAAGGAGAAGGTGGAAGATAAATCGGTGACCGGTTTTTCCATACTCTGCAAGACACTAAAGAGATAACCTATGATTGATCAGACCAAGATCGTGAGCTGGATACAGAAGAATATCATCAACCTGGTAGTCCTGGGCGTGTTGATCGTTGTGGCGGTTATCGTGTATCAGAAGAAGCAGGAAGAGATCGCCGCGCTGCGCGTTGATATCGAGACTGCGCAGAAGACCAATCAGATCCTTGCCGAGTTAGGAGGTCTGGAGAAGAAGGCCAAGGAACTGCGCAAGGTTATTAACGTCAAGGACCCGCAGAAAATAGTGGATAAGCTTAACGGTATTGCCAAGCAGGCGGGGGTGACGATCACTTCGCTGAAGCCGAAAACCGAATCCAAGGCTCCGCAGGATCCGAATAAACCGTTCATCCGTTATGCTTTCGACGTGGTGGTGAGCGCGGAAAATTACCACGCGAACGGGAAATTCATCAGCTTGCTGGAGCAGTCGCCCGATATGTATACGGTGGATAGAATGGGCTTCCGCCCGATATATAAGGATGAAGGCAACAAATTCCGTCTTGAAATCACTATGGAAATCAGCACCATCATGATGAAAGAGGATTAAGCTGTGAAGAGACGAACTCGACTGAATGCTGCGATGGTAATCGGAACTGGCGCGTGGGTACTTTTGATTTCCTGTTTCTTGCTGCCTCCGGAGGCGGTGAACGCCGCGGAAGATAAGCCGGCGGGGATCGCGTTGCCCGTCGGCGTGAAATATTCCGCCGAGAAGCTGCGCGATCCGTTTGAACCGTACGTCAAGAAAAAAGAGCCGATGCTTTCGACGCAGCAGTTGACCAAACAGGAGGATTTTAAGCCGCCGTCTATGACGATACAGGGCATTTCCTGGGGCGGCAGATATCCGCAGGCCATTGTCAATAATAAAGTCGTCAGGGTCGGCGACACGGTCAGCGACGCCGTGGTAGTCGAAATCAGGAGAGACGGCATAGTTTTCTCTTTTAAGAATCGTCAATTCGGGGTCATGGCTCCGGCTCTTGATCCGGCGAGCCAGAAAACAAAAACGTCCAAATACAGAACGAGAAAATGACGGTGCATGTCCAAAGGAGGCTATCGATGAATCTCTATGCTCAAAGTGTGGTGGTAATCATCGTCTGCGCGCTTGCCGCTCCGACGCCCGGTTATGCCCAGCAGGAAATGAAATCCGCTCCTGCGCAGGCGGCGCCGGCAGCCAAAGCGGCCGCTCCGGCAACCGCGCCGGCTCCAGCGCCCGCAGCAGCGCCCATGTCTCTACAGGCGATACAGGATCTGCTGGCTCCCGAGCAGGCGATCTCCATCGACCTCCAGGATGCTTTCTTGAAGGACGTTTTGAAGATATTTTCGGTTCAGTCCGGCCTGAATTTCATCGCTTCCGAATCCATACAGGACAAAAAGGTCACCCTGTATCTGGACAAAGTCCCGATCAAACAGGCGATGGACAAGCTTTTCGAGACCAATAAACTCATTTACGAATTCGATGAAGAAGCCAATATGTTCATCGTCCGCGGCAAAGAGGATGAATCGGAATTGATCACCCGCGTCTTCCAGTTGAAATACCGCAGCGTGTCCACTTCCAACATGGAACAGCAGCGGGTCGGTTTGTTCGGCGGTTCGCAGTCCGGCGGCGGCAGCAGCAGCAGCAAGAACAACGAGATCGACAATACCATCGCCAAGATTTCGGATATTACCAAAACCATACAACAGATATTGAGCAAACAGGGAAAGGTCAGCGAAGATAACAAAACCAACAGTCTGATCGTCACCGATATTGCCAGCCGTTTCCCGATGATCCGGCAGGTAATCGCCAGCCTGGATATCCGGCAGCCGCAGGTAATGCTGGAAATCGAGATGCTGGATGTGAGCAAGGATATCGTTGATAACCTCGGGCTCAAGTTCGGGCAGTCGCCTTTTAACCTGACCATGATCTGGGGTACGAAAGGGACCAATTTCCCCTTTACCCGTAATCTCGGCGGGACCGATCCCAATCAGATCGGTTCGATGGCCTGGTCGGACAGCTCGAATCCGTATACCATGCTTTTCGATTTTCTCAAAACCAAAACCGATACTAAATTCCTGGCCCGGCCGAGGATACTGGCGTTGAACAATGAGACCGCGGAAATCAGCGTGACCAAGGATGAAGTGGTTACCAAGAGAGTGGTCTGGGTGCAGGATACGGATTCTTCCGGCCACACCGAAGATGTTTATGAGCGCGCCACGTCTCTGGAGTTGACCCCGGAAGGTATCGGCGTCTTTTTGCGGGTAACGCCGATGATCAATACCGATACCGGCGAGATCACCATGGTGGTCTTCCCCAAGACCAGCTCGGCCCTGCAGAGCCCCAACGTCACGGATGGTTCGTTAGCCCTTGACCCGGAAGTGCGCAGCACTAAATCCGTGATCAAGGTCCGCGACGGAGAAACAGTGATCATGGGCGGTCTGATCCATCAGGACAAACAGAAGGTGTCCACCAAGGTGCCGATCTTCAGCGACATTCCGATCCTGGGTATGTTGTTCCGTCACAAGCAGATTCCCATGAACAAGGACCGGGAACTGCTGGTTTTCATCACCCCGCATATCCTGAAAGACGAACCGGCGATGCCTGTCAAAACGACATTCAACAAACGTAGAGCTCCCGGCAACCGGGTGAGCCAGGCCCAGGGCGGCGATAAAGTCACGCTTTTTACCCGGCATGAGGCAGTGAATACCGCGCTGAACAACCTGGAATAAGTGCGTTTAAGAACAATCCATTGTTGCGTGCTTACACCCACGGACCTGCCGAGCGCGGGGAAGTGGGTGTAATCAAAATACACGGACGCCATGAGCAAAGATAAATATTTTAAACTCGGTGAACTGCTGATCAAGGAAGGGTTGATCAAAGATAACGATCTGGAAAAGGCGATCAGCGTTCAACGTAAAGAAGGCGGCCGGCTGGGAGAAGTGATCATCAAGCTCGGCCTGGTCAGCGAAGAGCAGATTGTCCGGGTAGTGGGAAAGCAGCTGGATATCCCTTTTTTCCCTCTGGGCACCGGCATGCTCAAACCTGCCGCCGAACAGAACCTGGAGAAGTTCATCCCGCAGGAGTTCGCGGTCAAGAATTATGTCCTGCCTATCTCGCATACCCTGAAGTCTCTCACGGTAGCCATGTCGGATCCGCTGGATCTGATACTGATCGATAACCTTAGAAAACTGACCGGCTGCGAGATCAACCGGGTGATCGCCACCAAGTCCGACATTCTCAAAGCCATAGACGAGTTTTACGGTAAGTCGAGCATGTTGAAAACAGCGGTCAACGCTTCCTACGAAGCGGAAAGCGAACTTGCTGTCGAGGCCCGGGAAGAAGAGTTGAGCCTGGATAAGCTGGTAGCGCGCGCCGAAGAAGCTCCGGTGGTAAAACTGGTGGATCTGATCATCCGGCAGGCCATCGCGGAGCGCGCTTCGGATATCCATGTCGAGCCGTTCAAAGACAGGATTTGCCTGCGGTACCGTATCGACGGCAAGCTGTATGAGATACCGCCTCCCGCAAAACATTTGCAGCTGGCGATCGTCTCCCGCGTCAAGATCCTGGCCAAGCTGGATATAGCCGAGAAGCGCCTGCCCCAGGACGGGGCGATCATGGTTAAGATCGAGGATCGCGTTATCGACTTGCGCGTATCGACTATCCCGACTATTCACGGCGAGAAATGCGTTTTGAGGATCCTGGATAAAGGTTCCTCGCTTTTGTCTTTGAGCCAGATGGGATTTGACGCCGGGCAGCTGGAGCTGATCCGCAAATGCATTATGATGCCGTACGGCATGGTCCTGGTGACCGGTCCTACCGGCAGCGGTAAATCCACGTCTCTTTACGCCATGCTCAACGAGATCAAGAGCCCGGAGCGCAATATCGTTACGGTCGAAGACCCGGTCGAATTCAAGCTGGACGGCGTTAACCAGGTGCAGATCAAACCGGATATCGGTCTGACTTTTGCCACGGCGTTGCGCAGCTTCCTGCGCCAGGATCCGGACGTGATGCTGGTCGGCGAGGTAAGAGATCTGGAAACAGCGGAGATTTGCGTTCGTTCGGCGTTGACCGGCCATCTTGTTTTGAGCACGCTGCATACCAATGACGCTCCATCGGCGATCACCCGCCTGATCGACATCGGTATCGAACCGTATTTGATCTCTCCGTCTTTATTATGCGTGATCGCGCAAAGGCTCCTGCGCCGTCTCTGCCCGGACTGCAAAGAAGCGTACGAGCCTTCCGCCGATGAACTTAAAGGCACCAAGATCAAAGCGGAATTGCTCTTTCGTCCCAAGGGATGCCCCAAATGCAATCAGATCGGCTACCGCGGCAGGACCTGCGTTTCCGAAGTGATGATGGTCGACGCCGAGATCCGCGATCTCATCACGCAGCGCGCGCCGTTCCAGAAGATCCGTAAGACCGCGATTGAAACGGGCGCGATGCAGTCTCTGTATGAATCCGCCCTGAAGAAAGTGGAAGCGGGAATGACTTCATTCGAGGAAGCGCTTTCAGTCACTATAGGAGTTTAAACCATGGCTCGCTTTTTTTACGTAGCGCGGGATGTAACGGGGAAGCGCGTTGCCGGCAACGAAGAAGCGGTTAATGAAGAAGATCTGATCAGCCGTCTTCAGGGAATGGAGTTGACGGTCGTGGAAGTCAGCGCCGCGGGCAAGTCCGACCAGGGCCGGTTCACCTCGGATACCGCCGGGATCGCCCCCGGTACCAAGTTCAGGCATCGTCATTTCGGTATCAGCAGCACGGACCTGGTTTTATTCTGCCGTCAGCTCGCCACTTTGCTGGGATCCGGCGTCACCATTCTGGCCAGCCTGGAGACGATCGGCAAACAGGTCGGCAGTCAGAGGCTTTATACCATCATCAAGAACCTCCAGAAAGACATGGAGGGAGGCTTGAGCTTTCACGAGACCCTGGCCCGGCACAAAGATGTTTTTTCCGAACTGTGGGTCAACCTGGTGGAGAGCGGCGAGGCTTCCGGAAACCTGGCAGTGGTTCTGGACCGCCTGGCCAATTATCTGGAACGTAATGCCGAATTCAAACGCAAACTCATTTCCAGCCTTATTTACCCGGCGATTCTGCTTTTCGGTTCCCTGGGCGCGTTGCTCTTCTTGACCATCAAGATCGTTCCCACCTTTGCCGAAGTGTTCAAAGGGTTCAATGTCGAATTACCCCGCCCGACAATCATCCTGATGGCGGTCAGCGATTTTATCCGGGCGAACTTGCTGTTTATCATTATCGCCCTGATCGTGTTCGGCTTTATGTTCAAAAGCTATATCAGCACCAAGGAAGGCCGGCGCCAGTGGGAAACGCTCCTGTATAAAGTGCCGCTTTTCGGCGAATTCTTCCGCGCGCTGGCGGTAGAGCGTTTTTCCTCGGAGATGTCCACTCTGGTGGAAAGCGGCGTTCCCATCCTGTATTCGCTGGAGATCGCCGAACAGAGCGTGGGCAGCATTATCATGTCGGAGATCGTGCACAAAGTCAAAGAGGACGTGCGCTCCGGCAAGACCTTGAGCAAACCTATGGAGCAGAGCGGGTTCTTCGAGCCGATGGTGGTGCAGATGGTCAGTATCGGCGAGGAGATCGGCGAACTTTCCCAGATGTTCAAACGTATCAACGTCTTCTACCAGGAGTACGTGGAGACTTTTCTGGAGCGCGTATTGACCTTGTTTGAGCCGATGATGCTCATTTTTATGGGCGTAATCATCGGTTTGATGGTGGTCGGCATGTTCCTGCCCATCTTCCAGATGACCAAGATCGGCTCGTAGTGACGAGCGCCTTGACACCAGGGGTTACTTTGAGGTATACTATTACTGTAACTTCAAGTGACACTTTGAGAAAGGAGGAAGCTTGAGAAAAGGATTTACGCTCATTGAACTACTGGTAGTGTTGATCGTGATTGCCATTCTGGTGGTCCTGGCTTTTGTAGCCTATCAATTCATTATTGAACGTTCGCGCGGCACCGAAGCCAGAGAGGCGCTGGGGTATTTTCGCAAGATGTGCGCCGGGATTTACGACCGCGACGGCTCGGTGAGTAACTGTGACGATAAAACCTTGCACGTAGGCAACTGGACGCTGGATCAAAGCGAAATATCCTATCCTTCGGAATGTCTGCCCAGCAATTATTTCAACTATAGCGTTTTTCTGGACGATGAGGAAAACGGGGTAATCAGCTTTATAGCTTCCCGCTGCCGGAAAGGCGGCCGGAAACCGGACGCGACCCGCGCGGGATCGATCAGCCTTACGGTGGATTACAAGACCAACAAAAATACCTGGACGACCAAGGGTATCTACTAAGAAAGGAGTCACAGATGAAAAAGGGGTTTACGCTTATCGAACTGATGATCGTTATCATTATCATCGGTATACTCGCCACGGTGGGTATTATCCAGTATCAGACCGCAGTGGAGAAATCCCGCGGTTCGGAAGCCAAACAGTTCCTGGGCCATTTGCGCGGGTTATGCGCGGCTATTTACCTGGAAACCGAGGACGCCCAGGATTGTCAGAAGGATGACGGTCGTGATTTGACTATCGGACAGACCGGCGGTATTCCCGGTCCGAAGATCACCGACTGCGAGTTGTCCAATTTTTTCGCATATGCAGTCGAAGACTGCGACCAGACTTCGTGTAAGTTCGTTGCGAGGCGTTGCGCGGTCAATACCGGTAAAAAGCCCGGTTCCACCAAGGCTTTTGAGCTTCATTTGACTACTGATTTCGCGACGGGCAACGATACCTGGTATTCTCCTGACGGTACGTATTAATGTATCAGCCGGATACGATGTTGACAACGCGGCGTAAAGGATTTACCCTGATCGAGCTTCTCGTTGTGCTGATCATCATCGGGATCCTGGCGACGATCTCTATCAACCAATTCATCGGTCCGCGGGAATCAGCTTTGAATAAGGAGGCCATTGCCAACCTCAAGCTGATTGCCGCGGCCGAACGAATGTACCGCATGGAAACCGGTAGTTATGTGTCTGCCGCTACCGAAACCGACCTGAACGATAAGCTCAAGCTGCTGCTGCCTGCGGTGAACCGGAAATGGCAGTATGCGGTGGATGCTCCCACCAAGGATACTTTTCGCGCTACCGCGGTTCGCGCCGACAAGCGCCTGAATCGAACGTATTTTGTGAATGAGAGCCTTGAAGAACCTGTAAAGCAATAGAGGGTACGTTATGCATAGAACCGGCAGCCGCGGGGTTACGATCATCGAAATTCTTGTGGCTTTATTCATCCTGGCGCTGGTCATGGCCGCATTCCTGAACGTGTTCGTCATCGGCAAAAAATTCATTTTTCACAGTCGTTCACGGGTGGTCAGCGCGGAACTGGGAAAGCATTTTTTCGAACAACCCGGGCCGCTGGACGTCAGGCAGGACACCTGGGGGACGAATTGCGTCAGCAATAACAACAACTGCGTCAATCCCGCACCCTTGACGGTGGATTCTATCGTGTATAACGGCAAGTATGAATCGTCGGCAATCAACACCCCGGATGGGACGCCGACTACTTTACGAAGAGTAGTGGTTAACGTGACCTGGAATGAATCTGATTTCTGATCGGTCTAAAGCGGTTACTCTGGTGGAACTCCTGATCGGCGTGGTGCTGCTCGGTCTTATCGTGCTGGGTCTGTCCGGTATAGAATTGTTTTGCCGCTATCATTTTGTCGCTTCGGACCGCAAGGTCAAAGTGGTCAATCAGGCGACCTACCTGCTGGAACACATGACCAAGAATATCGGCCAGGGGATCGGCACGGTCAACGAGCCCCCGGTGGATGGCACTGCGCAACCGCCTTTCGATACCTCGATCCGCGCCGTTATCGACAGCAACCAGAACGCGATCCGCGACGCCGACGATCTTACCGTTGCCTATATGTTCCGGCGGTCCACGCATGAAGTTTTTTATTATCCCGATTTCAACGGCGCCGCCGCCGGCCACGGAGAAAAGCTGGGCGCGCAGATCCGGGATTTCACGGTAAGCGTTCCGGCAAACAATATCGTGGAAGTGAATCTGACCGCCTGCTGGGACGCTTCTATCCCGGACTCCAGTTCCAAACATTGCGGTACGCCGGATAATCCCGGGGTTTCCATGCAAACCCGTATTTACCTGCCTTCAGTATCAATCAATTAAAATCACGTTTGTATTCTCGTGCGGTTATGGTATAATTCACCTATGAAAAAATACATCCTCTGGGCCGGAAAACGGCTCGCGCGGGTAAAACAGTACGTTCCCCGGGTCAGGAAATACGCTTTCTGGATCAGCCTGGGGGCAGTTCTGGGGTTTAATCTCGCCGTTCGCTCCTATCCCGTTAATTTTCCGCAGTATGCCACTCTCGCCAAAGAACAGGCGGAAGAAGAAATCTACCGTAATGCTTCGGCCGCAGTAAGAAAAGAGTTCCCCGCGCTGTCGGAAGCCTCGCGCCGGACCGTATTCGGTGAAATGGTAAAACAATACCATAAAACCAACGCAAAGGAATTTCAACAGCGGGTACGGGAAAAATACCAGCAACTGCGCGATTCCGTGCAGGATAAAACCGGCCAGACGTACCTGATGGAACTGGATTGCTGGCACTGGGCGCGTTATGTGGAGAATGTGTACCGTCTCGGCCATCCCGGCGACCGGGTCGTCGGCGGCAAACAGCAGGATATGCTGATGACTGCCCCCTGGGGGTCGGATATCGGATGGACCACCTGCGTTTTTTATCTTTCCGCTTTCCTTTTTCGTCTCGCTTCATTCGCGGTGCATCTGCCGTTGACTACTTTTCTTTTCTACCTGCCGCTGGTTTTCATTACCGTTTTCATCCTGGTCTTATTCTGGTTGTGCCGGCGTTTTTACGGCACGCTTGCCGCTATCACTACCAGTTTAGTGGTGGGCATGGGGCCGATCTTCGTGCCCAGAAGCTGCGCGGGATGGTTCGATATGGATATCCTGCAGCTTCTCTTACCGCTGGCGTGCGTATTCGGTTATCTGATGGCGTACGAAAGCGGCTCTTCCCGAAGCCTGTGGCTCTGGGCTGCGGTTTCTTCATTCCTGCTGGGGATTTTCTCCTGGATGTGGCCGTACTGGTGGTTTATCGGTTTGATCATCCTGGTTTATGAAGGGTA
The DNA here is from genome assembly GCA_022710715.1 of Candidatus Omnitrophota bacterium. Taxonomy (GTDB): domain Bacteria; phylum Omnitrophota; class Gorgyraeia; order Gygaellales; family Profunditerraquicolaceae; genus JAKLGJ01. The sequence goes on from JAKLGJ010000001.1 coordinate 283,882, forward strand.
TACCGTCCTGGACCTGTTCTCCGAACAGTTGCAGTATAAGGAGGATATGACGGAGGATATGCGCCGTCACGGGTTGATGTTGCTGGCATTCTCGGTTTTTACCGTTGGTTGGGTACTGGTTTTTTCCGGGCCGCAGCCGTTCAGCCAGTTGTTTACGCAATTCAAGGATTCCCTGCTGCTTAATGACCCTTTGCGGGCGAATATCTGGCCGAATGTGTATTCAACCGTCGGAGAACTGCGCCGTCCGGATCTGCGCGAGATCATCAAATCGGTGGGAGGGCTATGGGTTTTTCTCCCCAGCCTGATCGCGATGTTAGTGCTGATTTTGCACAACAGGCGGTTCAGCGGATTAAAGAGGGAAATGCTTTTCTTGATGTTTACCTGGTTTATGGTCATGCTGCTGGCTTCTTTCAAAGGGGTGAGGCTGACGATGTTCCTGCTCATTCCTCTGGGTGTCATGCTGGGGTGGGGGGCGCAGGAGCTGCTGGGCGCCGTTCGCAGGAAAAAGAAGTTCGCAGCGCGGGGTACGGCAATTGTCGCGGGCGTCATCGTTGTATTCTGGGCATCCCTCATCTATCAGGGGAATATGGCGGGATTGCGTTGCCGGCCGCTCATGGATGACGATTGGTACGATATCCTGAATACGATCAAAGAGAATACGCCCCGGGAGGCGATCATCAACTCCTGGTGGGATTACGGGGACTGGTTCAAATCGGTTGCCCGGCGGCGGGTTATTTTTGACGGCCACAGCCAGAATATTCCGCAGGCTTACTGGATGGCCAGGGTATTTCTGTCGGATTCCGAAGAAAAGGCGCTGCGCATACTGCGCATGCTTAATAACAGCGGCAACCGCGTGTTTGAGATCGTGGATAGTTATCTGCACGATCCTTTTGAATCGATCCGGCTGGTGGAGCAGGCGCTTGAGCTGGATAAAGCTAAAGCCAGGCAGCTGCTGGCGGGCGCGCTCCCGGCTGAAGCGGTCGAAAAGGTCAGCGGATATCTTTTTAATAAACCGCCGCCGGCTTATTTTGTGGTCGAATATTCACTGATGGATAAGATCGATCCTATTTCTTTTATCGGCAACTGGGATTTTTCGAAGGTGTATCTGGTCAAGAACTTCGATAAGCAGAGCAGGGAGACGATCATCGGCCGTTTGACCCGGTGGGGCATGCCGGCGGAGAAAGCCGAGGCGCTGTATCAGGATTTCAGCCTGTTGCCGTCGGATCAGCAGCGCGATTCCTGGGTTTCCCGGCGATTGCGGTTTTATACGTCGTGGGTTCCCGGGCGGGTAAAGAAGGGGCTGGTGTTGTTCGAAAACGGCCTGGTCTATACTCCTTCGGAAAACGCGGTATTCGGTTACAACGCCTATCAATCCGGGTTCGCCACTCCTAAAAACCTTTTTCTCTGGGAGGAGAATCAACTGGTGGAAACACCGTTCGCGCAGCCGGATTCGCCGACTTCGATCCTCATCATGCGCAAAGCCGATGAGTATACGTCATTCGAGTTCGATCCGGAACTGGCGCGCAGCTGCTTTACCCGCCTGTACCTGTTCAACGCCGCGGGCATGAAGCATTTCAAACCTTTTGCCGAACATGTGAAAGACGGCCGGAATATCCGGGTGTTCGAGATTATCTGGGATTGACAGGCTATGACAGAGATCGACGTTTCCGTAGTGATGCCCTGTTTGAACGAAGAAAAGGGCATTCGCATCTGTATAGACAAGATCGCCAGGGTATTTGCCGCGCACGGCGTGTCGGGCGAGATCATTGTAGCCGATAACGGCTCCACGGACCGTTCCCGGCAGATAGCTCAAGCCGCCGGCGCCCGGGTAGTGGAAGAGCCTGTGCCGGGATATGGTTCGGCGTATCTGCGGGGTTTGTCCGAGGCGCGCGGGAAGTACATTATCATCGCCGACAGCGATAACACCTATGATTTTAACGATATCCCCCGTTTTCTCGACGCTTTACGCGCCGGGCGCGATTTCGTGATGGGATCCCGTTTCAAAGGCACGATACACAAAGGCGCGATGCCCTGGGCGCACCGTTATATCGGCAATCCCATTCTTTCCTGGATGACCCGGATGTTCTTCCATACCCGCCTTTCCGATATCCATTGCGGCATGCGGGCGTTCACCCGCCAGGCTTACCAGAAGATGAAGCTGCATACGCTGGGCATGGAATTTGCCACGGAAATGGTGGTTTCGGCGATTACCAATCAGCTCGACATCCATGAGATCCCGATCAATTATTATCCTCGTCAGGGAGAATCCAAGCTGAAATCGTTCTCGGACGCCTGGCGGCATATCCGTTTCATGCTGATCTACTGTCCGGTCTGGTTATATCTGATCCCGGGATTGATCGGTTTCTTCGCGGGCATGGCATTGCTTTTCATTTTGCTTAAAGGCCCGGTGTTGTTTTTAGGGCATTACTGGGATGTGCATCTGGTGGTGCTCTCCAGTCTGATATCGATTGTTTCCTATCAACTGGTGCATATGGGACTGTACGCCCATACGTTCGCGGTGGGGCAGGGGCTGTTGCGTCAGGACCGGATCATCCAGCTGCTTCAGCGCCACTTTAATTTAGAGAAATGGCTGCTTATCGGTTTCGTTTTCTTCGCCGCCGGCATAGCCATCAACCTGCTCATTTTCTGGGAGTGGTTTACCCAGAATTTCGGGCCGCTGTACCGGATACGCGAGTCGGTGCTGGCGATGACCCTGCTGGTCATCGGTTTGCAGACGATGTTTTCGTCGTTTTTCTTGAGCCTGCTGTTCCTGAAGAAGAGGGAATCCGCCAATGGCAAAAATACTGATCATTAAGCTCGGCTATTCCGAAACGCTGGACAAGGAGATTTCCACCACTACATCGCTGGGCGACGTGGTGCGCACGACGGTGCTGCTTAATTTTTTCAAAGACGACGAAGTCAGCTGGCTGGTTGACGATAAGGCCAGGGTATTGCTTGAGCGTAATCCGTTGATCAAACGCGTGCTGGTGTATAACCTGGAAACGGTTCTCCAGTTGCAGCGGGAACGTTTTGACGTGGTGATCAACCTGGAGAAGGTTCCGGGGATATGCGCGTTAGCCGATTCCATCAACGCCTGGAAGCGTTACGGCTTCCGTTTCGATGAATATAACGGCATTGCCCAGAGTTATGACGGCGCGGAAAAAGTGCTGGCGTTATCCTTGAGCCTGAACAAGAAAAAGAAGAACAAGATGTTCTGGCAACAGGCGCTGGTGGAGATGATCGGCCGTCAGTGGGAAGGTCAGGAATACCGCGTTTCCTATAAACCCAGGGTTAAGACCACCTACGATGTGGGGTTGAATTGGCTGGTGGGGAACAAATGGAACAACAAGGCCTGGCCGAAAGAAAACTGGAAGAAGCTGGAAGAGTTGCTTCGGGATACGTATGCGGTGAGCTGGCAGGCGGGATTCGACGATTTGTATGAGTACATGGACTGGATCAGCTCAAATCGTCTGATCGTGACCAATGACAGCCTGGGTATGCATCTGGGGATAGCTTTAAAAAAGAAAGTCGTGGCTTTGTTCGGACCCACGTCTTCGCAGGAAGTTTATCTGTACGGCCGCGGGGAGATCGTGTGTCCCCAGTCCGCGTATCGCTGTGTTCCTTGCCTGAAACAGGAATGTTTCCAGCCGACCTCGTGTATGCATTTTATCTCTCCGGATGCGGTAGCCCGGGCCGTGGAAAGAATCCTCAAACATGGATAAGTTCAGGATCGATTCGCATAAGCTGCTTTATCATGTTGAGCGGGTTGCCGGATGGCTGCGCCGCGGGGATACCTATCCGGTGTATATTGAGATTTCTCCCAGCGGGGCCTGTAATCACCGCTGCCGGTTTTGCGCGCTGGACTATCTGAAGTATAAGCCGACGTTGCTGGAAACCGCGGCCACGCTGCGGTTCCTCAAAGAGATAGCCGGTCTGGGGGTCAAGAGCGTGATGTTCGCCGGGGAAGGGGAACCGTTTCTCCACCCTGATTGCGCGCGGATGATCGCGGCGGCCAAAAAGAGCGGGCTGGATGTGGCGGCGACCACCAACGCTGCGCTGTTGACCCCGGCACTGCTGGAAAAGGCGCTTCCATACTTGAGCTGGTTGCGGGTGAGCGTCAATGCCGGCGTTGCCAGGACCTATAGCCGGCTGCACCGTTGCCGGGAAACGGATTTCGCCAGAGTGCTCGCGGTGATCCGCGCGGCCAGCGCTTTGCGGAAAAAGAAAAAGTACGGCTGTGCTATCGGCGGTCAGATCCTGTTATTCCGGGAGAATATGAATGAAGTCGGCCTGCTGGCAAAAAAGCTCGCCGCTGCCGGAGCGGATTATCTGATCGTCAAACCGTATTCGCAGCATCCCATGAGCGTCAACCGGATGCATTCGCCGCTGCAGGAGAAGGTGTACGCGCAACTGGCGGTTGCGGCGCAACGTTATTCTTCGCAAACATTCCAGGTCATCGTTCGCCGCCGGACCATGGAGGACTCTTCGGTCGCCAAATCCTATAGCCGCTGCCTGGGGCTGCCGTTCTGGGCGTATGTGAATTCCTGCGGCGATATCTACGGCTGCAGCGCTTTTCTGGGCGATAAGCGGTTTCTCTACGGTAACATCTACCGGCAGACATTCAAGGCTATCTGGAACGGCGACAGGCGCAGGCGTCATCTGCGTCTGATGTCCGGAGAGTGGGATATACGCAGGTGCCGCGCGGTCTGCCGTCTGGATAAGATAAATCAGTATCTCTGGGACCTGAAAAATCCGCCGGAACACGTTAACTTTATCTGAAAAGATGACCCGATTGCCTTTTCCCGTTACTCTCGCCAGGAAGATCTATACCAGCATGGTGCGTATCCGCAGCTTCGAAGAGCGTATCTGCCGGTTATACAGCCAGCAGGAGATGCGTTGCCCGGTGCATTTGTCCACCGGACAGGAAGCCATTGCCGCGGGCACGCTCATACAGCTGCGTCGGCAGGATTACGTGGTCAGCACTCATCGCAACCACGGGCATCTCATCGCTAAAGGGGCGGCGCTGAAATCCATGTTTGCGGAAATGTACGGCAGGCAGACCGGTTGTTCGCGGGGCAAAGGCGGGTCGATGCACATGTCCTTTCCGCAGGCAGGGATCGCGGGTACCAGCGCTATCGTTGCCGGCGGCCTGCCCATTGCCGTCGGGCTGGCCTGGGGCTCGGTGCTGCAGAAGAACCGTCGCATCAGCGCGGTTTTCTTCGGCGATGGAGCGGTTGACGAAGGGACATTCTATGAAAGCCTGAATTTTGCCAGCCTGAAGAAACTTCCGGTCGTGTTCGTCTGCGAGAATAATTTTTACGCCACCAACTCTCCCCAGAAAGCCAGGCAAACCAATCCGCGTATCCATGAAATCGCCCGGTTTTTCAGGATCCCCGGGACGTGTATCGACGGCAATGACGTGGTCGCCGTGTACACCGCCGCCGCCGGGGCGATTGAGCGTTGCCGTAAGGGCGCCGGTCCCAGCCTGATCGAAGCCAGGACGTTCCGCTGGAAAACGCATGTGGGTGTGGAATCGGACCTGGAAAAAGGGTTTCGCCGGCAGGAAGAAGTTGCGCTTTGGTTCCGGCGCTGCCCGGTCAAACGGTTTGAGCGGTATCTGCTTAGCCGGGGAATGGTCAGCCAGCAATGGATAGACACGGTCAGGGAATCGGTTGACAAAGAGATCTCGCGGGCAGTCGAGTTTGCCCGGAACAGTCCGTATCCCCGGCCGGAAACGGAGAGTACCGATGTATAGTAATGCAAGGATAGTCTGATGTGGGATAAAGCGCCCGAACAGTCATCGTCCGGCCGGAATCAAAAGCCGCGGGCCCGCGGCCGGGGCCGTCTGCTTTCTTATCGCGAAGCGATCCGCGAAGGTCTGCTCCAGGCAATGGAGCAGGACAGGCGGGTTTTTCTGTTCGGCGAAGGGATCGACGATCCGGCGGGAGTATTCGGGACCACTGCGGGCTTGCAGCAGCGTTTCGGCGCCGGGCGCGTGTTCGATACGCCCATCTGCGAGAATACCCTGACCGGCATCGCCATCGGCAGCAGCCTGGCGGGTTTGCGGCCGGTGCTCATACATATGCGCACGGATTTTCTGCTGATGTCGATGGATCAACTGGCTAATCACGCCGCAAAGTGGAAGTATATGTTCGGAGGGGCGACGCCGTTGCCGATGGTCGTGCGGGCGGTAATCGGCGGAGGCTGGGGGTCGGCCGCGCAGCATTCCCAGCCGTTACAGGCGATTTTCGCCCATATTCCCGGGTTGAAAGTGGTTATGCCGGCCTGCGCATATGACGCCAAAGGGTTACTCTTGTCCGGCATTGCCGAGCAATCGCCGGTCCTTTTTATCGACCATCGCTGGTTATACGACGAGAAAGACGCCGTTCCCGCAGCTGCGTACCGGATTCCGCTGGGCAAGGCGCATGTGGTCAGGAAGGGAAGCCGGTTGTCTTTGATCTGCGTTTCTTTTATGCGTAAACTCGCTTTGCAAGCGGCAGCGGAGCTGGCGAAAGAAGGCATAGATGTGGAAGTGATCGATGTGCGCACGATCAAGCCTCTGGATATGGTTACCATTAACCGTTCTGTGGGGAAAACCGGCAGAGCGCTGGTCCTTGATTTCGGCTATTCTTTCTGCGGGATCACCGCGGAGATCGCGGCGCGGATCAGCCGGGATGTGTTCGGCAGCCTGAAAGCTCCGGTATATCGGATAGGGTTGCCTGATACGCCTACGCCGGCCAGTCCGGTTTTAGAAAAATGTTTTTATCCCGGTCCTGACGCCATTACCGATACTATCCGCCGGATTATGCGCGGGCAAAAAAGAGTGGGCAAGCACAGATGAGCGCCAGCGAATTCCAGGTCAGCGTGGTTATGCCGGGATTGAATGAGCAGGAGAGCGTTTCCGGCGTGGTGGAGAGCACGGTAACCGCATTCAAAGAGCTGGGTATACGCGGCGAGCTGATAGTGATCGACGATGGCAGCACCGACCGGACAGGCGAACTTGTTCGACAGAAGATGCGCGAGTATCCCGGAGTGGTCCGGTTGATACGCCATGAAGTTCCTCACGGCATAGGAGGCTCGTTCTGGGACGGGGTGGCGCATGCCGCGGGCCGGGCAGTGGTTCTGTTGCCCGCAGACAACGAGATCGATCCCCGTCAGATCCTGCGTTACCTCGACCTGATCGAGCACGTGGATATGGTGGTCCCGTACGTGGTCAATGCCGGGGTCAGGCCTTTCAGCCGGAGGCTGACGTCGTGGCTGTTTACCAGGATAATCAACGCTACTTTTTTCACGTCATTTCAATACACCAACGGAACGGTTATATACCGTCGGGAGAGATTGCTCTCTCTTGACTACCGGGTCAACAATTTCTTTTTTCAGACCGACATCCTGATCCGTCTGGCCAGAAAAGGCTGTCTCTACGCGCAGGTCCCGTATGCGCTCACCCCCAGGAAGGGCGGGGCATCGAAAGCCATTTCCTTACGATCTCTTGCGGCCGTCATCCGGGCCTATCTGCGATTGCTGGTGAATATCTACTTGCCTAAACATGAATCCCATTCCCATACCCGCCCGGTATAACTATATCGGCATATTCCTTACTTTTGACTGCAATCTGCGCTGCAGTTACTGCATCAACAATTTCGAGCGCAATCTTACAAAACGGTTTCCTCTGGACGGCAAAGCCTGGGTGGCTGCCCTTAACCGGATACAGTCAAGGCCCGACCTGCCGGTGACCCTGCAGGGCGGAGAGCCCACGATGCATCCGGACTGTATTTTTATCATCAATAACCTCAAACCCGACCTGCATATCGACGTGCTTACCAACCTGCAGTTCGATATTCCCGCGTTCATCAAGCGGGTCGATCCGCAGCGGATCAAACGCGACGCGCCGTATGCTTCGATCCGGGTCAGTTATCATCCCGAGCAGATGAAGCTGCCCGATACCATCGAAAGGACGCTGGCGTTGCAGCGGGCGGGTTTCAGCGTGGGCATCTGGTCGGTTTTGCATCCGCGTTACGAAGAGCACATCCGTCAGGCGCAGAAAGAATGCCTGTCTCTGGGGATCGATTTCCGCTTCAAGGATTTTCTGGGCGAATATAACGGCAAGCTGTACGGAAGCTATAAGTATGCCGGCGCCTGCAGCCATAAGCCGCTGAAGCAGGTTTCCTGCCGGACCAGCGAGCTCCTGGTAGATCCGGCAGGACAGGTGTATCGCTGTCACCATGATGTCTATGAACGCTCTCATCCCGTCGGGTCTTTGCTGGATGAGGGATTCCTGATCGCGGACCGCTTCAGCCCTTGTTCGTATTTCGGCTGTTGCAATCCCTGCGACGTAAAAATAAAAACGAACCGTTTTCAGACGTTCGGCCACACCTCGGTGGATATACGGTTTGAAGATCAAGCGGAGCAGCTCGATGAAAGGAGAAAGCTCGATGAGTAAAATGCGCAGTGCGCACGCGGTTATGGTGTTGAGTCTGGTTTTTCTCTTTCTGGCGTTCGCGCGGTTACAGGACCCGGAGCTCGATCATGGCGATGAATATGCCGATGCCGATGTGCTGCTTGCCGGCCAGAATTTCGTAAAACTGGGTTTTATCCAGACGCGCCTCCTGCCGGTATTCGATGTGCAGGAACCGGCGTATACGCATTATCCGCCCCTGCCCGAGATCACCAACGGAGTGTTGCAGCATATCTGGCCGGGTAATCTGGCGTTGTTTCGCCTGTTTGCCGTGATCTTCGCTTTCCTGAATATGCTCTTCTGGTTCTTTTTTACCCGGCGTATTTCCGGATCGGTGATCTTTGCTCTGATCGCCGGATTGTTCTACATCACCAATCCGTATTTCCTTTACGGGATGGATTCTTTGCAGCAGCTTTCTTATTCGGACTGTCTGCGGTCGTTGATCCTGCTGGTATTCGTGAGCATGCCGCAGGCGGGCCGGGGGAAGAAAGGGTGGCTGGCGCTGTTATGGGCACTGCTTTTTATCCAGTCCCTTGTCGGATTCGAGTACATTGTTTATCTCGCCCTGTTCATGGCTATCCTGGGCCGGGCGCTCAAGGAATTCCGTAAAAACGTTACCGCGCGGGAATGGATGATTCTGGCCGGCGCTTCGGTCGCCGGGGTCGGGCTTCATTTTCTGCAGAATGTCTGGTATTTCGGCAGCATCGGTACGGCGCTGGCTGATTTCGCGGGGCGGGCCGTGTATCGTTCTGTTTCCCTGCCGCTGGATGGCCCGGCGGGTTTCAATCTTTTTAACTGGTTCCGGCTGGTCATTCTGCGGAATTTCTTCCTGGTGTTCATGTTCGGATTTTCCTTGCTGGCGGTGGGCGGTTACTGCGGGTACCTGTTATATAAGGGGCTGAATACTTCTGTTCGCCGGAAGATCCGCGACGTATTCAAACTTGCGGGAATATTCGGTATCTGCGGGATAACCTGGTATGTGATTTTTCCTTCGCATTCGTATGCCCACACCTATGTCCGGTTTCTCACCCGGCATCTGGTTCCCATGGCTTCGATCGGCTTCGCCGGTTTTTTCTACCTTTTGTTCGAATACATCAATGCCCGGGTGCAGCGCGCAACTATTCTTAAGGTGATCGGCGGGGCATTCGTAGCCGCGATTTGCCTGATCGGCCTTGCCCAGAGTGAGCTGCCGGTTACGGCGGACCGGTTGCTGCGGGTCGAACAATTCAAAATTTTCAAAGAAAGTCTGCTGGAATTGAAAAGCGCGAGCGCAGCGGATGCCGTGATAGGCGTCAATTATTATCGCTATCCGTTCATCCGTTATTATACCGACCGGAGCGTAAAGATCGTTTTCGACAAGCAAACGCTGGAGAGCCTGCCGCGCCTGCCGGATTATTTTATCTTCATATTCTACGATAATGACGGCGCGCGCGCGTTCTTTGAAACGCTCAAACAGCAGTATCAACCTAAATTGCAGTGTAAATCGATGATCTTTCCCAGCGTCATTATGGAGCGCAAGCAGCATGAATGATCCGGTCAGTATCATCATTGCCGTCAAGAACGGCGCGGCAACGCTGGTTCCCTGCCTGGATTCGGTGCTGCGGCTGGAGTATCCCGCGTTCGAGGTGATCGTTGTCGACGACGGGTCGACTGATCGCACGCCGGAGATACTCCGGGGTTACGCGCAGAGGATCAAGGTGATTACGTTCGAGAAAAGCGCCGGGCCTTCGGCGGCGCGCAATCAGGCTGCGGCGCAAGCCAGGGGCGATTTTGTGGCTTTTACCGACGCGGATTGCATCGTGGCCCCGGATTGGCTTACTCGGCTGGTGGAGGCTTTGCGCGAGAAGCCGGAAGCGGTCTCTTGCGGCGGGTTACAGCTGGTTCCTGAACAAGCCGCGCTTTTCGAAAAACAGGTATTCGCCTTCATGTCCCGGGCCGGGATCATTACCGATTACGTTAAACCGGCGCGCGGCCGGGCGGCGTATCCGGTGCGCCATAACCCTTCGTGCAATTCTCTGTACCGCAGGCAGGTTTTTCTCGACGCCGGCGGCTTTCAGGAAGGTTTGTGGCCGGGGGAGGATGTAGAGCTGGATTATCGTTTGTGCCGCCGGGGGCTACTATTGTTATTCAATCCTCTGGCAGTGGTATACCATCATCGTCCCGCGGCGCTGCCGGCTTTTCGGCGGATGATGCGGCGTTACGGTTGGGCTCAAGCGGTTGTAGTCAAACACTACGGTCCGTTCCGCAGCATACATTTTTTGCCGGCAGTTTGCCTGACCGCGCTGTTGGGTTTTATAGCTTTGTTGTTCTGGGATCGGCTTGCGGCGCTCGGCGCGCTTCTGCTGACCGTGGCCGCGCTTGGCCTGTATCTGCGCGATGCGGCGACCTTCCGGCTGGTTTTGTGGGCATTGATTTCATGGCATGCCGGGTTCGTGCAGGGTTTGTTTTCGCAAAAAGCATTAGACAAAAAACCCTGATGTGTATACAATAGAAGTCTTGAACGAAAATAGATTCTTCCCGGTCGCATCCGCGGCCCGGGATGAAAAGTTCTCTCTATAGATAGTTATAAAACTTTTCAGGGGCTGTAGCTTCCCGCTCATAGCCTAGTCATAGCGGCGGGACTCCGCTCCAGATATAGACTCACGGAGCTTCGCAGTTGGGCTTGCGCCCAACTTCGCTCCAGAAAACTAACAGATTCCTCCCGGTCGCATCCGCGGCCCGGGATGAAAAGTTCTCTCTATAGATAGTTATAAAACTTTTCAGGGGCTGTAGCTCAGTTGGGAGAGCACCTCGTTCGCAACGAGGGGGTCAGGGGTTCGACTCCCCTCAGCTCCACCAGATAAAAAATCCCCTCAAGGATAGTTTTTCCCTTGAGGGGATTTTCGGCTTAGCACCTTCTTTTTTTCGCGTAACCTTGAAAATCCGGCTTTTATATGCTATATTTTACGGTATCAGGGAATGTTTTACGTAATCGCCACGGATCTTAAAGTCAACCGGCTTTAAGTACCGTGGAATTTTTTTTGTGGGAAAAAGTGAAGTTTCGGAAAGATTTTATTAACGGGGATAACGGGGGGAGAGACCATACGATGGAGGAATAAAGTGAGAAAGTTAATTTCCCTGACCGTTATCTTTTGCCTTGTTTTCGAACAAAGCGGCTTTGCCCAGGTAGCTCCCCAGATCAACATTCCCGCCTATCTCAACGGCTATCTCTCGCCTGATCGTTTCCGGCCGGTTCATTTAAGGTCTCTTTCATTTGACCAGACCACGCATAATTTCAATCTTCTGCTCGATCAGGGCGATACAAAAAAGATCCCCGCCCGTCAGCTTGAAGAAACCACCCGCAGCTTATTTCAATACTTTCAGATCGGCCTGGCTTTGCCTAACAGCATGTTCTGGGTCAATCTGCGTCCGGACGATCCCGCAAATGTCATCGATCCATGGCTGGAAAAAACCGACCTGGGCAAAGTGCTGCTGGAAGCCGATCTGCAGCTCAAGAAAGATATCGCCGCGCTGACCTCGCCTGATACCCTGCTGGGTAAGAAATACTGGGAGAGATTGTACGCTAAAGCCGAATTACTGTTCGGCCAGGCCGATGTAAGTATTCCTACCATCAGCCGTCCCTGGATCGTGCCCGGAGAGATCATTCTGGCCCAATCCCGGGACAGCGCTTATGTTTATAAAGCCACCTTGAAAGTCATGCTGGAGCAGGATTATATCAAGGACGCGCCGGGTTACAACTCTAACGATCCCCGCCTCAAAGAACTCAATCTGTATTCCGCACAATTGATTCGAGAACTTATTCTGCCTCAATTGACCCGCGAGGTCAATTCAGCGAAGAAATATGCCGGGCTGCGTCAGGTTTATTATTCGCTCATCCTGGCCCAGTGGTTCAAACAGCAGAACAAAACCGCTGCCAGAGAGAGTAAAGATCTGACCGGTTTGACCTCAACAGAATCCTGGTCCAGGCAAACCTACTATCAGGCCTACAAGAATTCATTCGAGAGAGGGGAATATAATAAGGAAGTGGCGGTTCGCACCGGCCAGGGACTGGTGATACGCAGGTATTTCAGCGGGGGCATCAAGCCGGTTCCCGTACTCTTGGGGCCGAAGAATGTCACGGTGGTGCCTCTGAATCCGGCGATCAGCGATCAATTGCGCCGCGCGGATCAGGTGGTAAATACCGCAACCGGCGATCTCACGGTCAAAGTTTCTCTGCTGCCGGTTTCTGCCAGCCTGCAATCGGGAGAAACCGAAAATCCGGACGGCGGAATACGCGCTTCATATCTGAATACCAAACAGAAGATAGGCTGGACGGCGTCGACTCTCCTGGGCATGGGGGTGGCTTTGACTATCGGCCGCGTATTCATGGATTGGTGGCTTTCTCCCGCAGCCCTTGACGCCGCAGCCGTTCCTTTCGTTCACGCATATTATGCATTTCTGGCCATTGCCGGCATCGAGATCGGTTCGGGATTAGGGCTCGCGTACCTCCTGGGTAGTTATCTGGAGAAACGCTGGTCGCCCTGGGCGCAGATGACCCCGGAAGAGAAAACGGCGCTTCTGGACAGAACGATCTCATCTCTGGAAAAAGACAACGACGGCGGCAGGGTGGCGGATGCGGGCCGCGAGATGTTCAAAATGCTGATACCCGCTAGAGATAATGCGGTTATTCCGACCATCGCCGGAATGTCGCTATTCGGTCTGGGCATACTCGCCTTGACTAAAAGTCTATTCTTTGCTGTTCCGCTGGTGGTAGTTGCATTATATGCCGGATGGGCAGTGGGTACATTGATAATTAATTATACTTATTCCAGTGCTATCCGGGAAATAAAGGATAAGGAAACGAAAAAAGTGGAAGTTCCGGTGGAAACAGTTCAAGATACGCAGCAGAATCTGAAGGCCCCAAAAGTCGAAGCTCCTGTGGAAAGAGTTGTGGATGAAGCCAAGCAGTATGGAGCGATCAGCGCAGGGTTTGATCTGGTGGAAGCGCATACGGTGCTTATCGGCGTGGTGCAGGAAAAGCTGGATCGCGCGCAGAACATCCCGATCCCGTATTTCGGAATGGCCTTCGCGCAAGTGTTGCAGGCGCACATGATGGAGATGATGCCCATGGGCAAACGCATGGAGAACTATCTGCTGCGGCATCTCAATCCTTCCTATGAAGATTTCGAGGAATTCAACAGCCGGTCGGCAAACGACCTGCTCAAGTATGCCGAGCTGGTGACCGGGAATCTTCAGGCTATGCTGCAATCTGAAGAAGATGATCCGGCAAGCGTCGAGAAGATATCGCAAGCCATCGGCAAGGCGACAGCCGCTCAAACCGTGCTCCGGGAGTACGTCGCGCTTGCGCAGGGCGCGCCCGCTGCCGCAGCGCAGGACCAGGACGGCGGGTTGATACAGTCCATCGACGCATCCTATAAGCTGGAAGCGGACGTGCACAGGATGCGGGCGATCTGGAGGGACCGCATCCGCCATATCGAGAATGCGATAGAATTGTTGAGGGAGATTACTTTTGACGACGACGGGGTGCTGGGCAACGGCGAGAAACGCGAAACCGAGATCAAGAGGCTTCAGACCATTCTGGACGCTACCCGCGTTCAGCTCGAAGACAGCGATGATGCGCTGGTGCATATATGGACGGAAAGGGATAAACTCAAAGCGAAATCGAAGAATGCGTCCCGGGGCGGCGCAAAGGAGGATGCGGCTACCGGCAACGACGGCGGAGAGCAGAAGACAACCGCGCTTTCCACGCAGCAGATCAAACAGGCTACCGCGCAGATGGTCAGGGCGTATTATTACCGGCTCTTCGGCAGGTTCAACGGTATCGGCCTGATCATCGACGATGATACTGCGGTGGAGCTGGCCAGGTCCATTGTCATTTCCCAGCGCCAGCAGGAGGCGAAAGATGGTTACGTGGAACCTCCGGCGCAGCAGACCGGATGGTCGCGGGCGTCGAAGGTTGCGCTGGCGCTCGGCGTGCTGGCCGGCGCTGTGGCCGTGGGCAATCTTTTCGAGCACAGCCAGGACGACGGGGTGACCGCGCAGGACCTGGAAGAAGCGCTGTACCTGTTTGGCGAATCGCCCTTTGCCGTATCGGCGCAGCCGATGGATGACGGCGCCCTGGCATTTGCGCCAGCGGATACCGCGATCCAGGAAGAAGGCAAGCTGCCCATCATCGGCGATATCATCGCATTTTTCGGTTCGTTGATTGACCCGACCACTTCCATCGAGGCGGTGGGTTCCAACGGCCTGCCCATAACCGTGAGCATGAACAGCACGGTTATTACGGTCGGCGATGTGGGTATGCTGTTTCTTGACCGGGAAACCGGGGTGATCCGTTATACCCGTTATGGTACTATTGCAGGGACCGGCAGCGTTAGGCCCGGAGAGCCGTATTATCAGCAGTATTACAACGAGATGAGCAAGATGCTGATCTCTTTGAAGACGGGCAATCTGAAGTCCGGAGAATTATCGGTCGGTCAGGAAGAAGACCTGGCCGAGATTATCGGGGAATTCCAGAAATACCACCCGGATTATGCAGGGACCGAATCGTTCACCATCCACTTGTATCATCATGATGACTACATAATGGATGCGCGCAGCATTTCTGTTCACAACGGTGCATATGTTTTGGACAGGCAGACCGGCGAGCTGCACTATATGGATTTTATAACGCGTAAGTCGCTGCAGCCGGAGGATAAAGATTACCGCAATAAGATTCAAGAGATGCGCGAGAAACTGTCTGATCTTCGTCTGGGAACACCGGTAAATAAGCATCTCCTGGCGAAAATGGAAGCCGAATTGCAAGAATATCTGGATTTGGGAGCGGTCAGGGTTACTTCTCCGGGAGGTTTGACTGTCGGAGTGAGCATGAACGTGACCACGATCACCATCGAAGAGGTCAGCCCGATCTCTCTGGACCGCCGGAACGGAACGATCAGCTACGGGGTGTACTGGACCGGCGAAACGCGCCGGGTAGAGCCGACGGACCAGGATTATCCGCGCTGGCTGGGCGAAATGACCGGCAGTATCGACAGTATGCTCAAGGCGAACCTGGAGACCATGATCTTGAGTTTCGACGACCAGGCCTTCATGTACAATGTGCTCGACGAGCTGCGCGGGTACGAGAATAACACTGCACTGTCCGGGGACGGCGGGAGCGAGAAGACGCCGGAGATGCGGGATGTTTACGCCGTGGATATTCCGGGAAGAGTCAAGGAAGACGCGGATAAGAAGCAGCACAGCGGCAGTTCCGGCGGATCGAGTTCGAGCTCCGGCGAATCGAGCTCCAGCCTGGGCGGCAAGGTGAATACCGGGGTCGAAGATTTCGACGGCGGGCAGACCAGAGAAGAAGTTCAGGCGCAGAAGCTGGCCGGCGCCGTAAAAGAATACCTGGAAAGCCGGTTCGCGGCGCTTGCTGCTGATTTTGCCCATCTCGACTGGACGAGCACTCAAGAAGAATTTTTCAGCCGGGTGAAAGATGAATTGAAAGAAAACCTGGGAATTATTTCCATCGAGAAAGAAGGCTTTGCGAAATGGCTGCTCTATTCGCGTTACGGCGACAGGATCATCGTGATCATGACTATCGGGGGGATCAGCGTGGAAGTCGATAAGCTGTATTTGTTCTCCCGGCTGCTGCAAAGAGGTAACGATAAAGATCGTATGACTGCAGTAGAACAGGTGAGAAGTTTCCGGGATGCCCGGGCAGTGGAACCGTTGATCCAGGCGCTGGGTGATTCGTACGGAATCCGTATGGAAGCGAAGAATGCTTTGTCGGAAATAGGCGCACCGGCTATCACGGGATTGATGCGCGCTGTAAACGACGAGAATGAGTATGTGCGCGAATATGCCGCGGTTTTGCTGGGAGCGCTGGATGCCCGGCAGGCGGTGTATCTTCTGTATGAGTTGCTGAAGGATCAGGATTATAAGGTCAGAGATGCGGCGCTTTCAACCCTGGTTCTTTTCAACGCGTCCTTGTCCGGAGAACAGCTGTCGGATCTGCTTATTCGTGAAAAACATCCCAATGATAGGATCAAGTATCTTCTCTACCAGTTGCTGGAAGAAAGTCAGCTCGATGTCTGGATCGCCGGTCTGCAAGGGCCGTCTTACGAACTGATGGAGTTGTCGGCGAAAGCTCTGGGTGCTTTGAAGAATGCCCGGGCCATACCGGCTTTGCTCAAGGCGTATGATAAGAACGTCGGCTGGCCACAGAAATGGATCGAAGACGCCATAAGCGTCATTGCGAAAGCCAATCCGGATTTCGACCTGGCTAAAGCCAAAGAAGAATACCAAGCCGGCCGCGGGCAGGACGGAGGAAAGTCGCCGCAAGGGAGCATTCAAACCGCAGCTCCGGAAGATCTCGGAGGTATCGATCTGCGCGCTCTGCCCTTGAACGCTCAACCTGTGCCTGCAGCGGCAGCGATTGCCGGTTCCCTGATCGCGCCCGCGCAGGTTTCTTTGCAGGACCTGGATAAACAATGGCTTAACATTCAGCGGAAGCTGGCGCAGGGCCCGATGCCGTATCAGGAGATCAAAGCCTATGTCGCCGCCTGCTGTTCGCAGCAGGAATGCCGCGTGCAGAAGGAAGCGGTGTGCCAGTGGCTGGCGGATATCCTCAAGCTGGAAGAAGAGGCCGCTGTTTCTACGTCTGTTGAACTGAAAGAGATCCTGGCGCTGGCAGTTTCATAAAGGGGACACAGCATTTTGCAAAGGGGACAGATCTGCCCGATTTTCTCGACGGAGGGTTTTGGGTGGACCTGTCCCCTTTTAGCTCCCTTTTAGCTTGAAAAGCGTTGCCCGGCGGTTTATAATAGAAGGATGAAGAAACTGCCGGGTTTGCTTTTTTTATGCGCTCTGTGCCTTGCTTCTGTGATCGTACCGGTTGCCGCAGCGGAGAATCCTGCCCGGGAAGCCTCCTTCTACGAGAAACTCTCCAATAACCAGGTGCAGTGCCATCTCTGTCCGTGGGAGTGCGTACTTTCTTCCGGAAAGCGCGGGATCTGCGGGGTGCGCGAGAACCGCACGGGTACCCTGTACAGCCTTTCTTACGGCCAGCCGGTGTCCCTGCATATCGATCCCATCGAGAAAAAACCCCTGTTCCATTTCCTGCCCGGCGCAAACGCTTTTTCCATCGCTACTGCCGGCTGTAACCTTAAATGCGGATTCTGTCAGAACTGGGAGATTTCCCAGGCCAGGCCCGAGGAGATCGTCAGCCAGACCATTCTGCCGTCGGAGCTGGTGGATAAAGTCCAGGCTTCCGGCGCGTATGTCCTGGCGTATACGTATACCGAGCCGACCGTATTCTATGAATATATGCTGGAGATCGCCGCTCTGGCCAAAGGCCGGGGGATCAGGAATGTGATGCATTCCAACGGCTTTATCCAGGTCTCACCCCTGGAGCAGTTAACCCGGTATCTGGATGCCGCGAATATCGATCTTAAAGGTTTCTCCGAGGATTATTACAAGCGCACCTGCCAGGGGCGGCTGGCCCCGGTGCTGGAAAGTTTAAAAGTTCTAAGGCGTAAGGGAGTGCATCTGGAGATCACCAATCTGGTCTTGCCCGGGTATAACGACGATCCGGCGCAGATTACCCGGATGTGTTTATGGATCAAAGAGAACCTGGGCGCGGAGACGCCGGTGCACTTCTCCCGTTTCCATCCCATGTATAAACTTATCGCATTGCAGCCCACGCCGGTGCAAACCCTGGAGAGAGCCCGGCAGATCGCCATGGATTGCGGTCTGAAGTATGTTTATATCGGCAATGTGCCGGGGCATCCCGCGGAAAATACCTATTGCCCGCGTTGCAGGAAAAAAGTGATCGAGCGCGCCGGTTATATTGTTTCGGCCGTGCATCTGAAGGCGGGAGCGTGCTCTTTCTGCAATGAACCGATCGAGGGGGTGTGGGAATGAAGATCTGGAGAGCGGTGGCCGCGCTGATGCTGGTTGCGCAGGCGCCCGCGTTCGCCGCAGGCACGCAGGAGCATGTTAAATTTCCGGACGCCGCCGGGACTTTTTATGCGTCCGATCCGGTGGAGTTGTCCGCAAGTATCGAGACGTATCTGACTAAAGCCGAAACAGTGTCTTTGCCGGGGCCGATCTTTGCCGTCATCGTTCCGCACGCCGGGTATCCGTTCTCCGGGCAGGTAGCCGCGCAGGCCTACAAGCAGCTTCTTTCCCGGTCGTATAAAACCGTGGTGATCCTGGCCTCAACCCATACCGAGGGGTTCCAGGGGATAGCGGTGTATCCGCGGGGTCTTTTCCGCACTCCGCTGGGGGATATTCCCGTGGATCAGGAATTCGCGCTGCAGTTGATGTCCAGGCATAAAGAGATCTTCGCCGATGAGCGACTGTTCGACCGGCAGCATCCGATCGAGGTACAGCTGCCTTTCTTGCAGAAGACATTGAACGATTTCCGGATCGTGCCACTGGTCATGGGGGATGTCAGCCGGGCTTCCTGCACGTACCTGGCGGAATCTCTGGCGGAGGTTATCGGCAAACGCAACGACGTGTTGCTTGTCGCCTCCTCCGATATGTATCACGGTTATTCCATTCCCGACGCGCAGCGTATCGACCGGGTAACGTTGTCTTATCTCGAGAAGATGGACGCGGCGGGCGTATTTCAGGCTTTGTCCGAAGGAAAAGCGCAGTTGTGCGGCGGGTTACCGGTGTATGTGACGCTGTTAACCGCGAAGAATGCGGGGCATAACCTGCTGCGGGTCCTGGATCATACGAATTCCGCGCAGGTAACCGGCCGTACTGCCGACGGAGAGTGGACTGTCGGGTACAGCAGCTCGGTTATCGATCAGCCAAAACAAGAGGGAGCCATGTTCAACCGAACACAGAGAAAGAGATTGCTGCAGATCGCCCGGACTTCCATCGAAGCGTATTTGAAAAACGGCAAGCCGATGGAGGTAAGCGAGAAAGATGCGTTATTGAATCAGACTATGGGTGCGTTCGTCACCTTGCATGAACACGGAGAGCTGCGCGGATGCATCGGCACGATGGTCGGCAGGCAGCCGTTGTATCTGACCGTCAGAGATATGGCTATCGAAGCGGCTGTAGGCGATCCGCGTTTTTCTCCTCTAAGGCCGGCGGAACTTAAAAATGTGGAGATCGAGATCTCCGCGTTATCGCCTCTGGAGAAAGTTAAATCCGCCGACGATATCGTCATGGGTAAACACGGGGTGATCCTGAAGAGAGGATTCAGCAGCGGGGTATTCCTTCCCCAGGTTGCCACGGAGACCGGCTGGACCAGGGAACAATTCCTCTCGCAATTGTGCGCCCAGAAGGCCGGATTGGCCGCGGACGCTTGGAAGGACCCGGCTACCGAACTGTATGTTTTTACCGCCGAAGTCTTCTCGGAGAAGGAAGAGTAAGCCGGTATGATCAGGACACTGGCGGGAATGTTCGTTACGGGGGTGCTTTTCTCCAGCGGGCCGTGTCTGTTGAGTTGCGGCCCGGCGGTAGTTTGTTATTGCGCGGGAGCGCGCACCACCACGCGTTCCGGGATTATCGGGTATGTTCTGTTTTGCCTGGCCCGCAGCGGGGTGTATTGTCTTTTGAGCCTGGCAGTGTTCTTTTTAGGCGAACTGGCCGCGCGAAATTCGCTATCGGCCGTCAGCCGGTATGTTTATCCCGTTGCCGGGGCCGGATTGATCGTCCTGGGCGCGCTGATGGCAGTGCAGCGTTTTAAAGCGCGCGGCGCGGCGAAAGAGCCGATCCGCGCTCGAGACGCGACGAATCTGTTCCTGCTGGGCTGTGTCTACGCGGCGGTTCCCTGTGCTCCTTTCTGGGCGCTGCTTTCGTATATCGGGTTGTATTCCCGCACCTGGGTGGATACGCTGGGTTATACGCTGGCTTTTGCCGCGGGCACATTTATCTCGCCTTTGCTGCTGGCGGTGATACTTTCCGCGCGCGCTAACGCCCTGTGGCAGGATAAGCGCCGCAAACTGCAGATGGTAATGAGCGCGGCCAGCGGGCTGGTGATGATCATTCTGGGTATCGATTTCATACGGAGGGCATTCTGATGCACAGATTTTTTTGCGCGGACAGCGATATCGGCGAGGGTTTGATCCATATCCGGGATCGTCAGCAATTGCACCATATTAAAGACGTGTTGCGGCTCAAAGAAGGCAAATCCGTGACGGTGTGCGATACCGCGGGGAATGAATATGCTGCGACGATCAAAAGCGTGTCCGCGCAGGAGATCGTATGCGCGATTAAAAGTAAACGCGCGCGCAGCGCACAGGATCAGGCGTTGATCGCGGTAGCCTGCGCTATCCCCAAACAGTCGCGCATGGACGATATGATCGATAAGCTTACCCAGCTGGGCGTTGACAGTATCATGCCCTTGATCACGCACCGGGTGATCGTTAAACTTGACGCTGCCAAGAAACTTGAGCGCCAGGCTCGCTGGCAGAAGATCGCCGCCAGCGCCAGCAAGCAGAGCCAGAGGACTATTGTCCCGGTGGTGGAAGAAATAATGTCGTTCGACGAAATGCTGGCTGCCAGCGCCGGGTTCGAGCTCAAGCTTATCCCGACGCTCGACGGAAGTCGGGTGCTTTTGCAGGAAGCGCTGCGCCAGGGGGGCGTCTGTTCGCGCAGCGTGATCGTCGCTATCGGCCCGGAAGGGGATTTCACTCCTGAAGAGGTCGAACGCGCTTTACAGGCGGGGTTCCAGCCGGTAAGTTTCGGCACGCAGGTGCTGCGGGTGGAGACCGCCGCGGTCTATGCGGCCAGCGTGCTGGGGTATGTGTTTCGCGGCCAGGGCAGGGGCGTGTAAACGATGAAAGTCAAATTCCACACCCTCGGCTGCAAGGTGAACCAGTACGAAACCCAGCGCATCCGGGAAGCGTTCCTCGCCCGGGGACTGACCGAAGCTTCCGCCGCGGATAAAGCGGATATCTATATCGTCAATACCTGCACGGTTACCCATAAAGCCGATCGCGAATCGTTATACTGGATCCATCGCAGTCACCGGGAGAATCCCGGAGCTCCGATCATCGTGACCGGATGCATGGCCGCTTTCGATCTGAAGCTGCTCAAGGCGCAGGCCGGGGTGCGCTGCGTGGTGGGAAATGAGCGCAAGCTTGAGTTGCCGGATATCTGCCGCCGGTTTTTGCCGGCATCGCGCCGTAAGCGGGCTGCCGCGATTGGGCCGCCGCCTGCCGGGATCAGCTTTTTCGAAGGGCACACCCGGGCTTTTCTCAAGATCCAGGACGGTTGCAATAATCGCTGCAGCTACTGCAAGGTGGCTTTGGTCCGGGGAGCCTCGCGCAGCCGGTCGCAGGACGAGATCGTCGACGAAGCGCGGCAATTGGTCGCGCATGGTTTCCGGGAGATCGTGCTCACCGGGATATGTCTGGGCGCGTACGGCCGGGATGTACAGCCGAAGCAGGATCTCGCCAGTTTGATCGGCGCGCTGGAAACGCTTCCCGGCCTGGAACGCGTCAGGTTGAGCTCTATCGAAGCCGGGGATGTCACTCCGGGCTTGATCGCGGCGCTGGCGGGTTCGCGCGTTATGTGCCGGCACCTGCATATTCCTATCCAGAGCGGAGACGATCAGATCCTCAAAGCGATGCGGCGCAGATATACTGCCGCCGATTACGCCCGGTTGATCCGCAGGATCAGAAAGGCTGTTCCCGGTGTCGCCATCACCACCGATGTGCTGGTGGGATTTCCCGGGGAAGAAGAACGGCATTTTCAGAATACCCTTAAACTGGTTCGCGCGATCAAACCTTCCGGCGTGCATATTTTTCCTTACAGCCCGCGTCCGGGCACCGCGGCGTTCGGCTTGAAAGAGCCTTGGGCCGGCGCGCAGACGGTAAAAGAAAGAATGCGCCGGCTGGAAGCAGCGGCTGAAAAGCTGCGCGTAGCTTACCGGAAGAAATTCCTCGGTCGCACAGTTGCGGTTTTGTTCGAATCCCGCCTTAAAGAAGACCCGCAATGCTGGGAGGGTCATACCGACACGTACCTGAAGGTGCGCCTGCGCAGCCGCAGGAACCTGGAGAACCGCACCCTGCAGGTCAGATTGACCCGGGATTGCATTGGTTAAAGGGGACGTTCCCCAAGGTACCACCCCTGTGACCAGGGGTGGTACCTTGGGGAACGTCCCCATAAGAGACTTGACACCGGGTAGAAAGAGTGTTAGACTAAACTGTTGCAAAATCCGTTATTTCCATTTATGCGCGGCTGGGGAATGTTCATAGCCGCCGCTTTATCTTTATGCCCTGCCATAAACGGCAGGTTACAGGCCCGAAGGGAGTGATTAATTTGCCTAAAGTTGAAATCAGAGAAGGAGACTCGTTTGAATCGGCTATGCGCAGGTTCAAAAAGCAGATCGAACAGGAAGGAATTCTGCGGGAAGTAAGAGACCGCAAGCATTATCAGAAGCCCAGCGAGAAGAAGCGAAAGAAGATGCGTGAAAGAAGATAACCATGCCTTGTGCGATTTCCACCTCCTGGAATGCGTTCCGGCATACCGACGGCGAACAACTCATCCGCGAACTGCAAGAGCTGGGATTCACCGCTGTAGAGTTGAGCTTCAATCTGACATCCGAGATGGTTGCCGCGATAGAGCGGCTGGTCGCCCGACAGGTTATTTCCGTTTGCAGTCTGCATAATTTCTGCCCGATTCCGGAAGGGGTCCCGCGCCACGAAGCGCTGCCCGATTATTATTCTCTTGCGTCACTCGATACCGAAGAACGCTTACGCGCCGTTAAACAAACCAAGCTGACTATCGATGCTGCCTGTCGCATAGGCGCTCGCGCGGTGGTCATTCACAGCGGACGCGTGGAGATACAGGATCGGACCAGGGCGTTATGCGAGCTCTATACCCGGGGAGGAACGCAGACCCGGCAATTCCAGGATTTAAGGGATGAAATGCGCCGCGAGCGCGCGCAACTCAAGCAGTCGTTCCTGGACAGCGCTTTGCGCAGCCTGGATGAGCTCAATGCCTATGCCTGTCAGCGTAGAATGAACCTGGGTATCGAAACCCGGTTCTATTACCGGGAGATCCCTTTTCTGGATGAAGTGGGGATGATCCTGGATGCGTTCAAGGATTCGCGGGTGTTTTACTGGCATGATACCGGCCATGCGCAATTGATGGAGCATCTCGGGTTGATTGACCGCCAGGAAACGTATCTTGACCGCTACGCTCAAAGGCTCCTGGGCATGCATCTGCACGATATTCGCGGTTGTGCCGATCATCAGCCGCCGCCCGGCGGAGATATTGATTTTAAACGCTTTCGCCCGTATCTGAACCACCAAACGTTGAAGGTCATCGAAGTGCATCATCCTGCTACAGCCGTTCAGGTCCAGCAAAGCAAACGGTATGTGGAGGAGGTATTCGATGGAACGGTTTAATATCAGAAAAGCCGCCGTCGCCGGACAGTTTTATCCCGCAAGCGCCGAGAGCATTCGCAAGCAGATCGAAGAGTGGAGAATCCTTCCCGGCAAAAAAAGCCCGGTTATCGGTTGCATGTTGCCGCATGCCGGTTACATGTATTCCGGCAAGGTGGCGGCGCAGACCCTGGCCCATATCGATCTCGATCAGGTCAAGACCGTGGTGTTGATGGGGCCTAACCATACCGGTTACGGAGTGCCGTTCAGCATCATGGCGGAAGGCATCTGGACGACACCTCTGGGGCAGGTTGAGATCGATAACGCTCTGGCGCTGGAGATACTCAAGGGAAGCGAATATTTCGAAACAGACAGTATGGCCCACGCCTATGAGCATTCCCTGGAAGTCGAGCTGCCGCTGCTGCAGTTCTTCAAAAACGCATTCCAGATCGTGCCGATCGTGTTCGGATCGGATGATCTCAAAGCCTTGCAATCGACCGGCCAGGCGATCGCCGCGGCGATCGAGCGGCTGAAATTGCGGGGAACGGTTCTGTTGGCAGCGAGTTCGGATATGACGCATTATGAACCGGCCCAGCAGGCAAAGCGGAAAGACCAGCTGGCTTTACAGCAGATCATGCAGCTTGACGAGCAGGGATTATTGGAAAAAGTCCGCAGTTTCGATATTTCCATGTGCGGGTACGCTCCGGTGATCTCCATGCTTGCGGCGGCTAAGGCCTTAGGCGCGCATAAGGCACAAGTGATAACCTATTCAACCAGCGGTGACGTCACCGGCGATGACTCCAGTGTGGTGGGGTATGCCGGCGTGCTCATCTATTAGACGACATGGACGAAAAAGACAAGAAGGTCGATAACGACTGGAAAGAAAAAGTAGCGAAAGAAAAAACAGCCGAACCGCAGTCCGACGTTACGCCGGATCAGGAAGGCGGCCTGCCGGAACAGCCTGATTTCAGTTTTTTTGTCAGTTCTCTGGCTTTGCAGGCGTCCATAGCCATGGGAGTGATGCCCAATCCTATGACCAACAAGAAAGAGGAGAATATCCCGCAGGCCCGGTTACTGGTCGATACCCTGGCGATGCTCAAGGAAAAGACCCACGGCAATTTGAGCAGCGAAGAAGACAGCCTGCTGGAGAATCTGCTCTATGAATTGCGCATGCAGTATGTAGCCAAGACCAAAGGAGGCAGTTCATGATCGATAAGGAACTCCTTGATATTCTGGCCTGTCCCGCCTGCAAGGGGGGGGTTGAGCTCAAAGACGAAAAGATCGTCTGCAAGAAGTGCGGCAAGAAATATCCGGTGCGTGACGGTATCCCGGTCATGCTTATCGATGAAGCCGAATAATCCCGCAAAGCGTATGAAGAAAATACTGGTTATTCATGGGCCGAACCTGCAGCTTCTGGGTCAGCGCGAACCCGGGGTGTACGGCACGGTAACGCTGGCGCAGATCAACGCGCAGCTCAAGAAGCTGGCCGCGAAGAAGAAAGTCCGGTTAACCATCCTGCAATCGAATATCGAGGGCGCGCTGGTGGACGCTCTTGGCAAGAGCAAAGGCAGGTTCGACGGTATTTTGATCAATCCCGCAGCGTATACCCATACCAGCGTAGCCATCAGGGACGCCATAGCCGCATGCGGCGTTCCTGCAATAGAAGTCCATCTTTCCAATACCCACGCCAGGGAGCAGTTCCGTCATATCTCTTTGATCAGTCCGGTAGCGAGAGGCACGATTATGGGATTCGGCCCGCAGAGCTACTATCTTGGCCTGGAAGCGCTCATAGGCATTCTTTCTTAATCTTTTTTCTTCATGAATAAACGCATTCAACAGGTTCTGGCGAGCTTAAAGAAACAAAAGATCGACGCCGCATTTTTTTCGTCCGCACCCGCTGTTTCTTATCTGACCGGTTACAAGAGCCGGGATTCGTATTTGCTGGTTTCCCGGCAGCAGCAGCTGTATATGACCGACAGCCGGTATACTGCGGAAGCCCGGCAGCATCTCAAAGGTTTTACCGTGGAGCAGGTCCGGGAATCCGGACTGTCCAGTCTGGCGCTGACCTGCGCCAGGTTGAAATTCAAGACCCTGGGGTTTGAAAACCGCTCTTTGAGTTACGCGGATTACCAGAGAATGAAGGAAAAGCTTCCCCCGGATCTGGTAGTAACCGGCATATCCGGGGTGGTAGAGCAGTTGCGTCAGATCAAAAGCCCGGCAGAATTGAGAATAATACGTCAGGCCACCCGGATCACCCTGGAAGCCTATTCCTATATAAAGCAATTCATCCGGCCGGGAATACGGGAGATTGAGCTGGCCGGGGAGCTGGAGCGTTTTATCCGTTATCATGGGGCAGCCTGCGCTTCTTTCGATATTATTGTGGCTTCCGGCCCCAATTCCAGCTTTCCGCACCACCTGACTTCCGCGCGCAGGGTGGAGGCGGATGAACCGGTAATGATCGATATGGGCGTTGAGGTGGATGGCTATAAATCTGACTTGACAAGGGTTTTCTTCTCCGGTAAAATAAAAACTCTTGCTAACCGGTTGTATTCTGTGGTGCTTACAGCCCAGCAAAAAGCCATTGCCCGGGTTAAACCGGGTGTCGCGCTTCAGGATATCGACCAGGCTGCCCGTCACTATCTGGATAGCCGGGGAGTGGGAAAATATTTTCTACATAGCCTGGGGCACGGGGTGGGGTTGGAAGTACATGAGCAGCCTTATGTGAACTGCCGGGCCCGGGGAGTGTTGAAGCCGGGAATGGTGTTCACCGTGGAGCCGGCAGTGTACCTGCCGGGCAAGTTCGGGATTCGTATCGAAGATATGGTTGTGGTAACCAGGAAAGGATGTGAGGTGATCAGTGGCTCTGTCAATTAACGATTTAAAGAACGGATTAACTATTCTTGTTGAAGGTGAAGCGTGGATGGTCATCGATTCACAGTTCGTCAAACCCGGCAAGGGGGCGGCGTTTACCCGTTGCCGTTTGCGCAATATGAAGACCGGCAATGTGCTCGACCGCACTTTCCGCGGCGATGAGCGTATTGACGAAGCATACATAGAGGAATCCAAGCTGCAGTATCTGTATAAATCCGGGGAAATGTATTATTTCATGGATCAGGAGAACTACGAAGAAAAACCTATCCCCGCAAGCGTTTTGGGAGATAAAGTGAAATTCCTCAAGGATAACATGGACGCGGTAGCATTGTCTTACAAGGATGAGGTTTTGACCGTCAATCTTCCCAATTTCGTGGTGTATACCATTACCCACACCGAACCCGGGATCAAAGGCGATACCGCTAAGAGCGGGACCAAGCCGGCGACCATTGAATCGGGCGCGACCATTCAGGTTCCCCTGTTTGTCGATGAGGGCGAGAAGATCAAGGTTGATACCCGCACCGGCAGTTACGTAGAACGCGCCAATTAAGCATTAAGCGCCGACGCTTTGTCAACAGGAGGTTATGAAGAGTGAATATCAAAGAAATCAAAGAAATGCTCGCGTTGATGAACGAGAACAGCCTGGTGGAGCTGGAGATCGAGAAAGACGGCATGCGTATCCGGCTCAAGAAAGGCACTTCCGCCGGCGAGCAGCAATATAATACTCCGATCGTGATCGAGCGGTCGAATGTTTCCGCTCCGGCGCAGAGAGAGAGCGCTTCGGTCGCTGCGGAGAAGCCCGTTTCCAGGACCGTCGAGATCAAAGCGCCTATGGTCGGTACTTTCTACCGCGCGCCCGCGCCCGAAGCTCCTCCGTACGTGGAAGTCGGCCAGACCATTGAACCCGGACAGGTCGTCTGTATCATCGAAGCCATGAAGTTAATGAACGAGATCAAATCTGAAATCCGCGGCAAGGTGGTGGAAATCCTCGTTGACAACGCGGAGCCGGTAGAATTCGGCCAGTCCATGTTTATCATAGAGCCTCTCTAACTATGTTCTCCAAAATATTAATCGCCAATCGTGGTGAAATAGCCTTGCGCATTATCCGCGCCTGTCGCGAGATGGGCATCCGCACGGTCGCGGTTTATTCCGAGGCCGACCGTAATTCCCTGCACGTGCGTTTTGCCGATGAAGCCATCTGTATCGGCCAGCCTGCCAGTTCCAAAAGTTATCTGAATATTCCCGCGATCATCAGCGCCGCCGAGATCACCGACGTGGACGCTATTCATCCCGGTTACGGATTTCTGGCGGAAAACGCCCATTTCGCCGAAATCTGCCAGTCCTGTCATATCGCTTTTATCGGCCCCACGCCGGAAAATATCCGTTTGATGGGCGATAAGATGGCGGCCAAGAATACCGTGCATAAGATCGGTTTGCCGCTGGTGCCCGGGTCGGACGGCGTGGTCAAGAGCAAGGAAGAAGCGTTGAAGGTGGCCAAGCGCATCGGGTATCCGGTGATCATCAAAGCTGCGGCCGGCGGCGGAGGCAAAGGGATGCGCATTTGCCATAACGACATCAAGCTGGCCAGTTCCTTCATGACCGCGCAGTCGGAAGCCGAAGCGAATTTCGGCAATCCGGACGTTTATATCGAAAAATACGTGGAGAAACCGCGTCATGTGGAATTCCAGATACTCGCGGATACGTACGGTCACGTGGTGCATCTGGGGGAGCGCGACTGCAGCATTCAGCGCCGGCATCAGAAACTCCTGGAAGAATCTCCTTCCTGCGTGCTGGATAACAAAACCCGCAAGCGCCTGGGAGAATTGGCGGTGAAGGCGTGTAAATCGGTCAATTACGTCGGCGCCGGGACCATGGAATTCCTGCTGGACAAGAATAATAATTTCTATTTCATGGAGATGAACACCCGCATCCAGGTCGAGCATCCGGTCACCGAGATGGTCACCGGAGTGGATCTGGTCAGAGAGCAGATAAAGATCGCCGCGGGAGAGCGGCTCCAGCTGAAACAGGAAAATATCCGCATCGAGGGCGCGGCTATCGAATGCCGGATCAACGCCGAAGATTACGAAAATAATTTTATGCCCAGCCCGGGCAGGATCGAACTGCTGAATCTGCCCGGCGGTCCGCACATCAGGGTGGATACGCATATTTACCAGGGATATGAAGTTCCGCCATACTATGATTCCCTGCTGGCCAAGGTTATCGCGTACGGCAGCGACCGGCAGGAAGCGATCAAGATCATGCGCCGGGCGCTTAACGAATTCAATATCGGCCCGATCAAATCCACCGTACCGTTTCATATGCGGCTCTTGGAGAATTCTTCGTTCTGCAAGGGCGATGTATCCACGCATTTTGTCCAGGAAATGCTGGGCACGGTGCAGGAGCCGGCGCAGAACGAGTAGCAAAGCGTGAAAGGAGCCAGAGATCGTGATGACGAGAGACGAATCACGCACTGAATTAGGCGCAGTCAAGATTTACAAGAGCGCCATTGCTTCGGTGGTCGATATTGCGGCCAACGAGATCGCCGGAGTCAAAGGAGTCGGAACCACGTTTTTTTCCCGCCTGATGCTCTTCTTCGGCAAAGAACACACCGAAATCAAGGTCACCATCGATCCCCGTTTTGAAATTTCGATCGATGTGCCGCTGGTTATTAAATACGGCTATAACGTGCCGGAAGTCTGCATCCGGGTCCAGGAAAATATCCGGGTCGCTTTAGAGAAAACCACCAATCTTTCGGTCAAAACCATTGATGTCCATGTTCAGGGAATCGCAAAGGAGGCGGACAAATGAGGATTTTCAATGTTCTGGGGATATTATTTTATGCGGGCATTCTGATCCTGATCGGGATCGGTATGATCGTTTTCGCTTTTAATCTCCTGCATCCTCAAGACATTTTCTCGTTCCTGGAATATCTCCAGTCCACGATGAGCACGCGGGCCATACTCGGTCTGTCGGGGTTACTGCTGATCCTGATCAGCTATTCGTTTGCCCAGCTTATCCTGGGAAGGATGGAGCGCGAGAAGACCATCGCTTTCAAGAATCCGTCCGGGGTGGTCACCATTTCCCTGTCCGCCATCGAAGGCTTGATCCAGCAATTCGTCAACTTCATGCCGGAGCTCAAGGAATTGCGTCCCGACGTGATCGCCAGCAAGAAAGGCATCATCGTCAATGTCAAGGTTTCTCTGCGCATGGAAGCCAATCTGCCGGAATTGACCGCACGCCTGCAGGAATTGATCAAGACCAAAGTGCAGGAAGTCCTGGGTACCGAAGAGCAGATTATCATCCGCATTCATATTTCCAAGATCATTTCGCAGGAAGAGCGCGATAGACGCAAGAAAGAATCGATCAAAGAAGAACACACCATTCCGTATGGGGGATTCGGGAGGGTATAACCACACGAAAGCATCCCCGACAGATTTGACCGGTTACATCATCCGGATCAAATCAAACGTCGGAGTTTCGTCCTCGGCCTCCGGCCGAGAACTCAAGGAGAGACAGCTATGGCAGCGCAAAAAGGAATGACGATAGGGATTCTGACCGGCGGCGGGGATTGTCCGGGATTGAACCCGGTGATCCGGGCAGTAGTCCGCAAAGCCGAAAAAGAAGGGATCAAAGTCCTGGGCATTCGTAACGGCTGGAAAGGCATGATCGAGAACGATACGTTCGAGTTGAATCTCGATTCGGTTTCCGGCATCCTGCCCAAGGGCGGCACGATCCTGGGCACCAGCCGCACCAATCCGTACAAGAAAGAAGGCGCAGTGGATAAGGTCAGGGAGAATTATAAGAAGATGGGTCTCTACGCCTTGGTGGCCACCGGCGGGGAAGATACGCTTGGCGTGGCCTCGAAGCTGGTCAAGGACGGAGTGGGGAATTTTGTGGGGGTACCCAAGACCATCGACAACGATCTCGCCTGCACGGATTATACGTTCGGTTTCGATACCGCGGTGAATATCGCGATGGAATGCATCGACAGACTGCATACCACCGCGGAGAGTCATCATCGTATTCTGGTCGCGGAGGTTATGGGCCGGCATGCCGGATGGATCGCCGTGGAAGCGGGGATCGCCGGCGGAGCGGATTACATCCTCATGCCCGAAGAGGCGACAGACCTGGATGAAGTGTGCGAGAGCATCAAGCATCGCCACGCGCGCGGCAAGACCTTCAGCATCATCGTGGTCGCCGAAGGCGCCCAGTTAAAGAACCAGGATATCACCAAGGACAAGTCGCTGGATGAATTCGGCCACGTCAAACTCGGCGGCATCGGCGATTACGTCGCCAAGGAGATCGAGAAGCGCACCGGATTCGAAACCCGGGTGAGCGTGTTCGGTCATATTCAACGGGGCGGTTCTCCCACGGCCTTCGACCGCATTCTGGGCACCCGTTTCGGCGTCAAGGCGGTGGAATTGATCATGCAGAAGAAGTTCGGCCGTATGGTCGCGCTTTCCGGAAATGCCATCATCGACGTGCCGCTGGAAGACGCGGTCAAGGCTTTGAAAACCGTGGATAAAGAATGGTTCGATCTGGCCAGAGTTTTCTTCGGATAAGAGGATATCCCCATGAGAGACAGGATAAAAGATATTTTGCTTGAGAACATCCGCATCAAAGAAGACATTATGCGCGACGGGATCGAGCGGATCATCGACATCACCGAGCTGATCCTGGCCGCGGAGCGCAAAGGCGGTAAAGTCATCCTCTTCGGCAACGGCGGGTCGGCCAGCGACAGCCAGCACATCGCCGCGGAATTGGTGGGTCGTTTCAAGAAAGACCGCAACGCCCTGGCCGCGATCGCTTTGACGGTGAATACTTCGATCATCACTTCTCTGGCCAATGATTACGGCTATGAAGTGATATTCGCCCGACAGATCGAGGCGCTGGGCCAGAAGAACGATATCGCCATCGGGATCTCCACCAGCGGCAAAGCCAGGAACGTTGCCGCCGGTATCAAACAGGCCAAAAAAATGGGCATCAGAACCGTGGCGCTGACCGGAGGCGACGGCGGCGAAGCGGCTAAACTCGCCGATATCGCGCTGATCGTTCCTTCGCTGGTGACCGCGCGGATACAGGAAGCGCATATTGCCATCGGCCATATCATCTGCGAACTGGTGGAGCAGGAACTTTGTTAGCGTCCAAGATCAAGACTTTAGCGCAGCTGCGCGCGATCCGCGCCCGGTTGCAGCGACAGGGCAAACGGGTCGTCTTTACCAACGGTTGTTTCGACCTGTTGCATTACGGTCACGTGCAGTACCTGGAAAAGGCACGGGCCAGGGGCGACGCCCTGATCGTGGCGATCAACAGCGACGCTTCGGTGAGACGGTTAAAAGGGCCCGCACGTCCGGTAGTAACGCAGCGGTTTCGCGCTCGGGTTCTGGCGGCGCTGGAGGCGGTCGATTTCGTGGTGATCTTCAGTGAAGCGACCCCGTTCAAGGTCATACAGGCGTTGACACCGGACGTCCTGGTCAAAGGCGGGGACTGGAAGAAGAAAGATATCGTGGGATCCGATGTGGTGGAGGCTGCGGGCGGTAAAGTGTTTTCGATTCCTTTTGCCGCCGGGTTCTCGACCTCTGGTCTGATAAAAAAGATTGCGCACGCACGTTAATACCAAAGCAGTTTACCGGATAATCGACGCCAACGTCAATCGCGCCAAAGAAGGTTTGCGCGTGTGCGAAGAGATCGCCAGGTTCATTCTGGCGGACCGCAGCCTGACCGCCGGTTTTAAGAACGTCAGGCACGGTATCGACGGGATCGTCGCCGGAATGCATCCCTACGCGGGGCTGGTGCTGTCCCGCAACAGCGCCGGGGATGTCGGTCGGCGTGTGCATACGGCGCGGGAGTTTTCCCGGAAGGATTTTAAGGATATTTTGTTCGCCAACATGCAGCGGGTCAAGGAATCCGTTCGGGTTCTGGAAGAATTTTCCAAACTGCAGGATGTTTCGGCAGCCGGCGCGTTTAAACAGTTGCGCTACCGGATGTACGAGGTGGAAAAGAAGGCCGCTGCCCGGCTGCTCTAAAAGAAAGTCACTCATTGCGATGACGCAATTTGAATACGCTCAAAAAGGGACTGTGACGTCATTGATGCGCGCAGTCGCCAAAAGGGAAGGTATCAGCGCCCGCACGCTTTGCCGTCTGCTCAAAGCGGGTACGGCAGTTATCCCGCACAACAATCGCCGCTCCATCAGTCATCCCTGCGCCATCGGCGCCGGGCTTTCCGTAAAGATCAATGCCAATATCGGCACTTCCACCGATGAAACCGACCTTAAAGACGAATTGAAGAAGCTGGCAGTCGCCGTCAAATATGGCGCCGACGCGGTGATGGATTTAAGCGTGGGGGGAGACCTGCGCGCGATCAGGAGCAGGATACTGGCTGCTTCGCCTGTTCCGCTGGGGACGGTGCCGGTTTACGAAGTTGCGGTCAACGCCGATAAACGCGGCGGCGATTCTCTCGCGTTCGACTACCGGGACGTTCTGGCGGTGCTGGAAGCGCAGGCGCAGGCGGGTGTCGATTTTTTCACTATCCATGCCGGAGTGACCCGGGCCAGCGTGGCGACGTTGCGCAAACAGAAGCGCCTGCTGGGTATCGTGTCGCGCGGCGGGGCGATACTGGCCAGCTGGATGGCGCGCAACAAAAAAGAGAATCCTTTCTACGAATATTTCGACCGGGTGCTGGATATCGCTCAAGCCTACGATGTCACTTTAAGCCTGGGCGACGGGCTGCGGCCGGGATCGATCTTTGACGCGACGGACAAGGGGCAACTGGCGGAGTTGAAGCTTCTGGGAGCGCTTACCCTGCGCTGCCGTAAACGCGGGGTACAGGTAATGATCGAAGGTCCCGGGCACGTGCCGCTGGATCAGGTGGTCCGCAACATGGAACTGGAAAAGAAATTCTGTCACGGCGCGCCGTTTTACGTGCTGGGCCCCCTGGTGACCGACGTTGCCGCCGGCTACGATCATATCGCCGGAGCGATCGGCGGCGCGCTGGCAGCCTGTCACGGCGCGGATTTCCTGTGTTACCTGACGCCGTCGGAGCATCTGCGCCATCCTTCGGTCGAAGATGTGCGCGAAGGAGTGATCGCTTCCCGCATTGCCGCGCACGCCGGGGATATCGTCAACAGGATTCCTGCTGCGCTGGCTTGGGACAGGAAGATGTCGATCGCCCGCAGTAAACGCGACTGGAAAACGCAGCTGCGTTTGTCCATCGACCCGGATAAGGCGCGGGCATACCGGGCGTCGTCACAGCCGCAGCAGTCCGATGTCTGCACGATGTGCGGTAAATATTGTTCGATTAAATTAATGGAATGTGCGGGCGTAGTTCATCGGTAGAACACCAGCTTCCCAAGCTGGATAGGCGGGTTCAATTCCCGCCGCCCGCTTTTTGATTGGAACGGAGAGAATACGAAACCTTCAGTTCAGGCAGTGGTGACGGCGGTAGTCGGAGTTGCGGCGCTGTTCTCCAGCGGCTGCGTTACCGTGCCTCAACCGGTCGGTTCTTCGGCGTCGGTCGTTCCCGCAGCGGCAGCGGTGCCGGGCGTCTACCATGTGATCGCCAGAGGACAGACCCTGTGGCGGGTTTCCCGGATTTACGGGGTGGATATCGACGAGCTGGCCCGGGTCAACAGGATCTCCGACGCCAGGTCGCTCGAGGTGGGCCAGAAACTGCTTATTCCCGGCAAGTCCGCCGACTCGATCTGCCGGATCGTTACCGACGAGGAATTTGCCTGGCCGGTGCAGGGAACGGTGATCGGCCGTTTCGGTCAGCCCTATGAAGCGATCCGTCTGAAAGGGATACATATTGCACCCGGACGATCCGATCAGGTTGTAGCCAGCCGCAGCGGGAAAGTCGTTTTCGCGCATCCGGACTTCCTGGACCTGGGCACAACCTTGATCCTTGATCACGGAGACGGTTTCCTGACCGTGTACGGACGCACCACCGATGTCCTGGTCAAGCCGGGAGACGTCATTGCCCGCGGGACGCCCATCGCGTCAGTCGGGCATGCGGGCAGAAACGCGCGCAGCTTTTTATATTTTGAGATACGCAAAGGCCACATCCCGCGGGATCCGTTCTTTTACCTGTCCCGTTAGCCTAAAGAAAAGCGTGAAGGATATGAAAGAGATAGTTGTGTGCCGCAGTGAATATCTGGATATCCTGGAAAAAAGAGTGCGGGGTCTGAAAGAGGGCTACCGGCAGAATATCGCTTTTATCGGCGATGAGATGGTCGGCAAGACCTCGCTGGTGCATCAATTCTTAAGCCGCTTCTGCGACAATCATTTTCTGATGCTGTACGTGGAATGTCATCCGGAATCGCTGCCCGCATTCTGCCGGCGTTTTATCGGCGTGCTGCTCTACGCGTTCCTGCTGCCCAGCGGCATCCCGCTTAAAGAAGATATCGCTTTCCTGATCGAGAAATCCGCCCCGCACATCCCCAGGACCGCAGAAAAGATACGCGCTTTGCTTGCGGACCTGGAGAAGAAGAAAAAGGAATCCGTTTTTACCCAGTTGTCGTCTTTGTGCGACAGCGCATACCAGGAGACCGGGAAATTCTGCGTGGTTCTCCTGGATGAATTCCAGAACCTGGAAAGCCTCGGCGTAAAGAATCTCTATAAGGAATGGGCGCAGCAGCTCATCCTGCAGAAAACCACCATGTACGTGGTCATCAGTTCGCAGCGTTTCAAGGCCCAGAATATCCTGGCCAAGAATTTGAGCCTTCTCTTCGGCAACTTCGAGATCATCGACGTCGAACCGTTCGACAGCAGGACCAGCGAGGCGTATCTCGAACAGCGGCTTGCCGGGGTCAGCCTGCCCGCGGGGCATCTGAATTTCCTGGTGCATTTTACCGGCGGCAATCCGTTCTACCTTAAAGTCATCTGCGACGCTCTGGGCGGCTGCGCGTCTCCGGATCTGGTCGACGTGCTGGAATCGCTGCTGTTCTCTTCTTCGGGCGTGATGAATCTGCGTTTTCAAACCACCCTCAAGCGTTTTCAGGACACTCCCTGCGCGAAGGATTATGTCCAGCTGCTGCATCTGGTCTCCGGCGGTCACAACAAGCTTAAGGATATCGCGCATATGCTGCATAAGAGCCAGAAAGAAATTACCGGCCGCATCGGTTTCCTGCTGGAAACCGACGTGATCAGCCGCAGCGGCGATTTTCTGACCATCAATGACCGGGTATTCAGTTACTGGCTGCGTTTCGTCTATCAGGGAAAAACCACCGCTTTCACTTTCGACGCGCAGAGCCAGCACGCTTCTTTCCGCAAGAGCATAGAGGCGATGATCCAGGATTTCTTTGTCTGTCTGCAGAAGCCGGTATCCGAGCGTATTTCGGAAGTGCTCAAACTTTTCGGCGACGACCGGATACAGGTGGAAAAGAAGAAACTGCGCCTGACGCATTTCCGCGAGATCAAACCGGTCGAGTTCAACGCCCGCGGCCTTAAAGACGGGTTGATCTGCCGCTCGCAGGATAGCCTCTGGGTGATCGCGTTCAAGAACGAGCAGATGACCGAAGAGGATATCACCGAATTTTCCCGCGAGTGCAAGAAATACCGGCACAAACTTGAGCGCAAGATCATTGTTTCCCTGGAAGACCTGGACGTGAACAGCCGGCTGCGCGCGCTGGAAGAGAAGATCTGGACCTGGGACGTGGACGATCTCAACCGTTTATTCGATTTGTTCTCAAAACCGAGGATAGTACAGCCGGTATGAAAATTGGCGTCCTTTCCGACACGCATATTCCCGATCGCGGCAAAGACCTTCCCCGGAAGGTGATCGAGGCATTTAAAGGCGTGGACATGATTATTCACGCCGGAGATCTGGTGGATCTGTCGGTGGTCGACGCGTTGAGTAAACTCTGCGCGAATGTCAAAGCGGTATCCGGGAATATGGACCCGGGGGAGATCCGGCAGCGTTTCCCGGCGAAGCTGGTGATCCCGGTGGGTAAATTCAAGATCGGCGTGATGCACGGTTGGGGGCCGCCGAACAAGCTCGAAGATGTGATCGAAGAGGCGTTCAGGCATGATCCTGTGGACGTGATCATATTCGGTCATTCGCACCAGGCCATCCAGAAACAAAAAGGGAAGGTGCTTTTTTTCAATCCCGGCAGTCCCACGGATACGGTATTCGCGCCGTTCAATTCGTGCGGCATACTGGAAATCAACGAAACAATCGAAGCCCGGCTGATCAAGCTGTAGCCGCGGCTGTGCGAGGGAGAGACGATATGGACAGGCTCTGGGCGCCCTGGAGGGTACAATATGTGCAGGGCAAGCGCGCCAAAAAGTGCATTTTCTGCGCGGCCGCCAAAGCGAAGCAGATTCGCAATCAGGTGCTTTTTAAAACCGATCACTCTATCGCGTTGTTGAACATTTATCCCTACAATAACGGTCATCTCATGGTGGCTCCGAAACGCCATGTGCGCGTTTTTTCGCGCTTGAGCGACGTTGAATTGCTCGATCTGATGCGTTGCGTCGAGACGGTTAAATCGCTCCTGGAGCGGGTGCTGCGGCCCGACGGGTTCAATATCGGGATCAATCTATCGGAAGTCGCCGGCGCGGGGATTCCCGGGCATCTGCATATTCACATCGTTCCGCGCTGGAACGGCGACACGAATTTCATGCCCGTGCTCAACGGGACCAAGATCATTTCGCAGTCTTTGGAAGAATTATACAAACGGTTACGCCATGCTTACGCAAAAACAAATTCAGGAATACGAAGATAGGACCCTGGCGCCGTACGCCAGCAGGAGTTCGGAAAGCCGGGGCCGGGTGCATAAGGAAGCCGAGCACCCGTACCGGTCGGTTTACCAGCGCGATCGCGACCGCATCATTCATTCCGCGGCTTTCCGCCGGCTGGAGTACAAGACCCAGGTATTCGTCAACCATGAGGGCGATTATTATCGCACCCGGCTGACGCATACGCTGGAAGTGGCCCAGATCGCCCGCACTATCGCTCTGGCATTGCGGCTGAATGTCGACCTGACCGAAGCCATTGCTCTCGCTCACGATCTGGGGCATACTCCGTTCGGCCATTCCGGAGAGGACGCATTGAACGAACTCATGGCCAGGCAGGGCGGGTTCAATCATAATCTGCACGGCTTGCGCGTGGTGGATGTGCTGGAAGAGCGGTATCCGGAGTTCCCCGGCTTGAACTTGAGCTGGGAGGTCCGGGAGGGGATCGTCAAGCATTCGTCCGCGTATGATAAATGCAGCAGGATAAAAGGGCTGGCGCCGTCAGAGATGCCTACCCTGGAGACGCAGATCGCGGATATCGCCGATGAGATCGCGTACGATAACCACGATCTGGATGACGGCCTGACGTCCGGGTTGCTCAAGGATTCCGACCTGGAACAGCTCGAATTGTGGAATAAAATCTTGAAAGACATTTCCCGAAAGTATGCTACAATATCTGCTGAACATAAAAAATACCTGATCATCCGGTCATTGATCGACGTTCAGGTGACCGATCTGATCCGCACCACCGAGGAAAAGATAGCCCGGTTGAAGCTGCGTTCGGTGCGTCAGGTCAAAAAACTCGACGCGAAAGTCGTATCGTTCAGCCCCTTGATACAGCGACTCCGCCGGCCCTTGCGCGAACTGCTGATGCGCAAATTGTACCATCATTACCGCGTCATCCGCATGTCCGATAAAGCCAAACGGTTTATCAAAGAACTGTTCGAGGTGTACATCGACCGTCCGGAGGCGCTGCCGCCGCATATTCAGAAACGGATTCCTGAAGACGGGGTGCGCCGGGTGGTGTGCGATTATATCGCCGGTATGACAGACAGGTACGCATTGGATGAATACAAAAAGTTATTTGACCCCTACGAAAAAGTATAAGATGCTCATCTCGGCGGTGCATGGGATTTACCGCCTGGTGAACTCGACCTTTGAATTCAGAGATATGGTTTGCCGGCTTTCCCGGTTGATCTGTCAGATCTTCAACGGCCGGTATTGCCTGATCCTGATCCTCGACTCCACCAAAAAATACTCGATCATGAAATGCATGGTCAGCGGCAAAAAGCGTTACGTGATCGTGGACAAGAAGAAAAAGATCACCAGCCGCATCGAGAAAAAGATCATCCGCACGTTCTCCGCGCTGCGCAGCAGCCATCTGCTGGGGATACCGCTGGTTTCCGAAGATATCATGGGCGTGATCATCCTCAAGCGTCAGCAGCGGGAGCATCCGTTTGACAGCACCGATCAGGAAATCCTGATGACCATGGCCGAGCAGGCGATGATCGGGATCAAGAATCTTCAGCTTTACGAAGAACAGCAGAAGATCGTCATGGGCAGCATGCGTTCGCTGGTGACGCTCCTGGATTCGCGCATCCCGCAGGAATATACGCATTCGCCGTATTTTTCCCGGCTGGTGACCGCGCTGGCGGAAGAAATGCATTGCGACGCGCGCCAGATAGAATCGCTTAAGTACGCCAGTCTTCTGCACGATGCCGGCAAGATCGACGTGCCGCTGCAGATCCTGACCAAGAATACCGAGCTCACTCCCGAAGAATACCAGATCATCAAGAATCACCCGGTGCGCGGGGCGCAGCTGTTGAAGCATTTTGAGGTGCTTAAACCGGCGATCCCGATCATCATGCATCATCATGAAAAATATAACGGCACCGGTTATCCTTCCCGGTTGAAGAAAGGACAGATCCCGATGGGCGCGCGGATCATGGCGGTAGCGGACGCTTTCGAAGCGATGGTCTACGGCCGGCCGTACCGTGAGCGGGTGAATATCGACAACGCGGTAAAGGAAATCAAGCTCAAAAGCGGCTCCCAGTTCGATCCCAAAGTGGTCGAGGCCTTCCTGCGCATAGCCAAAAAACATTATAAAAAATACTTGCAACTGGCGAAGCAGAAGGTATATAATACCGTATCATCATAATAGCCCCAGGCGGCGAGAGTAATGACGGGCAAAGAAGACTACTCACAATTAGAGCTTTTTTCGCAGACACAGGAGTCCGGTCAGCAGGCAGGCGCTCGTGTGTCGCGTTCTTTTTTACAGTATCTCGGTTCGTATGAGAAGGTTATCATGCTTGCGGTCGGTTTTATCGTGACCGGGATCATCGCTTACTGCGTGGGCGTGGAAAAAGGCAAAGTTCTGTCTTTGCCCCGGACCAATGCCCAGCTGGACATCGCCATCAACAAGCCGGCGGTTGCGGTAAATCCGGTGATCAAAGAGACCCGCGTCAAACCGGTAGCGCCGCGGACGCCGATCAACTTGAGCCGGAGAACTCCGGTTCCTCAAGCTGCGGTCCGGCGGGTGGCGCTGGCGGATCAGGTCGCTCCGATTCCCGCGCAACGTCCCGCGCAGGCAGGCGGCTGGACCATACAGATCGCGTCTTACGAAACCAGGTCGCTGGCCGATCAGGAACGCAGCGCTTTGCAGAAACGGGGCTTATCGGTACTGGCGTTTTCAAAGGGTAAATATACGGTTCTCTGCGTGGGAACGTTTTCCGACAAACAAACGGCACAATCCGTACTGACTGATTTAAAAAGAAAGTATAGAGACTGCTACATCAGGAGGTTGTAAACACATGTCTATGCATCCGTCTTTAAGCGCATCTGAAAAAGGGAAAAAACAGCGCGCTGTCCTCAAACGCATCGAGCGCATTAAATACCTTCAGGAAAAAGGAACGTGGAAGGAAGGCGATAAGGTATACGGGTTGCCGAAGATCAAGACCGTGCGTATCAAGATCAAGAAGGAAAAGGTCGAGAAGGCCGCGGAAACCACCGCAGCGGCAGCAACGGGTGCATCCGGTAAAGAAGCGGCGCCGGCAGCGGGAGCCAAGAAATAATTTTTTCACACGTATCGCGAGACCCGATCTCAAGGCCCGCTCTCAAGAACGGGTTTTGAAATCGGGTCTTGAAATTTTCAGGCGCGTATGGCGATCAATTTTATCGGGTTAGTCGTTTCTTTTGCGCTGTTGATGCTGGCGATCACCGTGCACGAGTTTGCCCACGGCTATGTCGCTTTCAAACTGGGAGATCAGACCGCCAGATTATCCGGCCGGCTGACGTTGAATCCCCTGGCGCATATCGATCCGTTCTGGACGGTCATCCTGCCGGTGATGCTCTTTATCACTACCGGGGGAAGGTTCGTGTTCGGTTCGGCGAAGCCGGTGCCGGTGAACTACGCTGCGTTGCGTAATCCCAAACGCGACATGATCTGGATCGGGATAGCCGGGCCGCTGGCGAATTTCCTATTAGCTTTCGTGATCAGCCTGGCCTGGAAATTCATCCCCGGCGCCGACGCGGTTTCTTTTCTGCTGGCGAACCTGATACATTTGAACGTTGTCCTGGGTGTGTTCAACCTGATACCGGTTCCGCCGCTCGACGGTTCCCGGGTGCTCATGGGGCTGTTGCCGTATGAAGCCATGAAAAGTTACGCCGCGGCCGAGCCGTACGGTTTTATCATCGTTTCGGTGCTGATGTTTACCGGCGTTCTGTATACGATCATCGATCCGTTGATCATCTTTATCCAGAACCTGATCATGTGGGTCCATTTCTGATTATGAAAAAAATACCCGTACAACTCGCGCATCGTTCCTACCAGATACTGGTGGGAGAAGGTCTGATCGACCGTCTGGGAGCGGTGCTTCCGCCGGCTGCGGTTTCAGGCCGGCGTGCCGCGTATTGTTTGAGCTTTCCCGTCATATGGAAGCGTTTCGGGCCGAAGGTAAAGCGCGCGCTGGCGCAGCAGGGCTATACCGTGCGCAGCCGGCTTGTTCCGGATACCGAACGCAGCAAGTCGTTATCCGTGGCGACGGCAGTGTTCAAGGATCTGGCGGCGTATGACAGCAAACAGGCGGCGTTCATCATCGCTCTGGGCGGGGGAGTGATCGGCGATCTGGCCGGATTCGTGGCTTCTACGTATCGCCGGGGCATTCCGTACGTGCAGGTGCCCACAACGCTGCTGGCCCAGGTGGATTCGAGCATCGGCGGTAAGACCGGCGTCGACCTGCCGGAAGGGAAG
This sequence comes from Candidatus Omnitrophota bacterium, assembly GCA_022710715.1. Classification (GTDB taxonomy): domain Bacteria; phylum Omnitrophota; class Gorgyraeia; order Gygaellales; family Profunditerraquicolaceae; genus JAKLGJ01. The sequence goes on from JAKLGJ010000001.1 coordinate 325,523, forward strand.
AATCTGGTCGGGACTTTTTACCAGCCGCGGCTGGTGGTCAGCGATGTCGCTGCGCTTTCCAGTTTGCCGGCGCGGCAGATGCGCAGCGGGCTGGCGGAAGTGATCAAATACGCGGTTCTGGCGGGCGGCGGATTATTCGCGTTCCTGGAAAAACATTTGCAGGATGTGCTCCGGTATGACCGGGCCAGTCTGGAAGCGGTGGTCGGCGCCTGCGCCCGGATAAAAGCCGGTATTGTCAGCCGTGACGAACAGGAGGAAAAGTCTTTACGCACGCATCTGAACTTCGGTCATACTATCGGTCACGCCATAGAATCGGCGGCGGGTTACCGCCGCTATACCCACGGTGAGGCAGTGGCTCTGGGAATGCTCTGTGCCTGCGATATCAGCCGGGCGCTGGGGCTGACCGGAGCGGATGCCGGATTGAAGATCGAGGGGTTGATCCGGCAGTCCGGTTTGCCGGTTGTCATCAAAGGTTTGAACGCCGCGCAGATCATCGCCGCGCATTACCACGATAAGAAGTTCAGCGGCGCGGAGAATCGCTTTGTGCTGGTCAGGGATATCGGGCGGACCGCGATCGTCAAGAACGTGCCGCTGCCGGTCATCGCCGCCGCAGTCAAGAACCGCCTCTCCACGTAATTCCCTTCCCGCAACTCCTCCCAGCTTTTTTTCAATCGGCATAATTGCTTCGCAGGTCCCGGCAAGGAGTATTCCGCAGCACCGTTCGGTTTTCCCCGCCGAGGAAAACCTCTCTTGGAGAATCTGCTCGCTCGTCCCTGAATGAAGCGCGGGGACACCCTGGCCGCTCGCATATCCTTACATGCTGCTCCATACTCCTTGCCGGGACCGACAAAGCAGCTGTGCAGATTAAAAAATTTCAGGAATGATTTGAAATTGATTGTGTATCGAGAAGAGTGGAGTGAGGGGGTTACCGGTTAACGAGGCGGATGGTTTTGCCGTTGTAGTCCAGCTCTACGCCTTCCATGGTGATCGCGATCACTACGGCGCCTTCGATGTTGTCGCCTACCTGTACGATGCGGTCATTGATCAAAGCAGTGCCATGGTCGGTGTTATCCGCGAAGAAAATGCCGTTGAGCATGAAATCGGGAACGCCTTGCTTGGTTTTGGCGATGGGAGTCTTTACCTCATGTTCACCGGAAGGAGTCAAGGTAACGGCATTTTTCAGATCGATAGGTTCGGCCTTGACCGCGGCTTTCCCGGATTTAGAGGATTTCCTGGCGGCCGGTTTGCCGGATTTCTTCTCGGTACTTTTAGCGCCGGTCTTGGTCGTTTTGGTATTTTTTGAGGCCGCGAACTGTTTGCTTACCATGGGAAGCAGATAATCGAAGGCCAATTTCCCTACCACAAAACCGACCAGCACGAATAAAGCGATGACAACGTACGATTTTGAATCTTTCTGGGGTGATGTCGATTTCTGCTGCGGCGCTGCTGGTTGTTGCGTAGTTTGTGGAGAGACCGGTTTTTGTTCCATAGGAAGTATTGTAACAAAAAACCGCATTTTGTCAAGTGGGGACGTTCCCCAAGGTACCACCCTTGAGCAAAGCGACAAAAATGTATGTTAGATTCCCGCTCTTCAAGCGTCTATTAAGTTAAAAAGGAGGGCGGTATGCCTAGAGGTCCCAGATTTCTGATGGATGACGGGTATTATCACATTGTAACGCGAGGAAATAACAAAAAGTTGCTGTTTATCGATGAATTCGATTATGAAATGATGAAAAAAACTATCGCCAGATATTTAGAAAAGTTTAACATTGGCCTCGTGCATTACTGTTTGATGCCTAATCATCTTCATTGGGTGGTGCAAACATGGACAGCCCGAGATCTGCCGAAATTCATGCAGGGCGTATTGCAGGTGTATGCCGCATATTTCAAAGATAAATACAGCGCAGTCGGTTATTTGTTCCAGAATCGCTATAAAAGTTTGTTTATTGATAAAGAAAGTTACCTTTTGGAATGTGCGCGGTACATCGAAAGGAATCCTCTAAGGGCGAAATTGGTAAATGACCTTCGCGAATATAAATACAGCAGTTTTCATTATTATGCCCTGGCGCAACCGGACGAATTGCTTAATAAAATCAATCCTTTATACAAGGATTTCGGGAGTAATCCGGTTGCACGTCAAGCTGCGTATTTGAAGTATGTGCTTCAAGAACGGCCGTACGATCAGATTGTTGATGATGTGTTCAGGATCAGGTGAATGTATAGTGCAGTTGCGATGAATATTGAAAAATTTCAGGGGTGGTACCTCGGGGAACGTCCCCGATTTTTTTCTTGACAAAAAAATCTATTTAGGTTAAAATGTGCCTCTATATTAGTAGTTAACCACAAGCATAACCTTCTGTAAATTATTCCGTTACAACAACTTGTAGAAAAGGAGCTTTTTTATGGCAGAGTGGATAGGAATTGCACGACGCGCACGTAGATGTTATGGATTCGATGAAATTGCCCTTGTGCCCGGCTCGCAGACGGTCAATCCCCAGGAAGTGGATATGTCTTTTGAGTTCAACGGCAAGTCATTCAAGATCCCTATCATGGCAGCGGCTATGGACGGCGTGGTAGACGTGAAATTCGCGGTGGAGATGTCCAAACTTGGCGGTATCGCGGTTTTGAACCTGGACGGCATCCAGACCCGTTATGAGAATCCTGATGTGGTTCTGGAGAAGATCTCTAAGGCGTCCCCGCAGGAGTCCACCGAGCTGCTGCAGAAAATTTATGCTCAACCGATCAAAGAAAAGCTGGTGGGGAAGCGGATAAAGGAGATCAAACAGCAAAAGGGTACTGCGGTGGTCAGCTGTATCCCGGCGTCTGCCGAGCGTTTTGCCAAACTGGCAGTGCAGGCCGGTGTGGATATTTTTGTCGTGCAGTCTACGGTCACCAGCCTTAAGCATGTAACTACGCAGTATAAAGCCCTGGATCTGACCAAATTCGTGAAATCCGTGAAGGTCCCGGTGATTATAGGTAATTGCGTTACGTATGAAACTACCCTGGAATTGATGGATACCGGGGCTGCCGGGCTGCTTGTCGGCGTAGGGCCGGGAGCTGCCTGTACTACCCGCGGCGTACTCGGGATCGGCGTGCCGCAGGTAACGACGACCGTGGATGCGGCTGCAGCCCGCGATTTCTATCTCAAACGTACCGGCAGGTATGTTTCTATTATAACTGACGGTGGCATGAACCGCGGAGGCGATATCTGCAAGGCTTTTGCCTGCGGCGCGGACGCGGTGATGATCGGCTCCAGTTTTGCCCGGGCCATCGAAGCTCCCGGCAGAGGCTATCATTGGGGTATGGCTACTTCCAACGTTAATTTGCCGCGCGGAACGCGCATCTATGTCGGCACAACCGGTACGGTTAAAGAGATACTGTACGGGCCGGCCAAGGTGGATGACGGTTCGCAGAATCTCATGGGCGCGTTAATGACCTCGATGGGTTCATTAGGTGTGTCCAATTTAAGAGAAATGCATGACGTGGAGATCATTATCGCTCCGTCTATCCAGACCGAAGGCAAGGTTTTCCAGGTCGGGCAGCGGGTAGGAATGGGTAAATAAATGGGTAAAGAGATAGTTCTGATTCTTGATTTCGGTTCACAATATACGCAGTTGATCGCCCGAAGAGTCAGGGAGAACAAGGTTTTCTCCCGGATCCTTCCCTATACTACTTCGGCTAAAGAGATCGCTGCCTACGCTCCCAAAGGGCTGATTCTTTCCGGTGGCCCGGCTTCTGTTGCCGAAAAGAAAGCTCCGCATCCGGATCCGGCGATCTTCAAGCTGGGTATCCCGGTGCTGGGCATCTGTTACGGCATGCAGTTAATGGCCCAGATGCTTGGCGGAAAGACCAAGCCCAGCAAAGGCCGCGAATACGGCAAGACCGAACTTTTTATAGACGATAACCGGGATCTTTTCAGCAATATCCCGGGTAATTTTACCTGCTGGTCCAGCCACGGCGATTATGTGACCAAGCTGCCGCAGGGATTCATCGTCAGCGCGCATACTTTGAGCAGTCCGATCTGCGCCATTTCGAACAAGAAAAGAAGAATGTACGGCGTGCAGTTCCATCCGGAAGTCACCCACACCGAAAAGGGCAATCAGATCATCAGCAACTTCCTGTTCCGCATCTGCGGGTGCACCGGCAGATGGAACATGCAGTCGTTCATCAAGGAAAGCATCGAGACCATCCGCAAGACCGTCGGCCCAAGCAAAGTGGTTCTGGGTTTGAGCGGCGGCGTCGATTCTTCGGTAGCCGCGCTTTTGATCCACAAGGCCATCGGCAGGAACCTGCGCTCCATTTTCGTGGATAACGGCGTCATGCGCAAGGATGAGCCGGAGCAGATCAAGAAGGTTTTTCGCGCGATGTACCATCTCAACCTGGATTACGTCGACGCTTCGAAAAAGTTTTTGACCAAGCTGAAAGGGATCACCGATCCCGAAGAGAAACGCAAGATTATCGGCAAAGTGTTCGTTGAGGTTTTCGAAGAGGAAGCCAAAGCGTTCAAAGGAGTCAAATTCCTGGCGCAGGGAACGCTCTATCCGGATGTGATCGAATCGATTTCGCCCACCGGCGCGCCGTCAGCCAAGATCAAGAGCCATCACAATGTCGGCGGGTTGCCCGCGCAGATGAACCTGAAGCTGGTTGAGCCGTTGCGCGACCTGTTCAAGGATGAAGTGCGCGCCATCGGCAAGGAACTGAATCTGCCGGAAAGCATTATTTACCGCCAGCCGTTCCCGGGGCCGGGTCTGGCCATCCGCATCATCGGCGAAGTCACCGAAGCGCGGCTGAAGATCCTGCGCGAAGTGGACAGCCGGGTGATCGAAGAGATCGTCAGGGCCGGTTTCTATAATCAGGTCTGGCAGTCCTTCGCGGTGCTGTTGCCGATCAAGACAGTCGGCGTCATGGGCGACGAGCGCACCTACGAGAACGTGGTGGCGTTGCGCTGCGTGACCAGCCTGGACGGAATGACTGCGGACTGGGTCAAGCTGCCTTACGAAGTCCTGGAAAAGATTTCCAATCGTATCATCAACGAGGTTAAAGGCGTTAACCGCGTGGTATACGATATTTCTTCCAAGCCTCCTGCAACCATCGAATGGGAATAAAGGGGACGTTCCCCAAGGTACCACCCCTGGGTTCAGGGGTGGTACCTTGGGGAACGTCCCCATCTATCAGGGAAAAAGCGCTATCATAGCGATACCGCCGGTATCCCCACTGTTTCTATGCCTCACGCCGATTTCGTACATCTGCATCTGCACACCCAGTACAGCCTTCTTGACGGCGCCTGCCGCATTTCCGATCTCTTAGAAACCGCCAAAAAATACAATATGGATGCGCTGGCCATTACCGACCATGGCAACATGTTCGGGGCGTTGGAATTTTACCTCGCGGCCCAGAAAGCCGGGATCAAGCCGATCATCGGCTGCGAAGTCTATGTCGCCCCGCGCAGTCGCACTGATCGCGAAGGCGGCATGGATGACGTCGCGCATTTGATCCTTCTGGCCAGGAATGAGACGGGTTACCAGAATCTGATGAAGCTGGTGTCCGTCGGTTACCTGGAAGGCTTCTATTACAAGCCGCGCATCGACAAAGAGATCCTGGCCCAGTATAAAGACGGATTGATCGGCCTGTCCGCCTGTCTTAAGGGCGAGATCCCCCAGATGCTGCAGCAATTGCGCTACAACGATGCGCTCAAGGCCGCGGATACCTATCTGTCCATATTCGGCAAAGATAACTTTTATCTGGAAGTTCAGGAGAATAATCTTCCCGAACAGAAAACGGTCAATGAGGGATTGATCAATCTCTCCAGGCAACTGGGTATTCCTCTGGTGGCTACCAACGACGTGCATTATCTGGCAAAACAGCATGCCCGGGCGCACGAAGCGTTGTTATGTATCCAGACCCAGAATACGCTGCTCGATGAGAACCGGTTCCGTTTCAAGACCCAGGAATTCTATTTCAAATCTCCGGACGAGATGAAGGCGCTCTTCAAGGAGCTTCCGGACGCTTTGCGCGCTTCGGTGGATATCGCCGCCCGTTGTAATCTGGAGCTGGAATTTTCCCGCGTTCACCTTCCCAAATACGAAGTCCCCGCCGGCAAAACCAAAGAGGAATTCATCCGCCAGCTGTGCGAAGAAGGGTTGAAACGGCGTTACCCGGAAGCCGGATCGCTGATCAAAAAACGCCTCGATCACGAGCTCAAGACCATCCAGGACATGGGATTCGTCAATTATTTTCTCATCGTCTGGGATTTCATCCATTACGCCAAGGGGCAGCACATTCCGGTCGGCCCGGGCCGCGGATCTGCCGCGGGCAGTCTGGTTAGCTATCTTCTGGGGATCACCGACATTGATCCGCTCAAATACAATCTGCTCTTTGAACGGTTCCTTAATCCCGAGCGCATCAGCATGCCCGATATCGATATCGATTTCTGTTACGAGCGCCGGCCGGAGGTCATCGAATACGTGACCAGGAAATACGGCAAGGAGAATGTCGCGCAGATCATCACGTTCGGGACCATGCAGGCCCGCGCGGTAGTCCGCGATGTCGGCCGCGTCATGGGGCTGCCGTACGCGGACGTGGACCGCATCGCGAAGCTTATTCCGCCGATGGATCCGACCAATCCCGATTACGGGCTCAAGGACGCTTTGCAGTCCGAGCCGGAATTGAGCGGCCTGTATAAGAACGATCCCCAGATTACCCAGCTGGTCGATATCGCTCTGTCTCTGGAGGGCTTGAACCGTCACGCTTCGACTCACGCCGCGGGCGTGGTCATCGCCGACAAGCCGCTGACCAATTATATGCCTTTGTTCATGACGCCGGAAGACCAGATCACGTCCGGCTACGGGATGAAGGATCTGGAGAAGATCGGCCTGCTTAAAGTTGATTTCCTGGGATTGCGCACTTTGACGGTCATCGACCAGGCGGTAAAGCTGATCAAAGTGAACCGGGGCAAAGATATAGTGATCAACAGCCTTCCTCTGGACGATCCGGCGACCTACGACCTGCTGCGCTGCGCGCATTCCTTCGGAGTATTCCAGCTGGAATCTTCGGGTATGCGCGATCTCCTGCGTAAACTCGACGCCGAGCGTTTTGAGGATCTTATCGCGCTTCTGGCGTTGTACCGGCCGGGTCCCATGGGTTCGGGTATGCTTGACGATTTCATCAAGCGCAAGAAAGGGCTGGTGCCGATCAAATACGACCATCAACTGCTCGAGCCGATCCTCAAGGATACGTACGGAATTATGCTTTACCAGGAGCAGATCATGTTCATCGCGTCGCTCCTGGCGGGTTTCAGCCTGGCACAGGCGGATCTGTTGCGTCGGGCGATGAGCAAGAAAATCCCGGAAGTCATGGAACAGCAGCGCAAGACGTTTGTCTCCGGCTGCCAGAAGAACGGGGTTAAGGAGAGTATCGCCAATAAAATATTCGATCAGATCGTTTACTTCTCCGGTTACGGTTTTAACCGCAGCCATAGCGCGGCGTACGCGCTGGTTTCTTACCAGACCGCTTATCTGAAGGCCAATTTCCCGGTTGAATTCATGACCGCGCTGTTGACTTCCGAACGCGACAATACCGATAAGATCGTCGAATATGTTAACGAAGCGGAACGGATGAAAATCCGGGTTTTGCCTCCCGATATCAACGAGTCCGACGCGTATTTCAAGATCGAGAACACCGGAGATATCCGTTTCGGGTTGCTGGCTATCAAGAATGTGGGAAGGGGAGCGGTGGAATCGATAGTCAGGTCCCGCACCGAGGTCGGCAGGTTCGCGTCCCTGGAAGATTTATGCTCCCGGATCGACTTGCGGCTGGTGAACCGTAAAGTGCTTGAGTCTCTGGTTAAATGCGGGGCGATGGATTCGTTCAAACAGCACCGTTCGCAGATGTTCTCTTCGCTGGAAGCGGTTCTGGAAAGCGCTTCACGCACGCAGAAAGAGAAAGCTACGGGCCAATTGTCTTTTTTCGACCAGGTCAGCGAGTTGAATGGTTTTCAGACCAGAACGACGCCGTTAGAGGAGATCAAGGAATGGCCGGAACCGCAGTTACTGGCGTTTGAGAAAGATCTCCTGGGTTTTTATATCTCCGGTCATCCGCTGGCCAGGTACGCCCGGCAATTGAAACGTTTTTCCTCTTCCGAAATCAATCTGTTGCCTACGCATAAAGACGAGGATATGGTTAAGATCGTGGCCATGATCACCACGGTTAAGAATACCGTGACCCGGAAGAAACAGGAAAAAATGGCGATTTTGAAAGTGGAAGATCTGGAGGGCGTGGTGGAAGTGCTGGTTTTTCCCTCGGCATATCAGAAAATCTCCCGGTACATCCAGGTTAATAACGTGGTTTTGATCCGGGGCAAGCTGGATCTCAAGGAAAATACCCCGAAAATCATCGCCAACGATCTTTTTCCCATCGATGAAGTATCGAAATTAATCACTTCCGTGGGGGTAGAACTAGCCGGGATCCGCGAGCACGTCTTTGGCAGCCTTAAAGAACTGCTCGCTAAATCTCCGGGTTCGGTCCCGGTATATCTCCATCTGGATACTCCCGCTCGTTCAAAAGTCCAAGTGCTTGTCGGGCAGGAACTTTTCGTAACTCCCACCGATGAATTGATCACTGACATCGAAAATCTGCTCGGTTCCGAGCGCGTCTCCCTCAAACTCTAGGGGACAACTTTAGGGGACAGGTCCACCCAAAACACCTCGACGGAGAAAATCGACAGATGTGTCCCCTTTGCAAAATGCTGTGTCCCCTTTTTACCTTAATCCTGCATATGAGCGCACCCGGCAGCTTTGTTCGCTCAGTAGAATTTTTCCCTTCGGGTCGTCCTTGCGTTTGTATAAACGCCAGGACAAAATTCTAAATTCGCTCACCAAGCCGCCGGATACGCTCATATGCACAATAAATACTAAAGGGGACACAGGAAATTCTGAAGGGGACACATCTGTCCGTTTTTATCGACGGAGGCTTTTGGGTGGACCTGTCCCCTTTGACTTTAAGTGCTTAGAAAATCGCGGGATACGAATTTTAGTTGACCGCGCGGCAGTTTTATGCTATTATTAGAATAATTACGTAACTTCCTATTTGTGTTATACTTGCAACGAAATTTCAACTCGGAAGAAATTTATTCACAACTTTTTAGCTGGAGGTGCCTCAATGACAAAGAAGGATATCATCCTCAAAGTCGCTGACGAGACCGGCCTCAAGCAGACCGACGTCAAACAGGTGGTGCAGAAAACGTTTGATTATATGGTCGAAGCTTTGGTCCGCGGCGAAAAAATCGAATTACGCAACTTTGGCGTGTTCAAGATCAAAGAGCGTAAAAGCCGCACCGGACGCAACCCTCGTACCGGCCAGGTGGTTCCTGTCCCGCCGAGAAAAGTCGTCATCTTCAAGCCCGGACTTGAGATGAAGCATCAGGTAAAATAGAACCCTATGTTCAAAAGAGTTCCTGGGACTAAAGATATCCTGCCCGGAGAAGTCGAAGCCTGGCAGAAACTGGAAACTCTAAGCCGAAACATCTTCTCAACGCATAATTACCGCGAGATACGCCCGCCGTTAATCGAAGACGCAAGCCTGTTTAACCGTTCCCTAGGCGAATCGACCGAGATTGTTCAAAAACAGATGTTTTTGATCAAAAAAGAAGAAGATGTATATGCTCTGCGGCCGGAGGGCACGGCTTCTATTGTGCGCGCCTATATCGAAAACAACCTGGATAAGACCCATGGTTTCGTCAAATTATTTTATATGGGGCCGATGTTCAGGATGGAACGGCCGCAAAAGGGGCGTCTGCGCCAGTTTCATCATATCGGCTGTGAAGCGCTGGGTTCGGTAGAGCCGGATCTGGATATAGAAATGATCTCTCTGGCGGATAGCCTGCTTAAAGCTTATGCCATCGGCGGTTATACCATAGTGATCAACAGTCTGGGCTGCGCTGAAGACAAACTCGCGCTTAATCGGATGCTGCAGGAAAAATTAAGCAGCCGGACCGGAGAGCTCTGCGAAGATTGCAAGGTCCGTTTCCAGCGCAATATCTTACGTATTCTTGATTGCAAGCACGAACAGTGCCGCGCCATCGTCAATTCCCTGGATATCCGGGATAAATACCTCTGTGAAGCATGTAAAGCGCATTTCACCTATGTGCGGGAAGGCCTTGATCTGTTGGGAGTGGCCTGCGAAGTATCTCCGCATCTGGTGCGCGGGCTGGATTATTACACGCGCACGGTCTTTGAGATCAAACACGGCCAATTAGGTCCGCAGCAGGACGCTTTAGGCGCCGGCGGCAGATATGATACTTTGGTAAAACAGCTGGGAGGACCGGATACCGGCGCCATCGGTTTCGCTTTCGGAGTGGAACGGCTGCTCCTGGCGGCGCAGGCCGCAGATGGGGCTGAAAGCCGGCAACCTGCGGGCGGGAACCTGGTCTATCTGATTGCGCTTGGGGCAGTAGCCCGCAAGCAAGGGATGAATATCCTGGCCAATCTGCGTTCTTCAGGCATCGCCGCGGATACCGACTACGAAGCCAAATCGCTTAAAGCCGCGATGCGCAAGGCCAATGATTTAAACGCCCGCTGGGTAGTGCTCCTGGGCGACAACGAATTGCAGGAAAAGGTGGCTGCGGTCAAGGATATGCGCAACAGCACGCAGGAGAAAGTCAACCTATCCGGACTTTCCGGCTATTTCAAAGGGAAAATAAACGAAGCCGGGACCGTTTAACAAACTCATCGAACTTTTCCAGAAACCAAGAAGGAGAATTATGTTACGGACGCATACATGCGGGCAGCTTACCGCTGCCGACGTGGGTAAGGAGGTTGTGCTCTGCGGTTGGGTGCACAGCCGCAGGGATCACGGCAAACTCATTTTCATCGATCTGCGCGACCGCTACGGTCTGACGCAGGTAACGTTCATTCCCCGCGACCTGGGGGAGGATTACCAGAAAGCCAAGGAGATCCGCAGCGAATTCGTGCTCAAAGTGACGGGTAAAGTCAATCCCCGGCCGCAAGGCACGGTTAATCCCAAACTGCCCACGGGCGCGGTTGAATTGATCGCAACCTCGCTGGAGATCCTCAATACCAGCTTGACCCCGCCGTTCGAAGTTTCCGCGGATAACCTGGATGTCACCGAAGAGATGCGTTTGAAATACCGCTACCTTGACCTGCGCCGCAGGAGCGTGTTCGAGAATTTCGTCCTGCGCCATAAACTGTATTCGGTGATCCGGAATTTTCTTAACGGGCGCGATTTTATCGAATGCGAAACGCCGATCCTGACCAAGTCCACGCCCGAGGGCGCGCGGGATTATCTGGTTCCGTCGCGGCTTAACCCCGGCGAGTTCTATGCGCTGCCGCAATCACCGCAGCTGTTTAAGCAGATATTGATGGTGTCGGGGATCGAAAAATACTACCAGATCGCCAAATGCTTCCGCGACGAGGACCTGCGCGCCGACCGTCAGCCGGAGTTCACCCAGCTCGACCTGGAGATGTCTTTCATCAACGAAGAAGATATCTACGCGGTTTTCGAACAGATGATGCAGCTCATTTTCAAGGAACTCAAAGGCATTGAGCTGAAGATCCCCTTTCCGCGCGTGACCTATGCCGAAGCGATGGCTAAACATAACAGCGATAAGCCGGATATGCGCAAGGAATGGAATACCGAATTCGCATTTTTGTGGGTTGTGGATTTCCCGTTATTCAAGTATAATAATGAGGAGAAGCGCTGGGAGAGCGAACATCATCCGTTCACCAACGTGCATCCTGACGATATCGCGCTTATGGATACCGACCTGGGCAAAGTCAGGTCGCGTTCCTACGACCTGGTGCTCAACGGCACCGAGATCGGCTCCGGTTCGATCAGAATTCACGATCAGAAACTGCAGCGGCGCATCTTCGAGATCATCGGAATTCAGCCTGAAGAGGCGCAGAAGCGTTTCGGATTTTTGCTGGAAGCGTTTCAGTTCGGCGCTCCGCCGCACGGCGGTTTTGCTTTCGGCATCGACCGGCTGCTGGCGATCATCGCCGGGCAGGCCAGTATCCGCGAGGTGATCGGTTTTCCCAAGACGCAGAAAGCATTTTGTCCGATGACCAGCGCTCCGTCGGAAGTCGACGCGAAACAGCTGGCTGAACTGCATATTGCCGTCAAAAAGAAATAACGCCTAGAATACCTTTAACAGGAGGATCGCGATGCAAAACACACGCAGTTTGTCGTTGGTGGTAAGTTTGTCGGTGGTAAGCTTGATCCTGGGAGGCTGCGCTTTCCATACGTATAGCGTGACCAAAGAGCGCGCGGATCAGGATTTAAGTTCGGGAAACCGCGGTTTTAACCAGGGTACGGCGGCCCAGGACGCCACGCGCAAGACTACCCGCACCTACCGTGTCCTGGAAGTTGAGATGTTGCCGTTGAAAAAATCCGTGCAGCGGGAAAAGCGAGCAAAGTCCTCCGCCGCGGTGGAAGCGCCGGCGGCAGTCGAGCAGGCGTCGATGGAATCGGTAGAGGAGACGGCTGCCGCGTCCGCGGTGACCATGGAGCAGTATACCGTGCTATCCAACGATACGCTGCAGAAGATCGCCAAGAAATTTTACGGCTCCTCTTCCCGATGGAAGAAGATATTTGACGCTAACAAAGCCGTGCTTAAAGCCCCGGACCGGATCTATCCCGGACAGGTTCTGCAGATTCCCGTGGAATCCGCAGCGTCTCCAGCACCGGCCCAACCGGTATCAGAGGAGAAGCAGGCACCGTATTTGAAATAAACCCAAAAAGTATGGAAGAAAAGATCCGCATCAAGAGCCACGCGCAGGCCCAGGCGCTTTTCGGGCCGCGAGACGAAAACATCAAGGATATTGGGAAAAAGTTCAAGGTCAGGCTTTCTCTGCGCGGCGGTGACCTCAAGATATCCGGAACGGCTGCGCATATCGCCAAAGCCAGGGTATTCATCACGCAGCTGCTGGAAACGATCAGCCGGCAGGACGACGCGATCAGTTCGTCCGATCTGCACTTTGCCATGCGTGACCAGCCGCATGACCAGCCGCAGGGCGAAGGGCCGTTCATCCGTCAGCCGATCGATTCCCAGGTACGTCTTTCCCGCCATACCGCCAAGACTCCCGTCGGCCCAAAAACCAAAGGGCAGCGCGATTATTTCGAAGCCATCAAAAAGTACGATATCGTTTTCGGCATCGGGCCCGCGGGCACGGGTAAGACATATCTGGCTATGGCCTGCGCCGTGGACGCGCTTAAGAACGCGGAGGTGCGCCGTATCATCCTGACGCGTCCGGCGATCGAAGCCGGGGAATCCCTGGGGTATCTGCCCGGGGACATGTTCGAGAAGATTTCGCCCTATCTGCGGCCGCTCTATGACGCGCTCTACGATATGATGGACGCCGAACGCATCGAAAAGTACCTGGAAACCGGTATCATCGAAGTCGCGCCGCTGGCGTATATGCGCGGCAGGACGTTGAACGACGCTTTTATCATTCTTGACGAAGCCCAGAATTCCACCCCGGAACAGATGAAGATGTTCCTTACCCGCCTGGGATTCGATTCCAAGGCGGTAATCACCGGCGATATTACCCAGAGCGACCTTCCCGACGGAAAACCCGTGGGGCTGCTGCAGGCGATGGATATTCTCAAGGATATCAAGGGGATCAAATTTACTTTTTTCAGCGGCTCGGACGTCGTGCGTCATGAGCTGGTGCAGGAGATCATCAAGGCCTATGAAGAAACTACTCGCTAAGAAACCGACACCGGATACAAAATTCAAAAGGTTTTTGCTCACGATCCAGCCGTTTATAGGCGTTAGCATCGGCGCGGTGGCTACCTGTCTGGTCTGCGTTATCATGGGAATAAACCTGCTGGTGGGGCTGTGCCTGGTCTGTATCGCGCTATACGCGCGATTCCTGTATCCGAAACCCGACGCGTATGGCGTACGCATGCTGCACCTGCTTTTTTTGTTCGTCCTGGTCATCGCTACAAGTTATTTTATCTGCCAGGAACGTCTGCCGGCAACCGCGTTACCGTTAAGCGCGGCGTCGCTGCTGGCGGCGATACTTTTTAACGACCTGGTGGCGACTTTCCTGGTGACGCTGGCGGTAGCGGTCGCAATGACGGCTGTCTGCGGGAATAATTGTAATCTGGGCCTGATGACTTTGATCAGCGGTATGGTCGGCGGGCTGCTGGTCAAGGGCGTGCGCAGGAGGCATACGGTTATCCGCGCCGGTTTTATCGCGGGCTGCGTGCAGGCGGGGTTGTTGTGGATACTCAACGGCTTTACCGTACTGAACCCCCGGGAGTACGCGCTGATGGTGGTCAACGGTCTGTTCTACAGCGTTATCGTGCTGGGGACGTTGCCGATGTTCGAATACCTTTTCAAGACGGCCACCAACATCAGCCTGCTGGAGCTGGCGGATTTCAATCACCCGTTATTGCACCGCTTGATGCTCGAAGCCCCGGGTACCTATCATCACAGCCTTATCGTGGGTAACCTTTCCGAAGCCGCCTGCAGCGTGGTCGGCGCCAATTCGCTTCTGGCGCGTATCGGCGCGTACTACCATGACGTGGGCAAACTGGAGAAAGCGGAGTATTTCAGCGAGAATCAGGTGATCGATTCCAACAAGCACGACGATCTCTCTCCGACCATGAGCAAGATGGTGATCATGAACCATATCAAAGACGGAGTCGATCTGGCCAGAAAGAACAAGCTGAATCCGCGCATCGTCGATTTCATCCAGCAGCATCACGGTACGTCCCTGGTGTATTATTTCTATCGCCGGGCGCTCGAGAAGCTCGAGGATGACAAACAGGTGCAGGAAGAAGGCTTCCGTTACCCCGGGCCAAAACCGGCCACCAAGGAGATCGCGGTGGTGATGCTGGCGGATTCGGTGGAAGCGGCTACCCGCACGTTGAAGTCTCCCAATTCCGACAGCATTAAAGAGCTGGTGCACAAACTGATCAATAATAAATTCATCGACGGCCAGCTGGATAATTGCGATCTGACACTCAAGGATCTCGAGAGGATCGCCACTGTTTTCGTGCATATCTTATCCGGTATCTATCACAGCCGCATTTCCTATCCCGAACAAAAAAGCGGCTCATCGTGAAACGCTGCCGGCAGTCACGCATGCCCGGACAACCGACTGTACATATAACCAACAAGCAAAAGAAGATTCCCATTGATCGTGCGGCATTCAGAGCGCTGGTGCGGCGCGTCCTGGAAGCGGAGAAAGGTCCGCAACCCGGCCAGATCGGCGTCTGTTTCGTCGACGACCGGGCCATACGGCGACTCAACGCTCAATTCCATCACCGTGACGAGCCGACGGACGTTTTGTCTTTCCCGTTGAGCGGAACGGACAGAACGCTGGTCGCGGATATCGTCGTTTCCACCGAGACCGCCTGCCGGCAGGCCCGGGCGTATCGCAGTTCTCCCCGCCGGGAAACCGCTCTGTATGTGGTGCACGGACTGCTGCATCTGCTGGGGTACGACGATCATTCCCGTAAAGACCGGCTGCGCATGCAGCGCAGACAACGAAAGTATCTCTAGCCATGGCTATCCTTAAAACCCAGGCATTTGTGCTCAAACGCTATGATCTGCGGGAAACCTCGCTGCTGGTCAATTTTTATACCCGCGATTTCGGCAAGCTCACCGGCGAAATGAAAGGGATCCGCAAAGACCCCCGGAAATTCGCCAGTACCGTGGACAGCTTCTCCCTGAACGAGATCGTTTTCTACCAGCGCCGTAATTCTTCGGTGCATCTGATCAGCCAGTGCGACAGCTGCGAGCATTTCGGGCCGCTGCGGGAAAGTATACCCAAGATCGCCGCCGCGACGGTGATGATGGACCTGCTCGATGCGGTCATGCCGCCTGAAGACAAGAATCCCGAGATCTTCGATCTGACCAGGGATGTGCTGACCGCTTTATGCACGGCCAGGGATTTCGATAAATTACTGACTATTTTCAAAATCCGGGTGCTTTCCCTGTCGGGTTTTAAACCGCATCTTGATTCCTGCGTCATCTGCGGCAGGAAAGTATTCATGCAGTGTAAGTTCAGCCTGAAGCTGGGAGGTTTGCTCTGCCCGCACTGCCTGGCCAGGGACGTGCAGGGTCGTACCATTTTCAGGGGCACGGTGGCGACGATCATGCATATCGAAAAGAATACCGTCGGGGCAAATCTTACTCTGGGGATGAATCCGCAGATCAAACGCGAGCTGGAGGCGGTACTCAACGCTTTCCTGCATTTTCACGTGGGCAAAGAGCTTAAGTCGCAGCGGGTGATGCAGAGCCTGGAGCAGGCCGGCGCATTCACCTGAAGCTGTCAGAGCGCCTGGTTAGCGGCGAGTATGTTCTAAAGCATCACCGCTCGTCCTGCCCACCGTGCAGGACTCGCTTGGAGAAGCTGCTCGCTCGTCCCTGAAGCAATAGCGGGACACCCTGGCCGCTCGCATCTTCTACATGCTGCTTTAGAACACACTCGCCGCCAATCGAGTATTCTGGCAGCTTACTATGCGGTCGAGGAGAATGGAGGGATCGAATATATGAAAATCGCGATCATCGGGCCGGGAGCGCTGGGCAGTCTTTTCGCCGCGCTGTTGACCAAGCACAAATCCAAAGATAACGAGATCTGGCTGCTGGATAAGGATGAGAAACGCGCGGTCCGTCTGAACCGTCAGGGGATCGCAGTGGAGGGAGTAGCCGGCAACTGGCAGGCGGCGGTCAAGGTGACCGCGGATCCGGCAGGTATCGGCACGTCCGATCTGGTCATCCTCTGCGTCAAGTCCTATGATACCAAGGCGGCGATGACGCGGGCGCAGGCATTGATCGGCGACGCGACTGCGGTGTTGACCGTGCAGAACGGCATCGGCAATGTCGAGCTGATCGGGGAGGTCGCCGGTCCCGAGAAAGTCATCGGCGGGGTGACCAATCTGGGAGTGACGCTGCTGGAAGCCGGTAAGATCCGGTATTGCGGCAAAGGGGATACGGTCATCGGAAAGATAGACGGTAAAACTTCGGTTCAGATGCGGGCAATCCGCGAATTGTTTAACGGCGCGGGGCTCGATACCAGGATATCCCAGGATATCAAAGGTTTCCTCTGGTCGAAGCTGGTGATCAACGCGGGGATCAATCCGCTGACCGCACTGACCCGTTTGTCCAACGGCAAACTGCTGGATTATCCCGGAGCCAGGAAACTCCTGCGCGAGGCGGTAACCGAAGCGGTAAAGATCGCCAAGCGCAAACGCATCAAACTGCTCTACGATGATCCGCTCGCCAAGGTTGAAGCGGTATGCGAGGCGACCGCGGATAATATGTCTTCCATGCTGCAGGATGTTTTGCACGCCAAGCGTACCGAGATCGACGCCATCAACGGAGTGGTGGTGCGTTTCGGCCAGGAATTGGGGGTTACCGTGCCGGTTAATTCGACGCTGGTGGATCTGATCAAAACCATCGAATCCAGCTACTCCGCGCAGGAGTAGCGGGCGGGTTCGTTCTCATATAGTCATGAAAAACGCTCTTGTCGCTGAAATTTTTCGCAGTATCGCGCAGATTCTGCAGATTCGCGGGGATAATCGCTTTCGCATCCGGGCCTATGAGCGCGCCGCGGCAAATGTCGAAGGGTATGCCGAAGACATCGAATCCGTGGCCCGGCAGGGGCGGCTGCAGGAGATCCCGGGTATAGGCGAGGATTTGTCCGAAAAGATCGAAGAGATCGTGCGCTCCGGGAAATTGAAGTTCCTGGATGAGCTTAAACGGGAAATTCCTTCCGGCGTTCTCGACTTGTTGTCCGTTCCCACCGTTGGTCCCAAAACCGCCCAGATACTTTACCGGCAACTGCATATCGACAGCATCGCCGCGCTGCGCCACGCCATCGAAGCGCATCAACTGCAGGCGCTCGCCGGGTTCAAAGAAAAAACCATAGAGAATATCCGCAAAGGCGTCGCTCTGGTGGAAAAAAGCCGGGAACGCATGACCTTGCATCAGGCGATCCAGGTATCCGAAAAATTCGTCAGCGCCCTCAAAAAGCTTCCCCGGGTGGAGGAGATCGTCTGCGGCGGGAGCCTGCGCCGCTGTAAGGAGAGCGTGCGCGATATCGATATCCTGATCGTTTCGGGCAATCCGCAGGCAGTGATGGACGCTTTTTGCGCTCTGCCGATGGCCAAAGAGATCCTGGCGCACGGGCAGACCAAAGCTTCGGTACGCACGCCGGCCGGAGTGCAGGTGGATTGCCGGGTAGTGGAGAAAAAAGCTTTCGGCGCGGCGCTGGTGTATTTTACCGGTTCCAAAAATTTCAATATCAAATTGCGGATGCTCGCCCAGAAGAAGAAGGCCAAGATCAACGAGTACGGCCTTTTCAAAGGCGAGCGTTTCATCGCCGGAAGGACAGAAGAAGAGCTGTTTAAAGCCCTGGGCATGCAGTTCGTCGATCCCGAGATCCGCGAAGATACCGGCGAGATCGAGCTGGCCCTGCAGGGGCGTCTGCCTCGGTTGGTCGAGCACAAAGACCTCAAAGGCGATCTGCATATGCATTCGGCCTGGTCCGACGGGATCAGCAGCATCGAAGAGATGGCCCGGTCCGCCCGCAGCCTCGGCTACAGCTATATCGCGGTCACCGATCACTCCCAGGGGTTGAAAGTAGCCAACGGGTTAAGCCCGGCGTCCCTGCTTAAAAAACGCAAAGAGATCGACGCGCTCAACCGGCGCCTGCGCGGTGTGCGCGTTTTATTCGGCGCGGAAGTGGATATCGATGCCGAAGGCCGGCTGGATTATCCGGACGCGATTCTCAAGGAATTCGAGATCGTGGTCGGGGCCATACACTCCGGGTTTAAACAACCGGCCGGGCAGATCACCCGCCGTCTTATCCGGGCCTGCGAAAATAAGTATGTGCATATCATCGCGCATCCGACGGGAAGGTTGATCGGGTCGAGGGAAGCCTATGCGTTCGACATGGAAGCGGTGCTGCGCAGCGCCGCCAGAACCCGCACCGCGCTGGAGATCAATTCTTTTCCCGACCGCATGGATCTCAACGATACGCATTGCCGCATGGCCAAAGAAGCGGGGGTGCGCATCAGCATCAATACCGATTCGCACGCCGCGGATCAATTGACCAACATCCGTTACGGCCTGGCCATGGCCCGGCGGGGCTGGCTGGAAGCCGCAGATGTTCTCAACACGCTGCCCCTGGACCAGCTTCTCCAGGAGCTGAAATGAGGGGACAGGAGCTGAAATGAGGGGACAGGTCCACCCAAAACAGCTCGTCGAGAAAATCGGACAGATGTGTCCCCTTCGTAAATTGCTGTGTCCCCTTCGCAAAACGCAAGCCGCAATGCCAGGTTATCCACAGGCCTTCCGGGACTGCCTGTGGATAACTTTTGCGCTGCTGGTTTTCATCGGTTGCCGGCCGCAGGAGCCGGTGATGCACCGTCAGACCCGGGTGATGATGGGCACGTTCGTAGAAGTGGTTTCCCCTGACCCGCGCGCCGGAGATATCGCTTTTAAAGAAATCGGACGCGTTGAAAATCTGTTGAGCAAATACAAACCCGACAGCGAGATCGCGCAGCTCAACAAACTCGGACGGCTCAAGGTTTCCCCGGCCACCTGGTTCATTCTGACCAAGGCCAAAGAATTCTGGTACGCTACCGACGGAGCTTTTGATATTACCGTCGGGCCACTCATGGATATCTGGGGTTTCACCGGGAAGCAATTCCGCATCCCTTCCGACGGAGAAATTACCGCGGCGCGGCAGTCGATCGGCGCGAATAAAATTATTTTTCACGAAGCTAATAGTGTGGTAGAATTGGGTATTCCAGGGATGAAAATCGATCTGGGCGCCGTGGCTAAAGGATACGCGGTTGATTGCGCAGTGCAGGCTTTGCGCGCCGCCGGTATCTCCAGCGCGTTAATTAACGCCGGAGGCCAGATCTATTGCCTGGGCGTCCGAAGCAGCACGCCCTGGCGCGTGGCTATCCGCGATCCCCGTGGTAAGGGAACGTCGAAGTCCGTCGATATGACGGACAAAGCCATCGCTACATCCGGCGATTACGAGCAGTATTTCATCGTCGGCGGCAGGCGCTATGCGCATATCATGGACCCGAAAACCGGCTATCCGTCCGAGTCCGGGGTGGTTGCGGTGACCGTGATCGCCGATGACGGATTAACCGCGGATTTTCTGTCCACCGCTATATTTGTACTGGGTAAAACAAAGGGCCTGGCGTTAGTGAAACGTTTCCCCGGCGCCAGGGTTACCATAGAAGGTCCGCATGAACCAGATTAAACCTGATTACTCCAAACCGACTCCTAATCCCGTCTTCACTTATTTCTCCGCGTTCATGGACCAGGAAGTGCTGGATACGCGGGGAGAGCGGATCGGCCGGCTCTACGATATCATCGTCAAGGTCGCGCAGATCTATCCCCAGTCCACCAGCCTGATCGTGCGCAAAGGATTCCCCAACCATAAATACGCGCTGGTCCCCTGGCAGAACGTTTCGCAGCTCAATCCCAGAGAGATCATTCTCAATATAGAAAAATCGAGCCTGGTTTTCGCCGAGAAGCACGACAATAAAGACGAATTGAGCCTGCGTCGGGATATCCTCGACCAGCAGGTGGTCGATACCTACAACCACAAAGTCATCCGGGTCAACGATATCCATTTCCTGCGCGTGGAGAACAGCCTTACCGTGGCGCATGTGGATATAGGCGGCCGCGGACTGGTGCGCCGGCTGGGGTTCGAGAAATGGGTCGACCTGATATGCAAGCTTATCCATCCCGGCGCGCGGTACCTGAAACTCGAGCGATTGATCCCCTGGAAATACATCCAGCCGCTTTCCATCAATCCCGCGAGCATGACCATCAAGATCAACGTGCCCCAGAAACAGCTGACCAATATCCCCGCGGCCGATCTGGGCGAGATACTCCAGGACCTGCCTTTGACCGACCAGGTGGCTTTGTTCAAATCCCTCGATCTGAACACCCGGGCCAAGGTGTTCATGAACGTCGATTTCAAGACCCAGCATTTCCTCATCGAGGAGCTTGGTTTCGCCGAGATCGCCACGATCATCAACGTCATTCCTTCGGACGAAGCCACGGATTTCCTGGAGAAACTTCCCAAAGAAGAGACCAAAGAATTCCTGAAGATCATGGAGAGCAAGCAGGCCAAGAAACTCTCGGAGCTGCTGGGGTATTCCAGCGATTCCGCCGGCGGTTTGATGACCACGGAATACCTTTCCTGCGGCAAAGGCCAGACCGTCGGCCAGGTGATCCAGTATATCAAGGAAAAAAGTTTCAAGGTCGAGCCGGCGCAGTATGTCTATCTGGTGGATAACGAAAACAAACTTCTGGCTTCGGTGAATTTCAAACGTTTGATGCTCGCCGCCAACGAAGAACCGGTGGAGAAAGTGGCTTTTCCGAAAACATACTTCGTCAAGCTCGATTCCAGCGTCAAGGAAGTGGCGTATCTGATGGAAAAGTATAAATATTACGCCATTCCGGTCGTCGACGAGCACAATGTGCTTAAGGGCATCGTCACGGTGGACGATATTTTGAGCCAGGTCATCGCTATCGCCTGGCGCCGGCTCAAGAAGATCAACATAACGCCAAAACAGTAACAATGGGCAAACTTAAGAATTTCTGGCGGGAAATCGTTATTTTTTTATCCATACTCGGACCGGGGCTGATCACCGCCAACGTGGACAACGACGCCGGCGGCATCACCACGTATTCCGTAGCCGGAGCGCATTTCGGTTTTTCCATGCTCTGGGCGTTCGTCCCGATCATTATCGCTTTGATCGTGATCCAGGAGATGTCCAGCCGCATGGCCGTGGTTACCGGCAAAGGGCTGGCTGACCTGATCCGGGAAGAGTTCGGGGTCAAGATCACTTTTTACGCCATGCTCGGGCTGGTGTATTCGAACGTATTCAACACCATCGCCGAATTCGCCGGCATCGCCGCCAGCGCGGACCTGCTGGGGATCAACAAGTACGCGATGGTTCTCGGCAGCGCGGTGTTTGTCTGGTTTCTGATCGTCAAGGGCACGTACAAGTCGATCGAGAAAATATTCCTGATCTTCTGTTTCTTTTACGTGGCTTATGTGATCTCGGCTTTTTATACCAAGCCGGACTGGCATCAGGTGGCCCGGGATATCGTCCGGCCCCAGATCACCTGGAGCAGGGAGTATCTGCTTTTGCTCATCGCGGTGATCGGTACCACGATCACGCCCTGGATGCAGTTTTACCAGCAGTCATCCGTAGTGGAAAAAGGGATCAAGCTGGCTGATTATAAGTATAGCAAGCTCGACGTGATCTGCGGTGCGTTCGTGGTTAACATCGTGGCTTTTTTCATTGTGCTGGTCTGCGCGAACACGTTGTTCAAGAGCGGCATCAGGATCGAAACCGCGCGCGACGCGGCCCTGGCGCTGCGGCCGCTGGCGGACAACTGGAGTTATTATCTTTTCGCTGTGGGGTTGTTCAACGCTTCTTTATTCGCCGCCTGCATCCTGCCGTTATCCACCGCTTACTGTGTCTGCGAAGGAATGGGCTGGGAGCAGGGTGTGAACAAAAAATTCCGGGAAGCCCCGCAATTTTACACGCTCTATACCATCACTATCGCTATCGCCGCGCTGGTAGTGCTTATGCCGAATATCAAGCTGGTGCCTTTGATGATCAGCGCGCAGACCAAGAACGGCATCCTTTTACCGTTCGTGCTCATCTTCATGCTCTTGCTGGTGAATAACAAACGGCTGATGGGCCAGTACACCAATTCCCGCATTTATAATATCATCGCGATCACGACTGTGGTGCTATTGATCGGCATGACCATAGTTCTGCTGGTTACCAGCCTGATGGGAATAAGTTGATATGGACGTTCAGAAAATAACCGTGCAAGATATCCGCTCGCTGAAAGGCAGGCGCAAGATCACCTGCCTGACCGCTTATGACTATCCTTTTGCCGTTTTAGTGGATAAAGCGGGCATAGATATCGTGCTGGTGGGTGATTCCCTGGCCAATGTGGTCCTGGGCCTGGAATCGACCACCCAGGTCGGGATGACCGAAATGCTTTATCATTCCAAAGCGGTCAGCCGGGCAGTGAAGCGCGCTTTGATCGTAGGCGATATGCCTTTCGAGGCTTATCAGGTCAATCCGAAAGACGGTTTGGCCAATGCCCGCCGTTTTATCGATGAGGCGGGATGCGATTGCGTGAAAGTGGAGTGGTTCGACCATTGTATCGATGTTGTGCGCGCTCTGGTGGGGGAGAATATCGGAGTCATGGGCCATATCGGGTTGACGCCCCAGACTGCCGATAAGCTCGGCGGGTTCAAAGTGCAGGGTAAGGATGCGCAAGCTGCGCAGCGCTTGATCGAGCAGGCGCTGGAACTGGAGAAAGCCGGTTGTTTTTCCCTGGTGCTGGAGTGCGTGCCGGACCGCATCTCCGGGTTGATCACTGCCCGGCTGAAAATTCCTACCATCGGTATCGGCGCCGGACCGGAGTGCGACGGCCAGGTGCTGGTGCTGCACGACGCGCTCGGGTTGTTTGACCGCTATATTCCCAAATTCGTGAAAAAGTTTATCGACCTGTCGCCGCTCATTCTCGGGGGGCTGGAGGATTTCAAAAACCAGGTCCAGACCGGCGTTTTCCCGGATAAGCCGCATTCTTTCAGTATCAGCGAAGATGAGTGGAGCAAGCTTAAAAATATATAGCCAATTCCCCGATTTTATGCTACAATTACTTTTCCTGTAAAACCCGAATACACACTTCCTAATTAATATCTATGGCAGACCTGATGGAAAAAATAGTTTCGCTGTGCA
The DNA here is from genome assembly GCA_022710715.1 of Candidatus Omnitrophota bacterium. Lineage (GTDB taxonomy): Bacteria > Omnitrophota > Gorgyraeia > Gygaellales > Profunditerraquicolaceae > JAKLGJ01. The sequence continues at coordinate 349,298 of JAKLGJ010000001.1, forward strand.
AGCGCCGGGGGTTCATTTTCCCGGGCAGCGATATTTACGGCGGGCTGGCGAATTCCTGGGATTACGGGCCGTACGGCGTGGAGTTGAAGAACAACATCAAGCGCGCCTGGTGGAAGGCCAACGTTTACCTGCGCAACGACATGCTGGGCATGGACGCGGCCATCCTGATGCATCCGAAGACCTGGGAAGCCTCCGGCCATGTGGAAAATTTTTTCGATCTCAAGGCGGACTGCAAAGGCTGTCATAAACGTTTCAAGGTCGCGGATCTCAAGGATCGGAAAAAATGTCCGGAATGCGGCGGAGAGCTTACCGAGGCCCGGCAGTTCAACCTGATGTTCAAGACGCATTCCGGCCCGGTTGAAGATGCGTCGACTGTGGTGTATTTGCGGCCGGAAACCGCCCAGGGCATGTTCGTGAACTTTCCGAATATCCTCGATTCCCGGCATCCCAAGCTGCCTTTCGGCCTGGCGCAGATCGGTAAATCATTCCGTAACGAGATCACGCCCGGCAATTTCACCTTCCGTACCCGCGAATTCGAACAGATGGAGATAGAGTATTTCTGCCGGCCGGAAGAGTCGGAAAAGGTGTACGAAGAATGGGTGGCGGCGCGCAAGCAGTGGTATCTGGACCTGGGGATGCACCCGGAGCATATCCGTTTCCGCGCTCATGAGAAGGACGAGCTGGCGCATTACGCCAGAGCCTGCACCGACGTGGAATACGCGTTCCCCTGGGGCTGGTCGGAACTTGAAGGCATCGCCAACCGCACGGATTTCGATTTAAAGCAGCACGCGCAGCACAGCGGCAAGGACCTGCGTTATTTCGACGAAGTCAAGAAAGAGCGTTTTTATCCTTACATCATCGAGCCTTCGGGCGGAGTGGACCGGTGTTTGCTGGCGTTTTTAGTCGACGCTTATACCGAGGAACCGGTCAAAGAAGAAGTTCGCGCGTTGTTGAAACTGCACAAAGACCTGGCCCCGATCAAAGCGGCGGTGCTGCCGCTGTTGAAGAACCGGCCGGAACTGGTCGAGACAGCAAAGAAGCTGGCCTGGGACCTGAAGAAATCTTTTGTCACCGTGTACGACGACACCGCGGCTATCGGAAAGCTCTACCGCCGGCAGGATGAAGTGGGCACGCTCTATTGCATCACCGTGGACGTGCAGAGTCTTGAAGACAAGCAGGTGACTGTGCGCGACCGGGACAGCATGCAGCAGGAACGTATCAGTATCGATAAAGTCAAAGATTATCTAACCGATAAGTTGAACGAGACCGCAGGTTAAGGGTTAGCCAGCGGCCTTCTTCACACTAAGGAGGTAACAAGGAAATGGCAAAGAAGTATGTTTACTCGTTTGGAGGCGGGAAAGCTGACGGCAATGAATCGATGAAAAACCTGTTGGGCGGCAAAGGCGCGAACCTCGCGGAAATGGCCGGCCATCCGGAGCTCAAGCTGCCGGTTCCTCCCGGATTCACCCTTACTACCGAAGTATGCACCTACTATTATCAGCATAAGAAAACCTATCCCAAAGAGCTCAAAGGGCAGGTCGAGATCGCCCTGGCCAAGGTCGAAAAGATCATGGGCCGTAAATTCGGCGATCCGTCGGATCCGCTTCTGGTTTCGGTCCGTTCCGGCGCGCGTAAATCCATGCCCGGAATGATGGAGACCGTCCTGAACGTCGGACTGACCGAGAAGACCATTCCCGGTTTGATCAAACAGTCCGGCGGCAACGAGCGGTTCGTTTATGACGCCTACCGTCGTCTGATCATGATGTATTCCGACGTAGTCATGGAAAAGGCCGCGGGCATCGAGCCGGCCGACGACATGGGCATCCGCAAGCAGCTGGAGCGGATCATGGATAAGGTCAAAAAGGAGAAAGGCTACAAGTCCGACACCGATCTGACTACCGCGGACCTGAAGCTGCTCTGCACCCAGTTCAAGCTCAAGATCAAGGAAGTGCTCAAGAAAGAATTTCCCGACGAGCCCCTGGAGCAGATGTGGGGCGGCGTTGGCGCGGTGTTTTCCTCCTGGAACGGCAAACGCGCGATTTCCTACCGTCGTATCGAAGGTATCCCCGACGAGTGGGGAACCGCGGTCAACGTCCAGACCATGGTGTTCGGCAACATGGGCAATGATTCCGCTACCGGCGTGGCTTTTTCGCGCAACCCCGGCAACGGCGAGAATTATTTTTACGGCGAATACCTGATCAACGCTCAAGGGGAAGATGTGGTGGCCGGTATCCGTACGCCCGCTCCCATCAACAGCGTTTCCCAGTCCGAGCATAATAAAGACCTGACCACCCTGGAAGCGGCCATGCCCGCGTTATATAAGGAGCTGGCCTCGTACAAAACCCGCCTGGAAAAGCATTACCGCGACATGCAGGACATCGAGTTCACCATCCAGAAGGGCAGATTGTTCATGCTGCAGTGCCGCGTGGGCAAACGTAACGGTCCGGCCGCGGTGCGTATGGCGGTGGACATGGTCAAAGAGAAATTCATCACCAAAGAAATGGCGGTGACCCGGGTGACTCCGGCGCAGCTGGATGAACTTTTGCATCCGATCATCAATCCCAAAGTGGAACTGACCCAGAAAGCCATCGCCAAAGGTTTGCCTGCCGGTCCCGGCGGCGCCTGCGGCCAGATCGTGTTTTCTTCGAACGACGCGGTGGAATGGTTTAAACAGGGCAAGAAAGTGATCCTGGTGCGCGAAGAGACCAATCCGGAAGACGTGGAAGGTATGCGCGCGGCCGAAGCGATCCTGACTGCCCGCGGCGGCATGACTTCGCACGCGGCTTTGGTCGCCCGCGGCTGGGGAAAATGCTGTATCGTGGGTTGCAGCGCCATGCACGTGGATCTGGGAAAGAAAGAAGTGCATGTGGAAGGCGGCAAAGTGCTCAAAGAGGGGGATTGGATCACTCTTAACGGCACCAAAGGCAACGTCTACGAAGGCAAGCTGGAAATGATGGACGCTTCCGAAGAGAACAAGCTGCTCATGGAATTTCTGGCTATGTGCGGACAGATCAAGAAACTGGGTATCCGCACCAACGCCGAATCTCCGGCAGACGCGGCTAAAGCGCGTTCGTTCGGAGCGGAAGGTATCGGTTTGTTCCGTACCGAGCATATGTTCTACGGCAAGGGTTCGGATGAGCCGTTATTCTTATTAAGGAAAATGATCGTTTCCAAGACCGAAGCGGAACGCCGCAAGGCTTTGGATGAACTCTACCCGTTTGTGAAGAAAGACGTCAAGGGCACCCTGGAAGCCATGGACGGGTTCCCGGTGGTGATCCGCCTGCTCGATCCGCCGCTGCACGAATTCGTGCCCCGCGATCGCGCTAAACTGGAACAGCTGGCCAGGGAACTGAATATTTCCATGGAAGAGCTCTCCAAGCGGGCCGAAGGTCTGCATGAATCCAACCCGATGATGGGCCATCGCGGCGTGCGTTTAGGCGTGACCTATCCGGAAGTGAGCGAAATGCAGATCCGGGCGATCCTGGAATCCGCGGCGGAATTGCTGCAAGCCGGCAAGAAACCGTATCCGGAGATAATGGTCCCGGTTGTATGTGACGTCAAGGAACTTCAGGATCAACAGGTCCTCGCCAAAAAAGTCTACGCTGAAGTCCTGGCGAAATACAATCTCAAGAAGATCAAGCATATGTTCGGCACCATGATCGAGATCCCGCGCGCGGCGTTTGTCGCGGATCAACTGGCTACCGTGGCGGAATTCTTCTCCTTCGGTACCAACGACATGACCCAGATGGGTTTTGGTTTCTCCAGAGACGATATCGGCGGATTCCTGCCGGAATATCTCAAAAAAGGCATCCTGCCCGAGGATCCGTTCCAGTCCATCGATCAGGTCGGGATCGGGGAGATCATCAAGCTGGGTATCCAGCGGGGGCGTTCCACCAATAAGGCCCTGGAAGTGGGTATCTGCGGCGAGCATGGCGGCGAACCCAAATCCGTGGAGTTCTGCCATAACGTGGGCATGGATTACGTGTCCTGCTCACCGTTCAGAGTGCCGATTGCGAAATTAGCTGCTGCGCAGGCTGCGCTGAAGGATCAGCCGGCTAAAAAGAAAGCGGCAAAGAAAAAATAAGCTGCACCAGGCAATGCCTGGGCGCGTCCCGAAACCCGGGTGTGCAGGTTGTTGACCAGACAGCCGGCGCCCCCGGATTTCGGAACAGTGCCCGCGGCGTTGAAAAATCCTATGGAAGCGCTACGCGTATATCTTAAGGAAATCCGGACTATTCCGCTGTTGACCGCCGAACAGGAAGTCGATCTGTCCAAGAAATCCAAAAAGGGCGACGAGTATGCCCGCAAGGCGATGATCCGGGCGAACCTGCGTCTGGTGATCAATATCGCCAAACGGTACATTCATCTGGGCATTCCTATACTCGATCTGATCGAGGAAGGGAATCTCGGTTTGATGAAAGCGGTGGACAAGTTCAATCCCCGCCGGGGATTCCGGTTCTCGACCTATGCCGCATGGTGGATACGCCAGGGGATCATCCGCGCCATCGCCCAGCAGGGGAAGATGGTCCGTCTGCCGGTCTACGTCAACGAGATGCTTTCTAAATGGAAAAAAACCAAAGAGCAGTTGACCCAGAAATTGCACCGCACGCCTTCGGATGAGGAAGTCGCTAAAAAACTGAAATTACCCCGGGAGAAGATCGAAGAGATCAACATGTGGCTGTCCACCAAGACATCGTCTCTGGAAGCGCCGGTTGGCGACGAGGACGAAAGCAGCGTGGGCGATCTGGTCGAAGACAAGAACGCCGTTTCTCCCGACGCGGAAGTCGAGCAGTTTTTCGATAAAGAGCGGGTGGAGAACCTGCTGGAAAAAATGTCCGACCGCGAGCAGATGATCCTGGATCTGCGCTTCGGCCTGACCAGCGGCACTCCGGCGACGCTGGCCGTGGTTTCCAAGAAGGTCGGGGTATCCCGCGAGCGCATCCGCCAGATCGAAGAAGACGCGCTCAAGAAACTCAAGAAATTCGTCCAGGAGCAGGAAAAAGAATAAGGGGACAGGTGCCCGCAGGGCAACCCAAAACTCTCCGTCGACAAAAATCGACAGATGTGTCCCCTTCGGAATTTGCTGTGTCCCCTTTATCCGAAAGAGCGAGCCGATGAGAAACGTAACCGCATTCCTCGAGCAATCCGTCCGGAGTATCCCGGACTTTCCCAAGCCAGGCATTCTCTTCCGCGACATTACCACGCTGATCAAAAGTAAGATGGCGTTCCGGTACGCCGTCGACGCTCTGGCCCGGGAATTCAAACATAAAAAGATCGATAAGATCGTGGGGATCGAATCCCGGGGTTTTGTTTTCGGCGCGGCTTTGGCATATAAGCTGGGCGTAGGGGTGGTGCTGGTGCGCAAGAAAGGCAAGCTTCCGGCAGCCACGGTCAGCGCTTCGTACGAGCTGGAATATGGCAGCGATACCCTGGAAATGCATAAGGACGCTTTGCGCCCCAAAGAGCGGGTGCTGATCATAGACGATTTACTGGCTACCGGCGGCACGGTCAGCGCGGTGATCGATCTGGTGAAACAGCTCCGGGGCAATATCGTCGGCATCGGTTTTGTGATCGAGCTTTTCGACCTGCATGGCCGCGATAAACTCAAAGGCTATCCGGTTTCTTCGCTCATTAAATTCCCCGGTCATTGAGCTCATAAATCAACGCGCCTGTCCCTGCAGATGCCGGCGGCATCCAACGCAGGGATACGGCCGCGACGCATAAATCAACGCGCCTGTAGCTCATATGGATAGAGCAGCAGTTTCCTAAACTGCTTGTGGCTGGTTCGATCCCAGCCAGGCGCATGAAATTCCACAGAAATGTACAACTTCCATACGCATACCATTCACAGTGACGGATGTCTTCTGCCTTCGGAGATCGCGGTGCGTTATGCTGCCGCCGGATACAGAGCTATCGCGATCACCGACCACGCCGATTACAGCAATATAGAGCAGGTCATCCGCGCGGTGCGTGACTTTACCCAGCACTGGCCCCGGCGTTTCCCGCTGCAGGTGCTGCCCGGGGTGGAATTGACGCATCTGCCTCTGGAGCAATTCAAACCGCTCGCCGCGTATTCCCGCAAGAACAAACTCAAGATCATCGTCGCTCACGGCCAGACGCCGGTTGAGCCGGTCATTCCCGGGACCAACCTCGCGGCTCTGGAAGCGGATATCGACATCCTGGCCCATCCCGGCCGGATCAGCGATGCGGAAGCCAGGCTGGCCGCGCGCAAGCGCATTTTTCTGGAGATAACCACGCGCCGCGGTCATTGCCTGACCAATGCCTGGGTAGCCAGGCAGGCTTTACGCTGGAAGGCGCCGATGCTGGTCAATCATGACAGCCATCGTCCCGAGGACATCATCTCATTGCCGCAAACCCTGCGCGTAGCGCTCAAGGCCGGCCTGAACGAGTCTCAAGTGGAAGCCATTTACCGGGAGGGGGGAAAGCGGTTTCTTTCCCGTCTCCGGAAGCAGACTTTTTGAAGTTTACCATTGCCGCTCCCGGAAGGTGAGTGTTTACAATTTTCATCACGATTTTAGCTTAAAATATCGCGTAACATCCTGCCGGGCAGCACATTATGCCAATAATTCCAAAAAAATACTTGACAACTTCCTATATATATGTAAGAATGACTAATCAGTTTATACCACTGGAAATGACTTTAATCTCAAGCGTGAGAGGAGGTGAAGACAAATACAAGCCTAAAGTCAGCCAAAATCCAGTGATATAATATAAATGAGTAAATATCTAGGAGCACAATCTTCAAACCTAGTTTAATATATTGTTATCCTAAAAGGAGGAAACACAAAATGAGTAAACGCTTAATCTTAGTTTTGGCACTCGCGTTGGTCGTCGGCCTTACCGCTGGCGCTTACGCTGAAGTCCAGAATGTCAAAGTCGGCGGCGATATTACCATGGTCGGCGTGACCCGCAGCAACCTCGATCTGAACAAAGAAATCATGGGCGACGATGTTCAGCAGGTTGTTAACGCCAAAGGCCTGGCCAGTATCACCAGAGTCAAGATTGATGCCGATCTGACCGACAATGTTTCCACCACCGTCAGATTGATCAACGAAAGAGTCTGGGGAAGCGCTGATGAAACCGTCTCCAATTCCGATGTGGACCTGGATCTGGCTTTTGTCGCTTTCAAGGATTTCCTCAAGGACACCATTACCGTTCCTTTGACCTTGATCGCCGGCCGTCAGGAAATCAGAATCGGCAGCGGTTTGTTGGTTTCTCACCCGGGTGGAAACCAGGGTAATGTCGGCGCCACCGCGGTTGCTTTACCTCGCGGTATTGGTGATTTGAGCTCCCGTAGAGCGTTCGATGGTATCGCCGGCGTATGGAAGTGGAGCGATCAGCTCACTACCACCACCGCTTATGTGAAAGCCGTCGAAGGCGTCATCACCGATGAACATGATACCGATGTGTATGTTGTGGACAGCACCTTTGATACCGGCAAAATGGGTATGGTTCCTGAACTGTATTATGTAGGTTCAGATGCCAAAAAAGGCCAGGTTAACAATTTCGGCGCCAGAATCAACGTCGCTCCTGTTGAGAACCTGAACCTGTCAGCCGAATTCTGCTATCAGACGCAGAAGGGTGTGAACAGACTTACCGGCAAAACCAATCACGCTACCGACAACGCAATTCTGCTCGGCGCTAATTTTGCCATGCCGGATGTGGTCTGGGCCCCGTCTTTCGGCCTCGACTATGCCCGTTTGTCCGAGAACTGGAATATTATGCATGAAGGCTTGACTCCTGCCGACATCGCTAACTTCCTTTTCGCGAACACCAATTGCACCGTAGTCGGCATCACCGTCAGCGCCAAGCCCAAGGATGACTTGAGCTTGAAACTGCGTTATGCCGATTTCACTCTCGTTGAGCCGTTGACCGCAGCCGGAACCATTGCGTATAATGGCGCCGCGTTGACCACCGGTCAGTCCTATACCATGACCACCAAGAAGCATCTTGGCGCTGAACTCGACCTGGCTCTGGCCTATGACTACACAGAAGATGTGCAGTTCGGCCTGAACTATGGTTATTTCAGACCGGGAAAAGCGTTCGATAAGTCGAATCGCAATTCCGCTTCCCAGGTCATTGGTTCAATGAAGGTGTCCTTCTAATCGGACCTATGCACTGAAAAAGCCCCTGGGAGAGAAATCTCCCGGGGGTTTTTTATTCCTGCGCGCGGATCTGCGCGCATTCCTCTCAAGCGCGAAAGCGTATGGTTGAGTTAATTAAGTTGAGGGGTCAAGTGCGCGCGCATTCAGCCGATAAATAATCTATCCTATGGTCTACCTAGCCATCGTTTACCACATGCACCAGCCGTATTACAAGAATCTGCTCAACAACCAGACAGACATGCCCTGGGTGCGTTTGCACGGGATCAAGGATTACCTGGACATGCTGCTGCTGGTGCAGCGGTTCCCCAAGGTGCACCTGACCATCAACATGGTGCCTTCGCTCATGGAGCAGATCGATGATTACGAGAAGGGGCTGGTCAAGGACCGTTTCCTGGATATTTCCGCCAAACCCGCAGCCGAACTGAACCAGCAGGAAAAAGATTTCGTGATCAATAATTTCTTCATGATCAACAAAGAGCGGGTGATCGCGCGCTATCCGCGTTACTATGAATTGTATTTCATGAAAGAGACCCAGCAGCATTTCAGCGCCCAGGATGTGCTGGATCTGCAGGTTTGGTTCAACCTGGCCTGGTTCGACCCGATGTTCACCGAAGATATGCCGGAGCTGCGCAAAGTCATGCGCAAGGCCCGCTTCTTCAATGAGCAGGATAAGAAGACCGTGCTTAAAGCGCAGCTGGATATATTGAAACAGATCCTGCCGGCTTACCGCAAAGCCATAGCCGAAAAGCAGGTGGAGATCACGGTTACGCCGTATTATCATCCCATCCTGCCGTTGTTGTATAACACGCGTTTGCAGCTGGAAGCCAATCTCAAGAGCACGCTGCCTCCGGTCACTTTTTCCTATCCCGAAGACGCCCGCCAGCAGATCAACATGGCGGTGGAGTATTTCAAGAATAAATTCGGGGTCCCTCCCGTAGGCATGTGGCCGTCCGAAGAATCGGTCTGCGAGCATATCGTGCCGTACCTGATGCAGGCCGGGATCAAATGGATCGTTACCGATGAAGCCATTCTCTTCAAATCGTTGAAGCGCAAGCGCCGAGATACCAGGCTGCTCTATCAGCCGCATGTCCTGCACCGGGAAGAGGGGGATCTCAATATCATTTTCCGCGACCGCAACCTTTCGGATCTGATCGGATTTGTCTATCCCAACTGGCTGGCGCAGGACGCGGTGAACGATTTCATGGGGCACATCGAAAATATCTCCAAGGCGTACAAGGGCAAGGATGTTTTCGTAGCTATCGCGTTGGACGGGGAGAACGCCTGGGAATATTACAAGAACGACGGCCACGATTTCCTGGAAACTCTGTATCAGCGTTTGTCCGACGCGCCGTTCGTGCAGGCGGTAACCCCGAGCGAATATTTCGAGAAGCATCCTCCGACTGCGCAGATCAAACGGCTTTCCGCCGGCTCCTGGATTTACGGGGAATTCTCGAAGTGGATCAATAACCCCTATAAGAACAAAGGATGGGAGTACCTGACGTATGCCCGCCAGGCTCTGCAGCGTCAGATCGATGAGAAGCAACCGGTTTCGGATCTGACCTGGAAACAGATGCACGTGGCAGAGGGCAGCGATTGGTACTGGTGGCTGGGGGAGGACTACCCCGGTTACTTCGACAGCCTTTTCCGCATGCATCTGTCCAACTTCTACACCATGCTCGGCCGCGACGTCCCCGACTATCTGAAACGCCCCATCTCTCCCTAAGGGGACAGGTCCACCCAAAACCCTCCGTCGATAAAATCGTACAGATGTGTCCCCTTTGAGAATTGCTGTGTCCCCTTTTGATCGGCTCGATCTTGCCCTGTCCGTCGCTTTCGTCTTGCGTTTTAACTGCTTGACAGCATTCGGCTTTTATGTTATAAAAGTATCAAGATATGCTAGTCTTCGTTCCAACCCCACAATATTTAGTGTGTCATGGATAAAAAAGATATTTACGAACACTTAGCAAAGATTTACCTCGACAACTCCTCAACCTCCACCGCCAAGAAGAAGCAGGAAACCCTTGAAGACTACAGGCTTTTCATCTTTATCGGCATCGCCATCCTGGTGGTGCTGGGGCTGCTTTTCCTGATTCCGTTTTCCCGGCACAAACCCGTTCGCACAGAGAACCTTATCGTCCTGGCTCCGGACGCGATCCGGCTTTCCTACAATCTGCATCCAGCCAAAAAAGAGATCTATTCTTTCGACCTTCAGAAGGCCAATCTAAGCAAATTCAACGTGTTAGGGTTTGCCTTGAAAAAAGACCACTACGCTGATACAATATCCTTGCGTGTCGAATTGGTCAATGCTTTCAATGAGAAATCGGAGATCTATATCAGGGATATCCCTACGACCTGGAAAGAATACAAGATCCTTTTCACCGAGTTCAAGTCCATAAGCAACTGGTCTGAAATGTCTTCGCTTTCATTTGTGATCGAAGAGTGGAACACCAAGGAAAATTCCGGCGAGATACTGGTGGACAACGTCCGGTTCTTTAAGTAACACTTTTCCCACCCAACACAAGGAGGAGCCTGTATGCGCATAATCGCCATCGCGAACCAAAAGGGAGGCTGCGGAAAAACCACTACCGCGGTGAATCTGGCTGCCGCACTGGCAGCTAATGACAAGAAGGTTTTAGTCATAGACCTCGACCCCCAGGCGCATGCTACAGCAGGTTTGAATATCAAGGCGGATCAGAGTATTTACAATGTGCTTTCCAAGCTCACCCATAAACATTCCACGCTGGCCGATATCATCAAGAACGTGGGACCTAATTTCGACATCGCTCCTTCAAGCATCGTTTTGAGCGCGCTGGAACAGGAACTTTCCGGTGAGATCGGAAGAGAGTCGCGCCTGTGGGATACGCTGCAGGAATTTAAGGGCACCTACGATTACGTGTTGATCGATTGCCCTCCGAATTTAGGCTTGTTGACCATCAACGCCATCCGGGCCACGGATGAGATCCTTATTCCGGTGGAAGCCAGCCGGTTCGCCATTTCCGGTATCAGCCAGTTAACCGATATCATCAATCTGGTGCGCGACCGTTTGAACCATCTGGTTACTTTCCGGGTGCTGGTGGTGAATTTCGATTCCCGGCTGCGTCATTCATTCACCATGCTGGATGTGATCAAGAACACCTTCAAGAACCGCATGTTCGGGACCATCGTGCACGTTAACGTCAAGCTCAAGGAAGCCCAGAACAACGGCACGCACATTTTCCTGTATGACAAATACTGCCGCGGCGCCAAAGATTATTACAGCCTTTCGCGCGAAATGATCACCATGGATAAGGGCGGCATGGTCGATGTCACTCCGGCAACGCGCACGCGGGCCAAGCCGATCGTGACCATGGACACTCTGGAAAAGAAGATGGAAACGATCCTGAAGGAAGAGCTGCCCAAGATCAAGCTGAAAGAAGTGCTGCTTACGCTCAAGGCCCAGGACGCCAAAGACGTGTTTGTGGCCGGCGATTTCAACGGCTGGAAGACCGACGCCAGCTCGCGCATGGAATTAAAAGACGGCACCTGGCGCAAGAAGATCAGCCTGGCCCAGGGCAAATACCATTATCGTTTTGTCAAGGACGGGGACTGGGTCGAAGATCCGGATAATCCGCAAAAAGAGATGAATCCTTACGGACAGATGGACTCGCTTATCGAGGTGTAAGATGGTGAAGAAAAAAGCCAAGAAACCAGCGAAGAAATCGATCAAGAAAAAAGTGGTGAAGAAGAAACCTGCAGCGAAGAAAAAACCGGTAGCGAAGAAGAAACTTGCACGCAAGCCGGTAAAGAAACTTACGGTAAAGAAGAAACCGGCGGTGAAGAAGAAGCTGCTGGCGGCCAGGAAAAAGCCGACAGCCCAGAAGCGGCCCGCGCTCAAGAAATACGAGGGCATTCTGGTCGGCGAGATCACTCATTATTTCCCGCATGTCAACGCGGCAGTGGTGAAACTGAAAGTGCCTCTGTCGGTGGGGGAGATGATCAAAGTTAAAGGCCACACCACGGACTTCACCCAGAAAGTTACTTCCATACAGATCGATCGCACCGCATTGCCGCAGGCCAAACCCGGCGATGAGATCGGCTTACAGGTCGGCTCGCGGGTGCGTCGCGGCGACGTGGTCACCAAGCTATAAGTTATACACAGGCAGTCCCGGACGCCCTGTGCATAACTCGCATTGTGGAAACCCGGTTTATTACACAAACCGGGTTTCTTCTTTAATCCGCGATTATCCGCGAAACATTGTTTACAATCAAAAACACCGTATTTTAAACTTATTATTCGCAATAAGTTGCAACAGCGTTCTCGTTTCTTCTTACGAGAAAGCGTTTTCAGCAAAGTTGCGCAATCGCAACAAGCCATCAAATTCCCATCCTAATTATCCTCTTCGTCCGTCAGGCCGCGCGTGCTCTAAATATCTGTAGTATAGTAATTTACATTTATGTTTTAAAATACTTCTGCTCGTCCATATTGTTGGCATGCTTCCTGCTACATATACCACTGTCCCGGAACAAATATGACACACTAGGACATAATAGGACAAATATAGACAAAATCGGTCAAGCTGGTATAATAAAGAGACGTACTTTAACAGGAGAGAGAAAAGTGTCTAATGGCAGAATGACAATCACGGAATTAGCGGATCGTATCGGCGTCACTCCCAAGACGATTGTGCGCTGGGAGAAGTCCGGGAAGATCGGGCCGTCCAAACGCGACTGGCGAGGATGGCGGGTATACGAGAAAGACGACTTGAGGAAGCTCAAGCAATTCAAAGAGTCGATCTTTGTCGTGGAAGAAGTGGGGGCCAGACATGAAGCTTAATATACTGGTTTTCACGATCATGGTTTCCTTAATATGTAGCGCGGCTTTTGCCCAGACGCAGCCGACGGATCAGCCCACAGGAACGCAGTCCGCAGAAACGCAGTCCGCAGAAGCTCAACCGTCTGTTCAGCAGGCTAGCGAGCAACCGCCCGCTACTACGCCCGTTATTACCGGCGATCAGCCCACCACAGCCGCGCCAGAGGCTCCAGTAGCCCCGGCGCAGCTCCCGGCTGTAGTCACCGCCACCACCTCCAGCCATGACGAAGTGCTCTATACCCTCGGCCCGGACGACGTCATCGAGATCACCGTGCAGCGCCACCCGGAATTCAGCGGCACTTTTCCCATCAACCAGGAAGGCAAGATCCAGTATGAATTCGTGGGAGACTTGCAGGTGACCGGGATGACCAAGAAACAGCTGGAAGAGAGGCTGCGCCAGTTGATCTCCCGCTATGTGGCTAATCCTGTGGTCAACGTGACCATTACCGATTACCGCTCTAAATTTTACTTCGTCATCGGCGACGTCGGCCATCCGGGTAAATATTACATGCGCTCCGAGACTACTACCGTGCGCGACGCCATCGTGGAAGCCGGGCTTCCCACGCTTTCCGCGGCGATCCGCAAAGTGCAGTTGATCACTCCGGACAAGAACGGCAGGCCGCGTAAAAAGGCGGTCAATCTGTACGCCATCCTTTACGCCGGCAACCTCAAGCATAACATCGATGTTCGCCCCGGCGATGTGCTTTATATTCCGTCGACAGTGATGGCCAAGGTCTTCCGGACCATCGCTCCGATCACCGAGCCGGTAACTGCGGCGGCAGAAGCCCAGACCGGCGTAACTTCTTTAAATACCCGTCCGGAGAATCCCCGGCCACGCACAGGTAATTAATCTATGGAAAACACAACTCCGAACACCAAATTTCAGAATCCTTTAAGCTATCTCAAGCTGTTCTTCCGCCGCAAATGGTTCTTTATCGCGCCGTTGTTCTTCGGGACAGTGTTTGGCGTGGTGGCGATGCTGGTTTTGCCGCCCACCTATCAGTCATCGACGGTAATCCTGGTGGAAGAGCAGGGCACGATCAACCCTTTGATCCAGAACCTGGCGGTAACCACCAGCGTGGCCCAGCGCGTGCAGACCTTGCGCGAGCAGATCTTAAGCTGGAACAATCTCAACGATCTGATCAAGCAGTTGAACCTGGACAAAAGCGTGGAGAATCCTTTGCAGTTCGAAGGTTTGATCGCGGACCTGCGCAAGCAGATCGTGGTGCAGATGAACGCGCAAAACGTTTTCCAGATCTCATACCGCAACCAGGATCCCCAGATCACTTATCAGGTAGTTAAGAATCTTACCGACATCTTCATTCAGGAGAACATGCGTCGGGTGACCAAAGAAACCGACGTAGCCATCGACTTCCTGAAAGAACAACTGCAGGTTTACAAGCGCAAAATGAAAGAGTCAGAGATCGCCAATATGGAAGATCAGCTGCGCACGTTGCTGGTCGATTCCACCCCGGAACATCCCATGGTGCAGGAATTGCAGCGCAAGATCGACGACGCCAAAAAAGAAATGAATTCCGGCAATTATAAGGTAGAAGAGAAACCGGCCAGCGCGCAGGTGCGCGAGTTGCTCAAAAATGAATTAAATAAAATTACCCAGGATCAAGCCGCCAGCACTACGAACAGTCCAATGATGGACACGTTGAGTTCTAACGGCAATGATCAGTCCAATACCGCGCTTTACAAACTGTTTCTGATGGACAGGCTCGACCAATCCATGGCGAGGGATATGCAGGTGAATGAGCGGGTCTACAACATGCTCCTGGAACGCCTGGAAACGGCCAAGATCACCCAGCGTCTGGAAGCTTCCAAACAGGGCACCCGTTATACTATCGTCGATCCGCCGCGTTTGCCGTTGCGTCCGGTCAAACCGCCGACTTTAATGCTCATGCTGGGCATTTTTATGGGCGGGGCTTCCGGCGTAGGCCTGGTTTTCGGCCGGGAATTCCTGGATCAGTCTTTTATCGACATCGACGACGCCAAAGCCAGCCTGAACGGCCCGGTATTGGGAGCGATCTCTCGGATCACCACGCCGGATGAGATCAGACACGAACGTCAGGCGCATATCATCTGGATCATGATTTCGCTGGTCCTGGGCAGCGGCCTGGTGGTTACCGCGGTCCTTTATTCATTATTGAGGAAATAATGTACGAAAAATTTTACAATTTCAGCGAGAAACCTTTTAATACCACGCCGGACTCCAAGTTCTTTTTCCCGAGTCCCAAGCATACCGAGGCGTTGAACAGCCTGCTTTACGCGATCAACGAGCGCAAAGGGTTTGTGGTGATAACCGGCGAAATCGGCGCGGGCAAGACCACGGTGATCCGCACCGTGCTCAACAACTTGAGCCTGAACACCAAAGTGGCGATCATCACCAACACTCATTTGACCAATAAAGAGCTCATCGCCGAAGTCCTGGAAGAATTCGACGTGGAGCATACCGGCGGCACCAAGCAGAAACTGCTCTCGCATCTGAATAAATTCCTCATCCAGCAACTGTCCGCGGATATGAACCTGGTATTGATCATCGATGAGGCGCAGAATTTAAGCACCAAGGTCATGGAAGAAGTGCGCATGCTCTCCAACCTGGAGACGGAAAAAGAAAAGCTGATCCAGATCATCATGGTCGGCCAGCCGCAGCTCAAAGCAAAATTAGATAATCCCAAACTGGAGCAATTCAAACAGCGTATTTCGGTATTTTATCACCTGGCGCCGTTGAGCAGGAAAGAAACCGAGGAATATATCGTACACCGCTTAAGCAAAGTCAGCACTAACGGCTATTCCGAGATCTTCACGTCCGAAGCCATCAAGTACGTCTTCGCTTATTCTAAAGGCGTGCCGCGCCTGATCAATCTGCTCTGCGACAGTTGTTTGCTCTCCGGATATGTCTATGAACGCAAACAGATCACCGGCGACATCGTCAGAGAAGTGATCAAAGAACGCGATTTCAACTCGATCCCGGCTGAATCGTCGGAGGAGAGAGAAGGCGGCGCGCATAAAACTTATTGCTGCACTGCCTGCCAGCAATACAACAATTGCCCCTTGAAATGGATCCGGGGCACCCGGAATCAGGAGCAGCTTTGCTGCGATTCCTGCCAGGATTATTTACACTGCATGGTGAACAAGCCAGCATCGAAAGGTTAAACTCTCATGGGAAAAATTACCGACGCTTTGAAGAAAGCCACTGAAGAACGCATGACCCGTCTGGAAAAGCTCGATTCCCGGGACGAGGTCAAATACCAGTTTATCGCCCAGAAGACCGTCGATTCCAAGATCGACCCGCGCATCGTGGCGTTTTATGAGCCGGCCTCGCCGGTTGCCGAGCAATACCGCATACTGCGCACCAATATTCTGGCTCTGGGCACCAACAAAATACTCAAAACCGTGGCCGTGACCAGCTCGATCCACAGCGAAGGTAAGACCATTTCCTGTATTAACTTCGCTATCTCCATGGCCCAGGATTTGAACAAAAAGAAGATTTTATTGATCGACGCGGATATGCGCCGCGGCCGGATAAAGAGTTATTTAGGGATCAATACCGAACTGGGATTATCCGATCTTCTGGCGGATAAAACCACCACCGAAGAGGAATTCATCAGTATCGGCGGTATTGAAAACCTCACGGTGCTGCCCTGCGGCAAATACCCGAATAACCCGGCGGAACTTCTGGGCTCGATGAAATTTCGCAATCTTTTAAGCTTATTGAAGGAACGCTACGATTTTATCATCATCGATTGCCCGCCGATCATCCCGGTCACCGACGCTAATATCATCGGTCCTTTGACCGACGGCGTGGTCATGGCGGTGCAGGCAGGCAGAACTCAACGCGGGGTAGTCAAAAACAGCGAAGCCATCTTGAAACAGGCAAATACCAAGCTCCTGGGATACATCATTACCAACGTGCAATACCATATCCCGGCTTATATCTATCGTTACTTGTAAGGAGAACTATGAAGACATTGATCAGAAACAGGCAGAAATTATTCGGCACCGACGGCATCCGCGGCACGCCCGGCGTCTATCCGTTGACCGACGACATGCTCGCGGTGATCGCCCAGGCAGTGGCCCAGAAGATCATCTCTGAAAACGGCGCTACCCGTAAGAAACACCGCGTGGTCATCGGTAAAGATACCCGTTTAAGCGGCGACAACATCGAAGGCATACTGGCGGACAGCATCCGCGCTTTCGGGGTGGACGTGCTGATCATCGGCACGATCACTACTCCCGGGCTTTCTTTCTTCGCCACCGACCTTAAAGCCGACGTGGGGATCATGATCTCCGCGTCCCACAATAAAGCTACTGACAACGGGATCAAATTTTTCAATGGCCGCGGCCATAAATTCAGCCAGACAGAAGAAGAGGCGGTCGAGGATATAATCTTCGAGGATCTGGTGACCAAACCGCATCCCAGGGCAAAGATTAAGGGTAAACTGATCAAAGTCAAAGACGCCCAGTCCCGCTACGGGAAATTCCTGGCTTCAACGGTCAAAGGCCTTGATCTGACCGGCTATAAAGTGGCTTTGGATTGCGCCTGGGGCGCAGCAGCTCCTTTTGCCAAGAAGATTTTTACTGACCTGGGGGCCAAAGTCGAAGCTATACACGACAAGCCTTCGGGAGATAAAGTCAATGAAGGCGGCGCTATCCATCCGGAACTGCTCAAGAAACTGGTCCTGGAGACGAAAGCGGATATCGGCGTGGCGGTGGACGGCGACGGCGACCGGGGCATCCTGGTGGATGAAACCGGCACGATCGTAGACGGAGACTGTACCATCGCCATCGTGGCCCGTTACTTAAAGAAGAAAAATTGCCTGCGGGCGAATACCGTGGTCGGCACAGTGATGAGCAATCTGGGATTGAAAGTTTCCCTGGCCGAAGAAGGGATCAAGATCCTTTGCACCAATGTCGGCGACAAATACGTCCTGGAATCACTGCTGAAGAATAACCTGACCCTGGGCGGCGAACAGTCCGGCCACATCATTTTCCTGGACCATCTTTCCACGCCCGACGGATTGCTGACGGCATTGCAGATGCTGCGGGTGATGAAAGAAAAAGATATGTCTTTGAGTAAGCTATGCAAATGCATGACCAAATTTCCCCAGATACTGGTTAATGTGAAGGTTAAAGAACGCAAGCCTTTCGAAGAAATGCCCAAAGTGCATACCAAACTGCAGGATTATAACAGCCGGCTCAAAGAAGACGGCCGGATACTCCTGCGTTATTCCGGCACGGAACTGCTGGCCCGGGTAATGGTGGAAGGCAGGGACAGATCCGAGATCGAGACTATCGCCAATACTCTGGCCTCGGAGATCCGTCAGGAAATAGGAGCCGAATAAATGACGAATAAACTTAAAGCAATCGCGGAATTGAGCAAACGGGACGAAGATCGTTTCAAACGGCTGTATGAACTTATCGCCAAAGGCGTGGATATCGTCGATCCTTTTACCACTTTTATCGCCGAGGGCGTAAAAATAGGCAAAGGGACTACAATTTATCCTCTGACGGTGATCGAAGAAGATGTAATCATCGGCAAGAACTGCAAGATCGGGCCGTTCGCGCGCATCCGGCCGCATGTCCGGCTCAAAGATGAAGTGGTAGTGGGCAATTTTGTGGAAGTCAACCGCTCGACCATGGAAAAAGGCGCCAAAGCCAAACATCTGACGTATCTGGGCGACACTACCGTCGGAGAAAAAGCCAATATCGGCGCCGGGACCATCGTGGCCAATTACGACGGCAAAGAAAAGCATAAGACTCTGGTCAAAAAAGGCGCATTCATCGGCAGTGGATCGATCTTAGTCGCTCCGGTAACGGTAGGCAGGAATGCCATGACCGGAGCCGGCGCAGTGGTTACCCGTAATCATAATGTTCCGGACAACTGTGTGGTGGTAGGAATTCCAGCCCGCGTATTCAAAAAAGGAGAGAAGAAATAATGAACACCTACGAGCAACTCAAATCCAAGATCAAAGATAAATCCGCGCAAGTTTGTATCGTCGGATTAGGTTATGTCGGCCTGCCTCTGGCAGTGGAATTTGCCAAAAAAGGCTATTTTGTCTACGGTTACGACACTGATCCGCACCGCATCGAGAAACTGCGCACCGGCGAGAAATTCATCGTGGACGTGGATCCTAAAGAAGTCCTGGAATTGATGAAGAACAACCGCTTCGTTCCGACCACAGACGACACGGTGATCAAAGATTCCGACGCGATCATCATCGCCGTGCCTACGCCGCTGCGTAAGGTCAAATTCCCGGATGTTTCCTATGTGGTCAGCGCTTCTACTACCGTGAAAAAGAACATGCGCAAGGGGCAGTTGATCATCCTGGAAAGCACTTCTTATACTACGACTACCCGTAATGTCACCCTTCCCATCCTGAAGAAATCCGGACTCAAGGAAGAACGCGATTTCTTCCTTTGTTTTTCTCCGGAGCGGGTCAATCCCGGGGATAAGAAATTCCCGGTGATCAAGATACCCAAAGCAGTGGGAGGGATGTCCGAACAGTCCACGGAATTAGCTTTCATGCTTTATTCGGTGATCATGGAAAAAGTATTCAAAGTTTCCAGCCCGGAAGTAGCGGAAACCTCGAAACTTCTGGAAAATACCTTTCGCCTGGTGAACATCGCTTTGATCAGCGAATTCGCCATCCTGTGCAATAAGCTGGGGATCAGCATCTGGGAAGTCATCGAATGCGCCAAGACCAAGCCCTTCGGGTTCATGCCGTTCTATCCCGGCCCGGGCATCGGCGGCCATTGCATTCCCTGCGATCCGGTATTCCTTTCCTGGAAGGCTAAGAAGCTGGGCTACAAGACCAAAATGATCGATCTGGCATTGGAGATGAACCGCTACATGCCTAAATATACGGTAGAGAGAGTCGTGGAGCTTCTGGCGTCGAAAAAGAAGCCGATCGAAAAAGCCAATATTCTGATCCTGGGCGTAACCTATAAGAAAGACGTCAAAGATCTGCGTGAATCTCCGGCTCTGGAGATCATCGAGCATTTCAAGCATAAAGCAGCCAAGGTCAGCTTCCACGATTCAATGATCCCTTACATCAAGATCGACGGGATCAATATGGAAGGTACAGCCATTACGCCGGCGAACTTGAAGAAGTTCGACTGCGTGGTGCTGATCACCGACCACTCGGATGTGGATTACAGCTTCATCCAGAAGCACGCCAGACTCATCTTTGACGCGCGCAACGTGTATAAGGAAAAACACAGCAACGTAGTTAAACTTTAGTCATTGCGAGCCCCGAAGGGGCGAAGCAATCTTAATAAAAGGAGTTCACATGCGTTTTCTCGTCACCGGCGGCGCCGGTTTCATCGGTTCCCATATCACCGACAAATTACTTAAAGACGGCCATTTTGTGCGCGTCCTGGATAATTTTTCTTCGGGTAAAGAAGAGAATCTGGAGTATGCTAAAGGCTACCCGGCCAACTTCGAGTTGATGCGCGGCGACATCTGCGACAAGAATACCTGTTTGCAGGCGACTAAAGGCGTGGATGCGGTCTGCCATCAGGCGGCTTTGCGCAGCGTGCCTAAATCCATGACCATCCCGCACGAATATAATCGCGTGAATATCGACGGCACTCTGAATTTGCTCGAAGCCTGCCGCGAGAATAAGATCAAGCGTTTAGCTATGGCCTCATCCAGCTCGGTGTACGGCGATGTAACAAAATTCCCGGAAAAAGAAACCTTTTATCCGGAGCTGATCTCGCCTTATGCTTTGAGCAAATTGACTGACGAATACTATTGCCGCATCTTCTCCGAACATTTCGGGGTAGAAACGGTTTGCCTGCGCTATTTTAACGTATTCGGCCCGCGTCAGGCCCTGGATGACGAATATGCCGTGGTCATCCCAAAGTTCATTCACTGCGTGTTGAATGATCAGCAGCCGCCGATATTTGGCACCGGCAAGCAGTCCCGCGATTTCACCTATATCGACAACGTGGTCCAGGCGAATTACTTGTCTTTGACCAAAGATCTGTCTCTTTCCCGTCATTGCGAGCCCCGAAGGGGCGAAGCAATCTTAAAGGGGAAGGTCTTTCATGGCGTTTTCAACGTCGCCAACGGAAAAGATACTACAGTACTGCAGATTGTAGTCCTGTTGAACAAGATACTGGGAAAGAACATTCAGCCGAACTTCCTGCCGGTTCGCGCAGGAGACGTATTCCGCACCAATGCGGATATATCCAAGATAAAGAAAGCCCTGGGTTTCAAGCCCCAGGTTGGTTTCGAAGAAGGATTACGCAAGACAGTGGAGTGGTTTAAAGCTAAGTGGAATAAGTAAAAATAATAACAATGCAGGGGTCAGATTAGCAGGAGGAGAAGGGAACATGCCCGATGAAATCATCTTTTACTCTAAGCAGATTATTGCCCCTGTTTATTCTTTTATTGATACTTCCGGGCTGTAAGCTCGGCGGCGGAGGTGGTGGCGGCGGCAGTTCTGCAGCCGGCAGTCCCGGCGCCGGGATCATCAGCGATATGCAGATGGTCAGCACGCAAGAGCTGACGACACAAAACGACAACCTGACACTTACCGAGAACTTCACCAATCAGTCTGCGCCGATCAACACCGCAGTCATTCCTGAACCGGCAACCATGGGGTTGCTGTTAGGCGGCGCAGCTTTGATTTTCATCAAAAATAATCGAGCGAAGGAGCAATAAAATGGATCAGGCAAATCAACTAAGTGAAGCAGAGATCAAAGCAAAGATCAGAGGTTTTATCAAAGACAATTTCCTCCTGGGCAATGACGCTAAACTCCAGGATACGGATTCTTTGATGGAAAAGGGTATTGTGGATTCCACCGGTATCCTGGAAGTAGTCACCTTTGTGGAAGAGAACTTCGGCTTCAAAGTCGCAGACGAAGAGCTCCTGCCGGAGAATCTGGATTCGTTGAATCAACTCACGGCATATATACAGAAAAAGACGGTTGGAGGGGCGTAAGCAATGATTATGAATAATCCTTTAATTAGCATTATAGTTCCGACCTACAACGAAGCTCAAAATATTAACGAGTTGTTGAATCGTGTCCACGCTGCTTTAAATGGGATTGAGCATGAAATCATCGTTGTCGATGATGATTCACCGGATAAAACCTGGGAGATAGCAGAGAACAGAAGTAAAGCTGATTCATGGGTGCGGGTTATCAGACGTAAAGATCGTGGTTTAAGCAAAGCGGTGGTAGCGGGCTTTAATGAAGCTAAAGGAGAATTGTTAGGGGTTATTGACGCGGATTTGCAGCATGATGAACGTATTTTGCCGGAAATGATAAAGAAAATCGAAGTAGCGCCTATAGTAGTCGGCTCCCGGTATGTGGAAGGCGGCGGAGTAGGCGATTGGAAGCTCGATCGGAAGATCAAAAGCTGGTTAGCCACTAAAGTGGCTGCATTGATCTTGAATGTTTCAGTTAACGACCCGATGGCCGGTTTCTTTATCGTTAAGAAAGATGTTTACCAGAGAGTAAAAGAAAAAGTTAATCCACAAGGGTTTAAAATCCTGCTGGAGATTCTTTATCACGCTAACGTTGCTGTTGCCGAAGTTCCTTATCAGTTCAGGACCCGTCTGGCAGGAGAGAGTAAACTGTCTTCCAAGGTAGTTATTGAGTATTTTAAGCAAGTAATCCGGTTAAGAAGCACTAATCCGGTACCGGAAGGGCTTATTAAATATTCTATAGTGGGCGGCTCTGGTGTACTGGTTGATATGTTAGCTTTCGGCATCAGTTCGCATTTCCTAAAGATTCCGGTCGCCTTCTCTGGGATCATATCAAGTCAAGTTGCTATCTTTACAAATTTTATTCTCAATGATGTTTGGACTTTTGAAAGCCAGCGAGAGCAACCTTTATACGTGCGGTTTGCTAAATATGAGGCTACTTGCTTTATTGGGATCATCATTAAGTTTTTTGTTATACTTCTCACCGTAAATATATTTAGATTTAATCCTTATTTAGCGAATGGGATAGGAATCATTCTTGTGGTCTTTAGCAACTTTATTTTTAGCAAATTATGGGTATGGAAAACACAAAAATAAATACTACACAACTAAAAAAACACCATTCCGCCTGGCTCCTGGCGGCGATTCTTTTGCTTGCTCTTGGCATTAGGCTTGGAACTATGAATAATCATGGTGTTTGGATTGATGAAACCTGGGTAGTCACTACTCCCAACTTTCATCTTGATTCAAAAGATATATTCCCTAAGTTTTTTGAGTATCCGCAAGTAAAAGAGCTTGCCGAATCAAAACAAGCATTGTTGAAGAAAGTATATAATATTCATCCGGTGGTACAAATATGTTTTATGCTTATCTCCGATATGCATCCGCCGTTTTACTATATAGTTTCGTACTTTTGGACTCGTCATTTTGGCGAATCGTTATTTGCAATACGTGCATTGCCTTTATTATTCGGTTTGCTTACCATTGTATGTACTTACCTTATAGCTAAATCGCTCTTTGGGAAGAAAGTTGCTTTAATCGCAGCTTTATTTCTGGCTGTCTCACCTATGCACGTGCATTTCTCCCAAATGGCCAGAAATTTTTCCCTGATGACGTTCTTAGTAACATTCAGTTATCTTGTTTTGCTGACTAAGCTTTTCAAAAGATTCGAACTCAAGTATGCCATTCTTTATGGCATTAGTGGATTTCTCGCTTTGCTTACCCACTATTACTCGGTATTTTTTATCTTTACGCAGATAATCATGATAATTTTATGGGAGATCAAGGGCAAGAAGCGCTTCTTAAGATGGTTCGTAATTTTTCTTCTGATTGCGCTATTTTATACTCCTTGGCTGCCGGCCGTATATATCCAGATGTTTTTACGTAATCCTACGACTCAAAGTCAGCTGACTTCCACCAACTTGAACACTGTTTTATCACAAATGTATGCCGTAGGTTTTATACCCTCGGTTACAACTAAATTCTTTTCTGGCGCTGTGGTAAATTTTCTAAAGATAATAAATTTGGTTGTAATCGTTTTTTTAGTTTTCTGTGGGGGTAATAAACTTAAAGCTCATGATCGTATGGCTTTTCGCTGGATATTGGTATGGTGCGGTATGCCGATTTTTTTACTTTCATGTCTTTCGTTGTTGAAACCTCTCTATTCAATCAAAAGTTTATTGCCGATTTTACCTGCTTTTTTTATTCTCTATGCGTTCGTACTCGCAAGGCTAAAAAACAAAGTTTTACTTAGTTTTATCTTGGTTTGTTTGTCCAGTATTATGTTGATTTCCCAGCTTGTCTGGCCCACTTATCCCGGGATTGAATCGACAGAAGATACGAGAGGGGCAGTTGCACAGTTAAAAAGTTCAATAAGCTCTGAAGATATCGTAGCGGTTCAGCCGGGATTTTACAGGGACGGTTTATGGTATTATTTACCAAGAGATTGTATGCTTTTAGACGAAGATCAAACTATTTTAATCCCGAGAGATAAAAATATTTGGTTATTCCGTTTTTGGGATAGGAATAAATCAATACCTGAGATTGAACATGCTAATCCTGATTCAACTTATAAGTTTTTCGGAGTTTCTGCCTATTTATGGAAAAAGAGTTCCTTATGACACTGAAAGATATACTCTCAAATAGCGCAAGGAAATATTCTGACAACCAGGCAGTGATTTATCAGAAAGAACGTCTTTCCTATGCCGAATTGGAATCGCTTTCCGACTTTATGGCTTGCCAGTTACTGGATAGAGGAGTTAGAAAAGCGGATAGAGTAGGGTTACTCCTGGAGAATTCGCCTTTATACGTGATCGCATTTTTCTCTGTGCTTAAAGCCGGGGCAGTAGTAGTTCCGATCAACACTCAACTGGTAACCCGGGAATTGGAAAGTATCATTTCGGATTGCCAACCGTCGATGATCATTACGGATGACAGCCATAAACAATCCCTGGATACTTTCAAGGATATATCGATTTTCTCGGTAAGTTCCATCCGCTATACGCCTGTCGCCAGCCTGCAGTCTATTCCGGCTAAGGAATCCGATCCGGCAATGATCATTTATACTTCCGGGACTACCGGTAAGCCCAAAGGCGTGATGCTTTCCCATCGTAACTTGGTAGCCAATGCCGAGTCTATTGTTGATTACTTAAAACTATCTTCATCCGATTCGATGATGGTTATTTTGCCTTTTTATTATTCCTACGGTAATTCATTGCTTACCACCCATATCATGGTCGGTGCGACGTTAGTCATAGATAACCGTTTTGTTTTCCCTAACGTTGTTCTGGAAACCATGGAAAAAGAGAAAGTAACCGGGTTTGCTGGCGTCCCGTCTCATTACGCCATACTTTTGCGCAAATCAGCTTTACGCAATTATAAACTAACCAGCTTGCGTTATGTGACTCAAGCCGGGGGTGGAATGCCGGCTTCGATGATCAAGGAATTTACCGAAGTTGTGCCGCATGCGCAGTTTTTTGTGATGTATGGACAGACTGAAGCCACTGCCCGGTTGACCTATCTTGCGCCGGAGCATCTACGATCAAAATTAGGATCTATCGGTAAAGCTATTCCGGGAGTTGAGCTGGATGTGTTGAATGAGCAGGGCCAGCCGGTTCAGAATGGTGAAGTAGGCGAGATTGTGGCTCGCGGTAATAATATCATGCTAGGGTATTGGAATGCTGCTGAAGAAACCGGGAAAGTTAAGAGAAAAGAAGGCCTCTGGACCGGGGATATGGCCAAAGTCGATAGCGATGGTTTTATCTATCTTATCAGCCGCAAGAAAGAGATGATCAAAAGCGGCGCCAATCGCATCAGCCCGTTGGAGATCGAGGATGTAGTAAGCCGTTTGCCTGGCGTAGTAGAATGCGCGGCTGTAGGCGTTCCGGATGAGATTTTGGGTGAATCGATCAAGCTTTGCGTGGTTAAAAATGGAGTTCCCTTAACCAATAACGATATTCTCCTGCATTGCAAACAGCATTTAGCTCCCTTTAAGATGCCTAAAGAAGTGGCATTTGTGGCGTCTTTACCCAAGACCAGTACAGGTAAGATCAAACGAAGCGAGTTAAAATGAGCTTCCACAAAGAGATATTGAGGATAGACTGCACGAAGGAAGCTGAAAGAATATGTGAATTTATTCGTCAGCAGACTTTGCGCTTGAAGCGCGACGGCGCGGTGATCGGTTTAAGCGGCGGTATCGATTCTGCTTTGAGCGCGGCCTTGTGCGTTAAAGCCTTGGGCAAAGACAAAGTATTCGGCTTGATGCTTCCGGACAAAGAATCCAGCCCGCAAAGTGAAGAATTCGCGGTTAAACATGCCAAACAGCTGGGTATCAGAGCTGAAACGGTGAGTATTACGCCGGTTCTGGAAGCTTTCGGTACTTATGAGAAGCGCGATGCGGTCGCCAAGTCAATCTTTTCGGAATTTGACAACACCTATAAACTCAAGATCACCTTACCGGCAGATCTGCTGAACAAAGACTCTTATAACTTTTTTACTTTAACTATTGTGGATGACAAAGGTAATACCAAATCTTCCCGGTTAAACAACGCCCAAGCTAAAGGCATTATCGCTGCCACTTGCACCAAGCATCGCACCCGGATGATGACCCAGTATTACTACGCCGAGAAAATGAACTATTTTGTCTGCGGCACCACTAATAAAAGCGAAGCTTTGCAGGGTTTGTTTGTGAAATACGGCGATGGTGGGGTGGATATAGAGCCTATCGCGCATTTGTTCAAAGCACAGATATTCCAATTGAGCGAGTATATGGGCGTGATCAGCGAGATCCTGCAGCGCAAACCCTGCCCGGACACCTACAGCGCCCCGGTTACCGATGAAGAGTGGTATTTTCGCATGCCTTATGGCATACTTGACCTATTGCTTTATGCCTGGGGAAAAAAAGTTGATATCTCTGAAGTCTGCAAAGTTATGAATTTAACCCAAGATCAGGTGGACCGTGTATTTAAGGATTTTAGTAATAAATTCAATGCTACAAAACATCTAAACGAAATTCCCCCGACAGTAGGAGCTTAACTATGAAAATCTGCACTAAATGTATTCTTCCCGAAACATTCCCGGGTATCCACTTTGATAAGGAAGGCGTTTGCAATTTCTGCAGAGATTTCAAAGGCGAAGAAGCTTTGGAGACCGAAAAAAAAGAATATCACGAGAAATTTCTTAAATTGATCGAAGAAATCAAGGGGAAGAGTGCTTACGACTGTACTTTAGCATATTCCGGCGGAAAAGATAGCACATATACACTCTATTTGTTGAAAGAAGTTTTTAATTTAAGACCGCTCACCATTACTTTTGATAACGGTTTTATATCCGATCAAGCATTTAAGAATATTCGAACCGTAACCGAGACTTTAGGTGTAGATAACATTGTTTTCAAGGCTGATTTCCAATTATTAAAGAAAATATTCATTGCAGGGATAGAGAATACTATGTATTCGGCCAAAGCTCTTGAGAGAGCTAGCACTATTTGCACATCCTGTATTGGTTTTGTTAAGTTTACTGTATTAAAAATTGCTCTGGAAAAGCATATCCCGCTTATGGCCTGGGGGTGGTCGCCGGGGCAAGCACCTATCAGATCTTCAATAATGAAAGTTAATGCGGCTTTGTTTAAAACAACTCAAGAAATGTATCGTAAACCAATGTTTGAAGTTGCTGGTGAACAAGTTAATAGATATTTTTTGACTGATGAACAGTTTATGTCCATCAATTTTCCTTATAATGTTAGCCCGTTAGCTTTCATGGATTATGATGAGGAAAAAATCAAAGAGAAAATTAAAGATTTTGGATGGGAGATCCCAGGTGGCTTAGATGCAAATTCAACTAATTGTTTGCTAAATACCTTTGCTAATCATGTCCATATCAAGAAACACAATTTCCATCCCTATGCCTTTGAGATTGCTGGGATGGTGCGGTCCGGAATAATTGAAAGGCAAGAAGGATTGAATAAGTTTGGAGAAGAAGCAAGTAGTATTAAAAATCTGGAATACATCAAAAAGAAACTAAGGATTTTTTGATTGGACTTTGTGAAGTGAAAAATAAAAACTTAAAAAGAGGTAAGGAGTGAGAAATTCTATTAAGATGGTGAGTTTATTATTGATTGTTTTTTCTTCTTATGGGGGAGCCATGAAAGAGGATGACGCAACATGTGCAGGGATGGAGCAGATATTGACTGAGGTGTCGAAGAAGAAAATTTTCTTTGGTCATCAGTCGGTTGGCAATAATATTATAGGTGGGATAAGTCGAATCCTAGAAAGTTGTTCTGATAATCGGTTGGTGATTAAAGAGACGTCTGATGCTAACGATCTTAATCTTCCAATTTTCGCTCATGCAAGACTTGGCCGTAATCTTGACCCCAAGCTTAAATGTGATGAATTTAAAAGAGTTTTGGATAGCGGGATTGGCAATCAAGTCGATGTGGCGATGTTAAAATTTTGTTATGCGGATATTGATGAAAATACAAACATTAAAGAGGTGTTCAAATACTACCGTGCAACCTTTTTATATTTGGAAAAAAAGTATCCCAGAGTTAGATTTATCCATTTAACTGTGCCGGTAACAGTTAGTCAGAATCCATTAGGATTAAAAGCCAGGATTAAAAGATTATTCAGAAAAGAACTTTATGGGGAGAAAGGAAACGTAAATAGAAATAAATTCAATGCTTTATTAACCAGTTTTTATAATAAAAATAACTTAATTTTCGATCTTGCGAAAATTGAGGCTACTAAGCCAGACGGGAGTTTGAACATCTTTAAGGCTGGTGACGGCTATAAATATTATGTACTTGTTGAAAGCTATTCCGATGATGGTGAACATCTGAATTATGTGGGTGGAAAAATTGTTGCTAAAGAATTATTGAAATTCATTACGGAGTAGAGAATGGAAGAATTTAAATTTATTAATAATAGAGTGGGGAAGAAGCTGTATGGAGTTCTACATTTTCCTGCTAACCGAGAATCAAAAGAAGTTTTTGTTTTTTCTTCCCCGACTTTTGGCGAAAAAACTAAGTCTTATCGTGTCTTGGGCAACTTTGCCAGGCTTTTGGCTTTAAATGGTTATTGGGTATTTAGATTTGACTTTATGGGTGAGGGGGATAGTGAAGGAGACTTTAAAGAGGCTTCTATTAGAACCAGGATAGAAGATCTTTATTCGGTCATTGATTACCTTCAGAGTGAAATTAAACAACAAGATATTGTATACAATATCTTTGGTGCAAGGCTAGGAGCAACAATTGCTTCAGCATTCGCGCGCGAAAAATTAGTGAAAATCGGAAAATTAGTTATGTGGGATCCGGTTATTGATCCTGCTCAATATTTATTGGAATTCTTGCGGGGAAATTTATCCAATCAATTGTTGATACATAGAAAAATTCTGCTGAATCGGGAAGATCTTGTTAATCAAATTAAATCAGGATTAGAGGTTAATGTTGATGGTTGGATTGTTGGAAAGGAGCTTTGGGAGCAGGCAGCGACAATGAATTTGTTTGTGGATTTAGAGAGAATCACTATCCCTTGTTTCATAAGCTTATCCTTGGGATTAGATAAAAAACTATTCGGCGCAGAAAAAAACGTTCATAGATCAAATTTTACTTTGTTTAATGCACCGCAAGAATTTACATGGAGTGATTGGAAAAACTATAATCCTTCTCCTGAGATTATATTTGATAAAACACTTAATTGGATAAACGAGAATAAATGATGGAAGAGATCGTAACCTTCAATAATAAAGATAATTTGCGACTTGTAGGCATTGAAACAATTCCTGTTGCTCCTAATCCTGTTAGGAAAGGAGTTATCCTTCTGAATACAGGAGTAAATTATAGGATTGCTTGGCATCGTCTCAATGTTAAATTAGCCAAATTTTTGTCAGAAGAAGGTTTTTTTGTATTAAGATTCGATACCCATGGCATTGGAGATAGCGAAGGTGAGTTAAAAAGGGGCAATATTGTAGATATTTTTGAAGCTATTCAAAAGGGTTTGTTTGTTGATGATACAATCAAGGCGATCAAGTATTTCAAGGAAAAAGAGAAATTAAATAAAATATATTTATTAGGTTTGTGTGGAGGCGCTCTGACAGCAATGTATGCAGCTTCAAAGGTTAGAGAAGTCGAAGGCATTATTCATATTGCTGGCCCGATAACGCTTTCTTCTGAACACCATCTTGAGAATAAGCACCCTTGGGAAGCAAGGAATACTTTGCTCCAGTATGGCCATAAAATCATTAGTTTTAATGCATGGTTACGGTTTTTCTCCGGGGCAAGTGAGTATAAAACGATACACACTTCGTTAAAGACTTTATTTGGTTCATTCCTTCGAACGAAGCGTCTTAAGAAGTTTAGTAAATTCAAGAAAGATGTAGAGAACGAGCAAGATAATAAATCTTGGGATAATTTGAATATCGATTTTATAGAAAGCTTTAAAAATTATTGTGCTTCTGGCAGGAAAATATTATTCATCTTTGCTGATAAAGATGCTGCGACTTGGGAATTTCGCACCATGTTTTTGAATACTTTATTGAAGAAAGAAAAGTATAAAAAGAACTATAAATATTCTGAAATCAATGATACCAATCACATTTTTTCCTCCACAACTTCACAGGAAACGCTGAAAGTATTGATTAAAACTTGGTTTATTGATAATGCGTAAGGAGACAACTATGGAGACCATGCTCCATAAAAGTCCTTTAGTTAGTGTTATAATTCCCACTTATAATCGAGCAATGTTTATTGTAGAAGCCGTTAAGAGTGTTTTGAATCAAACATTCAAGGATTACGAGTTAATTATTGTTGATGATGGATCGAAAGATAAAACGAAAGAGATTCTTGAACCATATAAAGCACAAATCCGCTATGTATATCAAAATAACAAGGGGCATGCATCGGCGCGAAATACTGGGATTAGAATGGCTGTCGGGAAATATATAGCGTTTAATGATTCTGATGATATTTTGCTGCCGAACACTTTAGAGATTTTGGTTGATTTTATGCAGCGGGTGAACGATGTGGGATTAACTTTCGTTGATATGGAAGTTTTTGAAGGTGATAAGATAGTCAATCCATCTTTTTTATCAAACAAAACTCATCTTAGACGTATTCCATTCCTTCCTTATCCTAATAAAGCGAGATTACTAAATCAGAATAGTTTTAATGAGCAGATAAAAGAATACTTTATTCCTTCTCCTGGAACAATGATAAGAAAAGAGGTATTTGAACAAGTAGGGCTTTTTGACGAGTCTCTGTTTAATCAGGCTGATCGAGATATGTGGTTCAGGATTAGTCGCAACTATAAAATTGCTTATATTAATGATATTTTAGTGAGATGCCGACAACACGGGGGTAATTTTAGAGTTAATACGGAATTTATTATCAAATCGCATATACAGCTTTTTTTGAAAGTTATTGGAACCTATGTCGGGATTTCAAATAAAACCAGGAATATTATTCTCAAGAAGCTTTCTTTAGAATATTACGAATTAGGTTACTACTACTATTCCCGACAACAAATGAAACTGGCTAGAAGTGCTTTTCTAACCAGTTTGCACTATGATGCAAACAATTTGAAATCGGGATTATACTATACACTCACTTATCTTCACCCCGGAATTCTAGAAAAAATTAAGAGATTCAGAAAATTGTACGTTACTCCACATTAAGCATTTCGAAAAACCAATGATTAATAAAGGATTACAATTAGTTAAAGGCTCGGTTTTTAAGCTAATAGAATTCTTCTTAGGGGCTATTCTAGGCTTGTTTCTAATGCCATTTATAATAGAGACTTTAGGGGAAGCTTCTTATGGTTTATGGATATTGGTAGGGTCTTTCATAGGGTATTATTCGCTCATGGAGCTTGGTTTAACTTCGGCTATTCAAAGATTTGTCTCAAGGGCAATTGGACAACGTGATGAACTAACTATAAACAAAGTAGTAAATACAACTTTAAGTATCTTTTTATTTCTAGGTTTTTGTGTTTTTATCCTAACCTTTCTCTTAGCAATTTTTGTACCTAGGGTTATTAAGAATATAGACGATATTCGAAGTTTTAGGTTCGTAATCCTTATCTTAGGATGGACTTTTGCAATTAGTCTACCAGGAAAAGTCTTCTCAGGAATATTGGCTGCCAATATAAGATTTGATTTAACAGCCATAATAGAAATTATTAGACTATCGATTAGAACAATACTTATAATAATATTCCTTAAAAAAGGTGAAGGGATAATTGCCTTGACGATAATATCTGCCGTTACGGAATTGGGTTGCAGTCTGGCTAAATTTATCTGTGTGAAGAAGCTGTATGGCTATATTATTTTATCTCATAAGTTCATTGAGATTAAAAGGATAAAGGAACTCTTTAGCTACAGTATAAATACATTTCTATCAACGATTGCAGATCAATTAAGATTTAATGTTGACAATCTAGTGTTAGTTAATTTTATAGGTTTATCATCAATTACTATGTTTTCAATTGGGGCAAGATTGATTCAGTACTTTAAAGAATTTATGCTGAGTTTATTGGGTTCGACAATACCAATATTTAGTCAATATGAAGGGCAGGGAGATTATGATTCGATAAGAGAAAAGTTCATTTTTTTAACAAAAATCAGTATCTACTTTTCAATAACAATCGGTGGTTTATTGATTGTATTGGGAAAAGCTTTCATTCTAAAATGGGTTGGTATGGGTTATGTTCAATCTTATACTATTCTGCTGATCCTACTTATTCCTACCCTGTTTGACACAATTTTGATCCCGGGTGGAGGGCTTCTGTATGGATTGTCTAAACATAGATATTATATGTTTTCTAATATTGGAGAAGGTGTCCTAAATCTCTTTCTGAGTATACTGTTAGTAAAGAACTTTGGTATATATGGTGTTGCTTTGGGAACGGCTATCCCAATGATGATAACCAAGATTTTCATTCAACCGATATACACTTGTCGAATAATACAACTTAGTATTAAAGATTTCTATTGCCGCCATTTTTTGCCAGTTTTAGGGTTATCAAGTGCAGTTTTGCTAATATTTTGGATGATTATCAAGAATCTTATTCTAAGAGACTATCTTAATCTTCTATTATTGTCTATCGCTGGATTGTGCTTGATGCTTGCAACCTTTTTCCTGTTTGGGTTTTCCAAAGATGAAAAGGGATATTTAATTGAGTTAGCATCAAAAGTATATAAAAAGTAAAGTAATTGAGCTTAGTGCAATACCAACAAGGAAAGTACAAGAAGTTGGCGTTTTTTTGATCGTCATAATAACCAATCTAAACTTGTGCAAATTCTTATTTGGTTGGAGGTGATTGATGCAAGGAATATTCGGTTGTTTTAAGAAAAAAGATATTTCTTGTTTGTCTGCTAGGTCACTCATCGAGAAGATGAGTGCGATTTTGGGGGAGGGGCAATCTTTACAGCCGAAAAGAATCTATATTAACAAAAAGACAGAACTTTCTTTTTATGGAAATTCTAGCAATTTCAAGGCGCGCACTTTTAAAACTCATGAACAAGTTTTGCATATTATCTTACACGGAAAAATTTTTAATTTCACCTCGGATGCTTTAATCTCGTATAGAAGCGATGGGATGGATGATTTAGAAAAAATTAGAGATCTCTATGAGAAACACAAAGAGAACACTGGTTTATTCTTGGATGGAGAGTTCAATGTAGTCATATATGATGAGTTTTTGGGCCGTCTTACAATCCTCAACGATCGGTTTGGATTTAAAAACCTGTATTTCTATGAAGACGAGAATTTATTCATTTTTGGTCCTACAATCGCTTCTCTTTTAGTGTATGCTCATACTAATAAGAGAATTGATATCTCATCTGTGTCCGACTTCTTTCACTATGGATATCTTCTAAGCAATAAAACGCTCTTTAAAGAAATAAAAATGTTAAGAGGTGGATCAGTTTTAATCATAGACTCGGATAACCCCGGTGTTACTAAACAATATTGGGATTTTCATTCTGTAGACAAAAATTCTTCAGGTACCCTTCAATCTTGCGCCGAGAAAACCTTTTCTCTGCTTTCGGCTGCTGTTAAAAAGAGAGTAGAGGGGAACTCTAGGATTATTGTTCAAATTAGCGGCGGTCTTGATTCCAGAATGATCGCAGCTTTGGTTAGAGCAGCTGGGCGTGAATTTGCAGCGGTAACTTTTGGAGCAAGAAAATGTCGTGAAGTGTTACTTGCCCGAGAAGTTGTTGTTAAATTGCGCTGTGATAGCCATTTAATAAAAGAAATAAGGCCTCAAGGATTCGTTGGTTCGATTATGGAAACTTTGAAAAATACTGAATGTCAATGTGAAAGCTTAGGATTGTCAGGTCCATATAGCACAATGAAAGAGACATTGGCTAACAATCAATTTGATTTGCTTCTAGGAGGGTTTTGTGGGGATTTAATACTAGGAGGAAGTTTCCTTAGGAGAGATGGAGTAATAAATAGTAATGAGAATTTAGATCAAGTAGCACAGTATTTGTTTAATCTCATGGAAGGTCCAGAACTCGCTCCTTTTCAAGCCTCAATCTTTACGGAAGTTATGCAAGAAAACTTTACACGCTACCGACTTTCAAATATTAAAAACGAGTTAAAGATAATCAGTGATAAAGTCGATTCCTATGGGGATCTGTTGGACTGGTTTATAATAACAAACAAAATTTTTCACTTTATTAACTATGCACAGAGAAATAATACTATTCATGTTAAAGAGTTTTACCCGTTTTTTGATTACGAATTTTTCGATTTTGTTTACTCTCTTCCGTTGTCGATGAGAAAGAAGCACCGGATCTATAAGGAAATCTACAAAATGCAGTTTCCGGAATTGGCGGAAATTCCTTGGTTGAAGAGCGGAGTTAATCTATATTCGAATCCAGGAAAATTAAGGACTTTTATTCGTAAGCAGGTAATCAGTTTTTCTCAGGCTGTAAGCCGTTTGAGTTTTGGTAAGATGAATATCGATAATCCGTATGCATATGCTAATTACGACAATTGGTTTCGAACGGATAAGACTTTTAGACAAATTATTGAAAAGGTTCTGATGGATCCCAGAACGATTGAGCGTGGGTATTACTCAAAAACCGGTCTGAGGAATCTATTAAACATGCAGAAGAATGGGAAAAACTATTTTACTTTAATAGATAGGTTATTTACTTTCGAAATGTGGAATCGCTTGTTTATTGATAATCAAGGTGTTGGCAATTCTATGAATGCTTTCTAGAACATGCCTGTTCTTCTGCTTAAGGGAGTGCTATTTACAATATGACATTTTTCAGAGAGTACAGCAGCTTATTACTATTGATTCTATTACTATTCGTTGCAATCAAACTTAATAGATATAGATGGTTACCCTTGTATTGTGCGAAGCGTTCTTTTTCTTTAAAGAAAAAACAAGGAAACGGCTTAATACACATTATTGTGTGTATAGTTGATCATTTTGAACCAGCGAATGGCAATGCTACATTAAACACTCAAAGGTTGAGAATTGATACGTGGTGTGAATGCTATCCCCGGATGGCAAAGCAATTTAGGGATTCAGATGGTAAAGTTCCCCAACACACCTGGTTTTATCCACCGCATCATCAAGAAGCTTTTCTCGAAGATTTAGTGACGCTATGCAAAAAGGGTTTTGGGGAGATCGAGATGCACATGCATCATAACCGAATGAATCCCTTTCCGGAAATAAATGATAGTTTCAGAGTTAAGTTATTGAAATGCGTAGAAGATTATTCAAAATATGGAATTTTTTGCTTACCCGATGGTTCAAAAAAATTTGGATTTATTCATGGCGATTGGTCATTGGATAATGCGCGGGGTGAAAAGTTCTGCGGAGTCAATAACGAGATCCAACTGTTGAAAGAGTGTGGATGTTATGCTGATTTTACTTTTCCTACAATTGAAATAGCTCAACCCAGGATGATTAACAAAATGTACTATGCCAATGATAACCCTTTAAAATCAAAATCTTATGATGTTGGAAATGAGATAGTAGTTCATGGCGAGGTTTCAGGAGATTTGATGATAGTTCAAGGAATATTGGGGTTAAGATGGGGATCAAAAAGATTCTTCCTGAAGCCTACAATTGAGACATCGAATCTTGACTTTAACGAAGAACCGACAATAGCTAGGACAGACTTTTGGGTGAAGAATGCGATTGTTGTTAAAGGACGTCCGCAGTGGAGATTTATAAAGCTTCATACACATGGAGCGAGGGAGGAAACCTGGGATTCATTATTTGGTAGTTCGGCAGAGAGTATGTTTAATCATTTGAGTCAGGTATATAATGACAAAGAACGGTATTCGCTCCATTATGTGACAGCTAGAGAAATGTATAATATTGTCAAAGCGGCAGAAGCTGGGAAAGAAGGTAATCCTAATCAGTTCAGGGATTTTATTATCCCACGGTACATCTATTTAGAGAAATAATTATGCTTTTTTTCTGTCTTCTTCTTTTTATAGTCATTACATATATTCAACCGCAGGATTTTATTCCAATCGTCAAGGGCTTGCCCATTGTATATTTTCTTTTAATGTTCCTCGGTATACTTTGGTCTTTTCGATTATTAACAAAAGGAGATTTAAAGTTAGGAAAAGCACCACAAAATATCCTTATGTTTTTATTCTGGATAGCTATTACTCTTTCAACCCTTAAGGTCGCTTGGTTTCCGTATACTCTTGAGATATTTTTAGAATGGTCTAAAGTAATAATAATTTATTGTTTTGTTGTTACTATAGTTAATTCGGAAGAAAAATTAATAGCGACTAATTGGGCAATCGTTCTTTCAATATTAATAACGGCTTGGTTGGGGATTTTGCAAAACTTTGGATTGGATTTTACTGGTTTGGGAACTCATCTAGCAGGCCGGATTAGAGGTGTGGGGATTTTTGGAACCAACCAGTTGGCTTACGCCATGTGTTTTACTCTTCCTTTGGTCTTTTATTTATTTAGAATAACTCCCAAAATACTTCCCAGAATTTTGCTTATCCTAACAGCTATCTCTTTGGGCTACTGCACTTTTCTTACACAATCCAGGGGTGGATTGCTATGTTTTTCGATAGTGATTTTACTCACTTTTATCTCATTTACGAAGAAAAAAAGAATTAAATTATTAGGAATTGTTTTAAGTATCGCTATATTCATTCTCCTAATAAAATTCGCTCCGCGGTTCTCAAGCACTTTTGAATATCAGGAAGATGCGTCTGCAGTCAATAGGTTGAATGCTTGGGCTGATGGGTTAAGTATGGCCAAGGAAAATCCATTATTTGGAATTGGGAAGAATCAATTTGTTGAGACTTTTAAAATAGCCGCACATAATTCATTTATTGAGACATTAACTGAAGTGGGATTTGTCGGTTTATTTATCTGGTTAGGACTTTTCTCCCTTACGCTAAGGAATTTACGTGCAATATTTAAAAATGATACTAATAATTCAACCGCAATGAGGATTTACAGCAAGTATCTTTCAATAAGCTTTTATGCTTATCTGATTGGTTCTTATTTTTCTGCGAGTTCTTATTATATTCCTCTTTATATCTTGTTTGCATTGAGTGTTATTCTTCAGAATTTATTATACCGTGAAGAATTAAGTTATATTCGTTGGAAGGATTTAGGCAACATTGCTTTTATTGAAATTGGAGTGTTAATCTTCATTCATTTAGTAGCGAGGTTTTCTTAGAATGGCTCTGACAAGTTCTGATGCTAATAAAGTGTTAATCGTTTCTTACAACTTCCCACCAGTTAATAGTCCTGGGGTCTACAGAATAATTGGTTTCCTGAAGCACTTAAAAACATTTGGCTATGAGCCGATTGTGCTCACAGTTAAAAACCCTTTTGGCGATGTTGTTGATGAATCAATGACGAGTTGTATACCTGTCGGTACGGAAGTCCATAGAGTTTTTTCTTTCGAAATTGATCGGCTAAAAACAAACATTATTGATTTCTTAAAGAATGCAGGATCCCGTTCATGCCGAGGCGGTTCTGATTCTAATTCCGCGCGAGGTCGCGGGAGTAATATTTTTTCTTCTTATTTGAAGGATATTGAAAAATTCCTTTTCCTGCCAGATCGAAAGATTGGATGTATCCCTCAATTGTGCTTGTGCGCTCTTTGGATTTGTTGGCTGAAGAAGGTAAAATTTATTTTTATTTCTTCTCCGCCGCATTCTCTGCATCTCGTCGGTGTGTTCTTAAAAAAAGTTCTCGGGGTTAACGTAATTTCTGATTTTCGGGATCCATGGGGCAATGAATTGATTTCTCGATCTGTGTTTGCCCGTTGTATCAATCTTGCAATTGAGAAAACTGTTTTGAAGAACAGCGATTGTGTGATTGCTAATACAGATGGCTTGAAGCTGAAAATTAAGAATAAACACACGTGGCTTGAAGAAGATAAAATTGAAGTTATCACAAATGGTTTCGATAGAAACGAAATGCAGAGCTATGAGATGAAAGAAATTCCTGCGCCGATTAAAAGAGGAGATAAGCTCTCTTTGGTTTTTATTGGCACTATTTATCCCGGGATGATTGACGGATTTATTAAGGCGCTTGAGGAATTATACAATTCTAATAAAGAGATTTCTACATTGATTCGAATTACCTTTGCTGGAACTCTTTCGGAAAGCGATATAGGGCAGTTTGATAAAGTCGGATTACGTGATATGGTTAGCTATCTCGGTTTCATTTCTAGAAAAGCCTCAATAAAGTGTATTCAAGAGTCTGATATTCTGCTGCTTTTTCTTCCAGATAATGAACAGTTTAATTCTTGTATACCCAGTAAAGTTTTTGATTATATTTTAACTGCGAAGCCCATCTTTGCATTAATACCGGAAGGGGATACAACGAGGTTTTTGCAAAAAACTAAGACCGGAATATGCATTGCACCAAATAATGTCAACGAGATTAAAACCATAATTTTGCGTCTTTTAGATGATTTTCATGCAGATAAAATCAAGATTGATCCGGATTGGTGTGAAATTGAAAAATTTAATAGGTATGATCTAACTAAAAAGTTAGTGAGGATCTTTGATCTTTTAAAGAGCAAGTGATTATCAGAAGTGCTAAGATTATGCAAATAATATGAAAAAGAGAATTTTGGTTGTCGAAGATTTGGATATGAAGAAAGTTGATTCTTGGATTGAGTTCCATCGGAGTTTTTTAATTGCCGCAAAAGCTAGAAATATCGAGGTCCATTTTGTTCTACCTAAAGAGCCTTGTGAAAACGTAATAAGCAGATTGAGGGATGTTGACTTTCGTTATATAGTGTTTGACAATTGGTGGAATAAGCATAATGCAGAGAGAAGAAACAACATCGCATTGGCACTGGTTGTTACAAGAATACTTTTAAAAGGTGATTATGATTTAGTTGAGTTCGATTTTTGTTATGAACTCTCTGTTTTCTTAATTACTATTTTCGCAAAATTAATGTTCAAAAAAACAAGATTCATTTGGAGACAACATTCTCAAAGTGGTATGATGAGGAACCAGCGTAAATTGTCAGAGGTAATAAAACGCTATTGTTCTAAAATGAGGGTTATTTCTTGGCTAATTGACCAGGTCATAGTTTTATCTGAATGCCAAAAACAGGTTTTTGTAAAGAGAGGAATTCTTGCTAAGAAAATACAAGTTGTGCCAACTGGTATTAATCTGGATAAATATGTGAGTGTTCGAAACGGGCAGCTCTTGATGAAGCAATTTGATTTGAGCAATTTTCAATTTGCAATTATGACCGTTGCTTCTTTAATACCTGATAAAGGGATAAACTTTCTTTTAGATGCCGCTCAGATTGTTCTAAAAAAGTATAGCAAAGTTTGTTTTCTTATAGTGGGGGATGGTCCGGAAGCGCATAATTTGAAAGCGCAAGCGAAGCGTTTAAAAATTGAAAACAATGTAATTTTTATGGGATTGCGCAATGATATCCCTGAATTGCTTTCGACTGCTGATATTTTTGTGCTTCCTACTCTGGCTGAAGCTATGTCGTTCTCTATATTAGAAGCGATGTCTTCGGGCAAACCTATCATTGCTTCTGACGTTGGAGGGATTCCTGAAGTGGTCCAACACCAATATAATGGTTTTTTAATCCCTCCCAAACATCCTGAAGTTTTAGCCGATCATCTTTTGCTATTAATCGATAATTCTAACCTAAGGGAAATAATGGGCAAAAGGAGTATTCAAATAGTTGAACAAAAATTTAATTTGAATTCTTCTATTGAGCGAACTTGGAAAATATTCGATTTTTGTTTAGCAAAACTTTAATGAAATCTGGAGCGTGTGTGATGAGTGTTATGAGAAAAATTATAGATATAATTTTGAACCCGCATCTTGCGAATACATTTATTCAGGAGCGAGAAATCAAGAAAATGATCAAAAAGTTAGGCGGTAATGCTTTGATTCTGAATATTGGTTCAAAGAATGTTAGATTCCCCAGCAATGTCCTAAATCTTGATTTAGCCCATAGTCCTCAGGTTGATGTGGTTGGCGATGCGCATTGTTTACCCTTTAAGGACGAATGTGTTGATGGCGTAATTGTCACTGCTTTATTGGAGATTGTTGAAAATCCAGAAAAGGTTGTTAATGAGATACATCGAGTTCTCAACCCCCAAGGAGTAATACTAGCTACTTTGCCTTTTTTGCAAACATATCACCCTGATCCAACTGATTTTAGAAGATTTACTAAAGAAGGAGTTGAGAAACTATTTAAAAATTTTAAGAAGGAAAAGATTATTAATACGAGAGGGTTATTCTCCTCTTTTTTATGGATATTAAGAGATTTTCTAGCAATACTATTCTCTTTTAATAATTTTAAACTATGGTGTATATGGAATATAATTTTTGGTTGGTTACTCTATCCATTTAAATTTCTTGATTATATGTTTTATGATTTTAAATTTCAGTATTATATATCATCAAGTTTTCTTTATCTGGGGGAAAAAAGAGAAAGCGGGATATCTTAATCCAGTAAGTTTGTTAACATCCAAGTTTATATAGAGTTTTAGCAGGTCTTGTTTTCTAATATAATAGGACCTGTTAATGCAATAAGGCTAGATTAAATGAGTAATAAAAAGATCAATGTGATGCATATTCAAGAATCGTTAGATGTTGGTGGAATGGAAAATGGGATTGTCAATCTAGCCAATCATCTAAATGGAGAATATTTTAAGGTTACGTTGTGCTGTCTTAACAAAATGGGTTCTTTATGCAATAGAGTAAATGACAAAAGGGTGAGAATTATTAATATGGAACAGAAAGAGGGATTGGCACTGTTTTTGGTTTTTAAATTAATCAAAGTTCTTAGAAAAGAGAAGATAGGGATTGTGCACACGCATAACTTTTACAGTGGTTTATATGGAATTATTGCGGCTCGATTAGCTGGTATTCACGTCGTAATTCATGGCGAACATGGGACAACGATCTTAAACAAGCCAATTAGAATTCTGGCAATGCGTTTTCTCTCCCGATGTGTTGATAAGTTATTTGCTGTTTCTCATGACTTGAAGGAAGAATTGATGAAAAAGTTAAATATATCCGGCACTAAGATAGATGTTCTTGTTAATGGAGTAGATATTGAGCACTTTAGAGCTGCTAAAGAGGCGTGGAATTTAAAAAATGATCTGGGAATCCCGGTCTCCAACTTTATAGTTGGGAGCGTCGGGCGGCTTGTCCCTATAAAGAACTTTAAGTTGTTGATTGGTGTTAAGAAAAAACTTGATCTCGCTGGGTTTAATACTAGTTGTATAATAATAGGAGCTGGACCCTGCAGAGCAGAACTGGAAAATTATGCCAAAGAGATCGGCACAGAGATTTTGTTTTTGGGGGAACGTGATGATATCTCCGACCTTTTGGCGATTTTTGATCTTTTTGTACTGACTTCTTTGAATGAAGGAATGTCAAATACCATTCTCGAAGCTATGGCTTGTGGAAAACCAGTGATTGCAACTCAAGTGGGGGGGAATTTGGAGCTGGTAGAAGAAAACAAAACCGGATTTCTGGTCCCGTCAGATAATCTTGAAGAATTATTTAATGCCATTGTAAAGCTCATAAATAACAAAAAGTTGCTTGCTCATTTTGGTCGCTGTGCTAGAGATACGGTAGAACAAAAATTTTCTCTGCAAGCGATGGTTAAGAATTACGAGCATGCATATTTAACACTTGCCCAAAAGAAAGGGTTATTGGATTAAACATGTGCGGTATTTGTGGGTTGATAAATCTTGATAAAAGGTGTCTTTTTGATGAGCGCGTTGTTAGTGCAATGACGGATACATTTAAACATCGTGGCCCGGATGATGCAGGTTCTTTTATCCATAATGCAGTTAATCTTGGACATAGGCGCTTAAGTATCATTGATTTAGCTACCGGCCATCAGCCGCTTTCTAATGAGGATGGCAGTTGCACCATTATTCTGAACGGAGAGATCTACAATTATCGGGAATTGCAAAAGGATTTGCAGCATAAAGGACATGCTTTTAAGACGCATTCGGATACGGAAGTAATCGTTCATGCCTACGAAGAATATGGATTTAAATGCATTGAAATGTTTCGGGGTATGTTTGCTTTTGCTCTCTGGGATGAAAAGAAGCAGATTCTTTTCCTGGCCCGAGACCGTTTAGGGAAAAAACCGCTTTATTACTATGCAGATTCACTGCGTTTGATTTTTGCTTCAGAGATCAAAGCGCTTCTTAAAACGGGTCTTATGAAGGCGGAGGTTAACCACGCGGCGATTGATGAGTTCCTTTCTCTGGGATATGTTATTGCTCCGAATACTTTGTTTAAAAATATCAAGAAGGTTTTGCCTGGGAATATTGTTGTTGTCAAAGAGGGGAAGTTTACGCAGCAGCCATATTGGAATTTAGAGGAGGTTCAGAACGAGAATCGTTCTTTTAATGCTTTTCAGGTAGAGTTGAGAGCAGTCTTGGATGAATCTGTACGGTTGCGGATGATCAGCGATGTTCCTCTTGGAGCTTTTTTAAGCGGCGGGATTGATTCCAGTATTATTGTCGGTATTATGAGCAAGTTTTCTAAGCAGCCAGTGAAGACATTCTCCGTAGGGTATAAAAATCAGGAAGAGTTCAGCGAACTTAGTTATGCCAAGATTGTCGCTGATTTCTTCAAGACAGAGCATCATGAGATATTTCTTGAGCCTGTAGATTTTTATGAAGCTATCCCACGAATGGTTTGGCATCTGGATGAGCCGATAGCTGATCAGGCATGCATTCCTTTATGGCTTATGTCTAAGGAAGCAAAGAAATACGTTACGGTTTTGCTTTCCGGAGAAGGTTCCGATGAGTTATTTGCCGGTTATCCTATTTATTCTCTAATGCTGGGATTGGAACAGTATCAGCATATTCCTCAGTGGATGCGTATTCATTGTATCGATCCGCTGATCCCCCGTATCTTGGGAGAAAGGCGCGGGCAAAAATACGTGGAGTGGTCTCGTTTGCCGCTGGAAGAAAGATTTCTGGGAGATATGGCGGATTTTTCTACCCATCTCAGACAGCAGCTGTATTCCGCAGATTTTCTAAATTTTTCTTCAAAAAATGATTTTCGGAGCGTGATTCGCTCTTTTTACGATAAGGTTCACGGAAGGGATGTTCTGGACAGGATGCAGTACCTGGATATGAAAACATGGCTTGTTGATGATCTGCTACTTAAAGCAGATAAAATGACCATGGCTGCTTCGGTGGAGTTGAGATGTCCTTTTCTGGATCATAAGCTGGTTGAATTAAGCCGGAAAATTCCTTCAAGGTTGAAGCTTAAAGGTGTGACAACCAAGTACATCCTTAAAGAAACCTATAAGGATTTTCTTCCGAAGGATATTGCTTACAGAAAAAAAAGGGGTTTCCCTGTGCCTTTGACCAGTTGGTTCCAAGGGGATTTGAACAAACAGATTGAGACTGTTTTGCTGGATAAACGCTCCCAAGAGAGGAATTTTTTTAATAGTAATTTTATCAAAGAGATAATTGAGAAACAATCCGGTGGAAAAGAAGATTATAGCAAATTGTTATGGAGTTTGCTGGTTTTAGAGTATTGGCATCGTGTCTTTATAGATGGAGATCCTATTGAGTAAGAATCCGATGAATATACTTATAGTTACGATGTTATTTCCAAAC
Source organism: Candidatus Omnitrophota bacterium (assembly GCA_022710715.1). GTDB lineage: Bacteria > Omnitrophota > Gorgyraeia > Gygaellales > Profunditerraquicolaceae > JAKLGJ01. Next base: position 393,311 of record JAKLGJ010000001.1, read on the forward strand.
TCGAAGGAGCCTACGAAAGCTCCTTTTAACTTGGAGATAGCTAAAGCATTATCTAAAGTAGCGCAACTTTATGTTGTTGCTCCGGTTCGGATACTGCCTGGGAGAGGGGTAAAAGATGTCCCGGTAAAGGAGTTTATCGAAGGGATCCCGGTTTTTCATCCTCGAATTTTTCTGCCTCCGAAGATCTGTATTTTTCTTCATGGGTGGATTTATTATCTGGTGATCAAGACATGGTTACGGAAAGTTATCCGCGAGTTCGATTTTGATATTATCTTGTCGCCTTATTTATTCCCGGATGGGTTCGCCGGGGCATTACTGGGAAAGTCCTTTGCCAGACCTGTGGTACTCGAGGCATTGGGTTGTGACGTCAATCTGTTGACGAAGCTGGTTGTAAGAAGCAAGTTGATCAAGAAGGCTTGTTTGTTATCTGAGAGAGTGATCAGCGTGAATCAGGATATGAAGAGAACCCTGGTATCTCTCGGCGTTCCGGAAGGCAGAATTCAAGTGATCTATAATGGAGTTGATAAGTCGAAATTCCAAGTTTTGGACAAAGATTCTTGCCGATATCAGTTAAAGCTTCCTGCTGAAAAACGAATTTTCTTATTCGTGGGAAGCTTGGAAATAGTTAAGGGCGTATATACTCTCCTGAAAGCCTGGAAACTTTTTGTCGTCACTGCCGGTAAAGAAAACTTGCTGGTTATCGTTGGAAATGGGAGAGAGCAGGTGGGGATGGAAGAATTTATTCGGCAGAAAGGGTTATCCGATTCGATTTTTATGGCTGGAGCCAGATCTCATGCTGAAATTCCTGTTTGGATGAACGCCAGTGATATTTTCTGTCTTCCAAGTATTCGTGAGGGATATCCGAATGTATTGGTTGAAGCTTTAAGCTGCGGGAAATTCGTGGTTGCAAGCGCAGTGGGTGGCATCCCAGAGATTATCGTTTCGCCGGCCCAGGGAGCATTGGTTGCTCCGAATCAGCCTGAAGCATTGAAAGAGGCTTTTGAGAAATCCCTGCGAATGGTAACAGATGGAACAACAGCAGTCTCGTCAGTTATGTCCTGGGAAGAATCGGCTCTGCAACGATATAGGCTGTTTCAGGATATACTCCAAAAAAGAAAGTAAAACAATGAGCAATTTGTTCTTTTCCCTTTATCTGCTGAATCTTCAGGCTGGGGTTAGGCCTTTTCTGAAAGGATTTGACTATTTTCGCCTTAGAGAATATTTAATGACTTCCCGGCAGATTTTGGATTGTTTCTCAGTAATAAGGAAGTCTAAAACCTTACTTGATATTGGTTGTGGCGAGGAGATATGGGGGATATTTGCCTCTACTTTCTTGGGTTTTGAAGTTACAGGAATCGATATTGATCAGGGGAGGATTGATTTGCAAAGAAAATACTCCCGGAGATTAAAACCGCCTGTATTCAAGTCCCTATATGTCGATGCAGCAAGAATGCCTTTTCCTAGCGAGTCATTTGATGTAGTTAACTGTTTTGCGGTTCTGCCTTTGATCCCCGGGGATGGAGACAGTAGCGTGATGCGTGAGGTCGGGCGTGTATTGAAAAGAGGAGGCAGAGCGTACATTACTGTTGGTTATGATGTGGCGTATCTGGAACAGAATGATACCCCCAGTACAAAAGGTTTCTCTAGGGTTTACGATGAGAAAGCTTTGGAGGACCGATTGATAAAGCCTTCAGGCTTACGATTGGAGAAACGGTTGTATTTTGTCGAGCCTTTTATTAACTTCAGCAACTTTTGGTACCGTTTGCCCTTTATTTTGAGACTATTTTTTCGTGCTTGGGCGTTGCCATTGCTGTCGTTGTTTTTCTTAAAAGAATTCGATCCATCAAAGGGACGAACTATTGATATAAAGAAGATTGGCGGAGTGTTGCTTGTTTTGGAGAAACAATAAATGAAAGATCAGCATATTATCTATTTTTCTTCCGATGAATGGAACAGCGGGTTGAAGACCAGTCAGTATCATATTGCAGTTCGTTTAGCCCGTGAGAACAAGGTTTTATACGTCAATTCCATAGGGTTGCGTAAACCAACTGTCTCTAAAGCTGATTTCTTGAGAATCGTTGATAAATTAAAACGTTGCTTTAGAGGGGTACAGCGGATAGACCGCAATCTTTATGTTTTTACTCCGATTGTTCTGCCTTTTCACGGGATACCCTGGGTTAATGCATTCAACCGGTTTTTGTTAATGATGTTTATCCGATATTTTCAAATAAGACTAGGATTAGACAAGCCATATATCGTCACTTTTCTGCCCAATACAGTAGATATTTTAGGGCGGTTTGGGGAAAGAAAAGTGATCTATTATTGTGCTGATCAGGTTAGTTCTTTTAAGGGCGTAGACACGGCAAAGATTGAAGAGATGGAAAAAAGATTGCTGCTTCAGGCAGATTATATCTTTGTAACTTCCCGGCAGCTTTATGAGCAGAAAAAAAACTTCAGTTCTAGAGTTGTTTATTTGCCTCATGGGGTTGATACAGAATTATTCAATAAGGCGCTGAAGCCGGAAACAGAAGTTCCGTCTGATGTTAGTCAGCTTAGAGAGCCAATTATTGGTTTCTTTGGCCATGTTTCCCGGGACTGGGTGGATTTTGAGATTGTGACTTTTTTGGCGCAAAAACATCCGGAATGGTCAATTCTGCTTATCGGAAAGGTGGCTGCGGATATTCCGGAGCTGAGTGTTTATAAGAATATTACACTTCTGGGTTCAAGAGAATACACCTCATTGCCGAATTATTCCAAGGCGTTTTCAGTAGCGGTTATTCCCTTTGTAGACTCTATGTTGACGCGCAATTCCAATCCGTTGAAGCTGAAGGAGTATCTTGCTGCTGGTCGGCCGGTTGTTTCTACTCCAATTCCAGAATTGTTAAATTTTTCTGATATTATCAAGATAGCATCCGGGAAAGAAGCTTTTCTTGCTGCTGTTGAAGAATATGTGGAATCGGACAGTGAAGAAAATCGACTCAAACGGAGTAAATTAATGGAGCGGGAAACTTGGGATCAGAGGTTTGCTTTTTTTGTCGAGATAATTAAGAGATAGTATGCCATTGCTTACTGATTTTATCGTTAAACAGAACGTAAATCCGCTGATAATTGCGGCAGGGACTTTTTTATTCCCGAAATGGCTGCATAGGCAATTTCTTTTACCGAATCTTAATAAACAGATTGGATGGAAGCAAAAATCTGCTTGTTTAACGATTTCTTTTGATTGCGATTATCCGAGGGATGCTGAAGCTTTGCCGCAAGTCCTTAATATTTTCTCTGCGTACGCTTTTAAAGCTTCTTTTGCTTGTGTCGGCCACTGGATTGAGAAGTATCCGATTGAGCATAAATTGATTGTCGAACATGGCCATGAAATTATCAATCATACCTATTCCCATCCGGATAACGAGATCTTGAATCCCGGCAGGAAATTCCGGCTGATCAGCAGGCAGGAAAAAATCGAAGAGATCAGCCGGTGTCATGATATTTGCCGGACTATTCTTGGTGTTTCTCCAACAGGCTGCAGAATACCGCATTTTAAGACGCTTTTTACGCCGGATATTTATTCTATCTTGAAAGAACTGGGGTATGCTTATTCTTCTTCGACTTGGTTAACTAGCACGTATTCCCATGGGATGCCATTTATTGCGTCAGATGGTATCATTGAGTTTCCGGTTTCAACTTGTCCTAAACATCCCTTTACTGTTTTTGACACGTGGCACTCTTTGAATTCTCCTAAATTGTTATATCGACTTGGCCATCGTTCAGCAGTAGAATACATCTCGTTGGCGAAGTATCTGGTGCAGTTGGCCATTGAGACGCACTCATATATAAACATCTATATCGATCCGTTCGATGTGATCAATATGCCTGGATTTAACGATCTGCTTGCTTATATTGCTTCCTTGAAAGACTCTCTGGAAGTATTGACATATACTGAGATCGTAAGCAGGTCTAAGAAAGAGGCGATTTGATGAAGAGGAAGAAGATCCTTGTTGTTTTTGGTACGCGGCCTGAAGCCATTAAAATGGCCCCGGTAGTTAAAGAGTTGAGGAAAGAAAAGAGCAGTTTTCAGACAGTGGTTTGCGTGACCGGACAGCATCGGCATATGCTCGATCAGGTCTTGAAGCTTTTTAAGATCAGGCCGGATATGGATTTGAATCTAATGCAGGAAAATCAAAGCTTGCCCTCACTGACTGCCAGGGCTTTGGTTATCTTAACTGAAACGTTACAGCGAGTAAAGCCCGACCTTGTCCTGGTTCAGGGAGATACGACTACAGCTATGGTTGCTGCTCTCGCTGCTTTTTACCAGAAAATCCCTGTAGGGCATGTTGAGGCTGGTTTGAGAACACACGATATTTACAATCCTTTTCCTGAAGAGGTTAACCGATGTATTATTTCTGCTATGGCCAGCTTTAATTTTGCGCCCACTCGGATATCTTATCAGGCTTTAATCGATCAGGGAATTAGCAAGCAAAGGGTATTATTAACAGGAAATACTGTTGTCGATGCGCTCAGAATGATCGTGAAATCCGGGAAATTCGCTAAAGTCAATATTGCTCTCAAGAAGAACTCTCGGCTTATCTTGGTTACTGCCCATCGCAGGGAAAATTTTGGCCGGCCTCTCGAACAAATATGCGATGCTTTGAATGCTATCGTGAAAAGAAATCCAGATGTTGAGGTGGTTTATCCTGTGCATCTTAATCCCAATGTAAAGAACACTGTTTATGAAAGATTGGCTGGCAAAGAACGCATTCATCTGATCGCTCCTACTGAATATGACCAGCTGGTATATTTGATCAAAAACGCTTATCTGATATTAACAGATTCCGGTGGGATTCAGGAAGAGGCACCGGCATTTGGCAAACCTGTTCTGGTTATGCGAGAAGAGACAGAGCGTCCCGAAGGGATTGAAGCAGGAGTGGCTAGATTGGTAGGAACAAATACGGCGATTATTGTTAAAGAAGTCGAGAAGTTATTGACTCGAGAAGCAGTATACAACAAAATGTCAAGAGCTGTTTCTCCTTATGGCGATGGCAAGGCAGCTGAGCGGATTATTAAGCATTTAAAATTTCATCTGGGGTAGGCATGAATTTTCTTTTTCCATATATGGCTCGCTGGAAGAGCGTTAACTGGACGAGGTATCACCAGATTTTCACAGAACTGGCCAGGGAAGGCCATAATGTTCATGTTATTCAGACTCCGCCTCAGGTTTCCAGAGAGACAAATTTCCAGGAAATCGAGGTGGAGATTCCCGAGAAACTTTTTCTGCACGAAATCGGAGTGGATCCCTTCATCTGGCAGGCGCAGCTACCTTTGAATAAGCTTATAAAAAAGGGATATTACAGTTATAAGTGTATCAAGGAAGTCAAGCGTATGGTTAAGGAATACGCTATTGATGTGCTCTTTTTATATAATATTCCTCAATTACCGCTTATGGATGTAAAAGGTTGTGTTAAGATCTTTGATTTTGCAGATGATTATACCGCGATGTTGAAGCAGGAGTTAGGGCCATTGTCTAATCCATTGGTAATGAAGATAGGTCAATCAATGCTGAACAGCATGGTAGAAAAAAGCGATCTGACTTTAGCCGTATCCAAAGTTTTGGCTGATTCTATACAGAGTAAAGATCCGAGAAAAATCCATGTGCTGCCCAATGGGGTTGACTTAGATCCTCTTCGGATAGGAACCGGTAAAGACATCAGGGCGAAGTATAAAAAACCGATTATCGGTTTTATCGGATCATTCGAGTATTTTATAGATTTTGAATTAATTTTGGAGGGAGCGCGTAGATTTTTGGAATACACTTTTTTGTTGGTCGGTGGAGGGAGAGATTTCGCTCGGGTTAAGCAGCAGGTGGAGAAAGACGGTTTGAACAATGTAGTTCTGACTGGTGGAGTTCCGCATGCAGACATCTATAAATATATTGATGCGATGGACGTTTGTTTGAATATTTTTAAGCCTATCAGGATTTCGCATGCCGCTTGTCCAATCAAGCTGTTTGAGTATCTTTCGATGAAGAAGCCTGTTATCAGTACACGGTTGGAAGAACTGAAGTATATCGATCAGAATTTCTTGTTTTATGCGGATAATGCAGACGAATTAGTCAAAGCAGTAAATACGATTTTGCAAGACAAAGCAGACACTCTAAGAAAGATTGAAGTTGGTTTTCGTCTTGTTGAAAATAACTATCAATGGTCGGAGATTGCCTCGCGATTGCTTGATATGTTGTAACCTCGTGCAATGACTCGAGTATTTTTATTAAGAAGGGATATATGTCAGATATCAAGAAGGGAAGAATTACAAGCATTGATTCTTTTAAAGTGATAGCAATTTTTGCAGTCATTTGTATTCACACGCGGCCATTTAAGTACAGTGGCATTTCTTATTTGAATGATAATCTTTTATTTATTTCAAAACTTATTAATGTTTCTTGCCGTTTTGCGGTTCCTTTTTTCTTTATTGTTACTGGTTATTTCTGGGGTGAAGCTTTAAAACAGGGAGAAAAAATTGAAGGTCTTCTAAAGAAGACGGTTTTAAAATTAGTCAAATCATATTTATTCTGGATGACGGTATATGCTTTTTTCCCCGAAGGTTTCATGGACGCTATTTTAAAAGACGGATTACTAATCGGTTTGAAAAAATCTTTTGAAGCCAATACTTTAGTATTAATTAAAGAGCATCTCCTTGGTTTTGTCCTTCGCGGTACTTCTTTTCATCTATGGTTTATTCCTGCTCTTTTATTTGCTGTGATTTTTTTGGCGTTATGTATTAAGTTACGTAAGGCAATCTATATTCTTCCAATTTCGATTGCCTTATATGTTTTGGGTTTAGTTGGAGGTACTTATTCAAAATTCTTTAGTGGATTGCCATTTACCTACGATACTCGTAACGGACCTTTTATGGGGACTCTTTTTGTAGCTTTAGGATGGGTGTTTTCTTATTATGGAGTTAAGAAGTATGTAAATTGGTATTGTGCTTTTCTCGTTCTTTGCGTAGGATTAGTTATGCAGTTAATTGAATTCAAAATGAGCGGATTCCTCTTTGATTATGCAATTGGCACAGTTCCCTATGCTTCTGGTTTTTTTCTTTTAGCTTTGTCAAAACCCGAAATGAAGTTCTTTATTTATAATCTGGGTAGATTTACTGCAGGGATTTACTTCGCGCATATCTTTTTTCTTAATCTTTTCCTTCCTTTTCAGGTGTTTGTCTTGCCTTGGGTGTGGGATTTGACCTTTTGTTTTGTTATTATGTTTGCCACTTCTGGTGCTGTATTATTAATGCAGAAGAATAAGCTACTCAAACAATTTGTCCTCTAACTCTTTTAAAAATATTATAGGTCATTGAGTTTTTTTATATAATAGTGTTCAGCGTTGAAATGATTAATGCTGAAAGGAAGGAGACAGTATGGTCAATATTTTTAAAGAAAAACAGAATAAAATAACTTTCTTTGTTTTTATCTCGTTGCTTTTCATTTCCTTGATCCCACTTTTTGCTACGAAAGTATTACCTCTTTACGACTATCCGAATCATATGGTTCGGTTGCATATAATACATAATATCAATACTAATCCTGTTTTAGGCCAATTTTATACTGTGAATTGGCAATTATTGCCTAATCTTGCTTTTGATATAATAGGTTTGTTTTTTACTATGATATTCGGCGCAGACACTGCTGGTCGAATTTTTGTCGGTCTTATATTTATCATTATATCTACGGGAACGGTTGCTTTACACTATGCGTTGTATAAGAAAGTGTCGCCATGGATATTAATTGTATTCCTTTTTCTCTACAATGAAGTCTTGCTTGTGGCAAATTTGTCTTATTTATTTAGCGTTGGCTTTTTCTTGTGGGTGACCGCTTTATGGATTATATTCCGTAAACAAAAAACTTGGGTGAATATCGCAGTTTTTTCAACAATAACATTTCTGCTCTTTATCAGTCATTTGTATGGTTTTTGTCTTTATGGTCTAGTTGTGGTTGGATATGAACTCAAACAGCATCAAAATGCTAAAAAATCGTTCTTCAGGCCTTCGAAATATCTTATTTTATCAATTGCGCAGTTTGTTCCTTCATTATTGCTTTATTTCTTTGTAAGCCCTACATCTACTTCAGCAGGGTCGCATAGAATTGGTTTTGCAAGCTTGATTGAAAAAGTAATAAGCTGGTCATATATCATTGATTTCTATCATCCACCTCTTCAATTAGTCGTGGCGTGTTTACTACTCTTGGGTGGAGCATATTTAATCTGGCGACGAGATATTGTATTCGCTAAAGACATGTTGTTTTCTGCTATTATTCTTTTCGTGGCATTTTTGTTTGCCCCAACAGGAATTATCGGTACTTATTTTGTATCGCAGCGATTGCCTGTAGCTATAACCTTTTTTCTTATCGCATGTATTTCTATTCCACATTTTAATACCCGCTTTCGTAGGATAATCCCTTTTGCGATAAGTTTGCTTGTTATAATCCATACGGGATTTATATATTCCAAATGGCAATCTTTTCAGCCTATTTATGAAGATTTTTTTAATGCGATGAATAAGGTTGAACGGGCCTCGACAATTATAACGGTAATTGCGAATAATGGTTCGTGGCATAAAACTTTAGAACCGTCATTGTTATATGCGAGCTGTTTTTCAGTTATTGAAAAACCAATTTTTGTTTCATCGCTATTTGTTTATAAAACGCAGCAGCCTCTTAACGTTAAACCTGCTTACGAATCTCTTGTGGTTGATGGAATTATTTTCACAGAAGGGACGCTTAAACAAGTGCAACAAGAAGGTGCTCGAAGTTCAAGAAATCCTTTGCAAAACGATTTACTTATGAAATATGATTATGTTCTTATTGTCAATGAAGAGTTTTTTCCTTTTCCTATATCGGATAATTTTGAAAGAAAATATGCATCTGAAAAAATAAAGTTGTATCAAAAAAAGAAATAATTTGCAATGTTAAGCTTTTTTATTGCATTACGCTAAATGTTTTCTGGCGTTCCTTAACAATATTGCGTTCGATTTTTTACGTTATTGGCAAGATTGACTTTTTATGTTATAGTCTAGTAGAAGAAAAAAATTAGCCAGATCATTATCATAATTCTTGCAGAACTATGAAAACAATCAAAATCTTGCTTATAGTGCTGGTAACCCAGTTGTTGTTCTTGTCTTCATTTGTTTATGCAGCCACATACTATGTAGATGGGGCTGTGGCTACGGATAGCGGCAATGGAAGTCAATCTTCCCCCAAGAAATATATTAAATCCGGTATCGCTCTTATGTCTGGGGGAGATACGCTTATTATAGCTGACGGTACATACACAGGTACGCAGAATAATATGTGTACCGATGGCGGGTGGGATTGGACGGGTATTCCTGATGGATCGTCAGGGGCATACACTACCATTAAAGCAGCTAATGACTTTGGTGTCATTATTGATGGTGGCGGGACACTTACTGGATTATATCCTAACGGATTGAGCTACGCGGTCATACAGGGGATAATTTTCCAGAATGGCGGTTCCAATGTATATCTTACTCATTGCGATCATGTGAAAATTATTAAGTGCGGTGGTGTTGATGCTGCCGCTGGGAATGTATGTAATTTTAATTCAGCTGACGGTGATTATATTTTGTTTGAAGATTGCTTTTCGTGGGGGAGGGGTAGATATAAATTTCTTATAGGAGGCGGATCAACGTATACTGTGTTGCGGCGGTGTGTAGGGCGATATGACTATCACGATGCCGAAAATCCTCATGGCGTTTTTTCCTTTTATGGCGGCTCTACTGCGGATTGCTATGTTCAAAATTGCATTGCTATTGATGGTCTTGCTGTGTCCGGGTCAAATACACAAGCTCTTTATGCTCCGAACGGATCGACTCGGTTGACTTTTGATTCTTGTATTGTTCTGAATAATGGCGGACCTGGAAACTTTTTTGAGTCATCTGCAACCTCACCAACCTTAAAAAATAGCGTTATTTGGTATGGGACTGCAACTGATACTGCTGCCTCGCAATCATACACGCCGCCCTCAAGCGAGACTGTTATTGGTTGTACTCTAGGTAGATTCCCTTATGGGATTATTGCACAAGGGACAACAGTTACCAATTCTATATTTTATGGAATGACACACGATGGTATTTCCTGGGCAACTAACGATTATTGTAATTTATACGGTAACGGAAATGCTTATTCAAGCACTACTGGTGGATCGCATAATACATTAGTTAATCCACTTGTCAACGGTTTGACATATTTACCGCGTATAGAATCTGGATCGACACTTAAAACAGCAGGTTCTTCTGGTGGTCAGATCGGTGCGCAAATAGAATATAAATTGGGAACCTCAGGATCTCTCTACGGAGAAACCGGATGGAATACGTTAACCAGTGATTCCTTATGGCCATTTCCGAATGAAGATGTGATTCGGGAAAGAATGCGGGTATATAATCTACATGATGTTAATGGTGCTCGTGGTTTTTGCGCTGACGGCCAGACCCTCACCAAATACATCTGGGAATATTTAGGGAATACCATACCTGTGGAAATCTATGAGAGCGGGCGAGATTCCGCGGAAAGTACTTCTGGTAATAATGCCAATAGTGTGAGTTCAGTTGAATCTCCCATTTCCAATCCAGTTGTAGGTGGTAGTAACAGTGGAGGAGGAGGTGGTGGTGGAAGTTGTTTTATAGCTTCAGCTGTTTATGGCGCAAACGCCAATGAAACGAAAACTTTAAGAGAGTTTAGAGATGGTTATTTATTAAAATCAAAACTTGGGAATGTTTTAGTAAAGTTATACTACATATCTACTCCTCCAATAGCGCATTATTTAGAAAAAAGAATTTGGGCGAAGAATGTAATGCGTAAAGTATTAAATCCTCTCGTTGCGTTGGTTAATCAAGAATTAAATAAACGATAGCAATATCTTTCAAGATCAATCCTAAAGTAAATTTCCCGCCAAAACAAATTTTAATTAAAACATTGTTATAGAATAACTTACAAACATAAATAATTTGTTTAAAAATATTCAACGTGATATTGACAAGATTAACTTTTTATGTTATAGTCTAGTAGAAGAAAAAAATTAGCCAGATCATTATCATAATTCTTGCAGAACTATGAAAACAATCAAAATCTTGCTTATAGTGCTGGTAACCCAGTTGTTGTTCTTGTCTTCATTTGTTTATGCAGCCACATACTATGTAGATGGGGCTGTGGCTACGGATAGCGGCAATGGAAGTCAATCTTCCCCCAAGAAATATATTAAATCCGGTATCGCTCTTATGTCTGGGGGAGATACGCTTATTATAGCTGACGGTACATACACAGGTACGCAGAATAATATGTGTACCGATGGCGGGTGGGATTGGACGGGTATTCCTGATGGATCGTCAGGGGCATACACTACCATTAAAGCAGCTAATGACTTTGGTGTCATTATTGATGGTGGCGGGACACTTACTGGATTATATCCTAACGGATTGAGCTACGCGGTCATACAGGGGATAATTTTTCAAAATGGCGGTTCCAATGTATATCTTACTAATTGCGACCATGTAAAAATTTTAAAATGCGCTGGAGTTGATGCTGCCGCTGGGAATGTGTGTAATTTTAATTCAGCTGACGGTGATTATATTTTGTTTGAAGATTGCTTTTCTTGGGGGAGAGGCCGGTATAAGTTTCTGATTGGAGGAGGTTCAACATATACTATCTTGCGAAGATGTGTAGGGCGATATGATTATCATGATGCCGAGAATCCTCACGGAGTTTTTTCTTTTTATGGGGGTTCTTCGACTGATTGTTACGTGCAAAATTGTATTGCTGTTGATGGTCTTGCTGCTTCTGGTTATGGAACTACCGCATTGTATGCTCCTAATGGGTCCACAAGATTAACTTTTGATTCTTGTATTGTTCTGAATAATGGAGGTGCGGGCAATTTCTTTGAATCCGGAGCGACATCCCCAACATTGAAGAATAGCGTTATTTGGTATGGCACTTCAGCAGGTACGGCGGCTTCTCAATCATATAGTGAACCATCTAATGAAACCGTTATAAATTGCACTCTTGGTAGATTCCCATATGGAATTATATCAGCCCATACGAGCGTATCTAACAGTATATTCTATGGCATGACGAGTGATGCGATCTCTTGGTCTACAAATAATTATTGTAATTTGTATGGCAATGGTAATAACTATTCAAGCACAACCGGAGGAGTAAATAATGTTGTGTATTCGCCACTAACCAATGGTTTAAGATACCTCCCTAGAATAGAATCCAGTTCAACTCTTAAGACCGCTGGTTCATCTGGTGGTCAAATTGGAGCACAGATTATTTATCGTCTGGGTGTTTCGGGTACTCTTTACGGAGAGACTGGGTGGAATACGCTAACTGATGAGAATCTATGGCCATTTCCGAATGAAGATGTGATTCGAGAAAAAATGCGTGTATATAATTTGCATGATGTTAATGGTACTCGCGGTTTTTGCGCGGATGGCCAGACCCTCACCAAGTACATCTGGGAATATTTAGGGAATACCATCCCTCCGGAAATTTATGGTGCGCCGGCGACGCCGACGATCAGCACGAGTTCTTTAGCCGGGGGGACAACCGGGACAGCGTACAGCCAGACTTTAGCGGTTTCCGGCGGGACTTCGCCTTATTCCTGGACCGTTGCTTCCGGTTCGTTGCCTGCGGGCTTGAGCCTGAATATTTCTACCGGAGTTATCTCCGGCACGCCTTCGGCTGTCGGGACTTCGAGCTTTACCGTGCAGGTGATGGATGCCGAGACGGTGACTGATACCCAGGCGCTTTCTATCGTGGTCAGCGCTCCGGATTTGACCGCGCCCACGATTTCCTCAATCGCTGCGGGAAGTATTACCGGTTCAGGCGCTGCGATCACCTGGACGACCAATGAAGCGGCTACTTCGCGGGTGGAATACGGCACGAGCGTTGCTTATGGTTCACAGACTACTTTGGATAGTACCTTGGTTACCAGCCATTCGGTGAATCTTACCGGCTTGAGCGCTAATACTACCTATCATTACCGGGTGAAGAGCCAGGATGCGGCGGCTAATGAAACAGTATCCGCGGACAATTCTTTTACTACCGGTGGTTCTACGGATTACGTCAGCCCCAGCCCGGACGTAAACTTAACTGATTTTGAATCGGTTCCCGAAGAAGGGACAATGACCGTGAATATTCCGGTTGATCCTTCCACGGCTACTTCTGCAGCGATCATTTTAACTATTTATGACGCGGAGAATCCCAATGAAGGCAACTTCTATATCAACGGCAACGGAGAGACTGCGATTCCGTACGGCGATTCTTATGATTCCGTAGATCATACTTTTGCCCCGATCACGATTAACAAGTCTTATCTGGTGCAGGGCGATAATACCATCAGGTTTACCCATTTAGCTACCAGCGGATTTATTGTCAGGGATGTGACTATTCGTTTGACCTTTACCGGGTCAAGCGATACTACCGCGCCTTCAGCCGTCAGCACCCTGGCTGCTGCTACCGGCACGAACCGGGGGACGGTGAATCTGACCTGGACCTCGCCCGGGGATGATGCTGCTACCGGCACAGCCACCAGCTATACCATCAAGTATTCCACTTCCCAGATCACCAATGACGCGCAGTTTACCGCGGCTACGGATGTGACCGGTGAACCCGCGCCGGCAGTAGCCGGGACTTCGCAATCGATGACGGTTACCGGTTTGACTCCGGGGACGACTTATTATTTCGCGATCAAGACCACAGATGAAGCCGGCAATACCGCCACGATCTCCAATTCTCCCGGCGCGCAGGCTAAGCCCAATGTTCTTCCGGTTTTAGCTGCGATCGGCGCCAAGAGCGTGAATGAGAATGCCGCGCTTTCCTTTACTATCAGCGCTACTGACGCGGATGGCGACGCGATCACTTATTCTGCCAGCGGTTTGCCTTCCGGAGCCACGTTCACTGCCGGTACCCGGACATTTGCCTGGACGCCTGCGTACACCCAGGCGGGTTCCTATTCCGTAACCTTTACCGCCACTGATACCCAGTCAGCCAGCGATTCCGAAACCGTCACTATTACCGTAGCTAATGTCAACCGCGCGCCGGTATTGGCGGCGATCGGGGCAAAGAGCGGGTCGGAAAATACTTTATTGACCTTTACTTTGAGCGCTACGGATGCTGACAGCGATGCTTTGACCTATTCCTGCACTAATCTGCCTTCCGGATCGACTTTGAATGAATCGACCGGCGTGTTCAGCTGGACCCCGTCATATACCCAGGCAGCCACGTACGGGGCGGTGCATTTCGTGGTTTCCGACGGTAGTCTGACGGATACCGAGAATATCACCATTACCATCGCTAATACCAACCGCGCGCCGGTGCTTGATGCTATCGGTAATAAGTCGGTCAATGAAAACAGCGCTTTGAGTTTTGACCTTAATGCCACGGATGCGGATGATGATATCGTAGCTTACAGCGCTTCAGGTTTACCTGCCGGCGCGGTTTTCGACGCGGGGAACTTCAGCTGGACTCCGACGTACTCCCAAGCAGGCACATACACCGTGACTTTTACCGCGGATGATCTTAGCGGCGGGACTGATTCCGAGACGATCACTATCACTGTGGGCAATCTGAACCGCGTGCCGGTGTTAGCGGCTATCGGGAATAAGGCCGTGGATGAGAATGCGCTGTTGAGTTTTGTGATCAGCGCTACTGATGCGGATAGCGATACCTTGACTTATTCCGCCACGAATTTGCCTTCGGGCGCTACTTTTACCGCCGGGACCAGGACTTTCGCCTGGACGCCGGGCGGCACGCAGGCCGGTAATTACAGTGTATCTTTCAGCGTGACCGATCCTAACGGCGGCATCGATTCCGAGACGATCACTATTACCGTAGGCGATGTGAATGCTCCTCCGGTTCTGGCAGCTATCGGCGCTAAATCGGTGAATGAGAATGCGGCATTGAGCTTTGTGATCAGCGCTACTGATGGTGATGGCGACGCGTTGACCTATGCTGCCGCTAATCTGCCTTCCGGCGCTACTTTTACCGCCGGGACCAGGACTTTCGCCTGGACGCCGTCGTATACCCAGTCCGGTTCGTATACCGTGACTTTCAGCGTGGATGACGGTCTGGGCGGGACGGATTCCGAAGCGGTGGTGATTACTGTGGCTAATATGAATCGCGCGCCGGTGCTGGGAGCGGTGGGGAACAAAGCCGTGAATGAGAATGCGGCGTTGAGCTTTACGTTGAGCGCTACCGATGCGGACAGCGATACTTTAGTTTATTCTGCCACAGGTTTACCTGTCGGCGCTACTTTAGACAGCGCGACCGGGTCTTTTGCCTGGACGCCGACCTACGCGCAGTCGGGCAACTACAGCGTGACCTTCAGTGTCAGCGACGGCAACGGCGGGACGGATTCGGAAACCATCGGTATCGCGGTGAATAATGTCAACCGGGTGCCGGTGCTGGACGCGGTAGGCGCGAAATCGGTAGATGAAGGGGTAGCTTTGACTTTTACTTTGAACGCTGCTGACGCGGATAGCGATACTCTGACTTACGCGGCTGCTAATTTGCCTTCCGGCGCCACGTTTACCGCCGGCACGCGCACTTTCGCCTGGACGCCGGGCGGCACGCAATCCGGAACTTACAATGTGACTTTCAGCGTGGATGACGGCAACGGCGGCACAGATTCGGAAACAATCGCGATTACCGTAAATAATGTCAATGTCGCGCCGGTGTTGAGCGCGATCGGCGCCAAGAGTGTGAATGAGAACGCGGCATTGAGTTTTGTGATCAGCGCTACGGATAGCGATGGAGACGCGATAACCTGCGCGGCTTCCAATCTACCCGCAGGCGCTACTTTTACCGCCGGGACCAGGACATTCGCCTGGACGCCGTCGTATACACAGTCCGGATCTTACACCGTGACTTTCAGCGTGGATGACGGTTTGGGCGGGACGGATTCCGAAGCGGTGGCGATTACGGTGGCTAATGTGAATCGCGTTCCGGTATTGGCGGCTGTGGGCAACAAAAACGTGGATGAAAACGTGGCGTTGAGTTTCAGCTTGAGCGCCACTGACGCAGATAGCGATACTTTGACATATTCCGGTGCCGGGATGCCTGTGGGCGCGACTTTTAATAGTGCCAACGGAGCGTTCAGCTGGACGCCGACCTATACCCAGGCCGGAAGCTATAGCGTAACTTTCAGCGCCAGCGACGGTAACGGCGGCGAGGATTCCGAGGCTATCACTATTACTGTCGCGAATGTAAATCGCGTTCCGGTGTTGGCGGCAATCGGGGCAAAGAGCGTGGACGAGGGAACGGGTTTGAGCTTTACGGTCAGCGCGACGGATGCGGATAACGATACCTTGACTTATACGGCTGCGGATGTGCCGGCTGGAGCGAGTTTCACTGCCGGAACCAGGACGTTCAGCTGGACTCCCAGTTGTCTGCAGTCGGGTGTGTATACGGTGACTTTCAGCGTGGATGACGGCAATGGCGGCACAGATTCCGAAGCGGTGGTTATCAGCGTGAACAACGTGAATTGTCCGCCGGTGTTAGCGGCGATCGGCGCAAAGAGCGTTAACGAGAACGCGCAGTTGCAGTTTACGGTCAGCGCCACGGATCCGGAAGGCGACAGCTTAACTTATTCCGCGGCGGGATTACCGGCGGGAGCGACTTTTGCGGGTTCGACATTTACCTGGACGCCGTCATATAGTCAGGCGGGTTCTGCTACAGTGACGATTACTGCCGACGACGGTAACGGCGGCACGGATTCCGAAGCTGTGGTTATCAGCGTGGCGGATGTGAACCGCTCGCCGATCCTGGATCTGACCGGCAATAAGACGGTGAATGAGAACAGCGTTTTGAGTTTTGATATCAACGCGACTGATCCGGATGGCGACGTGGTGGCTTATAGCGCGACCGGTGTTCCTGCGGGCGCGGTATTCAGCGCGGGCAGCTTTAGCTGGACACCGTCATATACCCAGGCCGGTTCCTATACTGTGGTCTTTACCGCGGATGATCTCAATGGCGGGGAAGATTCGGAAACGATCACCATTACCGTGAATAATGTGAATCGCGCGCCGGTGCTGGCGGCGATCGGGAATAAGAGCGTGAATGAAGCCGCCGCTCTGGTTTTCAGCGTCAGCTCAACCGACGCAGACGGCCAGGCTTTGACTTTGTCCGCTGCGAACCTGCCTGCGGGCGCTACTTTTAACGCCGGGACCGGGGTGTTCAGCTGGACTCCTTCGTATTCCCAGGCCGGCGCATTTGCCGGGGTGCATTTCGAAGTTACCGACGGCGCGGCCACGGATAGCGAAGATATTACCATTACGGTGAGCAATGTGAACCGGGAACCGGTTCTGGCCGCCATCGGCGCTAAAACGGTGAATGAAAACGTGCAATTGCAGTTTACCGGTTCCGCGACCGATGCGGACGGCGATGTTTTGACTTACAGCGCTACCGGATTGCCGGCAGGAGCGACCTTCGCGGGTTCGACTTTTACCTGGACGCCGACGTACGCGCAGTCCGGGAATTTCACCGTGACCATCAGCGTGGCGGATACTAACGGCGGGACGGATTCCGAAGCGGTGACGATTTCCGTAGGTAACGTGAACCGGCCGCCGGTATTGGCTGCGGTGGGGAATAAGACTGTAGCCGAGAATGCGGCGTTAGGATTTACGGTCAACGCTACGGATCCGGACGGTGATGCAGTGACGCTATCTGCAGCGAATCTGCCTTCCGGCGCGACGTTTAACGCTGCGACGGGCGCGTTCAGCTGGACTCCGGGTTACGCGCAAGCCGGGGCATACGCGACCGTGCAATTCGCAGCCAGTGATGGCTCTTTGAGTGATGCGGAAACCATTACGATCACTGTTACAAACACTGATACCACACCGGTTTTAGCGGCTATCGGAAACAAGACGGTGACGGAAAATGCGGCGCTGTCGTTTACGGTCAGCGCTGTTGACGTAGATGGCGACGCTTTGACGTATGCTGCGGCCGGATTGCCGGCCGGGGCTTCGTTCGCCAGCCAGGCATTTAACTGGACCCCGGGTTATGATCAGGCGGGTACCTATACGGTGACATTCTCGGTGGAGGATGGGGCGGGCAATAGCGATTCCGAAGCGGTTACGATTACGGTGAGCAATGTTAACCGCGCGCCGGCGATGGCTGCGATCGGGAATAAGTCGGTGGTGGCTAAGTCCGAACTGACCTTTACCGTCAGCGCTACTGATGCCGACGGCGACGCGGTGACTTATGCGGCTTCAGGTTTGTCGGCCGGTGCGACGTTTAATGCCGATTCCGGTGTGTTCAGCTGGATCCCGACCAATGCCGACGCCGGGAATCATACCATTACTTTCAGCGCGACGGATGGTTTAGCTTCCGCTACCGAGGCGATCACCGTGGCAGTGGATGTCCTGGATGAAGAGCCGCCGTATCTGGATTCATTGAATCCGGAAGAGGGCGAAGTGCAGGTTTCGCGCGATTCCGACGTGTTCTTCTACCTGAAGGACGCGCTTAAGGGGGTCAATAAGGATACGATCAATTTGAGCATCAAGCGCGAAGGCGACGCCGCGGCGACCAATGTTATCGTCAACGGGGTAAATCAGCTCTCATCGTATCCGAATAACGTGATCCTCCAGAGCAGCAGCGGCAATTACGCGGTAAAGTACGATCCTCCGACCAGCCGCGACTATCGCTTTAAATACGAGCAGAAGATCACGGTGACAGTCAGCGGCCGCGACCTGGCCGGCAATCAGCTGGCGCCGTACACCTATGATTTCACTACCGCCATGCTGCTTAAGGGGCCGAACAAGAGGGTGAGTACCACCACTACGACTACGGCTGAACCTGCTCCGGCGCCGGCAGGCGGCGTGGATGGCGCGGTGCAGCCGCCGGCTGCGACCCAGGTGGTGAATAAAGATAATTCCTGTCTGGTGATGAATAAATCCAGCAACAAAGTGTATATGGTCTGGCAGGACGACGCCGGACAGATCTGGTTCAATAAATCCGAGGACCGGGGGGTGACTTTTATCCAGGATACCCAGTTGACCGGCGCTTTGACCGGAACGAACCGCAATCCGCAGATGGCCGTGGATGATCCTGGGAACTTGTATGTGATCTGGGAGAACGTGCAGACGGATAATTCGTCGGATCTGTATTTTGCCCGGCTGGATAATAACAGCGCTGCCTGGCAGATCGCGGTGATCCCGGCGGATATCGCGCTGGGCGTTGCGGCGAATCAGGCGCAGCCGTCTTTAGACGTAACTTCGAGCGGCACGGTGGTGATCGCCTGGGTCAACGGCGCTTCCGGTGTATATTATGCCCGGTCGACGGATCAGGGCGATAGTTTATGGAATCTGACTGCCGCGCAGACCAAACGGGTGGACGACGGGACTGCGGCGGCGTTTGCTTATCCGGAAATCAAGTTGAGCGTGAATAGTCAGAATAAGTATGTGGTCTGGAGCGCGGAGAAAAATAGCGAGCGCAATATTTATTTCAACGCTTTGAATAATCAGAATAATCGGGTTTACGCCCAGGATATTCAGATCAACGACGCGAATAGCGGCACTGCGGCGGACCGGCCGAGTCTGGCCATGCGGCCGGAAGTCGGCGGCGGCGGGCAGAAGGTGGGTATTTGCGCGGCCTGGGAAAATACCGGCGCTGACGGCGATACGGATATTTATTTCGACAAATCGGTTACCGGCGAGGTGTGGGGCGCGGATATTCAGGTCAACGAAGACGCGCAGACGCCGCAGGCGCAGAAAGAGCCGGCGCTGGCCATGGATGCCGACGGAAGTATTTTTGCGGTGTGGAGCGATTACCGCAACGGCGAATGGGATATTTATTACGCCAATTGCCTGGATAACGGGTTGACTTTCAAGACGAATATTCTGGTGAATGCCGATTCCGGCACCGCGGTGCAGGATAAACCTTCCTTGTACTTGAGCGCGGACGGCAACCACGTGTGCATCTCCTGGACGGATTATCGTGACGGTAACGGAGCGATCTATTTTAACCGCAACTCCTATGTGGATGAGGACACGACTGAAGAGTCTTTTGTGGATGATTCCGCCGGCGGGACGTTGACGGCCACCGGCAATGCGGATATTCAGCGGGCTTCGGTGGTGCTGCCGGGCAATGTGCTGGAAGTGCCTACGACCGTGACCATCACCAAAGTGGAATGCCCGCCGCCGGATGCCAACGAGTCGATCGCCGAGAAGGCGGTGGATTTCGGGCCCAGCGGTACGGTATTCAAACAGCCGGTAACGATCAAAGTGCCGTATACCGCGGCGGATATGAGCGCGGTGGGGATCACCGATGCGCGGCGGCTGCGGCTGTTCTACTATAACCTGAAGACGTTGATGTGGGAAAAGCTGGCGGATTCGTATGTGGATACTACGAATCAGCTGATCTGCGCCGAGGTGCTGCATTTCTCGATCTACGGCGCGGGAGACGGCGGGCCGATCGCGCAGGCTGCGACTACGGGCAGCTCGGCTGCGCCTGCGGGCGGCGGTGGTGGCGGCGGCGGTGGCGGCGGGTGTTTCATCGCTACGGCTGCGTACGGTTCGTATGATGAGCCTAATGTGAAGATACTGCGGGTATTCAGAGATAAATGTTTGATGACCAAAGAGTGGGGCCGGAAGTTCGTGAAGTTCTATTATCGCCACAGCCCGGCGATCGCGGATTACATTGAGAGCCGCGAAGGGCTGAAGCTGATGGTGCGCTGGGCGCTCAAGCCGCTGGTGCTGGCTGCGCGCTCCGCCCTCCGCTAAAGGGGACAGGTCCACCCAAAACGGCTCGTCGAGAAAATCGGACAGATGTGTCCCCTTTGAGATTTGCTGTGTCCCCTTTTAGGGACGGTGTGATGTGCGAGTTGTGAATGGAACCCCTGGGCAGTCTTCGTCCACGTTTTACTTTCCTTCGACTGACTGCCATTCTGATGCGGGGATGCTTCCGGGCAGAAGCATCCCCGGCTTTTTTTTTGAAGGACGCTCCCACAAAAAATGATTTACAGTACGGAATATAAGGTATAAAATACCAATATAAAGAGCGGAGTCCATGGATGCGGACAATATACGGTAGTGCTTAGGCAACTCTGAAAAAGGGTTGTCATTTTTTTTGATAGTCAGTATTTGACACGGTTGGCGCGAAATGTTGCAGCATTTGCATTACTGAAGTATCATTTGTTTTAATCTCGCAACAATAACTTATTGGTATGCTGGAGGTTATTGTTAAAGTAGAAAAAAGATAGTTTTCAGAACACTTAGTCAGTTCAATGGTTAGCGTAATAGATTAATAATCTTAAGCTTGTGTCAGAAAGACGGTATGAATTATGCTTATTTTAATGGGATGGGTTTTTTTGTGCCCAGAATAACCAGGGTGAAATTTTAGTCTATTCTACCTGGTCTGGTGGCGAATATGCTCCAGAATCTAAAAAATAAATAATGACAAAAGAAGATCGGTTCTTTCCCCGTATTCTATTTTGTACGGCAATTCTTGCTGTTGTTTCATTTATTCCTGCCTATATTTTTTCTGTTTCAGCCAATGAATCTGCCACGTCTTCCTGCCAGCATAATCAAGGAACTTGTTCCAAAGAGCCTCATTGTCCTGGAAAACCCAGTTATCCCAACCCTCCACCCGGTTGTCCCCAAAAGAAGTATTGCAGTCTTTATCCTATTGCGTTAAATGTAACAGTCATTAGTAATGCCAAGGTTGGAGACCGCATACCTGATATCCTTAATGAGGGTGGCCCGGGCAATCTGGGTTGGCTTAGCTGGAATGGTAATAATAGCACTGCGATGTTAGTCAGGAGCTTAATCCCGCCTGGCGCAAGCTTATTGTACAGAAATCCTTATGATGAGCGCGATCATGTAGTTTCTCAAGGAGACTGGATCAGGGGAATGCCGGGTGATCATAATGGCAGCGCAATACGGATTGCTCTAAATATGTTAAAAACCCAGCACGTAACTATACCCGTTTGGGATACTGTTAAAAAGCAGAAGGGAGAACTTCTGTATCATGTATCTGGATTCGCGAAGGTGCAGATAATTGATTTCAATTTAAGCAAAGACAAACGTATATCGGCGATTTATCTTGGCAAGGTGACGTGTGGTGACGAACAAAACCAATCTCCAGTTGCTCATGCCGGAGTTGACCAGCAGGTAGCAATTGGCAGTACTGTTACTTTAGACGCCTCGGCTTCTTCTGATCCCGATGGTGATAATCTTACCTATAAATGGGCTATTCTGACCAAACCAGATGAGAGTAGCGCTGTGCTTGTGAATGCTGATCAAGCTAATCCTACTTTCATCGCCGATAAATCCGGACAATATACTGTCCAGCTCATTGTTAATGACGGTAAAGTCGATAGCCAACCGGCTGCAGTTACAATAAGCACTATCAATCGTCAGCCGGTTGCTAACGCAGGAGAGAATGTTTCTGCGCAAGTTGGCTCTGAAGTGAATTTGGATGGCAGCGGGTCTAGTGACCCAGATGGCGATCTCTTAAGCTACCTATGGAGTATTACAACCAAGCCCCAGAACAGTAACGCGGTATTAGATCATACCGATATTGTAAAACCTTCCTTTGTTGCTGATGTAGGAGGGCAGTATACCGTTCAACTTATCGTTAACGACGGTAAACTCGACAGTGCTCCTGCTGTGGCAGTTATCAATACCTTAAATCAAGCGCCAATAGCAAATGCAGGCGCTGATGTCAATGTATTTGTCGGCGCGCTCATTAAACTGGATGGGAGCAATTCCAATGATCCCGATGGGGATCAATTAACCTATTCATGGAGTATTGTAAGCCAACCCGATGGAAGCAATGCTGTGTTGCTGGATCCGGCTACAGCTACGCCGTCATTAACTCCCGATAAAGCCGGAACGTATGTAGTGCAATTGATCGTAAGCGACGGACAATTGGACAGTGTAGCGACAATAATCCGCGTAATCACGGAAAACCGCTCTCCGGCAGCTAATGCCGGGCAGGATATGAGCGTTAATCTCGGGCAGGTGGTGATTCTGGATGGAAGCGCCTCCAGTGATCCTGACGGCGATCCGTTGACTTATATATGGAGTATTACGAATAAACCAGAGGGAAGTGGTACTGCTCTTGCCAATGCAGCTACTTCAGCACCATCAATGACTCCCGATTTTATTGGGACATACGATGTGCAATTAATAGTTAATGATGGTAAAGTTGATAGCTCGACTTCAGTTGTGCATGTTACAGCTATTTCCGTCAATAAACCGCCCGAAGTTCATGCCGGTGACGATGTGACAATTACTTTCTCAGTCGATAGAGCAAATCTCAACGGTTCCGCAAGCGATGATGGGTTACCGTCAGGCGGTACATTAACAGTCTTGTGGAGTGAGGTAAGCGGGCCAGGCGCGGTTACTTTTGAAGACGCGACGTCTTTAATGACCACAGCTAGTTTTTCTCAGGCTGGGACCTATGTTTTAAGGCTAACAGCCAGCGATTCTGTCCTTTCAACCAGCAGCGATATGACTGTAACGGTTACTATGGCTCCTCGGTGCCTTGCTGATCGCGATATACCGCCTCCGAGCGTCGATGGAAGCGGATCATGGGGATGGATCAACCAGGCTTCTTTGATAAATGCTCGTTCTGAACATACCGCGACACTTTTGCCGTCCGGAAAGGTCCTTGTTGTCGGGAGTAGTTCGAATGGAGGGGCGACTGCAGAGTTGTATGATCCGGCGACCCAACGCTGGACTGAAGTAGCGTCTATGCATTATCCCCGTTTTGCGCATACTGCGACATTGCTGCCTGATGGGAAGGTATTGATTACAGGTGGATGGTCAGGTTCGAATTCGTATGCTTCTGCGGAAGTTTATGACCCTGCAACGAACACGTGGGCGGACGCCGCGCCGATGAACTCTGCTCGAAGCTGGCATACGGCGAATCTGTTGAGCACGGGTAAGGTTCTGGTTGTTGGGGGGAACGCAGGGACGGCAGCAGAACTTTACGATCCCGCGACGGATTCATGGGCTTCCGCCGGTTCTCTCAGCTTGAGCCATGTAGGTCATTCAGCAACAACATTAGCGAACGGCGATGTGCTTGTCATGGGAGGCCGTCCCGTGAATAATGCGACCGAGATCTATCATGTCGCGAGTAATTCGTGGGAACGTTTGAGCGATGCTCCCGTGGCCTGTGCTTTCTACAGGGCGGTGCTCCTGCCTGGCGGAAGGGTCCTGGTTACCGGCGGGTATAACGATTCCCAGAGATTGAAGGCCGTGCAGCTTTTCGATCCCTCGGTGAACCAGTGGACACGGGTCAAGGACATGAGTGTCGAGCGTGCCGATCATGCTATCGCTATTCTTCCAGACGGGAAGGTGATGGTCGGTGGGGGGTACACCAATACGGATATTACCGATACTGTTGAGTTGTATGACGTTGTTGCCGATCAATGGACTAATGAGACCAGTTTGCCTTTAGCAAAAGCTTATTCCACCTGGACGCAATTCTCTGACGGGTCGATTTTGTCCGCGGGTGGATATCATGGCGGAGCTTTGTCCTCAACGGAAATTCTCGCAAAGGGGATCGCCGGATGGCGTAAGATTGCGTCTATGGGTTCGCCTCGATGGAATCATACTACCACGGCTCTTGCCGATGGCCGCGTTCTTGTCGCGGGCGGCGCCACGGTATGGAGTAATGCGCCGACCCAGGATGCTTTGGATACAGCCGAAATATATGACCCGGCAACATCTCAGTGGTCAGCAACGGGATTAATGAATTTCAAGCGTTTCCGTTTCCAATCGGTTTTGCTTTGTGACGGCAGAGTATTGGCAGCAGGAGGGTATGAAATGAATGGGAATAGCCTTGCTCAACCCACTGCCGAGATTTTTGATCCCGTAGCAAACGTTTGGACTAGAGTTGCTGATATGCATTATCCTAGAGGGCATGAAGCAATCGCGCTTTTGCGTGACGGAAGAGCTTTGATCGTCGGAGCTGTATTGGAAAACGGCGATGAGTTTATCACAAAGACCGCGGAAATTTATGAGCCCGGCCTTAATACGTGGATATTGACCAGTCCTATGCATGACGTGCGCGAGCATCCGCAGGTAACAACATTGAAAGATGGTCGGGTTTTGGTAACAGGGGGTGCTTATGTATGGTCAATTCCATCCGGGGTTGATATCTCGGCACAGTCTACCGCAGAGATTTATGATCCTTTGTCTGACCAATGGACATTAACAGCTCCGATGCATCGCCATCTTTCCGGCCACGAGTCAGTTTTACTCTCAGATGGCCGGGTAATGGTTATGGGTGGGATGAGTTATCCTGAGGGAGTGATTACCAGTGGTGCGGAGATTTACGATCCGGTCAGTGACACATGGACCGAAGTTGCGCCAATGTCCCAGGGACGTCTTGGTTTTTCTGCCGAGCTTTTGGGCGATGGCCGGATTCTGGTCACCGGCGGTGGATCAGCTAACTGGTCTTTGGCTGAGATTTATGATCCTGTGACTAATGTTTGGCATGCGATTCCTTCTATGTTCCAGGGGCATGGTTTTCTCTCTAATGGGGGAGCTGTTTTAAATGACGGTAGAGTCATGATCGCAGGAGGATGCAGCGGGTCGACCAGTGGTATAACCGAGCACGTCACTGGAGTCTTGTCGGAGGTTGAAATCTACGATCCCAATACCAGAAATTTGCCGCCGGCAGTAACCGCTGGCGCGGATCAAAGGATTGTTCTATCTAATAACGCCGTTTTGACCGGTACTGTCAGTGACGATGGCTTGCCCAGAGGGAATAGTGTTGCCGTCTCTTGGAGCCAATTAAGTGGACCGGCAGGTGTAAGTATTCTAGATCAACATTCGCAGGTCGCTCAGGCGAGTTTTTCGCAAGAAGGCACGTATGTTTTCCGGCTTACTGCTACGGATGGTGAATTGACCTCTTTTGATGAAGTGGTGATTACTGTTTTGCCTGTAGCTTCGGATGTTACCCCGCCTGATGTGTCGGTATCCGTCAGTCCTGGAAGCACGATCAACACTGGTGATGTCGTTCAGATCCGGGTCAGGGCTACGGATAATGTCGGTATTACCGCCTTGCAACTGACAGTTAACGGCAGCGTTTTGGCCCTGCAGCCTGATCCCCAGGATTCGGCTATTCAGCAGGCGAGTTTTTCTTCCGAAGTCGCTGGGGTTTTCACTGCTTTAGCAGTTGCCCAAGACGCTGCTGGAAATCAGGGCCAGGCTTCATTGCAGATCACCGTTAATGAGCAGACTACGCCTCCGCAGCCGCCGATAGTGGAAATTTCTTCGCCGGCAGACGGTGCACATCTTAGTATGACGCAGACATTCGTTGGAACAGTATTTTCGTCGAACTTGGTGAGTTACACTCTCGAATACTCGTTTGTCGGTGAGGATAACTTTATTACGTTCGCTACGGGGACTAATGCTGTCAATCATGACGTTCTGGGGATTTTGAATACCAATGTTCTAATGAATGGATTCTACGATATCAGATTGACTGCGACAGATGCCAGCGGTCTTACAGTATCAATTACAATGCGATACAGTGTCCAGAGTGATCTAAAGATAGGGCAATTCGGGTTTAGCCAGCAGGATCTGGTTATTCCGGTCAATGGTATGCCGCTATCCGTGATCCGGACGTATAGTTCATTGAATCCGAATGCCGGTGATTTTGGGTATTCCTGGACGTATGCCATCCAGGATATGAATGTGCAATTCAATGAGTATCGGTCTGATAATAACGTTGAGTCATTTAGTCAGCGCACGGGTGGAAGCCGGGATATTTCCTTGACTCTGCCGGATGGCCGCCGGACGACATTCACGTATAATCTTCAAATGGAATCTGTTTTCGGCACGCCGAACTTACAAACAATACGGCAGCTAGCGGTCTGGACACCTCCTCCGGGCGTATATGATACCTTGACCCCGATCGTATCCAATCGGCTGATTACTTTGTACAGCACTATAGAAAATACGAGAATTTCTTATTGGGAAGCTGATCCGCAGATGGGGAATATGGATGTTTATGATTTCCCGGCTTTTATATTGACAACGAAAGAAGGCGTTAAATATTTGATCACCAGGGAAGACCTCGGGAGCCATATGACGGACAGCGCTATTACGGTCCACGCGTATGGTAAAGCCCATTTGAGCAGGATTACGGATAGGAATGGGAACTGGACCGAGATAGCTGCTTCGCGGATCGACAGTTACAATGCTCAAGGTGTCAATACCCGTTCGGTCATTTTTCAAAGGGACAGTCAAAACCGTATTATATCAGTCACCGATCCTAATAGTCAGTCTAACGGTGGCCCGGCAGCAGTCACCTACGATTATGACAGCTCAGGGAATTTGTTCCACGTCAACCGTTTAGTCAGTAATGAGTCCGGTCATGCCCCGGTATATGAGACCACTACATTTCTATACCTTAATCCTAACTATCCGCATTACATAACCGATATCCAGGATCCGCGCGGGTTAACTCCGTTAAGGACTGTTTATGACAGCGAAGGCAGGCTTATTGGAACTATCGATGCTCAAGGTAATCAGATCAGGCTTACCCATGATATTGCCGGTCATAGTGAAACTGTATATGACCGGCTGGGAAATCCAACTATCCACACATACGACGACCGGGGTAATGTTATAGCTACCGTTGATGCGTTGGGCAATACGGTTGAATGCCAATACGACGATAACAACAATTTGATCGCAGAAATCGATGCTTTGGGCCACTCGACTATTTATACCTATGATGACCGGGGAAACCAACTGACACGTCGCGACCCCTTAGGCAATGTCACCACTTTGACGTATGATTCTTTAGGGAATATTTTAACAGAAACTGATCCGCTTGGTTATGTGACTGAAAATACGTATGATGCGCACGGGAATCTGTTGACGGTCAAAGATGCAATGGGCAACATTACGACTAATACGTACGATGACAACGGGAATCTGGCAACATCTACCAATGCGCTGGGCAGGACGACTTCTTATCAATATGATAATGCCGGGCATATGATTCAGCAAACTGACGCGTTGGGGAATGCGGCGACGTTTACCTACGATTCTAACGGGAATAAACTCACTCAAACCGTAAATCGCGTGAACGGCAGTGAGGCTGAAGCTATAACCACCCAATATGTGTACGATTCAGAGAATAGAGTTGTAAGAACCGTTTATCCTGATAGCACCAGCACACAAACTGTGTATAACAACATCGGTAAACAGGCGGCGGTTATTGATCAATCAGGCAGGCAGACGGCATTCGAGTATGATTCTACCGGTAATCTGGTGAAGACTACGTATCCGGACGATACAACTCAGACTTCAACGTATGATGTCAATGGCCGGCAATTAAGTACGACTGACGCTGCCGGCCATGTAGTTAGTTTCCACTATGACGCTGTGGGGCAGTTGATACGGACTACGTATCCGGATAATACATTCTCGACAACAACATATGACCCTGCCGGACGCACAATCGCGGTTACTGATGCCAAAGGCAACACCACGACGTATTTCTATGATAATGCCAATCGTCAGATTTCGATACAATTCGCCGATAACACTGCGCAGGCTACTGAGTATGATGCTTCGGGCAGGATGATCTCTAAGACTGATCAAACTGGCCTTCAGACCCGGTATGAGTATGACTCTTTGGGCCGGCTGATTAGAGTAACCGACGCGTTGGAGAATGTTACCAGTTATACCTATGATCAAATAGGCAATCAACTTACCCAGACAGATGCCAATGGGCATACGACGACCTTTACGTATGACGCCGTGGGGCATCGAATCAGGAGGACTTTGCCTCTGGGGATGTTCGAGACGTATCAGTATGACTCAACCGGACAGATGGTTCAGAAAACCGATTTTAACGGAAGAACCACGACGTACAGTTATGATATCATGAATCGTTTAGTCCAGAAGATACCTGATCCCAGTTTCGGTGCGCCGGCCATTTCATTTATTTATAATAGCTTGGGCCAGCGTATATCCATGAATGACGCGAGTGGCACGACGACCTATACGTATGATAACCGCAATCGGTTACTGACAAAATCTACTCCTGAAGGAACGCTAACCTATACGTATGACGTGGTGGGTAATGTCCGGAGTATACGATCGTCGCATAGTAACGGCGTTTCAGTTGACTACAGCTATGATGTTATGAATCGGCTTGCCACCGTTGCAGATAACCTGTTGCCAGATAATAAAGTGACGAGCTATTCGTATGATCAGGTGGGGAATGTGCAGAGTTATATTTATCCCAACGGGGTGCAGTCTGCGTATACGTATAATAATTTGAACCGACTGACAAATTTAACGGTGGCTCGATCTTCAACCCTCGCTTCATATACCTATACGCTGGGACCTGCCGGGAATCGACTTTCTGTAGCGGAGTCGGCTGGTCGACGGGTAAATTATTCCTATGATGCAACCTATAAATTAACCGGAGAATCCATTTCAGGTGATAATAACGGCGGCAATGGTTCGATATCATATACTTATGACCCTGTAGGCAATCGCTTGGCCCGGTCTTCGAGTGTTTCGGCTATTTCCAGCCAGGGTTTTACTTATGACGCCAACGATCGGTTGTCTATCGATGGCTATGATGCCAACGGCAGCACCGTTTCGTCAGGGTCAGATACTTATACGTATGATTTTGAGAATCGTCTCATCAGTTCTACGGCTGGCGGGGGCGTGAGATTTGTTTACGATGGCGACGGCAATCGTGTAGCGAAGACTTCGGGAGGGGCTACGATCCAATATCTGGTCGATGACCGAAATCTTACCGGATATGCACAGGTAATGGAAGAGATTGCGGGGGGAACCGTACAGAAGAGTTATACTTATGGCCTGGCGCGGATCTGCCAGAATCAGGGCGGCACGGTGAGTTTCTATGGTTATGACGGGCATGGGAATGTGCGGGTACTGACCGATTCCAATGGGGCCGTGACGGATACGTATGATTATGATGCGTTTGGGAATATGATTCAACATGTTGGAGATACTGCCAATATGTTTTTATATTCCGGTGAACAACTAGATTCGAATGTTGGCTTTTATTTCTTACGCGCTCGGTACATGAATCCTTTTAATGGACGATTCTTAACATTAGATAGTTACATGGGTGATATGTGGTTGCCATTATCGTTGCATAAATATTTTTATGCATATAATAATGCGATTAATGCTGTTGATCCCTCTGGTCAAATAACTTATTTGGATGTAATGTCGATAGATGACCTGATTGACGCTCCCATTTTTATTAAATCTAATAGAGTGAGTGATAAATCAATTATTATGAAGTCTAAGGCGAAAAGCCTTTTATCTGTGGTAGAATCGAGGGCTCAAGAATGGTTTGGAAGACCTTACGAATTTGGAGCAAAAGGTGATAAAGAACCTGATTACGCCATAGATTGTAGTCATTTTATTCAAAAGGTTTATAAAACACATGAATGCGGTACAGCCAATTATCATCTGCACAAAGACGAATGGGAGCGTTTAACAGCTTTAGAATCTTCTAAGCCCGAAGATTGTTTATTGCCTGCCGACATAATCGTATGGCAGGGGAAAAATAGTAAGGGTGATTATGTTGGGCATGTTGCTATTTGGACAGGATGGGGTGGGGGTGTGGCATTGCTTCATGCGAATTTGTCCTATGGCATGGTCTTACATACACCCAATTATGTTGACCAAATGTCCCAATTTACTGTTAGAAAGTACTATCGGTATATAAAAGCAAGGTAGCAAATGGTGAACAAGGGAACTGGTCCGACGATTTTGTCTCGTTGACAATAGTGGCAAAAGTGCTGGATCAAGGTACAATAGTGGACGCTCCTGAAGGTGTCACCCTTGCTGGTTCTGCCGCGTGAGGACGATCAGCTGGGGCACTCCCTCACAAAAAATGATTTACAGGTAGAGGGAAAAAGCAAAAATAGTTGTTGACAAATCCGGGAATGCTGGTACAATTATCAATGTAGTAAACAAAGATTAGAAGTCGAAAGCCGAAAAGCAAAGAAGTCTAGCCTTTCGGTTTTTTTATTTTCTACTTCGTTTACTATAATCTTAGAAGAAAAGGAGGTTACACAATGGTAAAAGGAAAAGTAAAGTGGTTCTCTAACGAGAAGGGTTATGGATTTATAACTCCTGAGTCCGGTAAAGATGTATTCGTACATCATAGCGTCATTCAGGGTGAGGGATATAAAACACTCACCGAGGGACAGGATGTTGAGATGGAAATCACCCAGGGCCCTAAAGGTGAGCAAGCTTCGAAAGTAATCAAGCTGTAATCTGAAGTTTTCACCACGAAAAATGGCTCGGCAGGAAACTGCCGGGCCATTTTTTTTTAAGATGGGCAAAGGGGACACAGCAAATTGCGAAGGGGACACATCTGTCCGATTTTCTCGACGAGCCCAAAAGGGTGGACCTGTCCCCTATTTCAGGGCGAGTTCGACGGATTGGACCAGGGTGTCAGTGGGCACGGGTTTGGTCAGGTAATCTACGATGTTGTATTTGACCGCTTCTTTCTTGATCTCGGGGCTGGCAAAGGCGCTGACAAAGATGATCTTGACCAGCTTGTCGAAACCGCGCACTTCCCGGGCGACTTCCAGGCCGTCGATCTTGGGCATGCGGATGTCCAGCAGGATCAGGTCCGGTTTGAACGATTTGGCCTGGTCGATGGCGCTTTTGCCGTCGGAAACAGAGGAAACTTCGTAATTGCGCTTGGAAAAAATGTTCTGTAAGGAATTCTGTGCGTCTTGTTCGTCTTCGCAGATCAGTATACGCTTCATTGGGCCTCCCGTAAAAGTTATCCACAGGCAGTCCGGGACTCCCTGTGGATAAGTGGTTAGAGGACCGGCGGGGAGCTGATGCACAGCGCCCGGGCTACGGTTGAGCCGGTGTTCTTCAATGTATGTCTCTGCAGGCTGGTGGAGTAGAGGCTGTCGCCTTTTTCTGCATGGCCGTCTTTTTTGAGCCGATATGTTTTGCCTTCCATGGAAACTTCCATTTCCCCGTCTAATACATAAATAAACCGTTCCACCTTTTTGATGGTTTCTTCCAAGTACTGGGATTCCCCGGGTTTGAGAGAGATAAAGGTGGGGAGCATTTTCTTGGCCAGCGGGATAGTAGTCAGGATTTCCAGGAATTCCAGATAGATATCCTGTTTAACATTTCCGGCGCGGAATTCCGCCGGTTCCGGCAACTCATTTTCCATGTAAGCGTAGAACTCGGATAGTTTCAGCCCGAATACTTCAGCCAGCTTGCGATGGCATTCTACGGTGCCGGTCATTTTTCCGGATTCGATCTTGCTCACAATGGCTTTGTCCACATCAGAGCGTTTAGCGAGCTCGGTAAGAGTCATGTTTCCGCGTAACAATTTCAGTTTTGAGCCGATGTCCATAACTTTCTCCATTCTCTGTTGGTGCCTGCGCCCGGTTTTATGTGAGTTGGCGCGGGTCTTTCGCTAACAGCAAGAAAAGCAGATAGTTATAACAGACATAAGAAATATAGCATAAACTGTGCAATTTGTCAATAAAAAATTGAAGAAAAATCACTTTATTTGAATGGGCAAGTAAAATATTTTTTGATTAAAAAGGCGTATTATTCATAACATATTGATATTAAATAACTTGATATGTTGAAAATAGCGGGAATAAAATTCAACAAAGTGTTGACAAGCGGGGATTTATATGTTATATTTTATGTGTAGCAACAAGAATGCTATTTGAGAAGTCAAGCAGGTAACCGATAAAGGCAAACTACTCGAAAGAGTAGGGCCCCGCCAGAAAACGGCGGGCCCGCTGTAAAAGGCGGGGCAAAGCTTCAGACCTTCACTGTAAGACTGGTGCACCCGGCACAATCGGAATGTGTGCCGGTGTTCTGTCTCTACAGAAGGTAGCTGGGCTGCCGAAGTTAACACGCTTCAAATTGAGCCTAATCTTTATACGATTAGGCTTTTTTATTTTTCAGGAGAATCTGATGAACAAAAAAACAATCTTAATCAGTCTGGTGGTTCTGGCGGTGATCGCGGTGCAGGTGTGTATCTTCATGGTCCGGCCGAAAGTCGTGGTCGCGACCGATGATGCTGCGCAATTGCACAGCGCGCTTATTGCGGAGCCAACGAGCACTGTGGCGCAGGCTGCGATTACGCCTTCAGCTTCAGTTCCGGCAGAGCCAAAGCTGGCTAAGGCCAGAGTTGACGTTTCCTCTATGCATCTGGAACTTATCGGTACGGCTCTGGGTAACACCAAGGATCCTATAGCGATCATCAAAGATCTGGATAGCAACCGGCAGACCATGTATAAAACCGGCCATCAGATCAAAGACGGTACCGTAGTGCGGATCGCCAAGGGCGAGGTTGAGCTGGATGTTGACGGAGCGCGTATGGTGTTGCGCACTGTCGACCGCAGGGCTGTTTTAGCCAGAGCTGTTTATAATGAATCCATCGTTGCCCGCGAGAACAACACTTTTGACGTCAATAAGCAGAATCTGATCAGCGATGTTTCTTCGATCATGGGTACGCTGTCCAGGATCAAAGTCAAACCGTGTTATGACGCCAAGAAGGTTATCGGGCTTAAAGTCGAAGGCGTCGGCCAGGACAGCATTGTCGCGCTGGCGGGTATCCGCGATAAAGACGTGGTCACATCCGTGAATATGCAGAAGATCGACAGTTATCAGAAAGCGCTGCAGGTGTTCAATAAGGTCAAGAATCAGAAAGAGATCAAGGTGTGCTTGCTGCGCGACGGCGAGTTTAAAGAATTTTCCTATTCCATGCGCTAATTTTCAGGTGCGTTTCCCAAAGGTGGTACCCTGCGAC
This sequence comes from Candidatus Omnitrophota bacterium, assembly GCA_022710715.1. Taxonomy (GTDB): domain Bacteria; phylum Omnitrophota; class Gorgyraeia; order Gygaellales; family Profunditerraquicolaceae; genus JAKLGJ01. The sequence continues at coordinate 427,137 of JAKLGJ010000001.1, forward strand.
CGCAGGGAGTCCCTGTGGGAGGGAACGCCCGCATCAATTAAGGTAGGGTAGACCAGTAGTGCGATAATCGGGGGTGCTTCCCGGGTGGGAGGTAGCCCCGATTCTTTTTGGGGGCCGGCGTCGACTTCCGTATATTGACAACAGCCGGAAATATGCTATACTATCGAATCGAGGGGTCATAAGCCAAGGGGATTATGACCTTTTTTTATTTGTAAGTGGGCAACAAGGGGGGGAACGTGTTGAAAAAAATTTTCGGTATTGTTGTGCTCGCCGGCTTGGTGGTATGCGGTTTGGCGCAGCAGGGTATGTGCGGTTGGGCTGATCCGTTCGGCCGCAAAGGGACGTCGTGGGGCAATGCATTTAATTCTAAGATCCCGGTAACGCGGCCCGGAACTTTGTCTAAAACTCTGCCGATCACAAATATTTCCGCCAGTTACAGCTGGACTCCGGTAGGAGGAAAGGTCAGCAATCAGCTTTCCGCCGTATCCAAGTATGGCATGGTCAGCGTGGTCAACAATACCACGCATGCCTACACCAAAGAAGTCAATTCCCAGATATTCATCATGGATACCAAACATAACAACAGAGTGTATTATATCGAACGATCATCTTCCGGCGCGCAGACGTCCGAACAACTGACCCTGCAGAAAGACCCTGCTCGTTACCGGGCAGTGATTACCAAAGTGACGGATACGCTGCAGGCGGCGAATTATCAGAGCAAGAACGCGGATTTTAAGTATTTGAGCGACGCTTTGAATCAGCGGGCAGGCAGGATCGCGCCGGCGCTTGCGGACAAGAATATTTCAGCTGCGGTCAGTTATACCCCGGTCAGCTCCAAGGCTACCACCACTTTGAATGCGAAAGTGGAAAATGATCAGCTGGTGATCCAGCAGACGCATTATTTCCATTATACGAAAGAGAGCGCGGAAAGTACCTTCAAGTTCGATCTGGCTACCGGCAGGGTAAGTCTGCATAAAGCCGGTTATATGGGTAATGGGTACGAAGCTATTTACCGTGACGAGAATTCGCAGCGTTATAACGAAATCGTCGCGGACGTAAAGTCCTGGCTTTCGATCGGGATCAATTACGCTGATTCGACGAATGACGTCGGTTTCCAGAAAGCTCTGGATTACCTGAACAAAGTCAAGTAAAGTAAGGGGACGTTCCCCAAGGTACCACCCTCAAGGGTTTTACCTTGGGGAACGTCCCCTATCAGTTTTGTCCCCTTTAAAGCGTTTTCAAAATAATTCTGCCGGACCTTGAAATCCGGCCCGGAATAGGGTATATTTACAGTATGCCACGGTACTCAATAGTTTGGAACTATTGAGTAACCGTGGCGTTTCTTTTTTGGGGGAGAATAAAGGGGGAATCAAATGGAGAGATCGATAGTTCGCAGAATAATTGCTTTAGTCATAATTTCCTGCTTTGTTTTCGAGCAGAGCGGGTTCGCTCAGGTGGCGCCGCAGCTGCCCGTGCCCACGTATTTGCAGGGGCTGCAGCCGCTGGATAAGTTTCGCCCCATGCATTTGCGCTCCATGGCTTTTGATCCGGCTCAAACCCGTTTTTCTCTTCTTCTGGACCAGGGCGACAATCTGCGTCCCAGCACCCGGGCAGTTACCGATGCTACCGCTAAAGTCATGGAATATTTTCAGATCGGCTTGCGTCTTCCCAACAACAGCTTCTGGGTAAATTTACGGCCGGACAGTTCGCAGCGGGTCATTGATCCCGATCTGGAACGTACGGACCTGGGTAAGGTGTTTCTGGAGGCTGATCTTCAGCTCAAAAAAGATCTGGCGCAATTCACTGCTCCGGCTACTCCGGCAGGCAAAATGTACTGGAAAAAGCTCTACGCCAGAGCCGAGAGCCTTTTCGGCCAGGAAGACGTGACTATTCCTACCATGACCCGCCCCTGGATCATTCCAGGCGAGATCATTATCAAGCAGCAGGGAACCAGCGCGTACGTGTACAAGGCGACCATGCGGGTGATGCTGGAGCAGGATTATATCAGTAGCCGGGATGGCGCGCAGACACCTGCGGCGCTGGCTACGGCCGCGGCAATCGCCGATCCCCGGATGAAAGAATTAAACGCTTATTCCACGCAGTTGATCAAGGATTTGGTCCTGCCGCGTTTGAATCGCGAAGTCAACGCTTCCCGGCGCTATGCGGGATTACGCCAGGCGTTTTATTCCCTGGTTCTGGCGCAGTGGTTCAAAACCAGGATCGCCAGCGCGCAAGTCGGCGAGAGCGAAAAAACCGAGCACGGATATGCGCAGATGAAGCGTTTGATCGACAGCCGCGATCTGACCGGTTTGATCTCGAAACAGCCGTGCCCGACGCAGGACTATTACCGGCAGTACCGGAAATCGTTCGAGCAGGGCGAATATAAGAAAGAGGAAGCTTTATCCACTCCGCATGGGATGGTGATCCGGCGGTATACTTCCGGCGGAATTTTCGGGGCTGTGCAGCCGCAAACCGCGGGAGTCGCAGCCGAGACCGACGTTCTGGCAGTGGACCCGGTGACCAACGGTATCGGTTATGATCCGGCAACCGGAGCGATAGATATTAATCCTGAAGGTTTGATCAACGGACAGCAGGCGGAACCGCAGCTGAAAGCGCAGGGACCGGAAACGCCGGACGGAGGTTCGCTTTCAAGGGAACTCGATTCCATACTGAACAAAGATTATTTGAAACGATCAAAGATTTTAATGCTGCGCAAGGTGCATAAATTATCGGATCAGAAGATTGTTGAGTTCGTGCAGTCGTATTACCGTCTGCGTTTAGGCCAGACTATCGAGCGGCTCAAACCCTCTGACGCGCGCACGATCGCGGATGTGCTGGTGCGCCAGGGGTTCAGCCAGTATAAAGCGCAGCTGCGTTCTTTGCAGAAGGAAGTTCGCGCGCTTGAGCGCCCTTCGGCAGCGAGCAGGAGAGTCGGCGCGCCGGGCAATGGAGCCAGAGCGGCGCGAGTGCTGATGGCGATGGGGCTGGTGGCTACGGCAGCCGGCGTGGGTTCGATAGTGAACCAGGAATTAGCCGACGGGCAGGGTATTTCTGACCTGGCATTTATCCAGGATCAGTTGATCACCTTGATGCCGGATGCGGCCCAAGATCTGCTGACGTATTCTCCTTTTGCCGCGTCCGCGGCGATGATCGACACGTCGACGGTTCCGTACGGCGGGCCGTCCGTAGGCTGGGCGTCCGAAGTGGAGCCGGTGACCATGCCTGCGGATGTTAACGATAAATACCTTAATGTCGTGGTTAAAGCCAATGGTCAAGGAAAGGTGCGGTTTCAGCTTCTGGATAAAAATATCGTGGACGGAACGGAAGCCGGGCTTTCCGATTACATCGACGTGCAGGAAGGCGAAAATAAGATTGCCATCCCGCTGTCCGTCTATCAGGGGAAGGGCGTCAATACGGCCGAAGCGCGCGAAATCGTGATGCATGACGGCAAGAACTTCTGGAATCAGCGGGATGTCAATGATCCCGGTTTTTCCGCGCAATTCGATTCCTATGAATTCTCTCCCGATCCCATCGTGCAGGAATCCTTCATCGACGCGATCATAAAGTTCTTTTCGAATTTGTTCAGCTTCAAGATTTCTCTGTTCGCGGTTTCCGCGGCCAATCTTGATACGTCCGTGGGGCTGGATGGGGCATGGGATGTGCCGATCAGCTCCGGAAAAGGCTGGGGCGGGGCTGAAAGCGGGGTAAGCCGGACCGGCGATGCAGTGACCGTAGAGGACTCGCGTTCGCAAAACTGGGCTTCATTCGCGGTGGATCTGGGCGGAGTGGATGTGAGCAGCAAAGAAGTGCTGCGTTTGAAGATTACCGGTACCGGCGGAGAGAAAATCGCGATCCGGGTTATCGACGGGGCTAAAGATTATACCTCCAGCCGCGGGGCGCAGCGGATCACTCTCAAGCCCGGCGAGAATGAGTATACCATCGATCTGCAAAATTTCGGGTCCGATCTGACCAAAGTGGAGCAAGTGGCGTTCAATTTGGGAAAAGAAGGCTGGGGCGGTCAGTTGAATGAGAAGGCGGTGAAAATCACCATCAGCAGCGTCAAGTTCGATATGAAAGTCGCGCAGGTAGTAGCGGCGCAGCCCCAGAAAACCCGGGCGCCGGCAGCGCCTACCGCGGCAGTGACCGCAGCGCCCACGCCTGCGCCTGCAGCGGCGTACGAAAAATACAGCGCGGAGGCGGCAGCCGCGTTTTTCGATTCCACGGTGGAAGCGAAGACCGGATTGCCGGCAAGCTTCCAGCCTACAGCTGAAGATCTTGCGGCTATCCATGATCCTGATGAAAAGCGGGTGCTTGAAGACGGGCTGGTGATCTACGACGGAGCCGTCATTGCGGAGCTCATGGTGTTGCTCGGCAATATGGGCATGGCGGATAAGTTCATCACGGTACTCTGGGAAAATTCCCTGCCCGGGTATCAGAGGATTGTCGGCGGATACAACGCAGGTTCCGCCGGACAGGAGTTTGTGTATGACCCGGCGGATCCGGCTTCGGTCAGCTCGTATGAAAAAGGACTGCGGGGCTGGCGCTTCAAGATCATCGATCAGTCCGGGATGTGGGAGAAAAACGGGGTCAAATGGCAGCAATGGCAGCCGATAGCCGGGGAGAACGCCTGGGTGACTATGGCGGCGATGCAGGTGTACCACAAGAAATACGGCGCTACCGTTAAGGCTGACGCTACGGAATTGATGCTGGCCAAGGAACTCGCGCGGGTCGCCATCAAGATGCAGGCTGGCAACGGCGGGATCCGCATGGCGCCGATCGGGACCTGGAGCAGCCAGGAAGAGCCGGGAACCCCGGTTTCCGAGCAGGTGTGGTTATACAACGAGATCTCCACAGAAAACTGTATTTCCTGGTACGGCGCGTTCCGGATGCTCTTTCAGGTGACCGGAGATCAGCAGTACAAAACCGCGATGGATAAGCTCGAAGGATATTTTAAATCGGTTTACGATCCGGCGACCGGGACAGTGGCCCAGGGCATGCATTATAACGGCAACAGCTGGGAGAAAAACGCGCCTTTCGCTACGGATTGCCAGACCTGGCTTATCGCTTCTCTGGGCGTTTCCAAGGTCGACGCGATGTTCGGCGAGGGCGCTTCGTACAAAATGTGGCAGAAAACCCGGGAGACCGCGGGCGTATTCGATCAGAGAGGCAATCTGCTGGGCGTTGATTTTACCGATTTCCGGCAAGTGGGCCGGCCGGCGATGGTGAGCGTCGAATGGACTGCCGGCGCGATTACCGCAGCCAGGGAAATGAAAGCCGCGTATGGCGCCGCGTATCCTGACCGGGCGCAGTCATTGCAGAAAGATATCGATAGCATGCGCGCGCATGTAGAGACGCTTAAGATCGTGCGCAACGGGGTTACCGCGTATGCGTATTCCTCGGCCTACGGCGAAACCGGTCACGGCTGGCGCGCGGCAGGAAGAATGCCCAGCTCCGCTTCCACCGGATGGATGGCCATGGTGGACGCGAACGGGGGCGAGGGGTTCGATCCGTTCTTCCTGGGCGGCAAAAGCGAGGCTGCCGGCGTACCGGCAACTCCCGGCGCTACGACCGCTCCCGGCGCGCAACCGACCAAGACTCCGGGATTCAGCGCTGTTGCGGCAATTGCCGCGGCGCTGGGAGTGAGCAGCCTGTTCGCTGCATTTCGCAAGAAACAGGCCGCGAAGCTGGAAATCAAAAGCGAGGATGACGGCAGTAATGACGGTGGCTTAAGCTCAACTGACAAACAGGCGATCAATGCTTTATACAAAAAAATGAAAATTACTTATTTGACTCAGAGGCTCGATCCGGCTTATGAAAAAGGTTTGAGGATTTCTGCTATTGGAGAATTACATGAATTTGGCTATACCGGAGAGGCTTTAAGGCGGTTGTTGACCACCGAGCATGATCGTGACGTGCTGTGGAATGTACTCGTTGCATTGGAAGACAGTGATGTGCAGGGGCAGGAGATAAACGCTGCGGCTGTCCGGTTGATACGAATGGATCGGTATCGCATGATCAGTGATGGAGCTGCAAGTTTCCTGTTGAGAACGACAAGCGGAGAATTGGTGCTCATTGACCTGATCGACGAACTGGATATACAGACAAGGGAGGTTCTGTTGGATTATTTGAGTCGAAATAAAAAAAGTTCAACGACTCTGTATAAGACTTTGAAGTTACGCATATATGAACCACTTCTAAAAGATACGAAGAGGTCCGTAAAAAGACGGATCGAGGCGGTAAGAAAACTTTCCAATTTAGATTCTTCATTGTATCCGTTGTATTCGTTCAAGGAGATTATTCAGAATCCGGATGAAGACCGGGATGTGATTATTGAAACAGCCAAATCTTTGCAAGGTCGCATTCCGGATCGGGAGTTATTCGTTCCTCTGCTGCGATTGATCCGGACAGGGGACTCTAGGGTTGTTGAAAAAGCCGCCGCGCTATTGCTTCACTTAGGTGGAGGCATCAAGGTTCTGGAAGCGGAATTTGACCAGGGCAATCTGCCCGAGACGGCTCTGCGACCTTTGGTCGGCACCATCAAAACTTATTTTGGTGAGGATCTGGGTGACGGCGGCACTCTGGTGCAGAATCTCTTGAGCAGGATGAAGCAGTTGATGCAACAGCAGGCAGCCGGAACGCCGGCAGCAGCGGATCCGGTGGGTGGTATCGATATGCGCATGATGCCCATGCAGCAGCCGGGCGTGAATCCGGCGATGGGCGCAGGCGCGGCCGCGGCCGCAGCGATCAATCCGGTGTCTTTGCGGGAGCTGGATGCGCAGTGGCAGGCGATCGTGGAGCAGGTAAATCAGGGCGCGGTGCCCTGCAAACAATTGCAGGCGTATATGGCGGCCTGCGCGACTAATCCGCAAGCGCAGGATCAGCGTAAACAGGCCGAACAGTATCTGGCCTGGGTGCTGCGCCTGGAAGAAGACGCGGGTGTGAGCGTTTCCAGCGAGATGAAAGCAGCGTTCTGCGGCGCTTAAAAAAGGGGACACAGCAAAATTAAAAGGGGACAGTTCTGCCTGATTTTGTCGACGAGGCAAAAAGGGTGGACCTGTCCCCTTTTTGTGGTATAATAGCGGCATGAGAAATCGTAAGGCTTTCACGCTGATCGAGCTTATGCTGGTGGTGATGATCATTGCCACGCTGGCGGCTCTGGTCATCCCGAAATTCACCGGCCGCGCCGAGCAGGCGAAAGTCACTGCCGCCCGTTCCGACATCGTGGCCAATATCCCTACCGCTCTCGATCTGTACGAATTAGACAACGGATTTTATCCTACCACTGAACAGGGATTGGCGGCGTTGCGCACGCAGCCGACGAGCGCGCCGGTTCCCCCGAAATGGACCGGGCCGTATTTGAAGCGTAAATCTATCGATCCCTGGGGTAATCCGTATCTCTACGAATCTCCGGGCAAGCATAATCCCGACGCCTATGATCTGTATTCATACGGCAAAGACGGGGTCGAAGGCGGCAAGGACGATATCGGCAACTGGGAGGAGGAGTGAGACAATCAGGAATCTGCCTTTACGCAGATGCCGTCTCCTACGCGCACGTCAAGACCGGACAGGATGGCCGGGCTGTCCTTGAAGCAAAATCCTTCCCCAAAGATTACAAACCATCCGCAGAAAAGCTTACCCTGGTGATCCCCCGCAACGAAGTCCACTTGCGTTACCTTGATTTCCCCAGCGTCAATGAAACCGAGATCAGAAAAATGCTCGCATTTGAAGCCGCGGATATTTTTCCTTTCAAGCCCGAAGAGATGATCGTGGATTGCGCGCTGGCGGGGGAGTCCGCTAACGGGTATTCCCGGGTAATGCTCTGGGCGGTGCTCAAGGATGCGGTTGCGCAGAAGCTGTCGCGTTTGAAAGAGCTGGGCGCTGTTCCGGATGCGATCACGGTGAGCGCGGTTTCGTTGTTCAATCAGGCTGTGCGCGTTTATCATGACGATAAGGGTTATCTGCTGGTGTATGTGGACGCGGGTGCCGCCGAGATACTGTACATCAAGAACAAACGCCTGGAATTAAGCCGGGCGATCCTTGCCGCTGCGGGCACGCCGGCGCAGGAGAGTACGCAAGAGGAAATTGCGCGGGTGGTCGGCCAGACCATCGCGGTGCTGGCGGATCAGGAGCAGCCGCTGGATGAGTTGATTGTGGGCGGCGCATCGGAAGCTGCCGGATTAGCCGGCGCGCTGGAGGAGAAGCTGCGGCGCCCGGTGCGGCTGGATACTTCACTGACTTCGCTCGGCGGTCTGGCTGTCCCGGGCGGGATACGCATCAATCTGCTGCCGCAGGAGACCAGGCAACAGAAAGATAAGGCGTTGCGGGTCAAGGCGATGGTTTATTTTGCGGCATTGGTCCTTTTGAATATTTCTTTGCTGGGGAATATCGTTTTCGTGCGGTTGAAAGCCAAAGTGGAATATCTGGAATTATTGAAAAAGGAGATCAAGCGCATCAATGCCCCGGCTACGGCTTTGCAGCAGAAAATGCTTAAAGCCCAGGCCCTGCAGAAATATGTTTTCTCCGGCCGGCAGATGCTCAATGTTTTTGCCGAGCTGTATCGGGCTGCGCCGGAAGGGATACTTTTAACTTCGCTGGATATCAGCCAGGAAAAAGATGCGGGGAAGCTGGTGATGGCCGGACAGTCCAGAGATTCGGAATCGGTGCTGAAGTTTGCCGATAACCTGAAAGGTTCGGCGCTGGTCAAAAAAGCGGATGTGACCTATATTACCAAACGCAATCTGGCCGGCAGCCAGATCGCGGATTTCGAGATCCGCGCCGAGTTTTAACGGGAGTTATCCACAACCAGTCCGGGACTTTCCCGTTGTCCCAGTGTTGACTTTCGAGGCGGGACTCCCTTCGGTCGCCTGTGGATAAGTCGGGATCGATTAAATGAAGATGAAATTGCGAAAACAAGAATTGAGTTTACTGGCGATTTGGGTTATAATAATAGCCGCTGTCGGTATCGATCAGGGCGTGCGGCATTTCATCGGTAAAGCCGGCGGCCTGGATGAGGAGATCAGCCTCAATGAGGAGAAATTTATCCGGCTGCGCGGCATTCTCAAACAGGAAAAAGCAGTCGAAGAGCAGGCCGCGAAAGTCTTTGCCGGATATAAGGATATTCAATCTACGGACAGCCTTCTGCAGGAGGTTCAGGCAGTCGCCCGGAAGATCGGGGTCAACATCCTGAACGTGGTTCCTTCCACCAAGAATGAAGGCGGGCAGAAGGTTTTTTTGATCAAGATCGAAAGCCAGGACGACGTCGCCAGCGTATTGAAGTTCATCTATACGCTGACCGAAGAACTCAAAGGCGTGGGCGTTGACCACGTGCAGATCAACGCCAAGGAACGCGAACAGTTGCCGCGCATCAGCCTGTACTTACGTTCGACGGTGTTCTGATGAAAATAGCTTTGTCTCTTAAGAAAGAGTTTTTATTTGATTTGATCCCCCGGGCGAATACCGCGCTCATTGTTTGTGCGGCGTGCCTGGGCGCGTATCTGGCGTTTTCGCTGGTCCGGCCGCATGAATACAGCGAGTTGAGCCGGCGCATCTCCGCGCAGACAGGGAGCCAGGCCGGCAGCCGGTCTTTAAGAACGATGGAAGCCAGGCCGGTATTCGCCGAAGGGACCTTTAAGGCGAAATATCTGTTCAGTTCGGTGACTAAGAAAGCCGGAGAGCAGAATAAAAAAGACTTTCAGCTGCTGGGTATTTCCGTGGGCGCCAAGAATCTGGCGATGATCCGGGATACCCGGAACAATAAGGATTATTATTGCGCGGTGGGAGACGCTATCGGCGCATTGCGGGTCAAAGAGATTGCGCGGGATAAGGTGGTTTTGGAATCGCCTGACGGATTTATCGAGATAAACCGATGAGAAAACTATTCTACCTGATGCTGGTTGGTGCGATGCTTGGCTGCAGCGTCTGCGCTTTTGCGGTTGCGCAGGACCAGGCCGGCAAACCGGTTCAGTCCCAGGAGAAAACGATCACCCTGGACGTTAAGGAAATGGAATTGAGCGACGTATTGCGCATGATCGCCGACCAGAGCGGTTTGAATATCATCGCTTCCAAGAACGTCAAGGGTCTGGTGACCATCAATCTGCAGAATGTTTCGGTGGAAAAAGTTCTAGATGCTATCCTCAAGGTCAACAACTGCGGCTTCATCAAAGAAGGTTCGATCATCCAGGTGTATACGTTGCCTGAATTGAATCAGAAAGAGCAGTTTTCCCAGTTGATCACCCGGGTCTACCGCATCGAGCATATCAAGGCCATGGACCTGAAACAGACGCTGATGTCGCTTAAATCCGGTCGCGGCAGGATCGAGATCGAACCCAAGACCAACAGCATCATCGTTACCGATATCGACGACAATGTCCGATCCATCGAAGCTACGATCAAAGAGATGGATCGCAAGCTTGATACCCGGGTGTACCGTTTGAATTACGCCAAGCCCGCAGACGTGCAGAAGAATCTGCTTTCGATCATTCCCGCCACGGAAGGGGATATCCTGGTAGATGAGCGCACCAACAGCATCGTGGTTACTGCCGCTCCGGTGGTCCTGACTAAGATCGACGCTTTGATCCTTAATTGGGACCGCCAGATTCCCCAGGTGCTCATCGAAGCCAGGATCATCCAGATCACTCTGGGCAAGAACCGGTTCCTGGGCGTGGAGTGGCAGTATCAGAATCCGGAAAAACATACGGTAAACGTGGGAGTGACCAATCTGCCTTTGCCTACGGGCGTGACGTATGTGGACGCGTTCAAGATCGGGGTGCTGGCCGCGGACGATTACGAAGTGACCATGCGCGCGCTCGAGGGGACCAGCGACGTGGATCTGTTGTCCAGCCCGCGCATCGTGACGCTGGATAATACCGAGGCCAAGATACTCATCGGCTCCAGCGAGCCCTACGATGTGTTCCACTACGATTCCGACGGCAATGTCACCGGCAAAGAAGTCAAGTTCGTGGAAGTGGGCATCAAGCTGACGGTTACCCCGAAGATCTCCGATGACGGTTTTATCACCATGAATATCCGGCCGGAAGTCAGCACGCCGCGCGTGGGCACCGCCACGGATTCGCTGGCCATCGACACCACCGAAGCCACCACGGTGATGACGGTCAAGGACGGCAATACCGTGGTCATGGGCGGTTTGATCAAGGACGAGAAGCAGAAGATCGTGGCCAAGATCCCGGTGCTCGGCGATATCCCTCTGTTGAAATATATGTTCCGCAACACCTATAACACCACCACTAAAAAAGAGATCATTATTTTCATCACCCCTAAGATCATCGATCCGATGAAAGTCGAGACGGACCGCGAAAACTACGAGCATCAGGCGCGGGTGGACGAGATGCGCCGGTCGATGGAAGGGGTTAAGAAGCCGAAAAAGAAATGGTAATGAAATGAGCTTGAGAAAACGCGATCTGATCCTGTTATCGGCTTTATTCTGTTCCGTGATTTTTTCTCTCCACGTGGTCAGCCAGGTTAATTCCCGGCGCCAGGCGGATAAAGAATTCTCTCCGGCTATCGGTGCCGGAGCAAGGGTTGAGCCGGGAGAGAAGCAGGTTTCTTTTATCTCCGGTAACGCGCCCGCCGCCGTGCAGTCGGATTCTTTCGAGACCAAGCTCGAGCTTATCGGAACCATGATCGGGATCAACCCGATGGCCTTCATTTATGACCCGGCGGTGGAACGCAGCCATCTTTACCGCGTCAACGATTGCATCGGCGATATCAAAGTGGCCCAGATATTCTCCGGCAAGGTTATCCTGGAGCGCAACGGCGCGCAGCGCGAACTCTACCTTTCATCGCGCAAAGGCGTTTCGGTCGCCGGAGCCAGAAAAGGCGTTTCCCGCGATGAGACCGGAAAAGTGATCATCTGCAAGTCCGAGATGATGAATCAGGTGCTCCAGGCTAAGGACCTTCTCGCCAAGGTGAAAATTCTGCCGCAACCGGATGAAGCCGCAGTCAACCGGTTGAAAGGCTTCCGCATCGATAACGTGCCTTCGGGCAGCATTATCGAAGAGGCGGGGATCAAAAACGGCGATATCATCTGCTCGATTCAGGGCAGGCAGCTTTCCAGCCTGCAGGAAGCCTGGTCGATGTTCAATAAAGTCCAGGATCAGAATCACGTCGAAATAGTCTTGCTGCGGGATAACCAGCCGGTCACGCTCAATTACGAAATCGAAAAATAGTTATACACAGGCAGTCCGGGACTCCCTGTGTATAACTCATACGGATGAATCTGGGACAGATACTCACACAGCGGTTCAATCTTACCGCAGACCAGTGGCAGGCATGCCTCGACGAACATAAACGCAGCCAGGCGTCGCTGGTGCGATTGCTCATCAATAAGAATCTTGTCCCCGAACAGAACCTGCTGCAGGTCCTTTCCGAGCATCTGAACATTCCCCTGGTCCGGATTACCCCGGAAGACATCGATACGTCCTTGATCAAAGACATTCCCGCCAAGTTCGTGACCCATTATAATTTCATGCCGCTTAAAGCTGTCGGCGCCTCCGTGCGCATCGCCGTCAATGACCCGCTGGATGTGCTGGTTCTGGACGAGATCAGCCAGTTCCTTAAGCGTCCCGTCGCCGCGGTGCTGGCCAGCGAGAAAGATATTCTCGACGCGATCAAGAATTATTACGGCGTGGGCGCCGAAACGCTGGAAGCGATGGCCGGGGAAGCGGCCCAGCCGCAGGAACTGGAATTCCTGACCGGCTCCGACAATGCGGATTTGAAGGATGAGGATATCGATCCTTCGGTGATCAAGTTCCTCAATCAGATCTTCCAGGAAGCCATCAAGCAGCGGGCGACCGACGTTCATTTTGAGCCGTTCGAGAACGATCTGCGTATTCGTTATCGTATCGACGGCATACTCTATGAAGTTCCTGTGCCTCCCACGATCAAGCGTTTCCAGTCGTCTATCGCTTCGCGTATCAAGGTTATGGCGAATCTCGATATCGCGGAGAAGCGCCGGCCGCAGGACGGCAGGGTGGACGTGCGGATGGAAGGGGAAGTCTACGATTTGAGAATTTCGATCATGCCCACGCCTTTTGGAGAGAGTATCGGGATCCGCGTGCTGCCGCGTTCCAGCCCGGTGATCGGCCTGGAAGGATTGGGGTTGGATAGCGACGGGCTGGTTTCGCTGGAGCGGATGATCGCCAAACCCTACGGTATTATCCTGGTCACCGGCCCTACCGGCAGCGGTAAAACCACCACTCTGTACGCCAGTCTGAACAAGATTAATTCCACCGAGCGCAAGATCCTGACTATCGAAGATCCCATCGAATATCAGTTGGCCGGGATCACCCAGATGCAGGTAGAGCCGAAGATCAGTTTCACGTTCGCCAACGCTTTGCGTTCGATGCTGCGCCATGACCCGGACGTGATGATGGTCGGAGAGATCCGTGATTCCGAGACCGCGGAGCTGGCGGTGCGCACGGCCTTGACCGGGCATCTGGTGTTTTCCACCCTGCATACCAATGATGCCGCCGGCGGGATTACCCGTTTGCTGGATATGGGTATAGATCCGTTCCTGGTCTCCTCGTCGGTTATTCTGATCATCGCGCAGAGGCTGGTGCGGATGATCTGTCCGCAGTGCCGTCAGAAAATCCCGGATTCCGAATCGCTGGTACGGCAGTTCTTTCCGGATAAACCGCTGACTGCTGCGTTGTATCAGGGCAAAGGTTGCGAAAGCTGCCGTTTCACCGGCTATAAAGGCCGCACGGCTATTTTCGAGATGATAGTGATCAGCGATGAGATCCGGGAACTCGTTTTGAAGAAACAGCCTACCCATATCATCAAACAAAAAGCGGTCAGTCAGGGGATGAGGGCGCTCCGGGATGCGGGATGGGAGAAGATCATCCGGGGCGTGACTACCATCGACGAGGTGGTCCGGGTGACCCAGGAAGAAGCGTAAGCCGGATGACGATCTATGCCCCAGTTCAGCTATAAAGCCAAATCAGGCCCGGATCAGATCAAGAGCGGGGTTATCCAGGCCGAGAATCCCGAAGCCGTGGCGCGTAAGCTGCGCCAGGACGGTTTATTCGCTTTGAGCATCGTCGAGGTCAACCCGGCGCAGGTCAAAGCCGCGGGCGGAAGCAGGATCAATTCCGCGCAGTTGTCGGCGTTCACCCGTCAGCTGTCCAATCTGGTCCGGTCGGGGTTCCCTCTGGCCACTGCCTTATCCACGCTTTCCCAGCAGAATGCTCATCCCGGTTTAAAGAGGCTCATTGTAGATCTGCACGAGAGTATTCAGAAAGGTTCGACCTTTTCCCAGGCGCTGTCCGCCTATCCCGGCCACTTCAGCACTTTTTATATCAACATGGTCCAGATCGGCGAGTCCAGCGGCAAGCTCGACGAAACCCTGGAGCGGTTGGCGGATTTCCGGGAAAAAGACGATGAATTGCGCGCCAGCGTCCGCTCGGCTCTGACCTACCCGGCGTTCCTTCTGGTCACCGGCATACTCACGTTGTTCGTGTTGATGTCTTTTTTTATACCGCGGCTGGTCTCGATGTTTACCGATATGGGCCAGGCATTGCCCTTGCCGACCCAGATAATCATTCAATTAAGCGTATTCATGAACCGTTTCTGGTGGCTGATCGTTCTGGTTATTGCCGCTCTGGTCATGCTGGTGCGCGCCCAGTATAAACTGGAACGCAGTCGCTTGATCATTGACCGCGTGCTTACCGGTTTGCCCGGTATAGGCGCGGTGATCCAGCGCATGGAGATCTCCCGGTTCGCTTACGCTCTGGGCGTGCTTTTGAAGAACGGAGTTTCCATGCTCGAAGCGCTTAAAGTGGTGGCTCTGGGCGTGGATAACCGTTATCTGCGCGGCAAGATCGTGGCTTTCCCGGAGCAGATATCCAAAGGCAAGAGTTTAAGTAATTGTTTTCAGTCCGATACAATCTTCCCGGCGGTATTGATCAATATGGCCGCAGTGGGAGAGGAGAGCGGCAATCTCACGGATATGTTATTCCGCATCGCCGCGTCGTTCGAAACCGAGGTTAACCGCACTCTGAAAACCGTAGTGAGTTTGATCGAACCGATCCTGATCCTGTGTATCGGAGGAGCGGTGGTCGTGCTGGTGGCGGCGATACTGCTGCCTATTTTTCAGGCGGATTTCTTTGCGCAATAACCAAAGCCCGATAGACACAAGTTGAAAAATGGCCGGGGGTGTGGTATACTCAAGCAACTATGAAAAAAGATCTCGTTGGTAAGCTCGCGGTGCTGGCCATTCTGGTGGCGATCATTTACATCCCCACATTCATCTGGATGTTCAATAGCTGGAATGTGGCGGATTCATATTACAGCCACGGGCCGCTGGTGCCGCTCATCGCCATTTTTATTTTCTGGTTGAAACGAAAGCAGCTGAAATCATTGAAGATAAAGCCATCGCATGCCGGCTGGTTATTCTTGACTCCCGGGATCTTTATACAATTGTTAAGCGCTGTCTGGAGGGTTAATTTCACCTCCGGAATTTCTTTGCTCCTGGTTATCCCCGGGATCGTTTTGCTTTTTCTGGGGCCGTCAGTTTTGAGATTGCTCTGGTTTCCCATCGCCTTCCTGACATTCATGCTGCCTCTGCCTATGGTGGCTATCGCCAATATCAGCTTTAAATTGAAGATCTTTGCCGCGCAGATGGCCACCTGGATGGTTAACGCCATGGGTATACCGGCTATTCGCGAGGGCAGCGTGATCAAGACGCATAACGCTCATCTGACGGTGGAAGATCCCTGTTCGGGTATCCGGTCATTGATCGCGTTGATCGCTCTGGGCGCATTGATGGCTTATTTCAGCCGGCTCTCCCGGCCGAAGAAACTGATCTTGTTCGCGGCGTCGCTGCCGATCGCGGTGCTGGCAAACGTGATCAGGATCATTGTTTTGACCCTGGTCAGCGAGATATACGGCATGCATTTAGCCACCGGGTTCTTTCACGACATGATGGGATACGCGGTATTTGCTCTGGCTTTCTTCGGATTGGCTTTTGTAGCCAAAATCATGGAATAAACTATGCGCGAAAAACGGTTTTTTACGGTCGTTGCGGTTCTTGCCCTGACCGCTGTGGTAAGCCTGCTGGGGTATATGCCCGCGCGTTTTGAAACCGGCAGAGGGGTGAGGATCGCGGAATTTCCCCGCGCTTTCAGCGGATGGAATTCGGTGGATCTGCCGCTTGAACCCGAAGTGTACGCTTTGCTCGAAACCGATAATCTGATCATGCGTAATTACACCAATCCGCAAGGGGAGGTGGTGAATCTCTACATCATCTATTCGGACAATAACCGTAAGGTCGCGCATCCTCCGGAACTTTGTTTGCAGGGAGCAGGCGCGTCCATCGAGGGTAAGTCCGAGATCCGTTTGACCGATCAGATCAGCGCCACGCAACTGGTTCTGGGGAACGGCGATGCCAAAGAATTGGGACTTTACTGGTATAAAGCCGGCAAGCTCTATACCGGTAGCTATATCCGTCAGCAATTTGATATTGCCGTAAAAACCCTGTTCCGACAACCGGCTTCTATTGCCATGATCCGCCTGCTTGCTCCGGTTAAGCAATCCCCGGAAAAGACCCTGCAGCTTTTGCAGTCTTTTGCCCGGGAAATCCAGCCTTTATTGGACCGCTACGCTCCCTGATTCTCCTAAGCCTACCTGCTCCTGACGCAATGTTGATTCCCGTACAAATGTTGTTGATTATTGAGTAGAAGCGTAACATTTTGTTATATATTAAGTTACGTTCAAGACTTATGAAAGCGCTTTCAAAAGTGTTTACATTCTCATACATATTAAATATAGATAAGTATATAAACATTTCTAAATAATAATAAAATGGCCGGTATTCCTAACTTAATATCTACCAATGATTTAAAATTTGCATTTAAGCCGGAAATTAGAAAGTTGGCATGAAACCTGCTAATACTAAGGTGCTATGAAGAATATAATATCATTGATCAAAACTATTAAAGAAAATTGGAACGAAATCAAGCGGCAAGTCGAAGTGCATATGTTCCTGCAAAGGTACATCTCCCGCAGTCGTTCTCGCGTCAAATAATTTTATAGTTGAAAGAAGGATGGCAGGTATGGGCAGTCAGTTAAAGAAAATCAGTTTCGTGGTCATTCTCCTCGGGTTTTTATTCGTGCTCGAACCGGCGTTGAGGAACAAAGTCACTTTCGCGGTGCCGTTTTTCTCCAACAGCCAGGTCGATTACGAAAAGGCGCAGGATCTATTTGTGGAAACGCCGGCGATAGCGCCTGCGGCGCCGCAAAAGGGGCGTGCTCCTGAACCCGCAACGTTGATCCTCTTTCTGGGAGGGATCGGCGGGATCATGATGCGCTACGTGCGCTTCGGTTTTGCCAAGATCAAGCGGGTCATGGATCTGGTCCTTGCCGTCGTGGGGCTGACTTTAAGCGCTCCTGTGGTGATATTCGCGGCCGCGTTGATCAAACTGGATTCTCCGGGCCCGGTGATTTATCAGCAGAAGAGGCTGGGTAAGCACGGCAAGGTTTTCAAGATTTACAAGCTGCGTACCATGGGCTGCGACGCGGAGAAGAACAGCGGCGCGGTGTGGGCTAAGAAAAACGATCCGCGTATTACCCCGGTGGGACGCCTGTTGCGTAAAACCCGCATCGATGAAATACCCCAGCTTTTGAATGTGTTCAAAGGCGAGATGAGCATAGTCGGACCGCGGCCGGAGCGCCCTGAACTGGTTCGGGACCTGAAGGTCCTGATCTCCGATTACGAAAAGCGCTTGAGTGTCAAACCGGGCATTACCGGCATGGCGCAGGTTTTGCATAAATATGATGAGAGTATCGATGATGTTCGCACTAAAGTCAGCTATGACCTTATGTACATCAGGAATATGCGGTTGAGCACGGATTTGCAGATCATGGCCCGCACGTTCGGCGTAGTACTGACCGGTAAGGGAGCGAATTAATAGATGTTGTTTATTCCTAACCACGGGAAGAAAGGAAAAAAGTCAATGAAGAAGAGTATACTTGCGATGATTATGCTGGGGGTTGTGCTGACGGCGGGCAGCGCTTTCGCTTACACTTTCAATGACGCCACCCATGACAGCGTGGGGTATCCTAATTTCGAGCTGTTCGGGATGAATATCAATCAGTCGGGGTCGTCTTTGACCTTCGATATCTTTACCAATTATTCCGGCCAGCAGACCGTAGGCAGCTGGACCACCTATGCCGCTGACCTGGGTATCGATGTGGACGGCAATGCCAGCACCCTGGAATACGGCGTGGCATTCCGTAATAACGGAAGCTTGACCTCCGGCGAATTGTACCGGGTCAATACCGCTTATAACAGCACCTTGAGCAACGGCTGGGGAACCTACGCCGATGTGCTTAACGGCTGGTATACTTCGGATCATTTCGCGCCGTATCATCATTCCGGCGTGGGGTATATTTACAACGAGAACCTGCCGGTGAGCATCGCCCAGATCCTGGGCGGCAGTCCTCTGGCGTACGGCACCGTGGCCTGGAGTACGCCGCAGTCTGCCATGCCCTGGAATCGCGCCAGTGTTACCCTGGATGTTTCCGCGATCTTTTCCGACGCGGCTTACACCGGTAATCTGAATGTGTTCTATGCCGGCGCGACCTGCGCCAACGATTATGTATCCGGGAAAGTTCCTCCGGCAGTACCGGAACCCGCGACCATGACTTTGCTGGGCCTGGGAGCTATGGGCCTGGTTGGGCTGAAAAAGAGAAAAGCTTAAAAAAAAGCAAGGAGCAATGATGCGTTTGACAACGAAAGTATGCCTGATCCTGGTGAGCGTCATTTTTTATTCGGTTCTCTCGAGCGGCCTGGCTTTAGCCATCCCGGCTTTACAGGTTTATATTCCCGGAGCAGCATATACCGATTCGAGAGAAGAAAGCTGGGTTACGCAGGAATCCGCCTTCGAATTATGGGTGATCGCCGCGCAGCGGGATGTTGCCGACGTTTATCTGACCATGGCGGTTCCTGGCGGGCAGAATGGTTCGATCAGTATCGCAGCTCTGCCTGTGTCCGGTCCGGCAGCAGTTTTTACCCCTGTTTTGTCCGGTAATCCCGGATACGCCCCGCACGGCGTCTATCCGTCGCTTTACGCGGAATATTTTCTCGACGATATGCGCGTGAGCCCCGACCAACTGGTGTATAACATGGTCAATCCGGCAAGCGAAGCCGGCCAGTCCGGCAATATCGCGCGGTTTTGGGTGGAAGTGAACGGGTACGACAGCGTGCATTTCGACGCGCGCGGCGACGGCTGGAATAATCAGGGCAAAGCAGTCACCTGCAATCCGAATTCGCATGATTCTAAATATTCCGCAGTGCCCGAGCCGTTAAGCTTGAGCCTGCTGGGGCTGGGCGTGGCGGGTCTGTTCGGTTTGAGGAAGCGCAAAGCTTGATCGATTTTGTTTGTATATAGATGTTAAAATAACGCACCTTGAAAGGGGGTGAGTACGTTAATGCGAAAAGTTCTATTAGCAACAGTGGTAGGAGTATTGTTATGCGCTACATCTGCTTTCGCTCTGCCTTTTGATTCCAGCGGTTGGGTCAACCCCAATCTGAACGGTTTGTGGAACGAAGCTCAGGCCAGCGGGACCGCGCAATATACTTTCTACGTCGATAATCCGACTGTTTCGGTCACGGGTTTGTCTTTGCAGTTCGAAGGCGATATCTTTGACCTCTCACAGATGGATATTTCGGATTTTACCATGGTCGCTCCGGCAGGTTGGACCACCAGCATCTATGTCGAGAATTCGACATTGTACTGGTCGATGTCCGGCGGCTCGGCAGTTACTTCGGTGAATAATCCGATCACGCTCGACGTGGATTATGTTTTGCAGGACGCTAACCGGATGTATTTCGGCAATAATCAACAGGCCGGCGACGCGCAAGTGTGGGGCTGGAACGAAGCGCAGGGAGCCAATACCGCCTGGTCACAGAAGTATGCTTTGACCGGACCCGGGCCGC
This sequence comes from Candidatus Omnitrophota bacterium, assembly GCA_022710715.1. Lineage (GTDB taxonomy): Bacteria > Omnitrophota > Gorgyraeia > Gygaellales > Profunditerraquicolaceae > JAKLGJ01. The sequence goes on from JAKLGJ010000001.1 coordinate 447,091, forward strand.
ACCCGGTTTTAGACCCGGTGAATTTCAGCGGTGGTTCTACCGGCTCTGCAGTTCCGGAACCAGCGAGCATGATGCTTTTAGGTATGGGTTTGGCAGGGCTGGTGTCGTTGAGAAAAAAGGCCTAGGCAGCAACAGTTTCTCAAAACAACAGTCTGACAATGCCCCCTAGAGGAGCATTTACGTAAGTGCACAAAAAGGGGGCAGATCAGCGATGATTTGCCCCTTTTTTTACAATCAAGGAAAGTACGTGGCTAATGACTTCATACGAGGCGCACAATGAGGTGACGGCAAAAGCTTAATCGCTTTTGCTTTTTTATTTATGCGCATCTAGATTAAATCTGAAAAAGAAGGGAGGTGAAATAAAATGAAAAGAATGATCACTCTGATCGCGTTTGCAGTCACTCTGATGATCTCCACAGCGGCATTTGCTTTGCCGGTGTTGGTGGGCGATGTGTATGACGGAGCAAGCTGGGGCCAGGGGTTCTACGAATCGGGAGTCGGCACGTTTGACCAGGTGGAAGTTGCCTGGTTGAGCGGCGATGTTTTTGAAGCTCCTGCTTTCCGGAACTTCTCCAGCGCGGGTTGGGTTTCTTCCGATCCGTCCGCTCTGTTTGCTTCTGCCGTAGGTCCTGATGCGACCTATCTGTCGTTCAATCTGGTTTTCGAAGGTGTCCCTGCTGATACCTACAGGACCGGATATCTCTTCCGTGCCGCTAATAACGGTAGTACGTTGGAAGTGGCTAACGCGTCTTTTAACGGCAGTAACTGGACTATCACGGCTGCCAGCCAGACCGATTGGGACAGAGCAGTGGCAAGCAACAATACCGCCGCTGTTCCTGAACCGGGAACGATGATGCTCTTAGGGATGGGTGCACTAGGATTGGTAGGTTTGAAAAGACGGTCCTGACCTTCCCTGTATCTAGCAAGAGGGGGCAGTTGAAAGCTTGCCCCCTCTTGTGCATCATCCACTGTAACATATTGGTAAATAATTGGTTTTAACCTTGACAAAATGCCACGCAGGTGGTATACTTTTACCACTGTTTGTTTAAAAAAAGCAACATTAGGGAAAGCTATGAAAACATCCGCAGTGAAAAAGATCTCCCTGGTTCAGGTCTATGCCGATACGTTCAAGGCAATATTCAAGCGTCCCAAAGTTCTGTGGCCGTTTGTGATTTTTGCCGGGATTGAACTGTCGACTTTAATGCTTATCTATGCCGCTCCCAGAGTGCCTTTCAATAAGCTGCTGGCGCCGCCGATCCGCGCTTTCTGGGGAGAGCGTTTCCTGCATTATCCCGCTAATTTCCTGCTTATGCCGACGCTGAATTCTATTGTGAGGAATTTCCTTTCCGTTTTTATCGCATCTTTATTGACCGGCAGCGCGGTGTATCTGATCTGGGCTCTATATAAAGGAAAGAAGCCCTCTTTTTCCGCGGCATTGAAGCAAGCCGGCAGGAAGTATTCCGCTTTCCTGGCGGTGGTGCTGCTGACCATTTTTCTCTTTTTCGTTGTGCTTAAAATCATGGATTTTCTGCTGGTAAAGTTCTTTGTCGCCGGCCATACCAGCCTTTTGAAAATGGGGCCGAGGATCTGGTTCGGACCTTTGAAGGTGATCATGAATATTTTTGCGGGCATGCTCATCCAGGGCGTGCTCGTCTATGCTATCCCGATCCTGGCTATCGGCAATGATCATTTCTTCAAGGCGATCGGCAAATCCTGCGCGTTGTTCGGCAAGCACTTTTTCAAAACCCTGACGCTGTTGGTGCTGCCGTTTCTGGCGTATATTCCCATCGTGGTCTTGCAGTATAATTCCGCTTCTCTGGTCGATCGTTTCTTCCCCGAACTTATCCTGGGGATCTGTATAGTCGGGATACTCATCAGTTCATTGATCGTGGATTTAGTGGTCACGCTTTCGACCACGTTCTTCTATATAAGGGTTAAAGAAAATGCCTAGACGACTTTCTTCTCTGGTTGCCGTTTTACTCATCGCCTGCGCCTGCGCCGGCTGTATGGAAGACCAGTATTCGCTGGAGCGCGGTTTCTGGAAGATCAAAAAGCAGGCGGAACTGGTTTTCAGGAATCCGAAGGCTACGCCGATGAAGGAGGTCGACCGGGTCATCGGGCTGTTCGATGGTTTCATCGCCAGGTATCCCAAGAATGTTCTGGCACTATCCAGCGAATTTCAGGTCGCGCGTCTGTATCTGGTCAAGGAGGAATACGATAAGGGCAGGCAGCGTTTGAAACGGATGCTGATTAAGTACAAGAAGCTGCCCGTAGTCTGCTCCGAGATCCAGCATTTGAACGCCACGTCGTATCAGATGCAGGACCAGTGGGCGACTGCTCTGGAAGAATTCAAGAAAGTCTATCAGCAGTACTCTTTGACGCAGCGGGGGCTGGAAACGCCTTTGTATATCGGTTTGTACTATAAAAGCAAGGTCGAGCCGGACAAAATGATCGCGGCGCTCAATGAAGCGATCGAGCATTATTACTCCGTGATCCAGAAGTATCCGGAATCGGCGGCGGCTTTTCGTTCCTATGCCATGATCACTGCCGCCTACGGCCTGATGAAGCGCTGGCCGGAAGCAGCGCAGAATATATCGGTGATGATCGAGAAGTTCAAGGACAAGGTCCCGATGGACCGGGCGCTGTTTGATCTGGCCGTGCTTTATCGCAAGGAATTGAAGGATACTGCGCGCGCGCGGGCGGCGTTGCTGCGTTTGACCGGCGATTATCCCAAAAGCAAGCTGGTCAAATTAGCCAACGAGCTGCTCAAAACGCTTAAATAAGGATGCTATGTTAGCGGACGACAAGCACAACAGGGAACATCAGGTCAGGGAATTCCTGCGCGACAGCCTCAAGGAAATCATGGGCGTGTTGCGCGCGGAGTCGGGCTCGCTTTTTCTCTTCGATGACCGGACCAAGGAGCTTGTGCTGGAGTCCTATCAGACCCACGCCCAGCTTACCATCAATAAAGTCAAGTTCAGGGTGGGAGAGGGGGTCACGGGTAAGGTTGTGGAGAAAAAAGCGCCGGTGCTGGTCAAGGACATCGATCAGGACAACCGGTTCACCCGTAACGGGTTCAAACATTACCATACCAAATCGTTCATCTCCGTGCCCTTGATGGCTCCGGACGGGTTGCTGGGAGTAATCCATATCGCCGATAAATCCAATCGCGAGCCGTTCACCGAAAAGGACCTGGAATTCGCCACTACCCTGGCCCAGTACGCCTGTATTATCGCCTATAACCTTACCCTGGCCGAAAAGCTGCGCCAGGAAAAAGAAGAGCTGGATAAGCAGAAGGTGCTGCTGGAAAAATACGCCTCGGTAGGCAAGCTTGCCGCGGGCGTGGTGCATGAAGTCAATAACCCGCTTGACGGGATCATCCGTTTTACCAATATGCTGCTCAATCAGATCGAAGATAATTCGGTGATGAAAGAGTATTTGCTGGAGATCAAGCGCGGGTTGAACCGCATCGAGAACATTACCAAGTCTTTGCTGCAGTTTTCGCATCAGGTCAACAACAGCCACCGCCACACCGCGCCTATCAGCGTGCATGACCTGATCGAAGAATCCTTATCGGTATTCAGCGATCGGATCAACGAGGGCGTGCAGGTGAACAGAAATTTCGCAATGTTGAATGTCCGGCTGCTTGACCTGGGATTATCGCATGTTTTCATCAATTTGATCAAGAATGCGCTGGACGCCATGCCCGACGGCGGAACGCTGGATATCGATACCCGGGTCAATGGCGATTTTATACAGATCGTTTTTAGCGATTCCGGCACGGGAATGTCCGCCGAGGTAAGCGAACACATCTTCGAACCGTTTTTTACCACCAAGGCCAAGGATAAAGGTACGGGCCTGGGTCTGGCTATCTGTCGCGAGATAATTAACCGTTACGAGGGGACGATCGAAGTGCGCAGCGCCCTGAATGAAGGCAGCGCATTCACTATCAGTATCCCGAGAAAGTTCCTGCAGAATGTTTAATCCCGAAGAGCAAGCGCGTCATATCAATATCCTGGTAGTCGACGATGAGCCGCTGGTCAGACGTTCGTTAAGCGAGTTCCTGACTCTGGAAGGCTACACGGTCAGCTCCGCTTCCAACGGGAAGGAAGGACTGCAGGCGCTTAAAGAGTACGTGGCGGATATCATTATTACCGATATCAAAATGCCGGAAATGGACGGCATGCAGATGCTTGCGGAGGTCAGGAAGCATTATCCGCAGACGTCGGTCATCGTGATCACCGGCTACGGCAGCATCGAGAATGCGGTGGAAGCCATGAAGCAGGGGGCGTACGATTATATCACCAAGCCGATCATCGATAACGAGATCCGGCTGGTGTTGCAGCGATTGATCAGGCAGCAGCAGTTGATCGAGGAGAACATCAAGCTTAAGGAGCAGATTTCGGCGGTCCAGCGCGAGAAGTTCCTGGATATCGTGGGCAAAGACGAGAAGATGCAGAAAATTTACACGTTGATCGAAGCGATCGCCTGTACCCGTTCGACGGTATTGATTCACGGGGAAAGCGGCACCGGCAAGCATCTCATCGCCCATGCCATACATGATTTTAACGAGATGGAGCGCGGCAAGCCGTTTGTGGAAGTCAGCTGCGGCGCATTGACCGAGACGCTTCTGGAAAGCGAACTCTTCGGGCACGTCAAGGGCGCGTTTACCGGCGCGATCAAGGATAAGGTCGGGCGTTTCGAGCTGGCTGACGGCGGCACCATTTTTCTGGACGAGATCGACGCTTTTTCGCCGGCGCTGCAGGTAAAGCTGCTGCGCGTGTTGCAGGAAGGCGAATTCGAGCGGGTCGGCGAATCGGATACCCGCAAGGTCGATGTGCGCGTGGTCGCCGCCAGCAATCAGGATCTGCAGAAGCTGATCGTGGAAGGGAAATTCCGCAAGGATTTGTATTACCGCCTGAATATCATCAATATCGATATCCCGCCGCTGCGGGATCGCAAGGTGGATATTCCGCTGTTGATCAATGATTTCCTGGTCAAACATGCCAAGCGCGTGAGCAAGAAAATAGACGGCATTTCCAACAAGGCGTTATCCATGCTGATCAATTACAACTGGCCGGGAAATATCCGCGAGCTGGAGAATGTGATAGAGCGGGCGATCATTTTGAGCAAAGGGCCGATGATCACCCCGGAGGACCTGCCGGATTTCCTGAATCACAAATCGGCGGTGGAAGGCGAAGACGAGCCGTACAGGCTCAAGGAGGCAATGCGATCGCCGGAAAAGGATCTGATCATACGGGCGCTGGATTCGGTCGACTGGAACCGGAACGAAGCGGCAAAAGTTCTGGGGATCAACCGGACCACGCTGTATAAGAAGATGCTCAAGTACGGATTATTGAAGAATAAAAGACTGATCAATCAATGAAAGATAACGAAAAATTCACGCCTAATACCCTGCCCGGCTTCCAGGAACTTATTCCACTCGATGAATGGAACAAGATACAGGATACTTTTTCTTCGATCACTTCGGTCGGATTGCGCACTCTTGACGCCGAAGGCAAGCTGCTTTCAGTTTCTACCGGTCAATTTTCGCTCTGCGAGGAGCTTAAAGAATCCGCTTACGGCAAGGATTTGTGCACCATGTGCCTGCCGACATTCCTGGGCGGCAAATCCGTCGTCGATAAAAATTTAAGTTTTACCTGTCCGCCGGGATTCCATAATTTCGTCGCGCCGCTGCGTCTTGACCACAGCAAAGTGGTGGCGTACATCCTGATGGGGCCGGTGGTGCTGGTGATGCGCCGCCCTAAAGAGCATTACCGTCATCTGGCGGAAGAATTGAATGTTGATTTCGAGGTGCTATGGGAAGCGATCATGTCCACCCGGGTGATTTCGTTTACCCGCATGCAGTCGCTGGTGGAATTGATCAAAGAGGTCGGCGAATTCGTGCTGCGGCTGGCGTATGAGAGTATGACGCTCGGGCAGGAGGTTGTGCGCAACGCGACCGGCCGGTTCAGCAACCTTTTACAGGTGCTGCTGGATGTGGCCATACAGGTCAGCGGCGCAGATCTGGGCTCGATTATGCTCTTCGGAAAAGACAAGCAGGAGATGAGCATCAGAGTTTCCCAGGGATTGCCGGAAAACGTGGTTCGCTCGATCCGGGTTAAGGCAGGGGAGGGGTTGAGCGGCATGGCGGTGAAAGAAAACCGGCCGATGCTGGTGGATAATGCCGTAGCCGACAACCGTATCCGCAAATACATGAACCGGCCGTATCTGAAATCCTCGATGATCCTGCCGATTGCCGCTGACGAAAAAGTCCTGGGCGTGCTTAATCTGGGCGCTCTGGAAGTTTCCCCGATCAGCTTCGATAATGAAAAGCTTGACGCCATGAACAAGTTGATCGATCTGGCTACCGACGCTTTGTATATCCCCCTCAAGAAACACATCCCCAACAAATCCGACTACTTCTCCAGCCTCCTCTAAGGGGACAGGTCCACCCCCGAGCCTCCGTCGACAAAAACCGACAGATGTGTCCCCTTTTAAAAATGCTGTGTCCCCTTTAGTATCTATTTTGCAGAATAGCGCACCCAGCGGCTTTATGAGCGAATTTAGAATTTCAGGTAATGCAGAGGCATTACCGACCTGAAAGGGAAAATTCTACTGTGCGAAAAAAGCCGCTGGGTGTGCTAATTTCCTGGATCGATAAAAAAGGGGACACAGCAAACTACGAAGGGGACACATCTGTCCAAATTTCTCGACGAGCTGTTTGGGGTGGACCTGTCCCCTTATTTCTGGCGGCGGTAGGTGGAGGATGTCCCCTTATTTCTGGCGGCGGTAGGTGGAGGAGAGGATCTTGAGTTCTTCGCGGTATTTGGCGATGGTGCGCCGGGCGACGTTGAGGCTGTTTTTTTCTTTGATCACGCGGGCGATGTCTTCGTCGCTCAATGGATGGCGCTTGTCTTCTTCGGCGATCAGGTCGGTGATCAGGCTTTTGATCAGTTCCGATGAAACGGCTTCGCCGTTGGCGTCAGCTTGAGCTAGTTTGCTGGGAAAGAATTCCTTTAAAGCGAAGACCCCGCAGGGGGTCTGACAGTATTTGTTCATCACCACCCGGCAGACCGTGGATTCGTGCATGCTGATGCGTTCGGCCACTTCGCGGAAGGTCAACGGTTTTAAAAGCGAGATATCCTGCTTGATGGCTTCCTGCTGGATTTCCACGATGGTCTCGATGACCATGCGAAGGGTGCTTTTGCGTTTGTTGATCGCCCGGAGCAGCTCCAGCGCCCGGCGCAGTTTATTGCTCAAGAATTCCCTGGTTTGCGCGTCGAGATTCTTGTCTTTGAGCATCAGCCGGTATGAGCGTGAGATCATCAGCCGGGGGATGTTCTCGTGATTGATGATGATCTTGAGCTGACCTTCGTCATTTTCTTCGATAATGATGTCCGGGATGACTTGCTGCACGTCTTCGGTGGAATAATTGCGTCCCGGTTTGGGGTTGAGCCTGGAGATCTTCTGGATCAGGGGTTCGATCTTTTCCAGCGGTTCTTTCAACGCCCTGGCGATCCGGGAATAATTCTTGGTAGCGACGTCTTCCAGATGGGAACGCACGATCGCTTCAAGCAGGGGGTCGTCTTCTTTGGCCAGGCGCAACTGGATGAGCAGGCATTCGGGGATCGAACGCGCGCCCACGCCGGCCGGGTCGAACTGCTGGATCAATTCCAGAACCGTCTCGATTTTTTCCACCGCCATGCCCATCGATTCCGCGATGGTCTCCAGCCCGGCGCGCAGGTATCCGTTCTCATCGATATTGCCGATGATCTCTTCGCCTATGGCGATCTCTTCGGCGTTTGCCGCGGCGATGCCCAGTTGACGCAGCAGCACGTCCTGCAGGGATACTTTTTTAGTGATGAGGCTCTGGGCGAAATCGTTTTTGGCGTCGTTGTCTTTGCCGGTTTCGTTATTCTCATACGTGGATTTATCGGGATCGTCAGGGGAGAGGGTTTCGACTATTTTGTCCAGGTCTTCGGGCAGCTCTTTGGGGTGATCCGCTTCGGATTCGGCGCCCGCATCGCCTTCAGCGTCAGCCGCGGCGTCTTTGTCGGATTTTTCTTTTTTTTCCGGCAGCACCTGCTCGAAAGATTCTTCCAGCACCGGATTGTCCAGCATTTCTTCCTCGACCAGGGTTTTCAGATCGAGTATGGGCAGCGCCAGGATCTTCAGGGACTGGCGCAGTTCCGGGGCCAGCAGTTTTCTTAGTTCGAGTTTTTGTTTGAGTTCCATCTCGTGCTAACCTCGTGTGGGCTAAGTATATAGCTTAAGTATAGCACAAATTATTTATTTATCCAGCGTTTAGGGATTGAAAGCCTTTGCAGCATTGCCCGTCGCAGGTCTTGAAATGAGCTTTTTTATGAGGTATCTTTAAGCGGATCAAGTATCTGCGATCAAAGGGAGGGATTTGATGAAAGCGTTGAGTGCGCTTTTTTTGATTATTTTTTTTACTGCCGCTCCGGTTTGGGCGGCTACCAACTCTAATTTTTCTCTGACTACCGGGAACAAAACCATATCTCAAGGCGCTCTGCTCAAAAGCTCCTGGTCGCAACCCGCGCAGAAATCAATTGCGCCTTCCGGCTCGACTACTGCGTCCAGCCAGTTCAGTTTTAGCTCGGTATTTTCCGGGCTCAATCTGTCCGGGTTGAATTCCCAGCAGCATTTTTCTTTACAGTCCGCCAGCTTGTCCATCGGCGTGCCGCAATCCACGGCGATCGTTAAGCAGCTTAAAACCACATTTACTGCCCCCGGGATGCAGTCGTTGGTTACCGACAATCCGGAACGCTTTGCCCGGCGCATGGGCGCAATCAACAGCGTGGGGCTGGAAAATTTTACCGCAGTGTCCGCGTTTTTAACTTCCAGCCAGACCGGCACAGAGCACTGGCGCGATCTTGCGCAAAACCGTCCGGACCTGTTTGTCGATTCGGTAGTGGATATTACCGCTAGCGGCGGGGTAGATACCTATAAGCAGCTATGCGCTTCTTTTGACGCGTATGCGGGAGAAGGGTATACCGCTGAATATCTGGCCGGCGGGAATTCGCTGAATGCGGTAACGGGAGCCCGCGATGCCGGCGTGCTGGATTATTTTTCCTCGCTTGAATCCATGGGCGCCACCAGGGAGCAGATCCGGGGCGTGCTGGAGAAACGGGATGTGTCGTTGTTTCTTCCCGGAGATATCGGCACGTGTCTTGATGAAAACGGACTGGAGCGGGTAACTGCGATGACCGGCGATCTGGTTAAGACTTTCGGCTTGAATGAAGTGGTTGGGGCGATGCAAAATAGCGCTCTGGCTTTCTTTGGCGGTGTCGGTCTGGGACCGGAAATCGGCGTTTTTGACAATGCAGCCCTGCAAGAGGGAATACCGGCATTGGTTTCGAACCTGGTCAATCAGGGGTACAGTCAGGCAGACGCGGAAAAAGCGGTTAAGGATACGGGAATATTCGCTTTTTCCCGGTTCGAATCGGCTGACTACCGGGCTGTGCTGAAGAATTGTCTGGAAGCGGACGATCAGAGGCCGCTGGCAGTGATCATTGGTAATAAAAGCGATCATAACGGCGCATACAATAATAAGCAGGAATATTGGGGGCAGTTGCTGGATTCCGGGTATTATCGCGTGGTGTATTACGAAGTCGGTAATGAAAAGGAGTTCGCGCAGGCTTTAAGTTCGGCAACCGGCGATGGCCGGCAGCCGGCAGAGTTGATCATGATTTGCGGGCATGGCGAGCAGGATAGTGTGCGTTTCGGCGGTAAGTCCGGTTCTGCGGATGAGACGTTGACCCTGGATTTCGGTGATTTCGACGAGTTAAAAAAGCAGAAGAATGTCCTGAACGATAACGGCAGTATTATTTTGATCTCCTGCAATACCGGCAGGTTCGGCAGTGAAGAGAAGAATATCGCGAACATGCTGGCAGATGTTTTTCCGCAAGCGCAGATGGTAGCCGGACCGAAACACGAATCTAGGCTCAATAGCCTGATTTTTGACGGCCAGGGGAGGCTGGAAGACATCCAATATGATCTGACCACCAGATATAATGCCGCAGAGGAGGATCTGGATTTCATGAAATTGCCGAAACCCTCCGGTAGAGAAGATTACACGGGCGGCACGATTCAGCGCTTCCAGGTTAAGAAAACACCCTAGCCGCGTGGAACAATCACCTCCTAAGCAGAAGATCAAAACCCCGCTTTTCACAACCGATTCTTAATAAATAACTTACATAGCCGCCTAATTACAGATGGACCATGTTATTGGGTGTGTACCCAAAATAACCCTGGCGTTAAGTTTGAGGAAGTTTAATGAATTATTTTGTATTGTGCGTAAAGCTATGGATAGTCAAGGAAGGCTGCGTGAGAGGATTGTTTGAAACAGGGCACGGTTATCGGTTTGAAAGCGCTTTAAAAAAATATTTGCCGAGCCTTGAAAAGTATTGATTCATGGTGTATATTTTTAATGCACATTTTCCGATAAAGCCTGCCCGGGGGGGTGGGAAAGCCACGGTCGAAAAATAAGTTTGTTTGCTTTTTGCTGTTTTCGAACCTGGTTGCCGAAGAAAAGCGCGCAACCGGGTTTTTTTATTTGCATCGAAGGGAAAATGTAAGGGGGTGGGGGATGCAAAGATGCGCTCGCGCAATCGTTGTTTTAGCCTGTCTGTCGTTGCTGGCCGGAGTTGATGCGTACGCCGGCGGGATAAGCAAAGGCGATACAGTATTTAAAGACGGGGCAAGGATCGGAATAATTACCGCAGTAAACGGCAAAAGCGTTACTTTTGTCAAGCCCAACGGACTTTCCACTTCAACCACCACGGATAATTTATCGATCTTAGGTTTGACCATACGTAAGGCAATGGCGGAGGCCAAGAAAATTTCGACGCCTGCTTCCAGGGTTGAAGATAAGTTGTATTGCACGTCGGTTTCCGTTGTCAAGCAACCTTCAGGCAAGCCGGACGCCGTGAATGAAATAACCAAAGGCGGCAAGGCAAACAAAGCAATCGCTGTGCGGGTTGTTGGCGGCGATTCCGGGTCGACGATCAGAAGCGCCGGCGTTGATATAGAGATCAAGCCTTCGGAGCATGGCAATTACGACGTAAAGGCGTGTGAGTCCTTTAAGCAGGGTGTGATCGACAATTACGGCTTCACGGAGCAGGCCAAAGCGTATTTGCGCACTGTCTCGCTGGTTGTGGCGCGCAGCACCTGGAATTCATCGATTGACGGCGGAGCGCACTGGCATGTCGACAGGCAGGAAATCAATTCTTCAGGCTGGGGCGAAGAAGGCGCGGTGCACGAAATGGCCCACGCCTGGTATGATCAGGATAAAAGCGGCAGGCCCTGGACCGATAGCGAGTTGCTCCGGGCCACGCAGCGGCTCGCGGCTATGGATCCCGCGCGGAACGCCCGTTTTGCCGACGCCATAAAAGAGGCGCGCCAGTATGTCGCTGATGCCAGGCCGGCGTTCGAAGTATTTGCCAGTTTCGCCAGTTTCGCGAAAGCCAAGAACGGCGGAAATGCGATGCCCGAGTTCATGAATAAATTTTACGCGTCGCTTTTTGCGTCTTGAAACCGTTTTTTGACAAGCGGTCGTTTTTAAGAATGCAATCTTTCCGATAAAGCCCGCCAAGGGGAGCGGGAAAGCCACGGTCGAAAAGAGCATTGGGTTTTTGTCACCTCGAACCTGGTTGCCGAAAAAGATTGATGCAGGTAGTTTGTTTTTTGCAAAAAAAGGGGGGGGGATGAGAATTTTAGCTATTGCTGTTTTGCTGGTTGCGGTGTGCGTGTCGCAGGCGTATTGCGCGGATAAAGTGACCACAGGGTGTTCCTATGAAGGCGCGACCATGGAAGTTGCGAACTCTAAATATTTCAAGCCTGTGAGCAAGATTGTGCAAACTGGCGGCACTGCGACTCAGCAAATGGAATATGTGGGGCCTGCAAATAAGTTTAAAGACATAGTAAGCGTGGGTGTTGGTATTAAGGGCGCAGCGGCTAAGAAGGATTCGGCGCCTACTTCTAAACTTGAGGGAAAGATATATTCGGCGTCGGTAGTTAGCACTGCCAAGAAAGTCGCGGCGCCTACTTCTAAAATCGAGGGCAAGTTGTATTCTGCATCGGCGTCGGTAGTTAGCACTGCCAAGAAAGTCGCGGCGCCTGCTTCTAAAATCGAGGGCAAGTCGTATTATTATGCAGGGGTTCCTGCTGGACTCAAGGACAAGTTGGTTGCTTCATCTCTGACGGGTCCCGCTTCTTTTTCGCGCGTTTATTGGGTAAACGGAATAAAAGTTGAAACAGGGTGGAGTCGTTTGCCGCAGAAAAAATAATAGTAAATAGATCACAAAGAGCCGGACTGACAGGTATCGCTGGTCAATCCGGCTCTTTATTTTTGAACTCTTGACAAAGCGAGATAATGAGTATATACTCATTATTAATTATTAAGTCCCGGGAGGGTTTTATGGATGATCGTCAGTTTGCCCATAAGAAAATAATGGCCCGTCGTGGCCGCCCTATAAAGAAGCGCATGGTTGTCGGCAGCCCCAGAATAAGCCTGTTCAGCCCCAGGGGCAGGCCCGGCAGGCCGGATTATGTGCTTTTGGGGGTAGATCAATTAGAGGCTTTGAGGCTTGCGGATTACCAGGGAAAAGACCAGAAATCCGCGGCCCAGTCCATGAGAATATCCCAGCAGACCTTTAGTCGTATCCTTAAAAAGGCGCGCCAGGCCGTGTCGGATGCCATTGTTAACGGCAAAATTATCCATATCCAGGGAGGCGCGATTGTTCAGGAAATGGAGCCGAAGTCATTAAGGGAGTTCGTGGAAATCAAGCAGGGCGCACGCAATCAGCCGCAGAAAAGTAAACCCGCCAAAGAATACGAGCATCCGCAGTTAATCAAAGAGAACCCGTATCAGTTTGATTTCTGGAAAGAAGCACCAGGTAAATAGTCGGGCTCAAGAGACCCTTAGAAACGATTTTCTCGTCTATTAACCCAAAATTGATTACTTCCTATAATATATCTTATGTTAACTTCACAATATAGCGAATTTGCTTCAAGACTATGTTGATTTAGGGGTTACAGCAATAGTGAATTTGCTGTGAATAACTCGCTTTTGACTTACTTCTTTTTACTTGTTTTATTCGATCATTGCAGGCGTGTGCAATTCGATGAGAAAACTAAATCAAAATCAATTAGGCAGAAAGTTTTCTTAAAGAAGAGTAACCGGTTATGGGAAGAATAATCTTGCCGGGACGTGGGGAAATGAACGGGGTGAAGAGCGCTGCAGATCAACAGGCCTCTCCCCCGGTTTTTTCAGGTATGTCGGAAGGGAGGTTTTAATGCAGTTCTTGAGAGGATTGAATTTCCACCCCGGTGGTCTTAAGGAAATTCAGGGTTTTATTCAGCTCTTCTTTGTTGCCTTCCAGGATGACTACCGCCCATCCGGTATCCGTGGAAAATGAGGCTTCCAGGATGCTCATGGTTACCAGGAATTCTTTACAGAGGTTGCACAGGATGGGATCATCTTTGAGTTTGCCCGGGAAGGTCAGTTCGGCTCTTATTTTCATGTTTGAAGAGGGTTATGGCTGCTAGAACAGCCAGGTACATGAGTAAACCAAAGCCTATTGCCAGGACGAGATACCCCAGTAAAACCGGCAGGATTAATTTCAGGATTGTGGGGTCTAAAAGGTGTGCCCAGTGGAAGTTTCGTACGATTTCTTGCCAGTTGGATTGGACTTCCTGCCATTGCAAATGCATTATAGCAGATCCGACTTTGATTGACAAGAGAATTGTCAGAAAAGACAGCCAGGTGTTGGTGAGTAACCCTCCCAGAAAAGCCGCGGCTTTATTCACCCGGAATGCGGCTGCCAGCAGCAATGCGGCCAGAGGTCCGGTTCCCGGCAGAATACCCAGGAACGCGCCCAGGCCGAAGCCAATGGCGATGCGCTGCGGGGAATCGTTCATCCGGATCAGGCGCAGGTACAGGGCTTTGAAAAAGCGGATCAGCCTATTTTGAATTGCTTTCTTGGTTTCTTTCTTCATCCTGGAGCATTCTTTTGAGTATCTTGCCGGTTGAATTCTTTGGCAGTATGTCGCGCACTTCGATCAGTTTGGGGATTTTGTAGGCCGCCAGGTGTTCGCGCAGGAAGTGCGTCAGTTCATGGGAAGCGACTTGTTCGCCTTCTTTGAGGACCACGAATCCTTTGGGCACTTCTCCCTTGTGTTCATCGGCAATACCGATCACCGCCGCTTCTTTGACCTTGGGGTGCCGGTAAAGGACCTCTTCGATTTCCCGCGGATAGACATTCAGGCCGCGCACATTGATCATTTCTTTCTTGCGGCCGGCAATATAGACATAGCCGTCTTTATCGAACCGGGCCATATCCCCGGTGTACAGCCAGCCGTTCTTGAGCGTTTCCCGGTTGGCGTCCAGCTGCTGGTAATATCCCCGCATTACGTTGGGGCCCCGGACCAGCAATTCACCGATTTTGCCGGTTTCCACATCGCGCCCTTTTTCATCCACGATACGCAGGTCAATGCGTCCGGAGAGACGTTTGCCTATGGATCCGGGTTTACGCGTTCCATTGACCGGGTTCAGGGTGACTACCGGCGAAGCTTCGGTCAGGCCGTACCCTTCGATCAGCGGGATGCGGAATTTTTTCTCGAATCCTTGCAGCGTTTCTACCGGCAGCGCCGCGGCTCCGGAAACGCAGAGTTTAACGGGATTGAAAAGTTTGATCAGCGGGCTGTGAAATATGCGGGGCAGCTTGATGTTCTTGAACACGGTGTAGATCGAAGGAATTCCCACAAAGATGGAAACCCGGTTGTTGCGTATGGCCCGGACCACCCGTTTAAAGGGTTTCAGCGATTTCATGATCACTATTCTGGCGCCGATGAATAACGGCAGGTTCATGCATACGGTTGCGGCAAAAGAATGAAATAACGGCAGTATGCAGATAAACGTGTCCCGGGGCAGTATGCGTAAGGCTTGTGAGCAGTCAACGGTATTGGCGATCAGGTTGTAATGCGTCAGCATTGCGCCTTTGGGATGTCCGGTAGTGCCTGAAGTGTACAGGAGCACGGCGATATCATCCCAGCTGGGCGCTACTTTTTCCAGAACGTCGACGCGCGCGCGTTTGATGCGTTGCAGGTCCGGCATCCTGTCTTTGATCCGGGTGGTGGTGATGATATGCTTGAGGCTTTCCACGCGCATGAGCAGCTCTTCGGCCATTTCCAGATTCAACCGCGAAGTGATCAGGAACTCGGCTTCGCTGTTTTCCAGAATGTATCTGGCTTCGTCCATCTTGAACATGTAATTGATCGGAACGATAATGCCGCCGGCTTTGGCAATGGCGTAATAGCTGATCACGAATTCGGGACAGTTGTCCAGCAGTACTGCCACCGTATCGCCTTTTGAAATACCCATGCGCACTAATCCGGCAGCGATCTGATCGGTGGTCTCATCAAGGGTTTTGTAGGTGATCTTCTTGCGGCCGAAAATGATCGCGGTACGTTGCGGGAAACGTTTTGCGCTGGCGGTAAGGAGTTCTCCCAGATTATGCGGGTTCATGTACCCTCGGATTCTTTTTTGAATACGGATTTTATATGCACTCCGGCCAGACTTTCCAGCCCTCCGGCTTCCTGTATCCAGCCGTTGCCCAGTCCGTATTCTTCCATGATCTGCTGCGCTTTTTCGTATTCCTGCAGGGAAATCCTGCGATTAATTTCCGGATACTCTGCGGCTTTATAGTATGGCGTGTACTGGCTCATCAGGCTGACGTAGGTTTCGGTGGACAGCTCTTGAGCGATGAATCGCATTATGGTCTCCGTGCCGGATGCTCCGCCCGGCAGCACCAGGTGGCGAATGATCAAACCGCGTTCGATGATGCCGTTGAGGTCGAAAACGGCTGTTCCGACCTGTCGGAACATCTCTTTGACTGCCGCCTGGTTGTATGCGGGATAGTCGGGAGCCAGGGAATATTTTCGGGACATGGCGCTGTCCCCGTAGCGCATATCCGGCAGGTAGATATCGATGATGCCATCGAGCATCCGGATCCGTTCTGCCAGCTCATAACCGCTGGTGTTGTAAACCAGAGGAATGTTGAGCCCCCCGGGAATGGCCAGGAGCAGGGCATTCAGGATCTGGGGCAGGACATGGGTCGGGGTAACGAAATTGAGGTTATGGCAGCCTCTCCCCTGCAATTCCAGCATTATATCGGCCAATTCAGACGGGGTAAGTTCTTTTGAGCCTCCCCCCTTCTGGCTAAACTCGAAATTCTGGCAATAGTGACAGGCCATAGTGCAGTGCGAGAAGAATATCGTGCCTGAACCGCGGCTGCCGGATACCGGCGGCTCCTCTCCTTGATGGCATAAATAACTGTAAACCGAGGCTTTATCCGTAGTTTTGCAGAAGCTTTTTTGTCCTTTTAACCGGTTGATTTTGCATTCTCTGGGGCAGAGTCGGCAGGATTCCAGCATGGCTGTGGCTTGTCGGGCGATCCGGGCCAGTTGTCCGCTGGCATACGTTTCAAGATAGCGTGGAGTCATCGTTTCCGCATTTCCTCTTCCACTTGCGCGATACGTTGTTTGGTCGGAGGATGCGAACTCAAGAAAACCGGCGGCGCGCTGCGGCCTTTTTGAGCGGCATCAGTTTCAAGTTTGTGGAAAAAAGTCACGATCCCCAGCGGGCTGTATCCGGCGCGTCTGGTGTAACGAACGGCCAGCTTATCCGCCAGCAGTTCATCTTTGCGGCTGTAACCGAGATTGGCCAGATCAAAGACTACGCTCAACGCTTGAGATACCGGCAGTTGTCCGCTGGCGCCGGTCACGATACCCATCAATAACTGGAATCCCATCAGGCCCTGTAATTGTTTGACGCTATGCCGGGCGGCGATATGACCGATCTCGTGCGCGATCACTCCGGCCAGTTCCGCGTCATTGGCGGTTTGCGCCAGGCCGCTGTGAATATACACGTATCCGCCGGGTACGGCGAAGGCGTTCAGGGTTTTATCTTCAACTACCTGGAAGACGTAGTGCAGGTCCTGCCGGTCGGAATACCGGGCAACCCGTTGGCCGATGTTCCTGACCCGCGCCAGTTGCGCCGGATCGGTGGCGAACTTCATTTTCTTGTGCAGCTCGGCGTCCAGTTCTTTGCCCAGGGCGACTTCTGCCGCGGTATCCATGAACAGCGTCTCCCGGCGTTCGGTGGCCGGATTGTACACCGTAACGCATCCGCAGAGCGTCAGGCACGCGGTAAGCGCGATCAGCACGCCCAAGAGACCGGCGTTATTTCTGTTTGATCTGTAAAGCATAGAGTTCCCGTATGCGGTTGAATATCCGGATATACTCTTGCGTTTGATAATCCGGATAGGTCCAGGTCCAGGGATGGAAACTTTTATCCTGGTAGTGCAGGGTGATCTCGGCGAAGATGCCTTTGTTGAGATGGATACGGTGAACGTAATCTTTCGTGGAAGCCAGCACCAGCTTGGCCAGGTCGACATAGCCCGGGTCGATGTTCACGGTGCGGTTGCGGCCTTCGCAAAAGGAGCTTTCGATCCTGTTGGTGATGATTTTGATCTCGGAGAGTTTCTGGGAAGGGATGAGTTTTTTGAAGCTGACAAACGCGCGTTGGAGCGCAGCGCCGAATTCTTTCTCGTAATAGTGGGTCAGCGTGAACGGCAGGATGGCGCTTTCGTAATCGATTTCTCCAAATCGGCGGACGAGTTGTTGTCTGGCTCGCAGATAGAGCGTTTCTTGCTTGAAGATAAAACCTGCGATCAGTTTAACAGGATCGGCTTTTTGTATGATTCCCATTGTTCCAGTAAGCAGCTCGGGATGCCGTTGCTACTTCCCGGGGAGAATTTATGGTAAGAATTGATTAATATATTCGGCGATCCTGACTTTAGGCATTTCTTTGATACGGTTGAAAAAAATAGCCACGTTGAATCCGCCGCTGGCAGCGTCTTCGGTCCTGACGATCACGCCTTCGCACTCCACTTCCTTGTCGTTGCGTAATCCCCGTTCCTGTATGGGAAGGTTCATTTTGATTTTGACCCGGGTAAACGGGGGGACGTATTTGTCGATATGACAATATGCGCCCAGCGCGCTGACGTTCTGGGTGTTGCTCACGAAATCATAGCCGTTGGCGATGACGTTGATGGGCACCTGTTTGTTGATTCTGGGTGATATGCGTCTTTCTTTGAAATCGCGTTTTATCATTTCTGCTCACCTTCCTGCGGCTTGGATTTCGTGGCTTTAATCCAGCACTTTCTGGTGCAATATAACTTACCGTTACGATAATACCGTCTTAATTTCTTAAGGGGCTTTCCGCAGCCCAGACAGTTCGTTTGTTTTTCTTCGGTTGGTGCCTTCTGTTCGTCAGCCATGGTGCGTTACGCTCCTTGTTCTTGATGGGTTTTCATAGTGATATATTCCGAAAGGAATTTCTTTTCATTGTCGTCGAATTCAATGAAAGAAATGCCTGTTTTGAACCTGTCTGAATGTGAGACGGGTGAAGTCCAGACTACTTTTCCGATGGGCCGCAGTACCTTGGACAACAGCTTGATTTCCATGGTTAACTGCGTCTGTGGAGGCATGTATCGACTGTTGAGAAACGCGAGACCCCCGAGACTTATGTCTTCCAACAACGTGTAGTTGTAATCGGACACGCCTCGAGTTCGGTAGTGCAGCGGTTCTTTCAGCTTGACCCTTGGGAAAAGCCGTTGGTCTGATTTGTTATTCATAGTTAATTGTAAAGACCGTGGCTTTGTTGTAATACATAAAGTATAACATAAATTTTATGTATGTCAATAGACAAGCCGGTCGGCTTTTTTCTCTGTTTACCGTCGCAGTCACGGGTATGCGGGGCACTGCGATGAGAGCACGTTTTGCTCCGCAGCGTTATTCGATTTCGTAAGAAATAATGACGTTGAACGATAATTGCGGGTAATTCAGTTCTTTAGGGAAAGGCGGAAAGGGCGAAGCGCCGCGGACACTGCGCAGCGAAATATCCCGCAGGTAGTAACTGGGAGTCGATTTTTCGGGAATGAGTTTGACATCCCGCAAGAACCCTTCCTGGGTGATGACGAATGTCAGGTATGCTTCTCCTTCTTCCGTGCGGGCATAATTCTGGTAAGCGGCGCGCCGGATCTTTTCCCGGACCAGCTGGTAATAACCGATATAAGACGGGTTGTTCATTTTCGCGATATCAAGAGGCGGCAGGGTGACTCTCTTCTTGACCGCGATAATATCGGGCTTTATGGAAAGCGGTTTGAGGGCCGGTTCCTGGGAAATCAGGCGTTTGCTCTGGGCTAGCAGCGCTTCGCGGTCTTTGAGCGGCTGGGGTAAAGACTGTTTATCCGCTACTTTAATGCTGGGGCGGCTAAGGGGGTTCTTCCTGTCTATGAGTTTCTTTTCTATTTCAACGGGAAGCTGGGAATCCTTGACATACGCTATTTTCATGGGTTTGTTCTTTGGGGCGATAAAAAGGCTGAATTGCGGACTTTTGATAAAGACCGCGGTATGCAGCGTCGTGGAAAGAATCAATGCGGAAAAAAAGATCTTATTCGAAGTTAACATCCGGTAGGCCCTTTCTTTGACCCACTATAAAGCAGGCTGTCGGGAAAGTCAAGCGAAAACCAGGCTGCATTTCAGAAACTGTATTGCATCTTGATGAAGACACTGCGCTCCGGCGATGGATAATAAACCTTTTTGCCGGTCCCGGTGTTACAGGTGGCATATTCCGAGTAGCGCTTATTCAGCAGATTGTTGATCCCCAGCAGCGCCGTCACATCCTTGAAGGTATAGGCAATATTGGTATCCAGGGTAACATAGCCGTTCAGACGCGATAACACGTTAGCCTGGTCATTGATGAAATACCTCTCCCCTATGTAATTTCCGGACAGATTCAACTCCATCTGGCGCATCAAACGGTAGCGCAACCCCAGGCTGGCTTTGTGGCGCGGCACCAGCGGGATGGTTTTATTATTGTACACCCCTCCGTCAAAAACTGCCCGGGTGTAGGTATAGCTGCCGAAAAGCGTCGCCTGCGCCGCGAGACGGGCTTCGAATCCCGACTCAACTCCTTCATGCCGGGTTTTGTCGTAGTTTTTATTGGAAAAACTGGAATAGTCATAATAAAGTTCGTCTTTGAGGTTCATCCTGAATACGGTCAGGTCGGCTTTGATCCGGGGGCTGATATGGTGCTTGAACCCGATTTCATAATGCCTGCCGGTTTGCGGCTTGAGCGAAGTATCCACGCTGTGCGCGGGCCAGGTGATGGAATATTCTTCCGGGTTGGGAAATCGGAAACTGCGGCTTACGTTGATAAAAGCGCTGGAGTCCGGCGAATATTTATAGACCAGACCGGAATTGAAGGCTTTTTTGCCGGGAGTGACCGCGGTGTCCAGCGGATCTGTGCCGCCGGCGTTGTTGTAATCGAACTCATAGCGCGTTTTCTCGTAGCGGTATCCTCCCAGGAGAAACATGTTGCGGGTAACGGTCAACTCATCCTGCAGATAATACCCTGCGGAGATTTTGTTGATGTCGGAGAAGCTTTGGATCACGTCGGCGTAATCGTAATTGTTCGACGCGTAGTCGCTGCGGTAGTAATCCAGGCCGCAGATCAGGGTGTTTTCTTTTCGAGAGAACGGTTTTTTGATGATCAGCTTCGGGGTCAGGCCGGTAGTAGTGATGCGGTTTTTATAGACCGGGCTGCCGAATCCGCCGTAGAATACCCGCCAATAGGTGTCCATATCTCTTCTGCGTAAAGACGCGCCCACGTCGAACCGGGCCCAGTCGGTGAAGTCATAGGCGCCTCCCCCGTCGATAAAGGCGTCGGTTTCTTTGGCGAAATCATCGCCGTATTTAGAGGCGCGCCGGGATAAGGTTTCCAGTTCGGCGTCGGAAAGTTCACCCGGCAGGCCGTAGTCTGATTTGTGTATCCCGTTGCTCATGCGCAGATTCAATGCGGGGCTGACTGCCCAGGTAAAGGCGGAACTGAAATCGCCGGCCCGCGCATGACTGTTTTCGCGGTAACCGTGAGTGGATTCGCGGCTGGCGGAGAAAAAATAGGTGGCGCCGTTGTGCGCGCCGTCCAGGGAGAGTCTTTGTTTGTTGAAATCGTAGCTGCCGATCTGGGTATCGATGTGCCATGTGGGTTTGCCGACGCCGGTGCGGGTGATAATATTGATCACGCCTCCCGTGGCATTGTCTCCGTAGAGAACGCTGCCGCTCCCTCCCCGCACCACCTCGATTTTTTCGACGCGGTCCAGCGGGATCTGCGTCCAGTCAACGCCGCTTAAGTCGATTTCGTTGACTCGGCGGCCGTCGACCAGCACCAGGGTATTTTCCGGGCTGCGCTCTCCGAATCCGCGCATATCCACGGAAACTTTGGTGCCGTTACCGTACCAGTCGCGCACTGCCAGTCCGGTCTCGCTTTTAAGGATGCCGGGTATGCTTTGAGCGTTGGATTGTTCGATCTGCTGCCGGTTGATGATGGTGATCCCGGCGGCGGTATTGAGAATTTCTTCTTCGTAACGGTAGGGCGTGACTACGATCTTGTTCAGGCCGATATCGTCATCAGCGCCTGTTGAAGCGAACAGCGAGGTGCAACTGGACAGCAGACATGCGATTCCCAGAAAAACGCGTTGTGTACCCATTTTCTCCTCCCCAGAGAATACTTACCGGGATCAGGCAATAGACCGGGCTAAAAGGCGGCATGCTATAGCCTCTTTTACCGTTGCTGGGCAGCGCCTGGAATCAAACCAGGACTTCCTTTGCTTGTCCGGTGAGTGAACAAAAAACCCTTGACCTCTTCCATATGAGAAGTCAAGGGTAACCCCTATTTTACCCTTGGTCCGGCGCCAGGTGTGGTGTTCGATCGTGTACGCGTAAAGGCAGGTATTCTGACTTCCCTGCGGCTTGAACAGAACCTTCCCGGTTACCCAGTGGTTGTGTCCGTCCTGGTGTTTACAGACGTGAGTTCAGCCTCTGACTCTGAAAGAAGCGATTCCAGAGTGCAGGGTTACAGCAGCGGGACTGTGGCCGAATTCCCCTCGTGCTCAAGGAGTTCACGGCCTTCCCTTGCCTACAACGTTCATTTCTTCGAAAGAACGGAAGCTAATTTGCCGTCGCGGGTCAATTTTGCGATCAGCTCGTATGTGCCGAATAAAGCGAAACTATATATCACGGTCGCCGCGGTAAAATCGCGCAGGAACGGCAGCGCCATGACGTAGCAGTCGACCAGACCCTGCGCAGTACGGGGATACCATCCCATCAGCCATACGCCGAAGTTCGTGATGACGTAGAACAACAGCGATGAGGCTAAAGACAAAGCGGCAATGCGGCCGGCTGAAGGTTTTTGTTTCATGCGGTAACCCAAAAGCGCGATGAGCGCGAAGCTGCCCCAGGTAAACAGTACGGTGTTGTGCAGGCCGAGTATGACGTCGCTTGCGATCATCAACAGTAAAGGCACGAAGAACGATTGTTTCTTATTTAAATACGCTCCGCCGAATAAAGCGATGGCGGCGACAGGAGCGAAATTCGGTGCGTGGGGAACAAAGCGTAAAAGTACGCCGATAAGAATCAAGCTCAATGCTAACATGTTTAATCCTCCTTACAAGTGGGTGTGGAATTTCATTATAGGCTTACCACCGGTAGTGTCAAGTTAATTTTTGGTCCCGGCGTGAGCCTTCATCAGTGCTCGATCCCTTTGCGGGCTTTTATCCCCTGCCGGTAATAGTGTTTGATCTCTTTGATTTCGCTGACCAGGTCGGCGGCTTTGACGATCTGCCGGGGCGCATGCCGGCCGGTGAGGACCAGTTCGACTGATTTCGGCGCATGATCGATCAGGTTGAGTACGTCGCGGGTGCGCAGCAGCTTGAGCCGCATCGCCACGTTGATTTCGTCGAGTATAACCAGGTTATATTTTTTTGAGGCGATGATCTGATCGATCCGGCACAGGCCGAGATGCGCCAGAGCGATATCTTTCTCCCGGGGTTGTGAACGGATAAAACAACCTCTGCCGAATTGCTCCAGGGTGATCCCTCTGATTTTTTTGAGCGCGGTGATTTCGCTGTAGCAACGGCCTTTGATGAACTGTCCGATAAAAACGCGCTTCCCCGCTCCGATCGCTCGCAAAGCCAATCCCAGCGCCGCAGTAGTCTTCCCTTTTCCGTTGCCCGTATATACCTGTATCATATCCGCAGACGCTTTCCCTATTCGCATGCAGCGCAGCAATTTACAAAAATATTATTTGCAAGTTAGAAATTGGTTGATAAAGAATATTTTTGTAACTTTCTGTGCTGTAATCAATAAGGGAAAGCGTCTCCCTTAGTGCTGGAGGCCGAATTTGCCTATCAGCGGAACGAATACGCAGCTGGTAAAGCTCTCGCCGCGCAATTGCCCGTGGTCCTTATGGAAAACGGTCAGTGTCTGGCTGAATAGTTCTCCGATCGGTGCGACGATCAATCCGTCATCGGTAAGCTGTTTCGACAGCGGGTCCGGAACTTCGGCGGTTGCCGCGGTAATGATGATGCGGTCAAATGGCGCTTGCTCCGGCCAGCCCAGCGTCCCGTCGCCGACCTTGAATGAAATGTTTTTATAGCCCATCTCCCGCAGCAGCCGGTGCGCGGGTTCTGCCAGCAGCGCGTGGCGTTCGATAGTGTAAACTTCTTTTGCCAGCTCCGCCAGGATCGCCGACTGGTATCCGGATCCGGTGCCGATCTCCAGGATCCTCTCCGTGCCCCGCAACTGCAGGCATTCGGTCATCAGCGCTACCATATACGGTTGCGAGATCGTTTGTTTCTCGCCTATCGGTAAAGGATAATCCCCGTAGGCTTTTTCCCGCGCTTCTGCCGGCACGAACCGATGTCTCTCTACTTTCAGGAATGTCTGCAGCACCCGTTTGTCCTGAATTCCTCGCGGGATCAGCTGTTCCTCTACCATTTGTTTCCGTAGCGCCGGGTAGTCCATGATGAGCCAGAGATACTAACGGGATTTTTTATACCGCCGCACGAATTTGAAGAAACGAATAGTGTCGCTGATCGGATTGATATGGCTGTTTTCGCTTCTGTAGATCGTTTTGACCGGGACCGAATGAATGACAAAACCGAGCTTGGCGGTTTCAAACAATATTTCCGATTCGGTTTCGAATTTACGCGTGCTCAATTTTGTTTTCTGGAGCACTTCCTTCTTGATCAGGCGGAATCCGCACTGTGAATCAGGAATGCGCTGTTTGCATATTTTGGAGATCATCCAGGACATAAAGGTGTTGGTGATGACGCGTACCATCGGCATGTTCCTGACTGCCGCCATCCGGTTGCCGATGACGATGCCGTAACGGGGTTCTGCCGCGGCTTGCAAAAAAGCCGGAATGTCGGAAGGCAGGTGTTGTCCGTCGGCATCCATGGTGATCACAGCGTCAAAACCGTTGCGCATGGCGTATTCGAATCCTTTGATCAGGGTTGCGCCTTTGCCCAGGTTCCTCCCGTTGCTCAAGACGGCGGCGTCGGTTTTTCGGGCGACTCCGAGAGAATTGTCGGTTGAACCGTCATCAATGACCACGACCGGCAGGTTGAACCGGCGGATTTGATGGATCAGTTCTTCAAGGGTTTGTTCTTCATTGTGCGATGGGAGAATAACGCAGATTTTCATTCGATCCAGAATTTTTTGAACATGAACCATTGGTCCGGGTAGGCGCGGATGTAGTTTTCGATGATTTTTTTGTAGTTATTGATCACTTCTTCGATCGATTGCTGACGGTCGACTTCCACCGTTCTCTCAAACCGCAAAGTAAAGGTGTCGTCGGAATTGCGGACCATGAATCCCGGCACGATCGCCGCCCCGGTTTTAAGCGCCAGCACCGCCGGTCCTTTGGGCAGGTACGTGGCTTTCCCGAAAAAAGTGATCACTTCTCCGCCGTCGTTGCTGAAATCGCGGTCGCCCACCAGCGCGAGCATCTGGTTCTCCAGCAGGATCTTGAAGCATGTCCGGGCAGCTTTGCCGAAGGGGATCACCTGGATCCCTTTTTTCTCCCTCCGGGAATTAAAAAACGCGTTGATCTCTTCGGATTTGTGCGGCAGGGCCACTGCCCATAAAGGATAATCCATCTGCGCGATCACCGCCCCTCCCAGTTCCCAGTTGCCGATATGCGCGGTTAACAGGATCACGCCTTTTTTCTTCTGTATGGCTTCGTTGACGAACTCGATATTTTCCACCCGCACATTTTTTTCAATAAAGGCTTTATTCATCAGCGGGAAGCGGAAGAAATCGACCAGGTATTTCGCGAAATTCCGGAACATCTTCAGCCGGATCGCGCGCAATTCTTTGTCGGATTTGTCCGGGAAGATCGTTTTTAAATTCGCCCAGGTGTCCGCGCGGTCCTTGTCGGCAAAGATGAAATGCACGTCCGAGAAGAATGTCGCGACCGCATAACACAACTTAAGCGGCAGGCTTAACGCGATGGATTGGCCGATCTTGAATAACGAATAGCTGTACATGTCGGACTAAGCTACCTCCAGTATCAGTTTGGCGATATCCATGCTGGCATTGGGCTTGCTCAACGCGCCGGCGCATTCGGACAGCTGCGAAATTTTATGGGGATGTTCGAAGAGGTCCTGCACGACCAGGTCGATATGCCGCGGATGGTCGATTTTGATCGCAGCGTTCTTCTCGGTCAGGTAAACGGTATTGCTGGCTTCCTGTCCGGGGATCGGCTTGATGATCAACATGGGCAGTTTCTTGGAAAGCGCTTCCGACGTGGTGATCCCGCCGGGTTTGGTGACGATCAGCTGGGAGATCGTCATCAGCTCGTTGATATTGTCGACGTATTTGAGCAAGACGATCTTCTTGCCGTATTTCTTGATTTTCTTTTGCAAAGACGAGTAGAGCTTTTTGTTTACGCCGCAGACGATGATTTCCTGGAAATCCATCTCCACTTTTTCCAGCGCTTTGACGATGGATTTGATCGGACCCAGCCCCTGCCCCCCGCCCATCAGCAGCATGGTCGGCACGCGAGGGTCAAGTCCCAGGGAGGCGTACACTTTGTGCCTGTCTACCGGGGCGTTGAATTTGAAATCGAACGGTATGCCCAGCGGTTTGATCTTTTCCGGCGGCACTCCTTTGAGCATCAACCGGTGGCCGATTTCCTCCGACGGAACGACGTAAAAGTCGACATTGTCATAAATCCAGTAGGAGTGCGGTACGTAGTCCGTCAGGACCGCGATCAGCGGGAAATGGGCGTTATACATCTTCTTGTAATCCGCCACCATCCCGCACGGGAATGCCTGGGTGCAGATGACCGCGTCCGGATGGAATTTCCCGAACAGCCGCTGGAATTTCTTGGAATTCATCTTATGTATGGCGTCCTTGATCTTTTCCAGCCGCTCCTTGACCGTGGGATTGTCGTAGATCAGGTCCCAGATCATCGGGGTGCGTTTGATCACCGTAGTATAAATCTGGTTGACGACTTTTTCCGAAATGGGATTGGTATATCTGAAAGCGTTGATATTGAGCGTTTCTATATTCGAAGAAAGCGTGTGCAGCGCTTTCTCGATCGCCAGCGTCGCGCTGTGATGGCCGGATACCTCCGAAATATACATGAGGACGACGTTTTTTTTCTTGAGCATGCTACAATTTCCCTTCGCGGTACAATTCCACCATGGCTACGGCAACATCCGGATGGAACTGCTTGCCGGCTAGTTTCTCGATCTCGTCCATCGCTTTTTCCTGGGGCAGCCCTTTACGATAGGGCCGGTCCGAGACCATGGCGTCGTAGGAATCGGCTACCGCGATTATCGCGGCGATCAGCGGGATCTGGGCGCCTTTGAGGCCTTCGGGATACCCGGTTCCGTCGTAGCGTTCGTGATGGTATTTTACCCCTTTAACGCAGTTTTCCAGTTCCTGGATCGATTCCAGGATCTTTTCGCCGATGACCGTGTGCTCTTTCATCGTATTCCATTCTTCCGGGCTCAACGGTCCCTGTTTGTTCAGAATACTCTCCGGAATGCCGATCTTGCCGATATCGTGCAGCACGCTGGCGATTTCCAGGTCTTCGGAAAAAGCGTCGTCTATCAGGTCGGGGTATTTCTGACTGAGTTTATCGCTGACTTTCTGGCTGACTTCGCGCACCCGGTCGGTATGGCCGCCGGTATAATTGTCTTTGGCGTCGATCGCCGCAGCCAGGGCTTTGGTGATGTTCTTGAACAGGGCTTTTCTCTTGTCCAGTTCGTCGGTAAGATCTTTGAAAAGCTTGGCGTTGCGGATGGCCATGCCGACATCCGAAGCCAGCGCCACGAAGAATTGCATTTCGTCTGCTTCGAATTCGGTTCCGTCCTTCTTGGAGCCTAAGAGCAGGATGCCCAGCAGGTCATGCTGGAAATAGCACGGCACGCAGGCAACCGCATCGAATATCTCCATCTGATAGAGTGCGCCGCGCAGCAGGTCGCTGTTCTCATTCTTCACCAGGATATCCAGGATCTTCTTGGCTTTAGGATAAACGATAGTGTTGTCGCTTGAGAAAAGGGTGGCTTTTTCCTCGCTGAATATCCTGATCAGGGCATTATCATTATCCATCCGGGTGAAGCCTTCCGGAACTTTCAATCCCAGCGGGCCGCGGGATACTTTCATGATATAGGAATCGGCGATGTGGTTGTGCAGGAGGATATTGGCGTGGCTGACTTTGACCTTCTGGACGAGCATGCGCACGATCATCTTGATCAGGGTGTCAGGCTCATGCACCAGGATCATCGTCTTGGAGGCTTTTTCGAGTTCTTTCTTGTAATCTATGGACATGGTTTAAGGATTGAGGGCTTTCATCACCACCTGTTCGAGCTCTTCGAGCTTTAACGGTTTGTGCACGTATCCGCAGGCGCCCAGTTGCACACAGGTGTTATAGGATTCGTTTTCTTCCGGCCGGGTGCCGGTGACCATCACCGCTTTGATCGTAGCATCCAGCTTTTTGATCGCTTCCAGGGTTTGGATCCCGTTCATCCCGCCCATGCGGATATCCAGCAGGACCAGGTCAGGGCGGTCTTCTTTGACTTTATTCAGCGCTTCTTCTCCGCTTCCTGCGGTGCGGGTGTCGATTTTTCGCTTGCGAAAGAAATTCGCGGCAAATTCCCGCACATCTTCCTCGTCGTCAACAATAAGCATTTTCGGCATGGTTCATTTCCTCCCCGTAAGAAACCAATTATTCACTATACAACACAAACCCCGGTTTGTTAAGCGTTTTATTGAGACGCAGCCGCTGTGTTCCCGTTGACCGCTAACGGCAGCTCAAGGATAAACCGCGTTCCCACCTTATGCTCCGATTCGAAATTGATCTTTCCCTGATGCGTCTCGGTAATGATATTCTTGATCACGTACAGGCCTAAACCGGTGCCTTTGCGTGAAGAAACCTTGGTGGTGAAAAACGGCGTAAAAAGCTTTTTGATGTCCTCGCTCTTCACGCCCATGCCGTTGTCCTGCACGATGATCTCCATCATTTTTTCTTTGGGCCGCGCGGTAACGGTGATCTTGCCGCGGTAACCCGGCTCTTTCAAGGTCGTGCGCCGTTCCACCATGGAATCGTAGGCGTTATCGATAAAATTGAAGAACGCTTCTTCCAGCTGCACGAGGTTGCCTTTGATCTTCGGCAGGTCCTGGGGATAATTGCGGACCAGGTCGATCTCCTGCAGCTTGACTTTGTACTGGACCATGGTGATCGTTCCGTCGATGACCTGGTCGAGAGTCAGCGGCTCCAGGCCCTCGTCTCCTTTGCGGGTATACTTGAGGATGCCTTTGACCACTTCCCCTCCCTGCATGACATTGGACTGAATGCGTTCCAGCGCGGCGTTGATCTGTTTGATCATCTCCTGGATCTCGGGGGAGCATTTGGAGGTGTCGGTCAGTTTGATGGTATCGATGGAGTCCCCGGCGATCAAAGAAAGGGCGTAAAAACGGTTGTTGATCTGATGCGATAAGCCGTCGGCCATGGTGCCTACCGTAGCCATCTTCTCCGCTTGCGCGATCTGCGCCTGCATCTCTTTCGCTTCTTCATAGAACTGCGCGTTTTCGATCGCCAGCGCGGCTTGAGAAGCCAGGATCTGGAAGACATTGAGATCTTCGGGGGTATAGATCTGCCCGGATAGTTTATCGCCCAGCACCACAAAAGCGGTCAGTTTATTCTCCAGGAAACAGGGAATGACCACCGCGGCGTTGATCTTGCGCAGGTCCTGTTCCAGCAGCTTGAACGTGGCGTCGTTGGAATCCTGCATCTGGCGTTTGACTTCTTCGTAGACCACCGGTTGTTTTTTGGTGATCAACCAGGTGATCAGGGTATGATCGGCGGTCAGGGTGCGCGCCGGCTGTTCCCCGCGCGAGCGGTTCACCTGGAGAGCATATTCGTTGTTCTCTTCGCTGTGCAGATAGATCGCGGCGAAGCGGATACGCACGGTTTTGGTAATGATGTGCGCGATCAGGCTAAGCAGTTTGCGCAGGTTGCGGATACGGGTCATGCCGATCGCTGCGTGCTTGAGGGTATCCTGGTAGCGTTTCTGCTCGCGCAGCAACCTCTCTTCCGTCCTGCGCTGCAGGAAGATGTAAAAGAACGGTCCAATGGTGGCTAATGCGGCCATAAGAACCATAGGCAGAATCCACCAGTTAGCAGCTAATTTTGTTTCAAACCAGTTTCGATAGTAGCCGGCTAAAGCAAAAGGAAAGCCCAGTACTAGAGTATATACCGCTATAAAAAGTCCAGCGCGGGTTATTGCCAGTCGAATATCCAGGAGACGATATTTGATTACAGCGTAAGTAATGATAAAAGGATAAATAGCCAGGAAGATATTGGAAAAGGGATACATGGGACTGCCAAAGACACTGGAATAGACGCCATGCGGTCCCAACCAGCCGATAACTGAAGCAAGAATGAAATATTTTATTTGATTTCGAACAACGCCTTTTGAATGAATAAACTGGAGAATAAGCAAGGCAAACGAGTAGGTAAGGAAAATCCAGTAGAAAAAGATGTAAAAAACAAGATAGAGAATGTTCTTTTTGATCGGCCAATAATGTAAATAAAATTCGTTAAATGAGAACCGTACATCACCCAGAAAGAGGTCGTGTCGGGGCAAGAAGTTTATCACTGTGAAAGCGATGCCTATGGTGTATGCCAGGATAAGAAGTAATTTAGCATAACGCTGTTTAAGTTTAAGGAATGCATAGACGAAGTGATAATATACGACTGGAGTGAAGATGATACCGATGTGAGCTATCTGCCACCAGAAGAAAGCTTTGTCGGGTAGTTTTGCAGTTGAGAAACCGAACCCGCCAACGCCCCATAGGGCAATGAAAAAACAAAACAAAGCCCAAACATAGCTTAAACGTTTGTCTTTGCCTTTTATCAAAACGAGAACAATGAGTATTAAGCTGGAGATAATGACTATTAAAGATGAGAAACTGAATAGATTCATAGGTTTTTAGCTTATGGTAACTACGGTATTCTTTTTTCTCGGGCTTCTTTTTCCTTTACTTAGAGGATAACCTAATGTTAAAACAGCGACCATTTCGTCCTTGATCTTCAGCAGCTTATTAATTTCTTCTCGACAGAAAAGCGGCATATCTAGCCAACAAGTTCCGATCCCGAGATTCTCCGCTTCCAATAACATGTTTTGAATTGCCGCTGCAATAGCCGAAATTTCCGCCAGCTCAGCTTTTTTGAAGTATTCCTTGTTGAAGCGTTCGATAATTCCGGTGAAATCCTTGGTGTTATATACGCAGATCAATAATTTCGAATTAGCCATTGTTTTTATGGTTGGATAAAGGAGAAACGTGGGCGTATTGATGTCTTCGAGTTTCTTTTCAACCATGCGATTGATTTTTTTTATCAAAGCCACATTCTTGATTATTACGAATTTCCAGGGTTGAAAATGATGCAGCGCCGGTCCCCAAATACCCGCTTCGAGGATCTTTTTTAAAGCTGTTTGCGAAATCGGTTTGTTGGTATAGTGTCGTGTAGTGCTTCGTTGTTTCATCAGTTTAAGCACATCCATTTTTATTCCTCACCGTTTTTTCCGGGTTAAATAGAGCAATAAACAATTTAATTTCTTAATCCCGTGAGATTGATACCTGAAACCGATGCGTCCTAAAAGTTGTACCGTTAAAACTCCGGAAAGTTTCAAATTAAAGTTAAGCGACATGACGCTTCTTTTAAGAATATTTTTTTGAATGGGAGTTAACGCTATCGTTCTGAAAGCATCTGGTTGGATGCTGCGAGGATTTTTAAATTCCATTAACTCGCTTGCTTTTTTTAGAATGGATGAGATTGAAACGTTTCCCGCCGGGAATATGTGGTAAGTTTTGTTGTCTCCAGGGGCTTTCTGGGAGATTATGTACAGCGCCTTTACGGTATCATCGATAAAGACCAGATTTATCGAGAAGTTCAAGATTGGTAGAGCATCGAAAAGTTCGAGTTTGCACAGATTGAGGAATTGATAGACATTCTTGAACTGGGAAATCTTGCCGGTGCGGGATTCTCCTACGACCATGGCAGGGCGAAAGATGTCAACCGTGAGCCTGTTCCTGTACGAATGTGCGAGTTGTTCGGCTTCGAATTTGCTCTGTTCGTACGTGGTATTGAACTTCTGTCCGACATCGAGGTCTGTTTCCCTGAAAATACCCTGATGGGTGCCGGCAACATACGCGGTGCTGATGTGATTGACTTTGACCAGCGACGGGCAGGTGACGGCGAAGTCCAGCAAATTTTTTGTCCCGTGTACGTTGGTTTTGCGGATCTCTTCCAACGGCCGCCCGATTTCCGTAACTGCCGCCGAGTGGAATATTTCTTCGGTTTGCTTGCGCACGGTTGCGGCAACGGCCGCGTTCAATCCCAGTCGCGGTCCGGCGGTAATATCCCCCTCCACTACTACCAGATTGCGGCGGTGTCTGGACAGGACCTTTTTATCCCAGAACGCGAGGGCTTTCTCCACTCGCTGCCGGGCGGTTTCCTGCGCTTTGCCGCGGGCCAGGCAGAAAACTTTATGGCCGTTAAGCAGTAGTATTTTGAGCAGGTATGAGCCGATCAGCCCGGTGGCGCCGGTAAGCAGGACAGTCCTTTTGTGCGCCGAGCGGTGCCGGGTCATCCTGATTGTGCGAGGTGCGGATTTTTTCATGATCTGGGTTTGATGCCGAAACCGATACTGGCTTCGGCGACGACAGTCTCTCCTACTTTGGCTTTTGCTTCCACGATCCCGGTGTTGTTCAGGATCTTGACCGCTTCGATTTCGAAATCAACTGCGTCTCCCGGGAATACGGCCTGTTTGAATTTGACTTCCGCTTTGCCCAGGTAATACATGGGGTTCCGGGCGGCGATCTCCGGCTTGAGCGCGGCAAACAGGATAATGCTGGATTGAGCCATGGCTTCGGTCAGGATTACTCCGGGCACGACGGGATTGCCGGGGAAATGCCCGGCGAAGAAATAATCATTGATGGTGAACAGTTTTCGACAGACGACTTTTCTTGCCGCAGTGTCGATAGCGGTGACCTTGTCGATAAACAAGAACGGATAGCGGTGGGGCAAAATCTCCTGAATGCGGTCGATATCCCAGGCGTCCATATTATTTGATCCGTTTTTCCAGTATCGCGTAAACGTCGTTAAGGCAGCGGATGGTGGGAATTTCCTCTTCCGGGATGCTGATCTTGTATTTTTTCTCGATGCTGGCGACGATCTCCAGGGCCATCATGCTGTCCACTCCCAGGTCTTCCACGAATTTCGCATCTTCCTTGAGTTTGTCTTCGGGCAGCTCGGTGATCTCCGCGACCTTCTTTTTGACGTCCTTTTTGATCTCTTCGAAATTTGCCGCCATAACGTTAACCCTCCATGGTTGGTAAACTATTCCTTGAACTTTTTGATGACCAGGCACGAGTTGTTGCCTCCGAAGGCAAACCCGTTGTTTAAAGCGATGTTGATTTTCTTCTTGCGCGCTTTATTCGGCACGCAGTCCAGATCGCACTCGGGATCCGGGGTTTCATAGTTGATCGTCGGCGCGATGAGGTCTTCTTTGACCGTCAGGCAGCAACTGATCGCTTCCAGCGCCGACGCCGCGCCCATGGGGTGCCCGAGCATGGATTTGATCGAATTGATCGGGACCTGTTGCGCGCGTTCTTTGAGCACGTTTTTGATGGCAAGACATTCCACTTTGTCGTTGGTGGGAGTGCCGGTGCCGTGCGTACAGATGAAATCCACATCTTTGTAGGTCAACCCGGTTTCCTGGAGGGCTTTTTCCATGACTCTGGTCACACCTCTGGGATCCGGCGCAGTGGCGTGGTAAGCGTCGCAGGACAATCCGTATCCGAGGATTTCAGCGTAGATCCTGGCGTTGCGTTTTACCGCGGAATCGAGGCTTTCCAGAAGGAGTATGCCTGCTCCTTCGCCGAGCATCATGCCTTTGCGGTTTTTGTCGAACGGTTGACAGCGGTCCTGGGCCATGGCGTACAGACTCTGGAATCCCACGAAAGCGACATAGAAGAACGCGTCGGCCCCTCCGGCAAAGGCAAAGTCCAGTTCGCCGCTTTTGATCAGGTCAAAGCCGTAGCCGATAGCGTAATTGCCGGCGGCGCAGGCGGTGGGAAACATGTAATTTGCCCCCTGGGTTTTCAGGTGTAACGCTACATTTGCCGAGAGGTTGTTCACCGAAGCCTGAAGTATGCGGATGCGGTCGAGGTCTTTCAATCCTCCCTGCACCCAGGTGCGGATCAGCTCTTCCAGGGGTTTTTCTCCCATGGTCGTGCCCATGAATACGCCGGTGCGCGTTTTGGGCAGCGTTCCGACGCCGGCGTCCTCCTGCGCCAGGAGCGCAGCGGAGATCGCCAACTGCGAAGCCCTGCCCAGGAATTTGAGCTTGCGCTGCTGAATGAACTCTTCGGGTTTGAATGGCTTGGCTTCCCCTCCCCGGTGGCATTTGAAACCGGAAGTGTCGAAGGCGGTGATTTCGCTGATGCCGGACGTGCCGGCGGTCAGCGCTCTCCAGAAATCTTTTCTGCCGACGCCGATCGATGAAACCGGCCCCAATCCCGTGACGACTACGCGATGATTATTCATGTATTTTATAGGGTTTTATCCTGAACGTTTCAGTGGTTTCCATGACGCCGTCGCCGAAAGACCGTGCGTCGAATCTCTCTTTAACCCGGATCAACGCTGTCCCCTCTTCTATTCCGACCAGCGTGTAGGTGATAAATGCGTGATGGCCGTCCGAGAGCATGCAAGCCTGATCTTTGCGCAGCGTGATCTGGTTATGATCGTCTCCCGGCGTTACCAGGTTGCCTTCAGCCATCTGCCAGAAAAACAACCCGTATCCGGGAATTTGCTTTTCGGCGTCTTCGCTGTAATTTGCGTCTACCAGAGAAACGGAATCATCCGCATTCACGCGCAGTTCGGCAATGCCCCAGAGTCGTCCGGTTTTCTTCATATAATCGATATCGCCGTTATACTCCGGCTGCTGCGCGAGTGCCGCGCAGGAAATGGCGCCGTAGAATAAGGTTATGAGGATCCTCGCGAATACGGTACGCATGCGTTTACCTGCTGATAATGGCCGCGGCGTTATTGCCGCCCGGACCGAAATTGTTCACCAGCACCGTGTTGATCTTTTTCTGCCTGGCCTGATTGGGTACGTAATCGAGGTCGCAGACCGGGTCGATCTCCCGGTAATTGATCGTCGGTGGAATAAAACCCTGCTGGATCGAGCCGATCCCCGCGGCGATCTGCAATAATCCGGAAGCGCTGACCGTTTCTCCCAGCATGGATTTTGTCGCGCTGACCGGGATGCGCGCCGCCTGCGCGCCGAAGACCTCTTTGATCACCGCGGTTTCGATCGCATCCTGATGGACCACGGAGTTGGCGGTGGCGCAGATGTAATCGAGTTTTTCCGGCGCCAGCCGGGCATTCTGCATGGCTTCGCTGATAGAACGTTTCAATCCTACGGCTTTCGGGTTATATTTACCGCTGCGGAATGGATCGAAGAAGCTTTCTACAGCCGCTACCCGGGCGTAGATTGTCGCGCCGCGCGACCGGGCGAATTCCTCGTCTTCCACCACCAACACGCATGAGCCTTCCCCCAGGATGATGCCGTTTCGACGTTTGTCGAAGGGGCAGGATAGTTCCTCTCCTTTGATCCCCGCCAGGAACTCGAGTTTATAAAAGCCGACAAAGGTTTGAAAGAACAGCGATTCAACGGCAGCAACCAGCACGGCTTTGCTGCGGCCGGATTTGATCATATCCACGGAATATTTCAGAGCGTCGAGGCTGGCGGAATAGCCGGTCGAGACGGTGGCGTTGAAGCCTTTGATCCCGAAACGGATGGCGAGCTGGCTTGACGGCGAGTTGATCGTGGTGCCGGGAAACATCGCCGGGTTGACGTATTGCGGCCCTTCCTGCGCGGCGTCTTTGGTGAATTGAGAAATATTGAAAATGACGGACAGGGTGGTTGCGGTGGTTACTCCGACATCGTCGGTATTGTTTTCGCCGATCTGGAGACCGGCGTCGTCAATGGCGAGTTTGGTAGCCGAACACAGCAATCTGGTGCTGCGGTCCATATTGCGCAGACCTTTGGAGCCGAGAAATCGCTCCGCCTCGAAATCCGCGATCTCTCCGGCGGTGTGCGCTTTGAAAAAAGCGGTTTCGAACACGCTGATCGGCCGTATGCCGGACGTTCCTTCGCGCAGGGCTTTCCAGTAGTTTTCTTTGCCGATGCCGTTGGGAGCGATGACTCCGATCCCGGTTATGACAGGTTGCGCGTTCATGAGATGCTTAAGCCTCCGTCCATCACGATCACCTGCCCGGTGATATATCCCGCCCGTTCGCTGATGAGGAATTGTACCGCTTTGGCTACCTCTTCCGGTTTGCCGAATCGTCCCAGGGGGATCTTTGCGTTGAGTTTGGCTCTCAAGTCGTCTTTCAGCTGGCCGACCATATCCGTTTCGATGAACCCCGGGGCCACGGCGTTGACCCGGATACCATACGCCGCAACTTCCTTGGCCAGCGCTTTGGTGAAACCGATGATCCCGGCTTTCGAGGCGGCATAATTGGTTTGCCGCGGCATGCCCACCACTCCGGTAACCGAGGAAATGTTGACGATCTGTCCGGATTTCTGCTTGAGCAGCGTCATGATCGCCGCCCGGGATAAATTGATCGTGCCGATAAGGTTGGTGTTGATGACTTCCAACCAGTCTTCGGGCGCCATCATAGCCAGGGCTTTGTCCCGGATGATCCCGGCATTATTGATCACGATATCCAGCCCGCCGAACGTTTCTTTGGATTTGTTGACCCAATCCGCTACCGCGCCGAAGTCTTTGATATCCGACTGGAAAGCTTTGGCGCAGCTGCCCAGAGCGGCGATCTCTTTTTCCAGGTCCAGGGCTTCGTTAACACTTTTGAGATAGTTAAAGCTGATCTTTGCGCCCTGGCGGGCGAGTTCCAGGGCAATGGCTTTGCCGATGCCGCGGGTCGCTCCGCTGATAATCGCAGTTTTTCCTTTCAGGGTCATGTGAGATTTTTCTTAACTGCGCCGATAAATTCGTCGGTGCTGAAGGGTTTATAAATAAATCCGGCGACTTTGAGCTCCAGGGCGTTTTTCAGGCTTGCTTCTTCGACAAAGCCGGTGATCAATACTTCCGGAATAGGCTGTTTTCCGGCGTTGTTGCGCAGTTCCCGGATCTTCTTGAGCGTTTCGATGCCGTTCATGCCCGGCATTTTGATATCGGAAACAATCAAGTCGAAGTCCTGATTTTTGACCAGTTCCACCGCTTGTTCGCCGTTAGCGGCAATAGTTGCGGATAAGCCTTCTTTTTTAAGCAGTTTCTGCAGGCTTTTGGTGATCAGATGATCATCATCAACAATGAGGATCTGTTTTTCCATATCCTTGCTCCTGTTTGAGTTGCGAGTCTTATTATACCAGAAAACCCGGATTCGTGTTACAATTTTCGCCGGAGCGAAAATTTTATGTAATAAGCCTGGACAGGCGTTGGAAAGTGTGGGATACTGCTCGTTTATAAATCACCGTATTTCGTACTTAACCATCCCCCGCGCAGATCGCACCTAACGCTAATAAGGAATTGCGTTAGTGTGGCCCTGTGGCCAAATTGCGTTAGGGTTCCGCTCGTGCGGAAGGAGGTTCTATGTTGAAAGCTAAAACCGGCGATACCGTCAAAGTGCATTATGTGGGAACCATCGAGAACAATGTCGTATTCGACGATTCGTATCAACGCAAACAGCCTATGGAATTCAAGATCGGCGCAAATATGCTCATCCAGAAGTTCGAAGATACCGTCGTAGGTATGTCGATCGGCGAAAAACGCACGGTGAACATCCCTTCAGACGAAGCTTACGGTCCGCACAAGAAAGAAATGGTGGTTACTGTCCCCCGCAATCAACTGCCGGCTGATATTCAACCGGTGGTTGGAATGCAACTGCAGGTGAGCCAGGATGAACAGGTTTTTGCGGTGACCATAGCCGAGGTCACCGACACCACGCTTTCTCTGGACGCCAATCATCCGTTGGCCGGAAAAGACCTCACCTTCAACATCGAGCTGGTGGAGATCCTGCCTCCGGGAACCGAATGCCACGGGTCTTCCTGTTCCTGCGGCGGGCATCATTAAGTCAGGCACCGTTCCACCGCTGCCATGAATTCCCCGATATCGAAAGGCTTATAGATATACGCCGCTACCTGCATCTCCTGCGCTTCTTTTTGTAAATCGTCAGAAGCGTATCCGGTAATGATGATCTCTTGGGGATGCGCGCGTCCCTGAAGGGAATTGATCTCTCTGATCTTGCGGATAGCTTCCAGGCCGTTCATTTCCGGCATGCGGATATCCGCAACGATCAGATCAAAAGCCAGCCGCTGCGCCAGCGCGATCGCGGTTTTGCCGCTGTCCGCGGATTCCACCTCATACCCTTTGACTTTCAGGTATTTGACGATGCTTTTGGTCACCAGTACGTCGTCGTCAATTACCAGGATTTTTTTTGCCATCTGATTTATTTTTTTGCCCGGGGAATATCGATGGTGACGATGGTTCCCTTGCCGGTTTTCGATTTCACACGGATCATGCCGTGATGCTTGTCGATGATCGACTGGCAGATGGATAGTCCCAGCCCCAGTCCTTTTCCCACTTCTTTGGTGGTGAAAAAGGGATCGAATATCCTCCCGATGATCTCCTGCGGGATACCCCCTCCTTCGTCTTTGATGGAAACGTTCACCCAGTTTTGATCCTGGCTTAGTTCGATTTCGATGGTTCCATCCGGTCTGATTTGTTTGATGGCGTCGCGGGCATTAAGCAACACATTGGTGATCACCTGTTCCATTTCGTTATGATTGCCCCGGATCGGGTAGTTTTTGTCAGGAGCGTTGAGCACGGTTTTCACATTATCCTGCTCGAACTGGAATTTGAGGAACGAAACGGCGGTCGTGATCACGTCCAGCAGATTGAAATCGTACACCATCGTGGTTTCCAGCGGTTTCTTGGAGTACGTCATCAATTTCTGGACGATGATCTTGCAGCGTTTAGTGGCTTCTTCGATGATCTCCAGCGATTCTTTGGTATCGGCGTCAAGGTTTTCGCAGACCGCCAGCAGCATCTGGGCGTTGGTCAGGATCGCGGTCAGCGGATTATTGATCTCGTGCGCCACGCCTCCGGCCAGCGTGCCGATGGTGGCCAGTTTTTCCGCCTGCACCAGTTGTTTTTGCACGTCCATCAGTTGTTGGGTGCGCTGCTTGACCTGGTTTTCCATATTCTGGTACAGTGCAGCGTTCTCGATGGCCAGAGATATCTGGTTGGCCAGAACGGAAAAAACAGCCAGGTCATCCGGTTGGTAGGTATCTCCCCCGGCTTTGTCGCCGAGTATCAGCAGGTTTGCCAGCCGGTTTTCCAGGAAGCTGGGAACGATCAGCGTCGCTTTCAACGCCTGCATCTCCTGCGCGATATCATTGAACGGGGTGCCGGGGTTCTCTTCGGCTTTTCGATTGATTTCCTCTCGTATCAGAGGTTCTTTCAGATTTTCTATAAAGGTGATCAACGGGTTGGTCTGTGCGATTTCCGGGGGCTGGTCGGCGTACATATGATGACCGGCCAGGAGTATAAAAGAGTTTTTCGGAGTATCCCAGGTGTAGAGCGCTGCGTGCGAGACGTGGATGGTTTCGGCGATAGTCTCGAAAATGAACTCGGTCAGTTGTTCCAGGTTGCGGATGCGCGTCATTTCTGCAGCCGCAGAGCGCAGCGTTTCCCGGTAAGCGCGTTGTTTGCGCAGCAAAATGGCTTCCGCTCTTTTCTGCAGGTTGATGTAGACGAACGGTCCGATAGTCGCCAGGAACATCAAAAGAGTCAGCGGCGCCAGCCACCAGTTAGGCCCTAACAGGTGCATCAGCCAGTTTTTGCCGATGGTCACCAGCACCAGCGGGACGCCCAGTACGATTGCGTAGACGGCGGTAAATATCCCGGTGCGGGTGATGACCGCGTTGATCGCCATCAGCCGGTAGCGCAGAATGGCAAAAGTGATCAGCAGCGGATAAAAAACGAACAGGATGATCGGGTACGGCAGCAGGGGAATATTAAAGGCCAGGCCGAAGGTGCTCCCTCCCCCGATAAACCCGAATAACGAAGCGATGGCGACGTACTGGATCTGGAGGAATTTTTCTTTTCCTTTTGTGCCCGCTGATCGCAGCAAGAGCAGCAGCCCATACGTGGGCACAACCGCGAAATACGCCACAAAGAGCGCGGCCAGGGGGCCCAGGTCATCATAGAATCTGAACATGGCTTTCGCGGTCACATCCTTGATGAACCAGTGGCTGGACAGCAGGCTCAAGAAGATCACGCTGCCGATCAGGGCCAGGAGTAAATGTTTTTTGTGGCCGGAAACGGCGTTCAAGAGGGCGAAAACGAAATACAGGTAGCAGACGGGAATGAGGATTGCGCTGGCGTAGAGAATGTAAGCGAACCGCCAGGCCAGATTGTAATCGGGCGTGACCGCCATGATGAAGTGGCTTACGCTCCAGGTGCCGGCAGTCAGGGAAAGCAAGAACCAGGATTTATTGACGGAAGAACGGCTGTTCTTAAAAAGTACCCAGACGCCGCTGACGTAGCAGGCCAGGGCTCCGAGCAGGAAACTGATCGAAAAATAATTGATGGCGTTCATACCGTCCGTGGTTTTTACCGTGGCGGTGTAAACAACGAATGCGATGACAAATACTTCCCCAGTCCGACAAGCGTTTCCCAGGAGATGTTGATGCCGTGCTGGGGTTCCACGTGTATGTCTCCCAGGAATTCAATGCCGAGATAGATGCTTTCCTCGACGGCGGTTTCTTTGCCTTTAAAGGCGAAAATGGCGGCCTGTGAAGAGGAACAGAGCACCGGCGGATTCTCTGTCCCGTAGGTAAACCAGCCCAGGGGAATCAGCTCCGGCAGTATCTGTCCGTGCCAGTGCACCAGCGCCGCTCCCCGCTCTTCGAGAATGCGCGGGAAGTGCGCCCCGGGGTTGGTTGCTTTTATCGCCGCGGCATAAATGGCGTTGGCAACGCAATGCGATAAGATTACCCGGGTATCGAACGACGGCTTATAATCTTCGGTAATATCTATTCCCGGCGGGATCTCCATATACATCTGTCCGTTGGCCAGTCCGACTTTGAGGATATCGCGGTAAGGATCAAGCCGGGTTTTTTCCGATCCTGAACGGGACATCAGTACCCAGACCTGCGGGATCTCCAGGATAAATTTTTTGCGCTGTATATCCAGAGCCAGATAGAGTTGCTGATCTTTCAAAAAAAGGTCCCGCGCTATTTTTTTGCCGTTGGTGATGGTTTTTGCATCCTGGTACGCAACGGGAACGGGCAGTTTGACCGGCAATTGGCGGCAGATAAAGCCGTAACTCATGCCGGAACGCTCATCCAGGTGCAGGCTGGCGGCCCATTTGTAGAAATCGTTGCGGTAGGAGAATGAATCCAACCGGTTCATCGGCCAGAATAGATTGCTGGCGGCGAACGCCGGGCCGCTTTCCACGATATCCTTCATGAACGGTTGTAACGTCTGTGTATCCATGAAATTAAGATGCGTTTTGATCAACTTAAAATCCTGCAACTGGGGCGGGAATACCCGGGTGGCGATCTTGGGTACGAAATCCGAGAGAATGTATTCGCTGAACGGCCCGGAAGCCGGGTAGAATGATGAAAACCCGTTAAAGCTGAACATCATCCACTCCCGCGCATCGACGCAGATGATTACATTGCTCATATGCCAGGTGAACAGGCGCAGTCCGATCTGCATGAATTCCCGTCCGGAAAGGTGCGGTTGAAGTTCCTGCGGCCGGTCGAGAATGGTGACGATGGGATTATTGGTGAAACTGAAGGTATAGTCAATGGGCAGTTTTCCGGTTTCGCAATCGCCTGTGGCGAAGACCACGATTCCCGGGCGGATCTTTTTACCCACATCTTTGATCATGGTGAAACTTTGCTCGAACGGGATGATCTGCGCGCCCAGCCCTTTCAGGGTTTTCTGCAGGGCGCGGGCAAACGCCAGAAGCACCGCGCTGGCATTGGGCGCCGGCGGCAGAAAAGTGATTTTGAGCCGTCTGGCCATGTCCCGGGTATTGAGACAGCCGCGGCTTTTGATACCGAGGATCGTTTTAACCGCTTCCAGGCTTACATTCATGTGTGCGTTTCGATCTGTTTATTCTCCCAGAAAAAATCGCTCACGGTAAATCCATGTTTTGCGCCCAGGGCGCGGATCTCTTCTATTTTCTGGGGCATGATGTTCCCCCTGCCCGAAGAGAAACTCTCATATCGTTTCTCCAGGTCGAGGATGATGCCTTCGGCAAACGCGCCGTACACCGTGTTTTGAGACGGCAGTCCCAGGTCGACAGGGAAACAGAACGGCGATGGCGTCCGGGCCAGTCCGCCGGCAAAAATAAAAACATCCTCGCGCGTTTTTTTCTCTTCATGGTGAACGTTGCGCGGGTAACCGGCGTCGCAGACGATTGCGCCGGATTTGAACCATGTGAGGTCCAGGAATGACGCGGTGGCGCTGGCTACCGCGATGACGATGTCCGCATCTTTGACTGCAGCCCGGTTATCGGTAGATATCGCGATTGCGGCTTTGTGTTTTTTCTTCAATTCAGCCTGGGCGCGGGTCAAATTGGTTTTTTTGACTCCGGTAATGGTCAAGTGTTTGACTTTTTCCGCGAAAACCCGGCTGCAGGCGCTGCCGATGTCCCCCGCTCCCCCCACGATGGTCATCTTGAGGTTATGCAGGTCTTTGTTCTGCGCCGCGGCGGCTTTGAGCACGCCGTCTATAATCATCGCTGCGGTAAAGGTATTGCCCGTGGTTACCGGGATATCCAGTTCCTGGCTGAAATCGTGCTCGATGCGTTGCAGAATGATCGAAGAAAATCCGAACAGGCAGACGATACCCATGCCGTGTTTTTCGGCTATTTTGCAGGCGCGCACGACCTTGGAAAGAACGGCCCAGGAATCCTTTTCCAGCATATCCGGCATAAAGGTCGCCATAATGTAACAGCCGTTGATCGTCTGTCCGGATGCGGACCGGAAATCGGTGAAATCGTAGAGTTTGAACGACGGGCTGGTATGGAACAGCTGGCTGATGAATTCAGGCGACGGCATGGTGAATTGCGGATTGAGCATGCTGAAACAGGTTTCCAGATGTTTAAGATTATACGGATGGCCGACCAGGCCGACGCCGGCGAGTTTGTCGGTGTTGCCTTTTTTGTAACTGGAATAACGCAGCGAGATGAGCCGGTGTTCCAGCCCTTCCAGTATGGCCTCGAAATTGCGGGTGACCAGTTTTTTGAGATAGCCCTGAGCAAATTCTTTAATCGCCGGGATGCCCACCTTGAAAGTAATATCGACGGCGATGCGGGTGCCGTCCGGATGGTCCTCGAACCGCCATTCGCCGCTGAAATCCTGCAGGTCTCCTTCCAGGGCGCGAAAATAGATCCTGTTTTCTTTCAATACCAGCGTTTCTTCGTCGATCCAGTTGATGGTGATGTTATCCAGCTGTATCTTCCATCTGGTGCGGATGGTATTGTGGACTTTATGAATGATGCTGGCTTCTTTGATGCTGGGGATGTAGGCGGGGAAATCGGAAATTTTGGTGAGCAGTCTGATAACGCGCCATTTTTCGCTGGGAATGATGCGCCAGACTTTTACTTCCACCAGACCGTTATTCTGCATTAAGCATCTCCGAGATGGTAGTTCTGACTCTGTTGATACCCTCCTGCAGCTTTATGTCATCAATTATATCATCAAATTCCTTCAAAAGATAGACCGGTTTTCCGATTTTCACCCTGATGCGCACCAGGCGAGGTATGCGCGCGCCGAAAGGAAGCGCCTGGAAGGTTCCGCTTATGGCGCAGGGAACGATCGGGCGGCCGGTTTTATAAGCCAATACCGCCGCGCCGCTTCGGAATTCCTTGAGTTGTCCGTTGCGGCTGATCCCCCCTTCCGGGAATAAACCGACATTTTTATTCTCGCGCAGAAGCTGGATGGCAATGGGAGCGGAACTTCCGCTGGGTAGAGCGTCAAGTTTGCGGAAAGCCCAGCGAAAAAAACGATCCTTGAACAAGTCGCGAAGAGCGATGCAATAGATTTTGTGCGGGATGCAGGCGCCGATAACTACCGGATCAAGGAAACTGGTATGGTTGGAGACAATGATGAAGTTCGTTTTTTTGGGCAGATATTCGATACCTTCCACCTTGAGGCGGAAAAATATCCGGAGGACGAAATTAGAGGTGAATCTAAAGATAAAATACCACATGGGTATGATAGTAGCTTAGCTGTTAATCCGGAATCTCGATTTCAAACCCGTGCATGGCGGCCATATTGGCGATATCTTCCATTTTATCCATGTTGACGTTCTCTCCTAAAGAGAAATTCACGCATTTGTCTTCCAGCGCCAGCAGCATGGCTTCAGCCATGGGGGCGTAAATGGCGTGGTCCGGGATCCCCTGATGCAGGCTGATTTTCTGGCCGAGCGGCAGCTTGATGATTCCGCAGTCAAGCACGGTCAGATCTTTGCGTTGTCTGGCTTTTTCCGCCACATGTTTGAATACCGCGGCGTCGCAGAGTATCGTTTCGGGTTTCACGTCGTTCATATTGAACAGCACACTGGGGCCATTATAAGAGTTCAGGATGATATCCGCCTGTTTGATCGCTTTGGGCGTGTCTTGCTCGATTTCTATGGGGATGGTATTCGTTTTTCTAAGCAGATCACGCAGGGAATCGAGTTTTTCCGTGGGACCTCCCGAGAGAATGATCTTGCCCACGTGGTCCGCGAGCTTTCTGGCGCAGAGCGAACTGATGGTGTTTGTCGGGCTGAAAATGGTCAGGGTCGCCGTTTTTAAATGCAGATGCCTGTCT
The DNA here is from genome assembly GCA_022710715.1 of Candidatus Omnitrophota bacterium. Classification (GTDB taxonomy): domain Bacteria; phylum Omnitrophota; class Gorgyraeia; order Gygaellales; family Profunditerraquicolaceae; genus JAKLGJ01. The sequence goes on from JAKLGJ010000001.1 coordinate 491,457, forward strand.
TTGGCCGTGCGATAAAGCGCTTCAAATATTGACCAGGCGCTGAAACTGCTGCCGCTGGTTATGGCGGTTTTGACATGTTTGTAGATCATGGGTTTTTTATCGGTTGCAGCCGAAAAATAACCGGATACCCCCATGATCTGGGCTTCTAGCTTCCGCGCCAGGTATCCCGCGGAAACGATCTTATCCAGTATGGTTTCTTCATCTGTTTCAAAAATCTGTTCCGGCGACATGGGGCAGCAGATCAGAAAACCCTGGATTTCCTTGCCGGAGGCGGATTTGAACTTTTTGATATGGAGTACTTTAAAATCTTTATTCTTGAGGAATGAGGGAACGACAGAATCCGGAAGTATGGTGGTGATCGGCCAGAAATGCTTTACCTGGCGCATGCTGGTGGGGTGAAACAAGAAGGCAAATGTTTTCATTTATCCTCTTGCCGCGCGGTTCCCAATAGATTCTTGCCCTGTTTTTTCGATTCCATGGTGTTAGAAGACACTTTTTGCTTGATCCAGGTTTCGATGTATTTCTTGTGGAATCTCCAGTCAGTTCCGATTTTAAAAGCAGGAATTCTTCCTTCGCGCGCATAGCGATGCACGGTAAGAGGGTGAATGTGCAGGTAATCGGCTACCTCTTTTGCTGTAAGAATCTCGTTGCTTTTGGACATACTCACCACCTTTTTTGACATGTCTACGATAATCATATGTATACAGATAAAATTATGATTTGTCAAGATAAATTTATCACAATAGTGGGCTTAAGAGGCTCCAGGAAAGACAAACCGGGTTCTGCAAGCTTGGGATGCGGCTTGAGAACCCGGCCTGTGCTACTTCTACCCTGAAGGTGCCGGGAAAGGGTTAAGAATGGTCTTTAGATCGCTTCCATTGTTGATGGCGGTTTGTTGGTGATGTTGTAGGTAACACTCACCACGCCCGGAACTTCAGTGACCAGGCGGCTGGCCAGTTTTTCCAGGATTTCATAGGATATTCTGGTAGGTTTGGCTGTTCTGGCATCTACGCTGTCCCAGGAGCGGACTTCGATCTGGTAGCCGAACTCTCTCTTTCCATTGCGCATCCCTGTTACCTTGTCATTATGCAGGATAGCCATGTGCTGGAAAGCGCCGGTGATGGTCAGTTCTTCTTCCACGATTACCGTGGCCAGGCGCACGGTTTCGATCTTTTCCGGGGTGACTTCTCCGATGACCCGGGCTGCCAGAGCCGGGCCGGGGAAAGGCATGCGTTCGAAGATTTCTTTGGGCAGCCCTACTGCTTCCGCCAGTTTGCGCACCCCGTCTTTGCGCAGTTCTACCAGCGGTTCAATGATCTTATAACCAAAAGCTTCCTGGGGATCGATGCCCAGTTGCTCGAATACATTATGCTGGCGTTTGATGCCGGCGGCCGTTTCTTCAATATCGGTCAGAATAGTGCCTTGCAGAAGGAACTTCGCTTTGCTGTCTTTGACCAGCTTACTGAATACATCTTTGTAGAAGGTCTGGGTGATGGCTTCCCGTTTCTCTTCCGGGTCGGTAATGCCTTTGAGCGCGGCGAAGAACTTCTCTTTGGCGTCAATGATCTCGACTTTGACTCCGTGTTCCTTGAAAATCGCGGCGATACGCTGCGGTTCATCCTTGCGCATGATGCCGTTATCGATGAAGTACGTTTTGAGCCGGTTGCCCAGGGCTTTATGGCCGAGCATGGTGACGCAGGAAGAATCCACGCCGCCGGATAAGGCGTTGATGGCTGTCCCCTCCCCTACGTTTTTCGAGATATCTTTCGCTTTGGTTTCGATAAATGATTTGGGGTCCAGTTCAGTAACTTTGATTTCCGGGTATTTCGCCATCATGTCCTCCGCATTTTCATCACAGGTGTTATTCCACGCCGTCGTGGATCAGCTTGAGTCCTTTCAGGGTCAGGTCCATATCTATGGTGGTAAAGCGCCGGCAATAGGGCGCGATCAGTTTGATGTTGCCGCCGGTGCCGATAACGGGTGCGGCGGTTCCCAGGAGTTTCCTGATCCGTGCGGTCAGTTCGTCTGTCAGAGCGGCGTAACCGTAGACGATCCCGCTTAACATGCTGTTGGCGGTGTCGCGGCCGATAAATTCTTCAGGTTTTTTAAGCAGGATCTTCGGCAGCAGAGCGGTTTTTTCTTCGAGGGTTTCCAGCGAGATGCGCATTCCGGGCAGGATCAACCCTCCGAGGTATTCTTTCCTGCGGGAGATCAGGTCGAAGGTGATCGCGGTGCCGAAATCGACTACTACTGCCGGCGCGCCATACAGCTTGACTGCGGCATAAGCGTTGACCAGGCGGTCCTGGCCGACCTGTTCGGGAAAACGGTAGTTGTTCTTGATCGGGACCTGAAGATTGCCGCCCAGGAAGTGCACTCTGGCGCCGGAGAAGTGTTTGAGCTCTTTTTTGAGGGCTTGCGTGGCGGCGGGCACTACGCTGGAGATGATGACCGCGTCAATGGGGCTACGGCGGAAAAGTTTGGCCAGGCACTGTCCGTAACGCAGCGGGTATGTGGGAGCGCTTGCGCGGGAAACCGGCCGGTTGTTTTTCTTGAAAATGCCGAAAGTAAGATTAGAGTTGCCTACGTCAATCGCCAGTAGCATAGATTAATTCTATCACAGCAGGCGTTTTTGGGAAAGGGATTTGATGCGGTCGCGCAGGCCGGCCGCTTTCTCGAAGTCGAGATTGCGGGCTGCGAGTTCCATCTCGTATTCCAGCTCGGCGATGTATTTTTTAAGTTCGTATTCATCTCTGGCTTCGCCGGTCAGTTCGGCCACGAATGTTTCGGCGTCAGCCATATCCTCTATCCCCTTTTTTATCTCTTTCTGTATACTGCGCGGGGTAATGTCGTTGGTCCGGTTGAATTGCAACTGGATGACCCGGCGCCGGTTGGATTCAGCGATGGCCTGTTTCATTGATCTGGTCACGGTGTCGGCGTACATGATTACCCGGCCGTTGAGATTGCGCGCGGCGCGGCCGGCGACCTGGATCAGGGATGTGGCCGAGCGCAGGAATCCTTCTTTATCCGCGTCCAGGATGGCGACCAGGGAGACTTCCGGGAGGTCCAGCCCCTCCCGCAGCAGGTTTATCCCGACCAGGCAGTCGAATTCTTTTTTGCGCAGGTCGCGCAGTATCTTCGAGCGTTCGATGGTTTCGATCTCGGAATGCAGATATTTGACTTTCAGTTTCTTCTCCTGGAGGAATGCGGTCAGGTCCTCGGCCATGCGTTTGGTCAGAGTGGTTACCAGCACGCGCTCATTTTTCTGCGCGCGGGATTTGATCTCTCCGGCCAGGTCGTGGATCTGTCCTTTGGACGGCCGGATGATTATTTCCGGATCGATCAGTCCGGTGGGACGGATGATCTGTTCGATGATTGTGCCCCGGCTTTTGGTTATCTCGAACTCCGCCGGCGTGGCGGAGACAAATACCGCCTGTTTGACGAGCGCTTCGAATTCGTCGAATTTCAAAGGGCGGTTATCCTGGCAGGAAGGCAGGCGGAACCCGTAGTCTATCAGGACGGCTTTGCGCGCCTTGTCTCCTTCGAACATGCCCCGGATCTGCGGGATGGTGACGTGAGATTCATCGATAACGATGAGGAAATCCCGGGGGAAGTAGTCTATCAGGCAATAGGGGCGCGAACCGGGCGGTCGTCCGGAGAGATGGCGCGAGTAATTTTCGATGCCATGGCAGTAGCCCAGCTCTTTGAGCATTTCCATGTCGTAGGTCGTGCGCTGCTCCAGTCGTTGCGCTTCCAGCAGTTTGTTCTCGCCGCGCAGGTACTTCAGGTGGTCCTGGAGTTCCGCCTGGATGGTTTTGATTGCGGCGTCTATGCTGTCCGGGGACGCCAGAAAGTGTTTTGCCGGGTAGATCGCGGTTTTTTCCAGCTGACGCAGGATGTCGCCGGATACCGGGTCGATCTCGCTGATCTTCTCTATGGTGTCGCCGAAGAAATCAATGCGCAGCGCGGTTTCTTTGTAGGCGGGAAAAACTTCCACGATGTCTCCCCTGACCCGGATGCGGCCGCGAATGAATTCATAGTCGTTGCGTTCATACTGGGTGGAGATCAGACGGGAGATACACTCGTCCCGGGCGACGCTCTGGCCTCGTTCCAGCACAACCAGCATGTTTTTGTAGTCATCGGGGGAGCCCAGATTATAAATGCAGGAAACCGAAGCCACGATAAGTACGTCGTTGCGCGACATCAGCGAACTGGTAGCGGACAGGCGCAGCCGGTCCAGGCGGTCGTTGATGGAGGAATCCTTTTCGATATAGGTGTCGGTGGCGGGAATATAAGCTTCGGGCTGGTAATAGTCGTAATAGGAGACGAAATATTCTACGGCATTGTCGGGGAAGAATTCCTTGAATTCGGAGTAAAGCTGGGCGGCCAGGGTTTTGTTATGGGAGATGACCAGCGTCGGCCGGTTGATTGCCGCGATAGCGTTGGCCAGGGTGAAAGTTTTGCCGGAACCGGTGACTCCCAGAAGGGTCTGGAAGCGCCTGCCGGAAAGGATCGATTCCGTCAGCTGCCCGATCGCTCTCGGCTGGTCGCCGCACGGTTTGAATGAGGAAACGAGTTTGAACTTTTCCATCCGGGACTCTCCCGCCATTCCTTTCATTCAGCCGCCGCGCGGGACTCCCTGCGGTCGCCTGTGGATAACTTAAAGTACGTCCAGGCTGACGTCTATCGAATCAACAGTGTGGGTCAGTTCGCCGATGGAGATGATGTCTACGCCGGTTTCCGCCACCTGGCGCACATTTTCTCTGGTGATGCCGCCCGAGGCTTCCAGCCGGGTCGTGGGGTGATGGCTTTTGGAGAAGTCGACGCCGTCGCGCAACTGGACCGCTTCTTTCATATCTTTCAGGTCCATATTGTCGAGCATGATCACGTCCGGTTTGAATTGCAGCGCGTGCTTGAATTCTTCCAGGTTCTCCACCTCGATCTCGATCTTGAACCCTTTGGGCACGCTGGGCAATTTATTCAGACCCTCGGTGATTTTCATGTGGCTGTCTTTGATGAGGATCATTTCATCCAGGCTGATGCGGTGATTGTAGCCGTCGCCGATGCGCACGGCGTATTTCTGCAGTTCTCGTAACCCGGGCATGGTCTTACGCGTATCGGTGATTTTCGCTTTAAGCGGTTCGACCAGATCGACATACCCGCGGGTTTTGCTGGAGATGCCGGAGAGCATGCCCAGGAAATTCAAGGCGACCCGTTCGGCGTGCAGTATATGCCGGGCTTTTCCGGAAATCTCCGCCAGGACCTTGCCGCTTTTGACTTTCTGGCCGTCCTTAACTTTGGCGTCGAACTTGATCTCTTTGTCCACCAGGTTGAATACGCGCTCCGCGATCGGCATGCCGCAGACGACGCAATCTTCTTTTGCCACGATCTGGGCTTTGATCGTTTTGCTTTCGGGAATGGTCAGCTGGGTGGTGATGTCCCCCTTGCCGATGTCTTCGATCAATGCGTGGCGGATGATTTGATCCACGTTGTTCATATTCAATTCAGTTTTTTTCTCCGAGAGGAAATGTTTATTCGAGTGCATGTTTCACCGCCTTTAGTTTGATGAGGGTTTCTTTCAGTTCCGCAAGCCGCTGACGCTCTTTTTCCACGACTTCCGCAGGCGCTCGCTCCACGAACGATGTATTGGCAAGGGTGTTCTCTTTGGCCTTGACGTCGGATTCCGCTTTTTTGATCTTTGCGTCGATCTTTGCCTTTTCTTTTTCCACGTCCACCACACCCTCCAGTGAAAGGGAAATATGCACATCGGATACGACGCTGGTGACAGTCGATTTCCGATGTTCCAGTTTTTCCTGCACGGCGAGAGTACCCAGCCGGCAGAGATAGCCGATGTGGCCTGATGCGTGTTCGATAAGTTCGCGCTTGGGTTTGGTGGCCGCAGCCACGACGGCATGTAAGTGCTGGGTGGGCAGGATTTCCAGGTCCGCGCGCATGTTCCTGATCGCGGTGATCACTTCAAGGATCAGCGCCATCCGCTGCTCGGTTTTCTTATCGATGAGCTGTTCCTGCAGATGCGGCCAGGATTGTTGCATGATCAATCCTTCCGACGGCTTCAGGCGCGACCAGATTTCCTGGGTGATGAACGGCATGAACGGCTGGATTGCGCGCAGGAATTTCTCCAGCACCTTGAACATGATCAGCTGGTTTTCCGGCTGCTTGATCTCGGGCTTGATGATTTCCAGGTACCAGTCGCAGAATTCATGCCAGAAAAAGCGGTACAGCAGGTTTGCCGCTTCGTTGAATTTATAGGTCTCAAGGTTTTTGTTGACCTCTTTAAGCGTGGAGTAGAGCCGGCTGATGATCCAGCGATTGACCAGGCTCATCTGTTCATTTTTGAACGTCAGGCACAGGTCGCGGTTTACCTGGCTGTTGTCCAGGTTCATCATCACGAAACGCGAGGCGTTCCATATCTTGTTCGCGAAATTCCTGCCCTGCTCGAAACGCTCTTTGTTCAGGAAGACATCCTGGCCCTGCGCCGTGATCGAGATCAGGCTGAAACGCAGAGCGTCGGTGCCGTATTCATTGATGATCTCCAGCGGGTCGATAACGTTGCCCAGAGACTTGGACATTTTTTTCCCTTCTATATCACGCACGGTGCCGTGAATATAGACGTCCTTGAAAGGAATATCGCCCATGAATTCGAATCCGGCCATGATCATGCGCGCCACCCAGAAAAAGATGATTTCCGGCGCCGTGACCAGCGCTGAGGTGGGATAGAAGAATGCGAGTTCCTCCCGGACATCGTGATCGATCCCCTGCGCATCCTTGTGCGTTTGTTTCGGCCAGCCGAATGTGGCGAACGGCCAGAGCCAGGAGGAAAACCACGTGTCGAGCACGTCTTCATCCTGGTATATATCCGTCGCTCCGCAGTGCGGGCAGGCGGCGGGTTTGACCGCAGCTACGATCAGTCCGGGGATGTGTTGTTTTTCGTGCTTGATGTTTTTTTTGCCGGTTGCCGCTGTCTGCGCCGGGCTGTCCACGCTCGCCGGTTTATAACAGGCGCGGCAATAATAAACCGGGATGCGGTGTCCCCACCATATCTGGCGCGAAATGCACCAGTCCTGAATATTGTTCATCCAGTTCAAGTAGACTTTGGTCCAGCGTTTGGGGTAAAAAGAGATGCGGCCGTCTTTGACCGCGGCGATTCCGGGGACAGCCAGCGGTTTCATACGCACGAACCATTGTTTGGAAAGATACGGTTCGATGATGGTGTGACAGCGGTAGCAATGCCCGGCGGATAATGCATGCGGTTCGATCTTTTCCAGCAACCCCTTTTCTTTCAGATCTTCGATGATCACTTCCCTGGCTTCGAAGCGGTCCATGTCTTTGTACTCGCCGCCGTTTTCATTGATCCGCGCGTCCGGATGCAGCACGTTGATGAACGCCAGCGCGTGCTTTTTTCCGGTCACGTAATCGTTGGGATCGTGCGCGGGAGTGATTTTTACGCAGCCGGTGCCGAAAGCCGGATCGACCATGTCGTCGGCGATCACCGGGATCTCCCGGTTCATCAGAGGCAGGAGCAGGGTTTTACCAACGATTTTCTTATAGCGCTTGTCTTTGGGGTTGACCGCCACCGCGGTGTCGCCGAGCATGGTTTCGGGCCGCGTGGTGGCTACGATGACGTATTCATCGGGCGCGTCTTTAAAAGGATAACGCAGAAAATAAAGATTTCCCTGCAGGTCGCGATGCGGTGCTTCTTCGTCCGCCAGCGCGGTCTGGCAGCGGGGGCACCAGTTGATGATGTAATTGCCCTGATAGATCAAACCTTTTTCGAAGAGGCGGATGAAGACTTCCTTGACGGCTTGCGAATAATCTTCGTCCATGGTAAAGCGTACTCTGCGCCAATCGCAGGAGGCGCCGAGTTTCTTTAACTGCCGGATGATGGTCGAACCGTACTCTTCTTTCCACCGCCAGACTTCTTCCAGGAATTTGTCGCGGCCCAGGTCCTGGCGTTTCCTGCCTTCTTTGCCGAGCTTGCGTTCCACCACGTTCTGGGTGGCGATGCCGGCGTGATCGGTTCCGGGCATCCACAACGGCTCAAAGCCTTTCATGCGGTGGAAGCGGATGAGGATATCCTGGATGGTGTTGTTCAGAGCGTGGCCCATGTGCAGGATGCCGGTGACATTGGGCGGCGGAATAACGATGGTGAACGGTTTCTTCCCCGGGGTAACGGTCGCGTTAAACGCGCCCGCGTCCGACCAGGCCTGGGACCACCTGTCTTCTGTTTCTTTGGGAGTATATGCTTTAGCGAGTTCGGTCAAGGTTGTGTTTTCCTGAATGTCGGTAAAGGGGACGTTTTTTTTCGCCATCTTTGAGGAGCTTGTATTCGATGCTGTCAAGCAGCGCCTGCCAGGAGGCTTCGATGATATTTTCCGAGACGCCGATCGTGTTCCAGGAGTTTCTGCCGTCCTGGGACTGGACCAGTACGCGCACGCGCGCGGCGGTGCCGGGTTTGTCGTCCAGCACGCGGACTTTGTAGTCCGATAACCGCATTTCTTTCAGCGACGGGTAGAATGCTTCCAGCGCTTTGCGCAGGGCGGTATCGAGCGCGTTGACCGGGCCGTCCCCGTCTGCCGCAGTGTGCTCGATTTTATCATTGACCTTGATCTTGATGATGGCTTCCGTGGTAACTTTGCGGTTTTTCTCCTTGTTGACCACTACCCTGAAATTCTGCAGGCTGAAGAACTCTTTGACCCCGGATAAGGCCCGCTTGAGGATCAATTCAAAAGAAGCTTCAGCGGCTTCGAAATGGTAGCCTTTCATCTCCAGCGATTGCAGGAGCGCGTGCGCCTTTCTGGTTTTGGGATCGTCCTTGGTCAGGTCAAGGTTCATATCTTTGGCCATGAGCAGGATACTGCTCTTTCCCCCTAATTCGGACAAGAGGATCCGGCGCTTATTACCGACCGCTTCAGGCTGGATATGTTCGTAGGAATCCGTGGCTTTCATTACCGCGTTGATATGCACGCCGCCTTTATGGGCAAAAGCGGAATCGCCGACATACGGCTGGTTGCTCATATGCCGGACGTTACTGATCTCACTGACGAAATAAGAAGCCGCGGACAATTTTTTCAGGTTTTCCGGCGGTATGCAACGCATGCCCAGTTTCAACTGTAGATTGGCGATGATCGGGATGAGGTCAGCGTTGCCGCAGCGTTCGCCGTAACCGTTCATCGTGCCCTGGACCATGTCGCAGCCGGCTTCCACGGCAGCGATGGAGCTGGCTACCGCCACTCCCGCGTCGTTGTGGCAATGGATGCCCAGCCTGACCCGTAATTTTGTTTTGAGCTCTCTGACGATTGCGCTGATCTGGCCGGGCAGCGTGCCGCCGTTGGTGTCGCAAAGGATCAGGCAGTTTGCACCGGCTTCCTGCGCCGTCACCAGACATTCCAGAGCATACGCCGGGTTATCTTTGTACCCGTCGAAAAAGTGCTCTGCGTCATAAAAGACGGTAACACCGTTGGCTTTAAGGAAGCTCACGCTGTCTCCGATCATCTTCAGGTTTTCTTCAGGCGTGGTGCGCAGGACGTCTTTGACATGGTAGAGCCAGGATTTGCCGAATATGGTGACGACTTTGGCTTTGGAAGCGATCAGTTCCTGTAAGTTCCTGTCTTTGGACGCGGCGATATCCGGCCGGCGGGTTGAACCGAAAGCGACGATAACGCTTCTATTCAGGTTCTTTTTCGCCATTTTGGCGAAGAATTGAGCGTCTTTAGGATTTGACCCGGGCCATCCGCCTTCGATAAAAGCGACGCCCAGCTCATCGAGTTTTTCGGCGATCCGGATCTTATCCATCAGGGAATAGGCGATCCCTTCTCCCTGGCTTCCGTCACGTAATGTCGTATCGTAGGTAATGATCTGGCGCATGCGCGCCTCCTTCTGCTTGTCTGGCTGCGGGTCAGCCTAACCCGAATTCCTTATGCAGCATCTTGACTGCGGTTTCTCCGAATTTTTTCTTAATGATACAGGAAATACTGATGTCCGATGTCGAGATCATTTCGATATTGATTTTGTTGTCTGCCAGGGTGCCGAACATCTTGGCGGCAACGCCGGGATGGGATTTCATGCCGATACCGACAATGCCGACCCGTGAGATGTCGTCGTCAAGCACCACGTCTCCCGCGCCGATGTCACTGGCGATCTTCTGGGTGAGTTTCACCGCTTTGGCGCACTGCGCTTTTCCCACGGTGAATGAAATGTCGGTTTTCTTGGTATGGCTGACGTTCTGAACGATCATATCCACGTTCACGCCGCCGTCGGAAAGGTTCTGGAACAGGTCGGCTGCCACGCCGGGTTTATCCGGGACGTCGCAAACGGTGATCTTGGCTTCGTTTTTATTCAAAGTGACTCCGGTAATCAATGCCTCTTCCATTCTATTGACCTCCTTGACGATCATGGTTCCCGGGTTTGTGGAAATCGAAGAGCGGACGTGCAACGGAACATTGAATTTCTTTGCGACTTCGATGGAACGCGCCTGCATGACCTGCGCGCCCAGCGAGGCCATTTCCAGCATTTCATCGAAGGTGATCGCTTTGAGTTTTTTTGCTCTGGGTTCGATGCGCGGGTCGGTGGAATAAATGCCTTCAACGTCCGTGTAGATCTCGCATTCGTTCGCCTGCAGCGCAGTGGCCAGCGCGACTGCGGTCAGGTCGCTGCCGCCGCGGCCGAGCGTGGTGATGTTGTGGTCCATGGTTACGCCCTGGAAGCCGGCAACGATCACGATTCTGCCTCTTTTGATCTGCTCGCGGATGCGTTCGGCGTTGATCTTGATGATGCGCGCTTTGGTATAATTAGCGTCGGTAATGATGCCGACTTGCGCCCCGGTGAAAGAAATCGCCTCAAAACCGAGTTTGTGAATAGCCATGGCCAGCAGGGCCACGGAAATCTGCTCTCCGGTGGATAGGAGCATGTCCATTTCGCGCTCTTCCGGCTCGGGATTGATCTGATTCGCCAGCTCGAGTAGTTCGTCCGTGGTGTCTGCCATGGCTGAAACCACTACCACCAGATCATGCCCTTCTTTTTTATAACCGATCACGCGTTTGGCCACGTTCTGTATGCGTTCCACATTCGCTACCGATGAACCGCCGAATTTCTGAACAATGAGTTTCTTTGCCATTCCTTCTGTCGCTCCTTTGGCCACAGGGCCACACCAACGCAATTCCTTATTAGCGTTGGGTGTCTGCGAAATGCCCTACTTATTACGCATGTACGATATCCCGACGCGGTATCGTTCTTCAGTTTCCAGTTTCCTGCAGTATGCCACTTTGCCTTTGACTTTACCGGCTTCCTTGTAATCGGCGAAAGGGAATTTGATCAATAATCCCACGACGCCCTCAATCTGTTTGTTGCAGTTGAAGGCGATGCCCCCCATATTGATATCATCGATGACATATTCGGTTTCGCCCGCAAGTTCCGCCGGCGAGGTGATTCTGCAGGTCATCTGCTTGTCTTGCGGAATCCTGATGCGCAGCCAGCGTCTTCTTTTGAGCCGCAGTTTTTTCTGCCATTCCTGCAGGAGCGTAAACAAAACAAGGCTTACCAGGATAGCTACCAGCACTCCCAACAGCACAAGCACGTTTTTCATGAACCTTTCCTCCGGATTGGTGTCTTAGGCGGAATCTGATTTAATGAAAAATTCCATCAGCTGGTGTCCCTGTTCGAATATCAAATCGGATTTTTCTGCTTCTTTCTCGCTGTAACCGGCGAAACCCCGCCCCGTTATTCCTTTGCCGAATATCCCGAAACAGATCGGGTCGGCGGTGTGGGTTCTTAACGGGATCGGCGTCGCATGGTCGGGCAATACCAGAATCCTGAAATTGCGGTTGTTCTTAAAGGCTTCGAGTATCCCGCCGACTATATACTGGTCAAAACGCTCTATAGCCAGGATCTTTTCGCGCAGGTCGCCGTTGTGCCCTGCTTCGTCCGGCGCTTCGACATGCACGAAAACGAAATCCTTCTTTTCGAGAGATTTGATCGCGGCTATCGCTTTGCCTTCATAATTGGTATCGTAATACCCGGTTGCCCCGGGTACATTGATGACTTCGAGCCCGATCATTTTGCCAAACCCTTTGATCAGGTCTACCGCGGAAATAACGCTGCCGTTGAATCCGAATTTTTCCTGAAAGCTCGGTAATCGGGGTTTCTTCCCCTGTCCCCACAGCCAGATCATATTCGCGGGGTTTTCTTTCAGGTCCACGCGGACGTGATTGATCTCCTGCTCTTCCAGTACCGACCGGGAGGCCTGCATCAGGTCCAACAGCGTTTGCGCGTTCTTGCCCGCGGGTAAATGATCTTTGATCTTCTTCCCCAGGATATCGTGGGGCGCGGTGCAGGCTACCTGATCCAGCCCCTGCAGCACGCCGTTCTTAACCAGCAGGAGATGCCGGTAGCTGATCCCCGGGTAAAATTTAAACCGCTCGTTGCCCAGTTTCTCGTCAATCGCTTTGATCAATTGCGCGGCTTCTTTCGAACTGATGTGCCCGGCGCTGTAATCCTGCATGGCCTCGTCGGCGATCGTGACCAGGTTGCAGCGGAAAGCCACGTCATTCTCTTCCAGAACGACGCCGAGATTCTCCGCTTCCAGCGGCCCGCGGCCCGAATAATACGTTCTGGGATCGTAGCCGAGAATAGACATATTGGCTACATCCGACGCCGGGGTCATCTTTTCCGGGACAGTGCGGATCTTGCCCAGGCGGCCGTTGCGGGCGATAAAGTCCATATGCGGGGTGCGCGCGGTCTCCAGCGGAGTCCTGCCTCCCAGTTCTTCTATGGGGTAATCTGCCATCCCGTCGCCGACCAAGACGATATATTTCATAATCCCGTGACCGTTTGTACCAGCGCTTCTATAACCGCGTTTTTGGAATTCAGTTTTTCAGACACTCCTGAAATCGTCACCAGCCAGGCTGCGTACCGGCCTTTGTGCGCGGTATTCGCCACCACCATATCCAGTTCAGCTGTTTCGAGCAATTCCTGCGCCCGCTTGATCAGTATCGCTTGCGCGGCGCCCGGCTCGAATTTGAAGCCTACCGCGAAACTCTGGCTGGCGAAACGGCTGATACGCGCGATCAGCTTGGGCGTTCTCACCAGCCGCAGCGTCAACTCCGGGCGGTCGGATCTTATTTTATTCACCGCTGTCGCCGCAGGTTTGTAATCCGAAACCGCGGCGGTATGGATTACCGCGTCGTACTTTTTCTTCAGCTCCGCGTCAAAGAGTCGGGCAAGCTCGTCAAAAAAACGGAATCGCCGCAGGGTAATACCGGCGAACGTCGCCGGGGGTTGCTGCGCAGCGGCCGGTCCGAGCAAGAGCGTCACCCGGCAACCGGTCTGCGCCAATCGGCGCGCCAGGGTTATCCCGGTTTCTCCGGATCCGGTGTTGCTGATGACGCGCACCGGATCAATGGCCACCCAGGTCGGCCCTGCGGTGATAAGGATTCTTTTCGCGCGTCGGTTCATCTAAAGGCCGATTTCCGCCAGGATAGCCTTGAGTTCAGGCTTGACCACTTTCGGTTCCTGAACGGATTTGATCGCTCTATCCGGGTCTTTGAGCCCGTGGCCGGTCAGGATACAGACGATTTTCCTGTTGCCGGGATCGCTGGAAGCGAAAAAACCTGTTTTGATCAATTTAAGCAGCCCGGCAATCGACGCGCAGGAAGCCGGCTCGGCGAATACGCCTTCTTTGACCGCCATAAGCTTATAGGCGTCGATAATTTCATTGTCTGAAACGCAGTCGATCAGGCCGCCGGATTCATCGCGGGCCGCCTCCGCCTGTTTCCAGCTGGCCGGATTGCCGATGCGTATGGCCGTAGCAATGGTCTCGGGATCCTTGATCGGGTGTCCCCGTACGATCGGAGCCGCTCCTTCCGCCTGAAAACCCAGCATTCTCGGCAGATGTTTGATCCTGCCGGCCTGCTTATATTCTTTGTAGCCTTTCCAGTAGGCGGTGATGTTGCCGGCATTGCCGACAGGTATGATATGGAATGACGGCGCGGTTTCCAGCGCGTCGCAAATTTCAAAGCTGCCGGTTTTTTGACCTTCGATGCGGAAAGGATTAAGCGAATTGACCAGCGTGATCGGGTATTTTTGAGTGATTTCCTTTACCAGGTCCAGCGCCACGTCGAAATTTCCGTTAACCTGCAGCACGATTGCCCCGTGTATCAGCGCCTGGCTCAATTTGCCCAGAGCGATGTGGCCGTTGGGGATCAGTACCACGCATTTAAGCCCGGCTTTAGCCGAATAGGCTGCCGCGGAGGCCGAGGTGTTTCCGGTAGACGCGCAGATGACCACTTTGCTTTTTTCTTCGCAGGCTTTAGAGATAGCCATGGTCATCCCCCGGTCCTTGAATGAACCGGTGGGATTGAGTCCCTCGTATTTAAGATACACCTGCCATCCCGCGCCGACCAGGGAGCTCAAATGCGGCGCCAGGATCAGCGGGGTGTTGCCTTCGTTAAGGGTCACCACCGGCGTTGTATCGGTTACCGGCAGATACGTCCTGTAAGCGTTAATCAGTCCTGTGTAATGCATAGTTAAATATCTTCGATCCGTATCGCTACCGAGGGTTCGTGAATAATGTTCATCTTGTCGATAATCGCCAGCGCGGTGCGCAGGTCTTTTTCTTTCGCTTCGTGAATGACCATGACAATGGGCACGCTTTTGGCGCGGCGACGCTCTTTCTGGGTGACCGAAGCGATGCTGATCGAATACCTGGCCAGCACGCCGGCGATCTTGGCCAGCACGCCCGGTTTATCCTGCGCCATGAAACGGATGTAGTAACGGGATTCGATCTCGTCGATCTTCCGCAGTTTCTTGACAGAAGTATCTTCTATGACATTCAACGTGGGACGAAACAGTCCGGCTTTGATGCCCTGGGTAAGATCGACCAGGTCCGAGACGACCGCCGAAGCCGCGGACAGCTGGCCTGCCCCCGGGCCGAAGAAAAGCAGGTTGCCGGCCAGGTCGGAAGCGACATGCATGGCATTGTTGACGCCATTGACGGAAGCCAGCAAATGCTCCGTGGGTATCAGGGTGGGATGCACCCTGACTTCCAGGCTATC
Organism: Candidatus Omnitrophota bacterium; assembly: GCA_022710715.1. Classification (GTDB taxonomy): domain Bacteria; phylum Omnitrophota; class Gorgyraeia; order Gygaellales; family Profunditerraquicolaceae; genus JAKLGJ01. Next base: position 506,522 of record JAKLGJ010000001.1, read on the forward strand.
CTCCTCTTTCTTGGCGATCGCCAGCAGTTTTATCTCGAAGCCGAGCTCTTTAGCGTAGTTGATATCGTAGAGCGAAACCCGGGATATCCCTTCGATAAATACGTCGTCCAGGCTGATCAACCTGCCGAATCCCAGGTAGGTCAGCAGGACCAGTTTATGCGCGGAATCGATCCCTTCGATATCCAGCGTGGGGTCTTTTTCGGCGAATCCTTTTGCCTGGGCTTCTTTCAGGGCTTCGTTGAACGAACAGTTGTCATCGGACATCTTGCTTAGCACGAAATTCGACGTGCCGTTGACGATGCCGAAAATGCTGGAAAATTTATTGGCCACCAGACCTTCGCGCAAGGCTTTGATAATAGGGATGCCGCCGCCCACGGAAGCTTCGAAATAAATGCTCTTGCCGTTATCGATCGCGGTGGCGAACATCTCTTTACCGTGTTCGGCCAGCAGCGCTTTGTTGGCGGTGACGATGTGTTTGCCTTTTTTGAGCGCTTGGCTGATGAACTCTTTGGCCGGATGGATACCGCCGATAAGCTCTACGATCACATCGATCTGGGGATCGTTGATGACCGCAGCAACGTCTGCAGTGAGCAGTTCTTTGGGGACGGCGACGTTGCGGCGGGAGGCCAGATCCTTGTCGCAAATCTGCTTGATGATCAGTTCGGTGCCGATCTTGTCGGCAAGCATTTTCCTGCGTTCCCGCAGGATCCTGACCACGCCGGAACCGACCGTGCCGAATCCGATAATGCCGATATTGATCTTTTTCATGACGTCGGCTTCTTGTCTTTGTTTACGTAATACCCGACCGTCTTGCTGATGATGCTGCGATGATTTTCGTCGATCGCAAGGAATTCGAGCCGGGTATCATAGATGAGGTCTTTGGTGATCTCTGTCGATTCGATGACCTTGCCGATCATCATGATGGGGTTGCGTTCGAACGGAAGGCGTATTTCGATGGCAAGGTGCATGCCCGATTCGAACTTGCGGCTGGTGGTCAACAACATACCTCCCAGGCTCATGTTCTTTGTCTGGGTAATGTCGGTGTTGTTGATCTCGTCGAGAACGCGATAGGAAACAATGAAGTTAGCCCTTATTCGGTCGCTTTTGCGTCTTTCTACTCCCTGATAGCCCATAATGCTCCTCCTTCTTGGTCAACACCCAGGCGATATATGTGCGCAGCATGCGTAGCGCTTTGTCTGTCACGTGTATGAAAGCTACTCCCGTCAGATGCGCTCCGGACAGCGTTTTTTGCGACGTTACCACGGTGCCCTGTAACTGCAGCGTCTTGCGGGGAGTATGAGAAAGAAATAACCGCATTCGAAGCGTTTGTTTGGCGGTAAGTTTTTTTTCCGTCAGGATGCAGATACCCGCTTCGCTTAAGTTCAGTATCGGTGAATCCATCCACGACGCCTTGAGTTCGTTCCCTCTGAAGGAACACACCGCGGTAATGGATTTTTTTATCCTGAATGATTCCCGTTTTTCCTTCTGCACCATCGGGTGATTTCCCGCCTGTAGTTGTACATGGTCGGGGCGACAGGACTTGAACCTGTGACCTCTTGAACCCCATTCAAGCGCTCTAGCCAAACTGAGCCACGCCCCGTAAATTTATTCCGCTTTTTTCTGCCGGGTCATCAGATCCACGACGGCGGCATGCGGAGATTTATTCTTATAAAGAACGAGATATACTTCGCGCGTGATCGGCATATCTACTTTGTGTTTGATGCTTAAAGCGTAGGCTGATTTTGCCGTCGGCACGCCTTCCGCGACCATATCCATATGGGAGAGCACTGTCCGGGGAGATTCCCCTTTGCCGATCTGCTCGCCCACGAACCGGTTGCGGCTGTGCGCGCTGAAACACGTGGTGACCAGGTCTCCCAGCCCGCTGATCCCGCTGAACGTTTTAGCTACGGCTCCCAGGGTGTGTCCCAGCCGGGAGATTTCCGCCAAACCCCTTGAAAGCAACGCCGCTTTAGTGTTGCTGCCGAAACCCAATCCGTCGGCAATCCCGCAGGCGATGGCGATTACGTTTTTCAGGCTGCCGCCGATTTCAGCCCCGATGACGTCGTCGGAGGTGTAGATCCTGAACCGGTCAGTCATGAATATATCCTGCAGGTGTTCCCGGACGCGCTTGTTGTGCGAAGCGATGACCGCGGTCGTCGGGATGCCTGCCGCCACTTCCGCGGCAATCGTCGGCCCGGATAAAACGCCCAGGTGCAGGGAACCCAGTTCTTCATGGATGATCTCGGAAATGCGCTTGAGCGATCCGATCTCTATTCCTTTGGTCACGCTGACAAACAACGCCTGTTTCGGATGCCCCGCTTTTTTCAGCCTGCGGAGAATCCCGCGGATATACTGCGACGGGATGGCGATGACGATGATGGTTTTACCGGCCACCGCACGGTCCAGATCCGCGGTTATATCTATCTGCCCGGGTATGGCAAAGCCCGGCAGGAATTTAGCGTTGAATCGTTTCTTGTCCAGCACGCGGGCATACTCGGGAAACGCGCTCCAGAGGCTTACCGAAAAACCTTTGCGCGCCAGCAGGATCGCCAGCGTCGTTCCCCACCCTCCGTCCCCTAATACGGCAATCGCGGTTTTCTTGGCCATGGTTTAATGTTTATCCATGAAATGGATCCTGGGGTAAATATTGGTCAGGTTCTTTTCTTCGCGCGTAATGATGTTGATGCCCACGTCGAATGTCCCGTCGTCTTTGCCTTCGATGCGCACGACTTTGCCGACGATACCGTTCTGGTAGACGAAACTGGTTTTATCCATATCCTGGCAGAACGACAGGTCGCTCTTATTGAATGAGAGCCAGAGAATATCGTCCATGTTCACTTTGTCTTTGATGTTGCACAACAGGCCGTTCTGGCTGACATTGACCGTGTATCCCTCGAAAAGTTTGGTCAGGGTCTCCTTTTTGCAGATCTTGTACGCCAGCGGCGTGATCAAGGGCAGACGGGGGAATTCCCTGCGTTCGCTACCGTTTTTATCCATAGGTTACATCCAGTCAGACGATCGTTTGGTGCGTCTTGTTGGTGCGCAATTTCGCCAGCTCCCAGCTGTATTCGTACAGGTGCAATCCTTTGCTCATTGCGACGATCTCGCCGTCCTCGACGCCGATTTCGTCAGCCATGTATTTCTTTACCAGCTGCAGCCCTCCCAGGTTGGACGGAAATCCTCCCCAGAGATCCCAGGAGCGGAAATAAAGATAGAAATGCAATTTACCGTAGCGCACCCGGGTATCGATCAACCGCAGGCACGGCGGATCGGTCAGCTTGATGTCCGAGGGCATGCCGATCTCCATGATCGCCTGGTTGGTGCCGAAGCCCTGGGTTTTGTAAATCTTGATCACCTCTTCGACCTGGTTGCAGTCCAGGGGCATCTCCTGGATCATTTCTTTGCCTGCGGCATTCTTCTGCTTGATCCTGACTTTCGGCTCGACCAGCCGTTCGCCGTAGGTGTAATCTTCGGTTTCGGTCTTGGTTCCGGTGAGCAGATAACTTAAGTAGCCCTGGATGTACTCCATGTCCGTAGGCGCCGGGATGTTCATGCCTTCAGGAATGATCGGGATGATCTGATGAGCGGGATGCTTGACGCGAATGACCGCCAGATCGAATTCCAGGCGGCGCTGTCCCTCATAACTGCCCCGGGTAATGGTATAAACATGCCCCTTGTCCAGGATGCGGCTCAAGGTTTGGAACCAGGCGTCATCCAGGTCGAATGAATCGATAAAAACCGGTTCGAGGAACTCTTTTTCGGACATGGTCGCGGGTTGGATTTCCCTCCCTCTTTTCATTCCGAGTTGAAGTGGAGCGGGAGAAGGGAATCGAACCCTCATATATAGCTTGGAAGGCTATTGTTCTACCACTGAACTACTCCCGCAAACTTGTTCGCGCGCCGGCATAAAAAGCCGTTTCGCGTTGAAGAAAATTCTTATGAGCGCGATGCTCATCAGCTCCCAATAGGGCGTGGTAATCAGCGGTTTGGACCAGGCATATTCGATGAATAATGAGAGCGCGATTACCACCAGCCACAGGCAGATGCCCGCGATTCTATAGGTTTTTTCAACCGCCGGGCGTTGAGCTTTATTCACCAGGTACAGCAGCGCCGCCGCAGTTACGGGAGCAAACAGTAAATGGATCCAGAAACTGTTTGCCGGGCTGGAGGGCCTGACCGGTCCGAGTAAAAGCGCCATCGCGATCAAAAGGATGTACGGCCCGCGCAGTCGTTCCGATCTCGTTCTCACATACGCGAAATCAACTGCCATAAAAAGAAAGAGCGATGCGATTAACCATTCGCTGCCGTTAATCCAGATTCTGTTTATCTGGAACTTGTCGGCCCATGCTGCAATCGTGGGCCAGAGTTTGGTGAAGAAAAAACGCGCCAGGATCGCGTACAACGCCACGATAAAAGCGTAGTATGCAGCACGCACCCACAGGTCTTTTCTCATCGTGCTCTGCCTTGTTGTTGCAAAAACTGGTGGACAGGGAGGGATTCGAACCCCCGAAGCGCAAGCGCAACAGATTTACAGTCTGTCCCCTTTAGCCACTTGGGTACCTGTCCACTGAAAGTCAAATTTTCAAAGATTTAAGCCGGCTAGAGGAATCGAACCCCCGCCCCGCGGTTTACAAAACCGCTGCTCTACCGACTGAGCTAAGCCGGCACGACTATTTCCGCGACGCGCGTTGCAGCGCTTTCGGCAGATAATCAATTATATCCGAAGCGATGAGGCTTAGCTGCCCTTTTGATCCGGCAGCCAGATCGCCGGCTAAACCGTGTACATACACGCCGTATTGCGCGGCTTCGAACGAATCCAGCCCCTGGCTTAAAAAAGCGGCAATAATTCCCGTAAGGACATCGCCGCTTCCAGCTGTGGCCATACCGGGGTTACCGGTCCTATTAATATAGAGTCGCTGCGCTCCATCAGAGACCACTGTCTGGTGGCCTTTCAGCACAGTTATACTATTATAATTAGACGCAAATGTTTTTGCAACTTTTTTTCTTAGCTTTTTTACCCCGGGTTTGGAGGTTCCCAGCAGGCGCGCCATCTCGCCCGGATGCGGGGTTACGATCGTCCCGTGCTTTACCCGCGTTTTCTTCGCTAAAAGATCAAGATGTCCGCTCAAGGCATTCAGCCCGTCCGCGTCCAGAATCAGCTTGACCGCAGCCCGCTGCACCAGTTTACGTATCAGTTGCTGCGTAGATCTGTTCTGCGACAATCCCGGACCGATAACCAGCACATTGATGTCTTCGAGAAAGCGCATCACCGGTCTGTACGCGCTCAAGCTCACCGTCCCCTCTTTTGTTTCCGGCAACGGCAGGGTCATCACTTCCCTGGGTTTGATCCTGATCACCGGATTGTTGATGCTTTCCGGCAAAGCCAGTGTGACCAGCCCGGCGCCCGCACGCATTGCCGCCCCGGCGCACAAAACGCCTGCACCGGAAAAACGCTTGCTTCCGGCCAGGATAAGGATATGGCCGTAATCACCTTTGTGGGAATCAGGCTTTCTTCGTCGCAATAGCGTGGGCAACAGCATAGTTCTTGACGTGGGATATGGAAATGTGGATGATTATACCTTTTGCTTTGTTATTGAGCACTTTGCACGACGGCCTTCCGTGTTTGTCATTGGTGATGCAAATGTCCTTAAAACCGATCCGCTGGTTGCCGACCGCTTTGAATACCGCTTCTTTAGCGGCAAACCTTCCGGCGAGATTCTGGAATTTACTGACTTTCGCTTCGCAATACGCCAGTTCGTCAGCCGTGAATATGCGGTGGGAGAAATTCTTCCCCCATTTTTCGATGGACTGGCGCAGTCGTTTGACTTCCACTATGTCTATTCCGGTTCCGATAATGATGGCAACCCTCCTATGCTGCGTTTCATCTGGCGCACCGCTTTTTCCAGCCCCACAAAAAGAGCCCGGCAGATGATGGAATACCCGATGTTATACTCTTCGATCTCTTTGATCCGCTTGATCTGTTTGATATTGTCGTAATCCAGGCCGTGGCCGGCAAATATCTCGAAGCCGGTCTTGCGCGCGTAGACCGCGGCGGCGCGCAGAATGCGCAGTTCTTTTGCGCGGCTTGCCGCGTTGTCAGCGAGCGCAAACGCTCCGGTGTGCAGCTCGATGCGTTGAGCGCCGATTTCTCTGGCCCTCTTGATCTGTTTGATGTCCGGATCGATAAAGATGCTCACCGGTATGCCGCCTGCTTCCAGGCTGCGAATGGTCTTCTGGACGCGAAGCGCCTGGCCGATAACGTCGAGCCCGCCTTCGGTAGTCAGCTCCTGCCTTCGTTCCGGAACCAGGGTGGCCTGATCCGGTTTGATCCGGAGAGCGACGCGGACGATCTGCGGATCGATGGACATTTCCAGGTTAAGTTTTGTCCGTATCCCGGCGCGCAGTTTTTTGACATCGGCATCGTTGATATGTCTGCGGTCTTCACGCAGATGCACGACAATGCTGTCTGCCCCTGCTTTGATGCAGGCGCGCGCGGCTTCCAGCGGATCGGGAGTTGTTCCTTTGCGCAGCTGGCGCACGCTGGCGATATGGTCGATATTGACTCCTAGGAGCGGCATAGATGTCAGGACGGGTTAAAAATGTTTTTCATTCCCCCGCCGATTTCCTCGTGGACATAGACCCAGGCCAGCACTGCCAGGATCAGAGCGATGATCTTAAGCCACGGATGATGCGTAAACCAGTGGGTAATGACGTGTTGTAGACTGATTTTTGTTTTAGTCATATTAGCCTTTTTCTTTCAGTATGTCTTTGAGCTTTACCAGCAGTTCTTCTTTGCTCAAGTCTTTATACAATTTTGATTCAAAGACCAGGGAGATGTCATGGCGTTCTTCGGAAACGATAATGATCAGCGCGTCGGTTTCTTCGCTCAATCCGATGGCTGCCCGGTGTCTGGTGCCGAACGCCCGGCTTAATTCCTGGTTCGCGGTTAAGGGGAACAGGCAGCCGGCTGCAGCGATCCTGCCGGCCTGGACGATCACCCCCCCGTCATGCAGTAAACTGTTGGGAGTGAAGATGGTCTGGATAAGATCGGACGAGACGTTGCTGTCGATAAGGTCCCCGGTTTCGATGTATGGTTTGAGCGGGTCGTTCTTTTCGATGGCGATGAGCGCGCCGACCCTGTTCTTGCTCAACGTTTCCACGGCAGAGCATAATTCAGTGAGTATCTGGTCGAGCTCCTGCTCTGCCAGCACCGTCTTGAAAAGGTGCTGTTGGCCCAGTCGAGCCAGCCCCTGACGGATTTCGGGTTGAAATAGGATCAGGAACGCCAGCATTGCCAGTGCGAAGAGTTTGGTCATCAGCCATTCCAGGACTCCCAGTTGCAGCTGTTGTATGACGAAAAAAGCCACCAGCAGGATGATCATGCCGCGCAATACCTGAATGGCGCGCGTGCCTTCGAAGAACAAAAGTATGTGGTAGATGACAAACCAGAGTATGCAGATTTCCAGCGCCGTTTTAAGATGCAATACCGTCATGATAAGTTATACCTCTTGGTTTGAATGATCGCCCGGGTTATCTTGAGCGCCTGGGCAGTTTCTTTAACGTCGTGAACGCGCAGGATATGAGCGCCGCGGGAAGCGGCGACAACACAACTTGCCACAGAACCGATTATCCTTTCCTGCGGCTGGGTCCCCAGTATCTTCCCGATGAACGATTTGCGCGAAACGCCGACCAGTATGGGCAGACCGAGGATCTTGAATTCTTCCAGGCGGGAGAGGATTTCCAGGTTGTTTTCCAGGGTTTTGCCGAACCCGATGCCCGGATCGATGATCAATGCGTCCTCGGGTATGCCTGTTTCAAGCGCTTTGCCGATCGCTTGTCTGAAAAAAGCCATAAGGTCGACGATCAGCGAGGTATATACCGGTTGTTTTTGCATGGTGCGCGGAGTACCCCGCATGTGCATGATCACTGCGCCGGCGCGGTATCGTCTTACCAACGCGCGCATGCGGCTGTTTTTCAATCCGGTGATATCGTTAACGATACTGGCGCCGTTTTCCAGAGCCGCGTGCGCGACTTCCGGTTTGCAGGTATCGATGGAAAGCGGGATTGCGCTGTGGCGGGCGAGAGCTTTGATCACGGGAATAGTGCGCCGGAGTTCTTCCCTGGCCGAAACCGCCCGCGCTCCCGGTCGGCTGGATTCTCCGCCGATATCCAGGATATCCGCTCCTTCGGCGGCCATGCGCAGCGCGAGTTCGCGCGCGGCATCAACCGCCCGGGGGCCGTATAACCCGTCGCCGCTGAATGAATCGGGCGTCAGGTTGATGATGCCCATGATCAGGGGTTTGGCTCCCAGCCGCAGGTTCTGCCGGGGCAAGCGCAGCACGAAATCCGGTTTTTCAAATCGCTTCAGGCTGTCGCGCAATTCCTGCCCTATGGTTGCCAGGCCGAACGGCTGCACGGCGAGTTTCTTGATCAGCGCTTCAAAATGAGCCCGCGAACCGATCAATAAGCAATCGGTTTTCCGGGAGCCGCCGGTCAATGCCTCTCTCGGCAGAGCGGCTTCGGCTCCCAGCGAGAGCATTTCCTGTTTTAAGATCGTTGCGGCAATGCAGGAGATCCCCCGGGCGCGGATGAGATAATGAATGGCTTTGGGCAGCATGATCTCGATGCCGTACGGGTCGACCTTGAGTTCGGTAAAGGCCTGATGGAGGCTATGCCTGTCCTTGATTGCGAGTATCTGTAGCGCCACTGTCGGTTTCTTCCTTTTTCTCCATCCCCAGCAGTTTTTTCACTTCTTCGCCGTCTAGGATTTCTTTTTCCAGCAGGGTAACTGACAGAAGTTTCAATTTATCGATGTGCTGCGTGAGCATTTCTTTGGCGCGCGCGTAACAGTCGTCGACGATGCTTTTAATTTCCTCGTCTATCAACTTGGCGGTATGGTCGCTGTAGTTGCGTTCTTCCACGATATCCCGCCCCAGGAATACCAGACCGTCGCGTTTACCCAGCGTAAGGTTGCCGAGTTTCTCCGACATCCCGAATTGAGTGACCATACGCCGGGCCATGGTAGTGGCGGTTTCCAGGTCGTTCTGCGCGCCGGTGGTGACTTCGTTGAGGTTGATCTCTTCGGATGCGCGTCCGCCGAGCATCATGGTTATTTCGGATAAAAGCTCGCGTTTTGTCCAATAATGCCGGTCTTCCAGCGGCGGCGTAAAGGTGTATCCGCCCGCCATGCCGCGGGGAATAATAGACACTTTCTTCAGGGGATTGACTTCCGGCAGAAGCAGCGACAGCAAGGAGTGTCCCGATTCGTGCAGAGAGGTGATCTCTTTTTCCTTCTTGGACATGATCCGGTGCTTCTTTTCCGGCCCCATCAGCACGCGTTCGATCGATTTTTCCATGTCGATCGTTTCCACGACTTCTTTGTTGTACCGCGCCGCCAGTAATGCCGCTTCATTGCACAGATTCGCCAGGTCGGCTCCCGAAAATCCCGGAGTCTGGCTGGCCAGTGATTTCAGGTCCACATTGGGAGCGATCTTGATTTTACGCGTGTGCACCTTGAGGATCTCTTCTCTGCCTTTGATATCCGGAAGGTTGACTACGATGTGGCGGTCGAATCTGCCCGGCCGCAGCAGCGCCGGATCAAGGGTATCCGGCCGGTTGGTGGCGGCAACCAGGATCAATCCCTTGGTGGTGTCAAACCCGTCCATTTCCACCAGAAGCGCGTTCAAGGTCTGTTCGCGTTCGTCATGACCTCCGCCTATGCCGGAGAAACGCAGCCGGCCCACCGCGTCGATCTCGTCGATAAAGATGATCGCGCCTTTACCTGAAGTGCTGGCTGCCCTCCGGCCCTGCTCGAAAAGATCCCGCACGCGGCTGGCGCCTACTCCGACGAACATCTCCACAAAATCCGAACCCGACAGGCTGAAAAAAGGCACGCCCGCTTCCCCGGAAACCGCTTTGGCGATAAGGGTTTTGCCGCAGCCCGGAGGTCCGACCAGCAATACGCCTTTGGGAATTTTTCCGCCGAGTTTCTGGAATTTTTTGGGGTCTTTCAGGAATTCAATGACTTCTTTCAACTCTTCTTTGGCTTCATCCACGCCGGCCACGTCGTTAAAGGTGACTTTTTCGTCGCGTTCCGAATTAAGCTTTGCGCGGATTTTGCCGAAAGACATGATCCGGCTCCCCAATTGTTCTCCCCGGGAAGCCATCATCCACCAGAACAGGATCAATAACAGCACCGGGCCGAGCGTATAAAACACGCTTGCCCAGAGCGTTTGCGCGGGTTTGACATTGAACAGTTTCAGGTTCTTGCGCATGAGATCAAGAAGGTCGGGGTCATTATCCGGGATCTGCAGCCGGAATTTTCCCACGGCTTTCGATTCGCCTTCGACCCTGTTCTCGGTTTTGAACAGCGTGACCGAGGTCAGGTCGTCGGGGCTGTCTTTTAACCGGCCGTAAAATTCCGTGTAGGTCATTTCTTTAGGGAATCCTCCCGGTACCGGCGCGCTGAATTGATTCAAGAGCGCCAGGAACGCCAGGATAGCTAACATCCATCCCCAGGGAAAATTCTTAACTAGCTTATTTCGCTTTGGTTTATGTTGTTTATTGCTTGCCATCGTATTCTCCGTGATAAGCTGTTTGGCCTCGGCTAACAGCGACTGACCCCTCTTATGCTCTCAAGAGTAACATATTATTATAGTTAGGTTTATCGTTAAAATCAAGGATTTATTGCCGTCGACGGATTGCGAGGCGGGTTTTCGCTTTGACCGCGTAAATGTTGCGAGGCAAATGCACAATGGCATTATCCGGACGGTTGCGGATAAGGTCTTCGATTTCCCGGATATGTTTGAAGGTGATTCTGCGCATATCCCCCTGGGTCCGGGCGATCGCCTGTCGCAGGACCAGCCGTTGCATGGCCGGATGCATCTTGAGCCAGACGGGGATCGCGATCGTCCTTCCCATCCGCTTCAGCAGTGCGTCGGCTTGTTGAAGAAGATAATCGTAGTCTTGACCGGCGCTCTCCGCGGTGTGGCTCATGATTTCTTTGACGTTGCGGTTATACTCTTTCTCCAGCAGCGGCAGTAAACGGTTGCGGATGCGATTGCGCAGATATATATCCTGCGCGTTGGACGAATCGCGCCGTGCGACAATTTTTTTCTTGCGCAGATAGGATTCGATTTCCCGGCGGCGAGTCTCGAGCAGAGGGCGGATGATGGTGTAACCGTCAATGACGCGCCTGGTCGAGATCGCTGATAAACCGGATAATCCGCTTCCCCGGAGCAGCCGCATTAACACGGTTTCCGCTTGATCGTCGAGAGTATGGCCCAGGGCGATCGCGGATGCTTTGATCGATCGGGCGATGCGGAAAAAAAACGCGTGCCGGGCCTTTCGGGCGTTGTCTTCCAGCGAACCGGGTCGCTGGAGTCGTTCCGGATTGAGTCGTTCGATGTGGATCGGGATGTTCAACTGTTCGCATACGCGGTTCACAAAAGCGGCGTCTGCGCGGGACGCCCGGCGTAAGCCGTGATCCAGATGCGCCACATGCAGGTTAAGGGCATAGTCTCTGCGCAGGGCATACAGACAGAAGAGCAATGTCAGGGAATCCGGCCCGCCGGAAACGCCGATGAGTACCGTCTGCTTTTTTTTAAGCAGCGCATGATCCTTGATCGTTTTTCTGACCTGGGTAATCAGCACGGGTAGATGGGGTTAGCGGAGGATTATGACAGTTTGTTCAGGAACTCTTCCATCCGTCTGCGGTGATCTTTTGTCGCCTCGGCAAGATTATACAACACTTCTTTCAGTTCCGGAGAATCGGTCTGGAAGATGGTAAAAAATTCTTTTTCCAGGAGTAAACTCTCGATCTTCAAGCTGTTGGTCAGCGCGTCTTTCACTGTTTTTGACTGTTCCTGGAACTGGGCCAGAATGGTTTCCAGCCGGCTGTAGAGCTCCTGGAGGCTTTCTTTGTTGAACCGTTTATCGTTGAACGACACCAGTCCCTGCTCTGCCTTGGCGTGCAGGTCGCGGATCCAGCGGGCATGGTCGATCTCTTCGGCGCCGATCTTGCCCCAGAATTCCCTGTGCTCCGGGAATTTTCGGGCATAGGCAAAATAGTGCCGGCTGATCATTTCTTCCATCCCGGACATGATTTCAGCGATATTCGATTCCATGCAACCGCTCCTTTAAAGGGTTAGTTCAGTTTCATAAAGAAAACAGGATACGCGACGATGAGCAGCACCAGTATCACGCCGATAACGACAAAAAGAATCGCCCACCATTCGCCTTGGTCCAGCGCTGCCGCTATCAGTCGAGCGACGCGGCTGCTGAAGAAGCCACTCATCTTGCGTATTATTGAACGCGGCGGATGCGCACGGATAAATCGCGCGCTTCCGCCGCGTCTATCGCCTGTCTTAGAACGACCAGTTCACGATGACCATGAATTCCAGCGGTTTCTTATTGCCGTTGTAGTTGGCAAGACCGACTTGCAGGCCGTCAAGGGATTTGGTATAGTTGACCAGGCCCAGCTGCAACCCGTGCATTTCTTGCGCGTAGTTGACAAAGCCGCCCTGGAACCCTTTGAACGTCCCTTTGGCGTAGTTCACCACGCCCAGGTTGGCGCCGCTGGTTGCCCCTTCAGATACGTTCAACAGGCCGCTCTGCAGGCCGACGAATCTGCCTACGGTATAATTGAACGCTCCATGCTGCCAGCCGTGAAAATATCCTTCAGTCCAGTTGACCAGACCCAGTTGCACGCCGGTCAGGTCGCCTTTGGTGATATTCAGCCAGCCGCTCTGCAGGCCGACAAAACGGTCGCCGCACAGGTTGGCGATACCGGATTGCAATCCATGGACATAGCCGTCATTGACCCAGTTGCCCAGGCCCCACTGTACGCCTGCGGCATTGCCGGTGGCTTTATTCACGCCCAAAAACGACAGCGCGAATCCGGTGAAATCGGCGTTGACCGTGTAAAAGAGGTCGAGGCTCACGCCCTTGATGGATGTATCTTCGGGCACCATCTGGATGGGATTGAAGAGCGATAACTGTAAAGGTTTGGTGTCCTGCGCGCAAGCCGCCCCGGCCATAGCCAGAACCAGAAGCGTAACCACTAAAATTCTCTTACTCATGCCCCCTCCTTGTTGATGGTTTTTTTTACGCATCTCCACACGCGATGTTTCTTGAGCCGGCCTCCTTTCTTTGCTTTTGATCTCTGAACCCAAAGCATGTTGAAGTCCGCTGATGCGATGGCAATTAGAAATTTATCGCAGGCTGCCGAGCAATTCGGAACATTTGGGAATATATTCCTTATCCATATCGCTGATCCACAGGCCGGTCTCATTACAATGGTCCAGATACGTTTCGAGAAGAACAACCGCCAGTTTTTCCTGCCCTGTTTTTATATACGATAAACCGAGATAATAGTGCGCCCGGGCATGCTCCGGTCGTATTCGTATCGCATTCTGCAACGGAGCTATCGCTTCTTTATACTTCCCCTGATCGTGATATGCCTGTCCTTGAGCGGCGAAAAAGTTGGATTCCGTTATTTTTCCGAGATCCGGACCGGATGAGCTTTTAATAGCGGGAGTCGGCGCTGGCGGTTGACTGCTTGAGTCCGGGAAAGAGGTCGTAACCGGTTTACTGACTTCGCGCGACGCTACCTCCGCTTTTTGAACCCTTTTTACCAGTTTACCATTGCGAAGAGGGATTTCGAGCAGGATAGTATCCGCCTCTTCGCCGATGATGTTCCCCTGTAAGGCGTTCCCGTCTTTCAGAAGAATAGTATCAGCGCGACAGGAAGCCGCCCAGCATACAAAGGCCAGCATGAACACAAGGAGACTTCCTGTCGGGCGGATATACAATCTACGCAATTTCAATATTTCACGAGAGGATCATTGGGGAATTGTTGTTTCAAATCCACAACGCCCACGTCGTACATGCCGCAACCGACGACATACGGTTTGCCGTCGATCATAGCCTTTTTCACAAATGCTATTTTAGAGTATTCTCCCGTTTTTCCGGGTTTTGGCCACAGGTACGCTACCCACCCTTCATTCTTTTCCATGACCAGTTTGTTCATCGCAACAATAAACTGGAATCCCCGCGAATCCTGCAGGCCGATAGTCATGGTATTCTCAAGATGCGGTTGGGTGGGGTGAACGATCATCATCCCGTCAAGATCGTGGATCCAGATATATCCCTGGCCGTTACCGAACCTGAACTCGCCGTCGGGATCCTTTATTTTAGCGAAGCCGCTTTTACCTTCTGCGGCCAGCATGCTCACCGCGTCATTAACTTTTTGTTTCACCAGTGTCATCGACATTTCTTCCGCCCAGCACCGGCTTAGTGAAAAAAACAAAACGGCACACACTACACACAGCAGCACTTTCCTAACCATGTATACCTCCCGTTTTATGATTATAAACTATTTTACAACCAGACGCGTTATTCTTCAAGACTTATTCTATGAAGGCGAAAGAAAAGTGGCGGAGAGTGGATTTAAACCACCGACCAAGCGGGTATGAGCCGCGTGCTCTATCAGGCTGAGCTACTCCGCCATAAAATTTGGTGAGATAAATATAGTACCACAAATTTCCCAAATTGCAAGGCCGCGCCGTCACTTTTTGGCCGGAGTCTCTGCTTTCTGCTCTTCCAGGATGATGTTGCCTTGCGCGTCGTAGTCGTGATATTTCATCATGCTGCCGTGCGGCGAGGAACCTGCGGGTGAACCCATCATGCCGGCCTGGGGATCGGCCATCATTTCGCTTCCATCCGATTCGCAGAAGGTTCTGGGGCAGCCCGGCATCATCGGCCCGCCCTGCATCCAGGGATGATGCGCTTTCCAGGCGCTCTTGCCTTTCATCAGGTGAAAAACCGATTTTCCGCTGACGGTCAGGTATAAGCCGGTAGATAGAACGATGGCCGCCGAAAGCCACAGGCAAACCAGCACGAATCTGCCGAAACGTTTGAGCGTTTTGTTGCCTGCTTTGACTTGCGCAAAGAGGACGAAATAGCTGATGGTCAAAAGAATCGTCGCAGGCACGATGCACAATAATCCGGTCCAGTTATAGTATCCCATTAGATCCTCCCTTTTTTCATAAGGTCATACATAGTATTATACTTCAAACATATATTTTATGAAGATTTTTTTGTGCTATAATACTGCCATGAGAAAATTAATGCTGGTTGGTTTGATGCTGGTTTGTTCATGCGGATGCGCTTATCTGGGTTATGTCAAAGACCCTTTTGTGGACATCCCGGTATTCACCCGGGTGGACAGCCGGATATACCGCGGCGGCAGGCTGAAAGCCAAAGGCTGGGAGCAGCTTTCTGCCGCAGGCATCAAGAGTATTATCAGCCTGCAGGGCGCGAGCCCGAAGGTCAGCCGGGAAGAACGTCTGGCTCTGGAGCGCGGCATGCGTTTCTACCATCTGCCCATGACAGTCTTCAAGCAGCCGACACAGGAACAGGCTGTACGTTTCCTGGAAATCGTGCTGGATAAGGCCAATCAGCCGGTATTTGTGCATTGCGACAGCGGCCGGGACCGCACCGGCGCCATGATCGCTTTTTACCGGGTGGTAGTCGATGGCTGGACGATCAAACGCGCTTATCATGAAGCGCGTCAATTCGGCTTCTTCCCCTATCACGGAGACGAAGCGGAGTTGAAAATGTTCATCCATCAGCTTAAAGACAAGCAGGTTTATTTTGAGAAAGCGCAAGAGTTACTCGCCGCGGAAAATCGGTAGTTGTCTGGCGTGCGCCTGTCTGTTGATCGCGCTGGGCGCGGGTCCTGCCTGTGCCCGCACCACGGAACACCATCTGATCAATATGGGCCGCGACGTGTTGAACGTAATCGCCTCCCCGGTAAAAGCTCTGCTGATCAAAGGGCCGCAAGCGGTCAAACGCATGTATGCCTATGAAGTCTATGAGCGCGAAAAACCCGAGGACCGGGGCTTGCTGCGTTATAAATTATTCGCCATCTTGAGCGCTCCTGCCGTGGAAGTAAAATCTCTCATTGATGGATTGGTGGAAAGCGTGAATTACGGCGGAAAATTCGGCAAAGAATTTCTCTCAATTCCCTTCAGCGACTAAAATTATTTTTCCCTGCCCGCTACTTTATAATGCCCTTTTTAAAACCTCTTTCTAACTCATTTATCAGCATACTGTTACCATGTGCATCCTTGCAAAGTTACACTTTTTAAAACAGGTTTAATAAGTCTTAACCTATTGGAAATAAAATAATTTATATGCTATACTTATAGTGATGAAAGAGATGAACAAAGAGGCCAAATATGTTTACGTTCAACAAGGTGTTGACAATATTTTGCGTCTTGATGATGGGGCTAACGCCTCTTCTCGCCTCTTTTTCCCACGCTCAAGAAGCGGATTCCATCTTCAACGATAAATACCTCGCCCAGCAGAAACCCGTCGAAAAAGGGCAGCATATCACCCGCTCGATCACTACGCCTTTGAAACAGGAACGCAAAAATTTCCTGCTGCGCTGGTTCACTTCCAAAGCCTACGCCGAAGCGAATAACGTGAATATGGACAGGAAGCGTATCCGTCAGGAATGGCAGCGCGTTCTCGGGCTGGATATATTCTATCCCTATTTTAAAGCGCAGGAAATCAAGGAAGTCGTTCAGGAAAAAACCCACGTTCAATTCTTCAACATGAAGGGCCGCGCCGAATTCGATGAATCAAAGCGCCAGGTCCGCTACATCTTCAAGAGAAAGTTCTAATCTCGCCGTATTTATTACTTAAGAGATAACAGGGTGTGCCACACAGGCAGGGAGACGATTTTTCTTCCGAAGAGGATCACCCCGACTGCGATCGCGTTGAGGGACGCGATCAGTACCACCGCAGCCGCGATGTCCTTGACCAGTTTGATCAGGATTTTGTATTTACGGGTGAACATGTCGATGGTCATTTCTATGGCGGTATTGAACATTTCGGCCATGAAGACCATGGTGATGGTCAGGCAGAGCGTTACCAGTTCCAGTCCGGTTAATGCGCAGTAAATGCCCAGCAGGAATGCGGCGATGCCGCAGAGAAAAATGATGCGCATGTTGCGGTGATACAGGAACAGATAGAGTAAGCCGTTAAAAGCCAGCCGGAGGCTTTCCCAGAAGCCATGGAACTGGAATATTCGACGGAATATCCGGTAACGTTTTGGCATAGTTATTTTTTGAAGATCACGTAGAGCAGCGCGAGAATCAAGAGGAACGAAACGAGATAAAAATCGTTGAAGTAGATGAAATCGAACAGCTTGTCCTTCAAAGTGTATTCCTCTGTCCGCGCCGGCACGGTCTTGTTGTGTTTCTTGAATTCCTCGACCTGGTGCTGTTTGAAACGGATATACACTCCCCCGACATTATAGGCCGGGATAGCTCCGGATTCGGCCAGGTCGATGACTTCTTTCTCGGTGATGTTCAACACGTGGGCTACTTCTCTGACCGTCAAGAGCTTGTCTTCCGCCATTCTTATCTGCCTATTTTTCCTTCAGCAATCCAGGCGTCGATCGCTTTGCGTTCGAACGTCCAATCGTTGCCCTGTTTGAGCGCGGGGATCCGTCCGGCATTGGCCCATTCCAGGATGGAATTCATCTCTACTTCCAGATACCGAGCGAGCTCTTCGGCATTAAGCACTTCCGCCAGCATAGAGCATTTTCCTTCGAATATCGCGCCGGATTCGATACTCAAGCGGACCGGGGAGATATCCCCTTCCACGATGGCGCCCGATTGGAGCAGTAATTCCTGTTTCGCGGTAATCCTGCCTTTGACCTTGCCGCCGATTACGACTGAATCGCCGCGAATATCGCCCAGAACGACCGCGCCCGGTCCGATAGTCAGGTTGCCTTTTGTTTCGAGATTCCCTTCAAACTTTCCATTGATGCGCAGGTTGACCGGGTCTTTGAAGGTGAGGTTGCCTTGCATGGAAGCGTCGACATCGAGTATTTTCCCTTCTTCTTTCTTCGCTTTAAAGGCCATTATCTCTTCCCCTCCTTATCTTGTTTCTCACAATCGTTTTTGAATACCGCAGACTCGAATCTGCGCAGAACGAATAAGACGATGAGAGTCAGAAGAGTTGTGGTGAGACTGGCGCTGTAAAAACCGCATCCGACCGCTAACCCGATAGCCGAGACAACCCACAGGCATGCCGCGGTGGTCAATCCCCGGACTTCAATGGTATCTCTTTCCCGGATGATGGCGCCGGCGCCCAGGAAACCTATGCCGGTGATGACCCCTGCTGCTATCCGGCTCGGGTCGAGGTTGGCGACATGCCGATACATTTCATATACGTACATCGAGGTGAGCATGATCAGGCATGAACCCATGCAGACCAGGATATTGGTGCGTAACCCGGCGTTCCTGCGGTTCATCTGGCGTTCGAGACCGATAAGTCCTCCCAATACTACGGAAAGGATCAGTCTGATGCTGACATCGGAATCAGTGAGCATGATCATGTCCTCGTTTGCGCGCGAGTTTATACAGATGATACCCCAGGCCTGCGACCATAGCGGCGTTATCCATGCACAGGGGTTTATCGGGGAACAGTACCCGGATGCCCCGGCGGCGCGCTTGTTCCTCGAATTTTTCCCGCAGCACGGTATTGGCTGCGACTCCCCCGCCGACAGCCAGCGTATCCGTTTTCTTTATTGTACAGGCTAATAGCGACTTGTCAACCAAAGTGTTGAGCGCGGCGTCCTGAAAAGAAGCGCAGATATCGGCAATGCGTCGGCGTTCAGCCGGGTGTTTCTGCGTATAATAGAGCACGGCGGTTTTAATGCCGCTGAAGCTGAAATCCAGAGGCGCTTTGGTATTTGAGCAGCTGAAGCGGATAGCCCGGGGATCGCCGGCGCGCGCGCGTTTTTCGATGACCGGTCCTCCGGGATATCCCAGTTGCAGGATTTTTGCGACTTTGTCGAACGCTTCGCCGCAGGCGTCATCCTGGGTAGAGCCGAGCAGCTTGAGGTCCAGGTAATCTTTCAGGTAGTACAGGCTGGTATGTCCGCCGGAAACGATCAGGCCGACGCAGGGGAACCGGACCGTGTTTTTTTTACCCAGAAAACAGGCGTAGATATGGCTGTACAGATGGTCGACCGGGACCACCGGGATGCCCAGGGCCAGCCCAAGGGCCCTGGCAAACGATATGCCGACCAGAAGCGAGCCCAGCAGCCCGGGTTTTTCGGTGAAAGCAATGGCGGCGATATCCCCGCGGCGCACCCCTGCTTCGTGGAAAGCGCATTCCGCCACTTCGCTGATGGTCTCGAGTTGTTTGCGAAAGGCTATCTCCGGCACGATGCCGCCGTATTTC
Organism: Candidatus Omnitrophota bacterium; assembly: GCA_022710715.1. Taxonomy (GTDB): domain Bacteria; phylum Omnitrophota; class Gorgyraeia; order Gygaellales; family Profunditerraquicolaceae; genus JAKLGJ01. Next base: position 525,785 of record JAKLGJ010000001.1, read on the forward strand.
CGGTGAAAGGCGACGCTTGATGAGACCACGCTCGAGCGGATCAGCTTGCCGTCGCTTACCACGGCGCATGCCGTTTCGTCGCAGGAAGTTTCGATGCCGAGTATATGCATAGTTTATTTCTGGCTGATCTTTTTGTAGATCTGCACGGCTTTGAGAATATCCACAGCGCGCATCAATTGCGTGTCGGATTTGAGATCGTCCTGCGGTTTTACCTGCGGCTGTTTGTTTTTGTCGTCAATGCGGTCGAAGACCTCTTCGCCCTTCGCCTCTTCTTTCTCGTCATCTTCGGTCGCGGGTTGCTGTTCTTCAACGACGATATCGGGAATGACCCCGTTGCCGTGGATGACTTTCCCCGAAGGCGTGAAATATTTGCTGGTGGTCAGGCGCAGCGCCGAACCGTCGCTTAACGGGATAACGGTTTGAACCGAGCCTTTACCGAATGATTTAGTCCCGACGATGATCGCCCGTTTGTAATCCTGCAATGCGCCGGCGACGATCTCGCTGCCCGAAGCCGATCCTTCGTTGATGAGTATGACCATGGGCAGGTCCAGCAGCGGCGACGCCTCCCGGCCGGTGAATTCCATGTTCTGCTGGGATTTCCGTCCCTTGGTGGAAACGATCAGTTTGCCGCGCTCGACGAATTTTTCGGCCACGCCGATGGCGGAATCCAGCAGACCGCCGGGATTATTGCGCAGGTCGATGATCAGCGCGACCATCCCTTCTTTTTTGAGCTTCTGCAGGGTTGTCGTCAGGTCGGCGACCGTGTTTTCCCGGAATTCCACCAGCCGGACATACCCGATCCCGTCGGAGAGTATGCGCGGGTTTTTTATATCCTGGATCTTGATCACGTCGCGGACGATTTTGATATCCAGCAGTTTATGTTCCGATTCTCTAAGGATGGTGACGGTCACCGGCTCGCCGGGTTTTCCGCGCAGCTTCTTGACCGCGTCGGTAAGAGTGATATCGCGGGTCAATTCTCCGTTTATCTTGACGATCCGGTCTTTGGCCTTGAGCCCGGCTTTCCACGCCGGCGTATCCTGTATCGGGGTGACCACGGTCAGCAAACCGTCTTTGATCGTGATCTCGATGCCCAGACCGCCGAATTTGCCTTCCGTATCGACTTTCAGCTCATTGTAGGTGTCCGGATCCATGAACTGGCTGTGCGGATCCAGCGCGGAGAGCATGCCTTTGAGCGCTCCGTAGATCAGATCTTTGGGTTTAACTTCGTCGACATATTCGGTCTGGACAATGGCCAGGGAGTCGGAAAACAGCTCTACCTGTTTGAAAAGGTCGGTTTTTCCTTTTTCCATGGCCGGTATGGTAATGGTGGAGATGCCCAGAGCGATTGCGATCAAAAGCGAGCCGACGAGGATCTTCCTAAGCATCAGTCAACCTCCGTTTTAGAATATCCTGTAGAATTTTGGGATTAGCCTTACCTTTGGTTTTTTTCATTACCTGGCCCACTAAAAACATCAGCGCGTTATCTTTGCCGGCTTTGAAGTCGGCCACGGACTTGGGATTCTCATTGATCGCTTCCGCGATCGGCCCGTCAAGCGAACTCTCGTCCGATACCTGGACAAGATTTTTCTCCTGGATGATCTGCGCCGGTGTTTTTCCGGACCGGACTACTTCTTCCAGCACGGTTTTGCCTGCCAGATTCGAAAGCGCCTGTTTCTTTTCCACCAATTCGATGATTTCCAGGAACGCTTTGGAAGAAATGGGCAATTCGTACGTTTGCAGATTGAGCGTGCCGGCGGTAGCAGTCAAAGCGCCGATATACCAGTTAGCCACCGGTTTTTTGTTTTTGTCCGGCCAGAGCTTGAATTTTTCTTCGCTATCGTCTGCCTTACGTTTATCGGCTACGAGAATTTCCGCATCTTTTTCAGTCAAGCCGGCATATTCTTTGAGGAAACGCAGCTTTTTCTCCTGCGGCAGCTCCGGAATGCTTTTCTTAAGCTCCTGGATCTGTTGCTGCGAGATGACGAATGGCGGCAGGTCGGGCTCGGGGAAATACCGGTAGTCTTTGGCTTCCTCTTTGGAACGCATCGCGATAGTCCTGCCGCTTTTTTCGTCCCAGAGCCGGGTTTCCTGAACGATCTGTTCATTGTTACCCAGCGTTTCTTTATGCCGCTCGATCTCGTACTGCAGCGCGTCTTTCACCGCTTTAAACGAGTTGAGGTTTTTGAGCTCGGATTTAGTGCCTAAACCCGTGCTGCCCTCCGGGCGGACGGAAATATTCGCGTCGCAGCGCAACGTGCCTTTTTCCATATCGCAGTCAGATACCCCGACGTACTGGATAATGCTTTTAAGTGCGGTGAGGTAAGCGTAGGCTTCTTCCGGCGTGTGGATATCCGGTTCGGTAACGATTTCCAGCAGCGGCTGGCCGGTGCGATTCAAATCAACGAGGCTTTTGTCTTCTTTGTGGATGAGTTTGCCGGCGTCTTCTTCCAGATGCGCCCGGCGGATCCCGATGCGCCGCGTCCGGTCTGCGACCGCGATATCCAGATACCCGTCCTTGGAAACAGGCAGATCATACTGCGAAATCTGGAAGTTCTTGGGTAGATCGGGATAATAGTAATGCTTGCGGTCGAATTTGGTGAATTCCTGCACAGTGCAGTTCAAAGCGATGCCCACTTTAATGGAATATTCCAGCGCCGTTTTGTTGAGCACCGGCAAAGCCCCGGGAAAACCCAGGCAGACCGGGCAAACCTGGGAGTTGGGTTCCATCCCGAATTCGGTGCTGCAGCCGCAAAAAACCTTGGTTCGGGTTTTCAGCTGCACATGCACTTCCAGTCCTATGACAGGTTCGTAGTTCATCGTTTAAAGCGCCGGTTTACGGGTATGCCAGTCCGTGCTCTGTTCGTAGGTATAGGCTACCCGGAAAAGCGTCTCTTCGGCAAAAGGCCTGGCCATGATCTGCAATCCTACCGGCAATCCTCCGGCGAATCCGCAGGGTACTGAAATCGCCGGTATTCCGGCCAGGTTGGCGGAAATAGTGTAAACATCCGAAAGATACATCTGCAACGGGTTCTCGGCTTTTTCTCCGATCTTGAAAGCCGGGGTCGGCGCAGTCGGGGTAATGATGCAATCGCAATCAGCGAATGCCCGGTCAAAATCCTGTTTGATCAACGTGCGGACTTTCAGCGCCCGCAGATAATAAGCGTCGTAATACCCGTGCGACAGGGCGAATGTGCCCAGCAGTATCCTGCGTTTCGCTTCTTCCCCGAATCCTTCCCCCCTGGTTTTTTTGTACATGTCGATCAATTTTGCGGATGTCGCCCGGAAACCGTACTGCACGCCGTCAAAACGCGCCAGGTTCGAGCTGGCTTCGGCGGTGGCCAGGATATAATAAACCGGTACCGAGAAATCGGTGTGCGGCAGGGAAATTTCCCTGGTTTGCGCGCCGAGGTCTTTGAGCGTTTTTATCGCTTCCAGAACGCTTGTCTTTACCTGCGTGTCCATGCCTTCGACGAAGAATTCTTTGGGTATGCCTATTTTCAGGTTCTTGACGTCTTTGGCCAGGGCTCCGGTATAATCCGGCACCGGCATGTCCACGGAAGTGGCGTCCATCGGGTCATGGCCGGCGATCGTATTAAGCAGCAGGGCATTGTCGCGCACATCCTTACTGATCGGGCCGATCTGGTCCAGGCTGGAAGCGAATGCGATCAATCCGTAGCGTGAGACGCGGCCATACGTGGGTTTAAGGCCTACTACGCCGCAGAGCGCCGCCGGCTGGCGAATGGACCCGCCGGTGTCCGAACCCAGCGCCACGATCGCCTCATCGGCGGCCACGCAGGCGGCTGAACCGCCGGACGATCCGCCCGGTACGCATTGCAGGTCCCAGGGGTTATGCGTGGCTCCGAAATAAGAGTTTTCCGTGGATGAGCCGAAAGCGAACTCATCCATATTCGCTTTTACCGGCAGGATCCGCGCGCCGGCTTCTTTGAGTTTGCGGATGACCGTGGCGTCATACGGCGGACGGAATCCCTCCAGTATCCGGGAACAGCATTCGGTGGGAATGCCTTCAGTGCAAATATTGTCTTTAATGGTGATCGGGATGCCGGCTAAGGGCGCCGGCGATGATGCGGACGCTGCCGGTTCGAAGTCCGTGCGGTCAAAGCGGACATAGGCTTTGACTCTGGCGTCGACGGTCTGGATGCGCTGTTTCAGCGAAGCGGTAATGTCGGAAGCTTTGATCGTTCCCTGCTCAAGCAACGCTTTGAGTTGATGAGCCGTGTTTTTGAAGAGTTCCATGATTTTATTCGATGACTTTGGGTACTCCGAAGAAATTGCCCTGCCGGTCAGGGGCATTGCGCAGGGCTTTATCCACCGGCAGAGACGCAGCCGGGACGTCCGGCCGCAGCACATTCTGCAGCGGCAGAATATGGCTGGTCGGCGGAATTTTTGAGACGTCCAGGGAGCTAAGGCGGTCGATGTGCTCCAGCACCGCCTCCAGCTGTTTGGAAAGTTTTTCCAGTTCGGCCGGGGTCAGTTCTATCCGGCTTAAATGCGCCACATAATCAACGGTTTCTTTGGATAAGGCCATAGGATTCTTTCGGGTAGTGATGAAAATCAATCATAGCATCGTTTACCCGGAAAGTCAAAAGAAAGATGGGCGTGCAGCAGGTGATCACTGCGGGACGCCGGTTTCTCCGATAAACAGCGTGGCTAAACCCAGGCCGCCGCAGCTGGGGAAAAGCGTGTTCATGCTGCCGCGCAGTCCCAGGAACCCGGTGCCGTCGAAAACCTGGTCGAGCTTGGTGATTTCGCTCGCGCTGGAAAGACCGTAAACGGAAACGCTGATGCCGTCGCGGATTTCATAGGTACCGTCTCCCTGCATGTCGAAATAACATGAATAGGTCCCGCTGGAAGCGAGATTCCACCAGACATAGTAATACCCGAATATGGGGCAGCCTGACGTTCCCGATGGTTTTGCCATCGGGCTCATGGCGAGTTTTTCCAGGTACGGGCCGTTCCAGCCGGTTACCCCGGGGTTGGTCATCATCGGAGAAGCGGCGGTGTTGATGTAATGGCAGGCAGGCCAACTGCCGACGTCGGCGTAATAACTCAACACCGCGGTTTTGATCGATTTCATATCCGATGCAGTCCGGGAAATTTTGGCTTTTTCGATGGCGCGGAAAGCGTTGGGAGCCACTACCGCGGCGAGAATGGCGATAATGGCTATAACCACGATAAGCTCGACCAGAGTAAAACCGCGTTGGTCAAAACAGTTCCTTTTTGCAGAGCGCATACTATCCCTCCTTGTAAAAGTATTGTATCGGCGATTGGGGAGTAAGTCAAGTCAAGAAATTAGTGGACAAATCGGGCAGAATAGGTACAATAACATCATTGATTTTACGAAAGGAGCAATGCGCAATGAGCAAAGGTTCTCTCTATACTAATAAGATTAACTACCACCTTAACAAAGACGGTGAATTTATTATCGAAAATTACAATTACGCCAAGCCTCTGGCGAACTTCTTTCCCGGCATTGCCGGGAAATACGGCATTCCCATGTGGGTTTTTTACGTCAACCGCGGGCAGGCGATCAACAGTTTCGGCACGGACGGTAAAGACTCCGCGATCCTGGAATTCCAGCCTGCCAATAAAGCCTGGCAGACGACTTCTCTCAACGGGTTCCGCACTTTCATCAAGCTTTCTCAAGCGAACAATGAAATCTTCTATGAGCCGTTCCACGACGGTATCGTTAACCGGTCTTTTGCGATCGCCAATCAGATGGCCATGTCTTCCTGCGAGCTGCGCCTGGAAGAATCCAACGCTACGCTGGGCTTAAAGACCACGGTAGAATATTTCACTATCCCGCAGGAGTGTTTCGCCGCCCTGGTCAGGATCGTCACCATTACCAATACCGCCCGGAAACGCCGTTCGCTGCAGGTGCTTGACGGCTTGCCGCAGATCATTCCCTACGGGATCGCGAATCTCTTTTTGAAGAAGCTAAGCCGCACCATCGAAGCCTGGATGGGCGTGGAGAATCTCGATACCGGCGTGCCGTTCTACAAGGTTGACGTGGATCCCATCGACCGACCCCAGGTACTGCATATCAAAGGCGGCAATTTCTATTTGAGTTTTGTCCGGGAAGGCAAGAAAGCCAGAATCATCAAACCCATCGTCGATCCGGATGCGATTTTCGGGCAGATCAGCGATTTTTCCTGTCCGCGCGCGTTCCTGGACAAGAAACGCTTTACCTATCCGGCCGGGCAGCAGACTCAATGCAAGACGCCCTGCGGCTTTACTCCCCTTTCCCTGGATCTGGCGCCGGGAGCATCGCAAACTTTTTGTACGGTGATCGGCCACGCCCGCAATGTCAGGGTAATGAACGCGTCGGTGAAACGCATTATCGCTCCCGGGTATCTGGAAGCGAAAAATCAGGCTAACAAACGTTTGATCGCCGAGTTGCAGTCGGATGTCGAGACCGGAAGCAGTTCCTGGGAGTTCGATTATTACTGCAAACAGACCTATCTGGATAATATCATGCGCGGCGGATACCCGGCGTTGTTCGGTTCCGGCGCCGACGCCAAGGTTTTTTACCTCTACTCCCGCAAGCACGGAGACCTGGAGCGCGATTATAATAAGTTCCAGATACAGCCGACCTATTTCTCGCAGGGCAACGGTAATTACCGCGACATGAACCAGAACCGCAGGTGCGATGTCTGGTTCAATCCCGGTATCAAGGATTTCAACATTATCACGTTTTTCAACCTGCTGCAGTCCGACGGTTTCAATCCTCTGGTGGTCAAAGGCGCGACGTTCAGCCTGAAAAATAAGGACGCATTCGCCGAACAGCTGCGCCTGATCGCCGCCGAAAAGGATATCGCGTTGATCCTGGGCTTACTGGAAAAACCGTTTACTCCCGGCCAGGTGATCATGGACATCGAGGAGCATAACTGTAAGCTCAAACTCTCCCACGACGACTTCCTCACCCTGCTCTTCAGCCATTCAGTCAAGAATCCGGAGGCTGATCACGGCGAGGGTTTCTGGATCGACCACTGGCATTATAATCTTGATCTGATCGAAAATTTCCTGGCGGTGTATCCGGAGAAGCTCAAAGAACTGGTCTTCGAGAAGAAAGTATTTACCTTCTACGATAACGATTCGGTAGTCCGGCCGCGCAGCGAAAAATACATACTGCTGGACGGTCATCCGAAGCAATTACATTCCGTAGCGCATAGTCCGGAAAAGAAAGAGTTGATCGGCGCGAGGCTTTCTTCGCCGCATACCCTGCGCACCGAATACGGCAAAGGCGATGTTTATACCTGCACCCTGATCAACAAGCTTTTCTGTCTGCTGGTGAACAAACTCGCTTCTTTTGACCCGGCCGGCGCAGGCATCGAAATGGAAGCGGATAAGCCCAACTGGTTCGACGCGTTGAACGGTTTGCCCGCGCTTTTCGGTTCATCCGCCTGTGAAACATTCGAACTCAAACGGCTGATCCTCTTTATCCGGGACGCGTTACGCGTTTCCGGGGTACAACAGTTCAGCCTGACCGAAGAAATATACGATTTCCTGCAGGGGCTGACTGCCGCATTGCGCGATTGGGAGCGCTCCAACGATAAGAATCGGGATATGCTGTATTGGGATGCCAGCGCCACCCTGAAAGAGGAATACCGGGCCAGGACTACCTTCGGCTTCAAGGGCGGTGAAAAACAGGTTTTTGCCGGAGATATGCCGGCGGTGCTCGAACTCGCTTTGAAAAAGACCGACAGCGGCATAGCTAAAGCGCGGGACGAAAAGAAAAGCCTTTATTACGGCTATTTCATCAATGAAGTCACGGCTTTCGAGAACATCGACGCAACCCGCATCCGGCCGACTCAATTCGCGCAAAAACGCGTTCCTTTGTTCCTGGAAGGGCTGATGCACGCCATGCGCCTGACCGAAGACAAAGAACACGCGCATGCCATTTACAAAGCGGTTAAAACCAGCGAGCTGTACGATAAGGAATTGCAGATGTACCGGGTTACCGCCTCCCTCGCTTCCATGCCGGAAGAAATCGGCCGGTGCACCGCTTTTACCCCGGGCTGGCTGGAGAATCAGTCGATCTGGCTGCATATGGAGTATAAATACCTGCTGGAGTTGTTGCGTCAGGGAATCTATGAGGATTTCTTCGCGGATTTCCGGAAAGTGCTTATTCCTTTCCTGAAACCCGAGCGTTACGGCCGCAGTATCCTGGAGAATTCTTCTTTTCTGGTAAGCAGCGCTTTTCCGTATAAACAATTGCATGGCAACGGTTTCGTTGCCCGGCTGTCCGGTTCGACCGTAGAATTCTTGAGCATGTGGTTATTGATGAATCTCGGCAGGCAGCCGTTCTTCCTTAATGATAAGCAGGAATTGAACCTGCGTTTCGCTCCGGCTTTGCCCGGATGGCTTTTCGACAAAAAAGGCAAAACGTACCGCTTCACCCTGCTGGGCCGCATTCCGGTGGTCTATCATAACCCGCTGTTGAAGGATGCCTTCGGCAGCCAGGGGGTAAAACCGGTTAAAATCACCCTTAACTATAAGGATAATAAGAGCGTAACTATCCTTTCCGATACCTTATCTGTCTCGTACGCGCATCAAGTGCGTAACCTGGAAGTTACCTCCATCAAAGTTGATTTGGCTTGATTTATAGGGACGTTCCCCAAGGTACCACCCCTGTAACCAGGGGTGGTACCTTGGGGAACGTCCCTAATATATATACCCGTGGGCTTGAAATCTGTACATTTTGTGTTATACTTAAAGTGTAATAAGCGAACTTTGACAGATCAGTTCCTACTGATAAAGGCTAACTAGCAGTAATGCTGGGGCGCAAAGCGACAGTTCTTCTGTTTGTGCAGAAGAAGGCTGCGTTACCAAAGAGGACGTATTCCTGAACCCAAGGATATCTCTCTTGGGTTTTTTTGTTCTCTACCCCGGTATTCTGCCTGTCTGCCCATTCGGGCAGACAGAACCTGTTGCCGGGGTTTTTTATTGAGAGGTTGCAATGAACGAACATGACGAAAAAAATCAGCGCGTGGTGACTTTTTTGAACCGGGATGAGGTCGATTTCCTGGATAAACTGGGCAAAGACGCTCTGTTTTCCAGCGGCTCCAAGCTCTCCCGCGCCAAGCTGATCGCCTGGTTGATCGATATGCTTAAAGGTTTGGGGATTGACGGCAAGGATCTTAAGTCGGAAAAAGATCTGGAAGCTCGGGTCCTGGGGGTGTTGAAACAGATTTCCGAACAAAAAGAAAGCTACCCGCCACGGTAGATGCGTAAGAAAGTCGAGGCCCTGGGGAGGGGAATATTTGGGGTCACTGGATTACCAGGGGTCAGCCTGGGATTGATTCAGGGGGCAGTAGATTTAAGCGTTACGGGGATGGGGTCCCCGACCACACCAGCCACGGTTAGCAATGCATGATGGACAGCCCGGAGGTAGGGCTCAAACTTGCAACGCCACCAGCCACGGTAGAGTTTCATTGTGCGAGAGCCATCGAAAGGTGGCTCTTTTTATCACTCAACTAAGGAGGAATGACTGATGCGTAACGTACTTCTGGCCGCAGTCCTGGCAAGTGTTTTGTGTTCTTGCGTATACGCTGAACAAGCCACTAAAATGCTGGTAGAAACACCGCCGCAGGAAACGATATTCGTCGCTGAAAACGAAGCGCAGGTGCCTGCTGCCCGCTATCCCAAATTCGCTGAATTTTCCGGGGATAATCCTAACTGCGAGGCGTATTTACAGACCGATTATTCCGGTTCGGGTGATGAAGCCGACGGAATCGCCCAGAACGGTTTGAGCCAGGCTCCCTTGAACCTGCGCAGCAAGATGGGGTCGGGATCCGCTACCGGCTCAAAGATGCAGTTTGTCTCGATTAGCGAACAGGGCAGCAACAAGCCGTTCGCCGTCGACAATTACCAGATCCCTGCGGAGTATCGCAAGACCGCCAAGCTGCTGATCAGCTGGACGGTGCGTATCGAAGGATGGGAAACTCCCGGCATGAACATCAGCCCGGGATTATGCAGCAACTGGTATGGAACGTCCATACAGGAATTCCCTGCCAACGACGTCAAGCTGGGGTTGTTCATTACCGATCATAATCAAGAAGTCCGCAAAGGCGCGGAAGGTTCTTTGACCATTCCTCCCGGCCCGCCGCAGGAGATTATTCAGGTTCCTCCTCCTCCGCCAAGCCCAAACGTGCCAAGCAATGATGGAAGCTCTCAACCCGCGAATTCTGACTGGGGACCGAACAACGGCGCGCCTCCCTTCGATCTCTCGGATCCGGTTATCAGCGGCAGTTACCTGTTGAGCCCTTCAGATTTCGAAAACGGGGAATTTCCCGAGGTCATCAGGCGTATAGAGATCAAATGGCAGAATCAGACGTCGCAGATTCTGGTTTCTCCGGCAAAAATGCGCACCCTTACGATCATGCTTATGCCGACGGGCAAGGAGAGTTCGGGGAATTAGGCGTGTAGCGGGGTTATCCGACCGCAATGCGAAAGAGCCGTCCTTAGCGACGGCTCTTTCATTTTATTCTATTTTTACATCCGTGGAGAAACTGGCATTGTCCGGCGCAAGATTAACCGTGAAGGACAGGTTGCTGTAGGCGGAGTTCTTGTGCTTGCGCACGTGGCCCAGCTCAACGGTCTGGGTAATGTTGCGGTCCCATAACGTTTTGGACCTGACTCCCAACTGTCCCCATTCCAGGCTATGCATAACGGCATTGCCGGTGACCGTGTTCCTGAAATCCGTTTCCACCAGGCTGTGCACGTGGCTGATCGAAAGGAAAAATGCCACTATGATTGAAGAAATAATGGTTAATATGCCTAAGAGTAATCCGATCATTTGACCACATCGGTAAACCAGAGCCGAAAACCGTCGATTTTGGCGATCTTTTTCGGCAATCCCGGTACCGCCTTTTTGCCCGTACTTTCAGCAGAAATAGTGACGACCAGAAAATCAGGCTCATTCTCGATCTCAGCCTCGAATTTCCTGCGGAAATATATTCTGGGTTTGAATTTGCCTTCTACCAGGATGAAATCAATAGATTGTCGTCCGGTCGAACTCACCACCGTGCTTAGCGGTCCGTCTGATTTGCGCAAGATCAGGTTGCCGCCGGTATCGATGCAATACCGGTAGAGAGCGTTATCAGTGCGGGTGTCGGGCGTAACGGCATTGATATTGTTTTCGCCTTCGAAAGCGAATTCGGTTTTCATTTCAGTTTCTTGATCCGCGGAGAATACCGAATCAGGGGCGATGGCGATGGCGCTGACACAGCGGCGCTGAATGTCGTCCAGTGCGTTGTTGATCTGCAGGTACATATTGTAGCGCTCCGCATAGACAGTAATCTGCCTGGAAGCAAAATTCAGCAGCGTGAAGACAGCGCCGACAACCACGACCCCCATGATCATCCCGATGATCAGCTCGATGAGGGTGAACGCTTTACGGTTTGTAGTCCCTGGCAGTCTTGGATTCATAGGCGACCGCATTTATGGAGATCTCCTTGAGTGTTACTTTGCCTTCCACGAGATATTTGTCCGCATAGAACCTGTTCACTGTGTTGATATCTTTGCACCATTGCACCGTCATCGTATGCGGGCCCGGCGGGACAGTATCCATTCCGAAACTGACGCTGATAAACGGCTGGGTTAAGATCGGGGTGCGGCTGACCGGCCCTACGGGAACGCCGTCAAGCAGAAAACGGGTCCAGATCGTAGCATGCGGCAGCGCCTGTTCGATGGTGGTTTTACTCGCTTTGACCACAAGATTGACCATGATCAGTAAATCCTTGGGGACTTTAAAATCAAACGTCAGCGCAGCCGGAGGAATTATTTCATAATCGCCGTTTCCGGGGACTGTACTGTCAGGCAGATTGAGCTGGGTGCGGGTCGCCTGAGAGAGCGCGAATTCGTTTATCCAGGCCCCCGCAGGCACTGCCGGGGTCGATGCGTCATCGGGGTCATATTCTTTATTGACCGATTCGGTATGGATATAGGGATACGGCATGGTGTTTTTCAGGCGGATTTCTTTCCGCGCACCGCCAGGATCGGCATAAGAAACATTAAGGGTCAGGTTTTTATAGGGGATTTCAACCGGGGTGGTGGGATTTTTCAAGGTGCCCGGGGTGACGTCCATGGTCCAGCTGAAAACCAGCGCGTCGCTATAGTCCGGTTCATTGAACTGCCATTGTCCCTGATACGTCCCCGGTTCCAGGGCCGCATCGTAATAGGACCTGGCCATGTATTGTTTCATCTTGAGGGCTGCAAAGCTGACGGCGCGGGATTTATACTCTGCCTGTTTGAGGTTGGTAAACCCCCCCACCAGCGCGGATACGACAAAAACTGCCACCAGGGAGAAGATCACCACTACGACGATGATCTCCAGAAAGGTCATAGCTTTTGTACGGGATGAAAGGCGCATGCTCATTGCCTGTTGCGCAGGATGATAAGTTCCGCCCAGCTTAATTCCATATGCATATTCTGGTAGTCTGACGGCGGGATAAAGTAATAGACGACAACGGTGTATTTTCTGCTGCTTTTAAGTTTATCTTTCGGCACGCTGGTCAATCCGTTGATGGAGAAGCTCGAACGCATCGAGCGGGCATGGAACGGGCTTTGATGAATAAGCGTCCTGCTCGTATCAGAGTCCGGGTCTCCTTCGAAGACTTTAATCATCGAATAAAAGAGGATATCCTTGAGCGGGTCGATCTCGTTGCGCAGAGGGCATTCGGCCTGCAATTGCCAGATGATCGATACTTTTTCGTTGCTCTTGGCTACGAAAGAGTACGTCAGTGCGGTCTCATCGATAGGTTCAAAACAGTGTTTGGCGGTATCCGCATTGGTAATGAACTCATTATATTGCCTGATAGTTTCCTGGCATCCGGGAAGCGTGAAATTGCGGCACTGTGTGTTATTGATACGGGTTTCGCAACTGAGGCATACCTGTATGCCCATGCCGTTGCACAGGTCTCTGCGGCAGCAATCCACTCCTCTGCGGCATTCTTCCCATTGTGTGGTGTAGTCGTGGCACGCCTGGACGTACTGACGGAAGTTCGCAGTCGGGGAATATTTAAAACATAAAGGTGGTTGGCAGTATTCCACGTCAGGGTCGATCGGCTCAGTCGGTTTAGCCGGCGGCGGATCTTTGGGATCGGGCGGCGGCGGCGGTGGATCCAGCTTATCGATGTCGTAATACGGTTCGACAGGACAGCTGCCTACGGTTGCGCAATTGATGTGGCAGAAGGGTTGCGGTTCGTAATCGTCTTCCGGGCAATACCAGAACCCGTCACGGCTTTCGCACGAGCCGTTGGGTGCCGGAGGGTTAGCCGGGCAACCGCGCTGCTGGCAGTGCGGTATACCTTCAGCGCAGGGATTGGTGATCGCTGCCGGACAGGTGACGGCCGGGCAGTCGTTGACGTTGAACGGCACATCCGCGCAGTCATATATGCTGTTTTCGAACTTTGTGCAACGCCGGTACATCGAACCGTCGGGATAGAAAACCAGGCAGCAATCAGGGCAGGACCGCCACAGCTGCATGCAGTAATTACAGTTCTGCATATCGATCAGGAACTGGTTTTTGCAGGCGGTCGATTCGTAGAGCTTTAACGGCGGGGAAAAATTCTTTCGCACGGTTTGCATCGAATGATCGCGGGGGATATATTTGATGGTGGTTTCTGATTTTTTTTCTGCCAGCGCATCATGAGCGCCTGCCAGGCATGCGCAAAAGAAAACAACCGCCATCGTGAGTCTCCGACCTGCGATAGCGGCTGTAGGTTTTCTCATCAACATGAACCCTCGGTGTGCGTTACGAGTATCTTCAATAAAGTACGCTGGTGGACTGCTGTTGATGAAAAAATTCTATCATAACCTTTCTCTTTTGCAAGCAATTAATTGAAAGTAAGCGTGTTATTTGTTGATCTTTATGTCCGAAGTCAGGCTGGTGTTGCGGAAATCCTGCTCTACCAGCCCCTGCACGTGCGATATGGCGAAGGTGCAACAATTTTCAGTTAATGATGATCGCGTTGGTGAACGCGGTCTGCTTGCCCTGTTTGTCGAACCCGAAGAAGCGTATGCGCAGTCTCTTGGCGATGAACTCGGAATTAAAGGTCATGGACAGGTAGGTGCCGTCCGCGGAGATCATCAGCGGGTCCAGGTCCCAGAACTCTGTTTTATCGTCATAGGTCACTTCCGCCCAGAAATCGTTGAGTTGTCCGGGATACAGGTGTCCCCCGCCCACAAAGTCGATCTTTACGTAGCCGGTAGAGTCCAGAGTCGCGGTGGCCGGGATCACGGGCATGGTCACCAGGGCCGGCGGGTTGTTCACGGTGATGGCGATGAGGTTGGACATGCCGGTTTGCACATTGCTGGTGTCGAACGCGTAGAAACGCATCTGCACTGTTTTATTGTGGAATTCCGGTCCGAATTCCATGGAGATCGACCTGCCGTCCGCCGCAAGCATTCCCGGATTGAGGTCCCAGTAATAGGTTTGATTATCGTAGGTCACCTGCGCCCAGAGGTCGCTGATCTGGCTGGCCAGGAGCGTGCCGTTGGAGAACGCGATCGATATCTTGCCGTTGACGTCCGTAGTCCCAGCGGAGGGTATCTGCGGGATGGCCAGGACGGTGGTCAGCGAGTGCACGGTGATGGCGATGGGATTGGAGAACCCGGTCTGCACGTTGTTCGCGTCGAAGGCGTAGAATTCCATGGTCACTGTTTTTCCGTTGAAATCGGGGGTGAACTCCATGGTCAGGGAATGCCCGTCTTCGGCGATCATCCCCGGATCGAGGTCCCAGTAAAGCGTCCGGCCGTCATAGGTCACCCGCGCCCAGAGATCCCGGATCTGTCCGGCGTCGAGCGTTCCGCTGGAAAACGGGATGACGATCTTTCCCTGATTGTCGGTGGTCCCGGTGGACGGGATGACCGGCATGGTTACACTCTGGGGGTTGGAATGTACGGTGATGGCGATGGGATTGGTGAATCCGGTCTGGACGTTGTTGGTGTCGAAGGCGTAAAACTGCATGGTCACGGTCTTGCCGTCGAATTCAGGCGTGAATTCCATGGTTACCGATTTTCCGTCCGCGGCGAGCATTCCCGGGTTAAGATCCCAGTAACGCGTCTGGCCGTCGTAGGTCACCTGCGCCCAGAGGTCGCTGATCTGGCTGGCCAGGAGCGTGCCGTTGGAGAACGGGATGACGATCTTTCCCTGGTTGTCGGTAGTTCCGGTAGACGGGATCACCGGCATACTGATATTCTGCGGGTTGGAATGCACGGTGATGGTGATGGCATTGGAGAATCCGGTCTGCACGTTGTTGGTGTCGAAGGCGTAGAATTTCATGGATACGGTTTTGCCGTCAAATTCCGAGCCGAATGCCACGGTCACGGACTTTCCGTCCGCGGCGAGCATCTCCGGATTGAGGTCCCAGTAATGCGGTTCGCCGTCGTAGGTCACTTCTGCCCAGAGGTCGTTGATCTGGCTGGCCAGGAGCGTGCCTTCATTGAACGGGATGACGATCGTGCCTTGAGTGTCGGTAGTCCCGGTGGCGGGAATGACCGGCATGGTCAGGCCCGTAGAGCTTGAATGCACGGTGATGGCAATGGGATTGGAGAATCCGGTCTGCACGTTGCTCTTGTCGAACGCGTAGAATTCCATGGAGACGGTTTTACCGTCGAACTCGGAGCCGAATTCCATGGTCAGGGATTTACCGTCCGCGGCGAGCATCGCCGGGTCGAGATCCCAGTAGTAGGTTTTACCGTCGTAGGTCACCTGGGCCCAGAGATCGTTGATCTGACTGGCTAAGAGCGTGCCGCTGGTAAATGAAACGACGATCTTGCCGGTCGGATCGGTGTTGCCGGTTGCCTGTACGGTCGGCATGGTCACTATCGAAGTCGACGGCGTCACTTTGAAGGTGAGCTGGTTGCCTACGGTGGTTTGCGCGCCGGTGGAAGCGGAATAACCGTACAATTGCATGGTTATCTGCTTGTTGTTGAATGCGCTGTCAAAGACCATGGAAAAGGTTCTTCCGTCCGAGGAAATCATCGATGCGTCCAGGTCCCAGTACTCGGTTTTGCCGTCATAGGAAACGATGGCCCAGAGGTCGGATAACTGCGACGGCAGCATCGGGCTGCTGAAGGTCGCGGTGATCTTGCCGTTGAGGTCGGTTTCCGCCGGAACGGTAGCCGAAGGCATGGTCAGGCTGCCGGATGATGAAACGGTGAACGTCACCGGGTTGCTGTAATTGGTCTGCGCGCCGTCGCCGGCAGCGTAGCCGTACAGTTCCATGGTCACCTGCTTGCCGTTGAATTTGGGGTCGAATTTCATGCTGAACGTTTTTCCATCCGGCGCGATCATCCCGGGAGCGAGCTTCCAGTACTCGGTTTTGCCGTCATAGGAGATCTTGGCCCAGAGCGCGTTCAATTGTTCGGGCAGTATCGTTTGAGAAAAAGTGACGGTGATCCGGCCGGCTTCGTTGGTTTGCGCCGGGGCCGTGCTTGCGGGCATGGTTACGGTGGAGGGTACATTGATTTTGAAGGTGACGTTATTGCTGAAATTGGTCTGCTCGTTCGTCCCCGCGCTGAAGCCGTAGAGCGCCATCTGGAACGTCGTGCCGTTGAATGAGGGATTGAACTGCATGGAAAATGATTTTCCGTCCGCGGCGATCATCGCCGGGTCGAGCTTCCAGTATTCGGTTTTGCCGTTATAGGTGACCCGCGCCCACAGCTGGCTTAGATCCGCGGGTAACAACGTGCCCTGGAATGTCAGTACGATCGTGCCGTTGGTGGTGGTAGTGTCGGGCGCGCTGACTGCCGGGATCGCGGCGTCGGCCGCTGCGGCAGCCGCCAACTCCTGGTTTTTCGTATCTACGGCGTTCTGATTGGCTGCTTCCAGTTCCGGGCTGTAAACGCCCATTTCTTTCTGGTCCTCCTGCTCCTGCGGCGTCGGGGCTGATTGGGCGAATACCGGTCCGGCGCTAAGGAATAGAGAGATGGAAACGCAGGTGAGAATGTGCATGGATAGTTTTTTCATGGGGCCCCCTTTTTTGACTTGTACACGCGATACTTTACAGGTACTATTATACCACTTTTTTAAACAAGTGATTAATAAAATAAAAAACCAGAACGACCCTTGGTCATTCTGGTTTAACGGCTGGTAACCTCCTTACCAGTTAATCAAGTATAGCATATTTCAGGGGCGGATGCCAGCAAGCGCGTCTTCCCGGCGGCATGAGAGCGTATCCGGCGGTTCTGTGCGCTCTCCCCTTGCATAAAACAACAGGGGCGCATCGTACGATGCGCCCCGAAAAAATCTATCAGGGGTGGTACCTTGGGGAACGTCCCCTCTTTTAGAACTTGTTGCGGTAGAACAAGCGGACGATGTGCTGGGTGTCGATGACGTCCTGGCTGCCGCCGTACGGATCTTCCGACTGGCTCCAGAAGAGCTGCTTTCCGGAAATGCCGTATTGCAGGATCAGCTTGCTGTTCTCGGTGGGCAGATAATACAATTCCGCGAAGAAATTGTGATGATCGCGCAGATCGGTGTACCCGTCTTGCAGACGCTGTACGTCTTTCCAGAGAGAATAGACGTATTTGGTATTCATTCCCCACTTCTTGTTGATCTGGTAGGTGATCTCGATGCCGGCGTGGTTCATGTTGCCGTCAAGCTGGCCGGCGCTCTCGAATTCATTGCGGGTATAATCCAGATAAATATTGAGTCTGTCCGTAGGATTGAGATCCACTCCCACCCGGAAAATATCGTAGAACGGATACGGCGGTTGCGGGAACAGTTGCTGGTCATAGACGAAGGGATTTTCGTCGCGGAACCAGGTGCCGTAAGCGTTATAGAGATATGAGGGCTGGGAGGAATTGAAAACCGCGCGCGGGAAATTTTCATAGGCCATGGTGTAATCGTTGGTGTGTTCCCAGATGCCGTGCGTGGTCAGCCAGTCGGTCCAGGCGTATTCCAGCCCCACGGATCCGGTTTTGAGATCGATATCCTTGCCGTCGTCGATGGGATCGGAAGACCAGTCGTTCAGCGGCCGGCCGCTGACGGAATCATAGAGGAACGGATCGATCCCCCCCTTGCTTTTGGGCATATCCTGGTAAATACCGAGCAACTTGGAAGTGAGGCGGTCGGTAATATGCCAGGTGACTTCGTCGCGTCCCACGCTCTCGATGTATTTTCCGTTGACGCTGTGCACGTTGCGCGCGTCAAAAAGGTTTTCCAGCCGGTCGACCCAGTTCGCTTCCAGGCGGAAACCCGCCGCGTCGCGTCCGGCGTCGATGCCGTCGCCGATAGCGAATGGCGCGATGCTGTCCCAGCTCAATGTGGGCTCGGACAGGCCGCGGTAGGTGTAGGGGAACGGCTTGCGGAAATGCAGATGCCTGGCCCAGAAAGCGTCGTCGCGGGTCTGGCGATACGAAGCTACTCCCGGTGAAAAGCCTTCGTCCATATGCGCGCCGTAGAAGCGGAATTTCGCCAGGAAATCGTCGCCTTTTTCCGGTTTGATCTGATTATATCCGTATTCCAGGTCGATGATGCTGTCCATGGGGAATCGCCCGACCAGGGAGAAATAATACGCGTTGCCTCTCTCTTTTGTTTTGAACTGATTGCTGGTTATGTCGAAGGTGTTTTGCGCATGCGCCACTTCCGCGGAAGCCATCAGGCCGTCCATGAACTCGTATTTTGCGTCTACGCCGGCAGTATGATTGCGGGCGTCGGTTTCGTCGTTCCGGTCCGGGTTGAATCCCATGCGATAGGTGTAGGTCGCGCCTACGCCGAGATTATCCGTGATCTTGGTTTTTGCCCGGGCGGCGGACGTAATATTGTCCACCTCGCTGTATTCCTGCCAGGGATTCTTGGGCGAAGCCACGGTCCAGGCGATGGATGAGGTATCGGTAGGTTTGAGCGTGGCGGAAAATCCGCGTAACAAAGTCAGCACCGTGGAATCGCTGTCTTGCGCTAAAGAAGCCAGGGAATCATCCCAGTACCCGCGGGTAAAATCATGGTTCGGGGTGCCGGAATTGTAATTGCCGTGCGTCCATTGCGATACCCAGGGGCTGACCTGCCACCAGTCGCGGTGATTGGACAGGCCCAGAGGATCGTCCGTGCTTAAGGCCTGGCTTTGATAAGCCAGCGGAAATACCCGCAGGTTGAAATTCTCGGTGGCGTATTCCACCCACAATTCGCGTAACGGCATGAAGGTGCGTTCGATTTCCGTTTCCGGGATGGTAAACGTGTTGCCCCAGGTGGACGTGATGGTCGTGGCCCGGACTTTACCGTCATGGACTTCGAGTTCGGGTATATTGAAAGAATCGCCGTTCTGCGTGGTGTGAACCGTCTGATTGACGATGCGGTTGGTGTTTCCCCAGTACTTTAATTCGATCTCGGCGGAATCCCCGGTGCTGCCGACCACGGTGAATTTTTTGCTCGTGCCGGTATAGCTCCAGGGGTCAAGGGTGACGTTGGTGTGGAACTTGAAGCCGAACTCGCTGGTGGAGTCGAGATTGAGGCGCAGCCGGTCGAAAATATACGGATCGTACGTATTAAAACGGTTATCATAAGCGGAATTGCTAAGCATGCGCCAGTTCAGTTCGCTTAAATTCTTGTTCGCCCGGTTCCAGATAGCTTCGCCGGAAGTTGCAGCGGCTGCCAGTTGCACTTCTCCGCTTAATTTGATCGCGGGTTGGGCTTGTTCGGTAGCGCGTCCTGCGAACGCTTCTTCTTCCCGGGGTTGATAACCGGCTGCAGGAGCGGCAGCTGCGGCGCCGGCAGTGTATGAAGGTTCGTAGGCAACTTGCCGGCGGGTCGCAGGAGCGGTGTACGAAGGCTCATAGTCTATTTCCGGGGTAGTTTCATGCGTTGTCGCGCGGGATACGTATTGTTTTTTAGGGTAAGCCGTACTGCTGGAAGTGGCATGAGTAGAGCTGCAGCGCTGGATGGCAGCGATATACTCCAGGGCGGTCTCATTATGCGGATCGACGATCAGTGCTTTCTTGAATTCGTGTAACGCCTCCGCGAAATTGCCTTTTTCATAGTATTCAATGGCTATTTCGCAGAGATAATCCGCGCCCAGAGAGCTGGCATAAGCTTTCTGGCCTAACGCCATTGGCAAGAGAAGAACGGTCAGGACTAGAACTGAAAATCTGCGGATATTCATTTGATAAACTCCTTTGCGCAGTAAGCGCCTGGCGGCGCGCAGTGTCTTTGCTTTTAAAAATCAAAAAACCGGTTGACCCAAGTTTAGTTCGAACCGGTTAAGGTGTTCCGTGGCGTGCCTGAATTTGTCCTCATCAGACTAACAACTTACCGAGGTTTATAGTAAAGTATAACCTATGAACTCTCCTTTGTCAATATTGTAACCGGTTGTGAATAAATAACTTATCACTCTTCTGTATATTTCATCAAGCCTTCCGGAAGAGCGGTCAGATTTATCTTGAGCGTATGCATGAAATTTATGAGATAAATACGGTTCTGGTATACTGCGTATACGCTTCCTCTCATCTTGCAGAAGAAATGTTCCCTTTTTTCCAGGGAGTTGCGCTCTTTGAGAATGTGTAAAGAAGGCGCTGTGGTCTCTTTGGGTTTTGACGGCACTTCCCGCACCACATAGATAAAATGTCGACGGATGATGGTCCTTAACCCGCTTTTATCCACCACTTCGGAGCAGGAAAGGACCTTTCTTTTCCGGTCCGTGGAAGTCAGATTTTTGAAGAGTAGGTCGCGCATGTCTTTTTTAGAAATGGGCCATGCAACCTTTCGGTCCCATGGCCCGCTTGAATTCCCCTTACCTGTTTACCGGAAATAACCATTATTTCCGGGTAGCTGATGGGGAACATTAAATACTTTATTAAAGATTTAACTTAAGTCTCAAAAAAAATTGGTTTTACAAGAAAAGTATACCCTATATTTTCGTAATTTCAAGAAAATCAATGGGTTAGATGAAAGCGCTTTCAAAATGGCAGGTAAAATTGTGCAGGTTATAAAATGAAAGTTTAGGATTTTTTGAAAATCAACGGCTTCTCTTCTCCCCGGATCAATCTGCGGAAATTGAGGGAATGACGCAAGAGAACGAAAATGGTGAGAATGAATCCTGCGGTTAATATAACTTTGGATTGTTTGAAAACGATCAGATAAACCGGTAAGCTCAAAGCGGCGATGATCGAAGCCAGAGAAACAATCCTGCTCGCGGCAAAAACCACGATCCAGGTACCCAGAAGCAGGAGTATGATCACGCGTAAGCCGGTTATCGCAGTGGCCAGGCCGATCAATACGCCCAGGGTAGTGGCGATGCCTTTGCCGCCTTTGAAATTTAAAAAACAGGTCCAGTTGTGGCCGATAATGCCGCTGATGCCTAAAAGGATCAAGATAAGATCCGGGTGGGCGGCGTGGGTACGATGAATCAAGGGTTGTGCGATCATCACGATAGGAATTATCCCCTTGATCACGTCCAGCAGCAGAACGATGATGCCGGGAACGGTTCCTAATGTGCGCAGGGCATTGGTGGCTCCCACATTGCCCGAACCGTGTTGACGAATGTCGATGCCTTTGAGCAGACGGCCGAAAATAAACGCGGTCGGGATGGAGCCGATCAGATAACTAACGATGATTCCGGGCAGTATCGAGAGCATAGAGTATCTTGAATCCTTTTTGGATGTAATCGATCCCTGAAATCAAGGTGAACCCGACTGCGGTCCACCAGAGCGCGAACGAATAGTTCCACTGCAGCAGCACCGCGATAACCGAGAGCATCTGGAAGGTCGTGGTCAATTTTCCCCATTTCGTCGGGATCACATCGATCTTCTGTTTAACGATAAAAATGACCACTGCGCCCAGAAGGATCAACAGGTCCCTGCTGATCACGATCAGGATAACCGGCAAAGGGAAATGCACGGGCAGTTTGATCAGGTGCAGGCAGATAAAAGCGCTCATCAGCAGCAGCTTGTCTCCCAGCGGGTCGAGAATCAGCCCTGCCTGCGATTGTTCTTTGGATTTTCTGGCCAGATAACCGTCTACTGCGTCGGAGATCACTCCCAGGATGAACAGGCCCAGGGCCAGGAAACGCAGATGGTTATTGCGGACGGTGTCGAGCGAAAAATAGACCAGGCAGGCGATGAAAAACGGGACGATCAGAATCCTGAACGTGGAAACTTTGTTGGCGATGTTCATCGTATCAATCGTATCCGCTGCGGCGGCCAGTAGATTACCAGGGCTTTGCCGAGCATATTGGCGTGCGGCACAAAACCCCAGTATCGGCTGTCCTGGGATGAGGCTGAATTGTCTCCTAAGACGAAATAGCTGTCCGGCGGTACAGTGATCTTTTTCCCGGGCTCCTTGAATTCGGCTTGATTATAGTAGTAACGTTTGCTGAATCCTTCTTCGATGAGGGGCTCGTCGTTCACGTACACCGTCCCGTTCTTGATCTCGACGGTATCTCCGGGCAGGCCGATCAGGCGCTTGATGAAGTCTTTTTTGGGCTCGAGCGGAAAGATGAAAACAACCACGTCCCCCCTTTTGGGCTGTCTGACCGCCGGTAAACGCAGAGAGGTAAAGGGTACCTTTGCCCCGTAAAGGAATTTGTTCACCAGGATGGCGTCGCCTTCAATCAGCGTCGGCCGCATTGAGCCGGTGGGGATTTTGAATGCCTGAATGAAGAACGTCCGTATGAACATCGCCAGGACAAAAGCGATCAGGATGGATTCGATCCATTCCATGATTACGGATTTGCGCTTTCCCGTTTTTTCGACGGTTGACTGCTGCACGTTATTTTTAGCCATTACAGTTTTAGTACCTCCAGAAATGCCTCTTGGGGAATCTCGACTTTGCCGAATTGCTTGAGACGTCTCTTCGACTGTTTCTGATGTTCCCAGAGTTTGCGTTTACGGGTTATGTCTCCTCCGGAACAGCGGGCAGTTACATTCTTGCCCACCGGGCGGACTTTTTCCGATGAAAGTATCTGGCTGCCTACCGTGGCCTGGATAGATACTTCGAATAACTGCCGGGGAATGAGCTCGCGCAGTTTCTTCGTCAATGCGTGCGCTTTGGTGTAGGCTTTTTCTTTCGGAAGCAGGGTCGAAAAAGCGTCGCAGACCACACCGTTCAACATTATATCAAGTTTTACCAGTTTTGTGGGAAAATAATCGCTGAACTCGTAATCGATGGAACCGTAACCCCGGGTCAGGGATTTAACCCGGTCGTAAAAATCGACGATGATCTCCGAAAGAGGGATATCGAAGGTCAGTTTGACCCTGTCCTCGCCCAGATGTTCGCGCGAGCTGAATACCCCGCGGCGCGATTTGACCATTTCGCAGACCGGTTCGATGGTATCTACCGGGATAATGATCAACAGCTTGACCATCGGTTCGAACGCTTCTTCGATTTCTCCGGGCGAGGGGAATTTCATGGGCGTGTCCACGTCGATCAACTCCTGCGCCCCCATTTTTTTGATGCGGTAGACCACGTTGGGCACGGTCAGAATGAGATTGAGGTCGTATTCGCGTTCCAGTCTCTCCTGCACTATCTCCATATGCAAAAGCCCCAGGAATCCGCAGCGGAATCCCGTGCCGAACGACTGGCTGTTTTCCGGTTCGAACACGAATGACGCGTCCGACAATTTCAATTTGTCCATGGCGTCGCGCAGGTTCGGGAAATCCGCGGGATTCACCGGATAGATGCCGCAGAATACCAGGGGTTTGAGCGTGCGGTACCCGGGCAGGGGTTTGTCGCAGGGGTTTTTCGGGTCGGTGATGGTATCGCCGATGATGATCTCGCGGGGATCGCGGATGTTCGCGGTGAAATAACCGACTTCCCCGCAGGTCAAAGCGTCCACTTCCGAGTATTTCAGGTCTTTGAACACGCCCAGCTCTTCGATCTTGTACAGGGCGTTGGAATGCATCAGCCGGATCTGGGATCTCGCGGAGAGTTTCCCGTCCATGATCCTGACATACACCACTACGCCCTTGTAGACATCGTAGCGGCAGTCGAAGACCAGGGCTTTCAACGGATGGTCCGTTTCTCCCGGCGGCGCCGGAAGCGCTTTGATGATGCGCTCCAGGATATCCTTGACCCCGATGCCCTGTTTGGCAGACGCCAGAATGATGTCCTCTTCGCGGAATCCCAGCACGGAAACGATCTGGGCTTTGATCCGTTCGATATCGATGCTGGGCAGGTCGATCTTATTGATTACCGGAATGATCTCGAGGTTGTTCTCCAGGGCGAGGTAATAATTCGCTACGGTCTGGGCTTCGATCCCCTGGCCGGCGTCGATCACCAGGATTGCGCCTTCGCAGGCTGCCAGCGATTTCGAGACCTCGTACGTAAAATCCACATGGCCGGGAGTGTCGATCAGGTTCAGGACATACTCTTTCCCGTCAGCGGCGGCATAATCGATCCTCACGGTCGACGCTTTAATGGTGATGCCGCGTTCCCGCTCCAGGTCCATATCGTCGAGCACCTGGTCTTTGACATGGCGGCGGTCAAGCGCGCCGGTAATCTCCAGGATGCGGTCAGCCAGCGTCGATTTGCCGTGGTCGATGTGCGCGATGATCGAAAAGTTGCGAATGAGTGTTTTATCCATCTTTAGTTATCCACAGGCGACCGAAGGGAGTCCGGGACTCCCTTCGGTCGCCTGTGTCTAAGTCGGTTAGCGGATTGTGCGGAGCATGGTTTCGACTACCTGGTCGATGCTCAACGTGGTTGTGTCGATGTACACAGCGTCTTCAGCTTTGCGCAAAGGCGCGCATTCCCGTGTGGAATCAATGGTATCTCTGTTCTTGAGGTCCGCGGCTACCTCTTCGCGGGAAACCCCTTTGATATTCAGGTTGATCAGATCTTTGAACCTGCGGTTTACCCGTTCGTCGAAGGTAGCGTCGATAAAGAACTTTTTTTGCGCTTGAGGAAAAACCGTCGTTCCGATGTCCCTGCCGTCCATGATGCAATCGTGCTCGGCGCCGAGTTTGCGCTGGAGGATCAGCATTACCTGCCGGACGCCTTTGATCTTGGCTACGTCGGAAACATGCTGGGTTACCGCCGGCTCGCGGATAGCCAGGGATACGTCTTTGCCGTCAAGCAGCACGGTGATCGGACCGTCCGGGTTGGGGATCAATTCGATAGCGGTTTTCTGCGCCAGCGCGGTCATCGCGGTTTCATCGCCGATGGCGACGCGTTGATCCAGCGCTTTGCGGGTCAATGCCCGGTACATCGCTCCGGTATCGATATAAAGAAAACCCAGCTTTTTGGCCAGGATTTTGGCGACCGTGCTTTTTCCACCACCTGCTGGGCCGTCAACGGCGATTATCATGCGAGGCGCTGCCTTTTCTGTTGCGCCTGCACGAGCAGGCGGCGCAGGGTTTTAGTGTCTGCGCGGGCAATTGCCAGCTTGAACGCCCGCAGCTGTCTCTCCATTGCGCCGATCGCGCGCACAATCGCGGATTTATTCGTGCACAGGATCTCTTCCCACACTTTGCTGTCCGATGCGGCGATGCGGGTCATATCCCGCAAGCCGCTGCCGGCATAAGCAAGCCATGCTGCTGGAACGGCGTTTATCAGCGCGAAAGCCAGACAATGCGGCATGTGGCTGACCGAAGCCAGTATCGTGTCATGTGCAACCGGCGTCAGCGTGCAGGTGCGGGCGCCCAGCGTTTCGAAGAAGCGTTTTACTTTTTTCAGCGCTGCGCGGTCAGTGGTGCGCACCGGGGTAATGATACATAATGCGCCTTTGAATAAATCGGCGCGGGCATTGGCTATGCCGCGTTTTTCCGAACCGGCGATGGGATGGCAGCCGACGAACAAGGGGAAAGTCCTGCTCAACGCGCGGACGATTGCCTCTTTGGTGCTGCCGGTATCTATGACGATACATCCGGGTTTGAGAACAGCTTTAAGTTTGTCCGCAATGCGGATAATCGTTTCCACCGGCGCAGCCAGGATTACCAGATCGGCATCGCCCATGATCGACAGGTTCAAGCTGCCGTTATCGATGGCTTTCATGCGCCGGGCGCGGGTAATGCTGTCGGCATGCCGGCTGACGCCGATCACTCTCCTGGCCAGTCCGGCGCGCTTTATCGCCAGTCCCAGAGAACCGCCGATGAGCCCGGTGCCGATAATGCCTATAGTGTCGAATGGTTTCATCAGATCGCTCTGTTGATTGCTCTGGCCACGGCAGCCAGGTCCTGCATCAACTCGGAAAACGTCGAGGGTTTCAGCGATTGAGCTCCGTCGGAAAAAGCGTCCTCCGGGTGGTTATGCACTTCGATGATCAAGCCGTCGGCGCCGGCGGCTATCGCGGCTTTGGAAAGCGCAGGCACCAGTCCCCATTTGCCTGCGGCGTGGCTGGGATCCACAATAATGGGAAGATGCGCCAGTTGCTTGACTACCGGCACGGCGCTCAAGTCCAGCGTGTTCCGGGTGGCGTCTTCAAAGGTGCGGATGCCGCGCTCGCAGAGAATAACGTTGAAATTCCCTCCGGAAAGGACGTATTCCGCGGACATGAGCCATTCTTTGATGGTGGAGGACAGTCCCCTTTTCAGGAGGACCGGCTTCTTGGTGTTCCCCACTTCTTTGAGCAGATTGAAATTCTGCATATTCCTGGCGCCGATCTGCAGGATGTCTGCATAGCGCGCCACCAGATCGACGTCCCGGGTGTCCATTACCTCGCTGACCGTGACCAGTTGCAATTCGTCGCCGACCTCTTTGAGATATTTCAACCCTTCTTCCCCGATCCCCTGGAAACTGTAGGGCGAAGAGCGGGGTTTGAATGCTCCGCCGCGCAAGACCGTGGCTCCGGCTTTTTTCACTTCTCTGCCGATTTCATAGAGCATATCCAGGTTTTCGATCGAGCACGGGCCGGCCATGATCGTCAGCCGGTCGCCGCCGATCCGGATCCCTTTGCCCACGTCTATAATCGAATCCTCGCGGTGCATCTCCCGGGAAACCAGTTTGAAGGGCGAAAGCACCGGCATGACTTTCTCGACGCCGGGGAAAACTTCCAGCGGGGTGACCTGCAGTATTTCCTCGGGGCCGATAACGCCGATAATCGTGCGTTCGGTTCCTTTGGAGATATGCGGTTTCAAGCCCAGCTTCTGGACTTTTTCGATAATATGCTCGATTTGCGCATCGGTTGCTCCGGGACGTAAGACTATGATCATGGGTTACCTCGAATGTTGCCGGCCGATGATCCGGGTCAATGTTCTTACAAAACGTTTGTTTTCCGCTTCAGTGCCGATAGTTACCCTGATGAACGTATCCAGGTGGTACTGTTTCATATCCCGCACGATCACTCCCTGCTTGAGCAGGGCTTTAAAAACCTCCCGGCAGTCGCGCTTGACGTCGATAAGCACGAAGTTGGTCACCGACGGCACATACGGCAGCCCGAGCGCGGTGCAGGAGTCGTAAAGGAATCGTTTGCCCTTGAGGGTTTCCCTGCGGATCCGGGCGAGAAAAGCGGTGTCGTCAAGCGCGGCTTGAGCTGCGGCTTGAGCTACCAGATTGATGTTGAACGGTTGCCGGGTGCGTTCAAGATAAGGGGTCCATCGCGCATCGGCGATAGCGTATCCGACCCGCGCTCCTGCCAGCCCGTAGGCCTTGGAGAAGGTTTTCATGGCGATCACGTTCTTTTTTCCGAGGTAAGCGATGCCGCGGGGATAATCTTTGACGTCGATGAACGTATCGTAGGCTTCGTCAAGCACGATGATCGTGGTGCGCGGCAGTCCGGATAAGAACGCGTCGAACGCTTTTTTGCCGACGTAGGTTCCGGTCGGGTTGTTGGGATTGGCAATAAAAACGAGCTTGGTCTTTGCCGTGATCTTTCTCTTGAGCGCGGCCAGGTCGTAGCGGAAATCCTTGAGCGGCACCGTCAGCAGTTTCTTGTTGTTGATCCGCGCGATGATCGCGTATTCCACGAAGGTGTTCTCGCTGGTGAGTATCGTCTCGTCGTCCTCGACAAATGTCTTGATCAGGATGTCGATAAGTTCATCGGAGCCGTTGCCCAGCACGATGTTCTCGGGTTTGATCCGCAACGCGAGCGCCAGCTTTTTTTTGAGGTAAAAACTCTGGCTGTCCGGGTAGCGGTTTACCTCTCCTATGGCTTTCTTCATCGCTGCCAGCGCTTTAGGCGACGGGCCGAAAGGATTCTCGTTGGAGGCCAGCTTGATCACGCTGGACAGCCCCAGCTCGCGCTTGGTCTCTTCTATGGGTTTACCCGCGACATACGCCTCTACGCTGCGGATATTCTTTCTTACCAGTTCCATTTTATTCTCCTATCGGGTATGAGCCGAGAATTTTGAGAAACGTACAGTTCTTTTCCAGTTCCTCGATCGCCTTGCGCACGCGCGGCTCGTCCTTGTGACCTTCCAGGTCGACGAAAAAGTAGTATTCCCAGGCTTTTTTCTTGAACGGCCGGGATTCGATCTTGCTCAAGTTAACGTGGTGTTTCTTGAAAGGAACGAGCATATCGTGCAGCGCGCCCACCTTATCTCTGATCGAGAATAACAGCGACGTTTTGTCCTTTCCGGTCCGGCCGGCCACGGTTTTGCCGATCACCAGGAACCGGGTGATATTATGCGGCGAATCCTCGATGCTGCGGGCAACCACGCGCAGATGATAGAGCTTCGCCGCGAGCAGCGAAGCGATCGCGGCGGATTTCTGTTGTCTGGCGGCGATCTGGGCGGCGCGGCTGGTGCTGGAAACCTCGATTAATTCGACCGACGGCATATTCCGCTGCAGCCAGAGGCGGCACTGGCCGAATACCTGGGGCATGGAATAAATCGTGCGGATCGCGTTCTTGTCGTGCCGCGAAAGTAAATTCTGCGAAATATCGAGGACGACCTGCGCGCAGATATTGAGGTCCGAATCCACGAACATGTCCAGGGTGTGATTGACCGCTCCTTCGATGGAATTTTCTATCGGCACGACGCCGTAATCGGCGTTGTTCTTTTCCACTTCGGTAAAAATATCGGTTATGTTATCGCAGGGCAGATACCGTACCTGCGATCCGAATCGTTTTAATGCCGCCTGATGCGTGAATGTGGATTCCGGGCCGAGATAAGCGATCTGGAGCGGTTTTTCCAGCGCCAGGCTGGAAGACATGATCTCGCGGTAAATAGCCTGTAACGCTTCTGCCGGCAGCGGACCGCCGTTGACCGCGGCGATCTTTTCCAGGACCTGTCGCTCTCTCTCCGGGACATAGATGCTTTTCCCCGAGCGAAGCTTCTGATGCGCTACTTTAAGAATAATGTTAGCGCGCTGATTCAACAGACGTACGATCCGGGTATCGGTCAGATCAACTTGTTTGCGTAGTTTCTCCAGTGACATGATGTTCCTCTTGGGTTTCCGCGGGTTCCTCGATCTTTTCGATCAGGGCGTCCTGCGTGCTGATTTCCGCTCCGGCCGGAACCGGAAAATTCTCGATCTTGGGAAGTTCTTCCAGCGATTTGAGGCCGAAATATTCCAGGAATTGCCGGCTCGTTCCGTATACTTTCGGCCGGCCCGGCGCTTTCTTCCTGCCCACCACCCGGATCACGTTACGTTCCAGCAGGGTATGCATTACCCCGTCGACATTCACTTTGCGCAGAGATTCGATATCCAGCTTCGAGAGCGGCTGCTTATAGGCGATAATGGCCAGTGTTTCCAGCGCGGATCTGGACATCTTGTCCGAATGCTGCGGTCCGCGGAACAATTTTTTCAAAAAAGTGGCGAAATGCGGGCAGGCGATCATCTGGAATCCGCCTGCGACTTCGTAGATGCGGATGCCCCGGTTGTAGCGCTCATAATCCGCTTTGAGTTCCTCCAGCACGGCGCGGATCTTATCGGCTTCGAGGTTGTCCAGCACCCGGCGGATCTGTTCGATCAGTAACGGTTTTTCGCTGGCGAAAAGAAGCGCTTCAATGACTGCTTTGAGGTTGTCCGATTCCATCAGATCGTCTTCCTTTGTTTGTATACTTCGTTCAAGAGTTCTTCAGTGCTGGTGATGGCAGGATTCAGTTCCTGCGCTTTCTTCATCATGGCTGCCGCTTCGTTCTTCTTGTATCCCAGCTGCATCAATACCGCCAGCGCTTCATCGGTGTAATCGGGAGCGCTGGGCAAAGCGCCTGCCCGGGTATCGCGCATCAAACCGAATTTACCGACCTTGTTCTGCAATTTAGCGATGATCTCCTTGGCGCGCTGCTGGCCTATGCCGGGTAATGATCTTAAAAAAGCCGCGTCGCCTTCATCGATGGCTTTGGCGATCTGCGAGATCGGCTGGTTCAGGGCGCGCACCGCTGCGCGGGGGCCGATGCCCGAAACCGTGATGAACGCTTCGAAGAATTCTTTCTCAATATCGTTCAAGAATCCGATCAAAACCGGGAAACTGCGCGAAGGCTCGACCTGGTAATAATGAAAGGTAACCAGCTCTATCGTGCCGTCAGGCCGGATATGATCCGGTAACCGCTGCATGCTGGAAGCGGGCAGCAGGACCTGATACGTCAGGCCGCTGTTCTCGATGAGCAGGTAGTTTTGTCTCTGTTCCACTATTTTGCCGCCGATGCGCGCGATCATACTGTTTTTCTGCTCTGATAATGAAAGGTAATGGCTAGCGCGAGAGCGTCGGTGACATCGTTATACCGCGGCACCGCCGGTAATCCCAGTAACGAGACCACCATGCGCTGTATCTGGGCTTTGGAAGCTTGTCCGCTGCCGATTACCGCTTTTTTTACCTGGGTAGCGGCGTATTCGACTAAAGGTTTGTTTGCCTGCGCGCAGGCCAGACAGATGCTGCCGCGGGCCTGTCCGAGCACAAAAGCGGTTGCGGGATGCTGTGCGTGCACGAACAGTTTTTCCAGGACAACCGCGTCCGGCTGGTAGGTGCGCATGAGCCGCAGCGTTTCTTCGTAAATGGTCAGCAGTCGCCTGGGGATGCTGTGTTTCTCCGATGTCCGGATTACCCCGGACGTTACCAGACAGCATTGTTTCCGGCTGCAATCGATGATCCCTATGCCGGTCACGCGTAATGCAGGGTCAATACCCAGTATGCGCATGGTTATTCCGCTTCGGCTTCAGCCTCGATCTTAGCCAGGATCTCGCCGGGAATATCAGAATTGTCATAGACATTCTGGACGTCGTCATGCTCTTCCAGCGCTTCGGTCAGGGTCAGCAAAGAGCGTGAATCGGATTCGTTCAGGGTGATGGTCGATGAAGGGACCTGCGTCACTTCCGCGGTCTCCCAGGCGATGTTCTTAGCCTGCAATGCGGCTTTCACCTGCTCGAGGTTCTGCGGGATGGAATAAATCTCATAGACGTCGCCTTCCGACCGCATGTCTTCCGCTCCGGCATCCAGGACGATATTCATCAGCTCATCTTCGCCGATCTTCGATTTGTCAACGGCAATATACCCTTTCATGCTGAACATCCAGCTGACGGAACCGCCGAGCGAACCGTTCTTTTTGGAAAGGATATTGCGGATTTCCGCGGTCGTGCGGTTTTTGTTGTCCGTGATCGCCTCGATCATTACCGCGACGCCGCCGGGGCCGAAGCCTTCGTACATGACCGTCTCGTACACGACGCCCGGCAATTCTCCGGTGCCGCGTTTGACCGCCATCTTGACGTTATCCTGCGGCATGTTATTTTCGCGTGCGCGGGCGATCGCCGTGCGCAACTTGGCGTTGGTGTCGGGATTCCCGCCGCTCTCGCGCGCGGCAACGGTAATCTCCTTGATCAGCTTGGTGAATATTGCTCCCCTCTTTGCGTCCGCGACGGACTTCTTGCCTTTATTCGTCTTCCATTTAGAATGACCTGACATGTGCCTCCTCCTTACGATAGGTAACTGGTTAGTGAATGAAGAAATGCTCTCAAGGCAAGTAGCGTAAGCCGAGTTCTGTCTGGAGTGGTTATTCCTCTCGACCCCGGGGTTACCCGCCGGGGCTTTAGCAGCCTACCCGAAACTGATAACGGGACGAGCCATCCCATCGTTTCCTATTCGGCCTTGCTCCGCGTAGAGATTGCGACGTTTCACTTCGGCCGGGGACGTTCCCCAAGGTACCACCCCTGGTACAGGGGTGGTACCTTGGGGAACGTCCCCGACTTATTCGTCTCTGTAGCTCTGATCCTCGCAGAAAACTCTGCGGGCAGGATGTTATCCGCTACGCTGCTCTCTGGAGCTCGGACTTTCCTCCCCGTTCGCACGGGGCAACCACTGCTACTTACCTTTGAGAACGTTCTGTGACTGCGCGCGTTGCCAGTTTATCCGCTCCGGCGTTCTCTTCCCGGGGGATATGGCAAACCGAAACATGTTTGAAGCCGGATATCAGCCGCGTTGCCTGCTCGAAGAGTCCGCGTATATGCTCGCTTTTGACCTTGTACTGGCGGTTGAGCTGCCGGCAGAGCAATTCGCTGTCGCTCTTGATGGTCAGCTGTTCAGCCTTGAGCAGCAGACTTTCCTCCAGCGCGGCGATTAATGCCGAATATTCGGCGATATTGTTCGTGGCGGTGCCGATGTACCGTGAGATCGTGCGTATCGATTGGCCGTCTTTAAGAATTATCACGCCTATACCGCTGGGCCCGGGATTTCCTTTCGAGGCTCCATCGATATAAATGTCGAGCTTATTCATGCGGGATAAAGAGAATGCGGTTGCAGACTTCGCAGGTAATGATCCGTTCGTACATCTGGATCATGTTGATCACCTGCGGAGGCACCAGCATGTTGCAGCCTGAGCAGGTGTTGTTCTTCACGGCGACAATGGCCAGCCCTTCGCGGTTTTTCAGGATGCGCTCGTACTGGCTGATGATCGTTTTGTCTATGTCGGGCAGAATCTCTTTGCGCTGCACGCCCAGCCGGGCGAGCTGGTCATCTATCTCTTTGATCCGTTGCTCGATCTTCTGTTTCTGCGCGTTAAAGACCCCCTCTTCCGCCTGCAGTTTCTTTTTCTCTTCCTCTACGGACGACCTGGAGCGTTCGATCTTATCCATGCTTTCCAGGATGCGGTCCTCGATGGTCGAGGCGTCGGCTTTGGCGTCGTTGATCTGGCCGAGCATGGCCGAATATTCTTTGTTCGTCTTAAGCTGGTATAACTGGGTTTGCAGCTTTTTGACGTTCTCTTCCTGGGTTTGCAGCTCGAGTTCCCGGTCTTTTTTCTCTTTCTGCGCGTCCAGGTAGCCTTTTTCCTGCGCGGCCAGGTTTTTTTTCTTTTCTTCGAAGGCGTTCTTCAGCGCTTCGATCTCGAGCGGTTGCGCCCTTTTCTCTTCAGTGAGATCGTATATCTGGCTGTCCACTTCCTGCAAGCGGACCAGCGTTTCCAGCTGCGATTTGAGATTAAGCTGTGCCACAGTCTTTCCTTTCGGTAGATGCTGCGTACAAATGGTGGGCGCAATAGGACTTGAACCTATGACCTCCACAATGTGAATGTGGCGCTCTAACCAACTGAGCCATGCGCCCGAATCTATTCAACCTCTATATGCCGAGGGCGAAATCAATCGCCGGACCCGCCATGTTCTTCTCTTGGGCCCAGGAGGGTTCGAACCTTCGACCAAGAGATTATGAGTCTCCTGCTCTTCCGCTGAGCTATGGGCCCCAAAAGCCGCTCTAACCCTATATGTTCCAGTTATATTTTAGAGTGAAATGCAGGATAAAATTATACTATCTTTGGAGGGATTTTGCAAGATAAAAAATCAAAAAAGGGTGGCGCGGCAGTCGCCACGCCTATCATGCTGCGATTGCTTGAGTTAACGAGTGGACACCCGCGTTCAGATAAAGAAGACTTCGAAAACGATTTTCCTAACTTTTATTGAATAATGGATTTTCGGTGATTAAAGGCTGTGAACGGATCTCGAGAAACTTCTCTGCCAGATCTGCATTGTGCGCTTTCTTTTCTTGTGCCGGATCATCCGGCAGTATGGTTTCTTCTCTCGTCAAAGGTTTACCGAATCCGGTCGATAGGTAACGGCCGTTGTCGGGGTTATCAGGGTTCAAGGGATCGTGTATATCTATGGTAACTCCTTTATCCCAGCAGCTGGAAGATTTGTACATATTGTATGTGGTTATGTTTCCATAAAGCAGCCGGGTATCTGCTGGTTTCGCAGTTTCGGCCCGATTATCTGCTTGAGACGGCTTGGGTGCTGAAATATCAGGATAAAAATTATAGGATTGAGCGCTGGCTTCTGTTTTCTGGTCGACGTCGGGCGAGTATGCGGTTGTGCTCTCTGATGCATGTGTCCTGATATACCAGTTCACTTCTTCCCGGGTGGGAGTATGGTGTATGCTTTCCCAGTATTTCTTTTGAGCGTCAAAAGACTCTTGTATACCATTGCTGGATTGGGCCTGCTGCTGATCGGCGGCATATTCCACCAGAGCCTGGGGCTTGCCGTAAGCTCGCCGCTCTTTTCTCAACACCATGTGGGCCCAGTAGGCGTCTTCTGTCATCGTGCCATCGGGATTCCTGGCATTTAACAATGCGATGGCTTCGTCCGTAAGTCCTCCGGCAGAAGTCCTGGGAAGCATTTGCCGGGCGCGCTCCATCTTAGCGACCACTCCAGCGCTTGTAAGCGTCCCGTCCGGTTTACGGGAAGCTACCAATGCCAGTTGTCCTTGCGAATCCCTTCCGGGGACCTGATCCGGTATGTCGGGAAATGGGGATGTTCTCTTGCTTTGCGCAGAAGGCGTTGTTTCGTGCGCGGACTTATCAGATGGCACGATTGGGCTTGTAACCGGATTTCCTTTGCGGTATTCAGCCAGGATGGCTTCGTCAGTTCTGATCGGGACATTGACCGGGTTGTCCTGATTATATTTGTCCAGCAGTTCATCGTCGGTGTAAACAACAGCTTTTGCGGGAGGCTCAAATGAACCCGCGCCGGCAGCCATGCACTCGGGATTTATCGGGAATTCGTTCGGGACATCGACTTGAGCCCATGCACTGGCTAAAGCGGCGTTAAACAACAGGATCAATGCCTGAGATAGAATTTTCATCCTTGCACTGCGCATCGACTCCTCCTTGGTTTACGGGAACCGTAAAATAAAAAAACCGGATCGCCTTTTCTTTTTCGGCAACCCGGATATAGTTCGGAATTCAAAACTATTTTACCGTGGCTTTCCTGGCCTCACCCCTTCGGTCCGTCTTTATCGATGCCTCTCCCCCCAAGGTTCGGCTTTATCGATAAGAATCGAGTATTACTGATTTAAATATGTGTGATTTAAGTTTACCCTGCGCGGCTGTTGTTTTCAAGGGCGTAGCGGATGGAATCTGTAAACGTTTTCTTGGGCTTGAAGGATGCAAGACTATTGGAAGGAAGGAAGCTCTACTTTGATCTTACCTTGTTCTTCGGGGTTGGAAACGACATAGCTGATACTGGAATTCAAATAGGATGACCATTTGTCATTTCGCCCCCTGCGCAGCGGGCCTAACGCGGATTTATCCTGATCGAGACGTTCATTCGTTTTGTTGAAAACCATCGAGCGGTAATACACCTGTCCGATAGTCAGGCTGTGCAGGAACGCATTATTCCGGGCGGCAGCCTTAATGTCGTATTCCAGCAAAGCCGAGACGTTGGTGATAGACATGAAGAATGCCGTGAGCAGCGAAATAATGATGATGAGAGCACTGACTACCAGTCCGAACATGGATTACCGCCTTTTAACGACGTCGATGAACCAGAACCTGACTCCCTGGATCTTTTCCACCGTGGAAGAAACCCCGAACAGATTCTTGCGTTTGCTGTGAGTGGTTACATGCACTTTAAAGAAATTCGGGCTCATCGGTTCCTCGGAACTGCCATCGACGGCAGGGGTGAACCGGAAAACGACATCCGCCTGGTATTTTCCTTCGATCAGGACTCGTTCGGTGCCGGTATCGACGTTCCGGATCATCAGTGCGCCGCGCAGACCGTCCGGGCATCTCTGGCCTGACGGGCATTTGATGTAATATTCATACCAGATATCGTCGCTATTCTCCTCGGGGGTTATGTTGAAGATGTTGCCCTGTCCGCGGAATTTGAAGTTATGCAGCTCTTCCGGTTCGTAACCCGAGAAACTGGTTTCGTTGTCGATCTCCACCGCGCTGGTGCAACGCAGACTGATGTCCTGCAAGGTGTTGCTGATCTGGGTATGCATGTTAAAACGTTCCATATACAAGCTTACCTGATGCGCGGTGTGCATGGTCATCCAGTAGATCGCCATGGCGACGGACGGCAGCAGGATCAGCGCGATGAGCATTTCGATCAGACTGAAAGCTTTAGCCGCTTTTTTACTGCGCGGCCCCGGTTGTGAAAGTCGTTTCTTCTCGTCGATCATGTCAGCGGCTTGCCTCGGTGGCGAAAACGGTCATATCGAGATCCCGCAGGTAAAAGGTGTTTTTTTCACCGTGCCTGAACCAGCGCAGCTCTATGGTATGCTTCTGTTCCGGCTTGACGTTGGGAATAGTGATCTTCTGGCAGTTGATGGGCTGCGATTGTATCGGGGCCCATCCGCCGTATTCGGTCAGCCCGTAAGGGACTTCGTCGAACAAAAGCAGCGTATGAATCGCATCCGTGGGAGGTATGCCCTCCAGCGCTTCCGGATAAACGGAAACGCAATAATACACCTGAATGTCTTTTTCCACCGCGTATTCGACTTCGATCTTGCTGCGGGGAACAACATGTTGCCAGCCGGGATGCCGGGGGTACTGGTACTCCGTCATCGGATCATCCGAAGCGGGGTAGTTAGCGACCTTGCAGGCGGCCGAAGGCGGGTACGGACAGTGATAACTCTGCCGGCTTAGATGCACTTCAGGATAGGGATACATGGCGGTCAGGCGTAACGCGCGCTGGCCGGGGCTCTGCCCTTCCATGGCAACCCGGTCGTACCAGGCAGTCACGGTGATATTCTTATAGGGGATCTTGCGAAAATCGGGAGTATTCTTTCCCTGCAGCATCCGGGTCTCTTCGGGTGACACGGAAATATTCCAGAAAGTTTTCAACCCGTCGATCCAGGACTGTTCCCCTGTTTCATTGCGCACGTAATCATACCCTCGCGCCAGAGTGCGTTCCATCTGGGTCTGCGCAACGCTCATGGCCCGGGAATCCAGTTCTTTGTTCTTGAGCATCTGAAAGCCGCCGCTCAAAGATACCACGATGATCCCGGAGATGATCACGGTGATCACCACGGTTACCAGGAGTTCCACGTAGGTAAGACCCGTTCTGGTTCGCATATTAGAGTTCTCGGTCCAGCGGCATAAGGGTAATGGTCATCTGCCGGCTGTTGGCCGGGCTGAAGACCGTCAGCGGCGAATCGTTTTTCCAGTAGATCTCGATAATCAGGCTTGCGGGAAGTTCGCCGTTGTAATCATCGGGCATGATCAATGCGCTGCCCGTCATTACCGGTTCGCAGGGCGGAGAAGGCGGCGGAGGCGGCGTAGATACATGGGTCCTTTCCTCTCCCGGCGGCATCGAAATCTTGGCTTCTCCCTTTGGGTTCTTCATATCGGAGTTGACGATACAGCGGGAAATCACCGAATATCCCTCGGGAAAAGCCTGGATCGACGTGCCGTACCAGGCCCCTTCGCAGAGTTTATTCTCGATCTCCATCGCCGCCGGAGAATTGCCGAATACCTCCATTGTCCAGGTTACGATGACCTTGGCTGTTTTGCGGTATTCTTTAGGGATAGCAAGCTTATATTTGAATTCTTCCACCGGCACGAAATCCGCTTCCGATTCTTGAGCGGCTTTGCCGGAAAATTTGCTCTTGAGATGGATCGGCGCAAGGCTCAACCCGTCCGTGGCCGTGCCGTTTTCGACTTTTCCTTCGTGTTTGGCAGCGAGGTATTCCTCGCATTCAGGCTGTGTTCCGGCCTCAAAACTTTTGAAATGAGGATAACGCGCTTCGTCAAGTTCGATCCGGGATTTACCGGTGATCTCCTTGACCTGCGGGGTAAGATTTGCGGTCATTTGAGCGGTATCCTTGGCCAGGGCCGTCCCGCTTACGAGCAACCACAACGATAAGAACACACCGACTCCCACTGCGCTTCTGTTCGATTGTTTCATTGTTTCCTCCTTTTATTCCTTGCCGGATGGAGTGACGTCATGCCGCTGGGCACGGTAAATTTTCAATTCGACGCCCTTCAACCATACCGATAATTCGGCTTTCTTCTGGTCATCGTCGAACATGGGAATGAAATAGCAGAGTTCGACAGTATATGTTTTGAACGGCTCAAGTCCGCCGTTTTCGGGTTTCTCGTCGAAATAAGCCGCAGCTTCGATAGAGCAGTTGCCCCGGAAGGAACGCTGATGATGCGAGCTGTAAGCCTTGGTCTGGCCGCTGGGATCGATGATCCTGACCATCGAGAAGAATTGCGGCGGGTCTATGGACGGATTATCTTCGGCATACGTGCTGACCGGGGTGATGGTTTCCACGTTGATCGACCAGATCACGCCGATAGCTTCGTTTTCGCGGGCGCTGAACATGAATTTCATGCTTTTACCGGCCGGAAAACCGTCAATATCGTCGATGGGCAGATAGTCTTTATCCGTCAAGCCCAGGATCCACTGGGTGTAGGCTTCTTCCACAAGCTTGCACTCTTCCGGGCTGGGTGCTGTCCGGCACGGGCTGTTCGCGCTTACCAGTGTATCGCAGGCAGATTCTTTGCAGGGAGGATTGCTGCCGGTAAACAGCGGTTCCCGGCAGCAGTTATAATCGCGCACGCATTTTTCCCATCCTTTTACGTCGCTGGAGCAGCGCGCGGCGCAGGATTTGAAATCGACGGTCGGCACGTATTTGTAGCAGAAGTTCGGAGAGTTGTTGCATTTCGCTCTGTCGGCCTGCTGGGAATCGTCGTAAAATTCGATACTTCTGGAACAACTGCGGATATCCGGGTTGTTCGGCGTGCAGAACCGCCTGGGGGCGTATCCTCTGCGGTCGCAATACCAGATCGTGGAATCGGAGGGATCGACTTTGCAATCGCCCTCCGGTTGAAAAGCCGGGCAGCCATCCTCGTAACAGTTGAACTGGCCGCCGCTGCAGGCGGGATTGCAATTATCGTTTACGTCGATAGGCGAACATTCGCTGGGACGGAAAGGTATCTGTTT
This sequence comes from Candidatus Omnitrophota bacterium, assembly GCA_022710715.1. Lineage (GTDB taxonomy): Bacteria > Omnitrophota > Gorgyraeia > Gygaellales > Profunditerraquicolaceae > JAKLGJ01. Next base: position 564,765 of record JAKLGJ010000001.1, read on the forward strand.
GGGCGTGCAGTCAAAAGAGTAACATTTTTTGTGCGGCGTGCCGGCGCTGTCGTATTCCAGGCAGGTGTCTTCCGGACACCGGAGGCGCAATTCGTTGCATTTCCTGCAGGCTTTCCTTTTCACGAGTATCTCGGAGCCGGCAAAATCCGAATCCTGCAGCTGTAAATGCAAACCGCGGGCTACAGCGGAATTGATCGCGAAATCCTTGGGAAGATAATTGATCACGCGTTTGCCGCTATCTTCCGCGGTTCCGGCTAACGGCAAAAAAAAGACCATGGCCACAGCAAGGCACATGGTGAAAATAACCGGTTGAGTGCGCAATTGTCCCATACTGAAAATATAGCATATTTTTCAGTAATTACAACAAAAAGTCGCGAAATCAATACCCTTTAAGGGTTTCTTTGCGTACGTGATAGTTGATGGTATCGCAGAGATTTTTCCGGTCGCGTTCCTCTATTTCCTGAAATGCCACTCTGGTTTCATAGATAGAATCCGGAGTGACTTCCTGGCAGGCAAGCACCCTGCCTTTCACAAACACCGGTTGGGCGGTTATGGGAAGACGGATGTGCAAACCGAAAGCCGTGTCAGGTTCATACGGCCTGCTGGTGGTAAAACGGATCCCGCCCATTCCTATATCCCGGGTCTGGGAAACGTCGGTAATAACGAACTGGGTATTCTCAACCATTCCGTAGGAAACCAGAAAACGGGCATGGGCGCGGGGAAAGCTGCGTTTATCGGTGTGGGAAGTCTGTTGCTCCATTCGGTCCCTCCTTCCGGGAAAGCCTAATTCTGCGAATAATACCTGTTGATGGTTTTGACTATTTCCTTGTTCGTGGCGATAAAAGGCATAACGTTCAGATCGGAAAAATACCGCAATTCTTCGAATGCGCGGTGATTGAGAGGATTAGCCGCTGCCACCGTCAGATTCCGGCCGTATACATCGACCGGCATCAGGTGATATTTCCGGCAGAACCATTCCGGCACCAGCGCCACAACGTCGGGATTCAGCTGATAATGCTCTAACGGCAGGTACGGAACGCTGTACTGCGCGGTAAACGCCTGGATAATATCTTCTTCACTGGCCAGTTCAAGGCTCAACAGGATCTCGCCGAAAAAGTTATGGCCGTTCTGCGACAGTTCACCGCTGATCGCCAGGACCTTCTCCAGCTGAACCTCGTTGAGGATCCCCCGTTCCAGCAGGATCTCGCCCATGCGTTTCGCGGTAAGACGTTTCTTGAGATGGATCGGATGATCGGGTTTAACCATGAGTCTCCTCTCAACAAAAAAACCACGGTCTCTTAAAAACCGGTTACCCGGTTCAAGATTCCGTGGCTGTAGGTTGTAAGAACTATAGCATACGAACGCGCACATTTCAAGCCGGAGAGAAAATTTTTTCAGATCACGTCGTAATCGAGCCGGACTTCCTGATCGAGCTTGGAAAGGACCTGGTGGGAATCGAGGAAACGCGAAACTTTGTTGAACTGGCTTAAGCCCATGCCGGTATTCTCATGATGCACGGATAGAAAAAGCCTGGTTTTCGCCCGGGTGAGCGCCACGTAAAAAAGCCGCTGTTCCTCTTCTATACTGGAGTCGTCATTCAAAGCAAAGCTGACCGGCAGCACTCCGTCGATCAGTCCGATCAGGAACACGCATTCCCATTCCAGCCCCTTGGCGGAATGAATCGTCGACAAGGTCACGGGTTTTTCTTCATCGGGCAGGCTTGCCTGCGCCTGCGCCACTCCCCGGTCCGGAGGCTCCAGGGCGAAGTCGGCCAGGAAATCGCCGAGCGAGTCGTAACGCTGGGCGATTTGTTTGATCGCCTCGAAATCGTTGATGCGCTGGTTCCAGTCGTCGAATTTGTTCTTGAGTATCGGCAGATAATAGTCGATCAGCGTTTCCAGCTTGTCCGCGGTCCTGACCTGCGCATCTGAAAGTTTTTCCAGGGTGACGACCAGCCGCGCGATATCGCGGGCGAATTTATACTGTCTGGTCTCTTCGGGCAGCACGGAGCTCACCGCCCGGTTCAGATCGCCGGCAGCGTTGATCTTGTCCACGATCTTGCTGGCGGTTTTCGGGCCGATGCCTTCGATCAACTGCAGCATGCGCGCCCAGGAGAGCTCGTCTTTATAATTGGCGACGATCTTCAAATGCGCCAGAACGTCTTTTACATGAGCGGTTTCATAGAATTTCATGCCCCCGTACACCTGGAAGGGGATGCTGCGGCGGCTTAATTCCAGTTGTAACGGGATAGACAGGTACGCGGAGCGGAAGAGCACCGCCTGATGGGAAAATGCCAGGCCTTCGCTGCGCAGCTGGAGCATCTTGTCCGCGATCCATTCCGCTTCCGAAGAACTGTCCTGAAAAAATGACAACTGGGGTTTCTCCCCCTCCGTCCCTTTGGCGGAGAAAAGCTCTTTTTTGTACTTTGAGGTCATATTGTTGAGCACGGCATTAGCCACTTCCAGGATCGCCTGGCTGCTGCGGTAATTAGCCTCCAGCTTGAATACTTTGCATCCGGCGAAACGCTGCGGGAACTCCATGATGTTCTCGTGCGTGGCGCCCCGGAAGCCGTAAATGCTCTGCGCGTCGTCACCGACGACCATGCAGTTGCGGAATTTCTGCGCCAGCAGAAAGGTGATATCGGCCTGCAGCCGGTTGGTGTCCTGGTATTCGTCAACCATGATGTAACGGAATTTTTCCGACAGCCCCTCGCGGATGTTTTCGTTCCGGGTCAATAACAGCCGCAGGTAGATCAGGAGGTCGTCGTAATCGAAATAATTCTTTTCCATCTTGTAGCGCGCGTAGGCCGCCTTGATCTTTTCCATTTCCGGCACATATTCACAAAAATGCGGATATTCCTTCTCCACTACCTGGTCCAGAGAAAGGCTTTTATTAACCGACATGGAGAGTATCTTGCGCAGGGTGTCTTTGCGCGGGAAACGCTTGCTCTTTTCGTTAAGCCCGAGTTTACCCAGACAGAGATGAATGGCGTCTTCGGCGTCCGATTCATCGATGATCATGAAGGAATCGAATCCGATGTGCCGGGAATGCTTCTTGAGCACCTGATAGGCAAACGAATGGAAGGTCCCTCCTTCCACGTAACTGCAGCGGATGTCGTTGCGCGAAGCCCGGGCGAGCATTTGCTGCGCCGCTTTGCGGGTAAAGGTCAGAAGCAGTATGGCGTGCGGGGGGATATTCTGCTGGACCATATGCAGCACGCGGTATTCGATCACTCTCGTTTTGCCGGATCCGGCGCCGGCGATAACCAGCACCGGTCCTTCGATGGTCTGCACTACCTGTAATTGTGACGGGTTAAGTTGTTGCGTTATATCAATGGTCATGGTTTTCCTATGGTTATTTCATCGCCGGACGTCCAACCGCTTTCTGCGGCGAAGCCCGCCGGCACTTCCAGAACATACAACCCCGACTGCGAGGGCGTATACACCGGACACTGCGCCTGCGTGCAGGGCGGGACATCGGTTTTGATCTCGACAATCCGCAGGTTTGCGTCGATCCAGATCATATCCAGGGAGATGACCGTATTCTTCATCCAGAACGCATGATAGTCCTGGTTTTCGAATGCGAACAGCATCCCTTTGCCCCGTTCCAGTTTTTTACGGAACATCAAACCCTGGGCGCGGTCGGTAACGCTCGACGCAAGTTCGGCAAGAACACAGGTGTTTTTACAGCAGACCTCCACTGTTTCCTGCGCGCTGGCAGTCAGGCCGTTCAAGACCATGACTGCGACTACAATGATGAGTTTAATTTTTGACATGGTGGCCCAGTATACGCACGGATTCGACGATCAGGAAAAAAGCCAGGACCAGCAGCACAATGCCGGTAATGACCATCGGCTCGAAAGTAAAAGTCCCCCGCAGGAGTACACCCGTCAGCCAGGGTTTGAGCAGCAAAAGCAGCGAGACGATCGCCACCGCCGACATGAAAATCGCCGGCAGCAACGTTACCAGGAATTTCTTTTTCCCGCGGTAGAGCCAGATGCTCAATCCCAGCAGGGTCATGGCTGCCAGCAACTGGTTGCTCGATCCGAAGACCGTCCAGAAGAGTTTCCAGGCCGGGATGTTCGCTCCGTCGGGACTGGTCACTTTGCGCATGATGAACAACAGCGGCAAAGCCAGCGTGGCTATGGTGGCTATGGCCGCCCCCGCTCTGCCTTTAAGGCCGCAGAATTCCTGGAAGATATACCGGCCCAGGCGGGTGGCCACATCGAGGGTATCGAAGACGAAAGTGGCGAATGCCAGCAGCGCGAAATTAAAAGCGAAATCTTTCGCTATCCCCAGATTGGAAAGAAAAAGCGCGACGCCGTTGGCGAATATGCGATTGGGGTCCTGCAGCGCCTGCGCATCGGCCCGGGAAAGGATGACCAGAGTGGCCAGAGCGATCAGGGCGACGAAACTTTCCAGCAGCATGCCGCCGTAGCCGACTATCCGAACGTCTTTTTCCCGGGCGATCTGTTTGGATGTCGTTCCGGATGAAACGATCGAATGGAATCCTGAACAGGCTCCGCAGGCGACGGTGGTAAAGAGTATCGGCAGCAGCGGTAATCCCTGGGGCGTGGTCCATTGAACAAAAGCCGGATACTGCAGCAGGTACTGCTGGGTGAGTGCGCCGATAACCAGACCGATGAAAGAAACTCCGGCGGTCAGGCTCAAGAAAAATCCTCCCAGATAACCGCGCGGCTGCAGAAGCAGCCAGACGGGTATCACCGAAGCGACGAAACAGTAGATCAGCAGCAGGATATCCCAGGAAACGCGGTTGTCCAGCCCGAAAGCCGGCGGCAGGTGAACTGGAAAATGCGGGCCGAGGAAAATGCAGACCAGCACCAGAGGCATGAAGATCAGCGTGGAGACGACCAGCGGCAGTTTAAAACGGCGCAGGAATAATCCCATGAGCAAGGCCAGCCCCAGATACATCAGAGACGAAGAAGCCACCTGCGCGCCGTGTTCAGGTTCGATGAAGGTGCTGGCGGTGATATCGGTGAATGCGGTAACGATATAAACGATCGAGAACCACAGGAACGCCAGAAAGAGCGTGAAGGCTTTCCGGCTCATGTTTTCATGGATGATCTCGGCGATGGACTTGCCCTGATGGCGCAGGGAAGCCACCATCGCAGCCATATCGTGTACTCCGCCGATGAAAATGCCGCCCAGGATGATCCAGAGCGCGGTCGGCAGCCAGCCGAACCAGACGCCGGCCAGAATCGGCCCGACAATCGGTCCGGCAGCGGCAATCGCCGAGAGGTGTTGTCCGAGAAGATAGAATCTGTTGGTGGGGATGAAATCCTGGTTGTCCCGCAGCCGCACGGCCGGAGTGGCTCTGCGGTTATCCAGCCCGAACAGTTTGCTCAAGTAACGGCCGTACAGCTTGTAGCCGGCTATGAGTAAAACGATTCCAGAAAGTAGCAGTTGTAAGATAGTCACCTGAAATAAACGAGATTAAAATTCCCGTTCATGCGCCAGGCTCATATCCAGGAAAGTGCGCAGCCGCCGCGACCGGGTGGGATGGCGCAGTTTCTTCAGAACTTTGGCTTCGATCTGCCGGATGCGTTCGCGGGTAACCCGGAAAATGTTACCTACTTCTTCCAGCGTGCGCGGGCAGCCGTCATTGATCCCGAAACGCAGCACCAGGATTTTGCGTTCTTTATCGTTCAGGGTATCCAGGATCGCGTTCATCTCTTCTTTGAGCATGGAGCGCACGGCCGTGTTGGCGGGCGAAGCGACTTTCTTATCCTGGATGAAATCGCCGAAATGCGTATCTCCTTCATCGCCGATAGGCATCTGGAGGGAAATCGGCTTCTGGGCGAATTTCAAAATCGCTTTTACCTTTTCCTGGGAAAGGCGCATCTTCTGGGCGATTTCTTCAGGCGTCGGCTCGCGATCGTTCTTCTGCAGGAATACGCGGGTAAAACGGATGATCTTATTGATGGTCTCGGTCATATGCACCGGGATCCTGATCGTCCTGGCCTGGTCGGCAATGGCGCGGGTGATCGCCTGTCTGATCCACCAGGTGGCGTAGGTCGAGAACTTATAGCCGCGCTTATACTCGAATTTTTCCACCGCGCGCATCAGGCCGATATTGCCTTCCTGGATCAAATCCAGAAAAGACAAGCCCCGGTTGTTGTATTTTTTGGCGATACTGACCACCAGCCTCAAGTTTGCGGCGACAAGTTTTTCCTTGGCGTGATTGAACTTCAGGTTGGCCGATTTGATCAGCTTGATCTGTTCTTTGATCTTAAGGTACGGGCAACCGATGTTCTTCAGGAGCTTGCGTTTCTGCTCGCGGCTTACCTTCCTGGTGGAACGTTCCAGTTGTTCGTATTCCCTGACGGTTCTGTTGAGCGTGTGCAGTATTTTCTCGAAAACCGAAGTGGTAAAGTTGAATTGCGATATCAGGTTCGACTGCTTCTGGGGGTTGCGCGTCTTTTTAAGGCGGTCCAGAACCCGGCGGAACCGGCGGATGACGTTCTTGGGATCGGTATTGATCTCCCCTTTAACCACTTCTTCCGGATTCTGCTCGCCGGAAATCACTTCCTCCGCCACGCGGATAATGGCGGTATGCGCGAACTGCGTGCCCAGTACCGCTTCCTTGAAAATGCTTTCGGTCTCTTCTATCTTTTTGGCCAGCGTAATTTCCTCTTCCCGGGATAGCAGCGAAATGGATCCCATCTGTTTCAGGTACATCTTCACCGGGTCGTCCAGGGGAAAGACCGGTTCTTCCGGGGCGGGTTGTTCGATCAGGGTTTCCTCTTTGCCCGCCGCTTCAGCTTTGCCGGTGTCGGTGATCTCTTCTTCGTTCTCCACAACCTGTATATCTTCGTCGCCCAGGATATCAAAGATGTGGTCGATATCTTCGGATGAGGAAACGCCTTCAGGCAAAAGGTCGTTGACCTGATCGTAGGTCACGAATCCTTTTTGTTTTCCCAGCGAGATAATCTTCTCGACATCTTCTTTGGTGTAGGTCTTTTTTTTCATCGTTGTCATCCCTTCTTTATTAACATATGGAATTCTTCCATCAATAAGTGTAATTTTTTTTCGTCGCCTTCGGTTTGAGCCTCTTTTATCTGATCATGCAGACGCTGCTTGCGCTGTTTGAGCCGCGCGTCTTTAATGCGATTCACGCAATCCGTGGCAACCCGTTCTTTTTCGTCCAGAGATGTCTCCGGCAAGAACGAGGATTCGCAGATGAGCTGTTGCACATCGTCCGCCGCGAAATAATTGATCAGCGAGTTCGGTTCGAACGCTTTTCCCTGCGCCAGCATTTCATACATGATCTCGACGATCTTGCCGGTGCGCTGGTCGGAAAAATCCTCGGGCACCAGGTGCCGGTGGATCTGTTCGATCAGCGAAGTCTCGGCAAGCATTAACTGGACCAGCAATTTCTCCGTCGGGTTGACCGGAGCCGCCGCCTGTTTGCGCGCGCCGAATTCCGGCGCGTAGGGCGCTGCCTCGCCGAGCTTCTTTAATTCCTCGTACAGCCTGCTTTCGGAAACAGAGAGCTTCTCCGAAAGCTGTTTAATATACTCGCTGACCAGGATGCTGTTTTTCGTTTTCTTGAGCATCGGCAGCATTTCGGAAGCGATCCGCGATTTTCCTTCGGGATCTTTGCTGTTGAACTTCCGGCAGAGCGCCGTTAAACGGAAGTCGAATACGCTCTGCGCCGCGTCAAGCAGCGCTTCGAAACTGCTTAAGCCGTGCTCGCGCACATATGAATCCGGGTCGTACTGCGCGGGCAGCACCGCGATCCTGGCCTGCACTTCTTCCTCGACAAATATGTCCAGGCTGCGTAGCGCGGCCATCTGTCCGGCATTATCCCCGTCGTAGACCAGGAAAATATTGCGGGTATAGCGCTTCAACAGACGGACCTGTTGAGAGGTCAATGCCGTACCCAGCGATGCGACGATAGTGCGTAAACCGTGTTGAAAGGGAATGATGCAGTCGAGATACCCTTCCACCACCACCACGCGGTCTTTTTGACGGATCGCGTCTTTCGCACAGTGCAGCCCGAACAGGTGACGTCCCTTGACATAGACCGGTGTTTCGGGCGAATTGATATATTTCGGCAGCGACGCATCGAGTACGCGGGCGCCGAATCCCAGCACCTGTGATTTAGCATCGAGAATCGGGAACATCAAGCGGTTGCGGAAGCGGTCATACCAGCCGCCTTCCTGTCGCAAGAGCGCCAGCCCGGCTTTTTCCACCGCCGCGGCGGTGAATCCGTGGCTTCTGGCAAAGAGCAGAAAACGATCCCAGTCGTTGGTCGAGAAACCCAGTTTGAATTCCCGCGCCGTCGCCGGAGAGATCCCGCGTTTCTTGAGATACATCCGCGGCTGCGTCGCTTTTTCGTCAAAAAGAGCGTCTTGATAAAAACGCGCCGCAAGTTCGTTGATCCGGTAAATCTGGGTTACCGATTCCTGTCCGGCTGCGGAAATATGTTTTTTTTCCGGCAGCGTGACACCGGCTTTCCTGGCAAGGGTTTCCACGGCTTCGGGAAATTCCATGCGTTCATGCTGCATCAGGAAATGGAACGCGTTTCCACCCGCCCCGCATCCGAAACAGTGAAAAATCTGTTTGTCGGCCGAAACCATGAACGATGCGGTTTTTTCATGGTGGAACGGACAACATGCTTTAAAATTCCTGCCCGCCCTTTTCAGCGGGAAATACCCGGAAATAAGTTCGACGATATCGATCCGGGTAAGAATGTCTTCTAGAATGCTATCATCAAAACGCGCCATATCATTACGACCGCTCGACCCTGTTGAAGCCGGAGCAACAGACGATATCCAGCTTCCCGTGCTTTTCCACCCGGTCAAGGATCAGGTTCATTCCCAGGGTATCCGACGAAATATGTCCGGCAATGATAACGTTCAAGCCGGCATCAGCGACTTTTTTGAAATGCTCTTCGCTTAAATGCATGCAGACGATCGTTCTGACGCCGCGTGCAGAGAGGTGTTTATAAATGCCGGGATGGCCTTCCGTCCCGCCGGTCATTTCAACGAGTATCTTGCCTGCCGGCCGCCGGGCGCCGCCCAGGATTATGCGCGGTCCTACCCCGCGCCGGTCCGCTTGCCGATATTCCGGGATTTTCTCGAGGATCCCGAGAATATCGCCGGTAGTGCGCGGCCGCCGATTGCGCAGCAGCGAGACGATAAAAGCGTAGGCATGATTGTCCGCCGGCGTATGGCAGCACAGAAACGGTATGTCCAGTAAACGCGCGGCGTCGACTGCGCGCATATGATTCCCCGGCAGAACCTTGCGCTGCACTTCGGACTGACGTTCGGTCAGGAAAGCCTGTCCGACTGAAGTCGCCATGCCTGCGGATTCGAGAACGCGGACCTGCAGTTGCATCACCTGATAGAGGCAGGCAAGCGCGCTTCCCTGCGGATGATGCGAAAGCACTCCGTCAAGTCCCTCGCGGCGGCGGATATGATCCGCCAGGAGCAATTCCCCGGTATCAATATCGATGCCCACAAGCAATTTCTTGATTTCGCGGGACTTCTGCCCGTAGAGTATAGCCGAATCTCCGTACCCGCAAATGGTTTTCTTCTCCCGACGAGGATCCGCTGCCTTGCCATACGCGACCACGCGGGAGTACAGTGTCCCTAATTTCATATCTTTCCAATGCGTATTGCCGGAACGGTTACTTTCCGGACAATGTATCTTTTACCGCTTTATTGATTTTTTCCTGACCCCTGAATTTCGAAAGAATGGCGTTCCAGAACCAGCTGTAGGTGGCCGGGGCAACCCGTACCAGCGCCGGTCCAGTGAGAGAGCGATGCAGACTCTTTTTGAAGTAGTCACCGTGGACAAGTAGAAGCGCGTAAAGGACGAGACTGATGACCAGCACGCTTCGTAAGAACGAAAGAGCAAAGCCTCCCCACTTGCTGACGTCCGGTATGACTTCCATGGTAATAAACCGTTTCAGTCCCAGCCGCAGCAACAGAAAGAACACGTAACCCAGCGCAAACAGCACCCCGAACATGCACAGCGCCACGATCGGCAACGGCACTTTCTGCAGAATTCCGAACTGATGCATAACAGCGGCGGCGCCGCTGTAGTAATGCAAACTCAAATACAGGCCGAAGAGCGTGCCCAGTAATTTAAGCAGCTCAAAAGCGATGCCATGAGCCAGCCCCATGAGCACAATACGCACCAGCAAGACTCCGACCAGTATATCTATCCAGTTGAATTGTCCAAAAAATGCGAGTATCGCAGACATGATAAACCTTTAAGAGTCAATGACTAGGAATTTTTTAAAGTATACCATATAAACCCGGGAATGTCAAGAAAGCGCTTTCAAATAAATTTCATTCTTAGTCATTGTAAATAAAAGACTTAAGGCGTAAAACCGCTTTTAAAAGAAAACCCCGGACAGAGCGGTGCTCTGCCCGGGGTTTGATAGAGCTGTAAACACTGCGGAAATTAATACATACCACCCATTCCGCCCATCCCGCCCATGCCGCCAGCCGGCATCGCAGGCATCTTATCTTCCTTTTCCGGTTTGTCGGCTACCATCGCTTCGGTAGTCAGTAACAAAGCGGCGATACTGGAAGCGTTCTGCAAAGCGGATCTGGTTACTTTGGTCGGATCGATAACACCGGCTTCGATCATATCGACATATTCGTCCTGCGAACAATCGTAGCCGATGTTGGTTTTTTCAGTTTTGATGCGCTGCACCACTACCGATCCTTCCAGCCCGGCGTTCTGGGTGATCTGGCGCAAAGGTTCTTCGATCGCGCGTTTGACGATATCCACGCCGATTTTCTCGTCACCTTCGAGCTTCAGCTTGTCCAGAGCGGGGATACAGCGGATCAACGCCACGCCGCCGCCCGGTACAATGCCTTCTTCAACGGCTGCGCGGGTCGCGTGCAGAGCGTCTTCGACTCTGGCCTTTTTCTCTTTCATCTCGGTTTCGGTCGCAGCGCCGACATTGATCACTGCCACGCCGCCGGAAAGCTTGGCCAGTCTTTCCTGAAGCTTTTCTTTGTCATAATCGGAATCGGTATCTTCGATCTGCTTCTTGATCTGCGAGATCCTGCCGTTGATCGCCGCGGTTTTGCCGGCGCCTTCGACGATAGTGGTATTTTCCTTGTCCACGCGGACTTTCTTGGCCCGGCCCAGATCCTCGATATCCACGGTTTCCAGTTTCATGCCCAGGTCTTCGGTGATGGCTTTGCCGCCGGTCAGCACCGCGATATCGTCGAGCATGGCCTTGCGTCTATCGCCGTAACCCGGCGCTTTGACCGCACAGACGGAGATCGTCCCGCGGATCTTGTTCACTACCAGCGTGGCCAGAGCTTCCCCTTCGACTTCTTCCGCGATGATCAGAAGCGGTTTGCCGGCGCGGGCGACTTTTTCCAGCAACGGCAGCATATCCTTGAGCGACGAGATCTTTTTCTCGTGAATAAGGATGAACGGGTCTTCCAGCAGGCACTCCATTCTTTCCGCGTCGCTGACGAAATACGGGGAAAGGTATCCCTGGTCGAACTGCATCCCTTCCACGACTTCCAGTGTGGTGGCGGTGGATTTAGCTTCTTCGACGGTAATCACGCCGTCCTTGCCGACTTTATCCATTGCGTCGGCGATCAGGTCGCCGATGATCTTGTCGCTGTTCGCCGCGATAGCCGCGACCTGCGCGACTTCTTTCTTATCTTTGATGCTGGTGGAAAGCTTTTTGAGCTCGTCGACAACCTTCTCGACCGCTTTTTCGATGCCGCGCTTCAATCCCATGGGATTTGCCCCGGCAGTGACGTTCTTGAGCCCCTCGCGGAAAATCGCTTCCGCCAGAACGGTTGCGGTCGTGGTGCCGTCGCCGGCGTTATCGGACGTCTTTTCGGCGACTTCCTTGACCATCTGGGCGCCCATATTCTCGAACGCGTCTTCCAGTTCGATCTCTTTGGCTACGGTGACGCCGTCTTTGGTGATGGTGGGTGAACCGAATTTCTTATCCAGAACAACGTTACGTCCTTTGGGCCCGAGGGTGACTTTTACTGCCCGAGCCAGCTGTTCCACGCCGCTTAATATCTTTCTGCGGCCTTCATCCTGAAACAACAATTGCTTAGCCATGTCTGTCTCCTTTTCATGTGCTCGCGAGAGCGCTTATTTTACGATCGCCAGAATATCTTCTTCCCTCATGATCAACAATTCATCGCCTTCTTTGCTGGTGATCTCGTTGCCGGAATATTTTCCGTATAATACCTTGTCTCCGACTTTCACTTCCAGCGGCTGCACGGTTCCGTTATCCAGAACTTTGCCTTTGCCTACGGCTACGACTTCTCCCTGCTGCGGCTTTTCCTTTGCGGTCTCGGGAAGCACGATGCCTCCTTTGGTCCTGGTTTCAGCCTCGAGGGGTTTGATCACTACTCTGTCGCCCAGCGGTTGCATTTTCATTACGACACCTCCTTATGGTTGAGTATGTGTTTGGGATTGGTTTACCGTGGTTAGCAATCTTACCATCAGAGTGCTAATTATAGTGAAATTGCGCGGATTGTCAAGCATTTTTTTGGCAAAAAAAAGACGGTTCTATTTTTCAAAAATAGAACCGTCCCCTTTTTTGTAAGCTGGTAATACGTCGGAATTACTTGTTTTTAAAACCGTTCTCGGGATCCCAGGTATGCCCTTGATCATGATTGCCGAAAGGCGTGCTGGTATCGCCGCAGTCCGTACAAGAGGTATCCGATCCTCCGGAGCCGCCGCCTTCGGTATTGCCCCCGAATGGACCATAACCACCCCGTGGTTCATCGGTGAACGTGAACGGCCGGGCAGGCAGTATTGTTGCGCCTGTCGGTCTGGCACTTTCATAGGTCAGGTCCGGGACGTTGCCCGGATTGATGTACGTTGAACGCGTGCCGCGGTCAGGGGTAACTATTTCGTAGGTTGAATCCGGCACATTGCCCGGATTGCTGTAGGTTGAACGCATGCCGCGGTCAGGGGTAGCTATTTCGTAGGTCGAATCCGGAACGTTGCCCGGATTGACGGAAGGCCGTATGCCGTTATTCGGGGTGGCCGTTTCATAGGTTGAATCCGGCACATTGCCCGGATTATGGAAACTCCTGCCGGAAAAAGAGGGCATAGTGTTTGAGTACGGAGAACCTTCGAATGTATCCCTTTCGGCCAGAGCATCGCTGATAACCGTCAGACAACAGGCCAGCGTTGCACTGACTGCGATACCCAACCACGCCCGCACTTTGATCATGGAGACCTCCTTTAAACAGCCGGCTAAAAGAAAAAACCCTAAGGACACCATTTCCTTAGGGTTGTACTCGATGGTATGCCTTTGGTAGCGCAGCCTTCCACAACACATCCGATCGAGCACCTGGCGCAATCAGAATGTGCGCCAGTGCACTGCGGGTGCAGTGGAACTGTCACTTTGCTTCCGGGGCGCTTGCGCGTTACCCGGAAGTCCCGCCTGTTGATCTTGCGTATCTTTTCGCGGGACGTCCCCCGATCACTCGGGGTTTGCCTTTTTCAACGGGTTTCTACACTGACAAAAAAAGTATAGCACATTTGCGCAAAAATTCAAGTTGTGCAATTGGGCTCTTTGTCAACACAGTGCCGGGGGCGCGGGCAGGGTATTACTGAATGACTGCAAGCAGGTCTCCGGGCTTGACCGTATCGCCTTCTTTAAAGAAGATCTCGGTCAGGATGCCGGTTGCCGGGCTGGGCAGGTTGTACGCGGCTTTATCCGTGGTGAGTTCGACCAGGTCCGCTTTCTCCTTCACCTGGGCTCCGGGCTGGAAATACCAGAATGAAAGCGTGGCTTTTTCGATGGATTCACCGAGCGTCGGAACAATAACTTGTATCATGGCTCAATCTCCTGGTGATGAGGTTGACGATTTCAGAAATATCGACGGGATGACCCAGCACCGTTTCCATGCTGGTCATGCGGATATCCATGCCGCAGGGGCGAATGCAGGCGAATCCCTTCAAATCCGCGGCCGACACATTGATCGCACATCCGTAACCGGTGATCCAGTCGTGCACGGAAATACCGATAGAGGCGATTTTTTCTCCGCCGACCCAGACGCCGGTCAGTCCCGGTTTGCGCTCTCCGGTAATGGCTGACGCCCCCAGAATACCCAGTATGAACGCTTCCAGGCTGCGCAGATAATAATGCAGATCCGCTCTCCTGGTCCGCAGGTCCAGTACAGGGTAAACGCACAGTTGCCCGGGACCGTGGTAGGTGACATCCCCTCCCCGGCGCACCTGACGGACGGCGATGCCTTTATGCGCCAACTGCTCGGCATTCATCAACAGATTCTGCGGACTGCTGGAACGGCCGCAGGTGATCACCGGATAGTGGCGGCAAACTATCGCCGTTGCGCCGCTCGCGCGGCTGCGTACCTGCGTCCGGATTTCCTCCTGCATGCGTTCAAATACGGCATATTCGAGTAAGCCGGCGTCAAGAATCCGGTCGCAGCGGATCGGTTCGGTAAACATCACGGTCGGTTTTGCAGCATCTCTACGATGCTTTCGGATAAAGAAGGATGCGCCATAACCGTGGACTGCAGCTGGGAAACGGTTATGCCGTGTTGTACTGCCAGGGTTACTACGGCAATGAGTTCCCCGGCACGCGGGCCGATAATACTTCCGCCGATAATCTGCCGCGTATCCGGTTCATACACCAGTTTGACGAACCCATCTTTTTCTTCAAGAATACGGGCCATTCCTGAACCGAGGAAATCGAAAGTAACGGTTTGCGCTTTCCTGCCGTCGGCTGCAGCCTGCTCTTCCGATAAACCCACATAAGCGATCTCGGGATCGGTAAAAACGCAGGCGGGAATATGCCGTCGGTCCCAGGGCAGCGGTTTCGTCCCGGCGATCACGCTTACCGCGTGCCTGCTCTGGCTGGCTGCGGCATGCGCGAGCATTACCTGGCCGGTGCAGTCTCCTGCGGCATAGATCGAATGTACGCTGGTGCGCTGGTTTTCATCGACTTCGATCGCTTGTTTTTCCAGGCGCACACCTGCCTCTTCGAGGTTTAAGCCGTCGGTTAAGGGGCGCCTGCCGGTGCAGACGAGGATTTTTTCGTACGCGTCGGTTTTCAGCGCGCCGGCGTCAGTGCCGGTAAGCACGGTAATCCCTTTTTTTCTGAACAGGCTTTCCAGTTTCACCGCGATCGCGCGGTCGACTCCCGGCAATAATCGGGGCAGATATTCCGCCAGGGTGACGGTCACGCCTAAAGCGGCAAAAAGACCGGCAAACTCGCAGCCGATGGCTCCGCCGCCGACGATCAAAAGCGACTTCGGCAACGCAGGCAGCGTAAGAACATCGTCGCTGGAGAGTATTCTGTCATGGTCAAAGGGCAACGCCGTCAGTTGCGCCGGAACCGAGCCGGTGCAGATCAACAGCGCGCCGGCGTCCAGCGTTTGGCCGCCCGCAGACACGGAATGGGCGGAGAGCACCCGCGCGTTGGAACGGATGACGTGCGCGTCTTTGAGCAGATAGTCCATGCCCTGGCGCAGCTGTGTCACAAGTTTGTCTTTGCGTTCCTGCATCCGGGTAAAATTCGCCCGGGTCTCGCCCGTCAACTCGACGCCGAACATCCCGGCTTTGGAGCATTGGGCGAGCGTTTTTGCGGACTGGATCAGCGATTTGGTGGGTATACACCCCCGGTTTAAACAGGTCCCTCCGACCTCCGACTGCTCGATAAGGACTGTTTTCAACCCCAGGCTTCTGGCTTTGAGAAAACCGTTGAAGCCGGCCCAGCCTGCGCCGATGATGATCAGATCGTAGTTCATAGTATATATGATTGATGGAAAGGCGGCCGCGGCAACTGCGCTTGACGTTAACCGATCAAACCGCCCAGAGCCCGGATAGATTCGCAGGAAGTTTTGAACTGCTGGGCTTCCTGGGTGTTCAATGTAAGCTGGATTATTTTACCGATGCCGTTTTTATTGATAAGGCATGGAACGCCTGCGCACACGTCGTTTACGCCGTATTCGCCGCAGAGCAGAGTCGAAACACCGATGGTCGCCGACTGGTCGCGGACGATCGCGCGCACGAGTTCGGCGATGGCGGCGGACGGTGCGACAAAAGCGCTCCCCGTTCCCAGGAATGAAACGATCTCTTTGCCCCGCTCCACCGTGCGTTTGATCAGCTCGTCGATCTCGGCCTGCGGCAGCAGTTCCGCCAGGGGCTTTCCATTGACCAGGGTAAAACGCGGCATGGGAAGCATGGCTTCCCCGTGGCTGGCGATGACGCAGGCCTGGATCTGCGTGACCGGCACTCCGGTTTTCAAGCTGATCAGATTGGCGAAGCGGCTGGCATCGAGGCTGACCCCCATGCCGAAAAGGCGGTTCGGTTTAAAGCCGGTTATGCGTAAAGCGTACCGGGTCATGACATCCAGCGGATTAGTGACGATGATCACCACAGCCTGCGGGGCCAGGACCGTTATCTGCTCGCAGATGCCTTTCAATATCTCGGCGTTCTTTTTAAGCAGGTCTTCGCGGGTCATCCCGGGTTTTCTGGCCAGGCCGGCAGTCACCACGATGATGTCGGAATCCTTAAGGTCGCGGATGTCCGCGCTGCCGGTGATGGAATACGGCGTCTGGACCAGCGCGCGGGCGTCCTCCAGATCACAGGCTTTGCCGCGGGCCAGGCCGCTCACCACGTCGATGAGCATAATATCGCCGAGATTATCCTGCGCCATGCGCAGCGCGGCGCAGCCGCCGACATTTCCCGCTCCGATTACGGTTATCTTCTTAGCCATAGGTATGTTGCTTATTGTTTGAGTTTCCCGATGATGGCGTCGGCCATCTCTTTTGTGCCTGCCGCAGACGGATCGTTCCGGTCGGCTTTGAGGTCATAGGTGACATCCGTGCCTTCCTTGAGCACTGCCTGGACCGCCTGTTCCAGCCGCAGGGCCGCTTTTTCTTCTCCCAGATACCGCAGCATGAGCATCCCGGAAAGGATCATTGCGGTGGGATTGACTTTATTCATGCCGGCATATTTCGGCGCGGAACCGTGCACCGCTTCAAAAACCGCCATCCCGTCGCCGATATTGGCGCCTGGAGCCACTCCCAGCCCTCCGACCAGGCCGGCGCACAGGTCCGAAAGGATATCGCCGTAAAGGTTAGGCAGTACCAGAACGTCGAACTGATGAGGACGTTGCACCAGCTGCATGGCGGTATTGTCCACCAGGGCTTCTTCGAAAGCGATCCTGCCCGCGTAGTTTGCGGCAACTTCCCGGCAGACCTTCAGGAACAGTCCGTCGGTGAATTTCATGATGTTGGCCTTAGTTATCGCCGTGACCTTTTTGCGGTTATTGCGCAGGGCGTACTCGAAAGCGTAGGTAACGATGCGTTGCGTGGCATAGCGGGAAATAGGCTTGATGGAGATGCCGGAATCCTCGCGGATATGCTTTTTTGACGTTTTGTTTATTTGCGCGATAAGCGCGGCGGTGTCGGGTTTGCCTTGTTCGAATTCGATCCCGGCATAGAGGTCTTCGCTGTTTTCCCTCACGACTACCAGGTCGATATCCTTATACCTGCTTTTGACTCCGGCGTACGTTTTGGCCGGCCGCACGCAGGCGTAGAGGTCCAGAGCATGCCGGATGGCTACGTTGACCGAACGGAAACCCGTTCCGATCGGCGTCGTCATCGGTCCTTTGAGGGCGACTTTGTTCTTTTTGACCGAATCGATCACGCTCGCGGGAAGTAACTCGCCGAATTTTTCCAGAGCGGTTGAGCCGGCGATCGCTTCTTCCCAGCGGATCTGCACGCCGGTGGCTTCAACGCAACGCCTCGCTGCGTCGCTGACTTCCGGGCCGATTCCGTCGCCGGGAATCAAGGTAACAGTGTGTGCCATAGTTCTAAACTTTTAATTCGCCGTGTTTTTTGATGTAATTGACGACCCCGCCGTCCTTGAGGAATTCCTGCATTACCGGAGGCAGGGGTTTGATGGAAAGTTCGATCCCTTTGGTCCTGTTCTTGACCACCCCGTGGTCGAGGTCAAGTTCCAGTTCATCCCGGTCGTCGATTTTGGAAGTATCCGTTTCGATAAGGAGCAGCCCGATATTGAAAGCGTTGCGGAAGAATATCCTCGCGAACGACTGTGCCAGGACCGCGATGATGCCGGCGCCTTTGATGACCAGCGGCGCCTGTTCGCGCGACGACCCCATGCCGAAATTCTTCCCAGCGACGAGAATTGACTCGCCCGGCGTGATTTTTTTGTGAAAGTCGGGATCGATATCCTCCATGATGTGCTTGGCCAGCTCATTGATATCGGTAATGGAGAATTTGTAGCGGCCGGAAATGATGAAATCGGTATTGATATTGTCGCCGATCTTTATGCTGTTGCCCGTGAGTTTCACCGCGGCGGTTCCTTTCTCTAACGCTTTTACAACTGTTTGAATTCTTCCACGTTCTTAGCCTTGGACATGGCCACTTCCAGCGTGATCAATCCCTTATTATATAATTCTTTGAGCGTCTTATCCATGGTCTTCATCCCGTACTGGCTGCCGGTTTGCATGATCGTGGGGATCTGCTCGATTTCCTGCTCGCGGACAAGGTTGCGGATGGCCGGCGTGGCGACCAGGGTTTCGGTGACCAGACAGCGGCCGGTTCCCGACTGATGCGGGACCAGGAGTTGCGATACGATGCCCTGCAAACAGTCTGCCAGCTGCAGGCGGACCTGCTGCTGTTGATGAGGCGGAAAAACGTCGATGATTCTCTCGATGGTCTGCGGCGCATCCGGAGTATGCAGCGTGGCCAGTACGAGATGGCCGGTTTCCGCTGCGGTCAGCGTGGTTGAAATGGTTTCCAGATCGCGCATTTCCCCTACGATAATGACGTTGGGATCCTGGCGCAGGCAGTGGCGCAGCGCTTCGGAGAATGAATGCGTATCCGCATAGACCTCGCGTTGCTTGACAATGGCTTTCTTGTTGGTATAAATGAATTCTATAGGGTCTTCGATAGTGATGATCAATCCTTCGCGCTCCTGGTTGATCAGGTTCACTACCGCGGCCATGGTAGTCGATTTACCCACGCCGGTAGGGCCGGTGATCAGCACCAGACCGTTCGGCCTGCGGGCCAGCTCCATGACTACCGGAGGCAGCCCCAGGGATTCGATGTCGGGAATTTCGAGCGGGATGCGCCGGAAAGCCCCTTCAACCGATCCTTTCTGCTGATGCAGATTGACGCGGAAGCGGTCCAGGCAGGGCAAGGCCAGGGAAAAGTCGAGCTCCAGGTCGCGTTCGAACATTTCTTTTTGCGTGTCGGTCAACACGCTGTAAATCATCTTCTTAAGCACATCGCGGGTCAACTTGGCCAGGTCGGTGCGCAGCAGGCGGCCGTCGATACGCAACAACGGCGGTTCGTTCTCGGTGAGATGCAGGTCGGACGCTCTTTTCTTGACGCAGAGTATCAATAGCTCATTAATATCCATGCTGCCTCCCTTATCCTAGAAACTTTGTAGGGTCGGTGATCTTTCCGGTGATCGCTGATGCTGCCACTGTTGCCGGTGAAGCCAGATAGATGAACGCGCTGGGATTTCCCATCCTGCCTTTGAAATTCCGGTTTGCCGTGGAGATGACCACTTCCCCGTCCGAAGGAACGCCGTTATGCGTTCCCACGCAGGGGCCGCAACCCGGGACCACAACCGCGGCGCCGCTCTTGACGAACGTATCGATATAGCCCAGGCGCAACGCTTCAAGATAGATTGCCCGGGAAGCCGCAGCGACGATACAGCGCACGTTGGCGGCTACTTTTCTGTTCTTGAGCACCGCAGCCGCGACCTTCAGATCGGCGAGCCGCCCGTTGGTGCAGGTGCCGATAAAAGCTTCGTTTATCGTTACTGCTTTAACGTCGTCCGCATCCGAGACCGTATCCACATTATGAGGGACAGCGACCTGGGGTTTTAGTTTAGAGACGTCGAACTCCAGGACGTCCTGGTACACTGCGTCTTTGTCGGCGCAGACCGTAACGATCTTCTTGTTCGACGGAATATGCTGTTTGAACCAGGCCAGGGTTTTAGCGTCCTGCGGCATGAATCCCGCCTTGGCGCCCATCTCCACCACCATATTGCACAT
This sequence comes from Candidatus Omnitrophota bacterium, assembly GCA_022710715.1. Lineage (GTDB taxonomy): Bacteria > Omnitrophota > Gorgyraeia > Gygaellales > Profunditerraquicolaceae > JAKLGJ01. The sequence continues at coordinate 584,808 of JAKLGJ010000001.1, forward strand.
GGTCATCCTGCCGTCAATGTCCATGGCGTCGATTACCGGTCCGCAAAACTCTATTGCTTTATAGGTGGCGCCGTTAGCGCCCACTTTTCCGATGATGTGCAGAATGATATCCTTGGCGTAAATGCCTTTCGGCAGTTTACCTTTGACCACTATCTTGATCGTTTCGGGAACCTTGAACCAGTTCTTCCCGGTAGTCAGCGCCACTGCGAGGTCCGTCGAGCCCACGCCGGTCGAAAATACGCCCAGCGCGCCGTAGGTGCAGGTGTGCGAATCCGCCCCCAGAACCAGGTTGCCCGGGAGAATCGCTCCGGATTCAGGAATTACCTGATGGCATACGCCGCAGCCGATGTCGAACAACCCGACGTTATATTCCTGGCTGAACTGGCGCATCTTTTTGTGCACGCGCGAGACGCCCTCGTTGGGCGAAGGCGCGCTGTGGTCGATGACCATGCAGAATGCAGCGTTGAGCTTTTTGGCGCCGAGCTCTTTGACCCGGTCTATGATTATGGACGAGGTGCCGTCCTGCCCGAAGGTAAAATCAACGGCGCAAATGGCGAATTCGCCGGCACTGACCGGTTTTCCGGCGTGAGCGCTCAAAATTTTTTCGGCAATTGTTTTTCCCATGGGAATTTACAGTTTTTTAAGGAACTCGTCCAACCGGTTCATGCCTTTTTCGATCTGCTGCATGCCGGTGGCGAAACTGATGCGGATGCAGGTATCGGCGCCGAATGACTGGCCCGGGATGACCGCGACCAGCATTTCGTCGAGCAGGCGCTGCGCGAACGTAAACGAATCAAGTTTGGTTTTGGCGATGGAACAGAAAATATAAAAAGCTCCCTGCGGCTTCACGTAGGAGATCTTTTTCATTTTGTCCAGTCGGGAGGCGATGTAATTCCTGCGTTTTTCGAATTCAGCGCACATCGTCTGCGAGAACGCGTCCGGCATCTGCAGAGCAGCCAGCGCGGCTTTTTGAGCGATCGAAGTGGGGTTCGAGGTGGAATGATCCTGAAGTTTCCCGATCGCCTCAACGATGTCAGCCGGTCCGCCGAGGTACCCGATACGCCAGCCGGTCATGGAATGGCTCTTGGAAAGGCCGTTGACGGTAATGGTCAGATCGTAGATCTCTTTACCCAGCGAGCCGATGGAGACGTGTTTTTGACCGTCGAATATGATCTTCTCGTAAATCTCGTCGCTGACCACGAATATCTTTTGACTGACGCAGATCGCCGCGATAGCCTGCAGCTCCTCTTTGCTGTAAACGCAGCCGGTAGGATTGGACGGGCTGTTGAGGATCAGCAGTTTGGTTTTGGCATGGATATGCCTTTCCAGTTCGGCGGGAGTGATCTTGAAATTGTTCTCGGGGGTCGTCTTGATGAATTTTACCCCGGCCTCGCACAGATGGGCCATTTCCGGGTAGCTGACCCAGAAAGGCGCGGGGATGATCGCTTCCTCGGAACGGTTGAGCAGCACGAACAGGGTATTGAAGATGCTGTGTTTTGCCCCGCAGGAAACCACGATCTGCGACGTCTCGTACGCCAGGCCGTTATCCCTCTTGAATTTCTCGGCAATGGCCTTCTTGAGGTCGGGTATACCTGTGGTGGGAGTATATTTGGTAAAACCCGAGTGAATCGCGGCTATAGCGGCTTCTTTTACGACATCCGGCGTATCGACATCCGGCTCGCCGGCGGCAAAACTGACCACATCTTTCCCCTCGGCTTTAAGCTTATTTGCCTTGGAGGTGATGGCCAGAGTCGCTGAAGGATTGATTTTTTTGATACGTTCAGAAAGCCTGGTATCTATACGCATCGGCGTTAGAGCGAATCCCGTTCTTTCTTGAAGATGTTCCGTATTCCGCCCAGGAATTTCTTTGAAGGTTTCTTGGGCGCATCTTTGGTCTTCTCGGTTTTCTGCGGATGCTTTTCCTCGGCAGCGGGTTTCTCCGTCGCGGGAGGTTGAGTAGCCGACGGTTCTTTTCCTTCTTTGATTTCTTTGGCTTCTTTGACCTGCTTGACCTTCTTTTCCTTTTTCTTGAGCTCGGTGAGCTGCAAGAGCACCATTTCCGCGTTGTCGCCGCGCCGTTTGCCGACCTTGAGAATTCTGGTGCATCCGCTCGGAACGTTCTTGAAACGCGGGCAGATTTCAGCGAACAGCCGGTTCACCAGCGCATGGTCCTGGAGCAGATCGAACGCGCGACGTTTATGCGTGAGCGAATCTTCCTTGCCTAACGTAATCAGCTTCTCCACCAGCGGCTGTATCGCCTTTGCCCGGATCTCCGTCGTCTTGATGCTTTCATAGGTCAAGAGATTGCGCACGAGGCTTTTAACGGTGGCTTCCCGCCAGCTGGTGAATCTGTTGAGTTGATATTTTGTCTTACCGTGTCTCATCTGTAGTCACCTTTATGATTTCTTGAGTTTCTTCGGATCGATCTGCATGCCCAGGTTCAACCCCATGCCGACAAGCAGTTGTTTGATTTCACTTAAGGACTTCTTGCCGAAATTCTTGAAGCTCAACATTTCCTCTTCGCTTTTCCGTACCAGATCGGCGATAGTCTTGATATTGGCTTCACGCAGACAGTTCGAACTGCGCACTGAAAGCTCGAGTTCGGAAATCGGCAGGCGAAGTTTCTCGTAAAGAACCGCCTCTTCCTGGGTCATTTCCGGTTCCTGCTCTTCTTCTTCCGGCAGCTGCCCGAAATTGACGAAGATATCCAGATGGCGCTGCAGGATGTTGGAAGCGTACAGGAGCGCGTCTTTGGGGGAAATGGACCCGTTGGTCCAGATCTCCAGGATCAGCTTATCGTAATCGGTACGCTGTCCGACGCGGGTGTTCTCGACGTAAAAGTTGATCTTCTTGACCGGGCCGAAGATCGCGTCGATGGGAATGGTGCCGATGGCATGGTCCTCTTTCTTGTTGAGATCCTGCGGAACGTAGCCTCTGCCCCGTGAAACCTCCATTTCCATCGAGAACTTCGTTTCCTTGGTCAGGGTGCAGATGTGCAGGTCAGGATTGACCACTTCGATCGTCTCATCGGTTTCGATATCCTTGGCTTTGATCTCGCCCTTGGTGTTCTTTTTGATGGTGATGGTCTTGGGCACCTTGGAATGCGAGCGCAGGATGAGATTCTTCACATTGAGTATGATTTCGGTCACATCCTCGAGAACGCCCGGGATAGCGGTGAACTCGTGCTGCGCATTGGAGAATTTGATCGAGGTGACCGCGCTGCCTTCGATCGATGAAAGCAGGACCCTGCGCAATGAATTGCCCAGCGTGATCCCGTAACCGCGTTCGAACGGCGCAGCGGCGAATTTTCCGTACGTATTGGTATAGCTCGCCTCATCGCATTCTAATTTTTTAGGTAGTTGAAAATCTCTCCATTTTACTCCCATCGACTGCCTCCTTAAAGACCCGCCCTCTGGGCGGGGATTTAATCCCGACATCTTTGATTTGCCGGAGGCAAATCAGTCGGGATAAAACATCCTGTAGAGCGCCGACATTTTTGATTTGCCGAAGACAAATCAGTCGGGGTTTATCTCCATTACATTTACTTCGAATACAATTCGACGATCAATTGTTCTTCGATCGTTTGCTGAATATCCGTTTTTTCCGGCAGACGCAGAACTTTGGCTTTCATTTCAGCCGAATTGAATTCCAGCCAGGTGGGCACGGTGCGATCCTTGGAAATATCCAGGTTTTCGCGCAGCCCTTTTTTGGACTTCTCTTTGGCGCGGATCTCTATAGCGTCGCCGGTTTTGATCGAGAACGACGGGATATTGACCCTGCGGCCGTTCACTGCAACGAAATTATGCCGTACCAGCTGGCGGCTTTCCGCGCGGGAAAGTCCGACACCCATCCTGAAGATAACGTTGTCCAGCCTGCGTTCGAGTAACTGCAGAAGGACTTTGCCGGTAACGCCCTTCGATTTCGAAGCGATGGCGAAATAGCGGCGAAACTGCTTTTCCATGACGCCGTAGATCCTCTTCACCTTCTGTTTTTCCCGCAACTGGACGCCGTAGTTGGAAAGCTTGATCCTCGTTTTAGTCGGGCCATGCTGTCCGGGCGCGTAATTGCGTTTGGATAACGGGCATTTATCGGTGGTACATTTCGTCCCTTTCAAAAACAGCTTATCCTGCTGTCTTCTGCATAATCTACAGACTGCTTGCGTGTATCGTGCCATAGTGTTTTACTCCATCTCCGGGATTATACTCTTCTCTTTTTCTTTGGCCTGCATCCGTTATGCGGAATAGGCGTAATATCCTTGATCGACGTGACCGTCAGCCCGCCTGCCTGTAACGCGCGTATCGCCGATTCTCTGCCGGGGCCGGGACCTTTGACCAGAACATCGACGGATTTAAGTCCCATGTCTTTGGCTTTTTTTGCCGCATCGGTAGCGGCCATCTGCGCCGCGAACGGGGTTGATTTTCTCGAGCCGCCATACCCGACGATCCCCGGGGTCGACCATGCCAGGGTGTTGCCCTGCTTGTCGGAAATCGTCACGATGGTATTATTGAAGCTGGCCAGTACATGCGCGATACCAGCGGTAATACCTTTAAGGACTTTCTTTTTCTTCGGTGTCTTTTCTGTAGACATTGACTTTTACTCCTTGCGTTTTATTACTCTGCTTTCTTAACGATAGCGGAAGCGCCTTTCTTCGGGCCTTTGCGCGTGCGTGCGTTGGTGCGGGTGCGCTGACCCCGTGCCGGCAAACCTTTTTTGTGACGCATGCCGCGGTAGGTGCCGATATCCATCAGGCGTTTTATATTCTGCGAAATATCCCTGCGCAGGTCGCCCTCGACCTTATACGTGCCTTTCTGCAGCGTGGTAGTGATGTGCGAAACTTCTTCCTCGGTCAGATCCTTGGCGCGTTTTTCCGGCGGGATACCGACATCCTTCAAGATGAGCTTGGACATATGCGGTCCAACTCCGTACAAATACGTCAGTGCGACGTCAATCCGTTTTCCCTTGGGTAAATCTACACCTAAGATTCTTGGCACGTGTACTCCTCCTGATTAACTTCTTAAATGGTTAACCCTGTCTTTGTTTATGTTTGAGATTCTTGCAGATAACGCGTACAACCCCGCGCCGTTTGATAATCTTGCAGTTGTCGCAGATTTTTTTTACCGAAGCTTTTACTTTCACGTTTTTCCTCGCTTATTTTACTCTGAAGGTAATACGCCCCCGCGTAAGATCGTACGGGGACAATTCCAGTTTCACTTTATCTCCGGGCAGGATGCGGATGAAATGCATGCGCATCTTTCCCGAAACATGAGCCAGGACAAAATGTCCGTTTTCCAGCTCGACTTTAAAGACGGCGTTCGGCAACGCTTCAACTACCGTCCCTTCGGTTTCGATATGTTCTTCTTTTGGCATAGTTAGTACGCAGTAAGTAATTGCGGACCGGAGTCCGTTAAAGCCACCGTATGTTCAAAATGCGCCGAATGTTGCCTGTCCAGCGTGACCGCGGTCCATCCGTCTTCCAGAATTTCACATTCCCAGGTTCCCAGGTTGACCATGGGCTCTATCGCAAAAACCATGCCCGGTTTCAACAGCGGGCCCCGGTGCGGTTTTCCGAAATTGGGAATCTCCGGTTCTTCGTGCATAGCGCGTCCGATGCCATGACCGACGAACTGGCGGACCACCGAAAAACCGTTTCTTTCTACGCAGCTTTGCACGGCAGCGGCGATATCGGTGAGCCGATTATCCACCTGCATCTGCCGGATACCTTCGTTCAAAGCCTGTCTGGTTATATCAATGAGCTTCTTGATTTTGGCAGAGATTTTTCCCACACCGACCGTTACTGCGGCATCGGAAAAAACCCCCTGATGAATTATTCCCGCATCCAGACTGATCAGGTCGCCTTCCAGGAGCTTGCGCTCTCCGGGAATCCCGTGCACGACAACTTCATTGACCGATGTGCAAATGGATGCCGGATAGCCGCGGTACCCTTTGAAAGCGGCCAGTACCCGTTCCGTACGCATCAATTCTTCAGCGTACTCGTTGATCTGTGCGGTGGTGATACCCGGTTTGACGTATTCCTGCAGCTTGACCATGATGCGTGCCAGTATTGCCCCTGCCTGACGCATCAGTTCCAGATCGCTCGCGTTCTTGATGGGTATCATTGCACTGCTTATTGTGGTGAAATCAGCCGCACGATCGCCTGCAGCACCTGCTCCACGCTTTTATCCGCAGAAACGGTGCGCAGTTTCTTTTGCGTCTGATAATACTCTAATAACGCGGCGACTTCGTTCTTGTACACCGTCAGCCGTTTTTTAATCGTTTCTTCTTTGTCATCCGCGCGCTGGTACAGTTCTCCGCCGCACACATCGCAGATACCTTCCCGCTTGGGCGGCATATTCACGCGATGAAAGTTTGCGCCGCATGTGCGGCAAACCAGGCGGCCGGAAAGCCGCTGGATGACTGTTTCGTCGCTCACTTCGAGATTGAGCGCGTAATCGATGGTCATTGTAAATCCGGCGAGTATCCGGTCGAGTGTTTTCGCCTGATTGATCGTCCGGGGATATCCGTCGAGGATAAAGCCTTTTTGCACATCCGGCTGCTTGAAGCGCTCGGTGAGCATCTTGGTTACCAGCTCATCCGGCACAAGCAGTCCTTTGGTCATGTACCCCTGCGCTTCCTGACCGAGCGGCGTGTTGTTCGCGACGTTGGACCGCAGCAGGTCGCCGGTGGAAACATGCGGCAGCTTCAGCTCTTTGGAGAGCATTTTGGCATGCGTCCCTTTGCCTGCCCCCGGAGCGCCTAACAAAACCAGTCTCATACGCGGCGTCCTTTGATCCGGGCTCCCTTGATGAAACCCTCATAATGATGCATCACCAGGTGAGATTCGATCTGTCTGATGGTATCGAGCATGACGCCGACAATGATCAGGATACCGGTGCCGCCGAAGAATGAAGCGACCAGGTACGGAACTTTAAGCCAGGCCATAATGAAATCCGGGAATATGGCGATAATTGCGATGAAGATCGCGCCGGCGAGCGTGATCCTGTTCATCACGAAATACAGGTATTCGGCAGTCGGTTTGCCGGGTCTGATCCCGGGAATGAATCCGCCGTATTTGCGCATATTCTCGGAAATATCGATCGGGTTGAAAACGATTGCATTATAGAAATAGCAGAAAAATATGATCAAAAGCGCATAGATAAACGAATACACCCAGTGGCCGCGGGTCAAACCGGCGGCCCAGCCCTGAAAAGCGGCGTTGGGAATGAACGAAGCGATGGTCGCGGGGAACAAGAGCAGCGATTGCGCGAAAATGATCGCGATAACTCCCGACGTATCCACTTTCAGGGGGATAAATGTCGATTGTCCCCCGTAAATCTTCCTGCCCACTATTCTGCGGGCATACTGTACCGGGATCTTGCGGTATCCCTGGGTGATCATGATGACCGAGAAAACCACCGCTACCAGGAAAAACGCCATGATCAGCATTGTCGCCGGCTGGATCTGACGCAGCGACGGCCTGCCGGGAGACATCAGTATATACAACTGTCCGAACGCCGCCGGGATACGGGAAATGATACCTGCGGTGATCACCAGCGAAATCCCGTTACCGATGCCGCGTTCCTGTATCTGTTCGCCCAGCCACATGATGAAGATGGTGCCGGTGGTCAGGGTGAGCATGGTCAAAATGCGGAATCCCCAGCCCGGGAACATGACGATGCGTAATCCGTCGAAACGGGCGGGATTTTCCAGCCAGAGCGCGATGAAGAACGACTGGATCAGAGAAAGCACCACGGTGCCGTACCGGGTATATTGATTGATCACCTCGTAGCCGGCTTTACCCTCTTTGGAAAGCTTCTCAAAGTAAGGAATGACCGCGGTCAACAATTGCATGATGATGGACGAGGAAATATACGGCATGATCCCCAGGGCAAAAATGGTCAAACGTTCCATTGCGCCGCCGGAAAACATGTTGATAATGCCAAAGAGCGTTCCGCCCTGGCTCTGGGCCATGCGGGTAAAAAATTCCGCCAGTGCCGCCCCGTCAATGCCGGGCGTGGGAATAAAACAGCCGATTCTATAAACGATGAACAGTGCTGCGGTTATCAATAATCTTTTCTTCAGATCGGGAATCTTAAATGCATTTGTCAATGCACTAAGCATGTATCACCTCGATAGTTCCTCCGGCTTTTTTGATCTTCTCTTCGGCGGACTTGGAAAACGCATGCGCTTTGATACTGCAAGCCGATGTGAGCTCTCCCTCGCCGAGAATCTTGACCAGCTTGGATCTGCTCTTGACCACGCCTTTTTCCCAGAGCACTGCGGGAGTTATCTCTTTGATTTTCATGCCGGCCAGAGTAGCAAGATTGACGATCTGGTACACCGTGGGAAATTTGCTGGTGAACCCGCGCTTGGCAAACCTGCGGATCAAGGGGCTCTGTCCGCCTTCGAAACCGGGATAGGTGGCGCGTCCTGACCGGGACGTCTGCCCTTTGCTTCCGCGTGTGGACGTCTTACCGTGTCCTGAACTCGAACCGCGTCCCAGAAGCTTTTTTTTCTTGCGCGAACCCAACGGTCTTTTGAGCGAATGAATGCCTAATACTGCTTTCTTTTCCATGGTGTTATTCCTTGAGATTTTTCAATCCACCAATGGTCGCTTTGATGACATTGATGGGATTATTGGATTTCAGACATTTGGTTAAAATATCCTTTATGCCGGCGGCTTCGCAAATTGCGCGCACCGGGCCGGAAGCGATGATGCCGGTTCCTTCGGATGCGGGCTTGAGAAGCACTTTGGCAGCGCCGAATACGCCGACGATTTCATGCGGAATGCTCGATCCGTCCATCGGGACGGTCATCATTTCCCGTTTGGCTTTGTTGAGTCCCTTACGGATGGCATCGGCGACTTCATTAGCTTTGCCCAGAGAAAATCCCACATGTCCCTTGCGGTCGCCCACCACCACCAGAGCGCTGAAAGACATCTTTTTGCCGCCCTTGGTGACCTTGGTGACCCTGTTGATGGAAACTATCTTTTCGAGTATTTCCTGGTTGTGCTCAATTTTCATTTCGCGCATGGTCAAAACCTTTCAGATTGGTACGTTAAAATTGCAGGCCGCCTTTGCGCAGGCTGTCCGCAAAGGCTTTGATTCTGCCGTGATACAAATATCCCGCCCGGTCGAAAACGATTTTCGTTACGCCTTTGTCCTTGGCTTTACGGGCGAACACCTCGCCGAAATGCGCGGCGACCTTAAGATTACCGCCGGAGGCAAACTGTTTCTTGATCTCTTTGTCCAGCGTGGACAGGGACATGATAGTCACGTTTTTGATATCGTCGATCAGCTGGGCGGAAAGGTTATTTAAACTGCGATGTACCGCCAGCCGCGGTTTTTCTGCGGTGCCGAAAAGGGTTTTTCGTATATGCTTCTGCCGCTTGATCCTTAAAAATTCTTTTCTGTTTTCCATAGAGTCGATTCCTTAATTATTTAGTCGTCGCCTGGGCCTTACCGACCTTCTTGCGCACCTGTTCTCCAGAGTAACGGACGCCTTTGCCTTTATACGGTTCCGGCGGATAAACGGAGCGGATTTCCGCGGCGATTTCACCGACTTTTTCCTTATCGATACCGGTAATGACTACAAAGGTCGGTTTCGGCGCTTCGATCTTGATGCCTTCAGGGGCGTTGAACACTACCTGGTGGGAGAAACCCAGATTCATGGTCAGTTTTGTGCCCTGTACCTGCGCTTTGAAACCCACGCCGACGATTTCCAGTTCTTTCTTGTATCCTTCGACGACGCCTTTAACCATATTGGCGATCACCGCCCGCATCAGGCCGTGAAGCGCTCTGTCTGTGGAGATGTTGGACTGACGGCTGACGGTGACTTTCCCGTCGGCAACGGCAACCGTGATCCGCGGAGGAACGGTTCTGGAGAGTTTACCCTTGGGGCCTTCGACATTCACCGCGCCGTCGGCTACCGTAACTTTAACCCCGCCGGGCAGTGCTACCGGTTTGTTTCCAATACGTGACATAGTTATTCTCGCTCGTTAATTGTGGTGAAACGTTACCAAATGTATCCGATCACTTCGCCGCCGACCCGCTTTTCTTTGGCTTCCTTACCGGTCATAATACCCTGCGAAGTGGTGATGATTGCCAGACCTTTTCCGCGCAGCACATTAGGCACCCTGGCGGCCTGCACATGCTTGCGCAGTCCCGGCCGGGACACCCGCTGTATGTGGCGGATCGCGCTGCGTTTGTTGCTGTATTTAAGGTAAATGCGCAGCAATCCCTGTTTCTTATCCTCAATCGGTTTGAAGTTTTCGATATAATTCTCTTTCTTGAGGATATCCATGATCGCAGTATTCATTTTCGAAGCGGGTACATCCACGTTCTCCTTGCGCGCCATGGCGGCATTTCGAATCATGGTGAATGTGTCCGCGATCAGATCTGTTCTTGACATGTATACTCCTTTTCCAATGCGTCCGTACGATTACGGTAGTTTACCAGCTTGCCTTCTTAACCCCGGGAATAAGACCGCGCCACGCCAGTTCGCGGAAACAGATACGGCATAACTGGAACCGTCTCAAGAATGCGCCGGATCTGCCGCACACGGGACAGCGGCGGACTTTTCTCGTCGAGAATTTCGGGGTTTTCTTTGCTTTATTGATCCAAGATTTCTTTGCCATGAACTATCAAGGCTCCTTGTGGTTATTCCTTCTCCTTAAACGGCATCCCGAACAATCGTAGAAGCTCCCTGGATTGTTCCATGCTCTTCGAACCTTTAATCACGAACGTAATATCCATGCCCTGGACGCGGGTGATACGATCAAAATCGATCTCGGGAAAGATATGCTGCTCGGTCAATCCCATACTGTAGTTGAACTCTTTATCGAATGAATCGGTGGGAACGCCTCTGAAGTCCCTGATTCTGGGAAGCGCAATATTGAGGAAACGGTCCATGAATTCGTACATTTTGGTGCGGCGCAACGTTACCTTGCAGCCGACCGGATTACCCACCTTGACTTTGAAATTCGAAATAGCCACGCGGGCCCTGCGGATCAACGGTTTCTGCCCGGTGATGGTTGCCAGTTCCTCGACAGCTTTGTCCAGAATCTTAATATCGGTAAGCGCTTCGCCCACGCCCATATTGACCACGACCTTATCGACGCGGGGAACCGCCATCTTGTTCTTGAGTTTGAATGTCTCCATCATTTTGGGGACGATTTCCGTTCTGTATTTTTCAAGTAATCTCGGTTTCATAGGTTAGAGTACCCCTTGGCATTTTTTGCAAAACCGTTCCTTTTTTCCGTCTTTGGCTATCTTTAAGCCTACCCGCGCCGGTTTATTGCAGGATTTACAGACCAGCATGAGATTGGATATGGCGATGGGCATTTCGATATTCACGATGCCGCCCTGCTGATCCTGTCTGGTCTGCCGTTTGTGTTTCTTCGCGACGTTAATATTCTCAACAAGGGCTTTGTTGCTGGCGGCAAAGATGTTGATGATCTTGCCGCGCTTACCGCGATCCTTGCCGCTGATGACAGCTACAATATCGCCTTTCTTAAGCTTGAACATTAAAGAACCTCCGGTGCCAGAGAGATGATCTTGGTGAAGTTCTTTTCTCTCAATTCTTTCGCCACGGGGCCGAATACGCGCGTACCCCGGGGATTGTTTGCCGTATCGATAAAAACGATGGCATTGCGGTCAAAACGCAGGATGGAACCGTCCGGCCTGCGGATGCCGGCCTTGGTGCGGACCACCACCGCTTTGCCTTTTTCCCCTTTTTTGACTACCGCGTCCGGGGACGACTCTTTAACATTTACATTGATCACGTCGCCGACTTCGGCAATCATGCCGTCTTTTTTGCCCAGAACGCCGATCATCGAAACCCGCTTTGCCCCGGTATTGTCTGCTACGTCTAGGATTGTGCGTAATTGGATCATTTTATCCCGTCCTCGATTTCATGGGAAGACAGTTGAGCTTTTTTGACGATGCCCGAGATCCGGAACGTTTTTTCTTTCGACAGAGGACGAGATTGCACGATGCGGACTTCGTCGCCCATCCTGGCCTCATTCTTTTCGTCATGAGCCTTGAACGTTTTGTAGGCCTTGGTGATGCGGTCGTACTTCGGATGCTTGACCTTTCTCACCACCCTGACCACGCGGGTCTTGTTCATCTTATCACTCACTACTGTCCCGATAAGTTCTCTCTGCTTAGCCATTTTTCTTCTCTTTCTTGTCCTGCAGGATAGTCAGAACGCGCGCAATATCTTTCTTCACTGCGGAAAACAAATGCGGTTTTTCGACGTTACCGCCGTAACGCTGCAATGTCAGTTTATACTGTTCTTCTTTCAAAGACTTCAGTTTTGCCTGAAGTTCTTCGGTACTCATATTTCTTAGTTCGTTGGCTTTCATGGTTTATCCGTTTTCGCTTGTTCTCGATACGAATTTGGTTTTCAAAGGGAGTTTATACGCGATCAACCTGAAGCAGATGCGCGCATATTCCTCCGGAACGCCGCCGAGTTCGAACAGAACGCGCCCGCGCTTGACCACAACCACCCAGTGGTCGATATCGCCCTTCCCTTTGCCCATGCGGACTTCCGCAGGCTTCTTGGTGATCGATTTGTCGGGGAAGATCCTGATCCAGAGCTTTCCGCCTTTGTGCAACTGGCGTGCAAGCACGACGCGACAGGCTTCGATCTGATTGTTCTTGATCCAGCCGTTTTCCAGGACTTTTAGACCGAATTCGCCGAACACCAGCCGGCTGCCGCGGGACGCGATGCCTCTGCGGCTTCCTTTGAGCAACTTTCGATATTTGACTCTTTTAGGTATCAATACCATACGTTCGCTCGCTTATTTTTTGACGGTTTCTTTGGTCTCTTCTTTTTTTACATCCATAGCCGCAACCGCGCTCTTCTGCGGGGCTGCAGGCGCATACACATCACCCTTGTAGATCCAAACCTTGATGCCGATCAATCCGTACGTGGTCAGACTCTCTACCTGGCCGTAATCAATATCCGCCCTGAATGTCGAAAGCGGAAGCTTCCCCTGCTTGTAGGTCTCTACGCGGCACATTTCGGCGCCGTCAAGACGTCCGGCTGCGGTGATCTTCACGCCTTTGGCTCCCGCGGTCATCGACTGTTCGATGGCGCGCTTTACCGCTCTGCGGAAAGAAACGCGTTTCTCGATCTGTTGCGCGATGTTGAACGCGACCAGGGTAGCGTCCAGTGCGGGGTTTTTGATCTCTTCGATATCTATGGAAACTTCTTTCTTGCACATTCCGTTGAGCTCTTCGCGCAGGCGCTCGATATCCGCGCCGTGCCGTCCGATTATGATGCCGGGTTTTGCGGAATAAATACGCAGTTTGATCTTTTCAGTGACGCGCTCGATTATGATTTTTGCTATCGCGGCCAGCTTGAATTTAGCGTTGATGATCTTTCTGATCCGGTAATCCTCTTCGATAAACCGGGCGAATTCGCCGTGTTTGGCGAACCAGCGGCTGTTCCAGGATTTGTTGATTCCGATTCTCTGTAATAACGGATGAACTTTTCTTCCCATACTTCTCCTTAAAGTGATTTTACATCAAGCTCGATCTTGATATGGGCGGTTCTCCTTACTATAGGAGTCGCTCGCCCGAAAGCAGCGGCTTTGAACCGTTTCCACATCGGCCCGACATTGCATACCGCCTTGCTCACATACAGTTGTTCCGGATTGAATCCTTTGACTTTCGCGTTGGCGACAGCTGACGCGAGAACTTTGATCAGGTATTCTTTTGCGCGCTTATCGACTGTTTTCAAAACAGCCTGAGCGACAGATACATCTTTATGCCGTATCAGGTCGATTACCTGCCTGACCTTGGTCGGCGACATGCGAACGTGTTTGACTTCAGCTTTTGAGATCATTCCTTTATCCTTATGTCTTCTCGGCAGCTTTCTTGGCTTTGACGCCGCCGTGCTTTCTGAAAATGCGCGAAGGCGCGAATTCCCCGAGTTTATGACCAACCATGTTTTCGGTTACAAAGACCGGCACATGCTTTTTCCCGTCGTGTACCGCGAAACTGAATCCTACGAAATCCGGCGTTACGGTCGAACGGCGTGACCAGGTTTTGATGGCTACCCGGCTGTTGGAACGGCGCGCGCGGTCGATCTTTTCCAGAAGTTTTTCATCTACGAACGGACCTTTTTTGACGGAACGAGGCATGACTTATGTTCTCCTTTTCACGATGAATTTATCCGAATATCTCAACCCTCTTCTCGTCCTGTAGCCTTTTGTCGGCTGGCCCCACGGGCTGACCGGATGAGGGTTACCCTGTCCGGATTTCCCTTCGCCGCCGCCGTGCGGATGGTCGACCGGGTTCATCGCCGAACCGCGGGACTGCGGCCTGCGGCCAAGCCGGCGGGATTTGCCGGCTTTACCGAGACGAACTGCGTCATGGTCGACATTGCCGACCTGTCCGATACTGGCAATGCAATCAAGATGGATCAGCCTGATCTCGCCCGAAGGCAGGCGCACGTGCGCGAAATCGCCCTCTTTGGCCATGATCTGCGCGGAGGCGCCGGCGGTCCTGACGATCTGCCCGCCCGAACCGCGGTTGAGCTCGAGGTTATGGATCATCGTGCCCTGCGGGATGTTGCGCAGGATCAGGCAGTTGCCGGCTTTGATTTCAGCGTTCTTATCTTTCGATGACACCACTTCGTCGCCCACCTGCAGTCCTACCGGGGCGAGGATATAGCGTCTTACCTTATCGGGATACTCAACCAGCGCGATGCGCGACGAACGGTTGGGGTCGTATTCGATGGCGATGATTTTGCCGGCGACGTCGATCAAATCGCGCTTAAAATCGATCAAACGGTACATACGCTTATGACCGCCGCCGCGATGCCGGACGGTGATCCTGCCGTAACAGTTCCTGCCCGCGCTCTTCTTAAGCGGGGAAAGCAGGGCTTTTTCCGGTGAATCCTTGGTTATTTCCTTGAAATCCGGCCCCACCATATGGCGCCGGGAAGGTGTTGTTGGTCTGAATTTTCTGATTCCCATAGCGTTTACCTGTTCTTGATAGCGTTATGCGGTTTCTATTTTGTGACCTTCCTGTAATGTCACCAAAGCCTTTTTAAAATCAGGCGTTTTACCGATTTGATATCGCACGCGCTTGGGTTTTCCGCGCACGATGGTAGTGTTCACCGACTTGACTTTCACCTTATACAGTTTCTCAACCGCCATCTTTATCTCGGTTTTATTGCTTTCGTCCCGGACAAGGAACATATACTTGTTCAACGCTTCGAAACCGGTCGATTTTTCTGTTTTAAGGAAACCTTTAATGATTTCGTAGGGTGTTTTCATAGGCTTATTTCTTTAACCGTTTAACCAGCGCGTTCAATCCGTCGTTGGTAGCCAGGACCGCATCGCTGGTCAGAACTGCGTACGTGTTGATTTGCGCCGCGGGCGCTATATTCAAGAACCCCAGGTTCCTGCCTGCGCGGGATAGTTCGTTCTCCATCTTCGCGACCACCAGCAGAACTGTGCGCGTGCCGTCGCCGATCTTCAGGTTGCCCAGCATCCGTTTGAGCTCTTTGGTCTTGCTCGCCGCGATGCTGACCTCGTCGACGATCAACAGGTTGTTTTCCGCGGCTTTCGCGGACAGCGCCTGTTTTAACGCGACTGTTTTGATTTTCTTCGGGATCGAATAGGAGAAATCCCTCGGGTGCGGCCCGAATACGACGCCGCCGTGTCTCCAGAGCGGAGAACGAGTGGAACCGACGCGAGCGCGTCCCGTTCCTTTCTGTCTCCAGGGTTTCTTGCCGCCGCCGGAGACCTCGCCCCGGGTTTTCGTCGATGCGAGCCCTTTGCGCTGGGCTGCCCGATACTGCGCGATCACCTGATAAACCGGAGAAGTTTTAATTTTATCACTAAAAATTTTCTCGTCAAGTGTTATCTTATTTATTTCTTTGCCGTTAGAATCAAATACTGGTAACGTAAACATGTTTTATTGCGCTTTCTTTTTCTTCGCCTTCTTGATTATCACATAGGAGTTGTTATGTCCGGGAACAGCTCCTTTGATCACGAGCAGATTGTTCTCCACGTCAACTTTCACTACCCGCAGGTTCTGGGTGGTCACCTGAACGTTGCCCATATGTCCGGGCATATGATGCCCCTTCCATACTCTGCCGGGCGTAGTGGTCGAACCGATCGAACCCACGCGACGGTGAGTCGTGTGGCCGTGAGTCGCGGGGCCGCCATGCCAGTGCCAGCGTTTCATACCGCCCTGGAACCCTTTGCCTTTTGAGATTCCGGTCACATCGACAAAGTCGCCTACTTTGAACACGTCCGCTTTGAGCTCTTCGCCGACCTTGTATTCCCTGGCGGCTTCCTTGAGCACTTCGGCGACGAGTTTCCGGGGAGCGACATTGATTTTCTTGAAAAGCCCGAGTTCGGATTTACGCAACGCGTTTTCTTTCGCCACGTCGAATCCGACCTGTATGTTCCTGGCTTTTACCGCGAGTACCGGGCACGGACCCGCTTCAATGACGGAAACGCTCACCTTCTGGCCGTCTTCCGTGAACAGCTGTGTCATTCCGATCTTTTTTCCAAGTAATGCAGTCATTTGTTAACCGTCGCATCCTTTATCTTCGGTTGCTTTCAGCGCATGTATCACTTTCGTGATTCAACGAGCGGATGAGCAACGTGGTAAAAAGGAATGCTACGCCTTTACTTTATTTCTACGTCAACACCAGCGGGTAGATTGAGCTTTCTCAAAGCATCAATCGTTTTCGCGGTGGGTTCGAGGATCTCTATCAACCGTTTGTGCGTCGCCAATTCGAACTGCTCGCGCGATTTCTTGTCGATGACAGGCGAGCGCAACACGGTATAGATTTCCTTTTTAGTCGGAAGAGGCAAAGGACCGGCAATCTTAGCGCCCGTGCGCTTTGCCGCTTCCACTATCTCACCGGAGGCCTGATCTAACAGGCGATGATCGTAGGCTTTGAGTTTTATTCTGATTTTTTGCATAGTTGTCTGTTTACCCGATTAAGCGATAATTTCTGTTACTACTCCTGCGCCTACCGTATGGCCGCCCTCGCGAATGGCAAAACGGGATTCTTTTTCCATGGCGATAGGAGTGATCAATTCAATTTCCAGGGTGACGTTGTCGCCGGGCATAACCATTTCAACGCCCGTCGGCAGAGTCGCCGCACCTGTGACGTCCGTCGTTCTGAAATAGAACTGCGGCCGGTACCCTTTGAAGAACGGAGTGTGACGTCCGCCTTCCTCCTTGGTCAGGATGTACACCTGCGCCTTGAATTTGGTATGGGGAGTGATCGACTTGGGCGCAGCGATAACCATACCTCTTTCGATATCGTCCTTGTTGATACCTCTCAAGAGCAAGCCGACGTTATCTCCGGCCTGTCCTTCGTCAAGGAGCTTTCTGAACATTTCGATGCCGGTTACGACGGTTTTGGTCGGTTCCGGTTTCAAACCCACGATTTCGACTTCGTCGTTGAGCTTGACTTTACCGCGCTCGATCCTGCCGGTGCCTACGGTACCGCGGCCTTCAATCGAGAAAACGTCTTCGACTGCCATGAGCAGCGGCTTATCCATTTCTCTTGTAGGCATCGGGATGAAATCGTCGCAGGCCTTGACCAGTTCGAGTATGCATTTCGCGTCGGGGCCGTTGGGATCGGGATTCTGCATGGCTTTGAGCGAGCTTCCTTTGACGATCGGAGTCTTGTCTCCGGGATAGCCGTATTTGGTCAGGAGATCCCTGATCTCCATCTCGACGAGTTCCAGGAGCTCTTTATCGGTCACCAGGTCGACTTTGTTCAAGAATACGACCATGGACGGAACGTTGACCTGACGCGCCAGGAGGATGTGCTCGCGGGTTTGCGGCATGGGACCGTCGGCAGCCGAGACGACCAGGATCGCGCCGTCCATCTGGGCGGCACCGGTGATCATGTTCTTGATGTAATCGGCGTGGCCGGGGCAGTCGATGTGAGCGTAATGACGGGAGTCGCTTTCATACTCAACGTGCGATACCGAGATGGTAACGATCTTTGAATCGTCTCTGACGGTTCCGCCTTTGGCGATATCGGCATACTCTCTGACGGTAGCTCTACCCAGTTTACTCAATACTGTCGTAATAGCTGCAGTCAAAGTGGTCTTACCGTGATCGATGTGGCCGATAGTTCCGATGTTGACGTGCGGTTTTGAGCGTACAAACTTTTCCTTAGCCATTACCTCACCTCCTATGAGTTGTGTTTAGCTGCGTTTAGCGCTTGGTGTATATCCAGAAGTAATTTTCTCTACTATATGTGAAGGCACCTCGGCGTAAAACGAGGGCTCCATTGTATAGGATGCGCGCCCCTGGGTCAGCGAACGCATCACCGTCGCGTAGTTGAAGATTTCCGCGAGCGGGATGTCGGCCCGGATTGCGCGAACGTTCGCGCGGGGATTGATCGAAACGATTTTTGCCCGGCGGGAACTCAAATCCCCGATTACCGCTCCCATGAATTCCTCCGGGGTGGTCACTTCCATATCCATGATCGGCTCGAGCAGGATGGATTTCGCTTTGCGCAACGCATCGCTCAATCCCAGCCCGGCCGCCATTTTAAAGGCCATTTCCGACGAATCCACGTCATGGTACGAGCCGTCGACCAGAGTGACTTTGATATCGGTGACCGGATAACCCGCCAGCACGCCGCTCTTTGCGCCCTCGAAAACACCCTGCTTGACCGCCGGAATGTATTCCTGCGGGATGGCGCCGCCTTTAATCTTGTTTTCAAAAGTGATGCCGGTACCGGGAGTCTCCTGCGGTTCGACTTCGAAAACAACGTGGCCGTACTGCCCGCGTCCGCCGGACTGCTGGATGAATTTACCGGAGACATTGACTTTCCTGGTGATGGTCTCTCGATAGGCGACTTCCGGAAAACCCACCTGGCACTCGACGTTGAATTCGCGCTGGATCCTGTCCACGATGATCTCAAGATGCAGCTGTCCCATGCCGGACATGATCGTCTGCCCGGTCTCGTGGTTATAGGTGACCCTGAACGAAGGATCTTCATCGAGCATCTTGTGCAATGCCAGCCCCAGTTTTTCCTGGTCGTTCTTGACCTTCGGCTCTACCGCCTGCTGGATAACCGGTTCGGGGAAGCGCATCGCTTCGATCAGGATGTGATTGCCTTCGTCGCAGATGGTATCGCCGGTTTTTGTTTCTTTCAATCCCACCGCAGCCACGATATCGCCGGTAAAAGCCTGTTCGATGATCTCCTGGTGGTTGGCGTGCATCCGCACCAGTTTGGTTATGCGTTCCCGGGTGCGTTTCGTAGCGTTGTAAATGTATTTTCCGGAAGAGATCGATCCGGAATAAAGACGGATATAATTAATTTTACCTACGAACGGGTCGGTGGCGACTTTAAAGCACAGAGCGCAGAACGGCGCTTTTTCAGACGGATTGATCTCTTCGAACTCCGCTGATTCCGGATTGGTGCCTTTGACCGGAGGCAGATCCAGCGGGGACGGCAGATAATCCACGACCGCGTTGAGCAAAAGCTGTATGCCTTTGTTCCGGAACGCCGATCCGCAGAATACGGGAGTGAATTTATTGGCGATCACCGACCTGCGGATGCCCGCTTTGAGCTCCTGCGCGGTTACGGGCTTGCCGTCGATAAATTTCTCCATGATGACGTCGTCGGCTTCCGCGACCCGCTCCACCAGGATGTTGTAGTATTCTTCGACTTTTTGTTTCATATCTTCGGGGATCTCGACGAGCTCGATATCTTTTCCCATATCGTCTTTAAAGGAAGACATCTTTTTTTCGATCAGGTCGATGATACCCTTGAAATTCTCTTCTTCCCCGTACGGTAACTGCACTGCGGCGGCATTTGCGCCCAGCTTTTCGTGTATCTGCTTTATCGCTTCATAAAAGTTAGCCGCGGTGCGGTCCATCTTGTTCACGAAAGCCAGTCGCGGCACTCCGTAGCGGTCGGCCTGGCGCCAGACGGTTTCGGACTGGGGTTCGACCCCGCCGACCCCGCAAAAGACCACCACGGCTCCGTCGAGAACCTTCAGCGAGCGTTCGACTTCGACCGTAAAATCCACGTGGCCGGGAGTATCGATCAGGTTGAAGGTGCAATCCTTCCAGTGACAGGTTGTCGCGGCGGCGGTGATCGTGATGCCGCGTTCCTGCTCCTGGACCATCCAGTCCATGGTCGCGGCGCCGTCATGCACTTCGCCGATCTTATAGTTTTTCCCGGTGTAGAACAGGATGCGCTCCGACGTGGTAGTTTTACCGGCGTCGATGTGCGCGATGATCCCGATGTTCCGTAGTTTTTCAAGTTCGATTTTTTTCATGGTTCCTTATACGCTAGCGCCGGCTGTTTACCAGCGGAAATGAGCAAATGCCTTGTTTGATTCCGCCATCTTGTGCGTGTCGTCGCGCTTCTTGATCGCCGAACCTTCGCCTTTATACGCCGCGATCATCTCATCGGCCAGCTTGTCGACCATGGATTTGCCTTTTTTGGCGTTGGCGAAATCCCTGATCCAGCGCAAAGCGATCGAAACTCCGCGCTCCTGCTTCACTTCGATCGGCACCTGATATGTGGCGCCGCCGACCCTGCGCGGTTTGACTTCCAGACGGGGACGGACATTATCGATGGCCTTGTGAAAGATCTTGAGCACGTCGGGTTCGTTGAGCTGGGTCTTGACCTTCTCGAACGCGTCATACAGGATCTTTTCGGCGACGGCTTTCTTGCCTTCCTTCATGATCATATTCACGAATTTGCCGACAATCTTACTGTTGAACTTCGGATCCGGAACAGCTTCTTTTCTTATAACATGTCTTCTTCTCATGGAATCCCCTATGCCTATTTAAGCTTGGATTACTTCTTAGCCGGAGCCGCGCCTTCCTTCGGCCTCTTTGCTCCGTATTTTGAACGCGATCTGCGGCGTGCGTTGACGCCCGCGGAATCCAGCGTTCCCCTGACAATATGATATCGCACACCCGGCAAATCCTTCACGCGGCCTCCTCTGACCAGCACGATGGAGTGCTCCTGCAGATTATGGCCTTCGCCCGGGATATACGCGGTAACTTCGATTCCGGTAGTCAGACGGACCCTGGCGATCTTACGCAACGCCGAGTTGGGTTTCTTGGGGGTCATCGTCCTGACTTGAAGGCACACGCCCCTGCGCTGCGGGCAGGCTTTCAAGGCCGGGGATTTGGTGTTCTTCTTTTTCGCGAATCTTCCCAGTCGGATCAGTTGAGTGATTGTCGGCATACGTTTAAACCTTCGCTTTCTCTTCTTCTTTTTCTTGCGGTTGTTTCTCTGATTTTTCAATTCCAATTTTAGCTACATCTACTTCGCGATGGCAACGGAAACCCGTGCCTGCCGGGATCAAATGCCCGACAATGACGTTTTCCTTCAGGCCGTACAGATCGTCGTGTTTGCCCGACGCTGCGGCTTCGGTGAGCATGCGGGTAGTTTCCTGGAAGCTCGCCGCGGAGATGAACGATTCCGTGGTCAGCGAAGCTTTGGTGATACCCAGCAGCAGCGGAGTCGCCTGCGCAGGTTTATTGTTCTTCTTGAGCATCCGTGCGTTTTCCTTCTGGAACACCACCTTATCCACCTGTTGCATGGGCAGGAAATCGGTATCGCCCGGATCTTCGATGCGGACTTTCTTGAGCATCTGGCGAATGATGACCTCGATATGCTTGTCGTTGATCTGTACGCCCTGCAGACGATAGACTTCCTGGACTTCGTTGACCAGGTATTCCTGAAGCACTTTATCGCCGCAGACGCGCAGAATATCCTGTAAAACCACCGGACCGTCGGTCAGCTGCTGGCCGGCGTTCACCCGGTCGCCTTTGTACACATTGGGATGTTTTCCGTGCGGAATGATGTATTCGCGCTGCATGCCGGTGGCGGACTTGACGAGAATGACCGTCTGCCCTTTCTTCGTCTTGCCGAATTCGACAAAACCGTCGATTTCGCTGACGATAGCCGGATCCTTGGGACGACGCGCTTCGAAGAGTTCCGCAACGCGCGGCAAACCGCCGGTGATATCCCTGGTCTTGACGGTAGTACGGGGAATCTTGGCGAGATGATCGCCGGCTTCCACGGTCTGGCCGTCCTTGACCATGATATGCGCGCCGATCGGCAACGGGTAGAGCCCCATGATTTCCTTATTCGGGCCCAGGATAATGATCTGCGGGTGGAATTCCTGCTTGTGTTCGACCACCACCTGCTCGCTTAGTTTGGTTACGGGATTGTATTCTTCGATAACCGACACTTTATCTTTGAGGTCTTCGTACTTTACTTCGCCGCTGGTTTCAGTCAGGATCGGAGCGGTATACGGATCCCAGCGGACGAAAATGCTGCCCGTGTTGACCGCTTCGTCGTCTTTCAGCGCCAGGAACGCGCCCTGCGGGATCAAATAACGTTCCAGTTCGCGTCCGTCGGTATCGTTGATGCTCACGGCGCCGTTACGGTTCAGTACCACGAATTCTTTCTTCTTGGGAACGGTGCGCAGATTGTGATATTTAATGGTTCCTTCGTTCTTGGCTTTGATGAACGACTGCTCGATGGTCCTGGAAGCGGTGCCGCCGATATGGAAGGTTCGTAAGGTCAGCTGTGTGCCGGGTTCGCCGATGGACTGCGCGGCGATGACGCCTACCGCTTCGCCGTTCTCCACCAGTCTGCCGTTGGCCAGGTTCCGGCCGTAGCATTTGACGCACACGCCGCGTTCGGCTTCGCAGGTCAGAACGCTGCGGATACGGATCTTTTCAACGCCGAGTTTTTCGATCATCTCGGCTTTTTCTTCGGTAATTTCCTGCCCCTGCTCGACCACGACTTCGTCGGTAATGATATCGACGATATTATCGAGAGCGACGCGGCCGATGATGCGTTCGGCCAGACTGACCACCACTTCGTTGCCTTCGGTGATGGCTTCCACGGTAATGCCGTTGAGCGTGCCGCAGTCCATATCGGTAATGATGATTTCCTGGGCCACGTCGATCAAACGACGGGTCAGATATCCGGCGTCGGCGGTTTTCAAAGCGGTATCGGCAAGACCTTTGCGCGCGCCGTGAGCGGAAATGAAATACTCCAGCACGGTCAGCCCTTCTTTAAAGTTCGCGGTGATCGGGTTCTCGATGATCTCGCCCGAAGGCTTGGCCATCAGACCGCGCATACCGGAAAGCTGCCTGACCTGGAGCTTGGAACCGCGGGCGCCGGAGTCAGCCATGAGGAATATCGGGTTGAACGGATGCATTTCCTTGAAGAGCATGTCCGAAATCCTGTCGGTGACGTGGGTCCAGATGTCGATGACTTTGTTCGAACGCTCTCTGTCGGTAATGACGCCCTGGCGATACTGTTCTTCGACCTTGGCGACTTCCGTCCGGGCTTCTTTGATGACTTCCGGTTTGGCTTTCGGGATCACCAGATCGTCGATACCGATGGAGATGCCGCCGATGGTGGCCATTTCGAAACCCAGCCGTTTGAGGTCATCAAGCAGCTGAATGGTCCGGCTGTGGCCGAAACGCTTGTAGCAGTTGGCCACGATCACGCCGATATTGCCCTTGTTCAAATCTTTGTTCACGAATCCGAATCCGACGGGCAGTTCTTCATTGAAGATGACCCGCCCCACGGTGGTAGAAATGATCTGTTTGTTCTCGGTGCATTTCTTCTCGTCAAGGTTGAACACGGAATCGATACGGACCTTGATCTTGGCGTGCAGATCGACTTCCTTATCGTTATAGGCGATGATCACTTCTTCTTTGTTCGAAAAGATCAGTCCTTCGCCTTTGGCGCCGGGTTTTTCCTTGGACAGATACGAAATACCCAGAACGATATCCTGGGTCGAGGTGACGATGGGTTTTCCCTGCGCGGGAGAGAACACGTTATTGATCGACAGCATCAGAATGCGGGCTTCCATCTGCGCTTCCAGAGAAAGCGGCACGTGGACGGCCATCTGGTCTCCGTCGAAATCGGCGTTGAAACCTGCGCAAACAAGCGGGTGCACCCGGATGGCTTTGCCTTCGGTCAGCACCGGCTGGAAAGCCTGGATGCTCAAACGGTGCAGAGTCGGAGCGCGGTTGAGCAGCACCGGGTGATCCTTGATCACTTCGTCCAGGATGTCCCAGACTTCGATCTTGCCGTGACCGACCATCTTGCGCGCGCCTTTGATGGTATGCACGAAACCTTTTTCCTTCAGTTTCTTGATAATGAACGGTTCGAAGAGCTCCAGAGCCATCTGTTTCGGCAGTCCGCATTCGTGAAGCTTGAGTTCGGGGCCGACGACGATAACCGAACGGCCGGAATAATCGACGCGCTTTCCCAGCAGGTTCTGTCTGAAACGTCCCTGTTTTCCCTTGAGCATATCAGAGAGGGATTTCAGCGGGCGATTATTCGCGCCCACAACCGCGCGGCCGTGCCTGCCGTTATCCAGCAGCGCATCCACCGCTTCCTGCAGCATGCGTTTTTCGTTGCGCACGATGATCTCGGGCGCGTTGAGCTCAATAAGTTTCTTTAAACGGTTATTGCGGTTGATCACGCGGCGGTACAGATCGTTAAGGTCAGACGTCGCGAAACGGCCGCCGTCCAGCGGAACCAGCGGACGCAGGTCCGGAGGGATGACCGGCAGCACTTCCAGGATCATCCATTCGGGACGATTGCCGGATTTGCGGAAATCTTCCACGATCTTGAGCGTTTTAAGGATCTTGCGGTTGCCCAGGACCTCTTTTGACTTCTCCATCTCTTTGCGAAGTTTCTTGCACATCGCGTCAAGGTCGAGCTCTTTGAGCAATTCCTGAACCGCTTCCGCGCCCATCCGCGCTTTGAATTTGGAGCCGTATTTATTGACAGCGTCCTGATATTTCTCTTCCGACAAAAGTTCTCTTTTCTTGAGCGGGGTGGTGCCGGGATCGATGACCACGTATTCTTCGTAATAGATCACGCGTTCCATATCGCGCAGGGTCATATCCAGAAGCGCCGCCAGCCTGCTGGGAACCACTTTGAAGAACCAGATGTGGGTGACCGGCGCAGCCAGCTCGATGTGTCCCATGCGCTCGCGCCGTACGGAAGAACGGTCGACGGTAACGCCGCAGCGGTCGCAGGTAATACCTTTGAATTTGATCAGCTTGTATTTCCCGCAGTTACACTCCCAATCGCGGACCGGACCGAATATGCGCTCGCAGAACAGACCGTCTTTTTCCGGTTTAAGAGTGCGGTAGTTGATGGTCTCTGCTCTCTTGACTTCTCCTTTTGACCACGAACGAATAGTCTGCGGTGAAGCGAGCCGGATCGAAATGCTGTCGAATAAAATATTCTCAACCATTATTTTACCTTCTCCATACGGATATCCAGCCCTAATCCCTGCAACTCTTTCACCAGAACGTTAAAGGATTCGGGGGTTCCGTGAGTTAATCTCTGTTCGCCCTTGACGATCGCTTCATAGATGCGGGTTCTACCGGAGACATCATCGCTCTTTACGGTCAGCATTTCCTGCAGCGTAAAAGCGGCACCGTACGCTTCCAGAGCCCAGACTTCCATTTCTCCCAGGCGCTGGCCGCCGAACTGCGCTTTGCCGCCCAGCGGCTGTTGCGTAACCAGCGAATACGGTCCGATAGAACGGGCGTGAATTTTTTCGTCCGCCAGATGGATCAGCTTCATCATATAGATGTAGCCGACGGTTACCTTCTGGTCGAACTGAAGACCGGTGTGGCCGTCGGTAAGAGTGATCTTGCCGTCCTCGGGTAAACCGGCGGTCTTGAGCATGGCTTTGATCTCGCTTTCCTGCGCGCCATCGAATACCGGAGTCATCACGTGCAGCCCGAGCGATTTTGCCGCCCAGCCGAGCGTGGTTTCGAGAATCTGTCCGATGTTCATACGCGAAGGAACGCCCAGCGGGTTGAGCACGATGTCCACGGGAGTGCCGTCCGGCAAATAAGGCATATCTTCTTCAGGAAGGATACGCGCCACAACGCCTTTGTTACCGTGCCGTCCGGAAAGTTTGTCTCCGACCGAGAGCTTACGCTTGGTGGCGATGTAGATCACCACGCGCTTGAGAACTCCGGGAGGAAGTTCGTCTCCCCGCTTGACCTTTTCGATCTCCTGTATTTCCTCGTTGAGTAATTCCTGAATCTGTTCGTCGAAGGAAGCGGCGAGCATTTTGGCTTCTTCATTGGTTGAAAGATTGACCCGCTCCACCCTGGATTTATCCACGCCCAGCAGATCGCTCAAACGGCTGATCTTCTCGGTCTGGACAAATTCGACTTCCTGTTTGTAATACGCTTTGAGTTCCTTGATCTTGGCGAGTTCGCGCGACTTTTCTTCCTTGGATTTGCGGCCGCGCTCTTTACGCTGGAAAAGATGAACGTCCACGATATATCCTTCGACTCCCGGCGGTACGCGCAAGCTTGTATCGCGCACGTCCGAAGCTTTTTCTCCGAAGATCGCGCGCAGGAGGCGCTCTTCCGGGGACAGTTCGGATTCGGTTTTCGGAGTTACCTTGCCGACCAGAATATCGTTCGGTCCGACTTCTGCGCCGATGCGGACGATGCCGTTGGTGTCGAGATTGCGCAGGGTCTCTTCGGAAACATTCGGGATATCCCGGGTGATTTCCTCGTTACCCAGACGGGTTTCGATGGCTTCTATCTCGAATTCCTTTACATGCACGGAGGTGAAAATGTCTTCGCGCACCAGTTTTTCATTGATCAGGATGGCGTCCTCGAAGTTGTAACCTCTCCAGGGCATGAATGCGACCATCAGATTTTTGCCCAGGGCCAGCTCTCCCTGCTTGGTGCACATGCCGTCGGCGATGACCTGGCCTTTTTCAACGTGCTCGCCCAGCTTGACGATGGGGCGCTGGTTCAGACAGGTATCGGCGTTGGTACGGATGAATTTCTTGAGTTCGTAGGTGCGTTTGCCCACGGTAATGCTCGCAGAATCGACGGCATTCACTTTGCCGGACTCTTCCGCGACCACGACCGCACCGGAGTCATAAGCGACTTTACCTTCCATGCCGGTCCCGACTATCGGAGCCTCGGTGATCATCAGCGGCACGCCCTGGCGCTGCATGTTGGAACCCATCAGCGCGCGGTTGGCGTCGTCATGCTCCAGAAACGGGATCATGGAAGCCGCGACCGAAACGAGCTGGCGCGGGGAAACGTCCATGAATTCCACCTGTTTCGGCGGAACTTTGGGGAAATCGTCCTTGTAGCGGCACATGACGTCTTTTTCCGCGAAGGTTCCGTCGGATTCCAGCAGGACGTTCGCCTGCGCAATGGTTTTTCCCTCATCCTTGTCCGCGGTCAAATACTCGATCTTCTTGGTCACTTTGCCGTCTTCGGCTTTACGGTAGGGAGTCTCGATGAACCCGAGATTGTTCACCCTGGCGTAGGTGCTCAATGAAGCGATCAAACCGATGTTCGGACCTTCCGGCGTTTCAATGGGACAGATCCTGCCGTAATGCGATGAATGGATATCGCGCACTTCGAAGCCGGCGCGTTCGCGCGAAAGTCCGCCGGGCCCGACAGCGCTTAAACGCCGTTTATGGGTCATCTCTGCCAGAGGATTGACCTGATCCATAAACTGGGAAAGCTGGCTGCGGGCAAAGAAATCATGGATCTGCGTGGAAAAAAGCTTGGAGTTGATCAGCGAATGAATATTGAGGTTCTCCAGATCGCCCAGAATGCTCAAGCGTTCCCGGATGGACCGTTCAACGCGGCTGATACCGATGCGGATCTGATTCTGGACGAGTTCGCCGACCGTCTTGATGCGGCGGTTGCCGAGATGGTCGATATCGTCGATCTTTCCCGCGCCGTCTTTGAGCCGGATAAGGTATTCGATGACCCGGATAACCGTTTCCGAATCAAGGATGCGCTTCTCGATAGAAACATCCATATCGAGTTTGCGGTTCAGGATAAATCTGCCGGCGCGTTCCAGGTCGTAGCGGGTGGGATCGAAGAAAAGACGGAAGAACAGCGTTTCCGCCCCCTCTTTGGTAACCGGTTCAGAGGGGCGCATCTTGCGGTAGAAATCCAGGTACGCGTCTTCCTTGCTTTTAGTGTTGTCTTTTTTAAGGGTATTGCGAATCTCGGGGAAATCTTTGGAAAATGCTTTGATGATATCGTCATCGGAGGAAAAGCCCATGATGCGCAGGATCTGGGTCGCGGGAAAATTCTTGCGCCGGTCCACGTATGCCAGGATATTCTCGGTCAGGTCGTATTTGAACTCCAGCCATGCGCCGCGGTACGGGATAATCCTGCCGTAGAAAATCTTCTTGCCGGTGGGATGCGCTTCCTCTTCGAACGAAACGCCGGGAGACCGGTGCAACTGGCTGACCACTACCCGTTCGTCGCCGTTAATGATGAAACTGCCGGTTTCCGTCATCAGCGGGATCTCGCCGAAGTACGCATCCTGTTCTTTGATATCGTGCGGCGTGGTGAGCCTGAACTTGACTTTAAGAGGAGAGGCGTAGCTCAACGACCGCTTTTTCGATTCCGCGATATCATACTTGGGTTTGCCCAGGGCGTAGCTGACGAAATCAAGCCGCACCGACCGATCGGGGCTTTCAATCGGGAATATCTCGGAAAACACTTCCTGCAATCCCTGATTTTTACGCTCATCGGCCGGGACGTCGATCTGCAGGAATTCCTTGTAGGAAGCCGTCTGCAGTTCGAGCAAATCGGGCATATCGTAAACGTCTTTGAATTTGGCGAAACTTTTTCTTTTTATCATGACGCGCTCAATTCCGATTGTACGCGAAGAACACATGGCGGGACGCCTGATGAACTTCGTGTAAGATCAGATCCTCTGCCAACTATTTAAGCTCGACCTTTGCACCCGCAGCTTCGAGCTTCTTCTTCATATCTTCAGCTTCTTCCTTGGGAACTCCGTCTTTGATCGGCTTGGGAGCAGCATCAACGAGGTCTTTCGCTTCTTTCAGCCCGAGGCTGGTCATGGTTCTGACTTCTTTGATCACGGCGATCTTGTTGGCGCCGGCGCTTGCCAGGACCACGCTAAACGTTGTTTTCTCTTCGGCGGCGGGAGCTGCTGCCGCGGCACCTGCTCCACCAGCTGCAGGCATCGCCATCATCGGCATCGCGCCGCTGACTCCGAATTTGTCTTCCAGTGCTTTGACCAGCTCTGCCAGTTCAAGCACCGACATCTCTTCGATCGATTTGATCATTGTTTCCAGTTTTTCACTAGCCATCTTCCTCTCCTCCTCTTTTTCTAATTAGCTTTTTTGGTTTTGATTTGTTCAAGACAGCAGACAAGCGCCCGCATATTTCCCTTTAACGTCATCACCAGGCGGGTAATCGGTGATTTTAAGGTGAAAACGACCTGGGCGCGCAGAACGTCTTTCGTGGGCAGTTTCGATAATGCCTCGAGTTCCTTGGTGGTAACCATGCGTTCCTGCAGGAAACCGCCTTCGATCTTCAGCTTTTCGTTATCTTTCAGGAAAGTGAAGAGCGCTTTTGAAGCGCCGACCGGATCGTCCTTGTAAAAAATTATCCCTGCGGGGCCGTCGATAAGTTTAAGCACGTCTTCGCCGACTTTGTCCTTGAGCGCTTTCCTGGCTACGGTATTCTTGACCACGAAGAGTTCGGCGTTGGCGCCGCGCAGAGCGATACGCAGCGTACTCATTGCAGGGCTGGAGAGTCCGCTGTACTTGATGATAAAGAAGCTGTTGTTGCCCGCAATGCCCTGATGAATGCGGGTGGTCGACGTTTCCTTTACTAGAACGCTGATCTTTTTCATAATTATATCTCGACTTTCAGGCCCGGATTCATTGAGGAAGACACGAAGAGGCTTTCCACGAACTTCCCTTTGACGGTTGCGGGTCTGGCTTCGGTAATCGCATGGATGACCGATGAGGCGTTTTCATAGAGCGCGTCTTCGCTGAACGACGTCTTGCCCACCGCCAGGTGCATGCCGCCCTGTTTGTCCACGCGGAATTCGACCTTTCCCTTTTTGACATCCTCAATGGCCTTGGCGATATCGTTGGTAACGGTTCCGGTTTTAGGGCTCGGCATCAAACCGCGCGGCCCAAGGACTTTTCCCAGCTTGCTCAAATCTTTCATCATTTCCGGCGTGGCGATAACGCAATCGAAATCCAGGAATCCGCCGGCGACTTTATCGATCAATTCATTCGCTCCGACCAGCTCGGCCCCGGACGCCTTGGCGATTTTTTCATGCTCGCCGCGGCAGAACACGGCAACCCGGATCTTCTTGCCGGTCCCGTGCGGAAGCACGACGGTCCCGCGGACCATCTGCTCGGATTTCTTGGGATCTACATTCAGTTTGAAATGCAGATCGAACGAAGCGTCAAATTTCGGCTGCTGTAAACCTTTCAAAACCGAAACCGCCTCTTTAAGCGTGTATACTTTTTCCTTATCGACGTTCTTTTCCGATGCACTATAGCGCTTGCTTCTGTTTTTCATATGATTTATCCTTCGACTGCAATGCCCATGCTTTTCGCGGTTCCCACCACTGTTTTGACTGCCTGGGTCATATCTGCGGTATTTAAATCCTTGGCTTTCTGCTTGGCTATTTCCTCGATCTGTTTCATGGTCACCGTGCCGATGACTTCCTTGCCGCTTGAGCCCGAGGCTTTGGCCAGATTGGCCGCGCGTTTGAGCAGAACCGAAGTCGGCGGACTTTTAATGATAAAAGAGAACGTTCTGTCCTCATAGACGCTGATGACGACCGGCAGGATCAGGCCGTCCCTGGTCTTGGTCTGGTCGTTGAATTGTTTGCAGAACATCATGATATTGACGCCGTGCTGGCCGAGCGCGGGGCCGACGGGCGGCGCCGGATTTGCCTGGCCGGCGGCGACGTGCAGTTTAATCTGTGCGGTAATTTTCTTTGCCATGGTTACACTTTCTCCACTTGCCAATACTCTAATTCGACCGGAGTCGATCGGCCGAATATCGAGATATTAACTTTGATCTTGCCTTTATCCGGATACACGTCATCAATGGTACCGTTAAAATTCATGAACGGTCCCTCTTTTACCCGTATGGCTTCGCCCTTTTCGAAAATTATCTTCGGGCTGGGCTTGGCTTTGGTCTCCTCTGTCCTCTTGAGAATGGAATCGACTTCGTTCGGAGGCAGCGGGGTCGGTTTCTTGCCGGAGCCGATAAAACCGGTTACGCCGGGAATACCCTTTATGAAAGAATACGCCTGATCGTTCATCTCCATTTCAACCAGAATATACCCGGGGAAAAAACGCCGTTCGGTAACTCTCTTTTTCCCGGAGCGCACTTCGGAAATCTGTTCGGTAGGAATGACGACTTTACTGATATGCTCGGCAAATCCGCTGGCCGAGATCTTGGACTGAAGTATCGTTTTGACCCTGTCTTCAAATCCTGTTTGTGTATGAACGACGTACCAGTTTTTCATTGTTTTATTTGAAAATGACGCTCAAAACCTTGGAGAGCGCCAGATCCACCACTCCTATATATACGGTCATCAACGCCGTGAACACGAATACGACCGCTGTCGCCGCCAGCAACTCTTCGCGGGTGGACCAGCTGACTTTACTTAGTTCGACTTTGACTTCGCTTAAGAACGTTACTATCGGTTTCATAGGCGCTTCCCTCTAGGCTTTGCCTGGATTTACAGGGGCGGAGGGACTTGAACCCCCAGGACGGGATTTGGAGTCTCGCCGTTTAGCCAATTAACGGACGCCCCTAAAAGAGTTATTTGATCTCTTTATGTCCCGTGTGTTTGCGGCAAAACTTACAGAACTTATTGATTTCCAGCTTATCCGGATGCAGTTTTTTGTTCTTCATCGTAGTGTAATTACGATGTTTGCACACCGTGCATTCTAATGTGATCTGTTCTCTCATGCCCGCCGAACCTCATTAAGTGAAATTTAAGCTGGAACAGGGAATTGAACCCTGGACCCCGTCCTTACCAAGGACGTGCTCTACCAACTGAGCTATTCCAGCACGAATCGTTTTCCTGCTGTTTGAATAGGCTAGCTCCTTGCCTTGCATAAAGGTAAAAAAATCCCTACCAAGAATTTCTACAATTCTTGCTGCTTTTTGTTTAGCGCCTCTGAAGTGATTTTCCGACGATAGGCACCTGCAGAATTGGCAGAGGTTATAAATATACACTAATTCCGGTATTTTGTCAAATCTTTTTTTTGTTTATTTTAAATAAAATCAGCTGCGCGCAGCTGCCGACGCGCACTATCCCGGCCAAAAGCAGCGTCGCATGCAATCCCAGGGCGGGCAAGAGTATCGCTCCTGCGAGTATGCCGGCGAGCCAGCCCCCAGCCACGTCTGCGGCGAATAATTCGCCGGCAACCAGGCTTACGTTCGAGCGGCGCGCGGAAAGCGCCGCGCCGAGCGGAAAGATCAGGCCGAGCAAAAAACCGGCGCCCGCAAAGAACGCAATGAATATCCAGTACGGATACGCCGCCAGAGAAATCGTCCGGGCGAGGACGAAGGTGATCAGCGCGCAGAACAGCTCTATCGCTATCAGCAGGTTCAATAGCGCGGCGCGCGTTCGGCCGCTGGTAAGCCGCATCGCGGCAAATCCTCCCAGAGCGACTCCGGACATGAATACCGCGATGGTCAAGCCGATAGCCTGATAGAGCGTTCCATAGACGTTCTGGAACCGGAAGAGCAATACCAGGTTTATCACCATCGCCCAGAATCCGCTCTGTCCCAGCGCATACGCGAGCACGATCCGTTTGCGCGCGGACGGGAGTAAGCGCGCTCCCTGATACGCGATCCCCCATACCAGGAGCGCAGCCGCTATCCACACCCACAGCGGCAATGCGCCGGTTGCCGCGTAGCCCGAAGCCACAAGCGGAGAAAACCGGCGATTCCATAAACGCATGGCTTCGAACAATCCCACCGGTTGCGCATCGCGGTTTATCCGCCGGCTTCCTCCTGCCAGCGCCTCTTGCAGCCAGCGTTCTTTTTCCCGATCCAGCCGCGTCGCAAGATAGTCGGGCGTGAGCAACCCGGTCTCCAGGCCGCGCTGGCGCAGCCGCCGGGACACCTCTGCGGCCGTCAGATCGCTGATACCTGTATCGGCGCAGGATACTACCAGAAAGTAATCACCGGGAATAATCCGGGTAGCGGGAAACGCTGCGGCGGCATTGAGCACAACCCGGGTGGCGTCGCGCAACTCGGCGCTGATATAGGCGGGCGCGCCGGGAAGCCAGAAGGCCAGTATTCCGCCGGCGTTCAAACGACGTTCAAGCAGCGTGAAACTTTCCCGGGTGAACAGCCGGTTCGCGGTCAAATCCGCGCTCTGCCCCGCGCCGATCATGATCAGATCATACGTTTGGCCGGTCCGGTTGAGGAAACGCCGCGCGTCGTCGATCGTCAGGCGCACCCGGAGGTCTTTTAATCCCGGAAGCGCGACATCCGGGGCATGCCGCTGCGCCATCGCGATGAACAATGGATCAAGTTCGACATAGTCGATCCGCTCGACAGGCTGTTTTACCAATTCCGCAAGGATCCCTCCCACCCCCGCGCCCAGAAGCAGAACGCGCCGCGGATGCGCATGGAAACCGGCGGGAATATGGGCGAATTCTTCGACAAAAACCAGATCCGGGTGGGGCGAGGAGACAACCGGCAAACCGTTGTAATAGATCGTGGTCTGGCTGTTTGCCCGGGTAGCGGCGATAGTCGCGTAGTTGGAAGAACGCATTTCTACCACCGCCTGGCCGGGGAAGAGTTTTGTATACGAGAATTGCTGCAGGAAGCGGGGCGCGGGCGCCAGCAACACGGTCATAGCCGCCACCGCTGCGATCAAAAGGCGGCGGCGCCCGGGTTGGGAAAACCGCACCACAAAAAGCGCGCTGATCAATACGTTGAACGCGATCAGACCCCGGGCGATCTGGAAAGAGTTGAATGCGGATACCAGCGCAAAGGTGAAGATCAATCCGCCCAGCATGGTGCCTGCGGCTTCCCAGGCATAGAGCCGGGTGGTCCGGGCGGCGGGTGCGCGCGGCGCGGAGAATATTTCGCACGAAGCGGTGAATAAAGCGCCGTGAGCGTATCCTGCAGGGAACGAAACCGCCAGAGAGATACCTGCGATGTGCGCGACGCCGATGCCGGATCCGGGAGGGATACCCAGTAAAAACTTCGCCCATCGGGCGGCCAGCACTCCCAGCGGCAGCGCTAAACAGAAGAGGAATTGCAGAAGAATGAATACCGCAGGCCGGTTTTTAGCCCGGCTAAAGACGTATCCGGCGGTACCTGCGCCCAGCGCTTCCGATAACAGCCAGCCTCCCAGGATCAACCCCAGGGTTAATTCATTCCCGTAAAAAACACAGAGCAGTTCTCTGACCAGAACAGCCTGGGCGATGAGCCCGCTTGCGCCAATTATCAGGATTATGCCGATACTTGAGAAGGTCATGAAATAAAAGAGGGCGAATTGTCTTACGACAATCCGCCCTCTCACGCTGACAGAAGGTTACAGGCCTTTTTTAACCATCATTTCGGCCAGGTCCACAACTCTATTCGAATATCCCCATTCGTTGTCATACCAGGAAAGCACCTTGATGAAATCGTCCTGAATGACCTTGGTGCATAATCCGTCCACGAATGAGCTGTAATCGCAGTGGTTGAAATCAATGGAAACCACCGGATCCTCGGTATAACCGAGTATGCCCTTCATCCGCGCTTCGGCGGCAGCCTTCAGCGCCGCGTTGATCTCCGCAGCCGTGGCTTTCTTGGACAATTTAACGGTCAGATCCACTACCGAAACGTTCGGCGTGGGCACGCGAATGGCGAATCCATCGAGCTTCCCCTTCAATTCCGGAATGACCAGCGAGATCGCTTTCGCAGCGCCGGTGGAAGTCGGGATCATGGAAAGCGCGGCTGCGCGGGCGCGACGCATATCGGAATGCGCCATATCCTGCAAGCGCTGATCGTTGGTATAGGCATGGATGGTGGTCATCAGGCCTTTCTCGATGGTCCAGTTGTCGTTGATGACCTTGGCGATCGGCCCGAGGCAGTTGGTGGTACAGGAAGCGTTGGAAACGACATTATGCAGCTTGGGGTCGTATTTCTCGTCGTTGACGCCCATGACTATGGTGATATCTTCGCCTTCCGCGGGAGCTGAAATGACGACTTTTTTGGCGCCGCCTTTGGTGATATGATTCTCCGCGCCTTTAACCTCTTTCCCCTTCTTGTTCACTCCGTCTTTCTTGACCGTGAACAGGCCGGTAGATTCGACCACGATATCCACCCCGAAGTCCTTCCAGGGTAATTCCGACGGGTCTCTTTTGGCGAGCACCCTGATCTTTTTGCCGTTGACCACGATATCTTCGCCTTCGGCTTTCACATCCCCGGGAAAACGACCGTGGACGGAATCATACTTGAACAGGTGAGCGTTGGTTTTTGCGTCGAACAGATCGTTTACCGCAACCAGTTCCAGGCTGGAATTCTTACGTTCCAGGACGGCTCTGGCCACGAGACGGCCGATTCTGCCGAAACCGTTAATGCCGATTTTGACTGCCATGTGTTCCTCCTTGTTTCCCGACCAATTGATTTGTGTGATTGAGACGGGTGCCGGTCCCTTTATCAGGGCCGGCGGGTTGATAAGATTACACGGTGACTTCCCTTAATAATTTTGCGGAGCTTTCCGGCGGCGTAGGCACCAGGTAAAATCCGGTCCCCCATTCAAAACCCGCAACGCGGGTCAATTTAGGCATAAATTCCAGATGCCAGTGATAACTGTCCATATTGGTCGAATCCGGGTTGTTGATCGGCGACGTATGCAGAATGAAGTTATATTCCGGATTGCCGAACACTTTGCGCACTTTGGCGATGATGCCTTTGAGCATGACCGCCAGGTCGGGAACCGCTTCAAACGGCGTTTCGCAGAAAAAGCTGGTGTGTTTTTTGGGCATAATCCAGATCTCGAAAGGAAAACGCGAAACGAACGGGCAAAAAGCGATGAAATTCTTGTTTTCCAGCACGATGCGCTCTTTCTCGTCCATTTCCTGACGGATCATATCGCAAAAAATGCAGCGCTCCCGATACTCGAAATAATGCTGCGCGCCGATAATCTCTTCCTTTACGCTCTTGGGCACCATCGGCAACGCGATGATCTGCGTATGCGGATGCTCCAGAGAGGCGCCGGCGGACGGGCCGTAATTCTTGAAGATCATCACGTACTTGAATCTGCGGTCTTTTTCCAGGTCGAGCGAACGCTGCCGGTACATGTGCAGGATATTCGTCACCTCCTGGTCAAGCAGATCGGAGAGATCCTTATGATGATAGGGAGTTTCAATGATGACTTCGTGGGCGCCGATGGCATTGGACATGTCGTACAGACCAACCGGCCTGCGTTCCAGATCGCCTTCTATCTGCAACGCGGGAAATTTATTCGGCACCACGCGCACCTGCCACCCGGGAGAATTCGGAGGGGTATGATTATCCCTCACCGCCACGATCTCGGCGGGGGTAAGCGATTCGTTCCCGTAACAGAACGGACACGCGCCCGGACGCCAGCCATGCTGCTCTTCGTGCTCGTATTCTTCCGGTTTGATGGGAGTATCGGTACTGACGATCACCCAGCGTCCGGCTATAGGATCCCTGCGCAGTTCAGACATAGTTAAGGTTGGGTTATGTTCACTTCACGTAGAAATTTAGCCGCCGCTTCAGGGGTGGTCGGGCAGATATAAAATCCGGTCCCCCATTCAAAACCCGCCACTCGGGTCAGCCGCGGTGTGATCTCGATATGCCAGTGGTAATCGTCCGCTACCGTCTTCCAGTACCCGATCTTCTGCCGTCTGAACGGAGCGGTATGAATGATATAATTATACGGCGGATCGTTGAGCCCGATCTTGAGTTTCAACAGAACCTGCTTCATGATCGTGGCCAGGTCTTTACGTTGCCCTTCCGGAAGATTGACAAAATCGCAGGAATGTTTTTTGGGCAGGATCCAGACTTCGAACGGAAAACGCGAAGCAAAAGGCACGATCGCGATGAATCCGTCGATCTCCATGATCACCCGTTCTTTCTGGGCGATCTCCTGGCGGATCAGGTCGCAGAAAATGCATCGTTCGTGGTATTCGTAATAATGCCGCGCTCCTACCAGTTCCTCTTTGACCCGTTTGGGATTCACCGGTGTGGCGATCAACTGCGACCGGGAATGTTTGACTTTCCCGCCGCCGGCGGACCAGCCGTGATTTTTGAATACCAGACAGTATTTGAACCGCAGGTCTTTTTCCAGGTCGAGTATGCGGTTGATGTAACAGGTGACGACTTTGGCGATCTGATCTTCGCTCAAATCGCACATATTCGCGATATGCTGATTGGTCTCGATGACGATTTCGTGCGCGCCGATGCCGTTCATCACGTCATACAATCC
The DNA here is from genome assembly GCA_022710715.1 of Candidatus Omnitrophota bacterium. Lineage (GTDB taxonomy): Bacteria > Omnitrophota > Gorgyraeia > Gygaellales > Profunditerraquicolaceae > JAKLGJ01. The sequence continues at coordinate 622,092 of JAKLGJ010000001.1, forward strand.
CTGTCCCCGGCGTTCCAGGTCGCCTTCGATGCGCAAAAAAGGAGTCATGCTTGGTATAACCCGGAGTTCCCAGCCAGGAGTATTGGGCGCGGTCCCGCGCGGACGGATGGCGTAAATCTCTTTCGGGGTGGCGGCTTCATTGCCCTCGTCAAAAGGGCATTTTTTATCGCTGGGCGGTTCTTTGCGCGTTGTATCGGAGAACTGATCCGGTCTGCGCGCGCGTTCCGTAGCAATAATCACCCATCTACCGATGATCGGATCTTTTCTTAATTCAGGCATCTCTGACCCTGCATGCTTGAAATTACGATTAACGTTTGTGCTACAACAACTTAATCCACAAGGTGTAAATTATAGCACAGATTCATGCCTTTGCAACTCTTTTTTGCTAACTCTGGAAACGTTCGCCTGCGCAAACCTTATGGCCCGCAATAAATTCTGAAACGCTCATTCTGCGGCCGGCTTCGGCCTGCAATTCCAGCAGTTTCACCACGCCTTGCCCGGCAGCGACCTCAATCCCCTCTTTACTCACCCGCAGCACCTGTCCCGGCGCGCAGTCGGTCCCGGCATCAGCCGGCGCTGCGGCAAGAACAGCCTGGTGCACTTTGATCAGTTTGCCCCGGAAATGGGTAAAAGCCCCGGGCCACGGTTGAGCACCCCGCACCAGATTCACTATATGTTGAGCCGGTTGAGCCCAATCGATAAGGCCGTGTTTTTTGGTCAACCGGGGCGCGTAACTGACCTTGCGTCCATCCTGTTCGGTCAGGTGGTACTGATTCTTTTGAATGAGCGCCAGACCTTCCAGTAATAAACACGCGGCATCCAGAGAGAGCTGCTTTTCCAGGTCAAGGAACGTGTCCGTCCCCTGAATAGCGCGCGGTTTCTGCAGCAACACAGGTCCGGCGTCCATTTCGAGGATCACTTTGATCAGGCTATTGCCGGTCTCTTTTTCACCATGCATCAGCGCCCACTGGATCGGCGCTGCGCCGCGGTAACTCGGCAGCATCGATCCATGTATATTTATCGTCATGCTATGCGGAATATCAAGGACTTTCTGGGATAATTTCTGACCATAGGCAATGAGTACGAAAAGGTCGGCGTCAAGTTTCCGCAGATAAGCTATGGCGTCCGGCGCATTTATATCCGCCGGCTGAAAAACCGGCACGCCCAGCTCAATCGCGGCCTGTTTGATCACGGTCGGCTGCAGGTGTAGATGCCGGTCTTTGCGCTTATCCTCCTGCGTGACCACGCAGCAGACATCGAAGCCTTCCTTGATCATCAGCCGCAATGACGGCTCCGCATAATGCGCGCTCCCCAGAAAAACGATCTTCATCGCAGCCTCTCTCCTAAAAAACCGGATCGACATCCACCGTGATAATTATACCCGAATGTTTGAATTCTTTTAAGCGTAATTTTAAAGCGGCCGAGAGCGGCCGCACCGCTTCCGTCGATAAAAGGATGGTCCAGTAATAATAACCGCGCAGTTTGGGCGGCTGGCCGGGCAGCAACGAAAGCACGTTCGTTCTTCCGGGCAATGCGTCCGGAGACTGCAATCGTTGCCGCAGGGCTTCTGCGGCCGCACGCGCGCGTTCTTCATCCCGTCCCCTCACTTTGACCGCGACAAAATGCCGTACGGGCGGAAAAGCGAATTGTTTGCGCTGCCGCAGTTCCTCCCGGTAAAAGACCTCCGGGGTATTGTCGACCAGAGCCGTAAAACAGTAATGCTGCCGGTAATTCGACTGCACCACGATCCGTTTTTCGGTCAGCGCGGCCAGGCCGCACAGAACCGCAAAGGTCTTTTCCGCGGCCCGGAAATCCACGTGGTTAAGAGAATTATCCACTGCCAGCGCGCAGATCAGATCGAACGCGCGCTCCGGCTGGCGGATGACTGCCTGGGTGGCAATGAAAATATCGGCGCTCTCCCGCGCCCAGGGCTGCCGGACGTCTATTGCCCTGATGCGCGCTTGCGGGAATATCCGGGCGAGCTCGCTTTCTACTTTTTCCGTTCCCGCGCCGGTGAATTTGATATAACCGGATGCACAGGACGGGCAGATCGCCGGCGGTTGTCGGGTATAACCGCAGTAGTGGCAGCGCAGCTTCTGTTCCTGAAAATGATATACCAGATTAACCGCGCAGCGCGGGCATTTCAAAACAGCTCCGCAGTGATTACACACTGCCGCCGTAGCGAATCCCTTGCGGTTGAGGAAAACCAGAACTTTTTCCCCCGCTTGCACGGCGAGGGCGATCGCATCCTGCATGAATTTCGAAAGCACTATCGACTGCCTGCGGCTGACCGCCGGGATATTTTTCATATCGATCAATGAAACAAGCGGATAGGCGCGGCGGCGTTCCAGCGTACGCAGGCCGGCGAGTTTCTTTTTCGCCAGATTCCAGCTTTCCAGGGAAGGCGCGGTGCTGCCCAGGATACAATGCGCTTTTTCCAGAGCGGCGCGCATCAATGCCGCTTCCCGGGCGTGATAATGCGGAACCTGGTCCTGTTTGTACCCGTAATCCGCTTCTTCATCAACGATGATCAATCCCAGGCGGTTCACCGGAGCGAACAGCGCAGAGCGGGTGCCGATAACCAGGCAACGCGGATGACTGCGGATGCGCTCCCACACCCGCGCTTCCTGCGGCATGTTGCGGTGCAATTCTTCGACCGGTTGCGCGATGCGGTCCCGGATACGCATCAGCGCGGCCTGAACCAGCAGTTTATCCGGCAGGAGGACAATGACGGATCTACCCTGCGCCAGAACGGCGTCGGCTTGATCCAGATACAACGACCAGCGGTCCGTTCCCTCCCGGTCGAAGATCACTTCGGGCAGCGGGGGTTTAGCATCGGCGGTTCCGTGCGCCGGCACCGGCGCAGCCGGCTGGCAGGGACGTCCGAGACGAAATGCCGCGGGCAATGCGGTTTCGATAGCCTGTCCCCGGGAACAGCAATAATAGTCTGCAAGCTCTTCAGTCAGTTTGAGCAGATGACGGTCGAGCAACGGGTGCTCGTCGATAATGCCCAGCACGGGTTTCACCGCAGCTACCGCGGTTTTCCGGCGCACCCCGACCACAAAACCCACTTCTTTCTTATTGCGAAAATTGATCCACACCCGGCAGCCGGGCTGGATCGCCTGCCGCATCGTAACGGGAACGCTGTAATCAAACGGTCCTTCAACCGGCAGACCGAGTACCACCTGAACAAATTGCATCAATAATCTCCTCCACCGCATTCGGTTTTGCCAGCTCTTTCATGCGTTGCCGCTGCAACGCCAGCGCTTCCGGATGAGCGAGATAGTTACGGATAATGCGCTGTAACCGGGGTATGTCGTTGACCGGCGCGCCAATCCCGTAACGCAACAAGGTCTCGCTGTTGCCTGATTCCTGGCCGGGAATTGCGGCAATGAATAAAGGCGGCAACGATTGCACCAGTAATTCCGCAACGCTCAATCCCCCGGGTTTGGTGATGATCAGGTCGGCCAGGGACATCATTTCAGGCATGGTGTTCACAAAACCGAAAACCTGGACCCGGTCAAGCTTGCGCGCATTCAGACGTTTGAACAATTTCCTGTTCCTGGCGCAAACGACCAGCACTTCGCACTCGCCGTGCAAAGCGCAGGCGATTTCTTCCAGAGGCCCAATACCGAACGATCCGGTTACCACCAGGACCACGAAGGCCGAAGGAGCAATCCCGTACCGGGCGCGCAATGCCCGCCGCTCGAAAACCTGTTTAAAGACCGGGTCGACGGGAATGCCGGTGATGCGTATCGCGCCGGGGTTTACCCCGTAAGAAACAAGTATGTCTCTGGTATGACCGCTGGCCACGCAATAACAATCCGTGTGCCCGGCCAGCCAGAAAGGATGCACGCCGAAATCCGTGATCACGGTATACAAACGGGCATGCAGACGGTTCTTTCCTTTGAGTCGCGAAGCCACATCCGAAACCAGAAAATGCGTTGAGATTATCACGTCGGGGTTTTGTTCGGTGAGCCAGCGGGCGAACCTGCGGGCAGCCAGATGATTACAGCAGGAGTGCGCGGCCAGAGCCGCGGCGGCGAACGCAGGCGCGGACGTCAGATAAAACAGCGCGCCCCAGAGCCAGGTCAGATGCAGCACCAGGAAATCATAGCTTGCCAGATAAGCTTTTTTGAACAGGGGCAGGGAAAAATCCAGGCTGTCCGCCAGAACTACGGTATGCCGGGGGCAGCGTGTACGCACAGCGCCGGCAATAACTTCTGCCGCTTTTTGATGGCCGCGGCCGGCTGAAGCGTATGCGACGATAATTTTCATAAGTGCAGGATTATGTCCGCTGCGTCGGAGAGATCTTCAGCGGTGAAATCCGGGATCACCGACCAGGCGGGTTTGTTCTCCGGTCGCTCCCTGCCGGAAAACACCAGTATTGTTTTCATACCGGAAGCTTTGCCGGTTTCCACATCGATGAGAGAATCGCCGACAAAATAACACTGCTGCAGATCGGGAGTTCGTCCCTGCAGCGCCAGCGCCGCGAAAGCTTTTTCCACGTACCCGGTCCGGGGCTTGCGACAGGCGCAGTTTTCATCGGAAAGATGGGTGCAGTAATACACGCCGGAAAAGGTAATGCCGTCGCCGAGCTCGTCAAGCATGCGCTGCGTGATCGCGTCAAGCGCCTCCCGGGAATACATTTTTTTGGCGACCCCGGCCTGGTTGGAGATGATAAACAGCGCGCAGCCGGCGGCAGTCAGCCGCCGCAGGGCCTCCTGAACCCCGGGCAGGAGCCGGAATTCTTCTACGGAAGTCACATACTTATAGTGACCGGGATACGCATTGATCACCCCGTCACGGTCCAGGAATACGATTTTTTGCGGATTCATAGATTCATAAGCGATAAAAAATTAAGTAGGTTGATCGGTATCGGCCGTATGCCCGGGCATACGGCCGAAACTCATCAGCCGGTGCGATCTTTCCCTTGCCGCAGCATCTCGCGGTATTTGACGTAGCTCAAGAACTGGTACAAACTGTCGCAGTACGAGATGACGAATCCGTACATCCCGTCCTTATACGCCTGTTTGCGGATATAACGACGGAAAAAACGATCAACGGCCCGCCAGAGCATATGCCCGCAGGTCATCCTGCGATCGGTCTTGATCCATTTACGCGCTTCGAGCGTGGTCTGGCGGTTGACGCTGCCGAATAAATGCTCCAGATCGGGATAGCCTTTATGGATAATATCCGAATGCAGATGACCGGCGCGGCCTACGCCCAGGACCCGGGGATGGACTTCAACCTCTTCGTAGCGCATCTTGTCCCGCAAAAACAGCCGCACCTTGGGCGCCGGGTACCAGCCGCCGTGGCGTACCCAGTAATTGCCGAAAAAAGTACGCAGCGGGATATCGTAACAGTCGAACGCATCGCTTTTGATCACTCCGGCGATCTCTTCTTTCAATTCCGGGGTGACCGATTCGTCCGCGTCCAGGCTCAAAACCCATTTGTTACGCGCCTGGGCATATGCCCAGTTGCGGTGCACGCCTTCATTCTCCATTTTGCGGGTAAGCACTCTGGCGTATTTTCCGGCCACCGCGACTGTTTTGTCCGTGCTGCAATCGTCCACCAGGATAATCTCGTCCGCCCAGCCGTAAACGCTCTTCAGACACTCTTCGATCCCCTGCTCTTCATTCTTGGCAATGATCACTACTGATACGGCGACCGTTACAGCCATCAAACCTCCTTGAGCGTGTCCGCCACAAAAGAAATCTGTTCCGGGGTGAGAAACGGATGCATCGGCAAAGAAACGATCCCCGTGCAGACCCGTTCGGAAACCGGGAAAGCGCCGGCGCGGTACCCCAGCCCGGCATAAGCCTTCTGAAGATGCAGCGGGATCGGATAATTCACCATGCATCCGATCTGTTTTTCTTTGAACAGCGCCAGCGCCGCCGCGCGCCGCGGCAGACGCACCGCGTAAATATGGAAAACATGCGAGGAAAACTCCGCCCGGCGGGGTTTAAGCGCGCCCAAACCCCGTTGTTCCAGGCAGCGATCGTACAACGCCGCATTGGCAATCCGCCGGCGGTTCCATTGATCGAGCAGTTTCAATTTCTGCCGCAGGATTGCCGCCTGCAGAGTATCCAGCCGCGAATTATACCCCAGCACCACATGTTCATACTTGGTTTTACGGCCGCAGTCGCGCAGGCGATAAAGCTTGTCGAAAAGTTTTTTGCTGTCGGTAACGATCATGCCGCCGTCTCCCGCGCCGCCGAGATTTTTGGTGGGGTAAAAGCTGAATGCTCCGGTATCGCCGATAGAGCCGGCTTTCCGGGGCCGGCCTTTTCCGGATAAGCACAGATATTCTGCGCCATGCGCCTGGCAGGCGTCCTCAATGATCTTCAAACCGTGCTTGCGGCAGATGCGCATCAGCGGCTGCATATCCGCGCATTGCCCGAAGAGATGCACCGGGATGACCGCTCTGGTGCGCCGGGTAATGACCTGTTCGATCCGCTCGACGTCGATAGTGTAGGTTTTCTCGTCTATATCCGCAAAGACCGGCCGCGCCCCGGTTGCGGAGACCACGAATGCTGTGGCCACGAAAGTAAACGCCGGCACGATCACTTCATCGCCCGGGCCGATGCCCATGGCGATCAGGCTCAAGAATAAAGCGTCGGTGCCGGAATTGACTCCCAGCGCAAAGCGGCTGCCGCAGTAAGCGGCAAATTCCTGCTCGAACAAATGCACATCTTTGCCCAGGATGAAGTCGCCGCGGGTAAAGACGTCTTTGACCGCGCGCTCCACTGCCCCGCGCAACGCCTTATGCTGCCCGCGAATGTCTACAAAAGGAACGTTCATCGTCTATCCTTGAAATACGCCCTGTACCAGTCCACGGTTTGAGCAATGCCCTGGCTGAAAGTGGTGGCGGCTTTCCAGCCCAGTTCGCGGCGGATTTTCGAGCAATCCAAAGAATAGCGGATATCGTGGCCGGGCCGGTCGGCGACAAACTCGATCAAGGATGCGGGTTGTCCCAGCAGCTTCAGGATCGCCTTCACCGTATCGATGTTCCGGCGCTCCTGGCCGCTGCCGGCATTATAGACGCTGCCCGGTACGGCTTTCCGCAGCACCTGCCAGACGGCCTGCGCGCAGTCGCCGACAAAGAGCCACTCCCGGACATTCAATCCCCGCGCGTACACCGGCACTTTCTTATTCTGCAGGGCCTGGCGGATGACCACGGGAATAAGCTTCTCCGGATACTGCCAGGGGCCGTAATTATTCGAAGGCCGGACCACGACGGCAGGTAAACCGTAGGTGCGGAAATACGCCCGGGCGAGCATATCCGCGGCGGCCTTGCTCACCGAATACGGCGAATTGGGGTTAAACGGGGAATCTTCGCGGAATGTCCCTTTTTCGATCTCGCCGTACACCTCGTCTGTGGAAATGTGCACGAATTTCTTCACCGGGTAACGCCGGCAGACATCCAGCAGCACCTGGGTGCCGGTGACATTGGTGTCCATGAACGGCGTGGCGTCGGCAATGCTGCGGTCGACGTGCGATTCGGCGGCGAAATGCACCACGGCTTCCGGCCGCTCTTTTTCGAATACCTGCTTGAGCCTGCGGCTGTCGCAGATATTCACTTTATGGAAACTGATCGCCTGCCTGGCCGGGGCCAGGCGCTTGAGATCGCCGGCATAGGTCAGACAATCCACTACCGCCATCTTTGTGCCCGCGCGCGCGCCCTGACGCACGAACTCGCTGCCGATAAATCCGGCTGCGCCGGTAACCAGGATTTTCTTCATTTTGATCCTCGTTGTTTTAAATACTCGCGCACGCATTCATCCAGCACATCCTGGATCTTGCGCACGGTAAACCCGGTCTTTTCCAGTTTTTTCACCGACATCACCAGGTTGGTGCGCACTAACGGCAGCGCGCGGTAATCCATCACGTCATACTTGAAATCCGGAACGTATTTCTTATAGGTATCCATGAGCTGCGTATAGTATAAACCGTACTTGTTCACCGTATTGAATATCCCCCGGCCGTCGATCTTGATCAGATGATGGAGCATTTCGCAGAAATCCGGCACATAGGTCACCGAATTCGGGCAGTCGATCACCTTGCCGTATTTGATCAGTTTATCCAGGATATTCTTGGGATGCGGCCGGTTGTCCAGCGGAATGCGGATGCGGGCGATGAGAATATTGGATTTCCTGGCCATGATATTCAACGCCTGCTCGGTGTAGATCTTGGTCCGGGAATAATAGAGATCGAAGAAATCCGGCGCTTCCTCCTCGGTAACGGGTTTTTGCTTGCTGTAATCGAAATGATAAATGCAGCCGCTGGAAATATGCACCAGCTTGACTTTTGTACGGTACGCGGCGTCCGCCATGATGATCGGCACGAACGTATTGGCCTGCAACGTGCGGTCTTTGTCGATCTCGCAGTCGTCCACGTTATGCTTGCCGGTGTGGCCGATGCAATTGACGATATGCGTGGGTTTGTGCCGCTCGATCTCTTCGAGCACGTCGGCAAAACCGTTGACCCGCCGGTCGGTGATCGCCCAGCCGAACTGCTCGTGCAGCCGTTGGCCCATGAACCCTTTCCCGAAAATCAGAATTTTATATTTCATCCTCTACTCCAGTGAAAGCAGATAGTCGCCGTAGCTGGTATGGATCCCCGCGGCCAGGGCGCGCAATTGTTTTTTGTCGATATATCCCTGGCGATACGCGATCTCCTCGATACAGCCGACTTTCAAGCCCTGCCGGTCTTCCACGGTTTTGATGAATATGGACGCGTCGATCAGCGATTGGTAGGTGCCGGTATCCAGCCAGGCGAACCCGCGGCCCAGAGGCAGCACTTTCAGGTTACCTTCTTTTAGATACACGTTGTTCACATCCGTGATCTCCAGTTCGCCGCGCTTCGAAGGCTTGATGTTCTTCGCGATATCCACTACCCGGCGATCGTAAAAATACAATCCGGTCACCGCCCAGTTCGATTTGGGTCTGGCCGGTTTTTCGGCAATGGATTTTGCCCGGCACCGGGCGTCGAACTCGATCACCCCGTAACGCTGGGGATCCCGGACGTAATAACTCAAAATATACGCGCCTTTTTTCAGCGCCGCCGCCTGTTTGAGTATCTCGGTAAGGTCATGGCCGTAGAAAATATTATCCCCCAGGATCAGGCTCACGCTGTCTTTGCCGATGAAGTCTTCCCCGATAAGGAAGCTCTGGGCGATGCCTGCGGGTTTGGGCTGTTCGGCGTAACTGATGCTGATCCCCAGTTCACCCCCGCTGCCCAGAAGATCCCGGAAGCGCGGCAGATCTTTGGGCGTGGAGATCACCAGGATCTCGCGGATACCCGCGAGCATCAAAACCGACAGCGGGTAATAGATCATCGGCTTGTCGTAGATGGGCAGCAGCTGCTTGCAAACGCCTTTGGTGATCGGATACAGCCGTGTGGCTTTACCGCCTGCTAATAGTATGCCTTTCATACATACCTCATTTTTCAGGGGTGGTACCTTCGGGAACGTCCCCGTTACTTTTTTGAGACCAGGTAATCGCCCATGGCCAGGTAATCCAGCCCGCTTTCTTTGAACATCAACAAAGCGTCGCGCGGCGAACAGATCATCGGCTCTCCCCGGCGGTTGAGCGAAGTGTTGATCACCACCGGAACTCCGGATAACCGGTGAAAATCCTGGATTAACTGGTAGAACCGGGGATTGGTTTCCTTTTCCACGATCTGCGGCCGGCAGGTTCCGTCCACATGCACCACTTCCGGAATGCGCTCTTTCCATTTCAAAGCGGCTTTGAAAGCGATGGTCATGAACGGCGCAGGATGGTTCGACTGCAGGATATCCGGCGCAAATTCTTTGAGCAGCGATGGGCAGAACGGCCGCCAGTTCTCCCGGAACTTGATGATTTCATTGATCCGGTCGGCTGTTCCGCGGATAGTGGGATTGCCCAGAATGCTGCGATTGCCCAAAGCCCGCGGTCCCCATTCCATCCGTCCCTGAAACCAGCCCACGATCTCGCCCTGCTGCAGCAGCGTCGCGGCCTTGAGACAGATATTCTTTTCCAGGTGATACTCGTATCCGCAGGTGGATAACGCCTGTTCGATCTCCCAGGCTGCGAATTCCGGCCCCAGATACGCGTGGCGCATGGGCGCAATCCGTTCTCCCAGCCGCACCCCCGCATAGGCTGCAGCGCCCAGCGAACCGCCGGCGTCGCCGCTGGCCGGCTGCACCCAGAGATGCTTGATATACGGTTGTTCGAGCAGAATACGATTCATCGCCACATTCAGCGCTACTCCGCCGGCAAAACAGAGATTGCCGTGCATTTCGAGTTCCGGTTTCAGATACGCCTCGATCAAGCGCAGGGTGATATCCTCCAGAGATTTCTGCGTGGCGGCGGCAATATGAATATACGGTTCGGACAAACCGTCCCCCGTGCGTTCCGGTCCGAATTCCCTGACCATGCGCCGGGAATAAACTTTATCCACCCGGAAACGTTTCGACCGTTGCACCCAGACATACGCGTCGCTGCAATGATAGGTTTTGCGCGCGGCGTCCCAGCGGATCAAACGGCTCAAATCGGATTTAACCGGATCGCCGAACGGGGCCATCCCCATGACTTTATATTCCCCGTCGCCCCGCTCGAATCCCAGATAATCCGTCATGGTGGCGTAAAAATCGCCGAGTGAATCCGGCGCCAGTATCTCTTTGAGTTTACGGATATCCTTACCGGCCGCCGTACCCAGAAGCGTGGACGCCAGCTCTCCGCCGGCGTCGATAGACATCACCGCGGCGCGTTCCATCCCGGAAAAATAAAACGCGGAAGCGGCATGCGCCAGATGATGCTCCACCCATTCCAGCTTCACTTTGAGCGGATCGAATCCGCACTGCTCGAGGGTGCCGAAAATATGCTTTATTTCTCCGCGCAGTTCGCGCCGGTTCCGGAAGAATTTCTTGAAAGCCCGGCTGGGGCGGGTAAACATGGTTCGCAACAGGTACTCCACGCGATGGTCGCGCAGAGCGTGAAATGACCAGGGGAACGCCACGCAGTCGATATCCGACGGTTTGAGCCCGGCCGCGTCCAGACAAAATTTCACCGCATTGACCGGCATCTGGCCGTCGGCGTGCTTTTTCCGCGTAAAACGCTCTTCTTCTGCGCCGGCTATGACTTTACCGTCGACTAAAATGGCCGCCGAATGATCGTGTCCGAACGGCGCGGCCAGTCCAAGAATTTTCATGGGTTTCCTTATCTATGCTGTTTTTTGTTTTAACTGCTGGATCAGTCGCCAGAACCCCTGCGGTTGCGCGCCCCCGGCTTCATGGACGACAAATAAAAACTCCCGCCGCAACCACGGCAAGGCGCACATGCGGTTCATCATCTGGCGAGAACATATTATCATATCATATCTTTTTGTTTTTTGGTAGCGCAGATTGTTCAGGAGGTTGGCTGCCAGCTTGATCCAGAGCATCCAGCCGGGCGCGCGCTTCACCACGCAGTTCGTATGTCTGATACCGATAGCCGGATCGTCGGTGATCAAGACCAGCCGGTTCTGGTCGCGCAATAAAGCCAGGGCCGTTCCAACTGCAGCGGTCCGGCCGGAAGAGCGATGATCGGCAACCTGACAGATGCGTAGCGGTCTGCCCCACTTGCGCAGGAACATCTGCCTGCGCTCTTCAAACAGGCGGTCCATGCCCTGTTTGCCCAGCTGCGGGCCGAACGTAGCGTTGATATAGTGGCGGACAAAAGCCGCCAGGGCCACTTTGCAGATATAACCTTTTTTGACCGCTCGGACCGCAAAATCCCAGTCGTCGAAATACCCCGGGGAGAACGCTTCGTCCAGCCCGCCGATGGCGTTTATCACTTCGCGGCGGACCAGAAAACAAAAACCCCGGGCCCAGTCGGTCTCCGCGCTCTGACCGGCATAACGCTTGCGCAGTCGCGCCGCCCAGACGTCGAGCCGCGCGCCGAACCGGGCGGGAAATTCCCATTGAGGATTGACCAGCCCGACCGCCGGCGACTGTCTGGCCGCAGAGAGCATCTCGGACAGCCATCCCGGGAAAACCAGCGTATCATTGCTGATCACGCAGATGAACGGACGGTCCGACAAAGACAAGCCTTTGTTCACCGCCTTGATATATCCCTGGTTTTGTTCATTGCGGGCGATCCTGATGTATTCGGGAAACCGCTTTTGCATCGACGCCAGATACTCGAGCGTTTGCGGCTGCGTGCTGCCGTTATCCACAATGGTCAAACGGAAAGGCCCGGGAGTATGCGCGATAATACTTTCCAGGCAGGGACGGGTCAATTCAAGTTTATCGTAGACCAGAAGAACGATATCGCAATCAGCGGCCATGGCTCTTAAAGAATGCGGCAAAAGTCCGGATCACGTAATCGAGCATCTCCTCGGTCAACCCGGGATACACGCCGATCCAGAAAAGGTCGTTCATCACCCGGTCGGTAGTTTTCAGCGTTCCGGCGACCCGGTGCTTGATGCCCCGATACGCGGGCTGACGCAGCAGATTCCCGCCGAAAAGCATGCGCGTGGCGATCTTGTTTCTCTCCAGGTAGGTAACGATATCCGTGCGGCTGAACGGGGCATCTTTTTTTACCATCAGGGTAAATCCAAACCAGCTGGGCTCGGCCTGCGGCTCGTGTTGGGGCAGGACAAAACAGTCGCGATACTGCGAAAGCGCAGCATACAACCGGTCGAAATTCTTCCGGCGCCGGCTGACGAATGATTCGAGTTTTTTCAGTTGCGCACAGCCTACCGCCGCCTGCATATCCGTCAATTTTAAATTATACCCGACATGAGAATAAACATATTTATGGTCGTATCCCGGCGGCAGCGAGCCGAATGTGCGGCTGAAACGCTTGCCGCAGGAATTGTCCTGCCCCGGCGCGCACCAGCAATCCCGGCCCCAGTCGCGGAACGAAGCCACGATACGGCCGAGCAAAGGATCATCCGTGACTACCGCTCCCCCTTCGCCCATGGTGATGTGATGCGGCGGATAAAAGCTGCCGGTAGCCAGATGACCGAACGAGCCGGTGAGTTTACCGTCAAACCGGGCCCCGAGGGCGTCGCAGTTGTCTTCGATGAACCAGAGTTTGTGTTTCCTGGTCACGGTCAGGATCGCGTCGAGCGCGCAGGGATTTCCCAGCGTGTGCGGAACAAAGATAGCTCTGGTCTTCGCACCCACGGCTTTCGACAGCAGCGCCGGGTCGATATTGCAGGTGCCGGGTTTGACGTCCACAAATACCGGCACCAGACCGTACTGGAGCACAGGATTGAGCGTGGTGGGAAATCCGCAGGCAGTGGTGATCACTTCGTCTCCCGGATGCAGACGGCGCCTGCCCAGTTGAGACGAAGTCAAGGCGGCAACAGCCAGAAGATTGGCCGAAGAACCGGAATTGCACAAATACGCGCGTTCCCTTCCCAGATACGCGGCGAATTCCCGTTCGAATTCCTGCGCGAAGCGCCCGGCAGTCAGCCAGAAATCCAGACCGGCTTCGACCAGGTTCACCATTTCCCGCTCATCGAATACCCGTCCGGCATAAGGAATATAGGTCTGCCCCGGCCGCCATTTTTTTTCGGCGAAAGCCTGCTTATAGTACAGGCGCACTTTTTTGAGGATAGCGTCCTTTAATTTTTGCATTGCAATTCCTTTTTGAACAGCGTCAACCCTTCCCGCACTCCCATCGGTTTTTCGCTCACCGCGGCGCGCACTTTCTCCGTGCGCAGTCCGGCTTTGAGCGGCCGTTGAGCCGGCTGCTTGAAATCCGCCGTGGTCACCGGGATGATCAGGTCTTTATTCAATCCGAATACAGAACAGATCTCCAGCGCGAAACGGTAGCGATCGATCAGATCCGCGCCCACTACGTTAAAAATCCCCCGGCAGTCTGCGCGCACCAGTTCTTCCACGATGCGGGCCAGATTCAGGCCGTACGTGGGATTGCCGATCTGATCCCGGGGAACCCGGCGCGACTCGCCCCGGGCGAGCATGGAGACCAGGCTGCAGGCGAAATTCTTTCCGGCGGATTCGTTGCCGTAGACTACGGTAGTGCGGATGATCAAATAACGTTTGACTAAGCGGCGGATCAGCTCTTCCGCCTCCAGTTTGCATTGCCCGTAATAATCCACGGGAGCGGGCTGATCTTCTTCGGAATACGGACCCGCTTTTCCGTCAAAAACATAGTCGGATGAAAAGAAAACCAGTTTAGCCTTATCCGCGCACAACCCGGCGACGATCTGCGGACCGGCGACATTGACGGCGTACGCTTCCTGCTGATGGGTTTCGCAATAATCGACGTTGGTCAGCGCGGCGCATAAGAGCACGATATCGGGTTGTTCCCGTTCAAAAAGACGTTCAAGACAAGCGCGGTCGCGCAGGTCGACGGCATGGCTATGCGTAGCGCCCGGCTGTTTCTGGCGGGTCTCGACCACCGTGTAGCCCGGCCGGGCAAAAGCCAGCGCCAGATAATCGCCCACCAGGCTGGCCGCGGTGATCAGCAGCACGCGTTCTTGTTTAGCCATGCTTGAGGTCCCAGGAATAAGGAATATGGTTATTGAACGGGTCGAGGCGCACGATTTCTTTCGGGTCATGCGCTACCGTAGAGCAATTGGCCACGATCGCCGGCCTGGTGCCGATCCCTTTGAACCCGTTCCAGACCATCGGCGGGATTCGGATCAAACAGTAGTTGTCTTCGCCGGTGAAGATTTCCTGCACCCGGCCCTTGGTGGGGGAATTCTTGCGGTCGTCAAACAGCGCCAGTTTGATCATCCCCGCAACCACCGCGTAATTGAGCACCATTTTCTTGTGCAGATGCCAGCCTTTGACCGCTCCGGGATTGACTATGGAAAAATAGATCTCGCCGAACTTCTCGAAATGCGCGTCGTCGCAGCGCAGCATATGCATGATCTTTCCCCGTTCATCCGGGATCTGCCGCAACGGATATACTTCAACGCCTTTGATCATCTGTCACCTCGTGTTTATACCACTCCAGCGTTTCTGCAAGCGCTTCTTTCAACGGATAGCGCGGCTTCCAGCCGAGCATTCTGCGCGCTTTGGCGGAATCGAGATACTGATCCCTGATCTCGAATTTCGCCTGATTCAAAATGCGCACCTGCGGCTTCTTTCCCGCAGCGGCGTAGAGCGCCTGGACCATCTTGAGCACGGATAAGGGTTTCTCGTCGCTGAAATTAAACGCCTCTCCGGCTATTCTGCCGCTCGACATCTTTTTCGCCAGCAGCATATAGGCCAGGGCGATATCTTTGACGAAAACATAGTCGCGCACAAAAGTGCCGTCGCTGCGGATCAAAAGCGGCTTGCCTTTCAGCGCGCAGCGGCAGGCGTCCGGGACCAGACGCGAGAAATTGAAATCTCCGGGGCCGTACAGATTGCCGCAACGGGTCACGCATACCGGCAGCTTATACGTATGCCGGTAGGTAGCGGCCAGAAGATCGGTGCAACTCTTGGAAACATCATAGGGATGATCGCCCTGCAAAGCGAAGGTTTCCTTATACGGAAGCCGTTTATGCGTTCCGTACGCTTTATCGCTGGACGCCACTACCACCGACCGCACCGTTTCAGACTGGCGCGCCGCCTCCAGGATATTCCAGGTGCCTTTGATATTGGTGGCGAACGCCTTCACCGGTTTTTTCAGGCAATCGCCGACCAGCGCCATGGCTGCCAGATGAAAGATCGTCTCGATGCGATGCGTCCGGATAAGCCGCTCCAGGAGCCGGTAATTTTCCACACTCCCCTTTACCACCGTAATCCTGGCGAACTCCTGCGCAGTCAAAATGGTTTTTGCCCGGTGGGTCCGGATATCCAGCCCGACCACCCGCGCGCCGGCTTCCAGGAGCAGGCGGGAAAGCCACGACCCCAGAAATCCTTCATAGCCGGTAACCAGGACGCGCTTGCCCTTCCAGAAAGACTTTTTCATCACCACACCTTCCAGGGCGCTTTGCCCTCATCCCAGAGCCGGTTCAACAGATCCAGCTCGCGGCGGGTATCCATGCACTGCCAGAACCCTTCATGGAGGTATACTGCCAGTTGCCCGTCTGAAGCCAGTTGCTCCAGGGGTTCGCGCTCCAGATACACCTGGTCTCCTTTTCCGATATAATCGAAAATTCTCTTCTTGAAAATAAAGAAGCCGCCGTTGATGAATCCGTTGGTGGTCTGCGGTTTTTCGCTGAAACTGATCACTTTTCCGCCGTCGATAATAAGCTCACCGAAACGGGAAGACGGATGCACGCCGGTAACCGTGCCGATCTTCTTGCGCGCGCGATGGAACGCAAGCAGATCTTTGACGTTCACGTCGGCCACGCCGTCTCCGTAGGTGAGCATGAAACAATCGGAATCGATATACGGTTCGATCTTCTTGACCCGGCTGCCGGTCATGGTATCCAGCCCGGTATCCACCAGGGTTATCGACCAGCCGTTCTCCAGATGGTCGGTATGGAACTCGATGCTGTTCTTTTTGCCCAGGGTGATGGTGCAATCGTTATTCATGGCTTCATAATTGAGGAAATACTCTTTGATCATCTCGCCCTTGTACCCCAGGCAAAGCACGAAATCGGTGAAACCGTATGCGGCATACGTCTTCATGATATGCCAGAGTATCGGTCTGCCGCCGATCTCGATCAACGGTTTGGGCCTTAATTCCGTTTCTTCACTCAACCGGGTGCCTCTGCCCCCGCACAGGATAACCACTTTACAGTCATTCTTCATCTCGTATCTCCTTGACCTTGCCTGCGCAGAGTGCGCGCAGCCAGCCGGCTTTGACGCGGAAGCCCCGGCTGTTCAGATATACTTCATCGATGCGTTTTTTGCGTTTGGTCAACAGCAGCCAGAACGGGAACAATAAAAACCACAAACCGGCGCCGGACTTTACCTGTATATTACCATGCGCGCGCAGAACCTCAAAGTGTTGAATTAGCCGCCGCGGCACAACTACCCACAGCCAGTTACCCAGACGAGCGGAACGCAAACAGGCATCGCTCATCGCCTTGACCGCGCCCGGTTCCGGGTCCAGGATGAATAATTGCCGTTGCGGCCGGCCCCAGCGCTCCTCGAAGATCGCGCGGTTACGGGCAAAGAGCGCTTCCCGTTGCGTCCCTTTGAAAGTGGCGTGCTCGCGATGCCAGACATAAGCATCCCGGGCAATGGCGCAGCCGAATCCGGCTTTTCCCGCCCGGCGGCAGAAATCCGAATCCTCAAAATAACCGTCGGCAAAAACCTCGTCAAGATAACCGATACGTTCGATCACCTGCCTGCGGATAAGCATGCAGAATCCCACGCAACTGACCGCCTCCACGAACTCCCCGGATCGGGAAGCCGCTAAGGCCTGCGCCACGTCTTCCGGCGTCTGGCCTGGCTGCGGATACAGGCCGAACGTTGTGCTCATCGGATTAACCACTCCCAGGTGCGCAGAGCGCTCCAGTAACGAGATCATCCGCTCCAGCCATCCCCCGGTAACAATGGTGTCGTTGCTAAGCAGACAGACGGTTTTCCCGGTGGAGCGTTTTAAGCCGGCGTTGGCCGCGCGTAAAAATCCCTGATTGGGTTCGAGCCGCAGGATCTCCGCCGGCGTTCCCGGATGCGCCGTTTTCCACTCCTTGAGAAATTCCTGCGTCGGTCGATCGCTGCCGTTGTCCACGATGATCAGCCGGTCCCGGGCGCGGAAATGCCTGTCCAGACTGTCCAGGCAGGCACGGGTGAGTTCGATGTTGTTGTAAACGGTTAGAACGATATCGCAATCCACGCTCAACCCTTCAGCAGATGTACGACGGCGGCAAAAACCTCATCCACCGATATGTCGCTCAAACACTGTTTGTTACGTTGACAGCCGGATAGACGAAAATCACGATAACACGGCCGGCAGGGCAGCGCTTTGGTCAGAACGATAGTCCGATGAGCTTCCGGGGGATAGGGACCGTAAACTTTTTCGTCTACCGGCCCGAACAGAGCCACGATCTTCTTCTGCAAACCGTCGGCAAAACGCAGCGGACCGGTATCGTTGCCGATGAAGAGGTTGCAACGGTCGACCAGAGCGATAGTCTGCGCCAGCGAAGCGCCGGTGAACTCAAAGACGCGTTGCGGGGAACCGGTCTTCTGGAGAATAAAAGCAACGTCCTTTTTCTCTTTAGGCCCGGCGAAAACCAGCACTTTCGCCTGCAGTTCGCCGGTCAAACGGTCGATCAAAGCGCTGAAATGCTCCGCCGGCCAGCGTTTAACGCCCGCGTCTTTGCCGAACGCATCCCCTCCGCACGGCGCAATGCCGATCACCAGATCCGCCGGAGCCACAGCCAGGTTCTGCAAAGCGGCAGCGGCCCAGGATCGGCTCTCCAGGTCGGGCGCGACTTCCAGCCGTCTCACCCGCGTCGGTATTCCCGCTAATTCGAGCAGATCCAGATAATACTCGGCGACGTGTTTATCCTTATAGCCGTCGATGGAGCGCCTGCGGGTAAGGAATACGCAGCGGCGTTTATAATCAAGGCCCACGCGCTGCCGGATGCCTGCCAGCCAGGCGAAAAACCCGTATTGGGTGTTCAGGGAAAGGTCGAACGCCAGATCGATGCGCTCTGCGCGGATGTCGCCCACAAATGCCCGGAATACCCCCCACCAGCGCAGCCAGGACCGCTTCTGCGCCGCGACGAATTCATCGCGCTCATAGACAAAGGTCTTATAAACGAGCGGATGCGCTTTGAGGACGGCTTCGGTCTTGCGGTTACAGAGATAATAGATCCGCGCAGAAGGAACGGCATCTTTGATAGTGCGCAGCAACGCGGTCGAAAACAGCACGTCCCCGATGCCGAACGGATTGATCACCAGAAAGGATTGCGGTTGGCGCATGGACAAATTTATTTTCTGCGTTTCGAAAGAGTCTCTTCCAGCAAGGCGTCGATACGATCGATCAGGTCGTTGCGCTGCTGATTCGCCAGGTCTATCTTCTTTTTGATCGAACCGATGAACGCCAGCGTTACGTCTTTACGACGGGCCTGATCTTCCAGATGCCACAATTCGGTGTTTTTCTGCGCCAGACAGGAAATCGCTTCGGCTACCGTAGCCAGCTGCGGGATGCGGTTCATATCCGCCGCCGCATTATACATCTTGAGCTTTTCGTCGCGTAAAGCCACTCGGCCCGCGGCAGCAGCCAGAATGAACGTTTCGATCTCCCGCAGCATGCGTTTTTTCTGCCGCTGCACCAGCGCGATCATCCGCCGGGTATCGGCCGCCGGAAATTTGTTGGTTTTCAGACGCAGGCTTTCCTGCAAATGATATTCCCGCAAGTCTTTAATGGTCATTTTATCGATCAAACTTCCCAGCGTCTCGGCCATGCTCCTACTCCTTGGGTACCCTGGTATGAGCGTACCACCCGAGCGACAGCCCCATCATGAACCAGAAAAGGGATGCCAGGTAGACACCCACCAGAATGGATGAACTGACCAGCTCCGCGATCAAGACAGATATCACCATGATCAGGAAAGCGCAGTGGATCAGGTTGAACCGCCGCTTGAATTCGGCGATGATATGTTTGAAATAGACCACGAATATGGACAGAAAAGTCACCAGACCGACCAGACCGGTCTCCGCCATGATTTCGAGATACATATTATGGGGATGCGCATGCAGGGTAACGTCTTTATAGACCTCGGCAGAACTGACCATCTGGCGCATGATCAATTCACAGCTGCCCGGCCCGGCCCCGAAAACCGGATACTGCGTGAAAATGGTGAATGCGGCTTTCCAGATATTGATCCGCCCCCAGGTTCCCGGGGATATCGTTTCCAGCGAAAAAAGGCGCGTGCGCAAAAGCGGTATGAAAAAAACCACGCTGATATACGTGATCAGGATGATCAGAGGCACGGATTTCTTCTTATCGTTCAGGAAAGCAACGATGAGCACGGCCAGCGGCAAGGCTATCCAGGTGTTGCGCGCGTAATGATAGAAGAACGCCACCAGCACCGGCACTACCGCGAGAGTCGCCAGGAGACGCACCGGCACCTTGGCATGATAAATCGAGACCGCGATAAAAAACGGCAGGCTGTACAGGAAATAATCGGCCGCACCGAACAAGCTGATGGATCCGAAAGAGGTGAACATCCGGCTGAACTGCTTGGCCACCCAGACGTCGCGGATGCCGCCCAGGGAGACAATGACCACGCCGGTAAGGAACGCGATGAGCAAACATTTAAAAAACGGCTCGCGTTTTCCCAGATACGCGCCGAAATGGAAAAAAAAGAAATACGGAACATAGCGCCACAGCCATATCTCCTGCGCATGGTCGCCGCTGGGGCTGATAAAAACAGAGAGCGCCGACGAAAGCAGGAAAAGGAAAATCGGCAGGTTCAGCGGAGTGTTTTCCAGGAAAGCCGAGAAGAATCTCTTACCTGCGCGCAGGAGCTTGATCACGATGAATACCGACAAAGCGATACAGAAGCAGACTTTGGAGATTTTCTTGTCGATGATCCCCAGCCCCATGAAAAAAGCGAGATCGACAAGTAATACGTAGTCTAACCCCTGGAGTAATGCGGAGCGAAAAGACATAGAATTATGGTTTTCAGCGAACGGCGATGATATCCTTGAGTTTCTCGACAACCTTGCCGTTCTTCTCCCAGTGGATGATGGTGGTAAGCTCGCGAACCTGACGCCGGAGTTTGATCGAATCGAACTCTTCGGTCTTGCTGATGAATATCTTTTCGTGCCGGGTTACCCGGTCTTTTTCGTTATCCAGGAGCAGTTCCTCGAACATTTTCTCCCCCGGACGTAAGCCGATGAATTTCACCTGAATATCCTTGAACATCTTCATCCCGGACAGAGCCACGAGGTTGGAGGCGATGTCGGTGATCTTTATCTGCTGCCCCATATCCAGGATGAAGATCTCTCCTCCTTTGCCCAGGGCGCCTGCCTGCAACACCAGGCTTACCGCTTCCTGAACGCTCATAAAATAGCGCTTCACGTCCGGGTGGGTAATGGTGATCGGCCCTCCCGCCTCGATCTGCCGTTTGAACAGGGGCACGACGCTTCCGGCCGAACCGATGACATTGCCGAAACGCACCGCCATGAACTTGGTCTTGCTTTGCGGAGCTTTGGCCTGCAGGATCATCTCGGAAATGCGTTTGCTCATCCCCATGACGTTCATCGGGTTGACCGCTTTATCCGACGAGATAAGCACAAACCTATCCACCTTATAATGATGCGAAGCGTAGATCATATTCCGGGTGCCGAGAATATTGTTCTTCACCGCGGCCACGGGATTGAATTCCATCAGAGGCACGTGTTTATGCGCCGCGGCATGGAAGACGACTTCCGGCCTGTACCGGGAAAAAAGATCCTTGAGCATCACGATGTCTTTGATATCGCCGATGATCGTTTTGATGTCTATAACCCCGAATTGAGCCTGAAGCTCGACAGTAAGGAAGTAAACGTCGTTTTCGTTGTGATCGAACAGGATCAGTTGTTTGGGATGGAACCGGCAGATCTGCCGACACAATTCCGAACCGATGGTCCCGCCCGCGCCGGTTACCAGAACCACTTTGTTCTTAAGGTACCCGCCGATCTCCCGCTCATTGATCTTGACCGTCTCCCGGCCGAGCAGATCTTCCGGTTTGACTTCGCGCGGCTTGATCTCGATCTCCCCGTTGAAAATCTTATGCAACCCGGGCAGGATCTTGATCTTGACTTCGGGGATCTGACAGTGCGAGATCACGTCGCGGATGACTTCCCCGCTCGCCGAAGGGATGGCGATGATGATCTCATCGACCAGATGCTGCTTCACGATCCTGGGGATGTCAAACCGGCCTCCCAGGATCTTATATCCCTGAATGCGCAAATTCTTTTTCGAAGGACTGTCATCGATGAACCCGACCACTTCCACGTGCATCCTGGGATTGGCCCGGGCTTCGCGCAAAACCGTCACTCCCGCCTCCCCGGCTCCGACGATAAGCAGCCGCCGCTGTTTGATATCGATCGCCGGTTTGAATTTCTCGCGCAGCAGACGGGTGACAAAACGCACTCCCGCTACCAGGCAGGCGCAGAGTATACTATCCAGCAAAAAGATGGAACGGGGAAATCCGGTGGTATTGAAAATGAGGGTGACGCCGGTCATGAATCCGAGCGAGGAAAAGAAGTTGGCTTTGATAATGCGCCAGATGTCGTCAACGCTGGCATAGCGCCAGAGCCCGGAAAACAGACCGTAATAGCCGAATAATACCAGCTTGATCACGATCAGAATTGGCAGATTCCGCAGCATCACCCGCCAGTAATCCGCGGGGATACGGAAATCCAGGCGCAGCAAGAACGCAAGTACATACGCTGCAAGTATTAAAGCCAGATGGGCCAGAATGATCAAAGGCCGCCGGTATTTAAGCAGTAGCGATTTTGTCTCCATAGACTGTATATTATATAACAGAAATGCGTTTTGGCAATGATTATGCGAGATTAATGCTGCACACCTTCTTTGCGGGCCACTTTGATCAACGTCAGCAAAAGGATCCGGAAATCGAGGAACAGACTGCGGTGCTGCAGATAGTAGGCGTCAAAATCAACTTTTACCGGGATAGGCAGATCGTCCCTGCCGTTAACCTGGGCCCAGCCGGTTACCCCCGGGACAAGCCGATCTATGCCCAGACGGGTACGCAAAGCCACCAGGTCGTCCTGATTGAACAGGGCCGGACGGGGGCCGACAAAACTCATATCGCCCTTGAGCACATTGAAGAGCTGCGGTAATTCATCCAGGCTGGAAGTGCGCAGGACGCCGCCGATCTTCGTCAGATAATCCTGCGGCCGTTTCATCAGATGGGTCGCCAGTTGCGGCGTGTCCATGCGCATCGTCCGGAACTTCGCCATTTTAAAAATACGATTATACCTGCCGATGCGGTCGCTCCAGAATATGACCGGTCCTCGGGAAGTGCATTTGATCAGCATCGCGATGATCGCCAGGGGCACCGCGCCCGCCAGCAGCAAAACCAGGGCCAGCCCGATATCGCACCAGCGTTTGATCAGCGCATACATTCTTCCACCGTCCTGCGTATCCCTTCTTTAAGCGAAAACCGGGGTTTCCATCCCAGCAAAGCGATCGATTTCTGATTGTTCACGCACAGAGAACCCGTCAAGCGTTCCACGGCCGCCTGCTTGCGAACCATCGCCGCCAGGCAATTCAGCAGGAATACCGGACAGGGAAAAAGATGCGCCTTGACCTGTAAACCTGCGGCGATCAAACGGATCAGCTCCGGGGTCGAAAGATCTTTTCCGTCGCTTAAGAGGAAGAGTTGACCGGCGGCGCGCGGATGAACTAAAGACAGAAAAATCAGCTCGCACAGGTTCTCCACATACAGCATGCTGCGCCGGTTCTTCACCGCAGCCAGCGGTAAAGGAATTCCCGACTTGACCAGCTTGACGAGCTGCGCAAAGTTAGCCCTGACCCCTTTTCCGTAGACCAGGGGCAGGCGCAGGACAACCGGCTCCATCCGGCAATCATGACAGACCTGTAACAACGCCTGTTCCCCTTCCCACTTGGAAACCGCGTAGGGATCCTGCGGGGCGACCGGCAGTTCTTCGGAAAAATAACGCGTTCCCTCCGGCGTGCCCGATGTTTCACCGTTGACTTTGATCGAGCTGATGAAAACAAAACGCTTCACC
Organism: Candidatus Omnitrophota bacterium; assembly: GCA_022710715.1. Taxonomy (GTDB): domain Bacteria; phylum Omnitrophota; class Gorgyraeia; order Gygaellales; family Profunditerraquicolaceae; genus JAKLGJ01. Next base: position 645,691 of record JAKLGJ010000001.1, read on the forward strand.
CCCTGTTTCGCCGCGGCTTGAGCCAGGCAACGCGTGCCGAGCGCGTTTACCTGCCGGTACAGCGTCAGCGGCGCCGCTGCCCGCTCGTGCATCACATGAGCCCGGCCGGCCAGATGCACCACGCAGTCGACCCCTCCCAGCGCCGCAGCCCAGACAGTGTCGGCATTGATCTCGCCGGTTACCACCGTCTCGCTCGCACCCGCAACGGCAGCCGCGGGCAGTTGACGCACAGCCGCCCGCACCCGGAAGCCCTTCGAAGCCAGATGCACGCACAGATGTCTGCCGATAAATCCGGCAGCTCCGGTAACCAGAACCGTTTTGTTCGAACCTGCGACGGCGGCAGACGAGAAATTCTTCATAATTTTAACAATCCCCCCACATACCTGGCGATAGCCGGGCTGGCGGTCAAGCCCGGGGACTCTATTCCGATAAGATTGACGAAACCGGGAAAACCTTCGGCGCTTTCTTCCTGAATGATAAAATCGCGGAAAGCGTCGTTCTCGGTCTGCAGCTTCGGCCGGATACCGGCGGTATCAGGCACCAGATCCCCGGCTTCCAGAAAAGGAAGGTAGGTGACGGCGGCAGTCAGAAATCCCTGCGCAGCTGCGGAATCCACGCTATAATCTACGGAATCCCTTTCGATCGGAATATGATCGGGACCTAAACGCAGCGCCCCGGCAAGATTGACCGTAGCATGTATCCCCAATCCCAGCAGCGCTGAATGCGGTAATGGATATACCAGCCGGTTGACGTATGCGCTTTTCCGGTCGATCACGCGAAAATAGCGGCCTTTCCAGTAGTTGAGCCGGTACTTTTTCCGCTCCACGTCGAAACCGGCCATAGCCGCGACCTCGTCGCAGTTGAGTCCGGCGCAATTGACCACGCAGCGGGTGACGAAGTCAAAACGGTCGCCGGCGGCGTCGATCACCCCGATCCGATATCCCTGACCGGCGCCCTCGCGCCGGATCTCTTTGACTTCGGATTTAAAAGAAACGATGCTGCCGTACGCCTCGGCCTGCTCCAGGAAAACGTTCATCAAACTGTGCGAATCGATAATACCGGTTGCAGGGGAATGGATCGCTGCGTGGGCTTTGATATGCGGCTCCATCTCCCGGATTCTCTCGCGGCCGATGATTTCCAGTTCCCGCACCCCGTTGCTGCGGCCATTGGCGCAGAGCTTCTCTAAAGGCTCCTCTTCGCTTTTGTCCAGAGCCACGATCAGCTTACCGACGCGCTTGTGCGGGATCCCGTAGGCGGCGCAGAGTTCATAGAGCAGGCGGTTGCCTTCCACGCACAGCCGGGCTTTCAGCGAATCCCGCGGATAATAGATTCCGGCGTGAATGACTTCGCTGTTGCGCGAGCTGGTCTCCATGCCGAAAGCGGTATTCTTCTCCACCACCAGCACCGAAGAACAGCGCGACGAGAGGTGCGCTGCTACGGCCAATCCCACCACACCGGCCCCGATCACCGTGATTTCAAATCGTTCCATAATCAAGCATAGTAACGCTACTCGAGCAGTTTTACAAGCGATTTCAGCACCGCGGCTTTACCGAAATGCTGCCGGACGTAGGCGCGGCCGCCGTTTCCCCAGTCTGCCAGTTTACTCTTCTGCTCATACATCTGTTTGACCAGCGCCGCGGCCGTTGCGACATCCGCCGAAGTCGCGGACAACCCGCATCCCGCACTGCGGATCAACCCGTGAGCATCGCTTTCTTTGTGCAGGAACGCCAGCACGGGTTTACCCGCAGCCATGAATCCCAGGATCTTTCCCGGGACTACCGGGGTCCTGTTCTTCATGCTTAACACAACCAGACCCACATCCGCCGCAGAATTGACCAGGCCGGGATACGTTCGCGTGTCGACATAGGGTTTAAAGATCACGTTGGCGATGTTCTCTTCTGAAGCGCGGGCGATCAATCGTTTCTTCTCCGAGCCGTCCCCCACGAATAAGAACCTGATCGCCGGGAAATCCCGGACTCTTTTGGCCAGGTCAAGGATAAAATCAAGGTCCTGCGAGGGGCCCATCACTCCGGAAAAAAGAAAGACAAACGCATTCTGAAGCCCGTAAGCCGCGCGGTAATCCGGCGCGCCTTCGTGAGCGACGAAGGATTCCGTATCGATCCAGTTCGGGATAAAGTGTATTTTCGAAGCAGCCACCCCTTTTCGCTCTATCAAAAAGCGCACGCTGGATTCGGTATGCGCGGTCAGCACATCGCCGGCCGCATAGGCCTGCGCTTCCATCTTTTCAAAATACCGGATCAGCGCTCCGGCTTTCAAAATCCCCAGGTCAACGGCATTCTGCGGGAAGATATCCTGTATATTCAGCATAAACCGGCAGCCGCAGAGCCGTTTCAACTTTTTTCCCACCAGCGCCAGGGGCAAAGGCGGGCTATACACGATCACCCAGTCGATCCGCTCTTTGACCTGTTTGCGGATCGCCCGCGTAAAAAGTCCGGGCATGAGCAGCTGGGAAATCCCCCGGATAATGAAACTGCGCTTATACCCGGGGAGATTGCGCACGCGGATACACTTCACCCCCATCTCTTCGCTCGCCGCCGGCAGCGAGGCCGGCCGGACCCCTTCAGCGACATGCATGCTCGGCCAGGAGGTGACTACCGTGACCCGGTGCCCCGCGCCTGCCAGTTCGCGCGCCAGTTCCTGCATCATCAGGGAAATTGCGCGTATCTCCGGCGGATAGGTGACGGTCACCAGCACGATGTTCATCTGGACACTGCGCCTTTCTTCTGCTCAAGAGTATCCTGGAAAATCCTGATCAACTCTACGGCCGTGGTCTTCCAGCTGAACGACGCCGCCCGGCGGAAAGCCGCATCCTTGAGCCGGCTGCGCAGCGTCTGGTCCTGCAACACGCTTTTGAGTTTAGCCGCGATATCCGGCGGATTATCCGGAACAAAATATACCGCCGCCTGAAAGCAGATCTCCGGCATCGGCGGGCTGAACGAAGCGGCTATGGGTAAGCGGTTGGCCATGGCTTCCAGCAGAGTTTGCGGGCACGCTTCCAGTGTCGAAGGGAACACGAACGCCTCTGCCCGGGCGTACAGAGCGGCCAGTTCTTCGTGGCGCAGCAGCCCGGTGCAGACAACCTTATTCTGCAAACCGTTGCGCCGGATAAACGACCGGACGCGGCGGAAATACCCTTGGTCCAGGACTCCGCCGGCCATGACCAGCCGGGGCGCTGCCGGATCGGCGTCGCACAGGAGCTTGTACCCTTTGACCAGATTCAGCTGATTGGCGTAGGCCACGAACTTGGAGGCGGTCAGGATATACCGCTGATCATCGGCGAGACCCGGATTGACCGGCGCGGGTTCCGGTTCCGGCCTGCCGTTATACACCACAAAGGTTTTACGCGCTGCGCCCGGCGCAACCTCGACAACCCTCTTTTTGACCGCTTGCGAAACCGCCACAATTACATCCGCGCGACGTATGGAAAGGACGGTATTGAGCCGGCGGAACCAGGAAAAGAAATCCAGCCGCCAATCATTGCGGTAGCGTTGAAAACACAACGGCTCCATATTCCGGATAGAGGTGATCAGCGTACACCGGGCTCCGAAAACCGCGGCGTTCTTCGCGGTGAAAAGGATATCCGCTCCGATCTTCTCTAACTCGCCGGGAAGCACCAGTTGTTCCCAGAGATGCCGCAGCAATGCCAGCCGGGCGTTGAACCTGATCTGGTGAAAAACGAAATTTGCCTGGCGGACCTGGTCGCACAGAGGGTGGCCGGCCGGTATAAAAAGATGATATTCGTTGCGTTTATCCACTGCCGCCAGCGCCGGGATCAAATTGCGGAAATAGGTCACTCCGCCGTAACTCAAACCTGACAAAAGGGTCAGCGCTATCTTCATTTTTTGAGCCATGAGAACACCTTCCGCGCATCCAGCAGAAAAAGTCCGGGATTCTTCGCGTAGCCGCGGGTCAAAGCGCGCTTGAGCAATACGCGGGGAGAACTGTTATAGGCGTGCACGCTTTGCAGGATCTCACGGGAAAGTGCGGAGAAACGCTGCGGCGGGATCGTATCCGTTCCGCGGGAGGCCGGGCTCTGATGAGAATACAGAGCGTAATCCGGATGCTCCGGGATCATCCCTTTCTCCCGGGCCAGATCGAACAGAGGCGTGCCGGGATACGGCGTAAAAATGCTGATATTGGCCCAGTCCGGCCGCACTTCCCGCATGAAACGCACGGTATCGCGCACTTCCTGCTCGGTCTCGGTGGGGAACCCGAACATGAAGAAACCCGACCAGAACATCCCGTTGCGCCGCAGGATCCCGACCGCCTGCCGGATCTGTTCAAGGGTGATATCTTTACGGATCAGCCCCAGGACACGGGGATTGCCGGATTCGATACCGATATCGATCTTGGTGCAGCCGGCTTTTTTCATCAAGCGGATGATCTCGTCGCTGACCATGTCCACCCGGGTCAAACAGCTCCAGGTCAACCCGCGCGCTTCTTCGCGCAACGCCGCGCACAGCGCTTTAACCCGTTCTTTGTTCACGGTGAACGAATCGTCCATAAAAGTCACATTCTGCACTCCGTGCTGCCTGCGGATATGCCTGATCTCCCCCATCAGGTTAGCCACGGAACGATAACGCACTCGCCGCGTCCACATATTCTGCGAAGAACAGAATCCGCAGCGGTACGGGCAGCCGCGCGACCCCATGACCATATTCAACTGGACAGGCGTATAGGTCGCCAGATCGAGAAGAGCGTCGCGCGCAGCCATGGGCAAAGCGTCAAGATCGCCGATCAATCCCCGTTGCGCATTATGCACTATCCTGCCCGCGCTCTTATACGACAACCCGGCAATGGCGCCGAAGTTTTTTGCGTTCCCGGCGAGCGCCGTCAGCAATTCCGAAAAGGTTTCTTCTCCCTCTCCTCTTACCGCGAAATCTATTTCCGCCGCTCCCAGTATCTGATCGGCGAGCAATGTCGGGTGTTGCCCGCCGGCAACCACCACCAGCCCGGGCGCGATCCTGCGGGCAAGCGCTGCGATCTTGAGCGCGGAAGGAACTTTGGGGGTCATGATGCTGATACCCAGGACGTCCGGCTTGAAAGCGGCGATCACTCCGGAAACTTCCTGCCACACCGGATGCGCATCCGTCTCCAGCGCCTGCTTGTAACGGTTGAACTGTTCGGAAAACTTCACGATCGAGGCGTACTGCGCCTGCGGGTCGTGCTCGGCATGATACACCGCCACCGCATGTCCCCGCGCGCGACAGGCAGCGGCGATACTGGCCAGCCCCATAGGGTACCATTCGCAGCGAAAACCCGCAAACCGTTCATAGGGAGGTTCAACGAGTAATATTTTCATGAGCGCACATTCTTCTTCAGCCAGGATAACAACACGTAGACGGCCCAGGGCCTGGACCAGGATAAACCGGGTTGATGGTTTTTGAAGAGTTCCCACAGCCGGCGGCATTGCCCGATGTTCACACCCAGTTCTTCGGCTTGTTCGAACCCATAGAGCTGCTCATCTATCGGCTGTTTGAGCCGGTCGCGCATCCAGATTTCCCAGGGGAAGACAAATCCCATCTTGGGGCGCCGGAAGAGCTCGGGAGGCAGCATGTCCGCCATTGCCCGGCGCAAAAGATATTTCGCCGGACGCCGCGCTTTGATCGCCGGACAGACCTGCGCTATCGCGGCTACAAGCTCATGATCGAGGAACGGCACGCGCACTTCCAGGGCGTGGCTGTTACTCATGAAATCGCAATCGCGCAAGAGCATGTTTGCCAGATAACCGCGCATCTCGAGCAAAGAAACGGCGGAAAAAAGATCCAGTCCCCGCACCTGCCCGCGCAGGCTTTCGGCCACGGCGTCCTGAATACCTGAACGCGGCCCCCTGCTCGCTCCATCTGCCAAAAGCGCATGCCTGGCTGCCGGAGAGAACAGCTGACGCAACACCGCATAAAGTTCAACCGGATCGGCTTTTGCCTGGAGTATCCCGATGGTTTTGACTGTGCCCACCCGGAACATATCTTTACCCCCGGGCAGACGCCAGAACGGCAACCAGCCTGCCGCGGCGGAAAACAAACGCGCCCAAAACATGCGCTGGAAAGTGGAATAACCGCCGAATACCTCATCCCCGCCCTGACCGGAAAGCACGACTTTGATTCCTCTTTGACGGACTGCCTGCGAGATGAAATAAACGTTGATCCCGTCAATAGTCGGCTGATCCATGGCTGCGATTGCCCGGGGAATGATCTTGAGCACATCGTCCTGGCTGGCCTGTATCCGGGTATGCTCCGGACAATAGCGGCCGGCTACAAGTTGAGAATACCTGGCTTCGGAGAATCTATCCTCGGCGAAAACGACGGAGAAAGAACGCAGTCCGGCTTTGAGCGTGCCGTTGGCCAGCGCGGCGATAGAGCTGGAATCGATGCCGCCGCTCAAAAACAGCCCTACAGGCACGTCGGAAACCAGATGCGCTTCAACGCTCTCGAGCAGACGTGCCTGGACCAGCGCGACGGCTTCCCGCGGGTCGGTGATCGAACCCCTCTCTTCATCCGCAAACGGCTGCCAGTAGCTTTGAATCCGGCAGGTACCGGATTTCAGATCAAAAATCAGCAGCGTTCCGGGCAGCAAAACACGCACATCCCGGATCATGGTCAGGGGCGCCTGTACGGCGCCAAAAGCCAGGTAGGAATCTACCGCCAGAGGATCGATCTGCCGCGCCACCAGCCCGCTGGCCAGCACCGATCGCAACTCGGAGGCGAAAACGAAATGTGCGGCAGGCGAGCACGAATAATAGAACGGTTTGATCCCGAAGCGGTCCACGGCGCAGAAGACCACCTCCCGCTGGGTATCAAGCAAAGCGAAAGCGAACATCCCGCGCAGCTTCTCAAGGCAGCCGGCCGCCCATTCCTGATAGGCGGCGATGATCACTTCGGAATCGGAATGCGAAACGAATTCGTACCCTTTTTCTTCCAGCTCGCTGCGCAGCTGGCGGTAATTATATATTTCTCCGTTATAGGTCAGCCGGAAGCGCTGCTGTCGATCAGCCATTGGCTGGTGGCCGGAAGCAGTGGTATCGATGATCGCCAGCCGCCGGTGCGCCAGGCCGCATTCCCACTCCTGATTCCCCGCACACGCAAGTACATCCATCCCCCGGTCGTCCGGCCCGCGATGCGCCAGAGCCGCGGACATCGCCTCCAGCCGCGATTTCTCGAATAATCTTTTTTTTGCGATTATACCGGCTATTCCGCACATGCGATCATAGTGTGTTAACCCTTGCTTTCGGGCTTATGCGAGAGATGGACCAGCATGAAGTTGCCGAAGCCCAGGCAGCGCAGGAAGAAATTCAAAATCAGTTGCGCCTCGGCAAAAAACCGTCCGAGATACTTTTCCGGCCCCATCTTCTGATGATCAAAGACCACCTGCTGCCGGTGCGAAATGAACGGCATGTAATCCCTGGGCAGCCAGAGAAAGGTTTTTGATCTGATCTGAATGGAACGGGGCAGCGCCGCAAAAGATTTCCTGGTCAAACGGTCCGGACGATACCCCGCACCTTCCCCTTCCGCCCTGCGCGCCAGGTTCAATCTGGCCAGGAAATTGAGGAAAGGATTCGTGGTCGGCTCGACAATAATAACGTTCTCGAACGTCTCTGTCAGGCTGGACACGAGAGCGTCTATCCGGTTGCAGTGATGCAGACACAGGAAGGCGACTGCGCAGAACGCGCGCGCGCGGGGAGAAAAAGCCAGATTATTGAAACTGCAGGAAAACACCAGATCAGGCTGCGCGGCCCCGTAATTCCGGAACACCGCCGGTATGAGACGAAGTTCGAATTCCGACAGGTCGGTCACCACGCACTTTTTGCACGCAGGATAGTGCGCGCGTATATATGCCGCCTCGTTGCCTGACCCCGAGCCGATAAAAACCAGGTTCCGGTAGCCCCCGGCGCGAATGACCTTGAGCACCTCATCATATAAATGGCGCAGGAAACGGGAATCATACGGATGAGAATACCGCAGTTTAAACGACTGCAGCTTGACATTCGCCGGCTTGAACAGGTTATTGTCCCGGCTTTCCGCCAATTCGGTACGTTCTATGGAACGAGTAAACTCGTTCATGCCTTTTTCTTCCCCCTCGCAACGAGACCGTTGTAGCCCTTTTCAACGCTGACCGCCGTTAGACCGGCGCGAGCGAACCAGCGCTCGACGCTGCCGCTGGTTTGCGGAAGGTCAAACGCCGGAGCGTACATATCGAAGGTATCCAGCAGCGCCCATTCGCGATTCAGCTCCGCGGACAGGCCGAGATGACTGTATTCAGCGATAGGCAGTAATCTGGCTCCCAGCGGCCCCAGCATTTTTCGAAAAACGGCAGCCGGAACGATCATCCGGTCCACCCATTTTTCCATCAACGCGTATAATCTCTGCCGGTCCATCCTCCTGAACAGCGGCCGCAGGAGATATTTCCAGTGCATCAAAGAAACCAACGATTTTCTGTAAACATCGATCACGATCTGGCCGCCGGGCTTGAGATACTGCGCCAGGCCGGCGAACGCCGCAGACGGATCAGGAGTATGCTGCAATACCCCCAGACAGAGAACCTTATCGAAAGAACCTTTTTCCAGAGGTATATGATAGATGTCGGCCTGAAAAAGCAGAAGATTTGATGCCTGACCGTTATTCTCCCGGTTGGCGTCAACTGCCCGGCTATAGTCGAAAGAATACACCTCGGCGCCGGTCTCCAGCAGTATCTGGGTGAACCTGCCTGCGCCGGAACCGGCTTCGAGCACCCGCTGGCCGCGCAGATCCTGCGGCCACCCGGTCTGGGCGAACAGCCTGTCCCGGGAAAAATGGAAACCGTTGAATTTATCGAGCTGCGCTTTGCGATGGCGATTCCATTGCAGTCCGAACGAATCGCAGTAATTCCCGGGCTCCACGAAACGCGGTATGCCGTTGACGACCGGGAACTCCCGCCGGCAAGACGCACATTTCGGAAAATCGCGAACGTCGGTCAAACCGCCGCCGCACCGGGGGCAGCGAAAAATATCGCGGCTGTCCGCCGTTGTTTCAGTTCCCTGCGCGTTCATAGAGATAATATGCTCCGTCAGTGGCGACCTGTTTCCATTGCCGGGTATCTGCGGCTATGGAAGCGAATTCGCTCTCATCGATAAAAGCCGGGCTCCGGCTGGAGAGGCCGTTATTGGTCGAGTCAAACAGGATATAGTCGGCGGTATACGCGCCGTCTTTGCTGGTCAGCATGGGAAAGAGCATCACGCCTTTCTGGCGATACAGCCGCGGAGCCAGGAATTGTTGCGTGGAAACGATCGCGTTTTCGGGAATACGTTCGACGAAACGGTTAACCGCGAGATGATGGCCGGTAACGGCATACGCGGAATAGTGAAAATTCTGGGTGCGAAACGGCGCCGGCCGCACCCGGGCAAACCAGAATTGCAATGACAGCGGCGATGGTCCGAAAAAGACGCCCGCGGTAATCACCGCGGCCAGCAATGAAAAAGCCAGAGCGTAAGAAGTTTTTTTCAGGGAGGCATCCCCCCGCTGCCAGCGCCGCACCGATAGCACGAGCCGGGGGAACGCTTTGATCGATGCATAGATGATGAAAGCGATCCCGGGCGAAAGATAATACAGCATATACGACGAGTGCACCGTGGATTCGCTCAATAAACCGATGGCTGCCTGCGGCAGGAAAGGCACCAGCGCGGACAGCGCAAACAAAGGCGCCCCGGCCAGAGGGACAAAGAACATGGCGATGTTCATCAGTTTTACCCCGCCCAGCATGCGCACCAGCGTCTGCGCGGGATGCGACACCATATATCCGGCGACGTCGGCCATCGACGTCCCCATGCCGCTGAAGGATCCCATGGCGATATGGGCATACTCGCCCGCGCGAAACGCCGGCATGACCAGCCGGGTAATGATCAAAAATCCGCCGAGTCCGGCAAGAGCGGTCGCTATGCCGGTTAAGCGGCGACGGGACCAGATACTGGCATAGAGACCGAAGAAAAAAACGGTTAATCCCACCTCTTCCCTGACCAGGACCGCGGCCGCAACCATTACCCAGTACAGGAGATTCTTTCTGGCTTCCCAGGCATAGAGCATCCAGAGAAAAACGGGAATACAGAACCGCAGCATTTCGAATTCATACAGCACGGTATACTGAAAGGTGGGATACCAGAGCAAGAGCGCCACGACTGCCCGGGTGAGTATCCGGTCTTTGAGCATGACCCTGGCCAGCTTATACAGAGGGATCGCCGCCGAAAACAGTAACACCGTATTCAGCAGGATAAGCGTGACCGCCGACGGGACAAGGAAAAACGCGCCGCCCAGCAGATAAATACCCGGGACAAAATGCACGGAAAAATAATTCGCGGTGCCGGGGGCGAAGAACGCATGACTGAAACTCACCGGCAGGCCGTACACCGACAGCGCATGCAACAGGCTCAACCAGTGGGAAAAATCCGCATACAGATGTAAAGAGAAATATTTACCGAGCTGCGCCAGGGGGATATACAGCGCTGCGATGAAAACGGCCGACGTTACCCTGCGCAGCCTGACAGCGCCGCGCCCGGCGCCGCAGCGCAACGCTGCCGCCGCCGCCGCAAAAACCGCGACGACCCCCAGACCATAATACGCGATCAACGCTTTCACGGTATCATATCGTTAGACCATCTTCCCGGTACGAGCGGGCGATCTTCAGATGATAATCCTCAGGCTTATGCCTGCGGAACGTGCCTTTGTCCAAACGTTCGAGCAGATCGGCAGTCAGCCGCTGCGAAGCTTTGCCATCGCCCAGGTTATGCTTCCATTTCTTACCGTACAGATTCTCGAATTTTGCCAGAACGGTCTGACACGGATACTCCTCGAAACGGGCGGGATCGAATTTAACGCTCGATCTGCAGTCATAAACCTGAGGCCGCTCCGTGGCCTTGCGCATTTGCACAGACGGCACCTGCAGCACCGCGGTCTCCTCTACCACCGTTCCCGAATCGGTGATCACTCCCCGGGAATGCGCCATCAGGATGAGCATTTCGGTATACCCGATAGGATCGACCATGATCACGTTTTTAGGCAGTTTGAACCCGTATTCTTTGAGCACTTTCTGAGTACGGTAACTGGCGGTAAAAAACACTTTGCGTTTAGCTTGTCCGACCAGCGTGAGGATATTCTTGAAAGACGACTTGATATGCACATTCTCGCGGCGATGGCAGGTCATCAGGTAAAACTCGCCTTTTTCGATTCCGCGCCTGCGGAAGAATTCCGGAGAAGCCATGCGGTCGAACTTGTCCTGTACGTCGAAATAGTATTTATTAATCACATCCACGATCAGATTCGTAGTCAGCACGATACTGCCCGGATTAAGCCCCTCGGCGATCCCCTGCTTCTTATACTCCGGGAAATAGGTATAGATGACGTCGGAAAGATGATCGATCACCGTACGGTATTTCTCCTCCGGCATGCGCCAGTCGTATGAACGCATGCACCCTTCGATATGCACAATGGGGATATTCTGCTGCGCCGCAGCCAGGCTGCCCATAACCGTGTTGGTATCTCCCAGGAACACCACGGCCTCCGGCTTGAGCTTAGCCAGTACCGGGCTTAAGCGGGACACCACCGATGCCACGACTTCCGCGTCATTCGAGCCGGTGGCTCCCAGCTCGATATCCGGGGGAGCGACGTTCAGGTCCCGGAAGAAAACGTCCTTGAGATTATCCGAGTAATGCTGCCCGGACCAGATGAATACGATATCATGTTTTTTCTGCGCCCTGATCTTGTTCAGGACCAGCGAAGCCCGGATAACGTCGGGCCGAATGCCCAGGATGATCGCCAATTTCTTCTTAGCCATGCTTGTTCCTTTCGTAGTGAACGAGTTCCCTGATCGCATCTTCCATCGGCCTGGCATGCCGGACCAGCTTCTGCAACGAACGGAAACGGGAACGCAGGATGCGCCGGACCGTGCCGTTGCCCTGCCGGACCTTGATCAAGGTGATCTTTTTCTTTAAAACGCGCCGCAGGATCTCCAGGAGACGGTACTTGGTCACTGTTCTGTTGGGAGTAAAATGGAATACCGCGGATTTCTTCCGCAATGACGCAAAAGCGCCGGTGACCATTATCTCCCGGCACAAACGCGCAAATTGCAGGGTGGTGACCCCGTTCCAGTAATGATTGCTGTACCCCCGGACCCGGGCGCCTGCAGGCAATCCGGCGAACCATTCCCATAATCCGCCCTTTTCGTGAGGACTGGGACCCAGGATCGAACAGCGGATAGTGAGGAAGTTGTCCGCTGTAGCTTCTCCGGCCAACTTCGTCCTGCCGTAGACGTCCTGGCAGTCCGGCCGCGACCGTTCGGTATAGCCCGGTTTGGTCCCCCGGAACACGCCGTCCGTAGAAATGTGGATGACCCGGCAACCGTAACCGGACGCCGCTGCGGCCAGCCAGCCGGGAAATTCCGCGTTGATCGCGCGCGCCCGTTTGACCGATGCGGCATCGCTCTCGTCGATCTTATTCGCGGTGATACCGATGCAATTTATGCAGTAATCACATCCCCCCGTCTTTTCGATCAGCCGGGCGAACCCGCGCGGACCATCCAGGACATTAAAATATCCGGCCGCCCGCTTATCGTCCATCCGGGTGCCCGCAACGCGCAAACGGCGATCCTGCCTGAGCAGCCGGTATACCATCTGCCCCAGCATTCCGGTTTTACCCAGCACCAGGACCCGCAGCTTACTTTCCGACAATGCTGACCTCCGGAAGCGGCACGATGAATGAACCGCCCTGTTCGAGATAATCAACCCTGCGTTTTTTGACTTCGTTGATGAAACTCCAGGCGAACAAGAGCGCATACTCGGGAAACGCACCCTGTGTAACGGCATCCCAGGGTTTGATCGCCACATGCGTGCCCGGAGTGTAAAAACCGTGTTTGGCCGGCGCGTCATCCACCACATAGTCAAGGTATTTACCGTCTATCCCGCAGAAATTCATGATCGTGGTGCCCCGGCCTGAGGCCCCGTAGCCGATAATGGTCTTTCCTCGGCTCTTAAGATCGTTCAGGACCCGCATCAGGGCGGTGCGCGTGCCCTTGACTTTATCGCCGTACCCCAGGAACGTTTCCGCCTTATCGTACCCGCGTTTTATTTCGTCCGCGCGCATCTTCTCCACCGCCGGGCTGACCGCATCCGTACGCTTGCCTTTATTCCGGGCATAGAACCTCACTGCCCCGGAACGCACGCCCGGAGTGAATTTCGTGTCGAACATCTCCATACCGTACGTCCCCAGAAAATGATCCAGGGCTTTGAGCGAATAATAACTCATGTGTTCGTGGTAGATCATATCGTACTGCATTTCTTCGATCAAGGTGCCCAGGTAATACACTTCAAAAATGAATACCCCGTCATCCTTGAGCAGTTTTTTGACCCCCTTGATCACGCTGATCATGTCGTCTATGTGAGCGAAAGAATAACTGGAGGTAATGGCGTCGAAACGGCCGAATTCCCTGCTGATCCGTTCGCCCACCGCTTCGCAGAAAAAATCGTTGATCACGGTGATGTCCTTGCTCTCGATGGACTTCACCACGTTGGTCGCCGGATCGACGCCGACGGCTTTGACGCCGAGTTGCGCGAACGGTTTGAGCATCACCCCGTCATTGCAGCCGATCTCGAACACCGAAGGGTTCTTCCTGTCCTTAAGAAAGCGCTCGGTGGTTTCCCGGGCGAAATCAGCCAGATGGTCGACCAGCGTCCTGATCGCCGAAGAGAAATAAAAATAGTTCTTGAAGAGGACCTCGCCGGGGACGACGTTGCTAACCTGCAGCAGACAGCACTTCCGGCAGAAATTAAGTTCGAGCGGATAGAACTTCTCTTCGGAAAATTCGGTGTCCTTCAGGAACCCTCCGGCCAGAGGCACGTTTCCGAAATCCAGCACTTTCACCAGATCCGTGCTTTCACAAAACCTGCAGGTGGTTCTCTGGGTAAACAAGCCCAGCGGTCTTTTTTCTTGCGTCTTCATGGTTGTCCTTTCCGGATTAAACAACTGGCCTGCGCACCCGCGCGCTCTTCAAAGCATAGCGCAGGTATGCGGCGTATGTTTTCAGATCGTACGTAAAATGTGTTTTGCCCTGGCCGGCCGTCCGGCTGGTCAGGACGTAGGGGATTTCGGCGTACGAGCGCGCCAGCGGCTTGACCAGGAACAATTCCTCCATGATCACGGCAAAACCGTTCTCCGTAAGCCTGATCTTTGCCAGGAGAGAAGTCTTCACGGCGCGGAACCCGTTAGTCAAATCATGCAGCGGCACACCGGAGAGCAACCGGGCTACGCTGTTCCCGCAAAAGGAAACCAGACGGCGGTGCCAGGGCACGCCGGAAACCCCGGCGTTTTTCCCGTACCGGCTGGCCTTGATATAATCTACTCCTTCAAGCATGCGATCGTAAAACGCGCGCAGATACCGGGGATGATTGGTCAGATCGCTGTCCATGAAGAGCACATATTCGTAACCGTTATCGATGGCAAACGCTATCCCCGTGCGCAGGGCCGCGCCATAGCCTTTATTCCGCGGGTGGACGATAACCGTAACGATATCCGGGGACGCCGCCGCGCATTCTTCAAGCAGCGCGCGCGTGCGATCGGCCGATCCATCGTCGACCAGGACCAGCCTGACTTCAGCCGGCAACGACCGGACGCCGGCCAGGATCGTCCCAACGCTCTGCCGGGCGTGGCGTTCTTCATTATACATGGGGATAACGATACAGGCGCGTTTGATCATCTTAAAACCAGCTTACTCCCAGCCGATGCATGCAGCCCCGGTACAGCAGCCAGAGATAGCCGATGCCCTCTTTGTACAGTTTAAAATCCCTGCTTAAGGGGATATCCTTGAACGCGGAAACCAGATACGCGACGCGGCCGCGGGCCAGCAGGGCTTTAAAGGTGATCTCGGGAGAAATGCTGAAACCGTTCTGGGTCAATCCCAGGGCCTGCAGGAAGACCCGGTCGAACATCTTGAAGCCGTACGTGGAATCATTGATGTTCAAACCCAGCATGACCCGGGTCAATCCGCGGTACACGGACTGATACAATTTGAACCGTAACGGGATGTTCTTCCCGTTACCGGTATGCGCGTACCTGACCGCCTGCACCACCTGGAATCCTTTGCGGATCTCAACCAGCATGCGCGGGATCATCCCGCTATCGTCGTCGCCGTGCGCGGAAAGAAGCACGGCGTACTGGCTGGTAGAATACGCCAGGCCGAAGCGCACCAGCGCGCCGTAACTGCGTATGCCGCCGTTGAGCCGCAGGAAAGTGAATTTTATCCAGGGGTATTTTGCGCGCACGTACGCCACGATATCTTCGGCCGCAACCGCCTGTTCGTTGGCCACCACGATCAGATCGATATCCGCGGGATTGGTCATCAGATACCCCGAAAGCTCGTCGATCAACCGGGGCAGCCGGTCGGTCGAATAAATACACGGCACTATGATGGAGAGCTCGTTCATACGTTTAGATATTTTGTTTGATGACTTTTCCCAACGGAGAATTATATTCCGAGATCAACGGCTTCAGATAGAGAAAATTCGAGAACCTGCTCACAAAGGAGTTTTTGACCCGCCCCTCTTCCAGGATGGCTTTCAATTCCCGGATCCCGTCCTCCAGGGAAAAACGGGGTTTGAACCCCAGCTCTCTGGTCGCCTTGGCGCTGGATACCCGGTAATTACGATTATCCTGGAACATGGTATCGCTGGCCTCGACGCTCATGCGGGGGAAGAATTTCTGCAAACGCCGGGACAGTTCCAGAATAGTGGTATTTTCCGCCGCCAGATTATATATCCCCTTTTCTTTCCTGTCCAGACAGGCGCAGATAGCCGCGGCGGCATCGCGCACGTGCAAATGCGGCCGGTACTGCTGGCCGCCGAATATGCTGATCCGGCCGTGCATCACCGCCCGCATCACCAGGGTATTCACCACCAGATCGAAACGGATGCGGGAAAAAGCGTCGCTGACCCCGAACAGAGTGCCCAATCGGAAGATCAAAGCATCGGTATCTTTCAGGATCATTTCCGCCTGGAGCTTGGAACGCGCGTACGAAGAAAGCGGATTCAAGGATGACTTTTCGTCCAGTTCTCCGGCAGCCGCGCCATAGACCGAACAGGTGGACATGAAAATGATCTTCCCGCCGAAAGTATCTTTCAGGAAACGCAGGGAATCGGTATTGACCTGGCGGGTGAATATTTCGCTTAAACTGCAGGCGGGGTCTCCCACCAGCGCCGCCAGCCAGATAACCGTATCCGCCCAGCGCAATGCTTCTTTAAGCCTGGCGGTATCCCGGATATCCCCGTACACGAACGGCACATTCTTGCGGTAGGTTTCCTCGTAAAGCAGCAGGTCATATACGCGCAGCTCGTGTTTCGAGCCGAGCAGTATATCGGTGACCGCGCCTCCCAGGTAGCCTGCCCCGCCGACGATCAGAATTTTCATAGGAGTGCTCTTTTATCGTTCAATGACCTGCCAGGGATCCCAGTATCTGGCGTCGAAACGGAAATCGTCGCTTTTGCTCTCTTCAAGGGTTGACGTCGAGAAAAAGATCAGCCGGGCGTCTTCCGAGAGATTCATGAATCCGTTGGCGTACCCGGCCGGAATGTACAGAATCGACGGTTTAGTCGCCGAAAGGACGAAGCGCTGGACGGGAAGCTCCCGGGAAGGCTTCTCCCAGTTATCGATCCTGACCGCGGCGACTAACGCCGAACCGGCCGCCGCGAAAACGTATTTAGACTCTTTCTTATGCCCATGCCAGGCCCTGACAAAATTCATGCGATGATTGGCAACCGCGTAAAAACGTTTGACCTGGGAAAGATCGAATCCGTTAACGAACGAAACCGACCCCCGGTCATCGACAAACACTTCCCCCTGGATCAATCCCGGTTCATACATCGTATCACCTCCTGTAAAGAAAATATTATACTTTTTCCCCTCGAGATTCACAAGCGTTATCTTTGCGGGAAGCCGCGTACGTGATGCTCATAACCGTCCATAACCACGGATGCATCCACAGATAGAACGTCTGATGCCCTAAAAGCAAACCGACAAAAAGCGAAAAGAAAACCGGCAGCACGTAATCATCCTTATGGCGTAACCAAACCGCTTTTTTCAGATTGGAGACGCATGAGCCAATAATGACACACACGAGCCCGATCAGCCCGATAAATCCGGGCAAACCCGTTTCCGCGAAAGCGTTGATGAAAATATTGAATATGCTGGTAACGGAATGCGGCATGGCAGCTTTATTGAGGATCCGTTCACGAAGCGGCAACCAGGGAAGAAAGTTTTCATCCAAAGCCTTATTCCGGACCCGCTCGGAGTACCCGTCGAAAAACCGGGCAGTTTCGCCTATGCCTATGCCGAGGAAGGGATGGTCCAGGCCCATGACTATTCCGGCCAGTACTCCCCTGGCCCGGATCTCGAATGACCCGGCCACCATCGGCGCTGCCCAGCGGTTCTTGACCGCATTCGCGGTGGTATCTACGACTATCAGATCGGGCGGGCTCGGAGCGCCGGTTTCGCCGGGATGCACCAAAGCGGCAGCCTGCATGGTCTGCTGCCGCTTAAGAATGAAAAAATTCCGTATGGTAACGATATTCAGCAGAAAGACAAAACAAACGATAAAGACCAGAAAAAAAACCCCGGCCGGTATTTTCTCTCTGGCGGGCAGCAGGAAGATAAGCAAAAGGAAAAACACCATGGTGACCAGATGGAATATTTTTACTGCCGGCAGGATGCTCACAAACAGCCAGAGGCATATTCCCGCGCCGAGCAGGACACGCGTTGGGGCATGTTTTTCCCGCAAGTAGACCGCCAAAAGACCGGCGCCGCACAGGATCAAAGCGTAAGCAAGATACTGCGCGATCTCATTGCCGACGATAGAATGCTGGAATCGGGTATGAAAAACCAGGTCATTCTTCAGGTAGATCGCCAGACTGTGCACTCCGAGAATAAAAGAATCAACCGCCAGGCACGCCAGAGACGCACGCAACAGATGCCTGTCCCTGAGCACGTTGGTCAGAAAGAAAACCAAGAGGCTGTACGGCACCATCAGCAGCGCCAGGATCAGGCTTTGACGGACATCCGCCGCCCCCAACACGGAAGTGAAATTAGCCAGCGCCACCAGCCCCAGGAAAAAATACAATCCGGGAGCGCGCATGACCTTCGTTTGTTTTTTGACCACCAGCCTCATCCAGAGCACGAATCCCAGCAGAAGCAACACTTTGGTCGCTTTGAACTGAAAAACAAACCCGCTCAGCGTGAACCCGAAAGCGTTGAACGGCAGGAACAGCGCAAACAATAACACGCAGATGTTGATCACCCGGCGCCGGGGATCACGCAGACAACTGGAAACATCGCTCAATAACGTTGGTAGCATATCAGCCTTTCCGTAGATATATCTGCTCATACTGTTGCGCGACCCGTAAAAAATCAAATCGCGCTTCGATACAACCGAGGGCGCGCGCAGTGACCTGCTCGGAAAACGCCCGGTTATCCAGGATCCTGTCGATCTGATCCGCCAGCCTCTGCTCATCTTCCGGCGGAAAGAGCAAGCCGTTGTACCCGTCATCGATTATCTCTTGAATGCTGGGGATGGCGGACGCGATCACCGGCAGGCCGCTCGCCATGGCTTCCAGCAGAACATTCGGCATCCCTTCGGAATACGACGGCAGCACAAAAACGTCGGCCGCGCGATACCACCTGGCCACATCGGCGCTGGCGCCGGCAAAAACAACTTTGTGCGCGCTGCCGCAGTGCGCAGCGAAATCAATAAGTTTTTTCCTTAAAACGCCGTCGCCCACGATACTCAGGAAACAGTCGTGTTTAACCAGCGACAAAGCTTTGATCAGGGTGGCAACATTCTTTTCCGGGCCCAGCCGTCCGACAAAGAGCACCATATCCCCCTCCGGCTGAACCTCCAGGAGTTGCGCGCGCAGCGCCTCTTTCTTCCCGGCTCCTGCCAGGGAATAACGCTGCCGGTCGATGCCGTTGGGAATAGTTACCACCCGCTTGAATCCGGCTTTTTCGGATTCGCGCCTGGTCTCCTCATTCACGCAAACGATGGTCGCTTTGCAGCCGTTGATCAAGTTTACCAGCGTCCTCCAACCCCTCAGCGTTTTCAGAACCGCGATATCGCCGGTGGCATTGCCCGCCCCGTTCTTGACCACCACGGTCTTATTGCGCAGCACGCAGGCGGCCAGGCCGGCGACAACTCCCGAAGTGTAGATTTGATGGGCATGGATAACCGAATATCTGCCCTGGAGCATCACTAACAGGGAGACGCCGAACAGCGCATACAAACCCGCATTCAGAAAAGCGCAACCTTTCAAGAAAGGGATCCGCACCACCCGGATCCCCTCGATCCGGCCGAACAGGGAGAGTTTTTGCCGGCGCCAAACGTCGGTATAGGTTGGCGAAATAAAAAAAACCTGATGGTCTCTCTTCTTCAACACAGCTGCCAGCTGCAAAGCCTGGCGTTCCATCCCGCCGGTCTGCGTATCGATATTCGCGATCAAGAAAACGATCTTCATACTAGTAAGCGGCCTTCCCGGTTTGCTCCAGAAGCCTGCCATAGAGCATTTCGTATAATTCGGCGGTTCGTCCCATCGAATAGCGGCTTTCCGCCAGATGCCGGGAGTACAGTCCCATCGCTATCGTCTCTACCGGATGGCGCAAACAGTACTCCATGGCGCCGGACAGCGCCCTTGGTGAATGGATATCGCATAAAAAACCGTTACTGCCCTTCAGCACGCCCGGCGAAAAAGGTTCCCCTTTATCGATCAGATCGGGATTGCCTCCCTGATCGCTCAAGATCAAAGGCAACCCGGCAGCCATCGCTTCCAATGCGGCGTTGGATAACCCTTCGGTCAATGAAGGGAGCACAAAAACATGCGCCCCGGACAGGAAGCGGCTTACAGCGCCGGTCGCACCGCAAAAGCGCACCGATCCGCCCACGCCGGCGGCGCGCGCTTGCTGCTCGAGGCGCATCCTCTCCGGTCCAGCGCCGACCAGCAGCATCTCAAAAGAACCTGCCCATGCTCTCTGTAACTGACGCGCGCTCTCGATCATTGCCGCCGCATTTTTCTTGGCCGTCAGACTACCCACAAAAACAAAAACCGTCTTTTCGGCAGGATGATGCGCAATCTTCTCGCCTATCTCAACGCCATTGGGGATCGACGCAATCTTATCTTCCAGTACGCCCGCGCTGCGCAGATCGGTTTTTACCGCAGCGCTGGTAGCCACGAACACATCCACCTGTCGTTTAACCAGACGTTCCCCGATGAACCCGGCTAAACCATCCTTTTTGAGCATGGCCAGGTCAAAACGGACGCCGGAATTGGCGATCTTGCACACCACGGGCTTGCGCGCTATTTTTTTCGCTACTGCCGCTGAAAACACCGGCCACAGTCCCTGATGCACATGCATCAGCTCAAAAGAAGCCGAAGCGCGAACAAGCTCATAGGCCATTCCATAGCGGCATAAACCGCCCAGTCCCGCTATCTTCTTATCTTTTACCACGACAACCGGATAGCCCACACGGAAAACCTCGACCCCTTCGACGGTATCCCAGCCGGGACGCGCGGGATAATTACAGGCGGTATACACGCGCACCTCATGCCCGCGCTTCAGCAGCTCTTTGGACAATTTAAGGCATTGCCGCTCCGCTCCGCCGACGATCGGCGCGAATTGACCGATAACCATCGCCACTTTGAATCTGCGCACTGATCAGGCCTCATTTCTGTAGAAGCACGGTCCGGATACCGCCCTTGTCGCACACACAGGTTTCCAGGTCCTGCAGCGAGACTGTCGTATATATCCCGCGGGTGCTGAAATCGGTTTTTATCACGGTTTCGGGGGTATACCCCATCGAACGCAGCACCGTCGTTTTCTCGTCGGATGAAGCGCAATAAACAGGTTTATACCCTAAAGCGAAAAGCCGCTGCAGTTGTTTGCGCATGTTATGGGAGGCATCGTTATACTTGCTGATGTGCGTCTCGAAAAGGATCATCGCTGAAAAACCGTCTTTGACCACCGCTTCGGCGATATTCTCGAAAACTTCGACTTCATGCCCCTCGATGTCCATGCGGATCAGATCGATCGAGCGCTTATCGACGATAAACGTACGGATATCCTCGGTTTTGACGGTGATCGAACGATTCGTGCGATTCTTAGACTTGACCGCGCTGTTGGCGGAGCCGGGATGGAACGTGTTCAGGTTGGAGAGTTCCGAAAGGAAGAATTCCGCTTCTCCCACTTTATTCGATATCGCCAGATTGAACGCCTGTACATTGGCCGCCTTGTTCAAAGCGATGTTCTTCTCCAGGATCGAGAAATTACCGGGAGAAGGCTCGATGGCATAAACCATTCCCGTGGGACCGACCAGACCCGCCTCCATCATCACGTAGTATCCCAGATTAGCCCCGATATCCATCACGGTCATTCCGGGTTTAAGTATCTTCTGCAGTATATAGCGGTGTTCCATTTCCCGCTTCCCCAGAAGAACCAGGGTTTTGGAAATACCCCGGTCATCGAGATCCAGGAGCATGGAGTAATCGAAAACCCGCCGTTGCATATACCGCCTGCGCAGGATATGTTTGGAGACCCCGTACCGGGCGGCCGAAAAGAGCATAGTCAGGCAATCCGCGAAGCCGTAACAGTCCATGGTGCTGCGCACAAAAGATAATTTACTCACGCACAACTCCTTTCAGGTTCCTTTATTTTGAGATAACCGCTTCTTTGAATGAATGCCAGACATAGTCGATCTCTTCGTTATTCAGCAGAGGATCAACGGGAATACTGATGACCTCGCTGCAGGCTTTTTCTGAAGCACCCAGCTCCTGCCAAACGGAACAGCGCCCCTGAAAAACCTTCATTTTATGCAAAGCTACGGGATAATACACTGCAGTGGCTATTCCGGCGGTTTTGAGCCTCTGGGCGACGTCATCCCTTTTACCGTTCTCTATCCGGATGGTGTACTGATTATAAACATGTCCGGCCGGCGCCGATGAGCCCGGCAGACGCACTCCGGGAATACCGGAGAGCGTCCGGGCATACACCGCAGCCACAGCCCGCCTTTTGCGATTGAAATCGTCCAGGTACGCGAACCGGGCCTGGAGCACAGCCGCCTGCAGCGTATCCAGGCGGGAATTATACCCGATGTGATCGACATTATATTTATCTCTTCCCCCGTGCTTGGTGAGCATACGCATCACTTCCGCCAGATGCGCATCCCCGGTCGCAACCATGCCGCCGTCGCCGAATCCGCCGAGATTTTTGCTGGGAAAAAAACTGAAAGCGCCGGCCGCGCCGATAGTGCCCAGCTGTTTACCCCGCCAGGTGCCTCCCAGCGACTGCGCCACGTCCTCTACCACGAATAACCCGTACTTTCCGGCCAGTTCCATGATCTCATCCATGTCCGCGGACTGCCCGAACAGATGCACCGGCAGGATACCGATGATCCGCTTGAAGGTGCCGGAGGCCAAACACTCCCGGACCTGCCGGGTGTCGATGTTGAACGTCTCCGGCACGATGTCCACGAATAACGGGGTGGCTCCCGAGCGCAGGATGGCGTCGCCGGTGGCGGTGAAAGTGAAGGGCGTGGTAATGATCAGATCCTCTTTCTCGAAATATTCTTTTTGTTTCAGGGTAATGGCCAGGGCCCGCAACGCCACCACCAGCGAATCCGTTCCGGAAGCGGTTCCCACGGCATGCGGCAGCCCCAGATAGTCCGCCATGGTTTTCTCGAAAGCGCCGACCCGGGGACCGAGTATCCAGTGCTGCTCTTCCAGAGCGGCAGCCAACGCCGCATCGATCTCTTTTTTCATCAGCAGGTACTGGCGTTTGAGATCAAGTAACGCAACGGATCGCTTCATCGGGACTCCTCGAGTTGAATGCCGGTTTTGTTTTTCAGGTATGTTTTTGAACAGCCATCGCAGACAGCCCTCTTGCCGTCCTTAAAATCGAGCGTTTTGCCGCACTCGCAGGCATACCCCTTGAAAACCGCGGGCACGCCGGCAACTATCGCGTGATCCGGCACGTCTTTCTTGACCACGGCGCCGGCACCGACCATGCAGAACCTTCCCAGCGTAACCCCGCAGACTATGGTCGCATTGGCCCCGATAGTCGCGCCTTTTTTCACCAGGGTAGGGAGAAATTCATTCTTTCTCTCCACGAAAGCGCGCGGCGTGTACACATTGGTAAAAACGCAGGAAGGGCCGCAGAACACTCCCTCCTCCAGCGTCACCCCTTTATACACAGACACATTATTCTGGATCTTGCAGCCGTCGCCGATAGCGACCTGCGGACCGATCATTACGTTCTGGCCAATGACGCAATTTTTTCCGATGACCGAACCGGAAAGAACATGGGAAAAATGCCATATGCGGGTCCCTGCGCCGATCGTCGTTTCCGGGTCGATGCACGCGCTGGCGTGCGCGGTATATCCTGTTTTATCCGTTGGTATCATTTGTAAGCCCTTTCTCGGCTGCTTCCAGCACGCGTAAAACCCTCATTCCTTCATGCCCGTCTGTGCGGGGCGTTGTCCGGGCAGCGATACAAGATAAAAAATGTGCAAGCTCTTCCCGGAGCGGCTCTTTCTGCTCTATGGGCACTACCAGTCGCTGCGCCTTTCTGGCGACCGGCAATGTCCCGTTATTCTGCCAGTCGATCACATGAGGGAACAGACAAAGTTTCTCCTCGCTCACGTCGTCAAACACCGCCATGGATTTCGAACCGACCACGATCAGTTTCTGTTCCTTGAAAGGATGCAGCCAGTTCACGAATATATGTCCTTTGATATTCCCGGGGAAGTCCAGAACGGTGATGGTGGAGTCATAGACGTCCCTGCCCAGGCAGCGCGCTCCGGTGCAGCTTACCTTGACCGGATCCTTGCCGATGAGCATGAGGATGACGGATATATCGTGCGGAGCGAAACTCCAGAGGATATTCTCCTCCGTCCGCAGCTTCCCGATATTCAAACGATTGGAATAGATATACTGGATATCCCCTAATTCTTTCTTCTCGATCAGTTCTTTGAGTTTGAGCACCGCAGGATGATACTGCAGGATATGCCCGACCATCAGAATGCGGCCTTTCTGTTCTGCCATCATGACCAGTTCCTGCGCTTCGGCCACGCGCAGAGCAAGCGGTTTTTCCACGTACACATCCTTGCCGGCCTCAAGGCATCTTTTTGCCAATCGATAATGCTCCGCCGCCGGCGCGGCTATGGCTACCGCTTTGATCTCATTATTGCAGACAACAGCTTCGAAATCCGCAGTCACTGCGGTACCCGGATGTTTCTGGCGTATCGTTTCCAGCACCGCGTCAACAGGATCGCAGACGGTATGCAAAACTCCCAGATCGAAAAAATTGCGCGCCAGATTGATCCCCCAATAACCGCATCCCGCCAAGCCTACAGTTTTATCCGCCATGGTTATTTCTCC
The DNA here is from genome assembly GCA_022710715.1 of Candidatus Omnitrophota bacterium. Taxonomy (GTDB): domain Bacteria; phylum Omnitrophota; class Gorgyraeia; order Gygaellales; family Profunditerraquicolaceae; genus JAKLGJ01. The sequence goes on from JAKLGJ010000001.1 coordinate 670,130, forward strand.
AGATATCCAGATACAACAAAGTATATAACAGATGCGAACGCTCACCTGAGCCCAAACAGCTGTGCAAAACCGCATCGAGTAATTCCCCACCCTGCAGAGCAGAAAGCGGAGCCTCCAGCCTTGCCCCATAATTCTGCCGCATAACCCTGATCCTCGCACTGTTTTCCCACATGGCAAGAAAATCCGGTTTATTCAACGCCGTCGCCGCAGCATTGCCAAAATTCTCAGCGTGCGCGGGGAACATCAACCTGCGCGGAGGAAGATGTTTCAGGCAGATCAACCATTCGTTTATCGCGGGATGCGGAAAGATCGGCATCATCGTACAGGCCAGCGGAATGTTCCGGGTCGGACGGTAGAATCTGCGCATCGCCATATTGAAAAGCCGGCCGTTCAGTTTTATTTTCTGGTCGGCAAGAACAGCTACTTCTATGCTCGTCCGTTCGGTAAACATCTCGAACGACTGAAAATTATGTATATGCGTGGTCAGGTTCGGATTCATCTTATTGCGCATGAACGGCCAGATATTGCTCCATTCCCAGGCCGAACCGTCAGTGCGCAGTTTGCCCCACTCCTGCTGAAGCTCCCGCCGACGGCCGGCCACCTGCTCCAGAAGCTCCGGTTTGATCAACCCTTCGAACCTGCGCAGGTACTGCCTGCCTCCGGCGAGCTTCGCCGGATCGGTACGATCGAGTTGCTTGACCGTTCCCAGATGCCTGCCGAAGAAACGGATCACTCTGGCATTGGCTTCATGCAGTTTAAGCAGACTGTCCGACATATACCCGCCCAGCACCGCGTCAAACCCGAGATCAAGTATCTTCTGTTTGAACCCGACGAACCCGCCGCGCAGAAAGCTGAAATGCGGGCCTTCGCTCTCCATAAACAGCGGCAGCGACCGTTCGAAGTAATCGATGTCCCGGAAAAGGATCTCGTGTTTGAGCCCGGTGGCTTTAGCCACTTTCCGGGCGATCGCAAGCTCGGTATTCTCATCGTCGACAAAAGTAACTGCCGTCGCCTTGATCCCCAACTCGGCCAGTATACCGGCAAGAGCACGGGAATCCGTGCCGCCGCTCAAGAATAGCCCCACTGACGCGCGGCCGGCAAGTATCTCCTGGGCTTCCGCAAGTATCCCCCGCTCCAGCCGTTGCGCCAGGCCGCGAATATCCCGGGCGATCCGCCGGTCCGGACAGCTTACAGGCTGCCAGTAATTACCTATCTCAATATTCCCGGTCGCAGTGTCAACAGTCAAACAGCTGGCATACGGACATTCCAGCAGCCCCTGATAAAACGAATACGGATAACTGATGCTCTTCTGGGTCAGATAATCCGCTATAGAAACCAGATCCAGCGTTGCCATGGCCAGAGAGCGGGCCAGCGCATCGATGTCGGTAGAAAAAGCAATCTTGGCCTTATTCCTGCCCTGAAACATCTGGTAGGAATTACCCAGATCGATGATCAGCCAGAGTTTGTTCTCCCGGGCAGACACGGCCGCCAGGCAGTAATTCCCCTTCAAACGGCTGCCCCAGGAGCGGATATCCGGCTCTTTGAGCAGTTCCCGCAGCAGGCTGACCGAACGCTCGCTGCCCTGCGCGAGAATCGGTTCATCCCCTGCGTTGCCCTGACAGGGAGCATACAGCCGCGGCGCGCCATTGATATATACCGCAAGACCGTTTTTGGTCTTCACCGGCCCGTACCCCCGATAATGGTTGGCGCAGGCAACAACAACTTTACCCGACTCCAATTCTACCGTCAACATATCGCCGCCTGATGCTGTGTTGCCGCCAAGTTGCGTGAACGCAGCCAGAAATCAAGATACAGCATGGTATACCGGATATGAAAACAATCCACTCTGCCAATCGCAGGATCGAGAATTTCGGCCAACGCGGGGCTGCCGGCAGCGCGCAGCTGCTTTTCCAGCGTATCCGGCGTATACGCTTTCCTTAACGACCGCATCCCCGGGCTGATCTCCCAGAGTTTTAAAAAATCCTGATTGCTGCGCTGCGTAGCCAGGGGATTGGTGATCTTCTTATGCCCGATACGCCTTAGAGGCGCGGGAAGAAAGTGTTTCAAGCCGATAACGAATTCGTTAATCCGGTAATTTCCGTACAAAGGAAGCATGGTCACGGATAGAGGAATATCACGGAAAGGCTTGAGCAGCCCGAAAAACGCCCGGTTGAACAGCCTGCCGTTTAGTTTTATCTCCTGAGCTGCCAGCCTGGCGACCTCTGCCACATCGCGATGCGTGAATACCTCGAAAGAATCATACTGGCCGATATGCGTAGTCAGGTTGGAATTATGCTTGTTGCGCATGAACGGCCAGATCCTGCTCCACTCCCAGGCAGATCCATCGGTCCGGATCTGCTTCCACTCTTCAAGTAATGCCTGCCGGCGCGCCGCCACTTCTTCAAGCAGTTCTTCGCGCAAGATTCCAGAAAAACGCTTCAGGTATTCCCTGCCTCCCGGGAAATGGGTTACATCGCGACGGTCGATATGCTCGAGCGTACCCAGATGGCGCCCCAACAGGTAGCTGCCGAATGAATTGGCTTCATGCAGTTTAAGCAGGGTATCAGACATATACCCGCCGATAAGCGCGTCAAATCCCCTGCGGGCGATCTCGTCACGAAAGCCAAAAAACGTGCAGCGGATGAAATTAAAATGCGGCCCTTCGGCTGCCAGGAATGCCGGCATGGCCCGGGGGTAATAATCCGCATCCCGGAATAACAGCTCGTGTTTGAAACCGGCTCTGCGGGCCACTTCCCCGGCCAGATCAACTTCGTTGTTGCGGTCGTCGCAAACAGTCAAAGCCGTGGCCTTGACGCCGCGCTGCACCAGCAGGGCAGCCAGGACCCGTGAATCCAGACCGCCGCTCAAGAACAACCCCACGGCATTCCTGCCGGCCAAAGCCTCATCGACCGAACGCTGCGCCGCAGCATACAGCCTCCGGGACAATCCTTCCATATCCCGGGAATCCTTCGACTCTTCGCCGCTGCGCGGCAGCCAGTACCGATATCTGGAGACCTCAGGTTTACTGCCTAATGCCACGCGGATACAGCAAGCAAAATCCGCCTCGGCAATGCCGCGATAGAACGTATACGGAAAGGCAATACTCTTCTGGATCAGATAATCGGTTACGGAAACCAGGTCAATCGCATCCTGCGTTCCCAGTTCAGCCGCTAAACGATCGATATCGGTGGAGAAAACCAGCCGATCCCCTTGAGCACCGGTAAACAGATGAAATGAATTCCCGATATCGGTTATCAAATTCACGCTGCCCGGCGATTCCACAGCGATCAGGAAATTCCCGCTCAAATGGTCGCCCCAGCGCGCGTAATCTGCAACCTTGAGCAATTCCCGCACGATAAGCCGCGAACGCTCGTTACCCGGCGCGGCAATGACCTCTGCGGATTGCATCCCCGCGCAGGGCACATAGAGCGACGGCGCCCCAAGCACATGGATGCGCAGCCCCGAATACGTTTCCACCGGGCCGTACCCCCGGTAATGATTGCGGCATTCGATACGACAGGACCCGCCGTCAATAGAACAATGCAGTCTCATCCGGCGCAAACCTCCTCAAGCAGGTTCAACTCGTACTCGATGCGTTGTTCCCATGTCGGGACAGCCTCAGCAGCCCAACGCAACGCTTTCCCGGAATATTCCTCTACCGTTGCTGCTGAATCCAAAAGCCGTTTCAGCGCGCCGGCAAGATCGGCGGCAGTATCCTTACGGGATACCCGTACGCAGGCGTCTGCGGGAATGATCCGTTCGGTATCCGCATCCACTCCGTCTTCGCCGCGGCCGAGCATGAGCGTGCAGCAGCCGGCAGCCATGGCTTCAAGCACGGTGTTATTGAGATTGCCCAGGCGGTTGAGGGAAACGAATATTTCATGCGACATATACGCTTCCATGATCCGGCTGTGCGCGACTTTCCCGGCAATATGCGCCAGGCCTTCCAGTCCCTGCCGGCGGATCTGATCCCGGATCAGTTCTTCGCTGCCCCCGTAACCTACTAAAGTCGCCTGGAAATCCCTGCGGCCCGCGGCGAGCATCCGCAATGCGACCAGCAATTCCTGCGTGCCTTTCTGGTCCTCGAAACGCGCGACAAAAAGAATGCGCATCTGCCCGGGTGCAAATGCCCGGCGCGCGGGGACATCCGCCCTCTCCACTCCGTTGATCAGGTACTGTTTGCGCGCGCGCGGGTGCGCGAAACCTTCCAGCAGCGGGCGGATCGCCGACCCGTCGATGCTGGCAATAATGCAGGCAAAACGGGCGCGCATAGAGCCATAAAACAACGGATGCTTAAACCGATTCCAGCGGTTACGGAAGAACGGATAATAGATCGCCGCACCCATCATCCGCAAAGCCACCGAAAAACCGCAGAGCGTTAAAAAAGCCCCGGCCACTTGCGTAGCCCGCACGCAGTACACCAGCGCAGGGCGCAGTTTCCAGGCTAGACGCACGCAATAAAAAAAATGTTTGATGTCGTTTAACAGGCAATCCAAACAGCCGATACCCGTAAAGCGGACAAACGGAAGCGCGACAAAACGCACGTGACGGAATCCGTCAACGCAAATCCCCAGCGGCTTACGGGCATGCTTGAATTGGCCCGGCTCGCCGCACACCAGCACTACCGTGGCCTCGATGGACTTTTTTTCCAGGCCTTCGATCAGCCTGCTGATGGTAGGAGACCCGTACGGAAGCCATCTGCCGTTTTCCAGCTCGCGCAAACCGCTGAAGAAGCGTAAAAGCAGAAGATAACGGCCCTGCCGGCCTGTCATCCCATCAATCTGCGAAACCGGTCGCAAAATTCCTCCTTGCCGCTTCTGCTGGCCAGCACGCGTTTGTATTCGTTCTGGGCGTTACGCGCTATCCGGGCGGCGCCGGCAGGATCCCGCTCCACGCTGTCCATCTTTTCCTGAAAATCGCTGAAATCCCATTTAAAAGGGATATACATATCCTTCTGCCAGATATCCGGCCAGGTTTCCAGATGGCTCATATCCTGCTTGATCAAAGCCGCACCGCTGATAGTCAGCTCGAAATCACGGTAGCAGACTTCTCCGTAACCGAACGGGCTCAACCCTGCGAGGGCGTGCTTGATTTCTTTGAGATATTCCGGCCTGGCGATCCGCTCAAGCGGAATCCGTCCGGCAAGCATCTGTTGGATGCGCTTGCGCGGAAAGGCCACGGTATCCTTGGAATAGGAGCCTCCCAGCCTGCAGGTAAATTTGAGCGGCCGGTCCGTACCGGGCGCCACCCAGCAATTCGAATAGAACCGGGGAAGAGCGTCGCAATAGAACAACAACCGGGCATACGCGCTGTTCAAGAAACCGTAATCGGACATCCCCAGATTCCAGCTCGCTTTGATCTTGCACAACTGGTCTTCCCGGGGAATACGGTTCAAATGCGGCGGATCCTGTTTGCTGTCGGCGATCCCGAAACGCGCATGGTAAAAATCCGTAAAGATGCGGGAACCGTAGTGCGGCCGCAGATACTGCCGTTTATCGCGTAAAACCTGGCACTTCAGATAGGTATCCACGTACGGGAGCACGTCGAACTGGGTGGTGCCGCTGCTGTCCGACAGATCCATCCAGTACACCCTCTCGCAATACCGGCGGCAATCCTGCAGGAAATGGAAGATCCGCCCCGGGTCAACGCCCCAGTCGTTCCTGAAGCGCCGGCTCATTACGCATACCGCGAAAGCGCCTTTCTTCAGCCGATCAACGTCCCTGGCGTATTCAATGCGATAGCCGTCCCCGGCAAAATCGCGTTGATGATATTTGACCGGAAAAACAAAAGCCAGCTCGTTCCAGTTATATTCGCCGGTGCCCAGAATCACAATCCGCTTCACAATAATTCTCCTTTAGCGAACGTCGCGTAGAGCGTGCGGAATTCCGCGGATTTCGCCGAAAGCTCATCGAGAGACCCCGACGCTTCGATCCGTCCTTCTTTCATCACGATCACCGCATCACAGTATTTCAGCGTGGTATAGCGGTGCGCGACAATGATCATTGTCATCTTCCCCATCAGGTTTTTAAGCGATTCGTTGAAACTGTTCTCGGTAACCGAGTCGAGAGAATTGGTAGCTTCGTCAAGGATCAGTATGGTCGGCTCACGATAAAGCGCCCGGGCAATACCGATCCGCTGGCGCTGCCCGCCGGAAATGCGCACGCCCTTATCCCCGATCTCGGTTTGCAGCCCCAGCGGCAAAGAAGCGATGAATTCGGTGAGCTGGGCAATACGTACGGCTTTCTCCATGCGTTGGGCATCAACCTCTGCCCCGAAAGCAATGTTGACCGCAATCGTATCATCGAGCAAAAATGTCTGCTGGGGCACGTAGCCGACTATAGAGTGAAAATCGTTAAGGTTCGCTTCTTCCAGCACCTTGGCATCGCAGACAATCCGGCCGCTGGAAACAGGCAGAAGCCCCAGCAGAACATCGACAAAAGTGCTTTTACCTGCGCCGGAACTTCCGATTATCCCGAGCGAACTGTTCTTGCCGATACGCAGGGATATATCGCACAGCGCCTTGCGGTGTGCACCGGGATAAAGAAAATCGATATGCTCCAGAGCAATACTCTTATCGAACGAGAACCGGTGCCGGCCCGCTGCGGCACTACTGCTGCCGCGTTTGCTCTGGCGCAGAGCGCTGCTGATAATCTCCACTCCAGGCGCATATTTCTTGATCATGCCGATAGAATTGAATATTTTGTCTGCGGAGGGCAGGAACTTCTGCACCGTGAGCGCAAGCAGGCTGATCACCGGCAGCGCCGATGCAATACTGCCGCGCGACGCAAGCAGATACAGCAGGGTCAAGAGCAGCAAAGCGAAAGCGCCGAGATTCAGGATCATTCCGGGCAAACCGGCGATCATCTTCAGCCGTACGCCCAGGCGCGAGCCGATGGTAAGCGCCGATTCGAACTTCGACATAAAATACCCTTCGGAATGACAAACCTTGATGTCCTTGAATCCCCCCAGTATCTCATACGTGGATTTGAACATCTTCCGGCTGCATAATTCGCTTTCCCTGCCGATGGCAGAAATGCGTTTACGCGTCGTACTGATGATACCGAAGGTCAACAGGCTGATGCTCAAAGAAACCAGCAGCACCAGCACCGGATCCACCACCAGCAGCAAGAGCACCAGCGTCAGAGACACGATGCTTTCAGTCAAGAGGTTAAGGAACGTGCTGATGCTCGAGACCACGTTCGAAACCTCTTCCAACAGGTGTTTAGTCAGGACTGCGGTGTTGACGGAGAGGAATTCAACGTAGGGCATGCGCACGTATCCTCCCAACAGCTCCATGGAAAGACGGTTGCGCAGATGAGCGGTAAACAGGCTCTGAAAATAAAGGTTCGCCGCCGATACCAGACCTCGTACAACCAGCACCACGAAAACGCCGCTTCCCAGAAACAGGAAAAAGTGGCGCTGCGACGTAAAATGCAGACCGGAGTAGATCCGCGCGAGCAGCCGGTTGCGCTGGATCAGTTCCGGATCGGTCAGCAGAGTGATATAGGAAAAAATCGAACTGAATCCTGCGAGTTCCAGCAGCGCCAGCAGGATCATCAGCAGCATCAGCCCCAGGAACATTTTCTTTTCCCGGGCGCTCAAAAACGAAAAAATGAATTTTATCAGTGCCATAGGTTAATACTCGAATTGGCTGTTGGTAAAACGATTAACCAGATCATAGGTATAGCTGTAGCTTTCTTTGCGGAAATACGCGTGCACTTCATCCTTGTCGAACACCGCCCGATTATTCTCGTCCATGCGGCAGACGAACATCCGCACCCGCCGGAGGAACTGCTCACGCACATCTTCGGATAACAGGTACGGATGCGGGGTGAACAGGATCACGGGTTTATCGGTTTTCATCACCTCGACCAATGACCCGCCGGTAATGTTCTCGGACACGAATGCATCCGCGGCGCAACCCCGGCGCAGCATTTCGGTAAGGGGCGTATCCATGATCTCGACGGAACCTCCGAACATTTGCGAAAAGAATGCGGTTTGCTGCTTCAGGGCCCGCGATTTCCGGTGAAATTTCACCACGACCTTCAGCCCGCAGGCCAGAAGTTCTTTGACGATCCTGACTTCCAGATCGAACCGCTGGATCTCCGAGAGCAAACCGACGAAAGTGCGATCCCCGCTGAAACTGCCCGACAGGAACATCACCCGGCGGATACGGCCGTAACTGCCGGATCCTGTACGGTGCGCGCCGTTATCGGGAAGGACTTCCAGCGAAGCAGTCGGTTGCCTCTTCAGCGCTGCCGCCTGCCGCTCCCGCCCGATCCGCTCTGCCTGCGTGTAACAGAAGAATGTGGACGCGGTAAGCTGCTCAACCAGCCAGTAACCGGGAAAATCCACCCAGAAAAAACCGCCGCCGTGGGGAAATGCGCACACCGTGCCGCCCTGCGATTTCACCGCGGTGGAAACGACTCGGGTCGAAAAAGCCCCCTGGGTGGCGGTATACAGCCTGCGCACCCTGCCGGTCAAAGACTTTTGTTTCAATACGCCGATCGTGCCGGCGATGAACGCGACGCTGTAGTCGATAAAATCCTTGAGATGCTTTTGCGCTTCGTCGGAGACGGTCATCGGCATCGCTGCGTCGCGGAAATAACCGAATATCTTTCCACCCAACACCGGCTTGACCGCCACGGGAGCCTCGAAACGGTCAAAAGGCGAAAACCAGTCATAGGTTTTGCTCCGGAAGAACCGGACGCCGTTCATTTTTAGATACGATTCGACGGTAATATTGGAATTAAGCAATACCTGCTGCGTCGGTCTCCACAGCAATTTTCTGATCGCGTACTTGGCCAGGGTTTTCGGGTCGGCGTAGGATACGGGCCGCTTGACAAAGAAACGGGCGTCCAGGCGCGTGCCGTTGATCAGCCACGAATAGAAATCTATCGGGCTGGGCGTATACTTATCTATGCGCTCGCCGCGTTGTTTGAAACCGTCGATCACCCTTTGCGACATATACACGGTAAAAAAGTACAAAATCAGATACGGGACGAACACCCTGATGATCTCTTCCTGCAACTGGTCGGTCTCGTTATCGATCAGAGCGATCCCTGCGGCGACCAACCGGTCATAGAGCAGGTCTTTCTCCGGTTCCGCTACGGGCCAGAAAAAGCTTTTTTCAAAAAAAGACGGGTCATTAACCGACGCCAGATTGATGAACATATTCAGGACACCCGGTGCAGCAGCTTCCACTCGCCGTCGACCTTCTCCCACAGATGCGGCGAACGCCAGCTGTCGATCACTTCGTTAAAATAGTCTTCGGTAATGTCGCAATACTCGAGGAATTCCTTAAAATGCCGTTTGGGAAATTCTCCGTCGTATTTCTGGACGAGCTTCACCCCTTCCTCCCGGGTCAGATGACCGTCCCGGATCTCGTGCGCGGAATCGCTGGTCGCCCTGCCGATACCGAATTTGATAAAAGCCAGATAATAATGGTACCCGTCGGTTTTATCGTCAAGCGAAGCATATTTGGAATAGGTTCCCTCCGACCGGACCGGATTGGCGACAAAACCGGTGTTCTTGGAGCAATAATAGTAATTCTCCTGGGGCGTCCACTTCTTGTAATAACCGTAGAACGTGATCTGATTCTTGAACACTTCCATCTCTTTGACGCCGGGCGGCAGGTACGGCTGCAGGTCCGCCTCGCTGATCCCGTATTTGACCAGGTCTTCCGGCCCCAGACCGGAGAACCCGAACTTCTTCTGGTCGGCCACCGGACGCGTGGGCGTGAACGCGCTCTTCATATCCCCGCCGTACTCGCCCTCGGCGTTCTCTCCGTACATCACTACGGGAATATCGAACTTTGCCGCGATGCGCAGCGGGAAATTGGTCTGACCGTAAATGAACGGCTGGAACGGATCGCCGAGGATCTCGAAAGCGAGCTTCGTCAGCTTGCGGTGTATCCTGCCGTTGGGGGTGCCCAGGATATTGTCCAGGCCGCCCACCTGGCACATCGCCTGGAAATTCCTGAAACCGATATCGGTATACAGATGCGGGGCCCAAGTGACGGTGAGCACATTCATCCCGTAGTTGTATTTCAGGTCATGCGCGATAAAACCCGAGTCCTTGCCGCCGCTGGCAGCGACGAGCACTTCATAACCGCCGTCTTTGCGTTTGAGTTTGCTCAACATCTCGCGCAGCTCGGCTTCGCGCTGGTTCCAGTCTATCCGGGTCTTCTTGATATCCGCGAACAGACACGCGGAACATACCCCTTCCTCATTGAAAGTGATCCGCGGCCGCTGGTTGGAAATAGTGCAGCGTTTGCAGTATTTAACCTCCCGCGGAAGATTGTACAGCTTGATCACGTCCTTCTTCTCGACCATGCAGTCCTCCTTTAACGATCTCGTCTTTGAAATTCCGATAAATGCGCAGCCCCATGCCGGCGCTTTTCTCCGGATGGAATTGAAAAGCCGTCACCGCGCCCTTCCTTAAAGCGCTGCAAAAAGCGGCACCTCCGTAAACCGATTGCAGGATACTCACGTTTTCCTGCGTCTGAACATAATAGGAATGCACGAAATACATATATCCGCGGTCGGGTATCCCGTTCAGGATCGGATCGACGCCTGTTTTTCCCTCGGGCAGAAAAACCCTGGACCAGCCCACATGAGGAATGCGCACTTTTTGTCCGGCAGCATCGACGCCGGGAAAACGCCTGACTGCGCCCCGGACAATACCCAGTCCCCGGGAAGCGCCGAACTCATCGCTGGAATCCAGAAGCAACTGCATGCCCAGACAGATACCCATCAGCGGCTTACCCTGCGCGATAAAAGACTTGATCCCGGATACCAGGCCGCGCGCCTCGAGTTCGGTCATGGCATATCCGAAAGCGCCTACGCCCGGCAGGATCGCGCCCGCGGCATTCGAGAGTACCCGGGGATCGGAAGTGATCACCGCCTTCAGGCCGACGCCTGCGCAGGCCTGCATCACGCTGAATAAATTACTCATGCCATAGTCGATTACGGCTATGTAGCCGCCGGCAGGTTCTATCATCTTGGAAGAGACTCCTCCCCGGCGGTGCAACGCACCTCCAAACCGGCGGCCTCCAGGCATTCTTTGATCTGCCCAATGGAAGCGCAGGGATTGGTCGCAATCCTGTTCACGCTGGCTAAAAATTCGCGGTTACCTTCACGGTTCGAAGACACTTCTATGGTATCGATATAATGCTGTACGAAATGGTAATGCAGCAATGAAGCCACGGCCACGGCGTCGGCATGCCCGTCCTGTACTGCCGCGACGGCGTCGAGCGGCCGGCCGGCGCCTCCGCAGGCGATGACCGGAATGGAGACGGCGTCCGTTACCATCCTGACCAATTCCAGATCGAATCCCGACCCCGTGCCCTCGCGATCCACGGAAGTCACCAGCAATTCGCCGGCTCCCAGTTGTTCCGCCCGGCGCGCCCACTGCAGGACTTCCAGACCGGTATATTCCCTGCCGTTGTCCGTATAGGCCAGGTAAGCGCCATCCAGCTGTTTGATCGCTTCGATGGAAATAACCACGGTCGAAGAGCCGAATTCCCGCGCCGCCCTGGTGATCAGGGCGGGCTCGTTGATGGCCGCGGTGTTGAATGCCACCCGGTCGGCGCCCGCTCGCAGCACTGCCCGCATATCCGCGATGCTCCTCAACCCGCCGCCGACCGTCAAAGGGATGAAGGTTTCTTTCGCGGTTTTGGCGATAATATCGTGGAGGCTGTTACGGTTATACAGGCTGGCCACGATATCCATATAGAGCAGCTCGTCCGCGCCGTTCTCATAATAATACCTGGCGAACTGCTCCGGCGTACCCAGCACCCGCAGCCCTTCCAGATGAATACCTTTGACCAGATTAGGCCCTTTTATATCCAGCCGGGGGATGATCCTTATGCAATGCGACATAACCGTATGATCCTTTGTTTTCTTCCATCCGGAACTGCGCGCGGGCAAAATCTTCCGCGGTATCTATATCCACCGAACGCTGCGCCGGCATCTTGCAGGCGTACGTACCGGGACCGAAGAAACTTTTAGCGCGCAAAAAATACTTCCACCGCGCGGCATACACGGCGCCGTTAAGCCGGTATGACTCGGGCAATCGCTGGCGATTCGCATGCCGGGCCCGGGGATGGATAAAATGCGCCATGTTCCCGTCCGCGGGCAGGACGTTCATCCACCAGTGCGGATGTTCCGACCGGCATACCGAGACTACAGCCTGGACCCCGGGCAGGTAGAGTTTGCGCAGAGCCGCGTCTATGTCCAGCGGAAGCCGAAGCGGCGAGGTCGGCTGAAGCAATACCAGAGCGTCGAACGTCTCCCCCCCGCGTTCAAGCCAGCGCAGCGCGTGCGCCAGAGCTTCAACGCTGCTGGCAGAATCGTTTGACAGTCTTTTCGGGCGCAGGAACGGCACATCCGCCGCGTAACGCCTGGCCGCGGAAGCGATTGCCGCAGAATCCGTGCTTACCAGAACCTTATCGATGTATCTCGACGCTTGCGCGCACCGGATGCTCCAGGCGATGAGCGGATGCCCGCATAACGGCATGATATTCTTGTTCGGCAGACCTTTGGACCCGCCGCGCGCCAGAATGATCCCCAGCACCGACTTTCCTTTATACATAGTCTTCTTCCCTGACCGTCAAACGATCTCTTTCAGGATCATGAATGCCTCGGCGTAGTCAACCCCGGCGGTGGACCCGCGGAAACAGGCCAGCGCGCGCATATTCTTCAGACTTCTGGGGAACGGCGCCTTTTTAAGCTCTTCTTTGTAAATACGCATGATCTTCAACTTTTTTTCCATGAACCGGCTGATATCGGAAAAGGCTGTCGGCACGAACACTTTCTGACGTATCGGCAGGGCGAATTCGGTCTCTGAAAGCGCCTCGTAAGCGAGAACCTGCCGTAACGAAAGCAGACGAAAACTCTTGGTGGCGCTTAACACGGCTTTCAGGGTGATCTCGTGATCGGAATGGACATCGTTGATGAACGGCACGTAGAGGATGTCCGGCCTGATTTTCTGCACTACCCCGGAAACGCATTTAACCAATTCCCCGCGCGCCACGCAATCAAGCCTGGTGGTAGGCAGATCCAGCATATGCACCTGTCTGAAGCCGTATGCTTTTGCCACCTGCCGGATCTGGCGCTGACGCCGGGCGACAAAACCCCGGTCAAATCCCTGTTCCTGCGAAACGTTGGTCATGATCAACCAATCCACGGCATCCCCGGCGCAGATATGCTTGAGGATCGTGCCTCCGCATCCCAGAGTCTCGTCATCGGGATGCGCTGCAACTACCAGTACCCGTTTCTTTTCAGGCTTGATAGACGTAGACAAACACACCTCCCCGGTCATGATGCTCCAGCGGCCCCATTTTCTTCTTCTCCAGCAGGGTAAAACCCGCCGAACGCATTTCCTCTTCAAACATCGACTCGTGGCGTTTAAAATCACCGACCATATCCAACCCTGACTTCAGGGCGTTATTCTCCAATTCCGCCAGCTGCACCCTGCCCTGGGTAAGGGCTTCGGCAATAATGAAGTTATGGTACCGGAATAGTGAAGCCTTGCGCTCCAGGTCATTGGAAAAATACGGCAGTATCTCTCCTCCCATTATATAAACGCCGCCTTTTTTGAGATTATTGAATATGTTTTTGGCGAAGAGAAACCGTTTATTGTAATGGATATGGTCGTGGGCAAAGGTTGAAATGACCATATCGTACTCCTGTGGCTTGCAGTAAGTGGAGGCGTCCCCGCGGATGACATTGACCCCGGCCAGTTCCGGATGGGAAGAAAGGATCTTGCAGCATTCGCTGTCGATATCCAGCGCATCAAGTTTTACAAAGGGGAATTTAACCAGCTCCAGCGAACACAACCCGGTGCCGGCGCCGAGCTCGAGCACGCGCACGACCTTCTCCGCCTTCCTTGCGGAAGCTTTCGGGGGTTTCGAACGGGCCTTGATCTGCGCCTTGATCTCATCGATCATCTCGACGTAATACGGATGGCCCCTCTCTATATTGTGGTAGGTGGGCAGGTCTATATAACGCGACATCTCCAGGAATATCCGCTCCGATCCTTTGGCGGGCGTAGTTCCGGTGACCCGGGCAAACTCCTTCTCGGGGTCGGTGGAATAATGCAGCGCGTGTGATTCCAGATCCAGCACGGTCGAAGAGACAGTCGAGAAAACGCCGGAGCGCCAGAGGCCGTCCGCATGCTCATCCTCGCGGGCGGTAAGCATCTGGAAGATATCCTCGATGGAAACGGCAGCCTTGATCTGCTGCTTTGCCGACTGCATGCGCTTATACGAACTGGGGTAATCCTGGCTCTTCCTGGGTCCGTGTTCGAGAGTAAGAAAATGGTTGGTGATCACCGTATCCTGGGTCAATACCGTCAGATGGGATTTTCTGCCGTGCACCTCCAGATGCAGGGCTTTCTCGGAATCGGCGAGCAGGATATTGTATCCCATGAAATCCGCGCCGGAATCAAGCAGTTTCCGGGCAAGCTCGTCAACGCCGCGCGCCTGGGGCAGGAACCGTGAAAGCATGATCATGGGATTGACCAGACCCGCATTCTCCTTCTGGGACTGCAGGCGGGCTTCCTTATCCTTGCCGGACATGACCAGCGCGGTCCAACGCGGAGTATTCACCGCAGCGCTGGCGAACGCGCAGCCGTAGCGGTTGATCGCGACGCTGTAATAATCCGCACCTTCGGTCTTCACCGCCAGAAACGCCGGGCGGACAATGACCACTTCGTCCGTCGGCGAAGCCTTATCCCGGTTCTTGAAAATGAGCTTCAGATTCCTGTGATAGCCTATCGTGCACATAGATCCCCCTTTAGTGGATTAAAACAGGTGTTTTTCCTTCATCCGGTCCCAGGTCGGCATGGCACGATGCGCCGATCCTTTTACCAGGTACTGCTCAACCAGATACGAAAATTCCAGCTCGGGATCGATATTCCCGCGGTAACGCAACCGGTGCAAATTATCCATATCCAGCAGGATCTGGGCATCCCTGGGCACCAGCACCCCGAAGAATACGAACGGTATGAACTTTTTGTGCGCCTGCGAATAGAGCGAGCTTTTCATGATCTTCTGCGCGATCAGGCTGACGCGATAGGCGTACAGCCAGCGAAAGGCGTCGATGGTACCGCTTGCGCCCAGAACGATCAAACCGGGCAGAACCGGGAAAAACTCATTC
>JAKLGJ010000010.1 GCA_022710715.1 Candidatus Omnitrophota bacterium
TCTGGCGTAAGCGCTTGGCGTGCCTGCCGCCTTCGAACGGCGTCTTAAGCCACACCGTAACCATCCGTTTAGCCAGGGCCGGAGAAACGAACAAAGACCCCAGCACCAGGATATTGCTGTCGTTATGCTGCCGGGACAACCGCGTAGCGGTTATATTATAGCACAAGGCCGCGCGCACGCGGGGAAGTTTGTTCGCCACGATGGAATTGCCGATACCCGATTTGCAGATGATAATCCCCCGCTTGACCTTTCCGCTGGATACCAATCGCGCGGCCGCGTATGCGTAGAGCGGATAATCCACCCGCTCCCGGGAAAAGGCGCCGACATCCTTTACCGCATAGCCTTTACGCACCAGGAACTTTCGCAGCGCCTCTTTCAACGCGAATCCGCCATGATCGCACGCAAGCACCAGCGTTTCCATCTCTCCACCTCCTACATAAGCTGACTTACCTTCTCCACGGCTTCCTTGATCACCGCGAAGGTAAATTCGTAGTAATCCATGTTCCTGCCGATGGGATCGGGGATATCCACATCCACCCCGTCGCCATGCGCAAACTCTTTCAACAGGTACAGCCGGTTCTTGACCCCGGGATCCATCTGCAGTATCCGGTTTTCCTGATGATGCTCCATGACCAGGATAAGGTCGGATTTACGCAGGATCGTCTCGCTGACCCGGTGCGAACGGTGCCCCGAAACATCCACCCCTTCCCGCCGCAAGAGCTCGATCGTCTCGGGGCTGGCCTGCAGGCCGTCGGCCATCATGATCCCCGCGGAAAGAACGTCGATATCGTCGCGCCCCATCTGGTGCAGTTTCTTCTGTAACAGGCCTTCGGCCATGACCGAACGGCAGGAATTACCGGTACAGATGAACAAAATAATCTTACGGGAAGCTTCCCGCATGATATCGTCGGCCTTGATCGCCCCTTCGCGCAGCACCCGTATTGGCTTGACCGTCACATCCACGACCGTCGACTCCACCCCCAGACGGGTACGACCGGTATCAATTGCACAGTCGACTTTTCCCCGCAGGTCCGCCAGCGCGTCCGCGCAGGTCAGCGGCGGCGGCTGGCCGGCCGGATTTGCCGACGGGCAGATAACCGGGACATCCGACAGGCCGATAACCCGTTGAGCGACGTAATCATCGGGCAGCCGGATCCCGATCGTCCCGCCGCGCTTGGCCTTGAAAATCAGGGTCAACGGCCCCGGCCAGAAGCGGTCGATCAGCTTGAATGCCGTTACCGGGATGTCCGTCGCATACTCTTCAATCTTTTCCGGAACGTCGATATGCAAAGAATACGGCTTGTTGTCCGGCCGTTGTTTAATCGCCGCCAGCCGTTCAACCGCGCGCTCGTCGGCGCTGTTGACGGCAATGCCATAAACAGTCTCCGTGGGAATTATCACCAGCTTGCCGCGGCGGATCATCTCCGCAGCCTGATATAAAGCGTGCTCATCGGGTTGACCGGTGTTTATCTTGATAATTTTCGTCGCGCTCATAACCGTTTACACATCGAGTTTAATGCTCTTTATTTTTGCCTTCAGCGCTTCGCGGTATGCCTGAAGTTTGTTGTGTATCTTGGCGTCAAAAGCTCCGAGGATCTCAATGGCGAACAACGCGGCGTTCTTTGCTCCGGCGCTGCCGATAGCCATGCTGGCTACCGGGATCCCCGCCGGCATCTGAACCGTGGAAAGCAGGGAATCCATGCCTTTAAGACTGGACGTCTCGACAGGGATACCGATGACCGGACGGATGGTATGCGCGGCGATCACTCCGGCGAGGGCGGCGGCGCCGCCGGCCGCGGCAATAAAAACCTTTGTCCCTTTTTGAGCCGACGCTTCCACGTAGGAAGCCAGCTCTTTCGGGGTGCGGTGCGCGGAAAGGACCTTCACTTCATAATCAACCTTGAATTCCTTGAGAATGCCGATCGCTCCCTGCACCGTTTCCAGATCGGATTGACTGCCCATGATGATGCTGACTGTCTTCACTCGTTTACCTCCTTGCCCACAAGGGCAACACTTGCGCTTCCTTAGCAGCAAGGTGTACGCCCACAAGGGCAATACCCGCGCAATTCCGATCTGCGCGGGGTATACACCCACAAGGGCAAAATTATAACGCCTTCTTGCCGATATCGCGACGCGCCTGCATCCCGTCAAAATGAATTTTGTCCACCGCAGCGTAGGTGGTGCGGATCGCTTCCCGGATGGTATTGCCCAGCCCGGTCACCCCCAGCACGCGGCCGCCGGCAGTAACAATATTCTGCGCTGACGGGTCAGACGGAATCCGCGCGGTGCCGGAGTGAAACACCATTATATCCTGCATTCCGGCGACCTGATCCAGGCCCGTGATGACCTTGCCCTTCTCATACTCCCCGGGATACCCCCCGGAAGCGCACACCACGCAGACACAGGCGCGAGGATCCCATTTCAACCCGCCGGATCTGGCGACTTTGCGCAACGTCCCCTCGCTGACCGCCAGCATGGCCTCTACGAGATCCGATTTCATGCGCGGGATGATCGCTTCTGTTTCGGGATCGCCGAACCGGACATTGAACTCCAGCGTCTTTGGACCATCTCCGGTGATCATGATCCCGGCGTAGAGTATCCCTCTATAGGTGATACCCTCGCGAGCCAGGCCGTCGAGGATGCGATAGACGATCGTTTCCATGATCTCGTCAAAGAGCGCCGGCGTTACGATGGGAGCCGGAGAATATGCGCCCATGCCGCCGGTATTCGGCCCCCGATCATCATCAAAGATACGTTTGTGGTCCTGGCTGGAAACCAGCGGAATCACTTCGACCGAATCAGTCATTACCAGGATAGACGCTTCCTGCCCCTGCAGGCATTCTTCAATGATCACCCTGTTGCCTGCTTCGCCGAACACTTTCTCCTGCATCATGGCGGCGACGGCCTGCCTGGCTTCGTCGACGGTCTGGGCGACCACCACTCCTTTACCGGCAGCCAGGCCGTCAGCCTTGACCACGCAGGGAGCGCCGCGCTTCTCGATATACCGCGCTGCGGCGGCGGCAGTATCAAAAATCTCAAAAGCCGCAGTCGGCACGTTATAGGTACGCATCAGCTCTTTGGCAAAAACCTTGCTCGCTTCAAGTTGAGCGGCCCTTCTATCCGGTCCGAAAACCGGCATCGAGTATGCCTGGAAAGCATCGACAATCCCGGCAGCCAAAGGCGCTTCCGGCCCGATAACCGTCAGGGCAATTTTTTCCCGGCGGGCAAACTCGACCAGCGCGGGGATATCGTCTGCCTTGATATCCAGGCACTCCGCCTGCTGCGCGATGCCCCCGTTACCGGGCGCGCAGAAGATCTTATCCACCAGGCGCGATTGCGCGATCTTCCAGACCAGAGCGTGCTCTCTGCCGCCGGAGCCGACTACTAGAATTCTCATCGTATGCTTTTAATCCTGTTTCTTCAAAGGCAAAATGCCCGCCATCTCTCCCACGACATTCACCAGATCGGTATTGGAGGGAACGACGATCTTGGCGTTATTCTGCAAAGCCTTTTCCATCGCCTCCAGCCGGCGCAGGACCTGGGCATTACCCACGAAGAACCGTTCTGCGGCTTCATTCACCAGGCGGATGGATTCCGCCTCGCCTTCCGCCTGAAGGATCTTCGACTGCTTCAACCCCTCGGCGATCTTTATCTGGGCCCGGCGATCGCCGTCGGCCACGGTTTCCTTGGCAGTGGCGTAATCGATAGCCGAAATCTTCTCGTTTTCCGCCTTGACCACCTTGTTCATCGTTTCCTGCACGTCCTTGGGCGGGTCGATCTCTTTAAGCTCTGTCCTGACGATATCGATACCCCAGCTGGCGGTTTCAGTCATCAGCGTCTTGTGCAGCTCGTCATTGATCTTGCCGCGTTCGCTGTTCGCCGATTTCAACGTGAGCGTGCCGATGATATTCCTCAAAGTGGTGCGGGCAAGATTGACGATCTGGTATTGATAGTTGAAAACATTATACTGGGAGCTTTTAACGCTTTCCTCGTCGTCTTTCACCTTGAAATAAACCTGGGCGTCCACCCGGGCATTGAGGTTGTCAAAAGTGATGATCTCCTGCGGTTCGGCATCGACCATCTGTTCGGTAACATTGACCTGGTACATCTTGTCGATTCCGGGAATGACCCAGTGGAATCCCTGCTGGGCAAAAGCGTGATATTTACCCAGCCGCTCCACCAGCCCGCGATGCGTGGGACGAATAATGCGAATACCCATCATGAATATGACTGCTGCGATAATCACCAGCGTCATGCCCATACCGGCCCCCATGCTCTCCTCCTTGTTTATGCTGCTCTCCTGAACACTTAGCGGATCTCGACCTGCCGTTTCCCCTTTACCACCTCTCCGATCACCCAGCTCTTGAGCTTATGCGCAGTCAGTTGCCTACGGATCTCCTGCGCGGCCCGCGCTTCAACGATCAAAACCATGCCGATACCCATATTCAGGGTATGAAACATCTCTTTATCCGGCACCGCGCCTTTGGCCTGGACCAGACGGAATATCTCCGGAACCTCCCAGGAATTCCCGGAGATCCGGACATCGACGTTATCAGGCAGGATGCGGGTTATTTTATCGTAGAAAGCGCCGCCGGTGATATGCGAAATGCCCCGCACCGCCTTACGGCTGCCGCGGTTGAACTTTTCCAGAACAGACAAAACCGGCGCGCAGTAAATCCGCGTGGGAGTCAGCAACTGCGCACTCATCCGCTGCAGTTCTTTCCGGGAAAAAACCTTGCGCACCAGCGAATAGCCGTTGGAATGTATTCCGCTCGAGGCCAGACCGACGACCAGATTCCCGGGTTCGACCGCAGAGCCGTCGATGATCC
>JAKLGJ010000011.1 GCA_022710715.1 Candidatus Omnitrophota bacterium
CATAACGACAGCAATATCCTGGTGCTGGGGTCTTTGTTCGTTTCTCCGGCCCTGGCTAAACGGATGGTTACGGTGTGGCTTAAGACGCCGTTCGAAGGCGGCAGGCACGCCAAGCGCTTACGCCAGATCATGGCGATTGAGAAAGAACTCATCAGAGGAAAGAAGAGATGAAATACTTACAGACGATTGATCCGCAGCTTTATGAAACGATCGCCGGAGAACTCCGGAGGCAACGGGATAATCTGGAGATGATCGCGTCGGAGAATTTTACCTCTATCGGGGTGCTGGAAGCCCAGGGGTCGGTTTTGACCAATAAATATGCCGAGGGATACCCGCACCGGCGCTGGTACGGCGGCTGCGAATTCGTCGACAAGGCCGAAGAGCTCGCTATTCAAAGAGTCAAGGATCTGTTCGGGGCCGACTACGCCAACGTCCAGCCGCATTCCGGAACGCAGGCTAACCTTGCGGTATTTCTGGTCGCGCTTAAGCCGGGCGATACGTATATGGCCATGGACCTTGCCTGCGGAGGGCATCTTTCGCACGGACATCCGCTGAATTTCTCGGGGATGTTTTACAAGCCGGTCGCGTACGGCGTGGATAAGAAAACCGAGATGATCGATTATGACCAGATCGAGAAGGTCGCTGCGGAGGTTAAACCTAAAATGATTCTGGCGGGCGCATCCGCCTATCCCCGGGTAATTGATTTTGCCCGGTTACGGCGGATCTGCGATAAAACGGGCGCTTTGTTGTTCGTGGATATGGCGCATATCGCCGGTCTGGTCGCCGCCGGTATACATCCTTCTCCCGTACCGTATGCCGATTTCGTCACCTCGACTACCCATAAGACGCTGCGCGGGCCGCGCGGCGGATTCATCCTCGCCAGGAAAGAATATGCCAAGAAGCTTGATTCGAACGTTTTTCCGGGCATGCAGGGAGGGCCTTTAATGCATGTGATCGCGGCCAAGGCCGTAGCTTTCAAGCTGGCGCAGGGCGATGAATTCAAAGCTTATCAGCAGCAGATCGTCGTCAACAGCAAGCGGTTGGCCCAGAAACTCCAGGAGCGCGCGTTCCGGATCGTCAGCGGCGGGACAGACAACCATATGGTGCTGGTCGACCTGACCTCTAAGCGGATCACGGGCAAAGACGCGCAGGTGCTGCTGGAGCGAGTGAATATTACGATCAACAAGAACCTGATTCCCTATGATCCTTTGCCGCCGGCACAGGCCAGCGGCATTCGTCTGGGCACGCCGGCGATTACCAGCCGGGGGATAAAAGAGCCGCAGATAGAAGGTATCGCCGATTTGATCGATGAAGCGATCGTGAACCGCGGCGACGATGCCCGTCTGGAGAAGGTCAAGCAGGACGTTCTGGCGATAACCAGGAAATTTCCGCTGTATCCGGAATTAGCGTAACAGGTGTCGGTCATCATGGCGCAGAAGAAGCCCGTACATAAGAGAATCAGCTGGGATGAATACTTCATGCAGATCGCTTTTCTGGTGTCGCAGCGCAGCACCTGTCTGCGCAGGCACGTGGGAGCGGTGATCGTCAAGGACAAGCGTATGCTGGCCACCGGTTACAACGGTTCGCCCAGCGGCCTGGAGCATTGCCTTGATACCGGTTGTTTGCGGCAAAAACTCAAGGTTCCTTCCGGTCAGCGCCACGAGCTCTGTCGCGGGCTGCATGCCGAGCAGAACGCGATTATCCAGGCGTCGCTCTACGGGATCAGCGTTAAAGACAGCACGATCTATATCACCAATCAGCCCTGTGTTATCTGCGCCAAAATGCTTATCAATGCCGGAATCAAGGAAATCGTCATGTCCGAGGGGTATCCCGATGAGCTGGCCATGCAGTTCCTGAAAGAGGCCCGGATCCGGGTGAGGATATTCGAACATCGCACCATAAAACCGTAAGGGGACTATGCGCTGTACGCTGTGCGGGTACAAGGAAGACAAGGTGGTGGATTCGCGCACCATACAGGAAGGCCGGGCCATCCGTCGTCGCCGGGAATGTCTCAAGTGCGGGAAACGTTTTACCACCTATGAATATATTGAAGAGCCGTCGTTGATGGTGATCAAGCGCGACGGACGAAGGCAGCCGTTCGACCGGCAGAAAATTCTCAACGGAGTCATCAAAGCCTGCGAGAAACGGCCGATCAGCATGGATAAGATGGAAGAGATCGTTACCGTGATCGAGCGGGCGATCCAGAAGAAATCGGAGCGCGAAGTTTCTTCGACCCGCATCGGCGAGCTGATCATGGAGCGGCTTAAAGGGCTGGATGATATCGCGTACGTGCGGTTCGCGTCCGTCTACCGTCAATTCAAGGATGTCGAGCAGTTCATGTCCGAACTCAAAGGTATCTTCAAAAAAGAAAAAGCCAAAGAGCGCAAACGAGCGAGGCGGTCGTCATGATTGAAATGGAATTAAGCAAGATCGTGATTGATGAAAAAAGAGACGGGCAGCTGATCGTGCTCAAAGAAAAGCACGGCGAGCGGGTGCTTCCGATCGTTATCGGCCTGCATGAAGCCTCGGCGATCAAATTGAAGCTTAGCGGTGTCAATCCTCCGCGCCCCCTGACCCACGACTTGCTCTATACCACGATCACGGATCTCGATGCGACCATTGAGCGCGTGATCATCGATAAGCTGGAAGAGAATACTTTTCACGCCAAACTGCTGATCCGGACCGGATCCGGCAAGACCAAGACCATCGATGCCCGTCCGTCAGACAGCATTGCGCTGGCGGTGCGCGCGCACGTCCCCATCTTCGTGGAAGAAAGTATTGTCAAACAAATGGACGCATTCGACAAGAATCAGCAATGATCATCGGCATACTCTCTGATACCCACGATAACCTCCCGCAACTCGAAAAAGCGGTCGTATTCTTCAATAAACACAACGTTGCGTTCGTCCTGCATGCCGGCGATTTTGTCGCCCCGTTTACGCTTTCACGCATGAAAAAACTTTCCTGCGACTGGCGCGGGGTATTCGGCAACAATGACGGCGAAAAGAAAGGTCTGGGGCTGGCATCGGAAGGCAAGATCGGCGAGGGGCCGTTACGCCTGGAGCTCGGCGGCAGGCAAATCGTCGTGGTGCATGACATCAATCAGCTCGATCTGCAGTCTGAAAAAGCGGCACTGGTAGTCAGCGGTCATACGCATAAACCCGAAATCGTGGCGCAACCGGCGCGCTTACTGGTCAATCCCGGGGAATGTTCCGGCTGGATCAGCGGCCAGTCTACCGTCGCTATCGTCGATCTGGCCGCATTGTCGGGGAAACTCTACACGCTCTGAACAATCCATGAACGCCAATCTTCTGTGGTCCGATCAAGACCGAAAATTCCTGGGCGCCATCCGGTCCCTGGCTGTTAAAAAGCGGGTTTCGTTGTTTCTGGTGGGAGGGGTCCTGCGCGATGCGTTACTTAATCGGCGCAAACCCGATCCGGATATTGATTTTTGCCTGCGCGCTCATGCCGTACGTTTTGCCCGGGAATGCGCCCGGGCGTTAAACGGCGGCTTTGTCCTTCTGGATAAAGAACACGGCTGCGCCAGAGTGGTCAAAAAAATTACTACACGGGTATATACGTTCGATTTCTCCGACTTTCGCGGCGACACGCTGGAAGATGATCTGTTGCATCGGGATTTCACGGTGAATGCCCTGGCGCTGCCCCTGGATCAGGCACTGGATGCTCGCCGGCCTCTGGACGGTTTGATCGATCCGCTGGGGGGCCGGGCCGACCTCAAAGCAGCGACCATTCGCATGGCGCACGGCAAGACGTTTGATGAAGATCCTTTACGGATAGTGCGCGCTTTCAGTTTCGCGGCGATGCTCGGTTTCGGGATAGAGCGCAAGACGCTGCGGGTCATCGGAACGAAAAAACGCAAACTGCGGCTGGTTGCGGCGGAGCGGATCAGAGATGAATTGTTCAGGCTTTTTTCCAGCGCCCGGGCGGCTCGCT
>JAKLGJ010000012.1 GCA_022710715.1 Candidatus Omnitrophota bacterium
CATGCCGATCAGAAAGACACTTCTTCACTTTTTCCATGCCCGCTCCTTGTAGTCTACCATCGTAACGGTTTTTTCCAGGCCTCTTTAAGCTCATGAATGGAGCTCTTCACGCACGCCTTTCCATCCAATCCATAGACGGTAAAGCCGCTGTGCTGCGCGGTACATCCAATCAGTCCCAGGGGGACTCCTGCCATGCAGTGCTCGAACTTTTTCTGATCCTGTCTGGACACTTCCACGATAAAACGCGAATGCGACTCGGAGAACAAAAGATAATCGCTGCGTTTGTCGCGCGCTCCTTTATAGGGAATGTCGGTAAGGAACATATCCATTCCCAGCCCGCCGGCAAAAGCCATCTCCGCCGCGGCAACGGCAATCCCGCCTTCGGAACAATCGTGCATCGCCCGAATCAACCCGCGCGCCGCGGCTTTGCTCAAAGCGTTAAAAACCTGCAGCGCCTGTTTCACGTTAACCTGCGGGACGCTTGCGCCAAGGGCGCCGGAAAGCTTGAGATACTGGGAACCGCCCAATTCGTCGGCAGTCAGGCCGACGACATAAATCAGATCCTGCGGCTGCTTGGCGAACATCGAGACCGCTTTGCGCACATCGTCCATGACCGCTATCGCGGAAATAAGGATCGTTCCGGGGATGGCGATGGATGTATGTTTAACGGTATACTCGTTATACAGACTGTCTTTGCCCGATATGAACGGGACGCCGAAACCTTTCGCAATATCATAACAGGCCAGCGCGGCCCTGACCAGCGATCCCAGGCGGTCCGGTTTATCGGGATTCCCCCAGCAGAAATTATCCAGGATGGCCACTTCTTTCAGCGATCCGCCCACGGCGATAATCTGACGCAGGGCTTCGTCGATACAGCCGGCTGCCATCCAGTAAGGATCGATAAATCCGTAACGAAAGTTGATACCGTTGGAAACGATGATGCCTTTATCCGAACCGAGCACCGGCCGGACTACCGCGGCATCGGAAGGGCCGTCATTGTACAATCCGACCAGCGGCTTGATCACCGAACCGCCCTGCACTTCGTGATCATACTGCCGGACTACCCATTCCTTGGAACATACCGAATAATCGGAAAGTATCGCTGTCAGGGAAGCGGTCAGATCTTTCGGACAGGCAACGCCCGGTTCTTTATGCCGCGGGCTGACATACACGGCCTTCTTTCCGGTCAACGGCACTCCGTCGTGAAGAAACGCCATATCCAGGTCACACACGGGATTGCCCCGGTAGAACAATTGCAGCCTGCCGGTGTCGGTGAACTCCCCGATAACCGTCGCCTCCACATTCTCCGCGGCGAACGTCTCCAGAAGCTGCTCCAGATTCTTACGCGGAACCGAAACCACCATGCGTTCCTGTGATTCCGATATCCAGATCTCGGTATAAGAAAGCCCGCTGTATTTCAACGGCACCTTCTCCAGGTCGACCCGGGCCCCGGTATCTTTTCCCATTTCGCCGACCGCGCTGGACAAACCGCCTGCCCCGCAGTCGGTAATCGCCGAATATAAACCCAGATCGCGCGCCTGCAGCAGGACATCGAGCACCTTTTTTTCCTGGATGGGATTACCGATCTGCACTGCGCCGCTGGAAATCGTCTCCGACTCGTGCGTCAGCTCTCCCGAAGAGAACGTCGCGCCGTGAATGCCGTCTCTGCCGGTCCGGCCGCCCAGCACCACGATCAGATCCCCGGTTGAGACTTTCTTGAACGATTTATCTCTGGGCAGTATTCCGACAGTCCCGCAATACACCAGCGGATTTCCCACAAAACCCTCGTGGAACAGAACCGCCCCGTTGACGGTAGGGATACCCATTTTATTGCCGTAATCGCGCACGCCGGAGACCACCCCTTTGGCAATACGCTTGGGATGCAGCGTACCCGCAGGAAGCTTGCTGAACGGATAATCCGGCGGTGCAAAACAGAAAACATCGGTGTTCAGTATCGGTTTGGCACCCAGCCCGGTACCCATCGGATCGCGAATGACCCCGCCGATACCGGTATTCGCGCCGCCAAACGGCTCTAAAGCCGACGGATGATTGTGCGTCTCGACTTTGAAACAGACATTGTTCTTTTCGTCGAACCGGATCACTCCTGCATTGTCGTGAAAAACCGAAACGCACCAGGATTTATTCAATTCCCGGGTGACTCTGGCTATGGTAGACTTAAGCAGATTGTCGATCGCGCGCTTTTTCCGCTTTACCCGGCCGTTAACCGTCACCTTCTCGGTATAGTCGATCCGGCCGCGGAAAGTCTTGTGCATGCAATGCTCGGACCAGGTCTGGGCGATAGTTTCCAATTCACAGTCGGTAGGATTACGCTTGATCCGTTTGAAATGCCGCTGGATCTGCTTCATCTCCGCCAGGTTCAGGAATAATTGTCCCGCGCGGCTCAACCGCAACAGATCTTTATCTTTAGCGGAAAGCATCTCCACGGTGGTCAGGGAGAATTGATACCCGTGCGTTACGGCAAGACGCTGGACCGGACGCAGCGGCGCGACCACATGCTGGATCAGTTTATTGTACAGCAGTTTGTCGGTGAGCGTCTTGAGCTGGCTGTCGGTTAGCGCGCCGGAGAGAATGAACTTTCTGGCGGTGCGCACAGCGTCCACCCCGCAAATCCCCATGTCCCGGATGGCTTTCAGCGCAGACTCTTCCACAGGATCCATCACTCCGGGGTTGTACGCGATCTCTACGACATGTGTCCGGCGAGTATTCCGCTGCGCCGCGGGATTGACCCGGTACTCCTGCGAAACGGGATCCGCCAGGAGCTCCGCGCAGATACGCGCAATCTCCTGCGCGGTAACCGCGCCTTCAATTTCATACACCTGGACAAAGCTCACCGCTTCCACGGTTTTGATGCCCAGGTCGAGGATATCTTTCTTTGTTCCTTCGCCGACAGCATCAAAAATGCCGCTTTTTTCCTGGATCTCTATTTTCCACGCCATAGCTGGTTATACCGGAACTTTCTTTATTTGTTTTCCTTAGGCTGAATCGGCTTCCTGCGGGCCAGCTCGTCGTCGGGATTGATCGCCCTGAACAGCGGCATATTCGCTTCGGTCGCCACATAAATCACATTCGGATTCTCATTCAAAGTATTGATCCAGAGATAATGCAGGTACTGTGCGGTCAGGCTCTGGTTGATGATCCCCTGGGCGTCGCGGATACCCGCGGCTTCCACCCGTTTGCGCTCCGCTTCCTGCTGTTCTTTCTGCAGGATGAACTTCATCCGCTCCGCTTCCTGTTCCGCTTTAAGTTTCTGCTCGATCGCCATGCTTAACGTCTGGGGTAATTTCATACCGCGCAGGAGCA
>JAKLGJ010000013.1 GCA_022710715.1 Candidatus Omnitrophota bacterium
TCATGGCCAATGTCACCAGTATCAATGAAGCCCGCCAAATCATGGAGAAGGACCCTTTTCATGTTAACGGCATTTCCGAGTATCAGTATATTGAATTTACACCGGCCAAATATGATGATCGCTTCTCGTGTTTCATAAAGTCAGCATAGTTCCGTGTGCCAAGAATGGAATCGGCAGTCTTTAAGAAAAAGCGGCTCTTGATAACCACGATCAGCATGACAGTGAGATGAAAAAAGTCAGGGGCATTTCTGACCCTGCCTCACCCTCCCGTGTTAAGAACCAATTCTCTTATATTTCCTGATAACAAGAAGGCCCATGCCATGGCTCTGCACCGGTGGGCGCGTCTTCTCAAAAACGACCCTGTAAATCTGATGGTCATTGGGAATGATTTGTTGCAGCCTACGAATGGCTTTCGGACCCCCCACTCTGCCTTGCAGGGCATCCATAACATCCTTTAGCCGATTGTCTACATCATGACGCTGGAGACCAGATGAGGTCGGTCGTCAATAGTGGACACCAAACCTTTCATGCTGCCAGTCGTTTTTCATAGAACCATCGTTCAAAAGCGGCGGGAGACAGGAACCCGAGTCTGGCCTGCTTTCTTTGCCGGTTATAGAAAATCTCAATGTACTCCGTGATGTCCTGCATAGCCTCTTGCCTGGTTGCGTACCGGCAGTGGTGGACCTGTTCGCTCTTGAGGGTGCCCCAGAAGCTTTCCATCGGGGCGTTGTCATAGCAATTCCCTTTCCGGCTCATGGACGCCCTCATTCCGAAGCGGTCAAGCAACGACGCATATTCCAGGGCGCAATACTGGCTTCCCCGATCCGAGTGGTGAATCAAACCCGCCGCGGGTCGATTGGCGGCCAATGCCTTCAGGAGAGACTGGCAGACCAGGTTCTTCGTCATACGCTCCGCCATAGCATAGCCTACGATTCCCCCGGTAAAAAGATCCTTGTGGCCGGCAAGATACAGCCAGCCTTCCTCCGTGGGGATATTGGTGATATCACTCAACCAGATTTGATTCGGCGCGGATGCCTCAAACTTCTGAACAAGCAGATTCTCCGCCACGGGCAGAGAATGCCGCGAGTCCGTCGTAACCTTGAACTTCCGTTTTTGCCGGCAGCGCAGGCCCAGTTTTCGGCGAATCCGTTTGATCCGATGAATGCCCACGATAACGCCGTTATCGGACAAATCCCGCTGCAAACGCTCCGGCCCATAGGTCTGACGCGTTCGTTTATGCGCAGCGCGGATCTCCAACTCCAATCTCTCTTCTTCCCGCTGCCGGATCGAAAGCGGCCGCTTGATCCAGGCATAGTATCCGCTTGTCGTCACAGCCAACACACGACACAACAGCACAACAGGATAGGCAAGTCGCAGCTCCTTGATCACCGCGTACCGTGCAGCGACTCCTTGGCAAAGTACGCGGCCGCTTTTTTTAAGATGTCGCGCTCCATCTTCGCCAGCGACAGCTCCCGCTTGACTTTCGCCAATTCGCCTTCAATCTCTGTGAGGGGGCGTTGACCCTTGCCAAC
>JAKLGJ010000002.1 GCA_022710715.1 Candidatus Omnitrophota bacterium
ATCCTGGTGACGTTGCGCAGATAATATTCCAGACTGAACAGGGTATCCATATCTTTCGCCTTCAAGTACGCGGCGACTTGCGCGTCAGCCAGCAGGTTTGCGCGAAAATCAGAATGTTCGGTCCAGGTCTTCATGGCGCAGCGCTGCACCGCATCATAAGCATTGGGCCGAGCCAGCCCTTTTTCCATCAAAGCCAGCAGTACCCGCTGCGAAAAGATCAAACCGTTGGTCCGGACCAGGTTAGCCAGCATGTTTTCCGGATACACGATCAAGCCGTTGATCACGCCGATGAATTTGTCGAGCATGTAATTCAAAATAATAGTGGAATCCGGGATAATGATCCTTTCCACCGAAGAGTGGCTGATATCCCGCTCATGCCAGAGAGCCACGTTCTCCAGCGCCGCCATGGCGTTGGCCCGCAACAACCGGGCCAGGCCGCAGATGCGTTCGCAGATCACCGGATTGCGTTTATGCGGCATCGCCGAGGAGCCTTTCTGCCCCTTGCCGAACGGCTCTTCCGCTTCCAGGACCTCGGTGCGCTGCAGATGACGTATCTCCAGAGCGAATTTCTCAAGCGAAGAAGCGATCACCGCCAGCGTGCACAGATACTGCGCATAGATGTCGCGCTGGATGATCTGGGTGGCGATCGGCGCGGGAGCCAGACCCAGCTTCTTGCAGACATGCTCTTCGACCCTGGGATCGATATTGGAATACGTTCCCACGGCGCCGGAGAGTTTTCCGATGGAAATTTCTTTCTTGATCTGATGCATGCGCTCGAGGTTGCGCCGGGTTTCGTCATACCAGAGCGCGAGTTTGAGGCCGAAGGTGGTGGGCTCGGCGTGCACGCCGTGCGTCCTTCCGATGCACACGGTATCACGGTACTTCTTGGCGCGCACTTCCAGAAGCATGGACAGGCGTTTCAGATCATAGATCAGCAGATCCGAAGCCTGGACCAGTTGCACGTTCAGGGTGGTATCCAGCAGATCCGACGAAGTCAATCCCATATGCAGATATTTGGCGTCGGGTCCGATATGTTCGGCGATATTGGTGACGAAAGCGACGATGTCGTGCTGCGTCTTTTCCTCGATCTGCCGGATGCGTTCAACGCTGAATCGCGCCCTGGAGCGGATGCGCTTGAGCGCGCTCTCCGGGACCAGACCGAGCCTGGACTGCGCCTCGCAGGCGTAGATCTCGATGTCAAGCATGATCCTGAACTTGTTTTCATCCTGCCAGATGGAGGAAATTTGAGGTAAGCTGTAGCGTTCTATCATGGGTCTTCTCCTGTTACGGGTATGCCAAACGATTCGCAGGAAAATCATTATAGCAAAAATGCCCTCTTGAAGCAATGAAAATAGGGAAAGCGCGAATAAAAGTTATTGACAAAATCAACGAGAAACGCTATAATATGTTGCAATAAAGTAAGTAAAGGAGCATGGCATCAGTAACGCAACACCTTTCACAGATAAAAAACCGTAAGGCTTGGATCAGTCAGGCTTTACGGTATTTTTTTGTTCCGGAGTACCAACTGCGTAAAGTATGAAGGGAGGTGAACAGAAACAAATGGCTAAAGGAAAAGTGAAGTGGTTCAGCAATCAAAAAGGGTATGGTTTTATCACACGGGATGACGGTAAAGACGTGTTCGTCCATTACAGCGCTGTCCAGGGTGATGGCTATAAAACCCTTGAAGAAGGCATGGAAGTCGAGTTTGACGTAACTCAAGGCCCCAAAGGCGAGCAGGCAACCAACGTCAAGAAGGCAGCTTAATCCTCCCTTCTTTTCTCTTGAGATAAAAGCCGCTGTTACTCTAAGAGTAACAGCGGCTTTTTCTTGTAAAAAATATATGCCGAAGGAGGGAATCGAACCCCCCACGCCGGCCTTTTCAGGGCCGCGCTCTACCACTGAGCTACTTCGGCAAAGATCTTCTTAAATCAAGCGGAATGTTATTATACTACAGAATCACCGAAAAACAATAGAATTTTCTATTCGCTGTAGGTTTCAGCCGACAGGCCCTTGGCCCGTTCAATCAAACGCACAAATACGTCTTGAGCCAGCTCAAGATTGGGAAGATGATTCTTGCGGCTGGAAATCCGCACCCGGGTAGTCGCCTGGGTCAAACGGGTAAACCGGATCCAAACCTTGCTCGGTCTGGCCTCAAACTCGATAATCCCCTTGGTAAAGTCCTGGTTCTTGACCGTGCCCCGGACCTTACTTAACTCCACCGCGGCATCCCAGAGATTCTCATACGGCGTATCCGTATCGCCTTCAATGGTATCCTTGCTTACGGCGTAAGCGCCCAGGCCGCCCGCAGCCGCGCCAATAAGCAAAGGCACGCAACCGGCGGAAAACAAACACACGACAAGCATCAACCACACCCAGAGTCTCTTTTTCATCTAATCTCCTTCTTGGCGAACACCTTGGAAAAACAAAAAACAACTAACCCCAGAATAAAACCCCAGGAGCACACCAGAAACAACCAGCCGAATTTGGTCATCGCGCAACCTGCGCTTTCTGCGGACGTCTGCGTTTCCAGGCCAGCTTGACCAGGAACGCCAGGATGCAGAACACTCCTGCCAGACCGATGCGCGTCCCGAGAATAAACGGCTTATCGGCGGCGGCGACGTTTTTCATCAGGATAAAAGGAATCCAGTCCTGCCAGAACCACATCCCCAGGATCACGAATAAGAATAAGGGGGTGACATACTTGATAATGAATTTGTAGACCCCCGGCACGCGCATATCCGCGCCGCGGTGAATCTCGTCCCAGGCTTTATCCATGCCGAACACCCAGGCGAACAGAATCGTCTCAATAGCGGCAAAGAGCACGATGAGGAACGTCCCTCCCCAAAAATCCAGCTCATCCACCACTCCGTTCTTCAGAAAAAAGATCGCCGGCTGGCATAAGACGAATGTCGCAATGCCGAAAAACCATACCGCTTTTTTGCGGCCGATAGTGAACTCGTCCTCCAGGAACGCCACTGCCGGCTGCGCCAGGGATACCGAGGAGGTGATCCCGGCCAGAAACAGCAGAAAAAACCAGCAAAAACCGAAGAATGCCGAAAGAGGCAATTTATCGATCACCAGCGGCATGGTGACAAATCCCAGGTTAAAGGTTCCCGAATTGGCGATAGATTGAATGTCCCGGGGACCGAAGAAAACAAAAGCCGCGGTAATCACAATGCTTCCGCCGAGAATAACCTCGGCGAACTCGTTGGCGCTGACGCTGGTCAGGCCGGAAAGCACAACTTCGTCGCCTTTAGCAAGATAGCTGGCATAGGTCAGGATCATCCCGATGCCCACGCTCAAGGTAAAGAATATCTGGCCGGAGGCCTCCAGCCATACCCGGGCGGATCTCAACGCGGAGAAATCCGGGTTCCAGAGGAAACCCAGGCCGTTGATCACATTCCAGTCCGGATGCCGCGGATCGGGAGCGCCCAGCGTCAGCACCCGGAACATGAGCAGAAAACCGAACACAAAAAGCATGGGCAGCGCCCATCGGCACAATTTCTCGATCCCACCCTTGATCCCGTGGTAAATCACCACGATGTTGAGCAGGAAAGTGATCAGAAAGAAGACATATGCCGGTCCCAGCCCCTGGAAATACCCGTTATGTTCCAGCCCCTGGTAGCCGCTCAAGAAGCTTCTCATCCCCGCCTGATCGGTAATACCCGCGTATTTACCGATCAGCGCGAAACAGCTGTAAGCCAGGGTCCAAGATTCGATGAAGGTATAATAGATAAAGATAACCAGCGGCCCGAAGATGCCGATCACGCCGAAATATTTGATGAAACGGTTCTTCTGGCGGATGCTGTGAAATATGCCCGGAGCGGAACCATGGCCGAATCCGCCGCCGTACCGTCCCAGGGTCCATTCTATCCACATCAGCGGGATGCCTAATAACAGCAGCGCGATAAAATACGGGATCATAAATGCGCCGCCGCCGTTAGCCGCGGCTTTGGCGGGAAAACGCAGAAAATTCCCCAGACCGACCGCCGATCCGGCCACCGCCATGATGATGCCTAACCGGGACCCCCAGGTATCTCTAGGCTTGGGCATGATTTTTTACCGTCTTGTGTACGTATTATATCCGCTGCCCGCGGCATTTTCAAGCCTTTAATAGCGGCACGCCGATATCCGCGACGATAATCCTGCCGCAGAGCTTCGCGGCCCGCCGCTGCCGCATGCCGGGCTTAGGCGCGACAAAAGTCACGGTAGCGTCGGCCCGGACACAAACTCCGCATATCCTGCCGGTATCGGCATCCAACCCCGAAGGAACATCCACTGCCAGCACGTACGTGCGCGCGGCGTTGATAGCCTCTATCACCGTCCGATACATCCCCCGGATCTCGCCGGATAACCCGATGCCGAACAGCGCGTCTATGATGCAATCGCACGAGCGCAGCTTCCGGCTCAAGCCGGCAAGCCTATCCGGGTTGAGCAGCGCGACTTTCAGCCCCAGCCTGTTCAGGATGATCCACTGCAACCGGGACGGACCTTTGAGCTCCTGCGGCGTGCCCGCCAGGAACACCTGCGCAGGTATGCCGCGCACCAGCAAATGCCGCGCAGCGACCAGCCCGTCGCCGCCGTTACTGCCTTTCCCGCAGATGATGGCCGGACGCCTGCATCGGCGCAAACGCACCAGCGCTTCAACAACCTGCCTTCCGGCGTTCTCCATCAGGATCTGCGCCGGAACACCGAACCGCTCCTGGGCGCGCCGATCCAGTTTCTGCGCTTGCCGGACGGAAATGAAGCTGCCCGTTGCGCTCATCGCGCAGCGCCGGCGGGAACAGCCGCTTGCTCCGGCTTCTTGGCGAAAGCCCCGGGATTCTCCAGCCCGATGAAAATTTGAGAGAATATTTTTTCTTTGGCGAAACGGCTGGGCGAACTCACCAGGATCGTCGTTGCTGCCTCTCCCGCAGGCTCGCAGAATATGCCCACCGGCGTGGTATCGGTTGAAGAGACATACACGGCAATCAAACGCTGCCGGGCATCGCGGGCATACACATACGCGCCGATATCGCTCAAGATCGTTTCGATTTTCGGCGCGATCGACTCCGGACTCGCCTTCCAAACCCCGGACAAAGCTTGCGATTTATTCTCCTCCAGCACTCTGGTGGAAACTCCGAAGAAACCGCGCGCGGCTTCCCGCATGCTTACGCAACCGCTAACGCTTATACCGGCAACCAGTATCACCACTGCGCGCATAATGACGTTCATGGAACCTCCGCTTAACCGATCAACTGTTTTATTTTTTCGATATTACGCCTGGCCTCCGCTTCTCCCCGCCGGGCGAATTCTTCGGATTTGTGCAGTTCCAGCCAGTGCAAACCCGACATGTTCGGGTGCAGGACTACATCGGCCAGACGCGCCTCTTTCTGGGCAACTTCATATTGCATCACTTCAAAGCTGCTGAAAATGAAATCCAGGATATTCACCTTGAATTTATCCTTGACCAGCGCCTTAAGACCTTCCCAGCCCGGCGCATGGCGAACCGCCGCATTCACCGGCAGAGCGTCTTTAATGGTCTCTATCTGCCGGGAAACGTCCTCCTTGGAAGGCGTGACATTGACCGCGATGATTTTTTTGACCCCCATCTCAAACAGCGGTTCGGTCGGCAGAGGATTCAATACCCCGCCGTCGAACAAAAGCTCTTCTTTGAGCTTGAACGGCGCGAACACGCCCGGCATGGCGCAACTGGCCATGATCGCGTCGAGCAACGGGCCTTTTTCAAAAATGTGCGTTTCGCGTTTCTTGACGTCGCTGGCCACGATCTTCAGCGGGATCTTGACGTCATAGAACGTCTTGTTGCCCAGATGCCGCTTGAGAAAATGGTGCAGTTTGTCCCCTTTGATGATGCCCAGGAGGGGAAATGTAAAATCCAGAAGATTCCAGATCGTGCGCGGCTGCTGGAACTCCCGGGTAATGTGCAGAATCTCCTCGCTGGTCTTGCCGATGGACCACAAACTGGCGATCACCGCGCCGATACTTGAGCCCGAGATCACATCTATGGGGATCTTTTCTTCTTCGATGACTTTGAGCACGCCGATATGGCAGAAGCCGTACGAAAGCCCCACTCCCAGAGCCAGACCCACCAGGCAATCGCCTTCCTGACGCGAGATGCGCCGGACAGCCCTGGCGTATTCGCTCTCCGGTTGATCCAGGACCATGCGACCGGACGCCCGGCTGTGAATGCGGGGGACATTGGCGAACATCTCATATTCGAGCAATTTATGCTGCTGTTCCGCCGGCATCTTCTCCGGCCCGCTTTGATTGACAATCACCTTGATCTTGTTACGCGGAAAATGGAATTTTGTCTCCAGGCTGCCGATCAGCTTGCGGGTACTTCTCAAATGCTTGCTCACCGGATTGGTCAGGATATGAATCGCGTCGGATTGATTGAGTATATTCAGAATGGCTTCTTCCCGGCAGCAGGGTAAATCCAGGATCAGGAAGTGATAATCATTGACCAGCAGGCTCAAAATTTCCACTACGGTCCTGGGCCAGAAAGTGTTATTCTGGGTGTAGGTCAGGTAGATAATGTCCACGCCGAATTTATCCTTGAGGATATACTCATAAATCTGGGAAGGTATGAGCAGCCGGCTGGAAAGATTGAATACTTTATACTGCCCCCTGGATTCCAGTATCCGGGGCATGCGGGGGACTTTATCCGGCGGGCAGATGTCCAGGATAACCACGGACTTGTGCGCCTCGCGGCTAAGGCTGAATGCCAGGTTCGAAGCGTAAATGGTCTTGCCCGCTTGCGGATAGGAGCTCAACGCGGAGATGATCGTGCTTTCGAAAACGGTCTTCTGATGCAAATCCTTGTGTTTTAACCGGCGGGAAAGCGTTTTGGTCAATTCGATGGCAAGCTGCGGGATCTTCTTCAGGATATGCTCGAATTCATCCCGGGGAATGGTCAGCAACAGGCAATCATTGAGCGCTTTGGCGGTAACAGAGTGCGGATCCCCGGTCAGCGAAGAGATGACCCCGAAATATTTTCCCCGATGCAACTGCTCGAGTATGGTTTGTTTCCCGTAGCGGTCCTGCGTGGAAACGGCTATCCTGCCGCGGATGATCAGATAAAAAAAAGAGGGCGCCGAACCCTCCTTATAAACAACCTGCCCTTTCTTATATTCAACAATGCCGAATTTCTTTTTTATAAACGCGAACTCGGCTTTTTTCAAACCGCCGAACAGCGGAATTTCCTTCAGGACATAATCGTAATAGCTGTTGAGTGCCATCAGTCAAGTATTCCGGTCTTGCACACCTGGGCAAAACGCCTGGCGCTGTCCCTGACCGTGCGTTCGAACGTCTGATAATCGATCCCGATCAGGCCGAAACGGGGGACGAATCCCTTGTCCCATTCAAAATTGTCCAGCAAGGACCAGTACATGTATCCCCGGACATCCACTCCCTGCTCAATAGCGCAGGCAACGCTCTTTAAGTGCTCCCGGATAAAATCCCAGCGCAGACGATCGTCGCTGACGCACACTCCATTCTCAAGGATGAATACCGGCAGACGGTACCGCTTGAGCGACAGAAGCATATCATACAGTCCGCGGGGATATATCTCCCAGCCCATCTCATTCTTGGGCAGGATATCGTGCTGTCTGCGGCAGACCGCGGAGAGAATGGAATGAAGCGACCAATTTTCCGTATCGATCAGGTTGCGCGAATAATAATTGATGCCGATGAAATCCAGCGACCTGGCAGCGAGCACTTTCAACAGCCCGAGATTAATGACGCTGTTGCGCACGCTCACCGCCAGCCGGTTCCTGAATGTTTTTTCGCAGGCCACAAACGCCATGAGATGATGCGCAACGCCGACCATGGGTCTGGGCAGGCCGGCCTGTTTGTATATACGGTGGATAGCCCGATAGGCCTTGATGTGAGCGGCGATCATCCGGTTGCGTACCCGCCACAAAGCCAGAAAAGACTTTTTTTGCGGCGGCCAGTCCCCGGCGAAATAAGAGAAATAGGCGTAGATCAGCGGCTCGTTGATCGTCACCCAGTAGCGGACCCGGGGCGAAAAGATCAACGCCATTTTTTCTACATAACGACAGAAATAGTCGACGGTCCGCTTATTCTCCCAGCCGCCGATACGCGCAAGCCACCGGGGATTGGTGAAATGATGCAGGGTGACGATCGGTTCCATGCCCCGGGCGCGCAATGCATTGATTACCTGCTGGTAATGCGCGATAGCGCTCTCGGAAAATGAATCCGGATCCGGTTGGATACGGCTCCATTCGATGGAAAGCCGGTGACAATTGTGGTGGAGTTGCTGGGCGAGATCGAAATCTTTCTCGTAGAGTTGGTAGTGACGGCAGGCCTCTCCTGAAGGTTGCTTCCCGTGGCCTTTCTGCTCCCACTCCCACCAGTCGTTTGCCCGGTTATCCCCCTCAACCTGGTGACTGGAAGTGGCAGAGCCCCATAAGAAGTCTTTAGGAAATCGTATCATAAGCGGTATTATAGCATGAGAAATAAAAAATCCCAATAGTTCTATTGGGATTGGATAGGCTTAAAAAAGCCGATAAAGGCGGTTTGACCACCTTTTGCTCGGTAACCCAGCCACCATATTACCCGCACCACGCCGGCCACCCACCGC
The DNA here is from genome assembly GCA_022710715.1 of Candidatus Omnitrophota bacterium. GTDB lineage: Bacteria > Omnitrophota > Gorgyraeia > Gygaellales > Profunditerraquicolaceae > JAKLGJ01. The sequence goes on from JAKLGJ010000002.1 coordinate 8,603, forward strand.
AGGAAATGACCGTCAAGCACAGATAACGTAGGTCTGAGGCTTTGCCCCGTATGGGAACGACTAAGCGCATCCCCCGGGGTCCCGGTTTTTAGCGAGTCTGCTCGCGCGGGACGTCCCCCGATTTCTCGGGGTTTGCCTTTATCGGCTACAACTAAGTATAGCATACCGCGTGCGGCTTTTCAAGTCGCGGAAAACAACATCCCTCCTGTCATGTTCCGGGCATTGCGCCTACGCATGACAGGAGGGACAAAATCCTTACTGCTGCAAACCGGAGGTCTCTTGGACCGAAGCCGCTGCGCTGGTGAGATACGCGCTAAGCGCTGCCCAGGTTTTAGGACCGACTTTTCCGTCTGCCTGTAGATTGTTCGCTCTCTGAAACTCCTCAATCGCCCTTTTGGTCATCGGGCCGATCTTGCCGTCTACCGTCCCGGTATAATAACCGGCGTTCTTCAACGCGGCCTGAATTTCTTTGGCCGAAGGCTTGTACGGACCGGATGGCGGCAATGGCTCAAGGCTGACATCGGTAACCGACTGTTCAGTCTGGGAGGCGACCGGCATGGTTGCACCCTGCTCGCTTGTGGTAGTCGCATTCTTGATGCGGTTCAAATCATCCGGCGACATCGGCTGCTGCATCTCTTCAAGCGGCTCGGATTTCTTGGAACAACCTGCCAGGGAAAATCCCATTACACACACTAACAGAAGAAGTCCAAACTTTCTCATAGCTCTTTTGTTCCCTCCTTTCAAAGATATTGTAATACCCTGTATTAAAAAAGCAAGAAGATTTCTGAATCCCGCCGCCCGTTCCGCGCCTTACCAGCTCCCCCTGGTCAAACGCTCTTTGACCAGGTCGCTGACCGTCCTGGAATCGACCTGCCCGGCGGCTCTGACCGCCACTTCTTTCATCACTTTACCCATATCCTTCATACCCGCGGCTCCGGTGGCCGCGATAACTTCGTCAATCAGCTTTTTCACCGCATCAACCGGCAGCTCGGCCGGCAGGTACTGCTTGAGGATGTCGAGCTCTTTCGTCTCCTTTTCGACCAGATCAACCCGGCCGCCCAGCTTGAACTGCTCAATGGAATCCTGATGCTGTTTGATCAGCTTTTTAATGACCGCCAGGCATTCCGCGTCATCCAGACTGTTCTTCTTTTTCTCCAGCGCGGCATAACTGACTTGCGCCCGCAGGAAACTCAATGTGGAAACCTTGAGCTGATCCCGGCTCTTTAAAGCTTCTTTGAAATCCCCGAGCAGTTTTTCTTCAAGCGTCATTACACACCCCCCTACATTAAAGACGGATTAGAAACGCAGGATTTTCTTGAACTCCTGTAAGCGTTTATTTACCTGGGCCAGCGTCAGCCGGGACGTCCGCTCCAGGCCGAAACCTTCCACGTTAAAAGAGGCGGCGATGGTCCCGTACGCTATCGCTTTCTTGAGATTCACTTCGGTCAGCGGCTTGGAACACAGATATCCCATAAATCCTCCGGCAAACGTATCCCCGGCTCCCGTCGGATCGACCACCGCAGCGGTAGGATACGCCGGGAGGCAGAACTGGAACTTGTCGCAGGAGAGGATCACGCCGTGTTCGCCTTTTTTGATCAAAACGATACGCGGTCCCAGAGCGCGCAGGCGACGGGCGGCTTTGATCAGGTTATGCTCGCCGGTCAGATCGCGGGCTTCCTGGTCATTGGCGACATACACATCCACCCGCTTGAACAGGCGCACCAACGACGCGCGCTTGTTGTGTATCCAGTAATTCATACTGTCTAAACCCACCAGATGCGGCGCATGCATGGAATCCAGCAGGCGGCTTTGAATGTCCGGATCCACGTTGGCCAGAAAGATATTCTTGATCCGCCGCTGGGATTCCGAAACCATGGGAGAAAAACTCAACAATACGCCCAGTTCGGTATTCCTGGTCAGGGCGGAGTTAAGATCCCCCTGATATTCGCCTTCCCAGCGGAACGTTTTTCCTTTGCTGCGCAACAAAGACGTTAGAACCAGACCTTTGCGGTGCAGGAAATCGACATGCCTGGCGGGAAAGTCGCCGCCGATAATCGCCACCAGATGTACGTCGGTGAAAAGACGGCAGGACATTGAAAAATGCACTGCCGATCCTCCCAGCATGTGCCGGCGCTGCCCATGCGGCGTTTTAACCGTATCCAGCGCAACCGTCCCCAGAACGATGATACTCATACATTCCTCCTCACTTGACCAGCCACCAGAAAACCAGCGCCACGGCGATCCGGTATATGCCGAACGGTATGAAATTGTGTTTTTTGATGAACGCTGTCAGTCCGCGTATGGCTGCGATCGCCACCACAAACGAAACCACGAACCCCGTTGCCAGAAAACCCGCTTGCTCGACAGTGAAAGTTCCGGCGGTCTTCGTCAAATCAAGAACCGCTGCCGCCAGCATGGTGGGAATGGCCAGGAGGAACGAAAATTCCACGATGGTTTTGCGTTTCAGCCCCACGCACAGACCGCCGACGATAGTTGCGGCCGCGCGCGACACGCCCGGAATGACTGCCAGGGATTGGAACAACCCGATGATCACCGCCTGTTTAAAAGAAATCGCGGTCAGCGCTTCGGCCGCCCGGGGTTTTTCGCGGTGCAACAGCTCGAAAACGATCAGAATGATCCCGCCGATCAACAGCGACCAGAGAACAATGTCGTCGCTGGCCAGAAAAACCCTTTTAATCACTTTGTAGAGCAGAGCGCCTATACAGGCGGTCGGCACAAAAGCGACGAGTATGCGTTTCCAGACCTCCCGGCTCTTCAGGAGCGTCTTGCCGTACAGCGCCACCACGGAAAGGATTGCGCCGAGTTGAATCACCACTTCGAAGGTTTTGAGGAATTCGGTCTGGCTGGCGTGTAACAAACGGGCGGTCAGGATAAGATGGCCGGTTGACGAGACGGGCAGGAACTCGGTAATGCCTTCGACGATACCGTAGATCAAAGCGTGAATTACATTCATGGATACTGTTGACTACTCCCTGTTTTTCTCAAGAAATGCCGCCAGATCCTGCGGCAGCGGCGCTTCCGCCCGTAGAAGCCGCGCGGTCTGCGGATGGGTAAACTCCACCGCTTGCGCATGCAAACAGACCCGTTTGGCTTTCAGGGCAAAATCCTTACGAAAAGCGAATCGAGTCTCCCCGACCAGGGGATGACCGATCGATTTGAAATGAATCCGGATCTGATTGGTCCTTCCGGTCTCGGGATGAACTTCGACAATGGAAAACTTCGCCCGGCGCTCAAGGACGCGGAAGCCGGTCGCCGCCGTCATGCCTTCGATGCGCCCTTCGATACGCCCTTCGTTGCGCGGAATGTTCCCGTGGGCAAAAGCCAGATAGGTCTTACGCACCTGGCGCGCTTTGAATAACGCCATCATGGCTTGCTGCATCGCCTTGCCTTTGGCGAAAATTACCGCGCCGGAAGTCTCCCGATCAAGCCGGTGACAGAGATGAAAGCGATGCGACAGCTTGCTCTCGACGGCGAATTCGTCAAGTATCCCCGCCAGAGAACGGCCCTTGTTGCCCGGCGCGGGAATGGTAAGCAGCCCAGCGGGTTTATCCACGATCAGGAGCCACTGGTCCTCATACAACACCGGGATATTCATCTTTAAACTATCTGCACCATCTTTTCAATGGCCCGGATCGCTCGCCGGCGGATCTCATCGGAAACCCGCACCTCCTGCTGCATCGTTTCCAGCGCCTGCACGATCTTTTCCTGCGTGGTGCGTTTCATATTCGGACAGACGGCGCGTTCCGAAGCCGGATAGAATTCTTTATCGGGATTATCCTGCTTTAATCGGTAAATAATCCCTGTTTCCGTCCCGATAATCATTTCCCTGACATCCGTCTGTTTGACATACTTGCCCATCTGGCTGGTGGAGAGCGCCGCGTCGGCCATGGCCACCACTTCCGGCAGGCATTCCGGATGCACCAGAACTTTGGCGCGGGGATGGAATTTCTTCTCCCGGAGAATATCTTCCGGCAGTATCTTGATATGCGTGGAGCAGAATCCGTTCCAGGTAATCAATGCGCGACCGGTCTGCCGGGATACATAATCCGCCAGATATTTATCCGGGACAAAAATGATCTCCGGGGCGTTTTGTAAGGCATTGACCACGGCCACGGCATTGGTGGATGTGCAGCAGACATCCAGTTCGGCTTTGACCTCGGCCGAGGTATTGACATAGCCCACTACCACCGCCTGCGGATGCTTTTGCTTCAGATCGCGCAATTGCTCGGCGGTGAGCATCGTGGCCATCGGACAGCCGGCGCCGGCATCAGGCATAATGACTTTTTTGTGCGGCGAGAGTATCGAAGCGGTTTCAGCCATGAAATGTACCCCGCAAAAAACGATCACTCCGGCTTCGGTCTTGGCGGCAATGCGGCTCAACTCAAGGGAATCTCCCCGATAATCCGCCACATCCTGCACCTCCGGTAACTGATAATTATGCGCCAGGATGACCGCATTGCGCTTTTTCTTCAGCTCTTTGATCCGCGGCCCCAAATCATCTTTGAATCGTACATGTGTCATATGCTTAGTGATTATACTCTATCCCTGCTCCCAGGGCAATACTCTTCTTTCCCGCTGCTCCGCTGCGGTTACTGCTCTTCAACAGGTCTGCCGGACTGATACTCGCGCATCGCCAGGGTATAGCCGATTGCCCCTGAACCGGTGATCTTGACCGGGATCCTCCTGTTATCGGCGGAGATCCAGATCTGGAACCGCTTCGGCTCGCTCTCGAAATAATATGCTTTGAAACTGCCTGCCGGAACGCGCACTTCCTCGAGACGAATGAGCTTGATCTTGAACGCCTGTGTCGGCAGGTTAACCTGCATGGACCAGCCGGGCTGGATACCTTCGATGATCCGGACATGGTACGGCAACAGGATCGCGTTATGGATAGGCCCCTGTCTGGTTATTCTGGTAACCTCCTCCTTTTTGCCTTTGCGTTTCGTGAGAGTGAGCGTAAAGAGCTGTTGATCGTAGTCTTCGGTAATGACCTCGTAGTTCGGCCAGGCCCGGATATCGCGCTCGACCTTCAGCGGCAGGAATAATTCGGCATCGCTAAAGATGGTCTCGCGATCTTTAAACCGCGCCATCTGGGTTTCAAAGACAATATGGTTCACCGGACGCCCTTTATAGTCGGTCTGTTTGAGGTTCTGAAACAGGCAGCGCCCAAGGGTAGCCGGTCCCATCTTGATATCGTAAGTGATCTTTTCGCCGACGCGCGCATCGGGCAATGCCTTGCGTTCTACGGCGGAGATTTCAGGAAGCGCCGCAGAGACGGGCGTCGCCTCCTGGCGAATCACAATGGCGTGGCGCAGCCAGACCAGATAGACGACCAGAAGCAGCACGATGCCGTTCAGTATCCACACACTCACCCTGCGCATTCCCGTTATCTCCTCTCGCACCGCTTATCGACAATGCACCACGTCGCCCGAAGTGATCTTTTCGACCAGTCCCGATTCCCGGCGCACCAGCAGACTGCCGTCCTGGTCGATATCCACCGCTTCGCCTTCGATGTGCCCGCGCCCCGAATGCACCCGCACCTTCCTACCCAGAGTCAGGGAATACTGCCTCCAGCGATCCAGGATGGGGACGCTATCCTGCTTCTGAAACAACAGATACAGCCGTTCGATATGCCTCAATATAGCCTGCAGCAGCGGCACCCGGGCAATGGATTCCCGTTTATACTCGAACAGGGAGATCGCGCCCTCAACCAGGCTCTTCTTATCGTTGTTCACATTCAAACCGAATCCGATATTCACGAAAAAAGTGACGTCCTGTTCGGCCTGCAATTCGGTCAGGATTCCGCCCAGCTTCTTGTGATCGAGCATGATATCATTCGGCCACTTGATCCGGGCATCGATCCCGGCCGCTTCCTTAACGCCTTCGCAGATGCCTACCGCCGTCAACAGCGTCAGTACCGGAGTGCGCCCGGGAGCGATCGGCGGGCGCAGGATGAAAGAAACATAGAGGCCTTTGTATCTGGGAGAAACCCAGTCCCTGCCCAGGCGCCCCTTCCCCCCGGATTGCCCTTCAGCGATGACCACTGTGCCCTCCTGGGCGGCCTTAAAGCCCAGCTCCATCGCCGTGTCCATGGTCGAAGGCAGCTGATCGAAATACACGATGTTCCTGCCGATGATCCGGGTATTCAACCCCAGCGCGATTTCAAAAGGAAAAAGCCGGTCCGGCGAGGCGTGCAGCTGATATCCCAGATGAGGCACGGAGAGAATATCGTAACCGGCCTCGCGCAGGTCCTGGATATATTTCCATAATGCCTGACGGGAAATGCCCAGTTGATCGCTGATCTCTTCTCCGGAAACATATCCTTGTTTCTTCTTCAGAAATCCCAGAATGTGCTCACGCATGACTTTTGGTATGGGTTTTGATACAACAGGCGGGATACAGAGCGGCTTATGCGCGCTTATCGGATTTGAACATCCGCTCCAGCTTCTCCAGCCGCGAGGAAATATCTTTGAGCAAAGCCAGGGTTTGTTTCTGGAACGCGTCCTGATGCGCTTGTTCGTCCACTGACTGCCGTATTTTCTTCTCGCTCGTTTCTTTGTCTTTCCGCCGCCGGACCCCCTCTTTGATCTCCTGCTCCTCACGTGCGATCAGGAAATCAACGTACGCCGAAAGTTTCTCCCGGTCGCGGGGACTGGCAAAACCGGTGAAAAAAATGCCGGTACCGTAAAAACGGGCTGCGCTGGATTCATGCACTGTCGAACAACGGAAGATGTTGCCGGTACAGCGAACTTCTCCGGCGAGCGAAACATCGTCTTGGTACGCCGGAATCTCCAGAGTAACATCGACATCCTCACCCACAGGAATTTCCTTCTCTAATTCTACATAAGCCCCCAGACGGCTGATATTGCCGGTTTGCCCGATAAGCTCCTTGCGCCGGGAAGTGACCAGTTTGATGGGAATAGTCGCTTTAAGCCTGTGTTCTTTTCTTTTATCGTTCATGGTTAAAAGTGGATTTCCATTGCGTGCGCCGGGCAAATCTTGATGCACAGCTCACAGGCAATGCATTTATCCTCGTAGAAAATCACTTTCCTGTTGGTAGGATCGACCGCCAGCGCCTGCACCGGACAGATCGGCACGCATACGCCGCAATCGGTGCACTTAGCCTGATTACGCTTTACGTCCTCGCTTAACGGTTGGATCTTGAGCCCTGAAGACTGCAAATAGTCCATGCCCTTCTTGAAATCCGCATCCTGGCCGCTTAATTCAAGCACCATCAATCCTTCTTCTTGAGGCGTAACGGAAGCCTTGAGAATATTGAAACTCAAGTTAAAGTCCTTGACCAGTTTGTACACGATCGGCTGATCGACCAGCCGATGCGGAAAATGCAATACGATACGCTTGGACGTCATACCGAAACCACCTCTTTGACCTGGGGAACTTCTTCTTTGAGCACCCGCTCCACTCCCATCTTCAACGTCATCTGGCTCATCGGGCAGCAGCCGCACGCCCCGGTTAACCGGACTTTCACTACTCCCTCTTTACTGACATCAACCAGCTCGATATTGCCGCCTTCGACGGCAAGCATTTGACGGACTTTATCCAGCGCTTTCTCGACTTGTTCTCTCATGGTGAACTCCTTGAGTTCTCGGCCGGAGGCCGAGGACGAAACCCCTGCGTTTAGATTCGCCAGCGAATCTGCAGGGGGTGCTTCATGCTAATACATCGGCCTTTCGCGCAAAGGCCGCACCGCATAGCCGGATTCTGCTCCGGGCAACGCTGCTACGGGTTCGGTCAGCAGGAATTCGCCCTTGCGGATCCATCCCTTCAGAGTTTCGGCTATCTCTTTGGCTTTAGAGTAACTGGACAGCGCGCCGGTAGCCACTTCTCTGCCGTTGACCACGATAGTGCCGCTGCGCAACTGGGCATAATTGACTTCGCCAAGCTTACGCGACTCGAACTGGGGATAATCCTGCGAATAATCGATCACCTGCGTATAGATCTCTTCATCTTTGATCGCGGCGTAAGCGGCGATTTCTGCGTTCAGAATGGGAATGGGCACGCCGATGCCGACTGCCAGGCTGACGCCGTAACCGAACATGCTCGTACCCCGCAGCCATTCCGACTTCATCTGCTTGAGGTCCCCGATCACCGACAGCGTACCGGCGCCGCACGCCGGCGCTCCGCAGTCTTTCCTGGGTACCCCGGGATTATGCTGCGTCCCGTGCCAGGCGACATAACCGATGCCGCCGCCCAGAAAGATCCGCGATCCGATGCCGATCGTTTTATAGTACGGATCTTTCATGAGGGGAGAAAGTTGTCCGGCGCAGGAATAGTTGGCGTTGCCCAGATTCGGTTTTAACGCCCCCATATAGGTATAAATCATGCGGTCAGAGAGATTGACCGCAACATTGTAATTCTGATAGCTGTTGCGGATATTGAACAATACCGCTTCATTCAAATCGCGGATATTGATCATGGTTTCCAGCTTCTTGCGGGGATAACAATCCGTTCCGTAAGAAACGGCTTCCAGGCGCAGATCTTTGCCGGCAACCATTTCCTCGATGACATGCCCCCCGCCATAGCGGAATTCACCGGGATAAACCTTGTTCCGCGGATCATCGTCCGGCAACGCAGCAGCTCCCAGGAAAAGATCCACCGCGGCCAGCCCGGTATATGCCGGGACATCGTTGATCTTGCAAATGCCGCCGCCGATCTTTATCCGGGGTTTGGAATGACCGATATTGAAATAAGCGCCCGAAGAACACATCGGCCCGAAAGTGCCGGTAGTAACCACATCCACTTCCTGCGCCGCCTTCTGTGCGCCTTTTTTACCTACCAGGTCGATGATCTCTTCGGCAGTGACGACTACCACATCGCCCTTTTTTATTTTCTGGTTGATTTCCGCAATAGTCTTCATAGATTCATTATACCAAATCTTCGGGATTAAACCAAGCAAATCTGTAGGAGCTGCATCTGAAAGGAGGTTAATCCGTGCCGATGAGCCGATCGATTCCCGAAAGCAACATATTCATAGCAAAAGGCTTAGGCAGGTATAAATCCGCACCGATGACCCGGCCCACCACCCGGTCTACTTCGGAATCTTTCGAAGTCAGCATTACTACGGGAATTGCTTTCAGCTGTTCATCTTTCTTCAATTCTTTACAGACAACCTCTCCTGGGATAGTTGGAAGGACTAAATCCAGCAGAATCAAATCCGGGTACTGCTCCCGGGCCTGCTGCAGACCGGCTTCTCCGGTAGAAGCTTTAATCACCTCGAAACCCTTTTCCTGAAGATGGCTTTCGAGCATCTGCGCAAAAAAGATACTGTCTTCAATAAGCAGAATCTTTTTCTTAACCATGAAAAATATTGTAGCACAAAACCGAATTTAGGGTAAGTTTTTTCGAGATGCCTGGAAGGCGGCCCAGCGGTCAGCGCGTTGCCTGGACTGGGCTTGATAGAGAATGTTGCGCAGAACAAGAGGAATGGGATTACACAGGCCGCGAGGCATCTGGATTCCGGCTCTAAACTGATTCTCTCCCATACGGTTGATCCAGACGACCTGCCCCTGCAAGGGAACATGCTCCTGGTTATCCGGCATCTGTAACTGCATGTGGACCTGCCGGCCCAGAGACAACTGCTCGCGGGTAAGCACGCCAACGCCATTGGCGCTGATATTTTTCAGCCGTAAACCCGCCATGCCCGGAATATCTATGGGCATATCCATCTCGTAGCGGGGAAATTTCCTTTTTTCCTGAAAAGATGTAGGTTCTTGCATAGTGTATGCCCTGAAAATGAAAAAGCCACGACAAAAGTTGTACTATCTTTTGACCGTGGCATAGGTCATGTCTTAGTGCACCCCAAGTATAGCCTATAGGGGGAGCGTTTTCAAGTGAAAAAACCAACTTTTTTGAAAGCGCTTTCATAAAATGAAGGGCCGGGTCTGAACAACCCGGCCCTTGAGACTACCCGTCGACTTATTTTAAGAAAGTGTTACCGATGATAAAAGCCGCGAACACGATGGAAACCATGGACATCAGCTTGATCAGGATGTTCAAAGAAGGTCCCGAAGTATCTTTGAAGGGATCGCCCACGGTATCGCCGACCACAGCAGCTTTATGCGCCGGGGAGCCTTTGCCGCCGTGATGGCCTTCTTCGATAAATTTCTTGGCATTGTCCCAGGCGCCGCCGGAATTCGCCATCATCACCGCCAATACGAATCCGGTTACCAGAGAGCCGCAGAGCAAACCGCCCACCCCTTCCACGCCGATAAAAATCCCGACGACAATCGGAGCGATCACTGCCAATAACGCCGGCAGGACCATTTCTTTCTGCGCGGCCGCAGTCGCGATAGTCACCACGCTGGCATAATCCGGCTTGGCCTTGCCTTCCATCAAACCCACGATCTCCTTGAACTGCCGGCGCACTTCTACCACGATCTTGCCGGCTGCGCGGCCCACTGCGCGCATGGTCATGGAACAGAACAAGAACGGCAGCATGCCGCCGATGAACAACCCGATCAACACCTGTGGGTTCATCAGGCTCATCTCGATAAGCTTGTCGGACTTGATCAGGATCTCGTCGCGATACGCCGCGATCAAAGCCAGAGCAGTCAATGCCGCGGAACCGATGGCAAACCCTTTGCCGGTAGCGGCAGTGGTATTACCCAGAGAATCCAGAGCGTCGGTGCGCTTGCGCACTTCCGGAGGCAGATGCGACATTTCGGCGTTTCCGCCGGCATTATCCGCTACCGGACCGTAAGCGTCGGTAGCCAGGGTAATACCCAGAGTGGAAAGCATGCCTACTGCGGAAATTGCGATACCGTAAAGCCCGGAGTTGAAATTCGCGGCTCCGCCGGATACGAAAAAGCTGATCATAATAGACGCGCAAACGATGATCACCGGCCAGGCAGTAGACATCATCCCTACAGCCAGACCGGAAATGATCACGGTAGCCGGACCGGTAACCGCCGAATCCGCGATGGTCTGCGTGGGCTTAAAACCGCTGGAAGTATAATATTCGGTGATCAATCCAATCAATACGCCGGCAACCAGGCCGGAGATCACCGCCCAGTACACGCCCATATGTTCCGCTCCCAGGGTATGTTTGATCAGAAAATAGGAAGCGATGGCGACAATGAATGAGCTGGTGAAAACGCCTTTACGCAAAGCCGCCAGCAATACCGACTGGCTGGCGTCTTCTTTACTCTGCACGAAGAAGGTGCCGACCACGGAAGCCAACACGCCGATTGCCGCCATAACCATAGGTACGGTAACTCCGGCAACGCCCAACCCGGCAGCCACGCCCAGAGCCGACGTAGCCACGATCGAACCGCAATAGGACTCGTACAGATCAGCGCCCATGCCGGCAACGTCGCCGACGTTATCGCCGACGTTATCGGCAATAACCGCGGGGTTGCGGGGATCGTCTTCGGGAATACCCGCTTCCACTTTACCTACCAGATCCGCGCCGACATCCGCGGCTTTGGTGAAAATTCCGCCGCCCACGCGGGCGAACAACGCCTGCGAGCTGGCGCCCATGCCGAAACAAAGCATGGTCGAAGTGATCGCGGCAATCTTGTCCATATTCGCCGGGATCGCGGCAGGATGCGCGCCGTAATACCAGTTAAGGAAATAATACCAGACACTCAAATCCAGCAGGCCTAAACCGACCACGGTCAACCCCATAACCGCGCCGCTGGAAAAAGCCACGCGCAAGCCGGAATTCAGGGATTTCATGGCTGCGGCGGCAGTGCGGTTGGACGCTTGCGTGGCAATGGTCATGCCGATAAAACCGGAGAGGCCGGAGAAGAAACCGCCGGTCAGAAAAGCGAAGGGTACGAAAATCACCAGATAACCTTTCCAGGCCAGGGCCAGCAGAATACAGAACACCGCGGCAAAGAAAATCGACACACCCAGGTACTGTCTCTTTAAATACGCCTGGGCGCCGACGCGTACCGCCGCAGCGATCTCTTTCATCCGGTCAGTCCCCTGATCCTGTTTCAGGACGGACATGGCCAGGTAGAAAGCGAATCCCAAAGCGAAGATCGAGCCTACCGGGGCCAGAATCAGAAAATCGAAACTTCCCATCTTTCTCCTCCTTAATAGTTACCGGGGTTACCGGGCACAATTGCTCCGGCAAACCGCCTTCAAATTGCACTACTATAGCACAGACTGCTTCAAAATCAATACATTAATAGTATCGGCAGGATTTCCGGGAACAGAACCTTTTTCTTCCCCCTCCCTATTTCAGCATGCCGTTAACCACGATGTCAATGGCCCGCTCTTCATCCAACCCTCGGGCCATCAGGGTCTCCACCTGTTTTTTATCCACCCGTCCGATAGCCGCTTCATGGGTGACCTGGGCAAATTCATTGTTCACGGACACGATAGGAACGGCTCTGGCCCGGGCATGGCCCTGGATGATCTCAATGCAATCCACGTGTCCCCGGGAATCCGGAGCGTCCGCGGTCAATTCGTTGACCACCTCGCTCTGGGCGTTATCTTTAACCGCGATGCGGCTCTTGATCAACCCCCTAGCACCCCGGCCCAGCAACCTGCCGCCTTCTTTCAGGCGGATCACGTCGTCGCCGTACCCGTAGATCTTGGCGTTCATCTCCAGCACAGAATTATCCATCACCGTAATTTCGTAATCCAGGTCGAATACGCCGACCCGGCCGTGCACCAGTGAGAAATTCGTGGCCAGCCGGCTGTTCTTGCCCACGGTAAACCGGGCTCGCGGGATCACCTGAACCCCGGCGCTTGGTCCGTGATAATGCACTTCGTTGTATTCGTAGAAAGCGTCATCCCCCAGCACGATATCCGCATCCATCCTGTGCACCACTTTGACCGCATTGGGGAAAACGCAATGCGCCAGCAGTTTGATACCGGCTCCGTCCTGGATATGCGCTTTGATCACGATCTCCTGCAAACCTTCCCTGGGCAACACGCCGAAACACAGATGCACGGTTTTCTCGAGTTTGCAGCCTTTTTCCACCGTCATCTCGATATCCACCCCGGTAGCGGTCTCCGTGGGCACCAACACTAATCCCGGCACCAGGTGACTGCCGATGACTTTATTCTTATGGATCACCAGATGCGCCATGTCGGAATCTTTGAATACTTCGGGAGTCCCGCCGGCCTGGCTGTACGCGTCTAACATCAATTCATAATCTTGCATCAGTCCCTCGCCATTGCTGCTTTGCCCTCGCCTGCGGAGGGGAAAATCTTGGTCGGGCAGGGAATGCAGCGCGACTTGAAACGCCGCCCCACCTCTCTGGGCTTTCCTTCCTGCACGATACAACCCGAACACATCAATGAAGTCACATCCGCGATCTCCGAAACTTCCTCGCGGTGCGTGATCAATATCACCGTCGTCCCCTGTTTTTTCAATCCCTTGATCAGCGCGATGATATTGTCCAGAGCCAGGATATCAATGCCTGAATCCGGCTCATCCAGGACTACCAGTTCGGGATGCATGGCATACACCGCCGCCAGCTCGATGCGCTTGCGCTCGCCGCCGCTCAAGGTCTTGTCCACCAGCCGCTGCAGATACGCCGGCGGGTCAAGCAAGACCATGGCCAGCGCTTCTTCGATGCTGCGATGGTTTTTCTCCTTCATGCCCGCGGCGATATAATCCTGCACGGTCAATCCTTCAAAACGCGCCGGTTCCTGCCAGGCCAGGGTCAGGCCTTTCTGGGCGCGCTGATGTATGGCCAGCCGCGTAATATCTTCATTCTTGAAAAATATCTGTCCGGATTGGGGCTGATAGCCGGCACACCCCATGATCAAAAACGCCAGGCTGGATTTTCCGGCGGCATTGATCCCCAGGATAGAATGGATACTCCCGGATTTGACAGACAAGGTCAAACCGTTAAGCACCTGTTTTTCTCCCAGCTTAAGACCGATGTTCTTTAACTGTAGAATCTCCATGGCGTTTTAGCCCTCTTAAAAGGAATATGCCTGCCCAAACCCCTAAACCGATACTCACCCACTGCGAAACGGTAAACCCGGCGACATGCGCTCCCGGTTCGTAATAGCGCAACGATTCGGTGATAAACCGCGCCGCGGCATACAGCAGCACCAGCATCCCGAAAAGAAATCCGTCAAACCGCCGCTTGCGGTCGATAGCCAGTAAGACCAGACACAGGATCAGCCCCGCGCCTGCGTCATAGAGTTGCGTGGGGATGACCGGCAAAGAGCATGCGGCGCTGCCGGAGATCAACCCGTCCATAACCTGCTGGGCGAATACCGGCGGATTATCCGTGGCCGGAAAACTCACGCCCCAGGCAGAGGAAATCCGGCCATAACAACAGCCGTTCAAGAAACAACCCAGGCGGCCGAAAAAGATCCCCAGGCCGAGGGAAGGACTCATTATATCAAGTATCTTTCCTGCCGGCAACTGCTTGTTGCGCAGATACACCCGGGCGGCGATGACGGCCGCGATCAATCCGCCGTAAAAAACCAGGCCGCCTTCCCAGAGCTTGAATATATCCGGCCAGGCCTGCCGGTAATACTGCCAGTTCAAAAGCACAAAGAGCAGCCGCGCGCCGACCAGGCTGGAGATCATTACGACAAAGACCAGATCGACAATCCGGTTCTGATCGATACCCCGGGCGTGCGCCCTGCGGCACGCCAGCAGCGCGCCGGCGATAAAAGCGACGGCCAGCATCGCTCCGTAGGCGTAGACGGTAACCGGCCCCAGAGAGAAAATGATGCGGTGCATAGTTAATAGAATAGTAGCCCGGCAGCGCCGGAAAGAATAAACACCATCCAGAAAGAAAACCTGTACCTGTATAATAACACAAAAACCGCCAGGAATATACCACAAGCTTTATAATCCTGCCAGATGCGGATATCCCGCATCATCAACAAAGCGCTGGAAGCGATCAAGCCGATAAACAACGGCCGGGCCAGCCTGAAAAAAAGCTCAACCCGGCGATTGGCGCGAAAAGCGTAGAAAAAATGCGCCGCGACCAGCATCAGCGCGAACGTAGGCAGAACATTGGATACAGTAGCGACAGCCGCACCCGTGAACCCGGCGACTTTATAGCCGGTATAGGTCGCGGTGTTGATGCCGATCGGCCCGGGAGTCATCTGGGAAAGCGCCAGGATATCGATGAATTCCCCGCCGACTATCCCGAACTGCTGAACTTCACGCTGGATCAACGGGATCATCGCATATCCACCGCCAAAACCCAGAATCCCGATCTTGACGAAACTGAAAGCCAGCAAAATCAGTCGGATCATCCGCGCCCCTTTCGCAGAACAACCGCGAGGATAATCGCTATCCCCCCCAGCAGCACATAAACCGGCGGCGCGCCGAAAAGGATCAGACCCGCAACCGCTGCCGGAACAAGAAGGCTTTTCTTATCGGATAGAGCCGCGCGGGACAGAGAGAGTATCGGCATGACCACCAGAGCAATCACCGCCGGTCGGATACCGTTGAGCGCTCTGGCTATCCAGACATTGTCTTTGATCAACAAGAAATAATGCGCCACGATCAGGATGGAGACAAACGGGGGGATAACTGTACCGAGGAAAGCGCTGCAGGCTCCCCGCTTGCCGGCGACCTTAAAGCCGACGGTAGTGGCCACATTGACGATCATTACACCGGGCATGGACTGGGAAATACCGAGAATATCCAGAAACTCGTCTTCGCTGACCCAGTTACGGCGCTTGACCACTTCCCGCTCCACAAAAGGGAGCATCGCCAGGCCACCGCCTACCGTAAAAAGAGAAATCTTGCAGAAAATGAGGAACAGCTGTCCGCAGGACCGCGGGTGAGCGGTATTACCAACCATCCTCGCGCCCTCTCTCCCGGAGACAAAACAGCGATTGGAATGCCTCTACCCGGGCTTTCACATCCGCCGCTGCGCCAACCGCGCGTAACGCGCAGACTGCGTCCGCGCCGGCAGCGATCACCAAAGAGGCATTCTCCGGAGTGATGCCGCCGATCGCCACCAGCGGCAAAGCGGTGATACGCCTGACCCGGCGCGCCAATTCCAGACCGACAGCAGGAGCATCCGGTTTGATCGCGGTGGCAAATATCGGACCAACCGCCATATAGTCGATATGTTCCTGCAGCGCTCTGTGTGCCTGCTCCAGCGTCCCGACGCTTAATCCGACGATCTTCTCCGGCCCCAGGAGCCGCCTGGCCCGAGACACCGGCATATCGTCCTGCCCCAGATGCACTCCGTCCGCGCCTACCGCCAGCGCCAGATCGACCCGGTCATTGATCAACAGGAGCGGTCGCGGATGGCCCGGCGTCCGACCGGCGTGATCACACAGGCGTTTGAGCGCACAGGCCTGCGCATACATCTGGCGCAGCGAAGCGTGCTTCTCACGCAACTGCACCACGCCCACGCCTGCGGCCAGCGCATTACGCGCGTCGCTGATTATCCCGGCCCGGCTGGAACCGGCGTCGGTAATGAAATAGAATCCCCGGAGTGCGTTTTTCATGAGCACGAGTTGCGCGGCGGCTTAGAAACTGTGGATGGCTACATAATGAAAGGCGCTCAATGCGGCTTTGGCCCCCTCACCGGCAGCGACAATGATCTGTTTTGCCGGCACATCGGTCACGTCCCCGGCCGCAAACAACCCCGGCACGTCGGTTTCGCTCTTACAATTAACCATGATCTCTCCGTATTCGTTCTTGCGCACGTCGCGGATGAACTCCGCGCTGGGAATCAACCCGATTTCCACAAACACCCCCTGCACCGGTAAAAAATCCACCAGCGCCGCTTTCTGAACCGTAATGCCGGCGACCATCTGGGCCCCGTTGACTGAAGTGATCCGGGCATTATTGTAGATGGCGACATTGGAAGCGTTCTTGAGCTTCTCCGCAATAGCAGAGTCGCCGGTCAGCTCGGCGGCGATATTGATCAGATATACCCGCCGGGCGATACGCATCAATTGCAACGCCGCATCCAGAGCAGAGTTACCGCCGCCGATAACCGCTACATCTTTATTGGCGAAGAGCGGGCCGTCGCAGGTGGCGCAATAGGTCAGCCCTTTATTCCTGAACTCTTTTTCACCCGGCACGCCCAACTCTCTGGATTGTTTGCCTGAAGCGACGATCACCGTCCGCGCCTGATACTCGGTTTTATCCGTACGCACGACGAACATGTCCCGCTGACGCATAAGCTCCTGCACGGATTCACCTTCATGCAGCGGAACAGCGAAAGTCTTCATGTGCTCCTCGAATTTCGCCACCAGCTCGATCCCGGGAATGAACTGATAGCCGGTATAGTTTTCCACGCCGCCGCTCCAGGCAGTCTGCCCGCCAACGTCGCGACTGATGATTACGAAATTCATCTTCTTGCGGGCGGCGTAAATGGCCGCGGTGATCCCCGCCGGCCCGGCGCCGATAATAATCAAATCAAGCATACTCTCTCTCCCTATGTCAAACCCAGAGCCCGCTGAATCCGCTCCCGGTCAAACCCCACGATAATTTCTCCGTCGATGTCAAGAACCGGCACGCCCATCTGTCCGGATTTCTGGATCATTTCCTCCGCCCTCCCGGTGTCAACGGAAACGTCGACATTGTCGAACGCGATCCGGTTGTCGGTCAGGAACTGCTTGGCCCGCGTGCAATACGGACAGGTAGGAGTGCTATAAACAGTCACTTTCTTGGGCACCGCTGGTCCTCCTTTCTCACTCTTCCTTCTTGCTGGCTGCCGGCGCAAGATCGACGATTTCTTCGACGTCCATCACGAACACATATTCCGGCCGGGGCAACTGGGATTCCGGATGGGCGGGATGGCCTTTCCCTTCATGCAAATTACGGATAATCCTGGTGGTAATGCGCTCGGTGATCTTGCGCTCCCAGATGGCGTGCAGCCGGCGGCTCAAAGACCGGATAGGGATGATCCGCGCTTTGCCTTTCAAGCAGTAACCGCTGAAATCGTGTTCTTCTACCGCAGTAATGCTCATACGGGAGTTTCTTTTCAGATGAGCGAACGTCCGACGCATATAAGCGTCGATGAGATAAATTCTGCCGTCACGGCTGATGCGCAGGATGCCTTTGCAGGAAGTATGCGGATAGCCGGAGGCATCAATGGTAGCCACCAGCACAAACCCCTGTTTCCGGAAAAAACGCGCGACCTCTTCGGTGAGCCGTTTCATATGATCTTAACCGACCTCCAGCGGCTGGCTGCTCTGCCACAAACCGTGGATATTGCAGTACGAACCGGCCAGAATGACACCTCGCTTCTCGGTTTTGAAGCTTATCGTTGCCTGCGGGAACGTATACACCGTGCTCATGTTCGGCCCGGCGGCTGACTCGCCGTGAGCGCTGAACTCTGCCCGTCCGATCTGATAAGGGAATTTCTCGCCTTCCGGAGCAAAATAAACTTCGATCCAGCGGATATGGTGTTCGGTGGTATTGGGATGCGGTATCTCTTTGCCCACCGAAACCGTAACCAGAAAAAACTCGCCCTTCTTGACCTTCTCCGGACATTCGATCACCGGCACATGCTTTTCTTTTTTCCAGTCAGCGGACTGAAACAGATCTTTCATTTCTGCCATAGAGACCTCACTGTTAAACCTTCTCGAACATATCTTTACCCACCCCGCATTCCGGACACACCCAGGAAGCGGGAACCTTCTCGAACGGCGTGCCCGGCTCGATCCCGTTATCCGGATCGCCCGTGGCCGGGTCATAGATGTAGCCACATACCGTGCAGCGGTACTTATCCATAGATCATCCTCCTTTGATTTTCATGCCGAAGTCAACGCCGAACTGATAACACGCTTTCAATTCTTTCTCATCCGGCATGAATCTGATCCCCAACGACGGCAGTGCCGGTTCGATCCCGGCTTCTTTTACCACTGCCTCGATCTCTTTAACCGCTCCGCCGGCCCAGCCGTATGAGCCGAATGCTCCGGCAAGGCGTTTCTTGGGCTTGAACCCTTTAACCAGTTCCAGGAACCCGGCGATAGCCGGCAGCATGTCGTTATCATGGGTGGATGAACCGAAAAGAAAACCTTTGGCGTCGAGCATTTCGGTGATCACCTGGGTGCGGTCGGTTTCGGCGACATTATACAGCGCGAACTCCACTCCGGCGTCACGCAATCCCTCGGAGATAGCGCGGGCCATTCTTTCCGTAGCGCCCCACATGGTTTCGTAGGCGATCACAACTTTATCTGCGGGTTCTTGCTTTGCCCAGGCGGCATAGGCATGGACGATCTTCAGGGGATCCTTGCGCCAGATGATCCCGTGACTGGGAGCGATCATGCTGATGGCCAGATCGAGTTTCCGGACTTCTTCGAGTTTACGCAGGATAAGCGTAGACAGCGGCCAGAGAATATTGGCGTAGTAGGTTTTAGCTTCATCCATCAGCGCGCACTGGTCCACCTCGTCGTCAAAACGTTCGGACGAAGCCAGGTGCTGACCGAACGCGTCGTTAGGCAAAAGCAGTTCTTCCTGCGGGCAATACGTGAACATGCTGTCCGGCCAGTGGATCATGGGCGCTTCCATGAAGGTTAGAGAGCGTTTGCCCAGAGACAGCGTATCCCCGGTTTTGACCACCTGAAAAGTCCAGTCGCCGAAATAATGCTTATAGAGGCCTTCTTTGCATTTTTCCGTCCCGAGAACTATAGCCTGCGGACAGAGCCGCATCAATGCCGGAAGCGCGCCGGAATGATCGGTCTCCACATGGTTGGCGATAATATAATCTATCCTGGCCGGGTCTACGATCTCGCGAATGCGCGCGATCATTTCCCCGGCGAACGGTCCGAATACCGTATCCACCAGACAAATCTTCTCATCTACGATCAGATAG
Organism: Candidatus Omnitrophota bacterium; assembly: GCA_022710715.1. Classification (GTDB taxonomy): domain Bacteria; phylum Omnitrophota; class Gorgyraeia; order Gygaellales; family Profunditerraquicolaceae; genus JAKLGJ01. Next base: position 28,366 of record JAKLGJ010000002.1, read on the forward strand.
GCGTTATAAGTAGTGCCGCGCTTGGTAGTATAGGTATGGCCGTGAAAAGAGCGCACGTTCCAATCCACCACCCCCACCCAGTAAATACCTTTCTTGAGTTCGATCGGCTTCATCATTCACCTCTTTCCGGCGACATACGGCGTCGCCTGCGCCTGCGCGACGTAGCGATTATTCGACCGGCACGAATTTGGTCTTGTCCACGCCGCACACAGGACATGACCAGTTATCAGGTAGTTCCGCAAACGGGGTGCCCGCAGCGACCCCGCTATCGGGATCTCCCAGCGCCGGGTCATAGATATAATTGCAGACCGTGCAGCGGTATTTTGGCATTGCCGGCCCGGCAGCAGTTGCGGCTGCGATTCGCATATAGGTCGGAGCCGACGGAGGGGTCGTGCCGCGCTTGACCTGATGGTAATAATCATAGGTCATTACCCGGCCGGCTCCGGTTACTTCCGCAGTCACCATCTCTCCCAGGAATACGGTATGCGTTCCGCAGTCAAACTCGCAGATGACTTTAGCTTCAAGATAACCCACGGCGTAATCCAGAACTGCCGGACAGCCGGATTCCAGAATTCTATACTGCACGTTCACGAATTTATCCGTCTCCCGGCCGCTCTTGAATCCGAACGCGCCGATAAAGGCAAGCGGGGTTTCTTCCGACAGGATCGATGCGGAAAAACGCTTGCCGGCACGGATATACTCATGCGTGAGGTTGTTCTTATTGATGCTGACGGCCAGGGTTATCGGAGAGTTGGTGATTTGAAACAGGGTATTGACGATCTGGCCGTTGAGCTTTTCCGCCCGGTTGGCGCAGACGATATACATTCCATAGCTGATGTTATGCAGGATATTCGTGTCCATGGGCATATTATATCACAGTCCTGCGGCTTTAATAACTCCCTTGACCGCTTCGGCGGATTTCCGAAAAGCTTCCTGCTCTTGCGGCTCCAGGTCTAATCGGAGAATCTGCTTGACCCCGTTGCGATTGACCACTGCCGGAAGGCTCAAATAAACATCGGAAACCCCGAGGTAATTATCCACCAATGACGATACCGGCAAGATGGCGTTCTCGTCATTGAGAATAGCCTGGGTAATGCGCACCAACGCCAGACCGATGCCGTATGAGGTTTCGCCTTTACGCTCAATGATCTGATAAGCCGAATCGCGAACTTCGCCGAAGATCTGATTGAACTCGAATTCCCGGCGACAGAGATTATTGTTCGGGCATACCGAACAGTACTGCCGGAAGAGAACGCCGCCGATCATGGCTTTGCTCCAGACCGCGAATTCGGTGTCGCCGTGCTCGCCAAGGATATACGCGTGGATATTGTGCGGATCGACCCCGCAATGTTTACTCAACAGGAAACGGAACCGCGCAGTATCCAGTACCGTGCCGGAACTCAACACTTCCCGCCAGGGCTTGCCGGATATTTTGTACGCGGCAAAGGCAAGCACATCCACGGGATTGGTCACGATCAGCTGCAAAGCCTGCGGGGCATGGCTCATGATCTCCGGGATCATGATTTTGAACAGATCCACGTTATCTTTAGCCAGCTCGGTCCGGGTCTGCCCGGGTTTCTGTTTCTTGCCGGCAGTCACCACGACCAGATCGGAATCCCTGATGGCAGCGTAATCCCCGGCTACCACCTCGACGGGAGAGATGTACGGAGCGCCGTGGGAAAGATCCATCACTTCCCCCTCCAGCCGCTTGCGGTCAAGATCGACGATGACGATCTGCCGGGCCAATCCCCTGATCATCAGCGCGTAAGCATAACGCATACCCACATTGCCGCAGCCGATAATCGAAACTTTCGGTTTAAGCTGTTCCATGTCGCATCCTCCTACACGTCGATTTTGAATACGTTGCGGATGACCAGGCCGATCAGGAAATTGATCGCCGCCACCCCCAGACTGATCCCGGCCATCTCCAGAAAACGTTTTTTGAAATTCAATCCCTTCGCCACGGAGATATAATAGGTAAAAATGAAAATAATGGTGACCGCCGTTATAAGCACCAGCCCCAGACAAACAGATAGATTATCCAGGAGCAGGTACGGCAGGATCAGAAGCGTTACCGTCAGCACGTACGCGCCGCCGGTAATAAGCGACGCTTTCAGGGGATCTTTCTGCGTATCTTCCTGCTTGGTGGAAAGATATTCCGAAGCGGCCATGGACAGAGAAGCGGCGATGCCGGTGATCAGACCCACCAGCGCCACCAGCCGGGTATTCTGCAAAGCCAGGGTAAATCCCACCAGCGCGCCGGTTAACTCCACCAGAGCATCGTTGAGCCCCAGAACCACCGAGCTGGCGTACTTGAGCCGATCTTCGTCGACCAGATCTATCAGTTCATTCTCGTGCCGGCCTTCATCGGCGATGATCTTCTCCACCTGCGGCGCGACCTGCCGTATCCGGCCGTAGGCCGCCTGCGCCATGTCCTCGCCTTTTTCCAGCAATTTGAGCCCGAAAGTCAACCCGAACACCCGGGAAATGACTATGAAAAACGCGACCTTTCCCGCAGCCGGCGCCACATCTACGCCGGTGAGAGATTTCCATATCTCATAATGCGCCTGCTCATCCCGGGCGATCCCTTCCAGGATCGCGGCCTGGCGTTTATCCTTAAGCCGGCCGGCCAGCGTGCGATAAATGAGATGTTCGGTGATCTCGTTTTCCTGGGACGTGCGGATAACTTTCAGAAGTTCCGGGCTAAGCATGCATCCCCCGCCTCTTGATCAGCTTAAACAGTTCCATCGCCCACAGCGGAAGTGAAGCAAGGCCGATTACCAGGCACCAGTCGAACAAACCCAGCGGTTCGGTCTTGAAGACCGTCTGGAGAAACGGCACGTAGACCACCGCCATCTGCAGACTGAAAGACATCAGATTCGCCGCGATCAGCTGGGGATTGCTGAATATGCCCAGCTTGAACAAAGACTCGGTCATGCTGCGGCAGTTGAAAGCGTGGAAAAGCTGCGCGCAGGACAGGACCACGAATGCGGCGGTGCGCGCCCGGTCGATCCCTTCTTTCTCCACGAAAAGCACGAAACTGAAAGCCGCTAAACTGCAAAAAGCGATAAACGCTCCCTGCATCACCATTAACCGCGCCCCCTGTCCGGTGACAACTTTCTCTCCGGCTGAACGCGGCGGACGCTGCATGATATGCGGATCCACCGGGTCAAGGCCTAAAGCCAGCGCAGGCAGCCCGTCGGTGACCAGGTTGACCCAAAGGATATGAATAGGCAGGAGGGGAATGGGCCAACCGATCAGGGTGGAAATAAACATAACCAGGATCTCTCCGACGTTACACGAGAGCAGATAATGGATGAATTTTTTGATATTGTCGTAAATACCGCGGCCCTCTTCCACCGCCGAAACGATCGAAGCGAAATTATCGTCGGTAACGACCATATCCGAAACTTCCTTGGTCACATCCGTACCGGTAATGCCCATGGCTACTCCGATATCCGCTTCTTTGACTGCGGGCGCATCATTGACACCGTCGCCGGTCATCGCTACCACCTGATTGCGGCTGCGCCAGGCGCGTACGATCCGCAGTTTATGCTCGGGAGATACCCGGGCATACACCGGAATCTGTTCGATCCGTGATGCAAAAGCTTCTTCATCCAGCGCATCGAGCTCTTCTCCGGTCAATGCCAGCGAATCCTGGTGAAAGAATCCCAATGCTTTAGCAATCGCCACGGCAGTGGCTTTGTGATCGCCGGTGATCATTACCGTCCTGATACCCGCCGCTTTGCACAATTTCATGGCTTCGCGCACTTCCGGCCGGGGCGGATCGATCATCGCGATCAAACCCAGGAAGATCAAATCCCGCTCGATCAGCCTGGCTTCATAGGCATCCGGCGGGGCGGTGAAAGGCCGATAGGCAACCGCCAGAACGCGCATCGCCTGATTCGCCAGCGCATCGTTCTGTCTTACTATCTCTTCTTTATCCCCGGTGGTCATCGGGCGCACCGCGCCCTGGGATTCGATCTTCACGCAAACATCCAGCAGCATATCCGGGGCGCCTTTGACAAAAGCGACATACTGGCCGCCGGCGTTTTTGCGCACCATGGTCATCTGTTTGCGTTCGGAATCGAACGGTATTTCCTGAACGAATTCATAGGCTGCTTCGGTATCTTTTTTCCATATCCCGGCCTTCGCCGCTACGGTCAACAGGGCGGCTTCGGTAGGATCGCCGGCGATCTTGAATCCGCCGTCCATCTGTGTCAGCTGCGCGCCGTTACACAGCACGCTGCTCTGCAGGGTTTTAAGCAGCTCGGGAATGTGCCCGGCCTCCACGGATTTTCCGTCGAGCAAAAACGTTCCCCGGGGCTCATATCCCACTCCGGACACCGAGAAGAGCCGGCCGCCGGCATAGACCGCCTGCACGGTCATTTCGTTCTTGGTCAGCGTCCCGGTTTTATCCGAACAGATCACCGTAGCGCATCCGAGAGTTTCTACGGAAGGCAGCTTGCGGATCAACGCGTGTCGTTTTACCATGCGCTGCACGCCCATGGCCAGCGAGATAGTCACCACAGCGGGTAAGCCTTCGGGAATAGCCGCCACCGCAAGGCTGACCGCGGTCAGAAACATCTGTATCAGATTCTCTTTATTCACTCCGGCGCGGATCAGCCCCAGGGCAAAAACCAGCCCCACCAGCACAAAGCAGACATACACGATCGACTTGCCGAATTCTTCCAGCTTTTTCTGCAGCGGGGTCTCTTCCTGGCCGATATCCTGGATCATGCCGGCGATCTTGCCCAGCTCGGTCTGCATGCCGGTATCCAGAATGATCGCCCGAGCCTTGCCAGCGACCACCGCAGTGCCCATATATACCATATTCGCCCGATCAGCCAGCGCGTATTCTTTGGCTTCATCCAGCGCCAGAGTAGTTTTAGTTACCGGAGTAGACTCGCCGGTAAGGCTGGCTTCACTGGTGGCGAAATTGGTGGTCAACCAGACCAGCCGGCCGTCCGCCGGCACGTTGTCGCCGGCTTCCAATTCGACCAGATCGCCGGGTACGATCTGCGCGGAAGGCAGCACAAGCATGGTCCCGCCCCGGATAATTTTTGAGGAAGGACTGGATAGTTTTTTTAACGCGGCCAGAGCTTTTTCCGCCCGGAATTCCTGGATAAAACCGAGCACGGCGTTTAAAATGACGATGGTTATGATAGCCAGGGCGTCGACGAATTCTTTCATGAAACCCGAGACCAGCGCCGCGCCGGCCAGAACCCAGATCATGAAATCCTGGAACTGGCCGAAGAAAATCTTCCAGGGGCTGGTTCCCTGTTTTTCCTTTAATGCGTTCGGCCCGTATTTTTCCAAACGAGCGGACGCTTCTGCCGGAGCAATACCGCCAACGGAATCGGTGCCAAGCTTTGCTGCAAGATCGGGGTAATCGGATTGCCAGGGCTGTTTCATGCATTTCCTCCCTATAAAACGGTTAAACAAATATTCCCGGTATCTTCTGCCGGCAGAACACGCAGCAGTCATCTTTGATATTGAACGCGACGACTTCAAACCCTTCCCGCTTGATCACGGTTTTCCCGCAGCGCGAACATACCGTATCGCTGCCCCAGCCGGAAACATTCCCCGGATAGACATAGCGCAAGCCGGCCCGGCGGCCGCATTGTTCGGCTTTCTTCAATGTTTCTTCGGGAGTGGGTTTTGTTTCGTTGAATTTATACTGCGGGAAAAAGCGCGAAATGTGCCAGGGCAGATCTTTATCCACGCTGGCGAGAAAATCGGCGATCCCTCCCAATTCCTCGTCCGAATCATTGGAACCGGGGACCACCAGCGTGGTCACTTCCACCCAGATCCCCAGCGTACGCATCAGGCGGATGGAATCCAGTACCGGCTGCAGATCGCCGCCGCAGATGGTTTTATACGATTGAGCGTTAAAATACTTCAGGTCGATATTGGCCGCATCCAGATACGGCGCTATCATTTCGATCGCCTGCGCGGTCATAAAGCCGTTAGTGACAAACACATTCTTTAAGCCCTGTTGCCGGGCCAGCTGCGCCGTTTCATACGCCAGCTCGAAATAAATAGTCGGTTCGGTATAGGTATACGCGATGCTCGCGCAGCCGGTATGTTCGGCGGAAGAAACGATTTCCTCCGGCCGATACTCCCGGGTCTTGGGAATGGTGCCGTCCCGGACCGAGAGCTGGGAAATTTCCCAGTTCTGGCAGAATCCGCAGCGAAAATTACAGCCGGCAGTGGCCACCGAATAACTCGGCGTGCCGGGAAGAAAATGATAGAGGGGTTTCTTTTCGATGGGATCGACATGCGCGGCGATGAGCTTACCGAACGTATGGGTAACCAGTTCTCCGGCCTTGTTCTGACGAACCCCGCAGATACCAAACGCGTTGTCGGCGATACGGCAGTGATGCGCACAGAGATAACAATGCACCCGCTGATCTTCCAGTTTCTCATACAACAGCGCTTCTTTCATCAGCTACACTCTCTTTCCCGCGGGTTACCTTTTCAATTTCTCGATCTCTGCGCACGTCAGCGGTTCGACTTCAAGCTGCGTGCCCTGCGCCTCGGGCAGACGCGAGTAACGGATGACTACGCTGGTCCTGCCTTTACGGCTGCAGAAAGCGCAGGCAATGCGCGCAGCCAGAACAAGCAACTGCTCATCGAACGCGCCCCGGCCCAGGCAGGTCGGCCCCCCGATATCATCCGGAGGCAAGAAGAGATAGTCGCCGGGCAAAGCCCGTTTCTCGATCAGCAGATTCTCTTCTTCATCCCTGCCCACCACCAGGCGCGCCTGGCCGGACAGCCGGAAATGACGTCCGAGTTTAAGCAACTCGATTTCCGGAACGCTTAACTTCCCGTGCCGCATGAAATCGTCGAGGCGGCGACAGAATTCGATATCGGTGAGCAGGCATCCGCCGGCGGGATACGGAAAATCAGTTATCCCGCGCATGATCGCCAGGTCGATCTGCGGCCGGCGCTCTCTGCCGTTAAACGCGAAAAGCTGTTCGCGCGCGATCCAACCCTGCTGTTCGGGTACCGTCGGTCCCAGCAGTTTGCCCGACAAAGGACGCAGGATCAGCCCCTGCAGTCCCGCCTCTTCATCGATGCGCACAATGGTATGCTTATGCTGCGACATCGGCCGCTGTCCGACCACTTCGCCGGTAACGATGAATGCGGCGCCGAGTGGCGCAAGCATCTCGCGCGCTTTTTTCAGCATGAGCAGTCGGCAATCGATACAGGGATTCATGCGTTTGCCGAATCCGTGCGCCGGATGCTCCACCAGCCTGAAAAATTCCTCGTCCAGATCAACGACGTTCAATTCGATGCCGATGGTTGCAGCCAGCTGCCGGGCGTATTCTTCATGCGTCGTCTTGCCTTTACGCTTGCGCACCGAAAAAGGTATCCGGAAATAAACGCCGACGGTCTCTATGCCGGCGTCCTTGACGATCCTGGCGGCAAGAATGCTGTCCAGTCCTCCGGAAATAAGGGCAAGCGCTTTTATAGCCATACGAATGCTGTGTAGATGAATGCGTTAGGGATATGCGACTATTATTTTAGCGTATGCCCGCTTAAGAGGCAACCAAAATCGGACAACGGCGCGTAATCACGCGATCAGAATTTGAGGAAGAGTTTGGTCACGGCCATAAAAATGATGCCCAGCAGGAATGCGATGAATGCCAGGGTGGATTTACGCAGCTTCTTCTCTTTGTGGATTTCAGGAATGAGATCCGAGGTAGCGATGTATATGAAGCCGCCCGCGGTCAACGGGAGGATATAGGAAGCGAATTGCTCGGAAGCTCCGGCGGCAAAATAACCTGCCACCGCGCCCAGCACCGCCATGAGCGCGGACAGGAAGTTAAAAGCCAGCGCGCGGGACCTGGAGAATCCCCCGTAGATGAGTACGCCGAAATCGCCCAGTTCCTGCGGGACTTCATGCATGATCACTGCCAGAGTGGTGGCGATGCCCACCGGGACCGACACGGTATAACTTGCCGCGATCATCACTCCGTCGAGAAAATTGTGGAAGCCGTCGCCGATGAGGTTCAGATAGGTGAAACCGTGCACCGGACAGGTGCCGTGCTCGTGGCAGTGACGCCAGTAGAAAAACCGCTCCATCAGGAAGAAGAGCACGATACCGACGATCAGCCAGGAAAAAACAAACGTGCTGTCCGCGGTTTCCAGCACTTCCGGCAGTATGTGCAGGAACGCACCGCCGATCAGCGCTCCGGCGGAGAAACCGATCAGATAAAAAAGAATGCGCTGGAGCAGATTCTCTTTTATCATCAGGCTGAAAATCCCCACCAGTGAAATTACACTGACCACGAACGTGCTGACGAGTATCCAGACAAACGTCATAGGCGCGGTTTTAACCTAATGCCGGTTTTCTTCCGTGATTCGCCTTCTTGGAACGCCAGTTAAGCTTGCCTCTGCGTTTACGTTTTCCCATGGGAATCGTCCTTTCGATTAATATTTATAGTAATTTGCCGGGATCACCTGTGAAACATACCGGACCGCTTCGATGATACATATGCGTATCGCTTTCTCCATCGGAGTATTGGCATACATGGTCAATCCCCCGCCCAGCGCCCAGCCGCCGAAAAAACCGGCCATGAACCCGCCGGCGACATCCGACGCCTGGCCCTGCACCCGCGTCGCAGCCAGCACTTCGGAGGTAGAAGTATCGATCACGCGAATATCCAGGGCCATGTGCGCTTTATTCATGGTCGCCCCCAACAATCCGCCCAGGATCCCGCTCCCCACCCCGCCGCCTCCGCCGATACCCGCGGAGCCGCCGGAAGCCTGGGGCTCAAATTCCGTCACTGCAGCGGTAACGATGATATCGGCGGTCTTGATCTGCCCGCGCTGCGCTCCGCCATTTCCCTGTTGCGCTGCGCCGGAAGCCGCCAATTCCTGCTCCTGCATCACCGCGTTCAGGACCTGACGTTCAACCACGCGGAAACGGCTGCTATTAACCAGGGCGGTAACCAGCATCTCGCGCAGACCGCTGCCGATCTCTCCGGACGCCTTGGCCGCCTTGACGTCAAAATCCGCCACTGCAATGCGCGCCTTGGGCCCCTGATAAGGCGGTAACGGAGCGGCGCCGGCATTATTATCCACATGCGCCGTAGGTTGCGTTATTTTCTCTATGGTCTCACAGCCGACAACACTGGAGATCAATGTCGCAATCAATAGTGCTGCGAGAGCGCTTTTCATTTTACTGTCCTCCTGCGGCCGGAAAATCTTTACGCAACGCTTCAATGATTTTCGGGGCCAGATTCGCTGCGGCAGCCACCAGGGCTTCCTTGCCTCCGGTAATCACATCCATATGCGCGGAATTCCCGGCTGCATCCAGGTAGGTAAGGATTGTACCGCTTTTTACCCGGAACAGCTTGACCGTGACATTGGCGAAACAGGAACGCATGCTGGATTGGGGAACCCTGCCGCCGGCCGAAGCCACGGCTTTTCCCTGCAGCACATAATCCGCCCGGGAAACCTGTGCCAGCTTAAGAGAATCTTTCTCATTGAGCTCGACCAGACGAAACGCCTTATCCTGCTTCAAAGCATCGGTAATCTGTGAAGGGTCGATAACTTCAAATCCCGCTTCGATCAGCTTCCGGGCGATCGCGGCTTCGGTAGCCGAGAGATTGATCTCGCTGGCCCACCAGGCCGCTTGCGGCCCTTCGATATTCTGCTCGGAGATCAACAACATGATCTTCGGCTGCCCATGCGGCACAGCCGAAGAACCCGCGTCCTGGGCACACGCGACCGCTGTCAACGCCAGTAAACATCCCACCGCGATACCGATTATCTTTCTCATTCCGTTACCTCCTGTCAAACGCTACAATCTTTTAACAACGCTCCCAATTGGGTCACGCGGGAAATGATGCGCCAGGGTTTTTCTTTCGCCAGCTCCTGTCTGGTGCTGGAACCGGTTGTGACCATAACCGTGATCACGCCGGCGGCCGTGCCGGTTTGCGCGTCAATGAACATGTCTCCCACAAATACGGTTTCCTGCGGCCGGACCCGGAGACGGCGCATAATCGTCGTCAGTATCTGCGGATGCGGCTTGATATGTTTAAGCTTATCGCCGCAGAGAACGACCGAGAAGAACGGCCTGATGCCCAGATGCCGGATCAGAATATGAGAAAAACGCGTCGGCCGGTTCGTTGCCACGGCAAGACGCAACCCTTTCTTGCGTAAGCGCGCCAGCAGGCGCTTAACCCCGGGGAAAAGCCTGCTCTTGCGCACCAGGCTTACGGCGTGATGGCGGCGATAGCTCTCCAGCATCGCATCCAGATCGCGCTCTCGTACGAACGGCTTGAGTAAATTCCGGTCTCCCCATCCTACGGCGCGACGAATAACCCCGGCTTGCTGCGGCGGATAACCGAAACTGCGCATGGTAACATTGAAACTATGCGTGATCGCGTTATACGCGTTGACCAGCGTACCATCCAGATCGAAAATGATCAGCTTAATCTTCTTGGGCTGCATAGGCGCATAGAATAAGGGGGGCAGGAAATGTATCCCTGCCCCGCGATCTGCTCGTGCTGCGACGGCCCTACTCTTTCTTCTCCGTTGCCGGAGAAGGCGCCGGGGCGGAAACAACCGGCGCTTCCAGGTTCATATCCTCGCCGATATCCTCTATTCTCTCGTAGGTGATCATCAGCGCTTTATTCTTGCCATCCTGACCAACCGTATAATCCACGCTGATAGTATCCTGTGCTTTCAAATCGCTGAAACCGTTAATGCCGGAAAACTTCGTTTTCTCGTCGGCTTTCAAGTTGATTTCTTTCTCGGTGTCGGTTTCATAATCAAGGTACCTGACCACCACCGACTGTCCGGCGGCATCGATAGAGATCACTTCTCCCCAAACCCATTCAAGAGGAACGGGTTCCTGCGCGGCGGCAGGCACCGCGGGAACCGGGGCGGCAACAGCCGGGGCCTTATCTTGCGCCCATCCCTGTTCAGCCAGCAGTAAACCTCCGATCACCATCAACGCGATCATCACTCTTTTATCCATTGCCGCCTCCTGAATTATAGACATCCCTGTCAGAAAAGTTCATCGACACGCCTGCGTATTTTCGCATATATCAACGCGACAACCCAGGCTTTGATCATATCTCCGGCTATAAAAGGCGCGAAACCCATGCCCGCACCCTGCAACCAGGAAACGCCGGTGCTCATCTTCAACCACGCCGTCCCGGAAAGAAGGATCAATGCATCCGCCAGACAGATGCTGAAGAAAATTCCCATTAAACCCGCCTGTCGTCTGCGTACCAGTGTGCCGGCGACTGCCGCGGCAATGACGAAACCCAGCATATAGCCGCCTGTCGGGCCAACCAGATACAACCACCCGCTGCCGGCAGCGCTGAATACCGGTAAACCAGCAACGCCCAGGAGAATATATCCTGCCTGCGCAACAGAACCAAACCTGCCGCCCAAACACAATCCGGCCAGCAAGACCACCGCAGTCTGCAGGGTGACCGGAACCGGACTGAACGGCACCGGAATGCGCACAAACCCGGCTAGACTGGTTAAGATGATGAAAACAAAAACCCCCGCTACTCTGCTGGCGACTTTACCTATACAGTATTGCTGATGCAGAAATGCTGCTTTCACGCGCATCCCTCCTGTGACTCTCCTGTTTATCATCGAATTATTCAATTATTATACTGTGAGATTATAAGAAAGTAAAGCCCCAATTACCTCTGCCGGACGGCGGTTAAAAAAGAGGGCTACCGGCTGCACCAGCCGGTAACCCTCCCCTGGAATTGGCTCCGCTATGAAGAGCTAGTCCTTGGCAATCGCCAGAGTGATCAACCCGGCCAGGATACAGAACCAGCCGATCGTGCCCTTGAGAACAGTCATAAAATGATGCCAGCCTCTATGCACTGCCCAGGCACCAAAAACCAGAAAAGCAATACCCAGCGCGAATTTGAATATCGTCGCCAGTGTTTTCCCCACATCGCTTTTCTTTTCCTGCTGTTTGACTTCTTCTGCCATAACTCTCCTCCTTTGTTCACCAGTGCTACACATAGTACGTTATGCTGAAGCCGCCGGTTTCATCTTAGCTTTCCAGCGGCGATGAATCCAACCCCACTCGCCGGGATACTTGCGGATATAGGTTTCAATAATAGCGGTCAAACGTTGAATATTGACGGCTATCGTCGCTTCTTCGGTAGGGGCCTGCTGCAATTTGAACGGCGGTTCGAAAACAATAGTGTGCCGGTTATGATTATCCCGGATAATGAAACACGGGACGATCACTGCTCCCGTACGCTGCGCCAGCACTACCGGACCTGTCGCCGTAGCGGCCTTGCGGCCGAAGAAATCGACGAATACTCCGGCAGTCCCGAAATTCTGGTCCAGGGGGATAAAAACCATTTCCTGCTCCCGCAAAGAACGGATAATGGCAGGCACGCATCTGCTGCGCGGAATGGTGTTGATCGCCCGGATATTATACCGTTTGACTTCCGCCGCGAAGAATTGCTCCACCCGCTCTTCTTTCATCGGACGCATCACCACTGCCGTTTTATAGCCGTCCAGGCTCAACCGCGGCAGCAGAAACGGGAAGTTGCCGAAATGAGCGCTGACCAGAATAATGCCTTTCTTGCTTTGCATGGCCTGCTTGAGATACTCTACCCGCTCCAGGCGGATCCAATTCTTCATAAAAGCTTCGGATTTGCCGATGCAATAGAGCATTTCCACTCCGGATGTGGCCATGGAAATAAAACTTTTGCGGGCAATTCTTTTCAGGTCCCGGACATTGCCGCCCAGAGCATGCCGCAGATTATCCAGGGCCACCCAGCGATGCTTGGCGTCTGTCAGATACCACACCCATCCCAGAAAGCGGGAAAACACATATACTCCCCGAAATGGCAGGCAATGCACTATCCAGGAACTGACTACTACCAGCCACCACGCTAACGTATATTCAAAATTACGGCGAAAACTTTTAAACTCCATAGTATTCTAACAAATAGGCCTCAAAAGCCGGGGCTGTTATAATTTATATCCGACGGTCCGCAAGAAGTCCTGTCGCCACTTGATATCTGCATTGTTTTCAATACCTTGCGGCTTCAAGCCATCAATGACGCCCATAATCCCCCGTCCGCTGTCGGTCTCTGCGACCACGACTTCCAGGGGGTTAGCCGAAGCGCAGTAGATTGAACACACTTCCGGAACGGCTTTAATGGCGTTGAGAACATTGAGGGGGTAAGCATTACGCAGGAAAACCATAAAACAGTGCCCGGCGCCGACTGCAAGGGCATTTTCTGCAGCTAATTGCTTCATTTCCGGATCTGTCCCTTCTACGCGAACCTTACAGGCCCCGGAAGATTCCACGAAAGCCAACCCGAACTTAATACCCGGTACAGCGCCTGCCAACGCCTCGAACATATCTTCCACGGTCTTAATGAAGTGGCTCTGTCCGATAATGACATTGATATCATCGGGTTTCTTGATCTTTACCGCTTTGAATTCCAGCACTGCGTCCTCCTTGAGCAAAGCGTGTTTATTATATCACATAAGGCTATATTTTTCAAATCCTTTCGCCCCGGAAAAAATGATTGAATCCGGCGGTTAAAGCGCTATAATAAGCGCATGGAAAAAAACGAAAATCCTGCGCAGCATTACGCACGGATCCGCACTGTCCTGCTGGTTATACTTGGCCTGAACTGGGCAGTAGCCCTGGCCAAGATAGTCTTCGGCCTGGTGACTCGAAGCAGCAGTATGACCGCCGACGGATTCCACTCCCTTGCCGATGGAGCCTCCAATATCCTGGGTTTGATCGGTATTCATCTGGCGGCTCAACCCAAAGATAAAGACCATCCCTACGGCCACAAGAAGTATGAAACCCTTTTTGCGCTGACCATCGCAGCTTTGTTGTTTTTTGTCAGCTACAACCTGATTCAGGCAAGCATCGGGCGTTTCCGTCACCCGGTCATCCCGGAAGTTACCCTGATGAGCTTTATCATTATGCTCGGCACCATGGGGGTGAACTGGCTGGTGATGCACTATGAATATTCCGCGGGGAAACGAATGCGCAGCGATATTCTGGTCTCCGATTCTTTGCATACGAAAGCCGACCTGCTTACGTCTTTTTCCGTACTGGTCTCCCTGGTAGTGATCAAACTGGGATTCCCGATCATCGACCCGATTATCTCCCTGTTGATCTCTTTATTTATCGCTTACGCCGGATGGGATATCTTCAAACACAGTTCCAGCGTCCTGTGCGACACCGCCGCCATCCTTGATGAGAAAGCCATCACTGATATCGTGCTGCGTGTGGACGGGGTTCTTTCCTGCCATAACATCCGCAGCCGGGGCAGAGAAGACGATATCTATATCGACCTGCATGTTCTGGTCGATCCGAGAATGCAGATGGATCAGGCCCACCGGATAAGCGACGCTATCGAAGAGGCGCTGCAGAAAGGGATCGCCGGAGTCAGCGACGTGGTGGTGCATATGGAGCCTAAAGAGCAGCGGTAACCCGCCTTGACCGCACGCGTGCAATTATCCCGCCCAGCCCGATCAACGCCAGACAGAACGCCGGAAAAACATCCCCGTAACGGGAATAGAAACTCATCTCGCCCTGCGTCAGAACGATCTCTCTGGAGCGCGTCCCCTGCACAAAAATCTGCCGGCCGTCCTTGTCTTGTACCAGAGAAGCGGTTCTTCCGCGGGAGTCGATGAATCCGGATATGCCGGTATTGGCGGCGCGAATGACGCAAACGCGGTTCTCCACCGCCCGGAACACCGACGCCTGCAGATGCTGGAATGAAGCGGCGGTGCGCTGATACCAGGCATCATTGGTGATATTCACCAGGAACTGCGCGCCTTTACGCACGAACGCGCGGGCACTATCGGGAAATACGTCTTCAAAACAGATCAGCACGCCGAAACGGGCAACCCGGCGTTGCGTATCCCGCCGCAAGGGCAACTCAAAGATCGTATAGTCTGTCCCTCTGCTGACTTCGCCGATCGGCACGATGGTTTCCAGGAACGGCAGGACCCGGCGCAAAGGGATATATTCCCCGAACGGGACCAGATGCACCTTGTGATATTCCTGAAAAAGCCTGTCCGGGGAACGCAGCAAAATCGCGCTGTTATAATACTGCGGGTCCTGAAAAGTAACTGCGCCCAGCAATAAGCCGGCGTCGGTGGTTTTCAGGAATTCGGCAATGCGCGCGGCATATGCCGGCTCTTCCTCGAGGATCACCGGCAACGCAGCTTCCGGCCAGGCCACGAGATCGGGGGCGTCCGACAACGACTCGGCAGAAAGACGCAGATACGTATCCATAATGTAGGTCCGGGCCTGCTCCTGCCACTTCAACTCCTGGGGGATGTTGCCCTGTACTACGGCTACGCGTATCCGCGGCGCGTCCGCTGCCGCAGGCACGGGACGCAGTTTCCAGAAACCATATCCCAGAACGCCCGCCCACACACAAACCATCATCGCGATCAGACCGCGCGTAGTTTTGTGCGGCAGACCGGTCCCGGGACCACCGGGTTTCAATCGCGTCAACGCTTCCTGCAGGCAGATATTGGTCCACATGACCAGGAAAGAAACGCCCCAGGCGCCGGTGATATCCGCGAACTGAATCACGGCCGGGTTCCGATACTGGCTATAGCCGACCAGCGCCCAGCCGAATCCGGTGAACAACCAGTTACGCAGGTACTCCAGCGCCACCCAGACTGCCGGGACAAAAAGCAACCTGAACGCCCCCAGGCGGCGAGTCCAGGGACGCGATGCCGCCAGGCCGAATACCGCGAAATATAAAGCCAGGTACGCGCACAGAACAAGCGTGCCCGGGCCGGTAACGTGCACCAGCCAGTAGATGCTCGCCAGCCAGTAGACCACGCCGCAACAATAGGCCAGTGCGAATGCCCGCGCCGGACGTCGTCCTTCCAGCGCCCGCAAGAGCGGAATAAAAGCGAACCAGACCAACCATGCCAGATTCCATCCGGGAAAAGAAAGCGTCAGCAGACACGCCGACCCGACGCTCCAGGTGAAGGGCGAGCGGAGGAAACGCTCAACGACAGAATACGTTCTTATTGTCCGCAGCATTTTTTGTATTTCTTGCCCGAACCGCAGGGGCAGGGATCGTTGCGGCCGACTTTCGGCTGCTGATTTTTCACTGCAGAAGCGGCTGGCTGCTGGGAGGGGGCCGCAGGCGCCTGCGCCGCAGCAGGCGCAGGGGCGTCAAATGTTTTGGTTTCAGGATGGACGAACGTCTGGGAGCGGGAGCTGAAAACCTGCTTGACCCGTTCAGGCCGCGACGGCTGCAGCCGCAAGAGCATTTCCACCGCTTCCTCTTCGATGCTTTCGATCATCTGGCTGAAATAATTGAACGCTTCGTTTTTATATTCTATCAGCGGATCGCGATGGCCGTACGCGCGCAGACCGATCCCTTCACGCAACTTATCCATGGCGTAGAGATGGTCCTTCCATTTGGTGTCGATAACCTGCAGGAAAACCATGTACTCAATGGACCGCATCTGGTCTGCTCCGATGGTCTTTTCTTTCGCCTCGTAGTCGGCGACAACCCGCTGGTAAAGGGCTTCGCATACAGACGTCTTATCTTTGCCGGCCAGGAACGCTTCGTCCGCGGCGATGCCGAAACGGACATGTACCGACTGCAGACACTCCGACACCTGTTCGGGCGCAAGCTGCCCGGCGTTCTCTTTGTAATACGCGCCGATAGTATCCTCGACCTTGCGCTCCATGATCGAGGTAATACTTTCTTTCAAGGACACCCCTTCGAGGATATCCCGACGCTGGCGATAAATGATCTCCCGCTGTTTATTCATCACGTTATCGTATTCCAAAAGCTGCTTTCTGATCTCGAAATTATGATGCTCCACCCGGCTCTGGGCGGTTTCGATGGATTTGGAAACCATCCGGGCCAGATGCCCTTCCTTGGCGGTGATCGGTTCGCCGCCGGTATCCACTGATTCAAGCATGCGCAGCATCCAATCCGGAGCGAACAATCGCATCAGGTCGTCTTCGAACGAAACATAAAAACGGGAAACGCCGGGGTCCCCCTGGCGGGCGCAGCGGCCGCGCAGCTGGTTGTCGATGCGCCGGGCTTCGTGACGCTCGGTACCCATGACATACAGCCCGCCTGCAGCAACCACTTTATCATGCTCCAGGGCGGTTTCTTTGCGGTAAGACTCGAGCATCTTCCTGAATTCATCGGCGTACTGCGAGTCGGCGGGATCGAATTTTTGTCTGACCAGGGCCCTGGCCATATATTCCGGATTGCCCCCGAGCAGAATATCCGTCCCGCGGCCGGCCATATTGGTGGCAATGGTCACGCCCTTGAACCGTCCGGCCTGGGCCACGATCTGCGCTTCCATTTCGTGATATTTGGCATTGAGCACCTGATGCGGGATGCCGCGGCGCTTGAGCAATTCCGCGAGCAGTTCCGATTTTTCGATAGAGATAGTCCCCACCAGCACCGGCTGCCCGCGCTGATGACACGCTTCGATCTCGGCGACCGCAGCCTGGAATTTTTCCTTCTCGGTCTTATAGACGCTGTCGGGATTATTCACCCTGACCAGCGGCCGGTTGGTAGGCATGCTCACCACATCCAGCTTATAGATGGCCTTGAATTCATTGGCTTCGGTATACGCGGTCCCGGTCATACCCGCCAGCTTCTCGTACATGCGGAAATAATTCTGGAAAGTGATCGTCGCCAGAGTCTGGTTCTCCTGCTCTATCTTCATGCCTTCCTTGGCTTCTACCGCCTGATGCAGGCCATCCGACCAGCGCCGGCCGGGCATGAGCCTGCCGGTGAATTCATCGACGATGATCACCTGACCGTCTTTAACGATATACTCGCGGTCGAGTTTGAAAAACTCTTTGGCCCGCAGGGCCTGCTGGGTGTGATGTTTGAGCTCCATCGTCTCCAGGCTGTGCAGCTCGGCGACCCCCCAGGCGCGGGCAGCCTTGACTTCGCCTTCTTCGGTCAGAGCTATGGTATGGGCTTTCTCATCCGCGACATAATCGAATCCCCGGGACAGATCCTCGCCCCGGTGTTTGGCGTCGATCTCGTCGTTCTCGGTGATCCGCCTGCCACGCAGCCCGTCTGCAATGCGCTTGGCGGCATAATATTTATCGGTTGATTCCTCGGACGCGCCGGAGATGATCAAAGGGGTGCGCGCTTCGTCGATCAGGATAGAATCGACTTCGTCGACGATGGCGTAGAAAAATTCTCGCTGCACCAGATCGTCCAGGGAATATTTCATATTGTCGCGCAGGTAATCGAAGCCGAATTCGTTATTGGTGCCGTAGGTGATATCGCAGCCGTAGGCGATTTTTCGCTGGTCGTCGGAAAGCTCGTGCTGAATGACCCCGACCGTCAGGCCGAGGAACTGATAGATCGGCCCCATCCATTCGCTGTCGCGGCGGGCGAGGTAATCATTGACCGTAACGATGTGCACGCCCTTGCCGTAGAGGGCATTGAGGTATGCGGGCAAGGTCGCCACCAGGGTTTTGCCTTCACCGGTCGCCATCTCCGCGATCCTGCCTTCGTGCAGAACGATCCCGCCGGCGATCTGCACGTCGAAATGCCGCAAGCCTATGGTGCGCCGCGACGCCTCCCTGACCACGGCAAAAGCCTCGGGCAGGATGTCGGCAAAAATGGTATTGCGCAGGAGTTTGATACGCTCCTTGACCTTATCTTTCTCTTCCTGGATGGTGATGGAGAACAGCGTTTCCTGCAGATCGCGGATAGCCGGATCGATCGAACGGACTTTCTCGGCGATATGCGCCCGGAAGACGTCGCTCTTGGCGCGCAGCTGCTCGTCGGAGAGGGCGGCTATTGCCGGCTCCAGTCGATTCACCTCATGCACGCGTTTCGCCAGACCGGGCATACTGCCGATCGCGGACATCGGCATTTCTTTGTTCAAATTCATGTTCACGCCCGGATACAGGCGTTTGATCGTCTTCTGCTTGCTGGCCAGCACCGAACGTTTAATAAATCCCATCATAGTTTACCTGCCCGGAACTTTAAAAACGCTTCAATAAATTCGTCGAGTTTGCCGTCCAGGACCGCAGCGGAATTGCCGGTCTCATGGTCGGTACGATGGTCCTTGACCAGGTTATAGGGATGCAGGACGTACGAACGGATCTGGCTGCCCCATTCTATCTTCTTCTTCTCGGCGCTGTGTTTTTGCAGCTCCTGTTCCTTCTTCTCCTGCTCCAGCTCATACAAACGCGCTTTGAGTATCTTGAGCGCCGTTTGTTTATTCTGATGCTGCGACCGCTCATTCTGGCATTGCGCCACGATGCCCGTGGGTTTATGCACGATCCTGACCGCGGTATCGGATTTCTGCATATGCTGTCCGCCGGCCCCGGAAGCGCGGAATGTCTCTATCGCCAGATCTTTTTCATCGATCGTCACGGCGATTTCTTCGCCCAGGTCCGGGATCACATCCACGGACGCAAATGACGTGTGGCGCCGTTTATTCGCATCAAAGGGAGAGATGCGCACCAGACGATGCACCCCGCGTTCGGCCTTGAGATACCCGAACGCGTAAGCGCCTTCGATCAAAAGAGTCGCATTCTTTGTGCCGGCTTCTTCGCCGGGAAGAATATCCAGGGTCTTGACGCTGTAACCCTTATCTTCCGCCCAGCGCATATACATCCGCAGCAGCATGCTCGCCCAATCGCAGGATTCGGTCCCGCCGGCGCCGGAATTGATGCTCAAGATAGCGCTGCTGGGATCGGCCTCGCCGCTCAATAATGTCTTGAATTCCAGCTGCTCCGTTTCTTTCTGCAAAGCCAGGAGATTCGTATCCAGCTCGGCGACCAATCCGGTATCGCTATCGGCAGAGATATCCGCGAGCTCTTTAAGCTCGGCGAATTTCTTAGCCGCGAGTTCCCAGGGTTCTACCGATGCTTTGAGGGATTTTAACTGTTTGACGACGGCGGTCGACTGCTGTTCATCGTTCCAGAAATCCTGCCGGGACATATCCGAGGATAAATCGTCGATACGCTTCTTCTTGGCATCAATGTCAAAGATACCCTCGAAGATTGCGAATCTGGGTTTCAAGCGCATCAAGCCTGGCTTTAATATCATTGAGCATCATCTATCCTCCATGGTGGCAGCCGTTTATTTCTTGATCCCTTTCAAAGCCAGGATGAATTCGTCTTTATTGTCGGAGAAATCCATGGCTTCCGCCTCGGTGATCTTGCCGTCCTTGACCAGCTTGACCAAAGACTGATTGAAGGAATGCATGCCGAAGATGTCGCCTTCTTCCAGATACCGGGTGATCTCTCCGACTTTGTTCTCGCGGATGAGACGACTGATCGTGGGCGTCAAAAGCATGACTTCGCTCGAAGGGATACGGGTCACGCCGTCCTTGAGCGGAATCAACCGCAGCGAGATGACCCCCTTGAGCAGAAAAGAAAGCTGGGTGCAGATCTGCGGATGCTGGTGCGGCGGGAAGAAATTGACGATGCGCTCGACCGTCTGCGGGGCATTGACCGTATGCAGCGTACTCATCACCAGGACGCCCGTTTCGGCAGCGGTCAGAGCAGCGGACATGGTCTCCTCATCGCGGATATTGCCGATATAAATGACATCCGGACTTTGCAGGGTAAACGAGCGCAGCGCGACCGGATAGGAAGCCACGTCCTTGCCCAGCTCGCGTTGATTGATCAGGGAATTTTTGTCGTTAAAAGTGAATTCAATGGGTTCTTCAAGCGTGAAAATATGCTTGTACGCGTTTTGATTGATGTATTCGATCATGCTGGCGATGGCGGTGGATTTACCCGACCCCATGGTCCCGGTCAACAACACCAGACCGCGGCGTTCCATGGCCAGCTTCTTCAGGATCTCCGCGGGCAGGTTCAAATCTTCCAGCGTCTTGGTCGCCGGCGGAATATTCCTGGCTACGATGGACGGCCAGTTGCGTTGCATGAAAATGCTGATGCGGAAACGCCGGTCCAGCTGCGGGCAGTAATAGGCGAAATCGATATCAAATGTTTTACGAAAGAATTCCCGGACCTCTTCCGACAGGAGCTTTTGCAGGGACCGGTCGATATCGTCTATGCCGATAACCGCATCCGTAACCTGGGTCACTTTGCCGTTAATGCGCATACGGACCGTGGCGCCGGCGCGATAGAACAGATCCGACCCGTCTTTTTCCACCAGCATACGCAAACATTCGATTATGTCTATCATGCGTCCCTCGTTAGTTAATAAGTGGTTTGAAGAGTATTATACCACTGTCCTTCTTTTTTCCGTAGCAGAAAATTCCATGTATTTGGCCAGCATCAGCCGCGTCTGGGCGTCCAGAGCCGGCGTCGACCCCAGGATCAGTATCAAAAACGGCACAAATAACCACTCTACGACCATCACGATATTGGTGATCCAGTGCACTTCTTTGGGCCGCGGCGGCAGAATCGCGCGGCTTAAGAGTATCCAGACAATACTCGTGCCGAGGGTAAAATTAAGCAGCACGCCGATAACGCGGGGCAGATTCTGGCTGATCGGAGTCTGGGCAAAAAACACGCCCCCCACCAGAAGCGGCAGCGACGGCATCACTCCCATGATGATCGCCCAGAGTGCCCAGGTAACATGGCTTTCCAGCAGATGGAAAGACCGGCGGATCTTAAGCACCAGCGGAATTTCATGGTCGCGCAAAAGCCGCGATACGACGAACGGAAAATTCTCCACCCCCCAGGCCCAGCGTCGCTTCTGCTTATACTGCACCTCCAGGGTCTTGAAGAGATTTTTCCCGTAAGCCACATCCATGGAAACGGTGGTATAGAGAGGAATAACCCGGTAATCGCCCTTATAGTACAGAAATGCTTTCCAGTAGACCACCGAATCGTCGGAAATCATATCCACCGGCCAGTAATCGATATCCACCAGGGTTTTGAAACTCATGCTGTGGCTGGAGAAGGTGACAAATTTCTCCAGACGCAAACTCTCGATCATCTGGCAGAAAGAAGCGCTGATCTCGATAATCCTGGCCAGAGAGGGCGCCTGCCAGATATTATTGTTATACACCGGCACCGGTTGATAACTGGCTTGATGGGGTTTGGGATTGGTCAGGAAATGGTACGCCAGGCAACCGAAATATTCCCGGTCGATACAGGTGTCCGCGTCAAAACAGGAAACAATGACTTCTGCCAGCGGAATCTTTTTTTGTTCCAGCAGATCCTTCGCCTTCCTGGCTGCCCAGGTCGCGTTTGCCCCTTTCAGACGCTTTTCTCCCGGCAGTTGATCCGGATGGAACGTGGTCAGATAAGCGCCGAACGTGCCGCCGAATTCCGCCTCGAGGATTTTGGCATACTCCCCGGCAGGCGCGTGACGTCGCTCGAAAGCCATCACCACGATAATCCGGCTCTTGGGATAATGACAGGTTTTCAACGCCTCCAGAGAAGGCCGCAGAATATCCAGGCCTTCCTTATAGACTGGAAAGATGACCAGATGATACAGGTCTTCCCATTTGCGTTTGGGCAGCGACCGGCAGGCGGCGAGCCAGTCTTTGCTGCGTTCCCGGGATAAACGGCGGTGCGCCAATACCAGCAGCGTGGTCAGGTAGACGGTGCGGATGATCCAGTAGAAATCGAAAATAATAATGATCACTGCGGCGATCACCGGACGCCAGACGGTCATCACCACCAGAAAGATGATAATCCCCCAGGAAATACTGCCCGGGAGGATCTCCAGAAATCGCTTAGTTCTTTTCCCTGCGCTCATTTGGTTTTAAACGGATAAAGTCGGAAAACGGATACAGCCGGTTATGCAATTCGATCTTATACAGGTTATCATACATCTTGCCGTCGACCGCTTCCTGGGCGTCGATAAAAAACAGCGTGTCCGTCCGCACATCGTACGACCCGGTGGCGTTCTTCTTATTCAAAGAAATCAGGCTCACCGGGATAGCGTCCTGCCTGGCTTCGGTAATCATTACCTTCTTATCGGTCAGCATCACCAGATGATAACTGTCCGAATACCAGAACACTTCGTTGATGGTATCATAGGGGAATTGCACGGTGAACATCC
Organism: Candidatus Omnitrophota bacterium; assembly: GCA_022710715.1. Lineage (GTDB taxonomy): Bacteria > Omnitrophota > Gorgyraeia > Gygaellales > Profunditerraquicolaceae > JAKLGJ01. The sequence continues at coordinate 51,369 of JAKLGJ010000002.1, forward strand.
GCTCCCGTACCGCCGGATGCTCCTCGGCCCCGAGATAAACGAGCCCGATCTCATGGGCGTTAAAAAACAATAACTTGTCCCGGTCAGGCGACAGCTCCCAGCGTTTGGGCGGCGGGATCAACGGAGGGAAACTGGCCGCTTCCTTGAAATGATCGCCCTCGAGATCCGAGGTATAAATCGTCTTGCTTTCTTTATCGATATAATAAACCGTGGCTTTGATTTCATCGATCCAGAAAGCGGAGATCTTTTCTTTGTTGAGTTTCTGGATATCCGGCCGCAGGGGGAAAAGAATGACCTTTTCCAGACGCACCACCTTTCCGGGCTCCACGCGCACTTCGGCAAAATAGGAATAGTGCCCTTCCAGTTCCAGGTCGATCTGATACGTCCCCGGAATAAGCTCGTTGAGCATTACCGGCGTCTTGTCTTTTACCAGCAGCTTGTTCAGGAATACGCTCGCCCCGCCGGGCACCGTTTTGATCATGATCAACCCTCCCCGGGTAAACTTGAGGGTGCGGGGGTCGAATTTATACCCGAGCGAAAAAGCCAGGATAAAAGGCAATCCCAGAAAAAAAATCGCCAGGCTCATATAAAACAACACCGTGCGTATACTCTGTTCTCGTGTCATCGTTCCAACAGTTTCTTATGCCGCAACAGATGGTGGTACCGCCGGGCAAACCGGTGCGCTTCATCGCGGACGCGGCGGATAAGATTCAACGCCGGGGTGTCCGCGTCCAGACGCAGCGGCGCGGCGTGTCCGGCCACATAGATATTCTCTTCTTCCTTGGCGATGCTGATCACCGGGATGCTGACCTGCAGCTTGCGTATCTCGTCAAGGGCCGCTTCAAGATGCTGTTTGCCGCCGTCGATGAGCACCAGATCCGGCAACTGCTTGCGCTCGGAGACCAGACGCGCATAGCGACGGCTGACCACTTCCCGTATCATAGCATAATCATCGCTTCCCTGCACGGTCTTAATCCGGAACCGGCGATAATTGCCCTTGTCCGGAAAGCCGCGGTAGAACCGGACCATCGCCCCCGTAGCTTCCTGGCCCGCGAGCGTAGCGATATCGAAGCCTTCTATGCGCAGGGGCTTGCGCTTCAGCCCGACCAGTATACGCAGGTCTTCGCTCTCGTCCGGGCTGACAAAATGCTTCCGGTAATTGCCGATCGCGCTTAAAGCCAGCATCTGATCGCGCAGCAGAGCCGCGTCTTCATACCGTTTTTCCACGGCCGCCTGCTTCATGTCGGAGGTCAACCGGGCAAGAAGCTCCTCGTATCGGGAATCCAGGAACAATCCGATATCTTCGATGCGTTGCCGGTACTGCGACGCGGTAATCTTGCCCGCGCAGGGGCCGGGACAAAGCTTGAGCCGGTAATACAGACATGGCTTCTTCGGCAGCGCCGCGCAGGTGCGGAAACCAAAAATTTTGCGGATAACCTGCAGCGCCTGACGCAAAAGTCTGGCGTTGGTGTAGGGGCCGAAATACCGGCAGCGCTGCGGATCCTGCCGGCGGTCTTTGCTGCGGCATATCGACACCATCGGGAAGCGCTCGTCGGTGATCCGAATAAGCGGGAACGATTTGTCGTCTTTGAGGCTGATATTGTAGTGCGGCTGTTTCTCTTTGATCAGCGACGCTTCCAGGAGCTGCGCCTGCGCTTCGGAGGGCGAAAGAATGAATTCTATGTCGGCAATCCGCGCGACCAGCGCCCGGGTCTTGGCTGCGAGCTCCCGGGTGAAATACGACTGCACGCGTTTCTTGAGATTCTTGGCCTTGCCGATATAAATGATCCGTCCCCGGGCGTCTTTATACAGATAGACTCCCGGTCCCTGCGGCAGTTCATCGACTTTCTTCTTCAGCGCTTCCATAAGATACCCTGCAGATAGTTCACCTTCAGCAAGGCGCACATCGCGAAATACGCAAGCATCCCGCCGGCGATCGGCAGAAGAAGATTGACCGCGCGCGCCAGCAGCGGCACGCCCGACCCCAGGGGATAGCCGGAGATAATAAAGCACACCTCGCCCATAACCACGCTGGCCAGGAACACTCTCACGCAAAAATCGATCAATCCCCGCAGTCCCAGACCGCCGAGTTTCTTCCGCAATATAACCAGCAAAATCAGGAATCCGCTGATCCCGGAAATCGACGTCGCCAGAGCCAGACCGTTGAGTTTCAAAGAAAACATCAGCGCGGCATTCAACGCGCAATTCAAAACAAGGCTGATCGCGGAGACTTTTGTCGGGGTCACGGTATCCTTGAGAGCAAAATACCCGCACTGCAGGATTTTCGTCGCCCCGTAGGCGAACAATCCGATGCTGTAAAAGAACAAGGCGCCGGAAGTTATCTGCGCGGAATAGGCGTTGAACCGGCCTCCGCCGAACAACGCGCTCACCATGGGCCTGGACAATACCATGAAAGCGACCGACGCCGGGATCATCACGAAGAAAACGCCCCGCAACCCGAAAAGCAGCGTATCTTTCAGTTTGACGTAATCATTCTGCGCGGCCTGGCAGGAAAGCGCGGGCAATAATGCCTGGGAAAGCGAATTGCCGAATATGCCCAGGGGGAACTGGATCAAACGATAGGAAAAATATAACGCAGCCACGCCTCCCTCCCCGACAATGAAAGCCAGCGAGCCGAAGATGGAATCCACAAAATTATTCAGCTGGTAGATCGCCGAACTCAACAACCGGGGGGTCATCAGTTTGCCGATCTTGCGTATCGCGGGATGCCGGAAATTGCCGTTCAGGCTGAATCTGAACCCTTTTCTGTGCAACAGCGGGATCTGTACCGCGAGCTGAAGCGCGCCGCCGACCAGTACCCCGGAAGCCAGGCCCCTGATCCCTTCCCCCCAGATCAACGCAAAGACGATGATCGAAATATTGAGCAGGCAGGGAGCGAAAGCAGGGATAGTGAAATGCCGCAGTGAATTCAATATCCCCATGGCATAAGCGGTCAGACCGATCAAAAGGATATAGGGAAAGATCAGCCGGTTGAGCGTTACCGTAGCGGCAAACTTTTCGGGATCCGCGGTAAAACCCGGCGCGATCAACCGGATCAAAACAGGAGAGAAAATCACGCCCAGAACGGTAATGCCCGCCAGAACGACCAGAAGCAGGTTCATCAACACATTAGCCGCTTCCCAGAACTCCTTCTTCCTGTCTTGCGCCAGGTATTCGCCTAATACCGGAACGATCGCGGCATTGGTCGCGCCCTCCCCCACCAGATCACGGAAAAGATTGGGGATCTTGAAAGCGATGACAAAGGCCTGGGAATACACATATACCCCGAACAAGCGGGCGATGATGATATCCCGGATAAAGCCCAGAATGCGCGATAAAAACGTAGCCAGACCGATAATACCGGCAGATCGGGTAAGCCCTTTCCGGGAGTCGTGTGAGCGATATTTATCTATTGACATTGGCTCCAAAGTATGTTATTTTTTTATATGTTATGAAATTGTTCCATTCCAATCTATAAGGAGAATTTTATATGGCTAATCGTCGTGCTGCCGTAAAGAGCTTACGGGTTGACAAAAAAAGACATGCGCGGAATATGCGCATAAAGAACGAGCTCAAGAAAACCATCAAGAATTTCCAGGCCCTGGTGGCAGAAAAGAAGTCGGAAGAAGCCAGAAAAGTCCTGCTGAAAGTCTCTTCCCTGCTGGATAAAGCCGCGAAAAAGAACGTTATTCACGCCAATACTGCCAGCCGCAGGAAATCCCGGCTATCCCGGAAAGTTCTTAAAGCTGCATAAACTCACAATCAGTTTTTCCAGCGCAAAAGATGGACGCATGACTCCTGTTTTAATGCCTTGATCGCATTCGAGCAGGAGTCTGCTTATTTTTTTCAGTTGGCGGATGTCGTTGAACTGGCGTTCCAGCCGGACACGCAAGCCGCCCAGGATAAGTTCCGGTTTTTCGCCTTTTTTCAGCAGGGAATTGAGAATCGTGAGGCTGGCAGCCACCTTACCGGCTTCGATCTGGCGGCTCAAGTCGAACACCGTCTGGGGTTTTTCTTCCTGGAATCGAACAACGCGCGCTCCGGCTACCTGCCGTATAAAAACATCCTGCCCTTCCGATGAGCGGAAATCCAGCACCAGCACTACCTGGCCGGAGGGTTTCCGGCTGTAAGCGAGCACAAACTCCTTCGCTTCCTGTTTCAGCGCCTGCGCATCTTTAACCACGACGATCCGCTTACTGGACTGGACGGGCAAAAAGAGCAGTTTCTCCTGCAATTCCTTGAGACTGGTTTCTTTCCCGAACACTACATCCAGATTGAATTCTGCGGTCCGGCGCGAGAGGAGGTCTTTCTTGATCGTATCCAGTGCGGCATCTTTGGCGGGACAATCCTGGCCAATAAAAAGGCATATCGAACTATCGTTTCTTACCATTCTTCGACTACCCGGGCAACAATCCTCAAGCTTAAATCGCTGATGGCATCCGCGATAGCGGCGGCTTCAGACTTGACCGTGGGCCCCTGCGTGAAATAGGTGGTATCGCCGACAAAACCTTTTTCTTCCCAGAGCATCTTGTTTTCCGTACGCTCCCAGAGGCTGATATTCACTACGATATTAAGCCGGTATTCTTCCACTTCGTCGCTATTGGTGTAGCGTAACGCATCCCGGCGAAATTCGATCAATTCCCCTTTGAAAACAAGATCCGCGGACTCCTGGCTGGAAGGCTTGATATTGCCGTCGAGAAGGAATTTATTGGTCAGGGAGCGGGTCATGTCCGATTCCAACCCGGGACGGTACACCCGGTACGAAGTACCGGTATCCGCCTGACCGGTGATATCAATAGTGCTCACAAACGGGGTGATATAGATAGTCCGGTATTTCCCGGAAACCATGGAGCGGGTAGTATAGCCGCAGCCGGTCATCAGAAGTATAGCCGCACCGATACAAAAAAAAGCGATTCGCTTCATTTTTTCTTCTCCAGGATCTCCAGCCGTTCCATAGCCAGGGAAGCCCAGGGAGTATCGGGATAATTGTCGATGACTCCTTCGTAATACACCCGGGCGGCGTCGAACGCTTTTTGTTTCTCATAGAACCGGCCGGTATTGAACTGGCTTTCGGCTTCCTTCAGGGCCAGCTCTTTGATCTGCTTCTGGGCGTCTTCGGACAGGACTGCGTCGGGATGATCCTCAACGAATTTTTCGAACTTCCGTTTGGCTTCGGCGGTAGCCACCTGGTCATAATCCGAACTGCGGGCAACCGCCGCACGGCAGGCGGCCAGCTGGAATTTCGACGGCTCCACCCACTCGCTATCCGGGTAATTCTTGATCACCCGTTCGAATTCCTCTTCAGCTTCAAAGAACTGTGACTGATTTTTGAAAACCAGTCCCCGCTTATAACGCGCCTTGGCCGCCAGCGGTCCATACGGCGCGTTCTCGGCGACCTTCTCGAATACGGACAGCGCCGGATGCTCGATCGGCATGTCCACACCGAACGCCTTATGCTTGGCGCCGGCCATGAACAATTCCCCGATATGGTATTGCTTGGAAATAATCTCGGGTACGCGTTGAGAGAACGGATATTTGTCGATGACTTTCTGGAAAGCCAGAAACGCCGCATAGAGGTTATTCTGGGCCTCATCGATCAAGCCCAGATAATACTGGGCCTCGGCGGCTTCCGCGGCTTTAGGATAATTTTTTATCAGCTTCTTGAATTCGCGCCGCGAGTCTTCATAACTCTTGTTTTCAAAAAGACTTTTAGCAAAACCGAACTGATCGGCAGGCGTATTCTTAACCGCGGTCTTGGGATTGGTCCATTTGCCGCTCTTGGGAGTCCAGATCCAGTAAGCCTGGCTGGTGCCGGCACAGACAAAGAAAAAGGCCAAAAGAAAGGAAAGAATGCGTGTATGCATAGTGAATTAACTTTAACACAGCCCTTCCCCTTTGTCAACACGAAAACGCCCGGTTTCACTGCAGGTAGAAACACCCCCGGGGGATGCGTAACAACAGGGCATTGATCTTGAGCAAACACACACAGATGCATTCACTTACAGAGCCGAAACAGGGTGCAAGATAAGGACATGCGATCTCTGCCGCCAGGAGACCGAACCCGCACACCGTAATCAAACCGGCCAGGCTGGGAATGAGAATATTCGCCAGAACAGCTACCGGGGAGATCATCCGGAAATAGTACGCAATAAAACCGGCGGTACCCAGCCAGGCAGACAACGAAATCAGGCTGTTCTCCAGCAAAAACCGGCACGGCAGCAAGCGAACCTTATCCGCTTTAAAAAGAATCTTCATCCGGGGGTGCAGACAGATGATCGCCAGTACGCTGGAAAAAGAAAGTTGAAAGCTGGGGTTAAAGAGTTCCCGGGGATTCATCGTCAGAATGCTCAAAGCAGCCATAGCGCAACTGTTCAGGATATCCGGTTCACGTTGAACCAGCAAGGCAAAAAGAAAAAAAACGGCCATAATCGTAGCCCGGACCACCGGAGGCGACGCTCCCGTGATCAGACAATAGAGAACCAGCAGTGGCGCAACACACCCGAACCGCAGAGATCGCGGTATGCGCATCAATCGCAGGACCAGGACCAGAATGAACGCCACGATGCCGACATTAAAACCGCTCACCACCAGGATATGCACCGTGCCGGTCTTGATCATCTGCCGGTAAAGCGACGCCGGAACCGCCCGTTTTTCTCCCAGGATCATCGCCTGGAGCATGCCGGCAGCTATCGGCGAAACCCGGACTTCCAGCAATGCGCTCATCCGCCGTTTGAGACGCAGCGCCAAGAGAACGATCCGGCGGCCATGGAAACCGGCGAGACGCTTGACCCGACCGCCGCAACGCACGTAGAGTACCCGGTAAAGCCCCTCCCTTCTCACGTATTCCCGAAAACCCGCTTGTTGCCGTGGCCCGGCCGCGAATACCGGCCTTCCCAGCCGCCCGCACACCTGTACCAGATCGCCGTACCCGACCCGCGTTTCTCCGGTGAGATACACCTGAACGCTCCCGCTGCACTTGCGGATCAGATGCGCGGTACGTATCTCCTGCACCCGCAGCATCAGCACCGTTCGGCTGCCGCGCATTTGAGGTTCCCGCACGATAACCCCCTGGATCACGCACATCGCGCTATGAAGATAACAGCGGGCTTTGGCGATATGGTCTGCGGGCAGGATATCGTGCACCGACAACAGCACCGCGCCGGAGAGCGCCACTGCCGCCAGAGAGCAGCCGGCAAATGCGCGCCGCCTGCTCATCGCTGCCCGGCAACCCGCTATGCTGGCGATGAACAAACCATAGGTAACCCATAACGGTATCCTCAACCAGGCCTGCGCGGCGATCCCCGCGCAGAAACAAACCGCGAGCACAACCAGGGCGTGTTTCATGATCAACGCGCAACGACCGATGTTTTAACCTTCTCGAGCCGGCGGCCGGACAGCCCTTTGACATTCCCGAGTTCGCCGGGATCGGCAAACCTGCCATGCGCGCAGCGGTAGTCGATAATCCGCCGGGCGAGCTTTTCCCCGATGCCGGAAATTTCCATAAGCATCGCCTGGTCTGCGGAATTAATGTCGATCTTGCCGAAGTCGGGATCGACGAACAACGCGCTGCGTACGGGCGCGCAGTGTTTAACCAGGACCTGAACGCCGGCGCCCAGCGCCGTGACCGCCAGCAGGAAAACAATGACCTGCCGCTCTTGAAGCGTTAAGTTGAACATACGTGCCTCCCGCGTATTTTCATACTAATAGACGCGGGCGGCGGGGAAATCTAACGGGATTTTTTATCCGGGGGGAAGAGCGCGGATACCCGCGCGCGGGTATCGGCGAGCCAGGCGGCTCGCTGGCGCAGGGTGCTGGTGACGATAATGCGGTACATGGTGCGCCGGACGGAGCGCACCCCGCAATAACGCAGGGTATTGGTCCAGAGACGCTGCAGCGGATCGCCCAGGACTCTTCTTTCTCTTGCCGCGGCGGTATCGGACGTATTGAGCACCAGCGCGGTCTTGATCTTCAAAAGTTTGATGGGCAGCCCGGCCGCGCCTTCCGGACCGTCGGGAAAATCGTAGGCCACGCCTGCGCGCAGCACGCGATCAACCCAGCCCTTGAGTATCGCCGGGGGTTCTCCCCACCAGTTCGGATGCACCAGCACCAGACCATCGGCCCGGACAATTTCGGCGCAATGCTTCCCGATCAAAGCGGGCAGGCGGCTTCCTTTGGGGATCTCCCGGGCCGGAAGCACCGGATCGAATCGTTCGCGGTACAGATCGTGGAAACAAACCCGGTGCCCGTTGCGCTTGAGCGCGGAGACCGCTGCGGCGGCGATGGCGGCGTTGAAACTTTCCGCTGAAGGATGAGCCAGGATAACCGAAATTCTCATAGCGCGCTCTTACCCGGCGTGGTCAGGGTTACACGACGATATTGATCAGTTTGTTGGGGACGACGATGAATTTACGCATGGGCTTGCCTTGAAGATATTCCTGCGACCTGGCATCCGCGATAATCAGTTCTTTGAGTTTCTCTGCCGGCGTATCGGTGGGCACGACAATGCGGGAACGCACCTTGCCGTTGACCTGGATCACCATTTCCACGCTCTCTTCCACCAGCAGCGCCGGGTCGCACACCGGCCACTGCGCTTTGAAGATGCTCTCCTTATGGCCCAGCGTTTCCCAGAGCTCTTCGCAGAAGTGCGGGACCATCGGCGCGAGCATAATCAGCAGCGCTTCATAGATCGGCTTATCCGCGCCGTTCTTATAGATTTCGTTCACCAGCTCCATCATGCCCGCGATGGCGGTATTGAACTTGAAATTCTCCACGTCATCGGTGATCTTCTGGATCGCTTTGTGCAAAGCGCGCGTTACCCCGGGCGCAACCTGATCCTTAATATCCGCCTGGATGCGCCAGACCCGGTTCAGGAACCTGAACGATCCTTCCAGTCCCCGATCATCCCATTCCAGTTCGGTTTCCGGCGGCGCGGCAAAGAGCATAAATAAACGCAACGCGTCAGCGCCGTATTTCTGGATCATCGAATCCGGATCAACGATATTGCCCCGCGATTTAGACATCACCTCGCCGTCCTTGAGCACCATCCCCTGGGTGAGCAGGTTAGTGAACGGCTCGTCGAATTCCAGCATGACCAGGTCTTTGAAAAACTTGGTGAAAAAACGGGAATAGAGCAAGTGCAGGATGGCGTGTTCGATGCCGCCGATATACTGATCGACCGGCATCCAGTATTTGACTTCCCGGGGATCGAACGGCAGCTGCGCATTCTGCGGAGAGCAATAGCGCAGGAAATACCAGGATGAATCGAAGAACGTGGCCATGGTATCGGTTTCCCTGCGGGCGTCCGCTTTACACTTCGGGCATTTCACTTCCACGAATTCCCGGACTTTCCCCAGGGGACTTCCACCTTCGCCGGTAAACGGCGCATCGGAAGGAAGCTTCACCGGTAATTCTTCATAGGGCACCGGCACGATGCCGCATTTCTCGCAGTAGATTATCGGGATGGGCGTGCCCCAGTAACGCTGCCGGGAGATGAGCCAGTCGCGCAAACGCCAATGCGTCTGGATTTTACCGGTCTTATGCTGCTTCATCCATTCGGCGATCTTATGCTTGGCATCCTGATTGTGCAAACCGTTGAAATGACCGGAATTGACCTGGAGGCCGTCGCCTTCATACGCCTCGGTCATGGTCTCGGGCGACAACGCCGGCTTGTTCTCGGGCTGGATGACCACCCGCAAGGACAGACCGTGTTCTTTGGCGAACAGAAAATCCCGCTGATCATGCGTGGGCACGGCCATGATCGCGCCGGAGCCGTATTCCATGAGCACATAATCCGCGATCCAGATCGGGATCTCTTCATGATTGACCGGATTGATCGCCAGGGCGCCGGTAAACACGCCTTCTTTCTTGACCTCCGCGGAAGCCCGGACGGTCTTGCTCTCTTTCTTGACTTTATCGATAAATGCGCGCGCCGCCTGTTCTGCGGGACGCCCCTTGATCAGTTGTTCGACCATCGGATGCTCGGGAGCAAGCACGATATAAGTGGCGCCGAAGATCGTATCGGGCCGGGTGGTGAACACCGGGATGAGCTGATTATCGTCTTTGGTGTGGAAATAAATCTCGACGCCCTGGCTCTTTCCGATCCAGTTGGTCTGCATCGCCTTGACCCGCTCCGGCCATTCGCTTAACTCGTCAAGATCTTCCAGCAACCTGCCTTTATATTCGGTGATCTTGAGATACCACTGCTCCAGTTCCTTTTGCTCGACCGGGGTATGACAGCGCCAGCAGCCGCCGTCGACAACCTCTTCGTTGGCCAGGGTAGTGGCGCAGCTGGCGCACCAGTTCACGCTCGAAGCCTTCTTGTAAGCCAGGCCGCGCTCGAACATCTTCAGGAATATCCACTGGTTCCATTTATAATACCCGGCGTCGCAGGTGGAGACTTCCCGGTCCCAGTCATAGGAAAGCCCCATGCGCTTGAGCTCGCGCTCCATCTCGCCGATACATTTATAGGTCCAGCTGTCCGGCTTGGTCTTGTTCTTGATCGCGGCGTTCTCCGCCGGCTGGCCGAAAGCGTCGAACCCCATGGGATGCAATACGGAAAAACCCTGTATCCATTTGTAGCGGCTGTAAACGTCGCCGATGGTATAGTTGCGCACGTGGCCCATATGGATCTTTCCCGACGGATAGGGAAACATCTCCAGGCAGTAAAATTTCTTTTTCGCCGAGATCTCCGCCTTGAAGGCTCTATGTTCCTGCCAGTACCGCTGCCATTTCTCTTCGATCTCCTTGAAAGCATATTCTTTGATCTGTACCGGCGGCGTCAGCGGCTTCAATGCCGGCGCCTCGGCGACCGGCGGCAGGGGCGCGTGACTATCGGCGGACGGCATGCGCAGGGGCATCAACGAGATCATGGTCTGTATCCCGCGCAACACGTCTTCCATCTTGCAGGGTTTGGTCAAGTAGTGGTCGGCTTCCAGGGAATAGGCGTGTTTGAAAACAGCCAGGTCGGTCTGGGCGCTGATAATGATCACCGGCCTCCAGCGGTCGGTGAACTTCGAGCGGATCTCGCGCAGCACTTCGAACCCGTTCATCCTGGGCATGGTCAGATCGAGCAGGATGATATCGGGGTCCGCTTCCTTGACTTTGCGCAGGGCTTCTTCGCCGTTCGAAGCAACGGTCACGGTAAAGCCTTCGCGGGTCAAACGTGAACGCATCGAATCCACGATATCCCATTCGTCGTCGACTACCAGCAGCTTATACGCCATAACGCCCTTTCCCCTGTTGCAACTTTCGTACGCGGGCCAGATTCATCCGGTCGCTGCGCGCGGTATCTTTGGGAGTCTCGAGAATGAACGCCGCGCCGGCGCAACGACTGTCGTTCACCAGCCTGCCCAGCCCCTGAAGACCAATCATACCTTTGCCGAGATGTTCGTGCCGGTCGCGATGGCTGGCGCACGCGTCTTTACTGTCGTTCAAATGGATCAGCTTGAGCTTTTCCCAGCCTACCTGCTTGCCGAAAACGCGCATGGTTTGTTCATACCCGGCAGGGGTAACCAGATCATACCCGGCTGCGTGCGCGTGGCAGGTATCCAGGCACACGCCCAGACGCGCCGGCTGTTCGGTTCGCCTGAACACATAGGCCAGATGCTCGAAGCGGTAGCCCAGCCAGGAACCTGCTCCGGCAGTATTCTCCAGCAGCAAACTTACCGGCAGCGCTTTAGTCTTATCCAGGATGCGGTTGACCGCCTGGGTCAGCCGATGCAGCCCTTTGCCTTCGCCGCTGTCTTTATGACTGCCCGCGTGCGCCACGACATACTCCGCGCCCAGAGCCGCCGCTTCCTGCATATCCTGGACAGCGGCGCGGATAGAACCTTTATATAAAATGTTATACGGCGAAGCCAGATTAACCAGATAGGGGATATGGATGAAAACTTTTGCCATCCCGCTCTGCCGGCGCCGCAGCCTGAATTCCTCTATGTCTTCGGGTTTAAGCCGCGTTTTGCGCCATTGCCGGGGATCGCGCGGGAAGATCTGCATCGCGGTGCACCCCAGAGCAGCTGCCCGGTCGATGGCCTCATAGATATGGCCGGCAATGGAAACATGCACGCCCAGAAGCATACGGTCTAATTGTATCATAAGTGCCCGGAGAGGTCAATTTAGCAAAAAGGGCGGCTTGTCAGCCGCCCGTGCGCCGGAAAATAAGTGGAGCTGAGGAGGATTGAACTCCTGACCCCTTGCATGCCATGCAAGTGCTCTCCCAGCTGAGCTACAGCCCCTCAAAGATTTTATGACTATGTATAGAGAAAATCTTTCATCCTCGGCCTAGAGATGGCCGAGGAGAATACATCTTGCCACTTACTGCTTCAAATATTTGCTCAATAACGCCCAGGTTTTGCTGCCGACATTGCCGTCGGGATTGAGCCCGTTGGCTTCCTGGAATTTCCGGACCGCCTCTTTGGTCTGCGAGCCGATCTTTCCGTCGATAACCCCTTTGAAGAAACCCGCATTCTTCAACGCGGTCTGGATCTCTCCGGCGTTAGGCATGCGCACCGCGCCGCGGTTGTATTCTTCCAGCTTCTTGCGCAAAACGTAATTTTCATCCCGCTGGCGGTTCAAATCCGTCTCCAGGGAGGTGATCTTCGCCTGCAGTTCCTTGACATAATCGCTCGACGCCCCCGCAGTGCCGGGACCGGATTGCGTGGTCGCGCAGCCGGTAATAACCAGGGAGCACGCTATAAAAACCGCTGCAATCGCTCGTTTCATGGGTCTACCTCCTCTAAAGTTTGTATATTATACCCCAAATTTCTGGAATTGACAAACAAGTTTTTCGATAGTAAGATAGACACTGTCTTTATCCTGCGCCGAGGTGGCGAAATGGCATACGCGGCAGCCTCAAAAGCTGTTGAGGGCGACCTCATGAGGGTTCAACTCCCTCTCTCGGCATAAATCAAAGGGACGGTGTTCGTACGAGCGCCGTCCCTTTCTGCTTATTTCTGGTCGGGTAACGGCTGGCCGGGAACGACCACGTAGACATAGCGCAGCGGCACCGTGCCGCTGTTTCTGATATCGTGCGCGGTTTCGGGCGGGATATAGACCAGCTCTTCCGGGCCGGAGGTAAACACGGGCTTGCCGGCGACAAAGACTTCGGCCCGGCCTTCAAGGATAATGATCGCTTCCTCGCGGGCCCGGGTGACATGCTCGCCCACGGACTCCCCGGGCTGCAGGATCACTGCCCCGGATTTCATCCCGCAGGTCTCCGGAGCGCCGGCAAGCAGGCGCTGGAATCTTGCGGTCCCTTCTATCTTTACGCGCTGCGGCGTCTGGTTTTTCATCGCGAACGTTGATCGATCATGCAGGCGATATATCCTGCGCCGAATCCGTTATTCACATTGACCACGGACACATTGGGCGCGCAGCTGTTGAGCATGGTCAACAGCGGCGCGATCCCGTTGAAATTGGCTCCGTATCCCACTGCCGAAGGAACAGCGACCACCGGACAGGCGGCCAGGCCGCCGATTACCGACGGCAATACGCCATCCATGCCGGCAACCGCAACGATACAATTACTCGCGGCGATGCGCTCGAAACAATCGAGCAAACGATGCAAGCCGGCAACCCCGACATCATAGACTCTCTCCACTTTGCTGCCGAAAGCTTCCGCGGTCAACGCGGCTTCTTCCGCCACCGGGATATCCGCGGTGCCGGCGCAGACCACGGCGACCGACCCGGTTTTGCGCGTTTTCTTCGCTTCAACCGTGATCACCCGCGCCTGCGCATTGAACCTGGCCCGGGGATTCGCGTTTTTTATCCGGCGGAATACCCGCTGGTCGGCCCGGGTCAACAGAACATTCTTATGCTTCCTGGACAGGGCCTTGAAGATCGCGGCGATCTGCTCTACGGTCTTGCCCTGGCAGAAAATAACCTCGGGCATGCCGGTACGCATCAAACGATGATGGTCTACCTTGGCAAAGCCCAGGTCCTCGTAAGGCAAATGCCGCAGCTGCTCAAAAGCGTCCTCGACAGAAATCCGTCCGGCCCTGACTTTGCCCAGCAAAGCGGTTATCTTTTCTTTTTCCATTTAAAAACCTCGTTCAACGAACCCGATCGATACCCGTCAAGATCAAGACTTACGTATACGAACCCCGTCTTTTTCAGGGCGGCAGAGATTTTCCCGCGCAGGCGCACAGCCGCGGGGATATCCCGCTGCGCCACTTCTATCCGCGCCACTGTTCCATGCGACCGTACGCGCGCCGATATAATCCCTGACCTGCGCAGCAGCGCTTCCGCCCGCTCCACCATGGCCAGGCGCTCCGGGGTGATCCGCTCTCCGTAAGGAATACGCGAAGCCAGACAAGCCATCGACGGCGCATTCCAGGTAGCCAGCCCCAGGGCGCGCGACAGTCTGCGTATATCGTGTTTGGTCAATCCCGCTTCCGCTAACGGGCTGCGTATCCCCAGCTGCGCCAGCGCCCTGGCGCCGGGACGATACTCCCCGGAATCATCGGCATGAGAAGCATCTATCACCGCGCGCAAACCGCTGGCCCGGGCGACGCGCAACAGTTGTCCAAAAAGTCTCTTTTTGCAGAAATAACACCGCTGCGGTGAATTGCGCCAGAACTCCCGCGGCACGGCACCCGCGACGACCTGATGGCGCACCCCGAGATCCCTGGCGAGGGTTTTCGCCCGGCGCAGCTCGGCTCGCGTGAAAACCACGGAATCGATCGTCACCGCGCGCACCCTGCTTTTAAGAGTATCCGCGGCCACGGCCAGCAAAAAGGTGCTGTCCACCCCTCCGGAAAAAGCCAGGAGCGCCGATTGCATATCTTTAAGAATCGCGCGCAGCTTCTCGAGTTTACCGTCTGCGGTCATGGGGTAAATCTTCTCTGGATGGCGTTCCGGGTCAAGTAAGGCAAGATCGCGCGATATACCCGGTGCGCGAAAATGGTGTATCCGTCGGCATTAAGATGAAAATGGTCTTTGCTGGTAAAGGCAGGGTTGCCGATCAACCCCTCAAGCAGCCGGGGGATGAATATCGTTTTGTATTTCCGGCTCAAAGCGCGGTATCCCCTGCCGTAATCCGCCATCAGCTCGCCGGCGCTGATATCGACCAGCGCTACCATCGCGCCCCGGGCCTGGATCGCCTGGATCATCAACTCCACGTTCTTGACGCTCTGCTCGGGGGTCAACTCGCCC
This sequence comes from Candidatus Omnitrophota bacterium, assembly GCA_022710715.1. GTDB lineage: Bacteria > Omnitrophota > Gorgyraeia > Gygaellales > Profunditerraquicolaceae > JAKLGJ01. The sequence goes on from JAKLGJ010000002.1 coordinate 66,519, forward strand.
AGCAGAAAATCATTCGCGCCCAGTTCAATGATAACCAGCAGCGGTTCGCGCTCCAGCACATCCGTCTTGAGCCGCCTGGCCGCGTCAACCGTAGCGTCCCCTTCCAGACCGGCGTTTATCACGCTGTAGCGGGTCAGCCTTTTAAGCATGTCCGGATAGGATTGGCCGGCAGGGGCGCCGAACCCCTGGGTCAGGCTGTCGCCGAAACAGATAATGTTCTCGCCGCGCGAATTAATGTTGGCGATATCAACCCGGACGCAGCCGGAAAAAACACTAACCAGAGCTATAGTCATAGCTACGCCGACGAACAGGTATAAGCTGAAGACGACCGCTTTATTTTTCATATTCATAGCGCAAACGCAATTGCCCGCACGCCGCTTCAATGTCCTGCCCGCGCGATTTTCGCAAAGTCACGCGCACGCCGGACTTGACCAGCGCGTCGCGGAAGAACAGGATATCCAGCTTTTGCGGAGGCTGGAGGCCGGCGGAAACGCCGGCATTCATCGGGATCAGATTAACCTTGGCATCGAACCCTTCCAGTATTCTACCTAATTTCCGGGCATCTGCCAATGAAGAATTTACTCCGCTGATAAGAATATACTCGAAGGTCACCTGCCGGCCGGTCTGTTTATTATAGTGTCGGCAGGCGGCGATCAACTCTTTAAGCGGATACCGCTTGTTCACCGGCATCAGCCGCGAGCGGGTGGCGTCGTCAGCCGCGTGCAGAGAAACCGACAATTCGATCTGCAACCGTTCCCCAGCCAGTCGTTCCAGCGCCGGCACGATGCCGCAGGTGGAAATAGTTATCCTGCGGGCGCCGATATGCAGCGTATCCTCGGAATTGGCCATCCGTATGGCTTTGAGGACATTGTCATAATTATCCAGCGGCTCCCCCGTGCCCATGAACACCAGATGGGTCAACTCGCGGGCAGCGCTCTGAAATTTGAGAAAAGCGATCTGGTCGAGCATCTCGCCGCAGGTGAGATCGCGTTGGAACCCGGCCTGACCGCTGCAACAAAAAACGCAGGCGAACTTACAACCGGCCTGGCTGGAGATGCACCCGGTCACCCGGTTATCCGCCGGGATACTTACCGCTTCGATCAGCTGGGAATCGGGAAGTCTGAAGAGACATTTCTCGGTCCCGTCGCGCGCAAGCCTTTTTTCAACCAGGCTCAAGGCGGAAATGCGCGCCGCGGCTTCAAGCTTGCGCCGTAAAGAAACCGGCACATTGTTCATGGCCGCATAATCCAGCACGCCCGTGCGGTAGATCCAGGAAAAGATCTGCCGCGCCCGGAATGCGGGTTCCTGCCATTGAGCCAGAAGCTGCTCCAGCTCCTGGAGCGTAAGTTCCTTCAGATGCACCATAGGATTCATTCCTGCATGGACCGCAACCCCAGCACGCTGTAAAAAACTTCATGCGTGGGCATATGCTCGACTGTCCGGACTTCCCTGATCCGGCGGCTGAAAAACAGAATGATCAGAAACCGCGCCGTGCCGGACAGCAAGAACAGGGTTAATAGTTTGTAGCCGAACAATGGCGGCAGGTGCCGGCCCAGGAAACCGCCGGTCAGCGCCCCGAGAAAAATCGATAACCCGGTAAAAAAGGTGTAATACGCGCTGCAACGGGTGCGCTTGGCCGGCGTCACCGCATCGTAAATAAAGTTGATGGCGCAAAGATTGAATCCCGCCCAGGCGATACCGCTGATAATCTGGATCAGCCCGAGAAATACCGGATGGCGGTAGATCACCCAGAAAAAGGGCAGGCTGGCGATAAAAAACGCCGTACTACGCACCACCTTCAGGTTGCCGACTTTATCCGCAAGTTTTCCCCAGCGTTGAATGGTGAAAAAAGTGGCCACGCTCACCAGGGTGATCAGTACGGTATAGGTCAGATAATTGAACCGCAGGTCGCGCAGCATGAATACCGAAAAGAACGGCGCGGCCAGATTCACGGAGAACGTCAGGCCGGAGACGAAAAAAACGAACTGCGCGAAATTCGAAGACGGGGCGCGGCGCACAAAGTCGCTCAAGCTGAAATACGCGTCGTGCGGCACGTGCCGTTTCGGCTCGTGCATCCGGGTCAAAAAATGCCAGGACGCGAACCGGCTGGCCGCGGCGATCGAAAAAACGATCAGAAATCCTTTGAGCACATTGAGCCGGAAGATGTGCAGTACCAGGCCCGCGACAAACAGAAAAAAGATCTGCACCGCGCCCAGTACTTTGTTCCTCCAGCCGAAATACCTGCCGCGGCGGGCCCGGGGCAAATGATCCGACATCATGCTCATCCAGGCCGGAGTGGCGATAGCATTACAGGCGGCGAACAGGCTGACGAACACGATCAGGGCCGCTATCTGATGGCTGCGAAAGAGGTACGGAATGAGGATGATCGGGATCCCCATGCACGCCTGCAGAAAAACGAACCGGGTCACTATTTTTTTGCGGCTCCCCACCTTCTCGGTAAGATCGGGCGCGAAAAAATAGGCCACTGCGACCGCCAGGTTCTGCGCGGCGGTAAGCAGGCCGATTTGCGAAAGATTGGCTTTCAAAGCCAGAGCATACGGAGTAATGTACTCTGCGGTCAAACCCAGCATACAGGACGAGAACACCCCGTCCCAGAGAGAAATGACAAGACTCTTTTTGAGAATATGCGGTTTCATCGTGTCCGGCGTTGTGCGCGCATGCGCCTGCGCAATGCCGCATCCAGCCCGTCGCAGATATTCCGTTTGAACAGCCTGGCCACAGCCACGATGTGCACGGCCGACTCCAGCGTCTCGATCCGGAAAAAAGCGTCCTCAAACCGGTCGGCGACAGCCACGACCCCGTGATTCTGCAATACTACCAGCTTATTCCGCTTTAAGGCTTCGATCACCGGCTGCGGATCGGTGACCGTCACCGTCTTCTGGGGAATGACCGGCACCTCCCCCAGGCAGAATCTCGTTTCGTGTATCAATTCTTTGAGCGACGGATAGACGGCAAAATACGCGTTGGTCAGGGGCGGATGGCAGTGGATGATCTTCTGGTCCGGGAGCGACCGGTAGATCAGGCTATGCATGGGCAACTCGGAGCTGGGCGCGCGACGGCGCGATACGCCCCGATGCCCCCGGCTCGATAGATCGACTTTGACGATATCCGCTGCGGATAACGCGCCGAGGGCGGATCCGGTTGCGGTAATGAGCAGGCTCGCCGGGCCCAGGCGGCTGCTGATATTGCCGGAGCGGCCGACCACCAGAAAACGGTCATAGAGATTCTTGCCTACGGCAACGATCTCGCGCGAACAGTTACGTTCTTTTTCTATGGCCATGGCTGCCTTTCGTGTGACGGACGGCGCGGCCGCGTTTTTCCTGCGCTTTGATCCGGTTCCAGTTATCGATAATTTCCTTCGTCGAATTCACTTTGAGCGTGCCGAACACATGCGGATGACGACGTTTGATCTTGCGGATCAGCCCGTCGATCACGTCTTCGATGTCGAACGCCTTGCGCTTGCTGGCGATCTGGGCATTGAACATGACATGCAGGAGTATATCGCCCAATTCCTCGCGCATATGCTGCGGATCCCGTTTCTCCACCGCTTCGATATACTCCTCGACTTCCTCGCGCAGATCGGGGATAAGACTGCGATGCGTCTGTTTCTTGTCCCACAGGCACCCCCGCGGACCGTGCAGGGTTTCAAAAACTTCCTTCAATGCGAGAAATTTGGTTTTGCCCATGCTCTCTACTCCTGCTGTCGTTCATCGTTGAGCTCATATCCTTTGGCCAGCAGATATCCTCTGGCGCGTTCTGCGTGACGGTAACGGTTGACCAGCGCCCAGAATGCCGGAGAATGGTCCGGCTGCACCAGATGGGCCAATTCGTGAATGAGCACGTAATCCCTGACCCAGACAGGCATCTCGGCGACATGATGCGCGACCCGGATAGCGCGCGCCCGGTAATCGCAGCAGCCGAACTTGCTGAATTGATCGGTCACGTATTCGATGCGATTGAGTTTGAGCGCGCCGTTAAAGTATTGCTTATTCAATGCTGCGGCGACCTGCGCCAGATCGTGTCGCGCATTCAATTGCTTCTTGAGCAACTTACGCTGCAGCTTCCCGGTGAAACCGGCGATAATCTCTTTCAGTTTGGCCTCGGAAATGGTGTGCGGAACGCGCACTTCCATGGTAGTGGCCTCGAAGCGCGCGGTCACGGTACGCCGGCGGCGCGAGCTGCGGATCACTTTCACCGTCTCGATCACGGCATCTCCACGGGCAGGCGACTTCTGTCTACCCCGCACATGCACCGCCAGCCAGACGGTTTTGTTCCGGTTATCGGTCCGCTCTACCCGGTGGCGCGCAAGCGCCGGAATATACAGATAGTCGCCGGCGGCCAGGTTCAGCGGCCGGGGTTCGCCCTCAAACGACAACTGCGCCGTGCCGGCAAGCACCATCACCCATTCCCCGGTTTCCTGCTGCAGCCACTCTCCGTCGGGCGTGCGCTGGCCGAAAGATACGATGCGTTCAATCTTGACTTCCTGCTGTTCCAGCAGGGTCGTGAACTGTTCTTTATCCGGCGCGGCGGGCGCCGAACGGAAGATATTCGCCGGTTGCGGGGTATTCATCGGGTTCTATTATACTACTCTTTAGGAAAAGGTACGCAAGAAAAGTGACGCGTGGCGACAGAGGTGTTATTCGGTGACGGCTTCCACCGGCAGGACAAATGCTTTGATGCCTTCTTTGCCCAGCGTGGAACGCAGTTGCTGCGACAAGGCGATCAGTTGCTTCGCTTCCGCATCGGTGCAGCCGATCATTAAAAGATTGTTGCGGCCGGGCCAGATATCGTCGCCCATATGCGTACCGGAAGAGCTTCCCTTGCCGAAGATCCCGGGGATCTTGGTAAAATTATCCAGGGCACAGGCCTGCCCCAGGATCTCCATGACTTCGGCGTCGATGGCTTCGTTATAAGCGATATAGACCATTTTTGTTATCTTCATGTCGCCTCCGCGGGCTTGTCGCACTTTCTCACCTTGACCGCGCCGGCGGCTTTGCGATGGAACACCGAGTAGAGCGTCGGCACGAAGAGCATGGTAATGAAGGTGGATACGATCAGGCCGCCGACCATGCTGATACCGATCGGCTGCCAGGTTTCCGATCCTTCTCCCTGGGAAACGGCCAGCGGCAACAGGCCGACCAGCGTAGTGATGGTGGTCATCAAAACCGGCCGCAAGCGGTCCTTTCCTCCCTGGGTGACCGCATCATACAGTGAATTACCCCGGGCGCGCAGGATATTGATGTAACTGATCAGTACGATAGCGTTATTCACCACGATGCCCATCAGCATGACCATGCCCAGGAAAGAAAGCACGTTCAAGGTCATGCCCGTGACCACAAAAGCCCAGATCACGCCGGTGAAGGTGAACGGAATGGAGAACATGATGATAAAAGGATCCAGGAGCGATTCGAACTGCGCGGCAATGACCATGTACACCAGGACGATCCCCAGAGAGAGCAGGATAATCAGATCGGCGAACGCTTTTTTCTGCTCTTCCGCCTCGCCGCCGAAATTGATGATCATATCCGACGGAACGGTTAACCTGGCCATTTCCCGTTTGATATCCTCGATGATCTTGCCGCTGGAACGGTTAAGCGTATTGGCTTCCACCCGGACCACGCGTTCGCGGTTCTTGCGCTCGATCGACAACGGGCCGGTAGTCTCGTATATCCTGGCGAAACTGGAAAGCTTGACTTGTTTTCCCGTGGCCGGGGCAGTCAACATTAAATTTTCCACATCCTCGAGCCGGGTGCGCGAAGACTCTTCCAGACGCACGTAAATATCGTAGGTCCGGCCCTTCTCCCGGTACTTGCTGGCGCTCGAACCTTCGATGAACGTCTTGATATTCTTGGCCACCGACTCCATATTCAATCCGAGACTGGCTGCCCGTTCGCGATCCACGGCGATTTTGATCTCGGGACGGCTGGCGTCGCGCGAAATCGCCGTATCCACAGCCCCGGGGACGGACTCGACGATCCGCTTGATCTTCTCCGCCAGCATATTGGTGTCTTCGAAAGAATTGCCGATGATCTCTATCTGTATGGACTTGCCCCCGCCGCCCAGGATCATGCGATTGACCATGCTTCCCGTAGAGACGTCCACCTTCTCCACCCCGGGGATCCTGCGCACCTGCGCGCGTATAGCCTGTCCGATTACCTTGTCCGACTGGCTGCGCTCGATCTTTTTGACCAGCTTCAACCCGGCATAGACCACGTGTGACCCCGATGCCTGGCCGGTAGCCCGGCCGATACCCTGGACCTGTCCGCTGCGCACATAGCTGAACCTCTTTTCTTTGATCGTATCGAAAATGTCCTCGATCTTCCTGGCGACCTTATCGGATTCCTCCATGCGCGTGCCAATGGGCAGCTTGACCGTAACCTGCAGATCCCCGGTATCCTCCTGGGGGATGAATTCATTGCCTACCGTCTGCGTCAGCAACAGCGAAGCGAAGAAAACGACGGTAAAGCCGATCAACACCGATTTTTTATGCCGCAAGCACCAGCCGAGAGTTTTTCCATAAATGTTTTCCCCCCCGACGATGATCTTTTCCACGGCGTTGTAAATGCCGGAGAATATCCCGCGTTTCCTGGTGACGCCGGTCGTCGAAACAGGTTTAAGCCATTGCGAACAGAGCATCGGGCTGAACGTCCCGGCGGTAAACAGCGAAGCCAGCAACGTCGCGGTGATGATCGCCGCGAGTTCCGAGAACATTACTCCCACCACGCCGGTAATAAAGAACATGGGCAGGAAAACGACGATCGTGGTCAACGTTGAAGCGGCGATGGACAAAAACATTTCGTTGGTGCCGAACATGGCCGCTTCGGTCGCGCGCTGGCCGCGCTCCAGCTTGCGGAAAACGTTATCCACCACCACGATGGCATTATCCACCACCATCCCTGATGCGATGGCCATGGAAGACAGGCTGATGACATTGATCGTTTTGCCGCTCAAGAACAGATACAGGAAGGTGATCAACAAAGAGAACGGGATGGTCAGGGCGATGATCATACTGGGCAGGAACTGCCGCAGGAAGAACCAGACCACGAAAACGACCAGCACGATGGCCAGCCAGAGAGAATCGCTTAACGAACGCAAAGCGAGAATAATATCTTCGGAGGTATCGAAAACGACCTCTGCCTTGACGTCGTCGGGCATTGTTTTCATCAGCTCCTGGAATTTTTTCTGGACCCTGGCCGCGACTTCGACCGTATTCGTGCCGGTCTGCTTCTGCACCATCATGGTCAATCCCTGCTTGCGATCGATGCGCACGATAGTGGCAACTTCTTTGAACGCATCCTCGATGCGGGCCACGTCGCGCAGATAAACGACCTTGCCGCCGCGCGTACCCAGGATCACGCTCTTGATCTCTTCCGGGGTGGCGAATTCGCCCGGCAGTCGCAGCAGGTAATCCGTCAATCCCGTCTTGAGATTCCCCACGGGCAGGGTAACGTTCTCCCGGTCCAGGGCAGACTGAATGTCTCCGGGGGAGAACCCGTATCCTTCGAGTTTCGACCGGTCCAGCCAGATATTGATCTGTCGCTCCAGCCCTCCGTGCAGCTGCACCGTGCCCACGCCGGCTAGCTGTTTCAAAGCATCGCAGATGCGCCGATCCACCAGATCGTACAGCTCGGCGTAGCTGCGGTCCGCTTTGAAACCGTACACCATGATAGGCATATTCGCGGTATTGAATTTCCACAAGAACGGTGTGGATATTTCGTCGGGAATGTCGGGCAGAGAAGGTTTGGCCTGATCGATGCGGTCGCGCACGTCGTTGGAAGCTTCGTCCACGTTAGTGCCCCATTTGAAGAGCAAAGTCACCGTGGAGATGCCTTCGGCAGAAGTGGAAGTGATCTTATCCAATCCGGGAGTGATCGCCAGCTGGTTTTCCAGCGGCTCGGTCACTTTGATCTCCACGTCCTCGGGGCTGGCCCCGGGATACGCGGTGATCACGGATATCGCGGGCGATTCAATGGTGGGCATCATGTCCACGCCGAGCCTGCTCATGGCGTAGAGAGAAACGATGATCAATGCCAGAAAGATCATCAGGTTGGTTACCGGTTTTTTAACGCCGAATTCGGCAAGATTCATTATGCATCCTCTGTCGGTTACGAGCCGTTCTCTTCCACTATCACCGCCGCGCCTTCGCGCAAACGCTGCTGCCCCATGATCACCACTTTATCGCCGACGGTCAGGCCCCCCACGATCTGCACAAAGGGTCCCTGACGCACGCCCGCCTTGACATCCCGGACCGACGCCTTGTGCTCCTTGATCACATATACATACTGCTGCGGATCTTTGCCCAGCAGCGCTTCCTTGAGCACCACCAATGCGTCCTTATATTCCCGCGTCACCACCTTGACCTTGGCATACATGCCTGAACGCAGTTTATGTTCCTTATTATCTATGCCGATCTCCACCTGACAGGTGCGCGTCGCCGTATCCACCATCGGACTGATGCGCGTGATCGTGCCGTTAAAAACTTCATCCGGATATGCTTCTACGCTTACCGCGGCATTCATCCCCGCTGAAATGCTGGGAAGGTATTTTTCCGGCATGTCCAGGAACACTCTGACCCTATCCATATCCACTATCAGCGCCACCGGCGCTTGCGGCGAAACGTTAGCGCCGGTATCCACCAGCACCCGCGCTACCATTCCGGTCAGCGGAGCTTCCACCGCCGCTTTCTCGAACGTCAATCCCACTTCATCGCGGTCGATCCAGGCAATGGTCTCGCCTTTGGCTACACTGTCGCCTTCCTGCTTGACCTTTTCCACGATCTTGCCGGGCACTTTAGGATAAACAAACGTCTCCTCCTGGGCCTTGACGTTAGCTACATAATCGATGTATTCCTGGATGGTTTCGGCTTTGACCGTAACCACCTTGACCGGGATCGCTTCCTCGCCGACCGCCTTCGGAGCAGTCATCTCTTTTTTCTGACAGCCGCAGCACGCCAGACAAAGCACGCCCACAGCCGTTACTATCCGATAATACCGCATCCCCTTCATTAGTGTCCTCCAGTGGCTTTGTCAAACTGCGCCTTGGCGATAAGATAATCGTATATGGATTGGGTCTGATTGAACACCGCGATCCGATAACTCAACGCCGCATCATGCTGATCCAGACGGCTGGTTATCCCGGCTTTATACTTTTCTTCGATAACGGCTAATCTGTCCCTATACATCTCGATCTGCGCTTCCATGGCGTGCAACTGCGCCAGGGCGTTCTGTAAAGACAGATACGCGTTTTTGAGCTCCAGCGCGATATCCGCGGCGGTTTTTTCCTTGAGCAATTGGGTTTCTTTCACGTCGATCAAAGCCTGTTGTACTTTGGAGCGGGTCAACCAGCCGTCAAAGATCGGCCAGGAAACGGTCAGCGCCGCAACAGTATAATCATTCCAGTTCTTCTGCGTGCCGGTAACCCCGTGCGAACGGTTATAATAATCCCAGGACGCCGCTACCGTCGGACGATTCCCCGCTTTAGCCGCCTCCACCCCGCTCTGCGCCGCCCGCACCTGCGCTTCCAGCTGCCGGATCTCCGGCCGCGACTTCATCGCCAGCAGAAAAGCCTGGTCGTAAGCGGTTTCCCTGGCTTCATAACGCAACTCTCCCTGCACGCTGATCGATGCGTCTTTATCAAGATACAACAGATTCTTCAACGTCGCCGCGGCCTGCTGCAGTTGATTGAACGACTCCTCGTAAGCCTGACGGACCGCGCTTAAAGAAGCGCGCAGGCTCAACACGTCCGATTCCGAAGCCTGGCCGCTCCTGTAGCGCGCCAGAACCAGGTCCAGATGCTCCCGGGTATTGTCAAGGATGCCTTTATTCACCGCCAGCAGTTCCTTCGCCAATACCAGCGCATAAAAAGTTTTTTTCACGTTCAGCACCAGGCCTTGCCTGGAGACATCGAGCGCGGCTTCGGTGGCAGTGAACGTATGTTCGCCGGCGCGCACAGCATTGACCAGCTTGCCGCCGGCATACAACAACTGCGACGCGCCCACCTGCCAGGAATAAACGCTCAAGCTCTTGTCGTAAAACCCGCGGGTGTGCGACCAGCCGGCAGCCGCGTCGGCTCCAGGCAAAAGCGCTGCCCGGGCTTCCGCGATACGGGCTTGCGCCTTGCGCAGATCCTCGGCTTTCATCAGCACATCGCGATTATCCCGCAGGGCGATCGTTACAGCCTCGTCCATGGTCAGGGCGATCTCCGCCGCCCCGACTCCTGGCGCGAACAGCATAATGCAAACGCCGGCTATGATCGCCGCACGATAGACGTTATTCATTTTTTGTCGGATAGGTGCTCCTCTTGCAAAATCTGACGGATACGCGTGATGATCCGCAGATATTGACTGCGATCTTCCTCGGTAATTTTACCGAATATATCGATGATAAACTGGCGTTTCTGAAGGTTGAATTTTTTGACCTGCGCGGTGCCCCGGGGAGTCAGGCCGATCCGGATGATCCTGCGGTCGGCGCTGTCGTATATGCGCTTGACATAGTCGCCCTTAACCATGCGCTCCACCACGCCGGTGGCCGCGGCAGTGGTTACATTCAAGAAATGCGCCACTGCCGTCATCGTAGCTTCGCCTTCATTATGCAGATAATTCATCACCAAAAACTGCGGCAGGGTAATGTTACACTTGGAAAGCTCGTTGGCTTCGCGACGCAGAAAACCGCGCATAACCTCCGGCAGGAGTTCATTGAGCCTGTCCGCAAAATGGGAAAGCGCGTCGTCAACCATTATCAATCTCCCTGATTATTAATATACCTAACAATCAATCCTATTGAAAGTATAGCAGATTAATTATTTTTGTCAAGGCAATGTTTGCGGCGGGCGCGGGACAACGGCAAGACAAAGGGAAAGCCTAATAAACCGATTCAAACATAAGGTCGCATTTGGTGATCCTGTTGACCAGTCCGAAATCGAGCTCCTCGATCAGGACTTCGAAGGTTTTGGTGCCCCGGCTGCGGAACCCCTGGACTTTCACTACCGAGCTGGCGATACTTTCCTGTCCGGAGAAAATCACCAGCTTGAAAACCGCGGTGTGGTAATCTTTGCTGGTTTCATTATGGATCTCCCCGGTCACTACGATCCCCCTGCCGGCTGCCGGTTTCTTGGTTTCGATATTATAATAGGAGAAATTTGCCATTCTTCCGCTCCCTGATTATGCCGGCAGGATGCTCAACCGCTCGTTGTGACTGCGCATGCCCTGACGTTCGATTTTTAACAATTTGAATTCTTCGATCACCCGCACCATGTCTTCTCTGGTCCTGGACCGGGTTCCGGCTTCACGCAGATGGCGGGTAGACGCCAGCCCCCAGGTATACCAGATGAAGAATTTCCTGAACACGACCACTCCCACCCGTTCGCCATGATACTCGATACACAGATCAAGATGCCGCAGCATCATCTCCGCGATCTCCGCGGAGCCGGGACGCGCGGGCAACTGTTCCGTCGCAAAAAAGCTCTTCAGCTCCTGAAATATCCAGGGATTCCCTAACGCGCCGCGAGCCACCAGAACCGCGTCGCAACCGGTCTGGTCGAACATCTTACGGGCCAGCGATGCAGAAAATACATCGCCGCTGCCGATCACCGGGATATGCAGGCTTTTCTTGACCTGCGCAATGCTTTCATAATTGACCGTTCCGGCGTAATGCTGGTTCTGCGTGCGGCCGTGCACGCACACCGCTTGCACACCGGCATCTTCGGCCGCCAGTGCGCACTCCCGGGCAGTGAGGGTGCGAGCATCCCATCCGGCGCGCAGCTTGACCGTGACCGGAACCGGGGAATGTTTCACTACGATAGACAACAACTTCTTGAGTTTTGCGGGATCCTTCATCAACGCCGCCCCTTCTCCCCGACGAACGACTTTACGTTCCGGACAGGCGGCATTGAAATCGAGGATGTCAAACCGATAGCGGGTAATGATATCCATGGCGCGTTCGACAAACGTCTCCTCGCAGCCCAACAGCTGCACTCCCAGCGGCCGGTCTTCCGCGGTCGTGGTCAACAGTTGTCTGGTTTTGGCGCTTTTATACCCCAGGCAGCGGGCGTTGATCATTTCCACGAAGGCAAAATCACACCCGAACCGGCGGTTGAGCAGCCGGAACGGCAAATCGCTGATGCTCGCCAGAGGCGCAAGGATAAAGCGGGATGCAATCTTCAGCGTTCCAATTTTGAACATAGACGAATGCGTTGAGGGAACAGAAGGCGTTCTCGCCATGAGGCAGGGGTTATTCGGTAAAGACGCCAATGTTTCTGAATTTCTTGTACCGGGCAGCCAGCAGATCCTCTTTGGACATATCCCGCAGTTCCTTAAGATGCTTGAGCACCGTCTCGCGCAGGATCCGCGCGGTCCGCTGCGGATCGCGATGGGCTCCGCCCAGAGGTTCCGGAATAACTTCATCGATGATGCCCAGCCGTAAGAGCTCGTTGGCATTGAGCTTCAGGACTTCCGCCGCCTCCGGCGCTTTGAGACTGCTCTTCCAGAGGATTGCCGCGCACCCTTCCGGAGAGATCACGGAATAATAGGAATTTTCCAGCACGCAGACCTTGTCGGCGACGCCGATCCCCAGAGCGCCGCCCGAGCCGCCCTCGCCGATAACCGTAGCCACGATAGGAACCCGGATGCAGGTCATCTCCATCAGATTCGTAGCGATAGCCTGCGCCTGCCCGCGTTCTTCCGCTCCGATGCCGGGATACGCGCCGGGAGTATCGATGAGGATCACCACCGGCAGATCGAACTTTTCCGCCAGGCGCATCAAACGCAGCGCCTTGCGATATCCTTCGGGATGAGCGCACCCGAAATTGCGGCTGATATTCTCTTTGATATCGCGCCCTTTTTGATGCCCCAGCACCATCACTTTCTGCCCTTCTATCCTGGCAAACCCCCCGATCAACGCCAGGTCTTCCGAAAAGAGCCGGTCGCCGTGCAATTCCACGAAATCCGTAGCGATCAGGGAAATATAATCAAGGGTGTACGGCCGCTGCGGATGACGCGCGATCTGAACCCGCTGCCAGGGCGTCAACGCCGTATAAATATCTTTCTTGGTGATCTCCAGCTTTTCTTCCAGGCTTTTGATCTCGCTGGAAAGGTCGATCTTCTTCTCGGAGTGGAACGTTTTCAACTCCTGGATCTTCTTTTCAAGCTCAATGATCGGTTTTTCGAAATCCAATCCTGCCATAGTTATTCCTGTAGTTAGTCCACGATAGTGACTTCTGTGCCCTGGGGAACGATGCCATACAGCTCTTCCACCTCGGCGTTGAGCATGCGAATGCAACCCGCGGTCGATTGCGTGCCCAGGCTCTTGGGCTCGGTGGTCCCGTGAATACCGTATCCTTCCTTGTTCAACCCCATCCAGCGCGTACCCAGGATGTTCTCGGGACTGCCCGGCGGAGCCATGCCGCCGCCGGGTTTATACCAGGGCGGATTGACCAGCTTCTCGATGATTTTGAAGGTTCCCACGGGAGTGGAATTGTTGGTACCGCTGGCAATGGTATAGGTCTTGAATATCTCCTCGTCGCTCTTGAGAATAAGCGTATTCTGGGATTTGTCGACTACCACGCTGAACGGCGCGGTCCAGACTTTGAGCTTCTTGCCGGGGAAAATATTCTCGCTGGAAAGATTATTGCTTCTTTTGATCAACTCCACGGTGGTTTTGTGTTCGCGGGCAATCTTTTCCAGGGAATCACCGGGCTTGACTTCGTATTCCACGCTCTTGGCGGTGATCACCGGCGAAAAAAGCAGGCGCATGGTCAGGTCTTCGATCTTTTTCTGCCAATCCATCACCGGCCGGGCATTAGGAAATTCCCCCACCAGCTGTTGATACATGTTTTTGGCTCCCAGTAGATCGCCTTGCAGTTCGCTCTTCTTCGCTTCCGCCAGCAATTCCGCGGCTTTGCCGGCGGGCGCGTCCATGCGGGAACCGGCGCCCCAGCGCATGACCAGCCCGACACCGATAGCTGTAGCCACCACCGCGATCACCAGAATAATCTTTTTATTCACGCTTCTGCCTCCGCTATTTATAGGCGATAACGGCAATAAAAACTCCCAGGATAAATCCGCCGATGACTTCGATGGGCGTATGCCCGATGAATTCGCGCAGCCGGCCTTCCTGGATCTTCCCCTGCCAGTAAATATCGTCCATGATCTTGTTCAGAATCCTGGCCTGTCTGCCGCTGGCCCGGCGCACGCCCTGCGCGTCGAACATCACCACGAGCGCAAATGAAGCCGCCAGGGCAAAAAGCACGCTGTCAAAGCCGTGCGTAAACCCGATAGCCACTGCCAGACAGGTAGCTCCGGCGGTATGGCTTGACGGCATGCCGCCCGTGCCCACAAACCAGCGAAAATCGACTTTTTTCTCCTTGATATAGCCGATGATCACTTTCATGGTCTGGGCAATCACCCAGCTCAAGAGCGTGACGATGAAAATTTTGTTGGTAATCAGTTCTCTGGCGATATTTCTCATACGATTAACGAGGCGAGGGCTGGACTTCGATCTTTACTTTTGCAGGAAAAGTATTCCGGCCGTCTCTGACCAGAAACCCCTTGTTGCCGATAACGATCTCGGAAACTTCCTCTTTGGTGTCCTTGATGAACGTAAGCGACGATTGCGCGCGCGTGCGACGGGTTTTCCGCCGCAGATCGCGGATCATCTGTTTCAGGCTGTCGATCGACCCGATTTTCGCCTCAAGCAACGATTTTTCCTGCGTGGCATTGACCACATCCTGCTTCAGGGTGGTCACCTGCTCCAGCAACGCCTTGTTCTCCGCTTTAACCACGAACATCTGCGCATTCAAATCGTCGATCTCTTTGGTGGTTTGCTCAATATTGACCTGCAAGGCTTCCTGTACCTTGGCCAGAGTTTCCGCGCTGACCTGCAGCTGGTCCTTTAACCCGCCGTTCTCCTGGGTCAGGCTCTCTTGAACCTCTTGCTGCTGCTGAATTTCCTGCTGCAGAGCTTCTTTATCTGCTTCCAGTTGGTCAACTTCTTGCCGGATCTCTTCCAGATCGGTAACCAGGTCGTATTTCTCCTTTACGGTCGCCACAAAGGAGAAAATGCTATACGCAGTGATCCCGATCAATATCGCAATCAAGATAACCAAAAAATGCTTTTGCATAAACTCTCCTTTAACCTTACATTATATAGATTATGAATCTAAAAAGCAAGGTTTTTTAGTCGTGATTTTTCTGTTAGATTTCGCCTTCTCCAGCGTCTATTAGTAACAGGGAAGCGCTTAACCAACCTACAAGGAGGCACTATGCTGGCTAAGATCATCAGTTACGGGCTGTCTGGAATAGAAGCTTATCCCATTGAGATTGAAGTGGATGTATCGAACGGTTTGCCGTGCGTTAATCTGGTTGGCCTGGTGGACACCGCCATAAAAGAAAGCAAGGTCCGGATAAAATCCGCGATCAAGAACTCCGGTCTGGACTGGCCTGGCGAACGCATTGCCATTAACCTGGCCCCTTCTCAAGTCAAGAAACAGGGGGCGGCTTTTGACCTGGCCATCGCCCTGGGCATACTGGCGGCTTCCGGCCAGATCAATGCAGAATGGCTGAAGAACTACTGCGTGATGGGCGAGCTGGCTCTGGACGGAGCCTTGCGTCCCTGCAAAGGCGTGCTATCGGTAAGTATGGCCGTGGCTAAATCGCATTGCCGTAATTTGATTGTCCCGGCCGAAAACGCCAAAGAAGCAAGCCTGGTTTCCGGAACACAGGTCTGGCCGGTCAAAACGTTGCAACAAGCCATTGCGTTCCTGCAGAATCCAGACGCATCTACGCCTTTCAAGATCGATCTGCGCGAACTATTCCTGCAACAAACGGTCTATCCGGTCGATTTCAGCGAGATCAAAGGCCAGTACGCAGCCAAGCGGGCCATCGAAGTGGCGGTTTCCGGCGGCCATAATATAGCCATGGTCGGTCCGCCGGGCAGCGGAAAAACCATGCTCGCTCAACGCATCCCCTCCATTCTACCCGACCTGACCCTCGAAGAATCCCTGGAAGTGACCCGGATCCATTCTGCCCTGGGCTTGCTCCCGGCCGGACAAGGCGTGGTTTCCGCGCATCCTTTTCGCGCGCCGCACCACGCCATTTCTCATGCCGGATTGACAGGCGGAGGACCGTTCCCCCAACCGGGAGAGATCAGCCTGGCGCATCAGGGCGTCCTGTTCCTGGATGAATTACCGGAGTTCCAGCGCGACTGCCTGGAAGCCCTGCGCCAGCCGCTGGAAGAGGGGCTGATCCACGTCTGCCGCGCCAGCAGTTCGTTCCTCTTTCCGGCTTCCTTCATGCTGGTAGCGGCAATGAACCCCTGCCCCTGCGGATTCCTGACCGATCCCCGCAAAACATGCCGCTGCCGCCAGGCGCTCATTGAGCGCTACCGGGGGAAGATCTCCGGCCCCCTGAAGGACCGGATCGACATCCATATCGAAGTGCCTCCGGTGCACATCCGGGAATTGAACGATGCCGGCGACGGGGAACCTTCGGCTGCGATCAAGCAACGGGTGGAGAAAACGCGCGCCCGCCAGCGCCTGCGTTTCTCGACGGAAGGGATATTCTACAATGCCCAGATGAACGCCCGGATGATCAGGAAATTCTGCTCTTTAAGCCTGCCGGCCCGGGAATTGTTGAAACAGGCCATGGAAGAATTGGGTTTGTCTGCGCGGGCATACACCAGAGTGTTAAAAGTGAGCCGCACTATCGCGGATATGGCCGGCGGGGAAACAGTGGAGGCGGAGCATATTGCGGAAGCGGTGCACTACCGCAGTCTGGATCGTTAGAACCGCATGATCTGGGTAATAACCTGATCATCGGCGCTATTAATTCCGTTGGGATAATAAAGATCTATCCCTTCCTGCTGAAGCTTGATCTGAAAACGGTCGGGAACGCTGGTGGCGTCAAGACTGCTGGGTGGACAACCGCAGGTTCCCCCTTTTTGCGTGGTGCCATAAAAAGGCCGGACACTGACATAGGTCCCTGCCGGCTGCAGCCAGGCGCCAAAAGGCCAGTACTCCCAGTCATAACTGCCCCCCCAGGGCGTGGCAGGGATTCGCTTCTCCAAATAAGGACCGTTCCAGGAGGCATTAATACTTGCCGCTTGCTGCGCCAGGGGATATGTCCAGGGGGCTCCCCAGGCGGTGGAAGGACAACAAGAATTGAGATAGGCCGCGCGATTCATGAAACCCGGGTCTTCATCAGGACAAACATCCGGCGGCCATAAGCTGGTATCGCTGTAATAAGCTAAAGCCGCGGTCTGAATGCTCTTCAAATCTGCCATTACTCGGGTAATTTTGGCTTTCTCGACCGCCCGGTAAGCGTTGGGAGCAATCACTGCGGAAAGAATAGCGATAATGGCGATCACCACAATTAATTCCACCAGGGTAAACCCCAGCTGTTTCATCATGGCCCCCACTTTGCCCCCATTAATCCACTACAAGTGTAGCACAATTTTACCATGAATACAAATCGCTAAATTGCAATCGGTTACGATCATTACGCTCAACAATTCTTCTTGGAAGTAAACAGGTTGCCGCGCACGATTCTGGCGCGATGCAGGAAATAAACCAGCAGGCACCCCAGAGTTTGCAGGCCATAGCGGACACTGGGGGTAAAACCGATGGAAGAAGCTTGCGGGAAATAACGCACCGGCATGGGAATATCGCCGATGGTGAAACCGAAATGCACAGCCTGTACCAGCATCTGGGTATCGAAAACAAAACCGTCGTGATTTTTTTCAAAAGGAACGGTCTGAAGCACTGCGCGACGATAGGCCCGGAACCCGGAATGAAACTCGCCCAGATTCTGTCCCAGACAGATATTCTCCAGGCCGGTTAAGAAACGATTGGCCAGGTATTTGTAAAGCGGCATGCCTGACGCCAGGCATTCCTTGCGCGATCTGACCCGGTTGCCCAGGACAACATCACATACGCCCAGACGCAGGATATCCAGGGCGGCCGGAATCAGCCGGCTGTCATACTGGTAATCCGGATGCACCATCACGATAAACGCCGCGCCCTTTTCCAGCGCCAGCCGGTAACAGGTTTTTTGGTTGGCGCCGTATCCTTTATTGGCATGGTGCTCGTAAACCGTGAGGCGAAGCTGGCGGGCAATCGTTACGGTATCATCGGTACTGGCGTCATCGACCAGGATAATCTCATCCACGCTCCCCGCAGGGATTGCCTGGATCGTCCGGGCCAGCGTCAACGCCGCATTATAGGCAGGCAGAACCGCTATAACTTTTTCTTTCATCACCGTCTATCTTACCATGCCAACCGGGGTTTATCAATGAATTTAGCCGGCCGCGCGCAGCGATTTTGCTTGAGGAAATCAGCGGTAGCCGTATAATAGAAAATACGACCCGTTCGGTCCAGCCACCTATCCCACAAAGGAGATGCTATGCCGGCAAACATCAAAGCTATCGCTCAACGCATCAAAGAACTGCGCACGATCAACGGGCTCTCCCCCGAAGCCCTGGCTAAAGAATTCAAGATATCTCTGGAGACTTACAAGAAATACGAACAAGGGGATAAAGACATCCCGGTCGGCCTCCTCTATGAAGTCGCCCAGAAATTCAATGTCGAACTGACCACCCTGCTGACCGGAGACGAACCGCATCTGCACGCTTACAGTCTGGTGAAGAAAAACCTGGGACCGGCGGTAGACCGGCGCAAAGAATATAAATATAAAGATCTCGCGTATAACTTCGTCAACAAAAAGGCCGAGATTTTCATGGTCACGGTCACGCCGGGGAAAAAATCGGATATTCACTATTATTCCCATCCCGGCCAGGAATTCAATTATATACTCGAAGGAAGCCTGCAGGTGCTGCTCGAGGGCCATGAAATCACCCTCGACCAGGGCGACGCATTTTATTTCAA
The DNA here is from genome assembly GCA_022710715.1 of Candidatus Omnitrophota bacterium. GTDB lineage: Bacteria > Omnitrophota > Gorgyraeia > Gygaellales > Profunditerraquicolaceae > JAKLGJ01. Next base: position 85,413 of record JAKLGJ010000002.1, read on the forward strand.
TTCCGGGCTCAAGCATGCCATGGTTGCATTACATGGAAAACCGGCGCGGTTTCTGGCGATCATTCTCTAGAACAATACGTACCCACAAAGACACACAAGGAGTCTGCGACCATGCTGAAGAAATTCCTTAAAACCAGTTCGTTCGATTCATATGAGGATTTTGCCAAACGCTTTAAGATGCTCGTCCCGAAAGGCTTCAACTTCGCCTGGGACGTAGTTGACGAGATCGCCGCGAAAACCCCGGATAAGCGGGCGCTGGTCTGGTGCAACGATAAAGGAGACCAGCGGACCTTTTCTTTCGGCGAGATAAAACGCTCTACCGACAAAACCGCCAATTTCCTGATCTCGCTGGGGATACAAAAAGGCGACCCGGTAATGCTTATCCTTAAACGGCATTTCGAATACTGGTTCTGCCTGCTGGCGCTGCATAAAATCGGCGCCATCGCCATTCCCGCGACGCACCTGCTCAAAGCAAAAGATATCATCTACCGCAACAACGCCGCAAGCATCAAAATGATCGTCTGCGTGGACGAAACGGAAATTCTCGATCAGATCGATATCGCGGCTAAAGAATCCTCCACCCTGGCGCATAAAGTCGTGATAGGAAAAGACCGCCCGGGATGGCAGTCGTTCTACCAGGGAATGGAAACAGCTTCCGAGCATATCAGCCGGCCGACCGGCAGGCACGCCACCAGGAACGAGGATATTTCCCTGCTGTATTTTACCTCCGGGACGACCGGCATGCCCAAGATGGTCCAGCATAACTTCGTCTATCCGCTCGGGCACATTCTCACGGCGAAATACTGGCAGAATGTGCAGGAGGACGGTTTGCATTTAACCGTTGCCGATACCGGTTGGGCCAAAGCCGCCTGGGGCAAGATCTACGGACAGTGGCTCTCCGGCACCGCAATCTTTGTTTACGACTATGACAAGTTCGTGCCCAAGAATATCCTGGAAGTGCTGGCTAAATACAAAGTGACCACGTTCTGCGCGCCGCCGACCATTTTCCGTTACCTGATCAAGGAGGATTTAAAGCAATACGATTTTTCGCAGTTGAAATACTGCGTGGTTGCCGGCGAACCCCTGAATCCGGAAGTATTCCATCAATTCAAGAAGATGACCGGCCTCAAACTGATGGAAGGATACGGCCAGACGGAAACCGTAGTGCAGATCGCCACTTATCCCTGGATGGAACCGAAGCCCGGTTCGATGGGTAAACCTACGCCGGGTTATGAGATCGACCTGGTTAACGACAAAGGCGCCTCCTGCGGCGTGGGCGAAGAAGGGCAGATCGTGATCCGCACCGACAAACACAAACCCGCGGGGATGTTTGACGGCTATTACCGAGACGCGAAACTCACTCAATCCGTCTGGAGCGACGGGGTCTATTATACCGGCGATATGGCCTGGAGGGATGAAGACGGTTATTACTGGTTCGTGGGCAGGGCTGACGATCTGATCAAGAGTTCCGGATACCGCATCGGCCCGTTCGAGGTGGAAAGCGCGCTGCTGGAGCATCCGGCGGTACTGGAATGCGCCATCACCGCTGTGCCCGATCCCGACCGCGGGCAGATCGTAAAAGCGAGCGTGGTGCTGACCAAAAACTATAAAGCCAGCCAGGAGCTGGTGGTGGAATTACAGGAGCACGTCAAGAAAGTGACGGCTCCTTATAAATATCCGCGCATTATCGAGTTTGTGACTGAATTGCCCAAGACCATCAGCGGCAAAATCAGAAGAGTGCAGATCAGGGAAGCGGACAAGAACAGGGAATAGCGCTCTCTGCGCAAACCTGCGTCGCGTTACCAGAGATTCTTCTTGATCCAGGCGTCGGCGTCCTCTATCCTGCCGGAAAAAGACCCGGGAGCTCGCGTGCCGGATACGCCACCGACATCTTCGTAATATTCCCCGCCGCCGGTGCCGGTTGAAGTCAAATAAGCCAGGTCGCTGGTCTTTATCTTACCCGTACTGAAGGCAGCCATCGTTTCACACCCCGCAAGGCATGCCGCCATCGCCAGAAGACAAACAACTATCAGCATTCTGTACGCGTTCATAGTACATCCTTTCCCGTGTCGGTTGCACACTAACGCCGGATCGCTCAACACGCTACAATAACTATAACCGATGGGATTGCGATTTTCAAATTTTAAAGTGCCGGAATGAAAGCGCTTTCAGCGCCCGAGGAGAGATGGGGAGTTACGTTGAGTTTTTTACAAAAGTATCAATTTCCCGGCTGTCGTTTTTCTCAATGGAGGTAAAAACGATGCCCAGGCGGTATTCATTGTTCGCCAGGATCTGGCGGTAGCGGACCGTCCCTTCTATTTCCATGGGACCATAAAAGCTGACGTCATCGCTATCGACCTTGAAGAGGGTGAATTTCATGGACAGGATCGAGTCTTCGGGGAGATCGTAATTGGTCAGGATGGCCAGGCCGCCTTCGCTCAAGTCGATCATGGTCGCGCGGATTTCCTTGTTCTCAACCACCATGCGCATCTTGGAAGCGTTGTTGATGCGAAAAACAATGGCCAGGTTGACCCGTAACCGTTTGAATTTCCTGCGTTCGCGCTGCGCGTCAAATGCCGCAACCATGCTGCCTCCTACTTGGCTGTTTCCTGATTATCCTGCAAAAGCTCCTCCACCATTTTCTTGGAAGCGGTAGAGAGATTCTTTTCCAGTTGGTGAATGACGGTATCTCGTTTCGACAGTTCGTGCCGGGCAGTCCCCAGCGACTGCTCCGCAGTATCGAGTTTTTCCGAAAGCGCCTGCAGCTGACGACGCAGCGCCAGCGTATCTTTCCTGGCGTCAGCCGCGCCGCGATCCGCTTCGGTTTTGATCGCCACGACTGCAGCAATAAAACAAAAGAGCAGCGCGCCCAGCCAGATCGCCGTGGTCCGCCAGAAAGCCAGGGATTGCACCAGCTCGGCATACTTAGTACGGTATGCCAATACCAGCTGTTTATAATCCGCCAGCGCGTAGATAACGTCCGATCTTGGTTTTTCAGTCATAGTCTTCATCCGTATGCAGCGATGCTCATCTCTATTATAATACTTTATCGCATCAACGCAAGCGCTTCGGAACGCGTCTTCTCGTTCTTCTGAAAAATCCCCCGGACCACCGACGTGACGGTAAGCGTGCCCGGTTTCTTGACCCCGCGCATGGACATGCATAAATGCTCCGCTTCGATCACTACCATGCATCCCTGCGGATCGAGCGTGGACATGATGATGTCGGCAATCTGCGTGGTCAACCGCTCCTGCACCTGCGGTCGCCTGGCCAGGATATCCACCACCCGGGCGATCTTGCTTAATCCGGTAACCTTGCCTTTTTTGGGAATATAGGCGACGTGCGCCCTGCCGGTGAAAGGAAGCAGGTGATGCTCGCAAATACTATACAGCGGGATGCCTTTGAGCAGAATGATCTCATCGTGCTTCTGTTCAAGGATCACTTCGAGTTCGGCGGCCGGGTCTTTGTTGATGCCGGCGAATATCTCGGCGTACATCTCCGCTACCCTGCGGGGCGTATCCAGCAAATCCTTGCGCCGCGGATCCTCTCCGATAGCCGACAGGATATCCCTGACTGCTTTTTCGATCTTTTTCTGATCCATAGAACCCTCTCTTATTTACCGATGCAAAATGAACCGAATATCCGATCAAGCATGTCCTCGGTGAACGTCGCCCCCAGCAGGATATCGAAACAAGCCAGCGCGTCTTTGAGAGACTGCGCGACATATTCTACCGATATATTATTATGCAGCGAATCGATGGATTCGGCAATGAGTTTTTCTGCCGCCTTGAGCTGATGAATATGCCGCAGGTTGCTCACCAGAATGCTTTCCGGGCTGCGCATATCGTCTGTACCCGCTGTCGCCGCAATGGCGTCTTCCAGCGCGCGGATATTGCGCATGGTGCGGGCAGACAATTCCACCGCGCACGGGAACGCCGGGGCAAGGCTGCCGGCGGTCAGACGTTTTTTTAGATCGATCTTATTGAGTACCGCTATCGTCTTTTTGCGGCGCAGACGGCGCATCAGTTGCCGGTCGACCGCGGACAAAGACTTGCTTGCGTCGAACATCGCGATCACCACATCGGCGTCGGAAATACACGCTTTGGTCCGGGCTACCGCTTTTCGCTCCACCAGATCCCGCGGTTCCAGCAGGCCGGCGGTATCCATGATCCGCACCGGGATGCCGCGGATATCGATTATTTCTTCGATTACGTCCCGGGTTGTCCCGGCGATAGGAGTAACGATCGCGCGTTCCTGCTTTAAAAGCGCGTTTAACAGCGACGACTTACCCACATTGGGTTTGCCGCAAATAACCACGCGTATCCCTTCCCGCACGATCCTGCCCAGACGGGCTCTCTCAAGAAGGGCGCGCAACTGCTGCTGCGCCCGGGATAACGCCGCCAGGCTTATATCTCGCTGCATAGCAGGAATGCCGTCCTCCGGGAAATCAATAGCCGCTTCCAGCGGCGACAGAATATCGAGCAATTGAGAACGCACCTGCTGAATCTGACCGGATAATCCGCCGCGCAACTGCTCGAGCCCGACCCGCAGGGAGAAATCCGTTTTTGCCCTCACGATATCCAGAACAGCCTCTGCCTGGGACAAATCTATCCGGCCGTTCAAAAAAGCCCGTTTGGTGAATTCGCCCGGATCGGCCAGCCGGCACCCCTGCTCCAATGCCAGTTCAAGCACTCGCCGCAAGGCGATCTGTCCGCCGTGGCAATTGATCTCGACACTATTTTCGCGGGTATAGGTCCGCGGCGCGCGCATCACCAGCAACAGAACTTCATCTATAATTTGCTTGGCTGCTCCGCAGGCGTGTACGATCCATCCGTAGCGCACCGTATGGCTGGACCAGGTTGAAGGCGGTTTACCGCTTTTGGACGTAAAGATGCGATCGGCAACCTTCAACGCGTCCTTTCCGCTGATCCTGACGATACCGATGCCAGCTTCGCCGGCAGAAGTGGCGATCGCGACTATTGTATCGGTAAGATCGTTTTTCTTAATCAATGCTCTACCCGGCCTTTCTCTTAAGCAATGCGCTCCTGGCTTCGCCCACCACGAAGAGCGAACCTGTCACCACGATCAGCGGCCGGCGATACATCCGGGACTGCCGCCGCGCCAGAGAAAGCGCCCGGCGTATCCCGTGAGTTATCGTTGCCTGCGTCCGGGAAAAAAGTGCGCGCTGCCGGGAATAGATCTCTTCGGACGCCGTTGCCCGCGGATTATCCGCCTGGGTAAGAACGACTGCGCGGCTTAACGGGACCAGCTCCCGGCAAATGCCGGCGATATCTTTGTCCTGGGAAATGCCCAGCACCAGGATGATCTGTTTCTGCGCAAACTCCCTGTTCAGGGTCTGACGCAGCATTCGCGCTGACGCCGGATTATGCGCGCCGTCCAGTATGATCAGCGGCGCCCGGCTGACCGTTTCGCAGCGACCGGGCCAGCGCGTCTGCGCCAATCCCCTGCGCAGTGCCGCCGCGGAAGTCCGGGCCAGCCCTAACGAACACAGTCCTTTGACCAGGGAAACCGCGGCTGCGGCATTGACAATCTGGTGGCTGCCGGAGATACGCACAGCCAAACCCGGGACCGCGCCGAGACGACCGTTCAAACCAAACGACTGTCGGCCGCGGCCAGCGCCGGGGACGATCAGGATATCCTTGCCGATTTCGAACAACGCTGCCCGCTGCCTGCGACACTGCCGGCGAATCACCGCCAGCGCTTCCCGCGGCTGCGGCGCGCAGATCACCGGCACCCGGGCTTTAATGATCCCGGCTTTCTCCGCGGCGATCGCCGCGAGAGTAGAACCCAGCTTATTGGTATGGTCATAGCTGATCGGGGTAATACAACAGATCGCGGCGTCAACCGCATTGGTGGCATCCAGCCTCCCCCCCATTCCGGTTTCCAGCACCGCATAATCAACGTTCCGCTGCCGAAAATACACCAGCGCCAGTGCAGTATACACTTCAAAGAACGAGAGCGGCCCGTAGCGACAGGAGCGGGAATACGCATCTATCCCGGGCTTGAGCTGGGCAACCAGTTTCGCCAATCCGGACGCGGAGATCATCCCTTCGAAATCCCGGGCGGTCCCGGAACGAGAAACCGCGCGCGCTGGCGCAAGTATGCGGATGCGCTCCCTGACCGAGCACAAATGCGGCGACGTGTACAAACCCACCCGGTATCCGCTGGCCCGCAATATATACGCCGTAAAAGCGCAGGTCGACCCCTTACCCTTGGTGCCGGCGACATGAATGCACTTCAACCCTGCCTGCGGATTACCCAGGAGGCGAAGAAAATTCCGGATGCGTTCCAGTTTGAACGATTGCTTATAGGCAAAAGCGGTTCTCTTTTCGTAATTGATGAAAGAGTCGAGATATGTGAGCGCGGTACGGTAGGTCATGCGACGTAGGACGGGGATCTCCGGTTAATGTTTAAAATGCCTGGTCCCGGTAAAGACCATGGCTAAGGCGTGTTTGTCGCAGGCGCGGATAATCTCTTCGTCGGCGATCGAACCGCCCGGCTGGATAATTGCTTTGACGCCCATCCTGGCCGCAACAGCGACATTGTCGTCCTTGGGAAAGAACGCGTCCGACGCCAGGCATGAACCCGCGCTCAAGCTGCCGGCTTTGCGTTTGGTGATATACACCGAGTCCACCCGGGACATCTGGCCGGCCCCCACGGCTATCGTCCGGGAGCCTTTGGCCAGCACGATGGCGTTGGATTTAACATGCTTGACCACTTTCCAGGCGAAGAGCAGCGATCCCATCTGGGCTTTGGTGGGTTTTTTTCTGGTCACCACTTTCAATTTCGCCGGATCGAAAAGTATCGTATCCTCATCCTGGACCAGAATGCCGCCGTTGACCCGCTTGATATCCATTTGCGGCAGCGTCTTGAGCATGTCCGGAAAAGCCAGCAGGCGAAGATTCTTCTTCGCTTTGAGCGTCGCCAGCGCTTCGTCGGAAAAAGCCGGCGCGATGATACATTCCAGAAATCCGCTCCTGGCTATGCGCTGGGCAAGCCGGATGTCGACCGGCCGATTAATACTGACGATGCCGCCGAAAGCGGAGAGCTGGTCGCACTTCCAGGCAGAGGCGTACGCTTTCAGCACATCCCGGTCCTGGGCAACCCCGCAGGGATTATTGTGTTTGACAAAAGCCACTGCCGGTTTCTCAAACTCCCTGATCAACCCGACGGCAGCATTCAGATCGAATATATTATTGAAGGAAAGCTCCTTGCCCCAGAGTTGCTGCATGCCGGTGATCCCGCGGCGCGGACCGGCGTCGGCATAGAAAGCGGCGTGCTGATGCGGATTTTCTCCGTACCGCAAATCCTGGGCTTTGATGAACTGCAGCCGCAATTCCTGCGGCAGCGCCCCCCCCTGCGCAGCATCCGCCTTCGGCCCGGCGCCCTGCAGATAGGTAAAGATGGCGTTATCGTATTCCGCGGTCCGGCGGAACACTTCCACCGCGCAGCGCTTCGCCGTATCCTCGCTTATCGCTCCCTTATGCTCCTGCAGTTCGGAGATGATCCGACCGTACTGCCCGGGATCGGAAATCACCACTACGGACTGATGATTCTTGGCTGCCGAGCGCAACATGGACGGTCCGCCGATATCGATGTTTTCTATAGCTTCTTCGCGCGTTGTCCCCGGGCGGGCTACGGTCTTTTCGAAAGGGTAGAGGTTGACGATAACCATATCGATAAGCCCGATACGATGTTCGGCCAGCATACGCATATGTTCCGGGTCGGCGCGCAGAGCCAGCAGCCCGCCGTGTATAGCCGGATGCAGGGTTTTCACTCTGCCGTCGAGCATCTCGGGAAACCCGGTATAGTCCGCGACTTCCTTTACCGCGATGCCCTGCTGAAGCAGCAGCCTGGCTGTTCCGCCGGTAGAAAGGATCTCCACGCCGTATGTCTGCAAAACCTTACAGATATCGACAATGCCCGTTTTGTCCGACACGCTGACTAACGCTCGCCTGATCCTGATCATGCTCATGGTCTCCTACTTATTCGTCCGGATCACCAGGTAATCACCGTCCTGAACGACATACTCCTTCATCTCCAGACGCAGATGATTATTCGCGCGCGCCTTGGAGAGACTGCCGTCCCCACTCAAATCCTGATAACTGATCACTTCGGCACGGATGAAACCGCGCTGGATATCGGTATGAATCGCGCCGGCCGCGTCCCATGCTGTCGCGCCCTTCTTGATCGACCAGGCGTGGCTGTCCTTGTCTCCCGCGGTGAAAAAGCTGATGAATCCGCTCTGGTAATAAGCTTTAAAAAGCAATGCGTCCTTGTTTTCCAGGTCCTGATCGCCGGCAAGACAGACCGGCCGGATAGTCAGAAGAGAGCCTCCGGCGATAAGATTCTTTTCCGCGTCACTTAAAGTCAGCTCATTGAGCAACCCTTCTTTGTCCAGATGTTCCTTAAACCGGCCCAGGAGCTTCTTTTCCGTTTCGTCCGTACAGCGGCTTAACCGCGTTTCCACAAATTCCATATCCGTTACGATCAGGTCGAGCTTCGCGGCTGCCGGACAGAGAATGCCGTCAGCTTCGATCAACTTTGCCTCGTCGGTAATCACCTCAATCTGGATATAGACCTCTTTGGCGGAATTGAACATCTGTTTAAGCGTCTTGACCCGGTTATCGACCAGATTGGCCTTGCCTTGAGAAAACGCATCTATCTTGACTACTCCTAATTTCACCGTCGCTGCTCCTTTCTGGAAAACCGGCTTTGGCCGTGGGCTACTCCTGGTCTTCTTTATGCTGTTGCTGCGCCTGATAAGCGCTGATGATCGGATTGGCGATCTTGCCGGGCACCTGCTCATAATGCGAGAATTTCATAGTGTAGTTGCCCTTTCCCTGCGTCATCGAGCGCAGGTCGTTGCCGTAGGTAAACATTTCCGAAAGCGGAACGCTGGCCTTAATCACCTGAAGCTTGCCTTTCGCCTCCATACCCAGCGTGCGCCCGCGGCGGGAATTCAGGTCGCCGGACACCGGTCCCAGAAATTCATCCGTCACCATCACATCCACTTCCATGATCGGCTCCAGCAAGGCCGGTCCGGCTTCGAGCGCGGCTTTGCGCAAAGCGATCCCTCCGGCGCGCTGGAACGCCATATCCGACGAATCGACGTCGTGATAAGACCCGTCAAAAAGCGTTACCGCAACATCGACCATGGGGTATCCGGCAATAACGCCCCCCAGCATCGCAGCCTTTACGCCCTTCTCTACCGAGGGAATGAAGTTCCGCGGGATTGCCCCGCCGACAATCTTATCGATAAACTCGAAACCCTTGCCGTGCTCAAGCGGATGGATCTCGATCCAGCAATCGCCGTACTGCCCACGTCCGCCGGACTGCCGCTTGAACTTCCCCTGCACCCTGGCTGTTCTGGTAATCGTTTCCTTGTACGGCACCTTGGGTTTGCCTACTTCAACATCGACATTAAACCGTTTCTTCAACCTGCCCATCATCACATGCAGATGCAGATCTCCGATACCGGAAACGATCATTTCCTTCGTCTCGGGATCGACGTGCTCCCGGAACGTGGGATCCTCGGCCACCAGCTTGGCCAGAGCCTGGGAGATCTTTTCTTCATCCTGACGGGTCTTGGGTTTGACCGAAGCGGACATCATCCCTTCAGGAAATTCGATGGGTTTGAAAATCACCGGATGCGCCTGATCAGTCAACGAATCGTTGGTTACCGTCTGCTTTAATTTGGGAATGGCGATAATATCGCCGCAGGTGGCCGACTCGATAGCGCGCTGCTCCTTGCCCTGGAGAATATATAATTGACTGAAACGCTCCGGCGCTTTCTGCGTGGCATTATAGAAAGTGGTATTGGTATTTAATTTACCGGAAAAAACCCGGATAATGCTTAATTGCCCGACGTACGGATCAATGATACTCTTAAAAACCATTGCGGAAAACGGCGCCGTCTCCGAAACGGACACTTCTCCCAGGTCCACCTGCAGGTTGGACCGCTCTTCCGGGGAAGCGCACAGATCCTGCACCGCTTTCAACAGCTCGTCGATGCCGTTATCGGTCAGCGCGGACCCGAACAGGATGGGAAACACCTTTGCGTTATAGACCGCTTTATGCAGACCGCTGTTGATTTCTTCCAGGCTCAATTTGCCGTCTGCAAGATATTTCTCCAGCAGCGCATCGTCGCTTTCCGCCACAGACTCCATCAACTCTTCCAGGGAAGTCGAGTTCAACACTACCGCATTCTTGGAAAGCGTGCTGCGGATATCGGAGATGATTTTCTCTTTGTCAACCCCTTCTTTGTCGCTTTTATTCACAAAGATCAGCCGCGGCAACCCCATCTCATCGATCAGCTGCCACACTTTCTCGGTGCCGACTTCCACGCCGGCCCCGGCATCGATAACCACGATGGCGTTATCTGCCGCTCGGACTCCGGCCAGAACATCGCCGTAAAAATCGGCATAACCGGGAGTATCGATGAGTTGAATGCGTATATCCTGGTAATCGCAGAAAAGGAAACTGGCATTGATGGACGATTTACGCTCGATCTCGTCCCAGTTGTAATCGCTGACCGTGTTTCCTTCTGTGACCGAGCCCTTGCGAGAGGTCGCTTTGCATCTGAAAAGAAGGCTTTCGGCGAGAGAGGTTTTGCCGGCTTGAGCGTGTCCTAAAAGGACAACGCTGCGCTTATGTTTGGCATCCATTCCTTGACTCCTTTTTTGGAAGTGAAAAGGACAATCACGTTATGCGGGCGTGAGTGGATAGAAAGCGATACCAAAGGATTTAAAAAACTATAAAGGTATTATAACGGGGATTAACTCCATGGTCAAGAGAAAATCAGGCGGGAATACTTAATCCTATATATATGAGGCGCTTTTATTCCAGATAGGTATATACCGTTCCGGAAAAATTGCGCAACACATACTTACCTTTGGCTTCGGAAAGGATGTAATTGGGTCCGACCGGGATCTTCCCTCCGCCGCCAGGCGCATCAATGACATACGTGGGAACGGCGTAACCGGACGTATGACCGCGCAGTTTCTCGATAATGTTGATCCCGGTGCTGACCGGGGTGCGGAAATGTTGCGTTCCCCGCACCGGATCGCACTGATAAATATAATACGGGCGCACCCTTATTTTAAGCAATTCATGCACCAGCTTGCGCATGATATGCGGCCGGTCGTTGATGCCCTTTAAAAGCACGGTCTGGCTGCCCAGGGGGATGCCGGCATCGGCCAGCATTTCGCAGGCATTCCTGGTGCGGCGGGTGATCTCTTTGGGATGGTTGAAATGTATGCTCATCCACAGCGGGCCGTACTTTTTGAGCGTGGCAATCAGGCTTTCGGTAATACGCTGCGGCAGGGTAACCGGCACGCGCGTTCCCAGCCGGACAAACTCGACATGCGGGATCGCCCGCAACCGCTTGAGCAATCCGCCGAGCACTTCTTCCTCCAGGATGAGCGGATCTCCGCCGGAAATCAACACATCCCTGATCTTCTTGTTGGATTGGATGTATTCGATCGCCTTATCCCAGCGTCCGGCGCCGGGATCTGCGTGTTCCTCCTGCCCGACAATCCTTCTGCGGGTACAATGCCGGCAATACATGGCGCAGGCTTCGGTAGACAGAAGCAGCACGCGGTCAGGATAACGATGGACCAGATGGGGCGCGGGCGAATCGCTGTCTTCGCCGCAGGGATCAGCCATCTCGTGAGGGCTGACATGGAATTCATCGGCCAGCGGGATGCACTGGCGGCGGATCGGACAATGCGGATCGTCCGGATCGATAAGCGTTGCCCAGTACGGTGTAATAGCCATGGCCATCCTGCCTTTGGCGTTCCGGATGCCTTCCTCTTCGGAAGGAGTAAGGTTCACCACCTGGCTGATCTGATCCATCTTGGTGATGCGGTTGCGCATCTGCCAGCGCCAATCTTCCCAGTCCAGAGGATTGACATCCCGGTACAGGCTGATCTGCTGATAATCCCGCCCTCGCTTGCCCGGACGTATACCGACACCATTCTCTACGAGCGTTTTCTGCTGTTCGGTGGTCATGGTGTTAGCCATTTTTCATTTTCCTCCGTTGGAAGGCATTCATCAAAATGGAATTGATCAGGTCCTCGTATTTCATTCCGGCAGCGTACACCATCAATGGGAAATTCGACTCCTTGGGATTCAATCCCGGCAACGGATTGATCTCCAGAACGTACGGGATCCCGTGCTTGTTCAGGCGGATATCGGTCCGGGAGATATCGTAACAGCCGACGGCACGGTGGGTCTTCAATGCCGTTTCTTTAACCAGGGTTTCAGTAGCCTTATCCAGCCGGGCCGGACAATGGAATGTCGGGGTCAGCCCCTTGGCTTCATCGCCCTGGAATTCTTTCATCCGCCAGGAATAAAAAAACTCTCCGCTCTTGGCGCAGGTAGAGAAATCGATCTCGAGTATCGGCAGGATCGTCGCGGTACCGTTCTCCAGAATACCCACGGTCAGCTCCGTCCCTTCGATGAATTCCTCCACGATCATCTCCTGGTGATAGCGGCCGATCAATTCCTTGAGCCGGCGATACAACGCGGTTGCATCGCTGACAAAATTCTCTTTCATGATCCCCTTGGCCGACCCTTCCAGGTTAGGCTTGATGATCAGAGGAAAACACATCTGCGGATCAAGGGTTTCGGTTCCTTTGACGAACACCTGGAACCGCGGGGTCGGAATGTTGTCGGCAATGAGGATTTTCTTGGTCATAGCCTTATTCAAAGCCAGCGCCAGAGAGAACGTATCCGAACCGGTATGGGGAATGTTGAGATATTCCAGGATCGCCGGGACCTGGGACTCGCGGAATTTGCCGCGGGTGCCCTCGGCGATGTTGAAGACCATGTCTACGGGGTTATTTTTAAAAAATGAGAGCAGGTTGGGATTGTCCGCTTCTACATGCGCCACGCTGTGACCGCGCGAGCGCAAAGCGCTGGAGATGGCGTTAATCGTTTCTTCGGAGTCAAACTCCGAGAAATAATCCGGAGGTTTGCTTTCGTCTTCTTTCTTGAGATTATAGGTAAGCGCTATCTTCATTTACTGTATATTGTACCGTTTTAGCGCGGCCTGGAGGATCTTTCCGACGATATCCTCGTAGGTCATGCCGACCGCCTTAGCGAACAGCGGGAAAACATCTTCGGTGGACAAAGACGGTAACGGGTTAATTTCCAGCACATAGGGATTCCCTTTTTCGTCCACCCGGAAATCTATTCTGCCGAAATCCAGGCATTCGATGGCCTGATAGGTCTTCAGCGCCAGAGTGGAAAGCTTATGCTGTAATTTCTCCGGTATCTGCGCCGGGCATACGTATTCCAGCGTATCGCTTTTGATGTGACCGAACGTGTAAAATTTATCCTTGAGCTTGAGCTTTCCGTCGATTTTAATCTGCACGATCGGCAAGACTTCCGGCGGATCGTTACCGACGACACCGACGGTAAACTCTTCCCCCCGGATGAATTCTTCTACCAGCGCCGGCTGCTTATACGTATTAACGACAAATTCCACCTGTTTATACAGTTCTTCTTTATTTTCCACGCGGGACGCTTCACTCAACCCCTTGGAGGAACCTTCACAGCGCGGCTTGACAAAAAGCGGGAATTTCATATGATCCAGGCCGTGCAGAGATTCCATGTTTTTCACTTCGAGAAATCTCGGGGAAGGGATATCTTCGGAAAGGAACACTTTCTTGGCCATCACCTTATCCAGCGATAACGCCAGCGTCAGAGAGTCGGACCCGACATAGGGGATATTGGCCATCTCAAGCAGGATGGGCACCTGGGACTCGCGATTGCGACCGACAAGACCTTCGGAAATATTAAAAACGATATCCACCTTGATCTTGTCCAGCGTCTCCAGAACTTTAGCGACATTGCCGATTTTATGGACTTCGAAACCGTTCGCCTTGATCGCTTTGGCGATGACATCGATAGTACTGGGATGATCGAATTCCGCATTTGCGTCCGGAGGATCGTTTTCTTTAAAACGGTAATCGGTTTTCAGGTCGTATGTCAGCCCGACTTTCATTACTATCCTTTGGTTTTACTTAAAACAAAAAAAGGCTCTGCCAACTGAAAGAGCCATTATGCACTGCCTACGTTTTTCAATTGACCTTTTACAACCTCCTCTGGCGTTCATCTACTTCATTACAACGTCATTTTTATCATACTGGCGGTTTTTGTCAAGCATTTTTTCTCGTCGAGAAATGCGGTTTTTTTTATAATTCTTTTCGGCTCATGCGAGCGTGATACCGCCCCAGGTCGCCATGCGGTCATCCTTTATGATCAGCACGCCTTTAACCCCGCGAATCGACCGCGCAAAGGCGATTGCCGTCGGAAAATCCGCCGCTGCTTGCACGCGGTTCCCCACCGCGGTGGCTACCGCATCCGCCAGCACCGCACCGGGACAGAGAATGCTTACCCCATCCGCCTGCCCGAAGCTCAACGAGTGGCCGACGGTCCCCGAAGAAGTGCACAGGCCGGCGGGAGTCTGGCGGGGATCGATGCGCAAGCGCAGTTTTCCCGACAATGCGGACGACCCCGCAAAAATGCCCACGGTCACCGGCCGGGAAATTTTCAGGAAGATATCCCCTCCGTTCTCCACGATCACATCCCGATACCCCTTACGCAGCAAGGCTTTGCCCAGATACTGCGCGATGGCTCCGGCCACCGCAGCCATCGGCCCCACTCCGGCTCGAGCGGCTCCCCGGGCCATATCCCGGACAATCGCAGCGGCGCGCGCTTCCACGGGAATCGGCTTCAAGGAGGTAAGGAACCGCTTATCCTTACAGTGGATATAGCGCTCAATCGCGCCCCGGTAAGCGCGGATACGCGCTTCGGCAAACCGGCAGTCCAGCGGTTTGTCGGTCATGATCTGAACGTCGGTTTCTGCCACCATGATTTCCTGCGCAAATAACCGGCGGGAGTAACGCCATTTTCGGTAAAAACGCGGCTGGTATCCTGGCTGTTTCATGTGTACGGCTGATTGGTTGAAGAGTTATCCTTCCGGCGCGACCCCGCAGGAAAGCAAGTCGCGTTGAAGCTGCTCTACCCCGGTATATACAAAAGCGCGCAGGCCCAGCGCAGCGGCAGCGGCGATCAGCTCGGCCCGGTCATCGACATAGAACGTTTCCTGGGGAGCGCTGCCCATTGCGTCAAGCGCGGCGCGGTAAATGCGCGGATCTGGTTTAGTCATTCCCAGAGCGTACGAGGTAAAAATGCAGTCAAAAACGTCAAAAACGGGGAAGGCGGTGCGCAGATACTCGAAATGCAGTTTGTTCACATTGGAAAGCAATCCCACCCGATAACGGCCGCGCAGGCTCTTTGCCAGTTGATACACCCGCTTATTGTGATCATTCATGAAGAATATACCGTTCCAGATGCGCACGAACTCGCGAAAACCGATATCGATCCCCGTCTGCCGTTTGATCTGCGCGAAAAACGCTTCCGGCGTAAGGGCGCCTTCTTCAAAACGCATCACGAGTGCGGAGTTAAAAAAGAAGTCGAACAGTTCCTGCGGGCTACGGGTACTGCGGGCGGCAATGGCACGGGCGGCGATTAGATGGTCGAAATCGATCAACACCCTGCCCAGGTCGAAGAGTACGCAACGGATGGGACTCGGCACTAATTATTATTACCTTTTGATTTTTTAAACAGGTCCAGGAACCGATCTTCGTAATCCTTATAGACATTCCACTTATCCAGCTCGAATTTCAGTTCATTCGCCTTGGTGATATCATTCTTGGCCTGGAGAAAAAGCTTCTCGATCTTTTCCTTGATCGAAACAGGCAGTTTGGTAAGCTGACTCAGCGATTTCTTGATCTTTTCGATCTCATCTTCGCCGATAGGGCCGGGCGTGGGGCCGACCTTGAGATAATCCAGCAAGCCGTTGATCTGGCCTTCCATCGCATGCGCCTGTTCCGTGAGATCGGTAAAATCAAAACTCATCCCCAGCACGCCGGCAAGCACTTCCAGTACTGCCTGGGACGCTTTGGGATTTTCAATCTGAATAGTATAGAGCGGAATCTCGCCCAGCAGGCAAAACCCGTGGAATCCTTCCTGTTTGGCCATTCCCAGGAACAACCCGTTCAGCCCGCTGATATGACCTTCCTGCAACATCTGGGCGTTGCATTTTTTAAGCATGGCATTGAGATCTTTGGAGGTCGCGCTGTACCAAACCGCGGGATTCTGATTGTGGTCGATCGGCTGGGGCATGGCGGCGAAACTGACGACGGTCTTTACTTTGAAGCTCTTCGCCAGGCTCATAATCCGATTACAGTACTCCTCGGCCCGGATCAGATCCGGCTGGGCGTCGCTGATAAAGATGATCAGGTCGTTTTTTCCGGTTTTGCTCTTGTGGAAATAAAATTTGTTGAACGGCAATTCAGGCAGGTCGAGCACGCCCTCATGGATATAACTTTCTACCAGATAAAAGAAATCCTTGCTGGGGATTTCGGCAAATTCCTCGGCTTTAAGCTTATCTACAAGATACGTTGCCGCCCTGAACGCGACTTCTCCCATCCCCGGCCAGGCTACCAGAAGATAGGGCGTCTTCAGACGCGGCCTTTTAGTGATTTTGATTCCTTCCATGAAACACGTTCTCCTTTCTCGATTATTCTATACCAAAGCTGCGGGATTGGCTAACTAAATTTAAAAGTTTTCAGGAATCGCTCTAAAACCCGGGCTCCTTTATACAGATTATCCAGCGTGATATACTCATTGGACAGGTGCGCGCAACCGCTGCAGCCGAACCCCGTCGCTACGGCGGGAATGCCGTACTCCTGAAAGAAGGTGATGACCGTTGCCCCCTCGGAACCGGCGATATGCGGCCGGACGCCGCTGTCTCGCATCGCCCGGGACAGCGAAGCGACCAGCGGATGCGTGCGGTCAATCAGGTACGGTTGCTGCACGCCCTCGATCTCGATATCCCAGGAATGCGCGTGCGCGCGCACAATCCGCTTTATATCGCGCAACACTTTCTGATGCGACATCCCGGGCAGGAAGCGTACGTCGAGCTCGAACTCACACCACCCGGCCACCACATTGACCTTGTCCCCGCCGCGGATCGTGCCGATATTCATCGTGGGAGGCCGTAAGAAAGGATTCCGGCGAAAGCTGAACCGGTAACGCCGCAACTGCTGCAGAATATCCATCGCCTTCTCGATGGCGTTAACCCCCAGCCAGGGATATGCGCCATGGGCTTTCCTGCCCCGGATGGTCACCTTCAAATGCATCAATCCCTTTTGCGCCACCACGATCTCAAAATCATCGGCATCAAGCACCGCGACAGCGTCCGGCCGCAGCATGCCTTTTTGTATCAGCGGGATCAGCCCGTGCGTCGAACCGCTCTCTTCGTCGGCAGTGGCGGCGAATATCAACGTATACCCTAATCGATGCTTGTCTTCCGCCAGGCTGCGTAACACTTCCAGGGCCACGGCAAGATTGCCTTTGCAATCGGTCGAGCCCAGACCGAATAGCTTGCCGCCTTTGACCACGGCGGTAAAAGGATCTGTTTTCCAGCCCCCGCCGGCGGGAACGGTGTCCAGGTGCGGCGTGATCAACAGCGACTTGCGGCACGCGGTGCCGGGCAACGTTGCGATCACGTTCGGCCGCCGATCATGGAATTCGTGCAGACGGACCGGAATGCGGCAGGCGCGGCAGAACTGTTTAACCCAGCGCGCAACGCGCACTTCATTGCCGGTGGGATTCTCGGAATTGATGCCGATCAATGCGGAGAGCGTCTGGACCAGGCGAGCGCGGTTAATCATGGTTTATATCCTTTCCCGGGATCAATGCGAGCAGCGCGAACAATCGCCTCCGGCGCAGCCGCTGCAGCCCGCGGCGGAACTCGCGGTGACGTTCCCGGAGCCATCCCGGGAAGTGAAAGCGAAGCTGGAAATCAGTTTTTTGAGCTTGCTGCTCTCGCAGTGCGGACAGACACATTGTTCTGCGCTGGACCGGACCAGCAACTCGCACTTTTTTTTGCACTGCGCGCATTCGAATTCGTAAATGGGCATGGGTTTTAGAAGTATTGGGTTATTCCCACCCACAGGCGGGTATCTTCTCGAGTCTCATGCAGCGCCCTGGCCGCATCCAGCCGAACCACCAGTTTTTCCAGAGGGCCGGCAAGGTCGAAATGGAAGCGCATGCCGAAACCGGCGTCTTTCTTGAACGCGGCGGCGGAAAAATCCGAGTACCAGGCTTTGCCGGCATCAAAAAAGAGCACTCCCTGTATTTTACTTAAACGCAGGATATTGTCCAGAAAATACCAACCCAGCTCATCGCGCAACGGGAAACGGTATTCCGCGCTTCCCAGCATCATGCGCGCACCGGGCAACGTCTTGCCGGCGTAACCGCGCAATCCATCAGCGCCGCCGATCTCGAAAAGGTTTTTGTCCGCATGCGCTCCCCAGCCCGTTTTGCCGCGCACGGCAAGCACGTGCTGCTGCCGCTCGAGCACAACGCAATAGCGCTGCAACTCCGCACTGGTCCGCCAGAACGCCTGGGTCCCTCCCAGGAAGTGACCGGCTGATTCCACGACGTGAATAAAACGCCAGCCGTACTGCGGATCGCCGTACGGGCCAAAACGGCCCAGAGACCCGGCAAGCCCCAGGATCGCCTCGTCTTTCCTGCGGTAATGCTGGTTACGAATATCCTCTCTGCCGTTTAAACCCGGGCCGGTGTCGAATTTCTGATCGCGGATCAGGTAGAGGCTGATATGATCATTCACCCCGAACAAGCCGTAATTCGCCGGCCAGAGTTCTTTTCTGAAGTAAAGCTTGCCGCCGGCCACATCGTGACCGCGCTTGCTCGATTCGTAATCGAAAATCTCGAAACCCGCGGCTTGCTGTTTATTCCCCAGATGAGAAAGTTCATACCCCAGCACCGAATCCACGGCTTTGCCGTTAAAATCATACTGCGAGCTTATCCGCATCAGCGCATCAAACGGCTTCTGGACCGAAGCGGCTGCGCCCAGCGCAGCGCCTCCCACCGTCGGGCCGCATACCGCATTATATGAATCCCGGGGCAAAAGTACCGGCAATTCATAGGCAAAGAAATACCAGGGCACCGGTTTGAAAGTTTTCCTGGCCGGCCAGTGATTATTGGTGCGGTCTATATCCAGCATGACGGCCTGTTCCGCGTCGACGTCCACGCGCACCACTTTCTTCCCCGCGGCGACGGGAATAACGTGCACAGCCCCCCTGCCGTCCCAGTCATCGACCAGGCTCGACCCGTCGGCATAAGCGATCCGGGTCCGGACCGGGATCTCCAGCGCCCCCTTGTTGCCGATCGCCACTTCTCCCGCCCCCACCCGCTTAACCACAAAATCACATTGTTTGCCGGTGCGCAGCCACTGATCAAAGAATGACGACAGGTCCTGACCGGCTTCCTCGCCGGCAATGCGGGCAAAGGTATCCACCGAAATGGTGCGAAAAGCGAATTCACGGGTATAACGCGCGACGATACGGTCGAACACCTCGCGCCCCAGCTGTTTCTCAAGCATCCAGAGAATCGCAGCTCCCTTGCCGTAGGCCAGCGCAAAAATCGATGACGGTTCCCTGAAACTGGACAATTCGCCGATAACCGGACGGTCGTAGCCGCTTTTAGCCAGGTAGAGATACCGGGTGACCATGGAATCGCGAAAAGTAAAATTGGGAACCAGCCGACGCAGCAGGGGCGGCAGATCCATAACCCCGGCATTCTCGCCATACGTGTGCTCAAGGTATCGCAGAACCCAGTAGGAATTCATCCCTTCATCCATGAACATCTCACGGTACTCGTCGGAACCGACGATGTTGTAAAACCACTGATGGCTGGTCTCATGAGAAACCAGGAAATCGAAATAGCGGTTCAGAAAATGCGGCAACCGGTAGAACCGGGTGTCGATAAAGATGAGCCCCGAAGACTGGTCTCCCCCGAATCCCAGGTAGCTGGGCACGACATGGAATTCTTTGTACGGATAGGGGCCGAATCGCTGTTGATGGAACCGGATCAACCCGGCGGCGTGGCGAGCGGCGCGTCCGGCCGCTTCTTTGTTGCCGTCGACATAGTACGCGTTGATCCGGATGCCGTCCTGTTCGAGAGAGACGGCCTCGAATGCACTGGAAATCCCCAGCCCCAGATCGCGCATGGGGGCCGCGCTTTCTAAAAACAATTCCTGCGTTCCGTCCGGCAGACGCTTCAGCGTTTTAAGTGCGCAGCCGGAAACCAGCGTGTATTCCTGCGGTAGACGGGCTTTCAGACGATACCGCGCCGCTTCGCTGAAGAAAGGCTGATGATAGATGTAGAACGGATAGCGGTGCCAGCCCTGCTTGTCCAGAACGCACAGCATGGGATACCAGCGGGTCAGCGTCGTGATCTGCCTGTGCCAGCCGAAACGGCCATAGCAATGAGGGATAGCAACCTGATAGGCAAGCGTGACCTCCGTGGCTTTGCCCGGCGCCAGCGCCGCGGGAAGAATAATCTTGAGCAGCGTCTGATCCTGGCCTTCGATGCTATAATCGAGCGGATGCTGCGCCGCGCTCACTTGAAGAATCCGCAGATCTCCGCTCTGGAATCCTTCCGGATACGGATTGACTTTAAAGTAGCCGGCGTACCGGCTCATAAAGCGGATTTCCTGCGGCGAATAACGACGATGCGGATAGATATGAAAATAAAGCTCGCGGACAGGCTGATCGGAATTGTTGGTGAAGCTGACGCGCTGCTGCGCCTCGATACGGTGGCGGACGGGATCAAAAGAAGCCTCAATATCGTACTGCGGCTCTCCGGCAGCGAATGCCCCGGCAGGAAGCAGTACGGCGCAGCCGCAAAAAGCAGCCCATATGATACAAACGGACGGGATTATACGCGTGTAAAAGTTTCTCACATTATTCCTTTAAGAGGACAGCGAGCGCATCCGGGATTGCGCTTGCGGCAATAATCCTTGCCCAGGCGGACCAGCAGGGCATGATATTCGTTGAACAGCTTCGCCTCGCGCGGCAAGCCGCGCATACAGAATGCCTGAATCCGGTCATACGCCGCATCCACGGCAATCAGGTCGTGGCGGGCAAATATCCTGCGGGTATAGCCATCGACCACAAATAGCGGCTTGTTCAGCGCAAACAATAGTATCGAATCGGCCGTCTCCGGACCGATGCCGTTGACGTTCAACAACTGCCGGCGCAGCGTCGATGTCGTGACCGCGGCAAGCGCGCGCAGGCCAGTTCCGCAATCCGGTCCGAGAAACGCCAGGAAATGCCGCAGGCGACGGGCCTTGACCGCATAGCACCCTGCGGGGCGGATCACAGCCGCAAGCTTCTTGTCGCTGACTGCGAACATCCGGCGCGGCGTAAGCAGTCGGTATTCCCGCAGGCGACGGATGGCTTTCTCGACATTTACCCAGCTCGTATTCTGGGTCAGGATCGCGCCGACGCTGACCTCAAAAGGCGTTTCCGCCGGCCACCAGTGTTGCGGGCCGAAATACCGGTACAGCAATCGATAGATCTGCAAAACGCCAGCAGCCATGCGCCATCGCTACCGTTTATTCTTTGAAAACCAGCGGGTTGTAATTATAGTAGGCAAAGATGGTATACGCCGTTCCGGAAACAGAACCGGTGCTCTTGCCTTGAGGCGTCATCCAGCCATGCCCGGTATCGACCACTTCCTGGCTGGCATACGGCAAACATCCCTCTCCCTGGCCTGTCGGAGAAGGGCTGCTGATGATCATCGTGCACAAATCCGCCAGATACTCGTCTGCTTTCGACTCGTAGAGCCGGGCTTTTGACGTCATGTTCTGACGGTGATAGTATGCGGCCATGATGCGCAGCGACAGCACCATCTGCGCGGTCCATTCCGTAGAAATAATGCCCCCCCTGGCCACATGCCGCTGCGGAGCGAAATCGAATCCCCTGATCGAAACTTTCTCTTTGCCGGACAGCGTCTGCTCTATGGTCACCGCGCAATTCTCTTCGGCGAATTCCACGATTTTGTCGGGGTTCATGCCGAGTTCGTTCAGCTTCTCCGGGCCGAGAGCGGCGATAGACCAGGCATAGGTATCCGTGGCGATCGTCGAATCCCCTTTGCCGCGTTTGATCGGGATTTCAGACTCATCATACGAATGCCGCATCAACCAGTCCAGGACTTTGTTCCGGGCATCAAGATAAACCGGCTTGCCGGTCAACTTATAAAGCATATGGAAGAACGCATAGGCATCCAGATTGTGCTCGGTAGCAAACCAGTTCACGTCCGGTCCTCCCCGCACTCCGCCTTCCGGATCCTGCGCCTGCAGATCCATGATTTTCCGGGCTATCTCTTCGGCCAGCACAAGGTATTTTGCGTCCTGCGCCTTGCGCACGTAGTGAACCAGAGCCATGCCGACCCAGAGATTCGGACCGCTGTGCACGATATATTCGGCGGGGGCGCCGTCATTGACATAATAGGCGTTCACGAACAGACCGTTGGACCGCTTGGCTTTCTTGACGAAGAAATCCAGTATTTTCCTGGCTCGCTCGAAATCCGAGAAGAATATGTGCGCTTGCGCCACCAGCGCCTGATCGTAAATGAACGCCCAGCCCTTAACATCCTTATCCCCCTCAAAGCTCATCACCAGGCCGGTGCGCGGATTCTGATGCACGGTCAGCCACTTATACATCCTGTCGAAGTTCGCCTGTTCCAGCACGGTCTTTTTCTGATCCAGCCGCAGCAGTTCTTCGGTTACCACGCTCTCTTTATGCTGCAGAGCGATCAATTGCTCCTGGAACGCCGCCTTGTCCCGGGTCAGCGCATCGATCATGCCGTTGAGTTCGCTTACCCGGCCTGCGGCGCGCACTTCTTCCTGCTTGACCTTTTCCGCCAGAAGCTTTTTCTCATCCTCGATGGTCTGTATGCGCAACTGCAACGCCTGAATATTTAACTGCAGATCGTCTTTTTCCCTGTTGATCTGTTTGATCTTGTTCTTCGCGGTATTGGATTCCCGTAATATCTGCAACAGTTGTTTGACCAGCTGCCGGTTGCCTTCCACCAGCTTCATGTTCACATACCCGTTGAATCCGATACCGGCCGCCAGGATCAGGATAAGACTTATGATCGCCGGCACGAACAACCGTTTGGTCCAGGCATAGCGGATGATCCGCTGCTGGCCTCTGGGATCGACCATCTCGTAGGTCAAGCCGACGGAAAATGTTTCTTCTTCCTGCGCAGCGGCACGCGTCCAGGCGATCTTGGCGCTGGCGCTGACCGCCGGACGGTTCAGGGGCATGGTGATCTTCAGCGCGATCACTGCCTGACGCGATTCGATCAAGCTGACAATCTCCGGCTTGAGCTGATGCACATCCAGCAGAATCCCGCCGTTACCCACGTTATGGGTGAATCCCTGGATCCAATCGGACAGCGGATGCGCGCCATCGGGACTCATCAACCTGAAGAGCACCGGGAACACTGAATCCAACCTGATATACTGCCTGCGTTCGTCCGGACGTTGGTTGTTATGGATCATCGCCGCGTCCTTTCTAAGATAATCCGCTGTTTGTTCTTCTTGGCCAGCGATTCAAAAAAACGTTTGAATTCCGCATATTCGGCCCGCATGACCTTGTCTTTTTTCATTTCGACCGTCTGTTTAAAGCGAATCCGGCTGCCCGTGTGGTCGCAGGTGGCGGTAAACTTCATCCAGGGCGAATCTTCATAAACCGGCTCGGGCAGGAAAAATGGTTTGTATCCCGCCGGAAGCGCAATGGTATACTCGATCAGCCGTTGTTCGAGGAAACCAAAATCGATGGGATACCGACGCAGATCCTTGGCTACCAACGTTTTATCCAGCACTGCCAGCTGCGGCGCGATGCGGAACGCGCCGGAAGCGATCAGGAATTCCGGTCCGCTGAAATCGTAACGCAGTACAACCGGCTTCTGCAACAACTCCAGGTTTAAAGCATCGTACCGGCTCGCGCGCGCGCCGATGGAAAGATCCTGCAGGTTGGAATTGATGGTATCCTGGACTTCTTCGGGCATGGAATAGAGCAGCCAGTAACGTTGCGATTGATCGAAGATACCCTTGGTGATCACGGTTTTCTCCCCCGTGATCGTCTCATCGGGTTGCATGCGGATGGTTACTGCCACAGAGGCCTGATTGTGTTCAGGCGGGAAGAGCGGCGTTGTCTCGATGGCAAAACCGTTCTCCTTGATCACCAGCACATGGCGATTCTGATCTCCGTCGGGTAGATCGCCGAACGCGCAGGTTTCCGCGGTCGGATCCACGAATACCGGTTTGCCGTCAAGCTCAACCGCGGCGATGGCGTGGTTGAACATCATCGAGGGAAAATCCGGCTGGAGATCGAAAATGTCCCTCGTGGGAATGAGCACCGGCCAGGCGGTGAGTCCTGCTTCGCGCATCATGGTTACCAGGAGAATAGCCTGATCTTTACAATCGCCGTATTTGTTCTTAAAAATATCTGCCGCCTGATGCGGCTCATAGCCGGCCTGGCCGTATTCTACGGCGACATAGCGGATCTTCTGGGCGCAGAAAGCATGGACCGCCTGGGCTTTGGCCAGCGGCGTAGCCGCCGCTGCGGTCAACTCTCTGACTTTCGACTTGATCGCCGCGTCCGCGGCGATCTTCTCCCTGGCCAACGGCCACCACCAATCGTAGATGGACTGCCAGTCTTTAAAAGACGAAACGCTGAATGCCGGATTGATCTCAACCACCGGCGGCATCTTGGATTCGGGAACAATCTGCGGAACATCCCTGAATTCCCACTGGTAAAGGCGGGCAGCGGGCTCTTCGGTGACCCGGGCCTGAAGGTTGGCGCCGAAATCATTATAGTCCGGGTTATACTTCTTGATATTCACCTGCCTGTCCCGGGGAGTCTGGAGGGTAAACCGCTGATAGATCACCGGTTCCGAAGATTGCACGGTATACGGGATGACAAAATCATTTTTGTTGACCAGCTGGTAATGATGAATCCGCGCTTTGTATTCGATGGTGGCGCCTTCGACGATTTCCGGGAAAGAAATCAGCAGGACCCTGGCGTTGCTGTAGAGAGGAAAGTTGAGATACTTGGAAACGTCCCGGATATGGCGGCTGCCGACATCCACGACCGTTCCATCCGGCTTGATCGTCCGGGCATACTCGACTTCCACTTTCTCGTCGGTGGAATCGTACTCGATCGGCATCTCGGCAAATCGCTCTTTCCCGCGCTCGTTAAGGATCTGGATCACAAAATGCATGGTCGTCAACGCTTTATTATCCGCGGTGATCTCTTCTTTCTCGTCCGCGAATAAAACCAGCGCGCCTGCCTGGGGATACCGGCTGGCCGGCGGTGCGGCGGCCAGGATTGCGGCAACCTGCGGGTCGATATCCCTGATCTGTACCGGAGTATGTTCTTTCCGGATCTCCTGCTCCCGTTCGCGGGCAAGCCGGGCATAGTCTCCGGAACGGATCAATGCGTACTGTTGAAGCGCCTGATCAAAAAGATTGAGCTTCTCCTCGGTCAACCCGCGATAATACCGATAATCCGCGTTCTGCGATTCCCCGCCTTTGAACACTTCCAGCGCATCGGTATACCTGCCCAGGTGGAACAACGAGATACCCTGCAGCGTGCGCGCTTCCGGCAGGGCCGACTTGCCGAATTCCTCGACCGCACGCGCATATTCTCCTTTATCGAATAAAAGCTTGCCCAGCTCCAGGCGCACCGAAGCGGAATCCCCGCCGCTGCGCAGAACGTTCTCATAGTCCCTGACTGCCGCGGCATAGTAATCGGCTGATTTTGCCGCGGCGGTGCGGGCCTGCTCAAGCGCATCCTTCTGCTGACATCCGGATAAACAGGCGCAGACGCACAGCGCCACTGCCGCGATCTTTCTCATAAAGCCTCCAGTTCAACAATATGGTCGATTTTGAACGTGCGTTCTTCATTGCGCAGACAACAGAACCCTACCAGATAGACTCCCCTGTCCTGGCGTCTGATCTCGCGGGGAATTACTTCTCGCCGGGTCATCTGGGCATCGGTTGTCGAAAGATATTTTATCCTAAGTCTGGCGCCCAAGTCAATCGCTTCCTGGATCTCTGCTATTTTCTGATTCTGGACATCCTCAAGAGCGCTGAAGTTCAGGCTGAATAAACGCAGGAAGGTTTTAAAATCATGTATCCCTTTTTCCCGCAGCATGCCGGCCAACCGCATAAAAACCGCCCAGGTCAACTCAACATCGGAAAGCGCGCGGTGCTTTTGCTCGGCGGAAAAACCCAGATGCTGCGCCACAAACCATAAGGCGTGCCGGGGAAGCCCGGGGAGCAATCGACGGGACATGGTGAGAATATCCACTGCCGGACGATCGGCAAGCGGCTGTTTGCCGATAAGGCGCAGTTCGCTGTTAAGAAACCCCAGGTCAAAGGGCATATTATAGGAACAGATACAACTCTCTTTCACAAAATCGAGGAACCCCGGCATCGCCTCTTCTATCGGCGGCGCGTCGCGCAGCATCTCCTGCGATATCCGGTTTACCGCGAATGCGCCGGGAGAAACTTCGCGCCGGGGATTGACCAGCGTCTGAAAAGTGGCGAGTTTCTGCGTGCCCCGGCACTTCAAAGCCGCCAGTTCGATCACCCGGTCCCCGCAGGCCGGATTCAAACCGGTGGTCTCGGTATCCACAATGGCGAACTCGACATCCTCAATGGCGCGGTGCATCACTGCTATCCTTTCTTCTCTGGACGATATAACTGGGAACCAGCCGTACCGGACGGTAGGAAAGTTTGACCTTCTTAAGGTTCTCCAGGCCCGAATCATCCATGGCATTGATGAAAGCGTGCTCGCCGAGATCCCGGCTGAACCGCTGAAAGATAAACTGGCTTAAGCCTTTGACCGACAGATCGGCGACCTCATACAGTATACAGAATATGTCCGGATTAAGTTTGTATCCGCAGGTAAAGGCTTTGACCTGCCGATCCACGGTAACCACGCGGCCCTCTATATCCAGGGCGTCGTAATGCGCGAATACCGTTTCCAGCGTCTTGAGCGTATCCTGCAGCATCCCGCAATACACATGGTCCGGCGTCTGCCGGCTGCGTTGATCCATCCAGGAGCGGTAAAGCGCCAGGCAGGCGGCGGCCTGCTGACGGCGCAGCCGCTGATAAACAAAACGATACTGCCGGGTAAAGTAATTAACGCTGGCGCGTTTGGATTTAAAAGCATCTCCTTTTAGCTGCGCCAGTGAGGAGCGGGTATACAGATAATCATACGATTTAAAAACCGACTCCAGCCCGAAGCTGCGCAACCGTTCAAGGGCGGGCTCTTCTACATTCTCGATGCGGGACACGGTTTTATTCCGGTTGAAACGGTCCATGATCGAGAACGCCTTCTCCACGATGCGCGGAGTCGCTTCCCGGCCCAGAGGAGGAAGATAGAGAAAACACCCCAGGGAATCTTTAAAAAAGACACACAGGCTGCCGTCAATGAGCGTCCAGCGAATATCGTAGAGCGGCGTCCAGTTGTAGATGGAGGCAAAGGAATAAACCGCCAGTTCATGTTCCCGGCAGCGCAGGAATCGCTCGAACAGTTTTTTATCGGCCAGCTGCAGAGGATTAAGGTCGGCTCTCATGGGCGGGCTTTCTTTATTTAAAACGCGAGTTCCCGCAGATTGGTGACGCCTTCGTAGGTCTGGATCATCTGCGGGTTATCCTTTATTTGCTGACGGACCAGCGGTTGCTCCAGATACTGTTGCAGAGCATCCAGATATTCGGCCAGGGAACCGCTCTGCTGATGCCGGTGGGCATACGGACAGTGCAGATCAAGGCTCAAGAAAACGCTCTTGCCGCAGCGATTGAGCAGAAACGGATAGAGTTGACATTCGAAAGGACGCTGGCCGTATATCCGGCAGGCGGTATCCGCAACCCGCAGATACCGGCAATACCATATGTCCGCCGCATCATCCCGCACCAGCGGGATCTTCGATCCGATGATACCCAGACGGTCCTGTTCCGCCGCCAGAAGCGCTGGCGACCAGGGAGAATCCTGCGCCTGGAAACGGCAACACCCCTGACACTGCATGCAGACGCCGGCCGGGATCAATTGTTTGAGCGATACTGATGCGCCGGGGCCTGTCATTTGACGATGCTGCCGGTCTTAACCTGCTTGTCCGGAGACAGAACCGCCAGCGCCAGATCGTCTTGAGACGCCAGCAGCATCCCCTGGCTTTCTACTCCCCGCAGCAGGGCGGGAGTGAGATTATCCACTATCACGATCAATTTCCCTACCAGCTCTTCTTTGGCATACGCCCGCTTGATCCCGGCAACGATCTGTTTGGTCGTTTCCCCTACTTCGACCTGCAGCACATACAGCTTATCGGCATTGGGATGGTCATTGACCTCCTTGATCCGGGCGATCTTCAATTCCACTTTCTTAAAATCCTCTATGGTAATCATACGTTCTCCTTGCCTACAGAGGCAATACCCGCGCAATTCCGATCTGCGCGGGGTATACACGCAGAGGCAATACCCGCGCAATTCTCCCCGACAAAGGGGATGCCGGCCTCTTCCGATCAGGGCCGGGCACGATCTGCGCGGGGTATACACGCAGAGGCAATACCCGCGCGCTTTGACCACGCAAGTATACCTGCGGATGAAAAAAGCGCCCTAAGCCGCTGGCGCGTCCGGTACCGCACTAACCGCACATCAACCTCTAATCCTTCCTTCTATCCTTTACATAAACGCTTCCGCCGAGGCTCTTGGCGTAATGTTTGAGCTCTGCGGCGATCTGCCCGATCTGGCCCACATGGGAAAACATCCGTAACTCGTTGGATAATACGGCGATGGAAACGCCCAGAAGCGGCGTTTTGCTTATTTCTCCCTGGCGGTTTTTCGCTACAATGAAACCGCGCTGGATATCCTCCGGCGAGTAAAAAACCTGCTTGCCCTTTTCGAAATCATCGACGATCTGCTTGGAGACGTCTTCCCACCGGTCGACCGTGGTAATAAAAATAAAATCGTCGCCGCCGATATGCCCGAGAAAATCGTTGGGCTCGCCCTGTTCTTTCAACGCCTTCATGATCACCTCGGCGGTGAACACAATCACTTTATCCCCCATCTCGAAGCCGTGCAGGTCGTTGAACTCCTTGAATTTATTCAGATCAACATATCCCACGGCAAACAGACTCTGGGATTTTAAACGCACTTCCATCTCTTTAAACAGAGAAATGTTTCCGGGCAGCTTGGTCAGGGGGTTAGCGTCGAGATCCCGGGTCATGCGCACGAAAGAAGCTTTCACGCGGGCCAGGAATTCCGCGGGGTCAAAGGGCCGCTCCACATAATCATCCGCGCCGGCGTAAATACCCTTGATCTTGGCCATGGAATCCTTGGTATCCATGAGCAGAATAATGCTGGTATGGCGCAGCTTGAAATTTCCGCGGATATGTTTGCAGATCTCGATACCGCTGATGCCCGGGCAGGAGAAATCGGTAATCACCAGCTCAAAACCCACCCTTTCCATGATCGCAAAAGCCTCGGTCTGGGAATGGCAGGGCGTGACCTGGTACCCCTCCCCCATCAGCAGAGCGGTAATGAATTCTTCCGACTGCGTGTCGCCTATAATCAAGAGAATATTATTTTCAGTCGAGCTCATCGTTGATCTTTATTTCAGGGAATCCAGGATGTTCTTGCAGGATTCCTTGACTTTAACCATGGCCTGGTCATTAAGGATCAGGAAAAACTTTCCATTGATCTTCTCCGTGGGCTCCTTGAATTCCGCCTCCACCAGGAGAATATAAGCCTCGCGGTTGTAGGTGGAGACCACCATGGCCAGGACTTGCTGCAGCGACCCGCTGACCAGCGTCGGGATGGAGGGGATAACGATCGTCTTGAGGATCATGCTTAGCGCCCCGACATAGGAAGAAATGATGATGTTGCCGACTTCTTTGATAATCGACAGCCCCATCTCGGTGAAGAGTCCGCTTTTGCGTTCATCGGGATGGTCCCGGTAACACATATCGATCAGCTTGAAAGCGCTCTTTTCGTCGAGAACAAAGATGATCTCGCCTTTAAGACCGCTTAAGATATTACAGGTGACGCTCAAAACAATCTGACTGGTTTCAATCTCACTCAAGGCTTGCTGGGCAGGAACGATGCTCAAGGCAGGAAGTTCAAGGTTCAGCTTGCGTCCCAGCATTTCGGATAACGCCATGCTTCCGTGACCGGCGGCGATACTGCTGACTTCACGCAGGATATCCATCTCGTCTCTCATCATCGCTCCTTGTTAAACTCGGGTTAACAGCCCCGGATCGAGACTGCCAAAACGCCATGGTACCGTTTGCAAGTGCCTGTTATACGTATATTAAGGTAACACAAGAGGAAAGCGAAGGCAAGAGATTTATGGACTGATTTTCCGGGTGGGAATTAACGGGGTCGACGAGATTTGAACTCGCGATCTTCGCCGTGACAGGGCGACGTGTTGAACCAGGCTACACTACGACCCCACGATAAGAGGTATAATTGTAAGTCAAAAATGGCTTTGTGGCAATATATTTTTTCCCCGCTCCGCCTGCGGGGAGAAAATTCAATGGGCGCTAGAGGACTTGAACCCCTGACCCTCTGCGTGTAAAGCAGATGCTCTAACCAGCTGAGCTAAGCGCCCGAGGATTCCTTGGCGTAGGACAAACTATAGCATAAAACGTCGGGGTTTTCAACCTCGGCTACGCGCCGGCGAGTTTACCCAGGATGCCCAGGGTAAAGGCCATCACGAACAGGGCCACGGTCTCGGTCATGCCCAGCACAACGATATAGTTGCCGAACCCTTTGCCGGTCTCTCCCATCGCGTCGCAGGCCGAAGCCGCGCATTTTCCCTGCCAGTACGCGGATAAACCGATGGCCGCGCCGGCAAAAGCGCCGATGCCCCAGAGATACTGCCCCCTGGCTGCCAACTCGTACATCTTGTTCATCACGATCATGCCGTAAATGGTCTGGGTCAGCGGCGCGCCCACAAAAGCCACCAGCATGAATGACGCGGCTTTGTTTTGCGCGAAACTCTTCTTCCAGGCGCCGATAGCGGCCATGCCGGCAATGCCTGCTCCGGAAGCCGACCCCAGCGCAGCCAGAGCCAGCACCATCCCTATGCCCAGATCTTTGAACTGCATCAATACTCCCGATTCCATGCCTGCCTCCTTATGATTGCGATTTAAACGGCTGATACTCCGTGCCGCTCCAGGAAACTCCGGCATGACCGGAAAATTCCAGGACGTTGAGCCTGACGCCATGCACCAGCACGGACATCGGGCCCAGGACGATGTTCAATCCGTGGCCGATCAACACGATCATCATGCTGGCTGCGCCGAACAGAACCCCGTTGAGACCGGCAGCCATGCTGTTGGTGGTTTCGGCGATGGCCACGCCGGCCATGCCCACGGCGAACAAGCGCACATATGAAACCACATCGGTAAAATTATTCATCAGGCTCAAAGCGATCGTACCCAGGCCCTCAAGCACGGTTTTGAGCAGATTACGCTGCGGATGGGTAAAGAAGATCACCAATCCTATCCCCGTCACAATCAACCATTGTACATACCCAGGAAGAATTTCCCCCAGCAGAAGCATCCGGGCAAGGAAGAAAGCCGCCCATAGAACGCAGATCCAGCCCAGATCGGCCAGCGCGGACAACGCCGGCAGTTTCAGTATCGTCCGCCAGGCATGCGCGAGGGATAAATGAACCGCGCCCAGGAAGAAACAGAATGTCTGCATGTTCTTCGCATCGTTCAGCTGGGGCACCAGCGGATGAAGCCCGTACTTGAGCAGCCATTCCTGGCCGAAGAACGAACCGGTCAAGATGCCCCAGAGAATAGCGCAGGAGCTTAATAGATAGAGCAGGGGGAAGATCTGTGCAGTCGACGGATTCATTCTGGTTTTCTTCTGCGCCCCGAAGGTCAGGAGCAAATATACTGCGCCATACCCGGCGTCCCCGATGAGTATCCCGAAGAAAATGCTGAAAAACACCAGGAACACTGCGCTCACGTCCAGCTCATGGTACCCCGGGACAATGCCTAATAACGCCATGACCGGTTTGATCTTCTGCGCCCAGCGGGGAATACGCAGGAATGTCGGGACCGCGTCTTCTTCAGACGGCGCCTGAATAGATATGCCCCATTGCTGCGCCTGCGCTGCCCGCATTACCCCGGCCACCGCATCGTGCGGCAGATAACCGGCCAGATACAGTAATTGCCCCTGCCGCCCCATTCCGGCCAGCGCCTGTTGAAACTCCAGTTTTTTCTCCAGCACCTGTTTCTGCTGCGCGATGCTGTCGCGATGCGCGCTTTGCTTCGCCAGGTCTTTCTTGAGCTCGTTTTCCAAAGCAGCATCCTGCTCCAGCCTGCGGCGCATCGCGCTTAATGAATTTTTAGGCAAACCCACTTCTTTATAGGCCAGATCCCGGCGTGAGCGCGAGATTACCAGACAGCGGGCGATCCCTTCATGCACGCTGATTACCCGGCCGATGCAATCCTGCGGCAACGAACCGACTTCTTTTTCCGGGATCTCGAAAAGGCGGACAACAATGCCTTTGCGTTCCAAAGCACGCACATCCTCGGGATCGAAATCCCCCCAGCGTTCCCATTCGTCGATCCGCAGCGCGAGAATGCGCGAATATTCCTGCAACTGGTCCAGGCGTTTCTCCAGATCGATGATATGCCGGCTGGCGATACGCCAGTCCGTTTCCCGGTGACCGGAGTCGTACGCCGTTTTTTGATCGCTGCGGCGGCGCGAGAGTATCTCCAGCGCGGAAGCGGCGAGGCCGATCTCTTCCTGTACTGCGGCGACCGGCTGGCTGTGCGGAGGCTGTTGGTGCTCGAGATGAATCACCCCCAGCTCGCCGAGACGGGTAATGGTCGCGACGCCGTCATGAGCCAGGCAGACAATGTACGCTTTTTTCATGGGCACGATCATGCCGCCACCTCGAGCGCTTCCAGAGCTTCGATCTTCCGCTTGGCGATTTTGCTGCGGCCGACGGCATTAGCCATCTGGTCGCCGATATAGATCTTGATCCTGCGGATCGCGTCCTGGGCTTCGGGGATCTTGACTTTCTCGAACAGATTCACCCGCTGCGTCGTGATGCGTAATTCGCGTTTAAGCGTTTCGATCGCTTGAACCATCACCCGGATCTCTTCGCGCAAGACCACCTGTTCGCGCAGGAATTCCAGCGCGCCGTCCACCCACGCCGGCGTCAGGAAAAGGTCGTATGCGGCGTCGGTAAAGCGCGCCCGCTCAAAAACCGGCAGGTCTACCCCGGCGACATTCCTGACGCCGGCGATGATTTCTGCGGGGACCAGCCACGGTTTGAATGCGGGCAGATCGATCTCGGTCAGCAATCCCGCCCAGACCATGGCCGCGGCTTTCTTCACCTCAAGCTGACGCTGTTTTTCCAGCGCCGCCGCGTTCAAGTGCAGGATCTCTATCTGAAGCTGCTGCTTTTTAAGCTGCAGCGTCGGCAGGTAACGCTCGAACTGCTTGAGCGCATCCCGCTGCTTCTTCAATTCTCCCTTGGTCAGCTTTATCTTTGCCATACTAAACCCGTTCGCGCCGGCTTCTCCCGGTTCTCGCAGCACCGGCAATCTTTATTTCGGCCAGTACTGCTCGATCAGCGCAGGCTTGATCCCGGTCTCTTCCGGGCTGAAGCACGCATGCAGAATCTCCCAGCCTTTATCCAGCGCCTTCTCCAGCGAAACATTGACTTTCAGCGACATCATCTCGCGCTCGAACAAACCGCCGTAGTTGAGCAACTTCTTGTCCCAGGCGCTCATCTGAAATCCCATCGCCTGCTTTTCCAGGGTCTCGCGATAACTGGCGAAGAGCTGGATCATGGTGTCCATGATGGTACGATGGTCCGGCCGGGTTTTGCCGTTCACCTGCTGTTTCAACCGGCTTAAGGAACCGAACGGCTCGATCACCCCTCCCTTGAGATAAAACTGCCCTTCGGTAATATACCCGGTATTATCGGGCACCGGATGGGTCACGTCGTCGCCGGGCATGGTGGTCACCGCCAGGATGGTAATAGAACCCGCGGTATCAAAATCAACCGCTTTTTCGTACCGCGCAGCCAGCTGGCTGTAGAGGTCGCCGGGATAGCCGCGGTTCGACGGCACCTGCTCCATGGTAATCGAGATTTCCTTGAGCGCGTCGGCAAAATTGGTCATATCCGTCAGCAGCACCAGGACCCGTTTTCCGTTCAAAGCGAAATGCTCGGCCACCGCCAGGCTGATATCCGGCACCAGCAGGCATTCCACGGTGGGATCCGCCGCGGTATGCATAAAGAATATCGAGCGCGCCAGCGCGCCGTGCTGGTCAAGCGTATCCCGGAAGAATAAATAATCGTCATGCTTCAATCCCATGCCGCCGAGTATGATGATGTCCACTTCGGCTTGAATGGCGATACGCGCCAGCAGTTCGTTATACGGCTCTCCGGCGATGGAAAAGATCGGGAGCTTCTGCGATTCCACCAGCGAATTGAACACGTCGATCATGGGGATGCCGGTGCGGATCATCTTGTTGGGGATCACCCGTTTGACCGGATTCACCGGAGGCCCGCCGCTCTCCACCAGGTTGTCCGCCAGGACCGGCCCTTTATCCAGCGGTATCCCGCTGCCGTTGAAGATCCGTCCCAGCAGGTCATCGCCGCTGGCCACGCGCATGGGATGGCCGAGAAACCTGACTTTGTCTCCGGTAGAAACGCCTTTGCTGCCGGCGAAAACCTGCAGCGACACCCGGCGACCGTCCAGACGAATGACCTGGGCCAGCGACGTTCCGCGCGAAGCGGAAATCTCCGCGATCTCGTTGTAGCCGACGCCGTCCGCCTCAACGGTGATCACGTCTCCGGCGATCTGAACAATATGCGTGTAGATTTTATGCATTGCTGGTCTCTTTGTTTGTGCTGCGTTTCTGCTCCAGCAGCAGCGCGATCTCCTGTTCTATTTTTGAGAATTCCGGGGATTTGAACACGCTGGAGTTCCATCCCCTGGTCAGCTGACGCAGTTGCTGAAAGAAGCGCAACGCTTCTTCCTTGCTTTGAAAGCGGAATTCCTCTTCCATAATATCGTAGATGAACGCAAACACGTACTGCTGCCGTTCGGCGGAACAGGATTCATCCACGGGGTCGAAAGCATTCTGCTGCAGATAGACGAAATCGAAATACTCGCCCTTAAGATAATCCACATAATCCGCCAGAGAAGTGCCTTCTTCACCGATAACTTTCATCATCTGTGAAACGTCGCGGCTCTTTTTGAGCATCGCATGTCCGCGCACGCGATAGCGTTCCGGGATTACGCTGGGATATTTGCTCCAGCTGATCAACGGATCTATCGCCGGATACCTGCGGGCGTCCGAACGTTCGCGCGAAAGGCCGTGGAATGCGCCGACCACCTTTAACGTCGCCTGGGTGACCGGTTCTTCAAAGTTGCCTCCGGCAGGACTGACCGTGCCGCCGATAGTCACGGAACCGGTTGAGCCGTCATTAAGCCGCACCGCTCCGGCGCGCTCGTAGAAAGAAGCGATGCGCGATTCCAGATACGCGGGAAAAGCTTCTTCGCCGGGAATTTCCTCGAGCCGGCCGGACATCTCCCGCATCGCCTGCGCCCAGCGGGATGTGGAATCGGCCAGAAGCAGAACCTGTAAGCCCATCTGCCGGTAATATTCGGCAATGGTAACCGCGGTATACACGCTGGATTCGCGCGCGGCCACCGGCATGGAGCTGGTATTACAGATGATCACGGTCCGGTCGCTCAACGGTTTATGCGTACGCGGATCAATCAACTCGGGAAACGTTTTAAGCGTTTCGACCACTTCGCCGGCCCGCTCTCCGCAGGCGGCAATGATCACCACATCCGCATCGGCGTGCCGGCTGATCAACTGTTGAAGCACGGTTTTGCCCGCGCCGAACGGTCCGGGCACGCAATAGGTGCCGCCCAGGGCTACCGGGAAAAGCGAATCGATCAGACGCATTTTGGTTACCAGCGGTTGATGCGGTTTAAGTTTTTCTGCGTACGCCCGGATGGCGATTTTCACCGGCCAGTTCTGTTTTAAATACACATCTTCCTCTTTACCGGAAGAATCCCGCAGCCGGGCAATCGGTTTTTTGAGATTATAGCGTCCCAGGCCGGCAATGCTGACCACTTCCCGGATTCCCTGCAGACCGAAGGGCACCATAATGCAGTGTTTGAAGATTTTCTCCGGCAC
Source organism: Candidatus Omnitrophota bacterium (assembly GCA_022710715.1). Lineage (GTDB taxonomy): Bacteria > Omnitrophota > Gorgyraeia > Gygaellales > Profunditerraquicolaceae > JAKLGJ01. The sequence goes on from JAKLGJ010000002.1 coordinate 121,582, forward strand.
GGAACCCAGAATGTCGCCGGCGCGGACCGTATCGCCTTTTTTTGCCAGCGGAGTGAATTCCCATTCAACGTCCTGCGCCAGCGCGGTCAGATATGCTCCGCGCTTCAGGAAAAAACCGTGCTGCGCGGCGAGCGGCGGCAAAGGATTCTGCAAACCGTCGAAAATCTGGCCGAGCATTCCCGGTCCCAGCTCAACCGACAAAAGCTCGCCGGTAAATACAACTTCGTCGCCGATCTGCAGGCCGCTGGTATTCTCATACACCTGCATCTCCGCCTTATCCGCCCGGACGCGGATGACCTCGGCCTTGAGCGCTTCGGCGCCGTGTTGTACAAAAGCGACTTCATTCTGAATGATTACCCCGTCAACGTGAGCGGTAACCATGTTACCGGTGATCTTGACAACCCTTCCTGTTCTGTCTTTCGGCATGCTCATTCCTTTGATCTCTACCCGTGTTTAATCGGCGGCCAGGGCCTGCTCCAGCGCCGCGTTCTTATCCGCGGCGGCAATATGTTCCCAGCGCCAGAGAATACGCAGTTGCAACGCATATACCAGCAGCGCTTCCAGATCGAAAAAATGCCCCGCGGCGAGCTCGTCCAGCTTCCGCCAGCGCTCCTGGTCGAGGAATAGCTCGGATTCGATCAATGACGGGATGCGGTGACTGTTCATGGCGCTGTGATACACCGCGATATCCCCGCTTCCGTCGGGCCGTAGATAGCTGGCCGGATCGAGTTTCTTGCGGCTGGCGCGGATCTTAACCAGCTCATTGCGCAGCTCTATTTCAAAAGCCAGCCACTGCCGCAACAATGCGTGCTCCGGGGGCTGGCCCGCGAGGATATCCCGGGCGCAGACACGCACCGCCTGCAGATCTTTTTCGCCAACGGCATCCTGACATGTCTGGAGGAACCGTTGAAAAGAAAACGGCGGCTTTGCGCCGAAATGCAGCATCGGCAGGCTCGCCATGAGAAAATAATACGCGGACATCGTCCTAAATCCCCTTTAGCAATTCGGCGACTTTGGGCTTCAAGCTCGTTCCGATATACTCCGCCAGGGCCGTATCGGTAAAATCAAAATGGGATTTACCGTCATCGAAGCTGATCCGGAATCCCGCCCGGATATCGGCCTGGGAACGGATTTCAAGCCCTTTCTTCAGTTCATGCTTGAGCGCGTTCAGAAAATGACCTTCCAGCCGGCTTTTATCCTGCTCCGACAGATAAATCACCGCGCTGCTCGCTCCTTGAGCGCAATAGCCGGAGATCAGCGCGCCGATGATTTTCGACAATTCTTCGACGGACAGAACCGCGGCGGTCTCGGCGGCAACCAGCTTCTGCAACAACGCCAGCACGTCCTGACGCAGCGTCAATAGCATATCCCTGCCCGCCTGCTGCAATGCTGCCCGGGAACTGGCCTGCATGCTGTCGATTTTCTCTTCAGCTTCATCGATCATTTTCTTAGCCTGCGCCGCAGCCTTCTGCAGGATCACCTCTGCTTTCTGCTGCGCCTGCTGCTCGATATCCCGCGCTTTCACTTCAGCAGCCTGCACGCCTTCCTGATTGATTTTTTCGATCAATTCTTTAATCTGGTCCGCCATGTTGACTCCTTGCCTACAGAGGCAATACCCGCGCAATTCCGATCTGCGCGGGGTATACACGCAGAGGCAATACCCGCGCAATTTGGCCACAGGGCCACACTAACGCAATTCCTTATTAGCGTTAGGTGCGATCTGCGCCGGGAGTATCATTTCATCAGTCTTTTAACCGCTTCAAGCGGATTGGCCGCTTCCAGTATGGGGCGACCTACAACGATATACTGTGCCCCGGCGGCAAATGCCGTCGCTGCCGTTGCCACCCGCTTCTGGTCGCCGGTATCCGCGCCTTGCGGCCGTATGCCCGGCGTGACGATCACGAACGCTTTCCCGCAGGCTTTTCGCACTGCTGCCGCCTCGTGCACGGAACAAACAACCCCGTCCAGACCGGCCTTCCTGGCCAGCCGGGCGCGCTGCACTACGGTCCGGCGCGTATCTGCGCCGGCTTTATCGCTGGTCAGCACCGTGATTCCCAACAACAAAGGCTTCTTGACTTTCGCCGCCGCAGCTTCTTCTTTCGCTGCCTGCGCCGCCCGTACCAGCATTTCTTCGCCCCCGGCAGTATGCAGCGAGACCATCGCTACGTTCAACCGGGTGGCCTGACGCACAGCGCCGGCTACGGTATTGGGAATATCGTGAAATTTAAGGTCCAGAAACACCCGGCTTCCTTTTTCGCGCACCAGATCAACGATCTTCGGCCCATAAGCGGTAAAGAGCACCGGCCCGATCTTAACCATCCCAATCGCTGAAGCAAGCATATTCATAAAGCGCCGGGCTTGCCTGATATCCTTGACATCCAGGGCGAGAATAAGTCGTTTGCGCAGAGAACGCTGGTTCATAGTTCTAGACTCCCGATCATGCTTTGAATCGTAACCGCGCGGCTGCGTTTCAGGTAAGAGACCAACCCCGCGACAATCTCATTGCTTACCGAAGGATTCACGAAATTCGCCGTGCCCACGCTGACCGCGGTCGCTCCGGCGATGATGAATTCCAGCGCGCTGGCAGTATCCATGATCCCGCCCATCCCGATGATCGGAATGCGCGTTTTCCGGTAAACTTCCCAGACCATGCGCACGGCTATCGGCCGCACCGCCGGACCGCTTAACCCGCCCACACCCATGGCGATCTTCGGCCGGCGGGTTGCGCTATCAATGCTCATTCCCTGAAGCGTATTGATCAAAGCCAGCGCGTCGCTTCCCGCGGCCTGCGCGGCCAAAGCGATCTCGCAGATATCGGTGACATTGGGGGAAAGCTTGGTGATCAAGGTTTTGCGCGTGGCTTTGCGCACGGCCCTGACCGCAGCATGCGTGGCTTCGGGGTCTTGCGCGATCAATCCGGCCCTCAAACCTCTGGCTGCATGTTTCACATTGGGACAGGAGATGTTCAGCTCAAGCGCGGCAACGCTCTTCTCCTTATCCAGCCTGCGGGCTACTGTCACGAATTCCTCCGGGTCGTGTTCTGAAGCGATGCTGACAATCACCGGCACGCCCAGTTGAGCCACAGGAGGCAATTTCTCGTCGATGAACGCATCCAGCCCGGGATTCTCCAGGCCGATGGAATTGAGCATCCCGGAAGGGGTTTCGCAGGTACGCGGTCCGGGATTGCCCTGGCGCGGCTTGAGAGTAATGGTCTTGGTGACAATCGCCCCGAGCTTACGCACGTCGACAAAATCGCGGAATTCCGCGGCGTAACCGAACGTTCCGGAGGCGACCATCACCGGATTCTTGAGGACCAGTTTTCCCAGGCGAACAGACAGATCGGGTTGCATATTAGAAGCTCGGTTCAATACAGAGCACTTTGTATTTGGCAAACTCTTTTAATCCGCCCTGGATAAAACTCAAGTTAGTCTGGTATTTTATCTTGCACCAGAACCAGAATGCCGATTTGGGTTCCATGTCGAAATTCCAGCGAACGAACTGATAGGCGTATTTCCAGGTCAGCAAAAAGAATATCAGGGTAAACACCCACCAGCCGAAACTGGCTCGCAGCAGGCTGATCAGTAACCCGAACAGCGTCGCGAGAGCGCAGAGATGCATGAGATGGAAATTGCCGATGTAGACAAAACCGCGAAGCGGAAAGGGAATCTTGATGCCGGGCCCGCCTTTGAGGTTCTGGAAAATGATCTCCAGCTGTTTTTTCTTGCAGTATTTATCGATCAACGGCAAATGCGCCTGGCCGTATGTCACCCAGACCCTGCGCAGAGCTTTGATGTCCGCGCGATGCATGTGGTCGACCTTGGCCAGAGGAGCGAAATAGAATTTCCACCCTTTGCTGCGGTGCTGATAACTTAAATCCATATCTTCGCCGGTCGGTCTCTCCCAGAATTTCGCGCCGATCTCTTTCATCGCCGACCTGCGGTAGGCGACGTTGCAGGTGCCGAAAAAGAATCCGCGATGTCCGCCGATATCGCAGGGCGTCGGCTCTTTGGGGAAATCGGGATAATAGCCTTCTTTGATCCAGCCGTACCGCGGAGCGACCATGTTGAACCGGAAATGCTGACACCAGCCTTCCACCAGATTGTTGGGATCGACTTTCAGGGTGAACACTTCTCCACCCACGGCCGCGATCTTGGGATCACGGTCAAAATGCTTGAGCATTTCGTTGATCCAGCTCTTATCCGGCGCGCAATCGCCGTCGGTGAAAAAGAGGTAGTCTCCCTTGACGGCTTCCAGCGCTTTGTTGCGGGCAAAACCGGGCGAGGGGCAATGAGGAACTTCCACCAGTTTGATAAAAGGATATTTCCGCTGCCAGTCCTTGATGATCGGGATGGTCTTATCGGTCGAGCCGCCATCCACGACAACCCATTCCCAATTCTCGCGGGGATAGTCCACGTTCATCAGGTATTCAAACGTCTTTTCGATTGTCCGCTCAAAGTTTTTCACCGGGATGATAATGGAGACAAACGGTTTCTGCGCCATCAGTTCCTCCTCTGGTTGAGCTTCACCACGCTATTTCCTGTGCTTCAAAGACCGGCCCATCTTTACAAACGCGCTTGAACCCCTCTACGGTCTTGACCACGCAGCCAAGGCAGGCGCCGATACCGCAAGCCATATGCGCTTCCAGAGAGATTTGCGCCCGAATATGTCTTTCTGTCGCGATGCGACTGATCTGCCGCAGCATCGGTTTGGGGCCGCAAGCATAGAGACGCACGCTCGCCCCCTCCTTGCCGGCAAAACGCTTGACGTTTATTTCCCGGTCGAGAAATTTTTCCAGAAGCTCCGGGACCCTGCACCGCACCCCGCAGGTCCCGTCATCAGTAGCCAGATGCACCGCGCATCCCAGCCGCTGGAATTCCGCTGCGCACACTATCTGTCCCCGGGTCCGCGCGCCGATCAAAACCAGCGGCTTGATCCCGGCCCGCCGGACCAGCTGCTGCGCCAGGAAGAGCAACGGCGCAACCCCGATGCCCCCGGCCACGATCACCGGGCTGCTCGAACGGGGAATGCGCAGATTGAACCCGCTGCCCAGAGGACCCAGAATATCCAGGCTGTCGCCCGGGCGCCGTTGCGCCAGCAATGCGGTTGCCGGACCGACAATGTCATACATGATGGCGATCGTTTTTTTCTCCACGGCATGTATACTTAACGGCCGACGGATAAGCGGATCTGTGCCGGAACTCACTTTTACCATGACGAACTGGCCGGGCACCGCGCCGGCGGCAATGTCCGGAGCGCGCAAAGAAAGCCGATAGGTCAGCGCTGCCACCTGTTTTTGAGACACGATATCCGCCCGTCTATTCAGCATCTTCATAAAGCGGCTTTCTCTGGAAGAAATTGTTCCCTAGCGCTGGCAGCTGGGGCAAAAATAGGTCCCGCGCCCGCCTAAAGCCACGCGTTTGATAGGTGTTTTGCAGATAAAACACGGCTTATGTTCACGGCCATACACCTTGTGCTGACTGACGTATTCGCCGGGTTTTCCCGTAAGCCGGACATAATCATCAACGGACGACCCGCCGTAGTTGACGGCGTCATTGAGCACATCGCGCAGCGCCAGATAAAGTTTCTCTTGTTCCGCAGCTGTCAGGCTCTGCGCCGGCCGCTCTGGATATATTTTAGCACGAAATAAACATTCTGCAGCATAAAGATTTCCAACACCGGAAATCACGGTTTGATCCATCAAAAGAGGCTTAATCCGGGTTTTCCTGGTTGCCAGAAGAGCTTTAAATTCTTCCAGGGATAACTGTCCCGGTTCCGGGCCGAGCCCCTGGATAAAAGGCAAACTGCGCCAATCCTCCATCAGGCGCAGTTCGGCAAAGAGACGCTGATCATTGAAATCCATGGCCGTGCCATCGCTGAATATGAAGCGCACCCGGCTTTTTGCCCCGTTGCCGGGATAGAGCAGTTGTCCGGTCATTTTCAAATGGATGACCAGGGATTTTCCGCTGGATAAACCGATAATCAGCACTTTGGCTTTACGCTGAACGCCGGTGATCGTGGTCGCCTCCAGCCCTTTTTTGAACGCCGCCGGCGCAGGCTGACGGATTACCCGCGGATGGGCAATACGCACTTCCACGATGGTCTTGCCTTTCACCGCCCGCTCCAGCTCGCGCTTGAGCGTTTCGACTTCCGGTAATTCAGGCATGTCTATTTTCCTATGATGGTGATCCAGACCTGCCGCGAACGCGGCCCGTCGTTCTCGCAGAAATAAATCCCCTGCCAGGTCCCCAGCATAAGCTTGCCGCCTTCCAGTATCACCGATAGAGACGGACCGAACAGGGAAGCTTTGATATGGCTGTCGGAATTGCCTTCACTGTGGGTATACCCGGCGTCGGGAGGGATCAGCTTGGAAAGGGAGGTCGTAATATCTTTGCGCACTGCGGGATCGGCATTTTCATTGATAGTCAAGCCGGCAGTGGTATGCGGGCAGAAAAGACAACAGATCCCGTCCTGCGTTTTCTGTCGGGAAAGCGCATCCTGGATCTGATCGGTAATGTCGATCAGGTCCACGCGCCTGGTGGATGTGATACTGATACGCTCCATGACAACCCCAGCCTATGCTTTTGCCTTTGAGCTCTTGTATTTCGCCTTTTTGTGGTACTCCTGCAAAGACTGCACTTCCAGGTCTTTTTTTACCAGCGCTTCGATGCCGCTGACTGTCGCCTGGGCGCCGGAAATCGTGGTCGTATAAGGAATAGTGTACAGGATCACATGGGAACGGATCTTGATCTCATCCTGGCGCGGTATGCGGCCGGAAGGGGTATTGATCACCATCTGTATCTTGCCGTCTTTCATCAGGTCGATCACATTGGGGCGGCCTTCGGCTACCTTGGGTAATACTTTGACCGGAATATCGTTTTTCTCCAGAGCAGCCGCGGTGCCGGCAGTGGCCAGCAGATGGAACCCCAGGTCGTGCAGCTTTTTGGCAATAAACACAATGGCGCGCTTATCCCGGTCCCTGACCGAGATGAAAACATTCCCCTTTTTGGGAAGATTTTGTCCGGCAGCCAACTGGCTTTTGATAAAAGCCCGGGCAAAATCCTTGTCCAGCCCCATGACTTCGCCGGTGGATTTCATTTCCGGTCCGAGGATCACATCGACTCCCGGGAAACGATTGAAAGGGAATACCGACTCCTTGACCGCGACATGCTCGGGAATAATTTCTTCGGTAAATCCCAGGTCTTTGAGCTTTTTCCCCAGCATGATCTTGGTGGCCAGTTTAGCCAGCTGCACGCCGATCACTTTCGAAACAAAGGGGACGGTCCGCGAAGCGCGGGGATTCACTTCCAGCACATACACCCGGTCATCCTTGATCGCGAACTGGATATTCATCAATCCCAGTATGTTGAGCTCTTTGGCCATTTTGTAAGCGGCATCGCGGATCTTGGCCAGCAGCTCCTGCGACAGCGTGAAGGTCGGCAGCACCATGGCCGAATCCCCGGAATGGATCCCGGCTTCTTCGATATGCTCAAGTATGCCGCCGATACAAAAAGTGGTCCCGTCGCCGATCAAATCCACATCCACTTCAATCGCGTCTTCCAGGAATTTATCGATCAGCACCGGATGCTCGCCCGATACTTTCGCCGCTTCCGCCACGAATTTCTCCAGGCTGCTTTCGTCATACACGATCTCCATCGCCCGGCCGCCCAGGACATACGAAGGCCGCACCAGCACCGGATACCCGATGCGCTGCGCGACTTTCTTGGCCTCTTCATACTCGAAGGCGGTGCCGTTCTCCGGCTGCAGCAGATTCAGCTTATGCAGCATCTGCTGGAACCGCTTGCGGTCTTCGGCGACATCGATACTGTCCGCGCTGGTTCCCAGGATATTCACCCCGGCCTTGCGCAACGCCACTGCCAGGTTCAGGGGCGTCTGCCCCCCGAATTGCACGATCACGCCCATGGGCTTTTCCAGCTCGATGATATTCAGGATATCCTCGATAGTCAGCGGCTCGAAATACAATCTGTCGGAAGTATCGTAATCCGTGGAAACCGTCTCCGGGTTGCAATTGATCATCACGCTCTCCACGCCTTCTTCTTTCAGCGCGTACGCGGCATGGCAGCAGCAATAATCGAATTCGATCCCCTGACCGATGCGATTGGGCCCGCCGCCGAGAATGATCACTTTCTTGTTCTTGCTCGGACGGCCCTCCTCCTGCGTCTCGAAAGTGGAATAGAAATAGGGGCGCTGCGCGTTGAATTCTCCGGCGCAGGTATCCACCGGCTTGTACACGGCTTTCACTGTTTGTTTCTTGCGGTGTTCTCTCACTTTATCCTCACTCACATTGAGCAGATACGCGATCTGCCGGTCGGAAAACCCGTCTTTTTTTGCCTGCGACAACAGCTCCGCAGGGAGGCGGATCTCTCCATGCGCGTCTTCGAGGCGATACGTCTTGATCCTGTCCTCCGTCTCCACCAGTTGCTGCATGTTGTCCAGGAACCAGCGATCCACCCGGGACAATTCATAGATATCGTTAATGGTCAACCCGATCTTCAAAGCATAGCGCAGATAGAAAATGCGCTCGTCGTTGGGAACGCTGATTTTATCTTTAATCAGCTTGATCAACTCCGCCGTCGGGTTCTTAAGCATTTCATCCGTGATCTTGTCTTTCCCGTCCGCGCCGAAACCATAGCGGGAGATCTCGGTGGAACGGATCCCTTTTTGCAGGGCTTCTTTGAAATTCCTGCCGATGGACATCGCTTCTCCCACCGCTTTCATCGACGTGTTCAGCGTCCGGTCGGCCAGAGCGAATTTCTCGAAGGTAAACCGGCAGATTTTGAATACGCAATAATCGACCGTCGGCTCGAAAAATGCCGTGGTCTTTCCGGTCACCTGGTTAATGACCTCCGGAAGGGTATAGCCGACCGCCAGCTTGGTCGAAACCCGGGCGATGGGAAACCCGGTGGCCTTTGAGGCGAGCGCGGATGAGCGCGACAGGCGCGGGTTAACCTCGATGATCACGATATGGCCGTCGACGGGATTCTGTCCGAACTGGATATTCACGCCTCCGCCGGTAACCCCGACGCGGCGGATGATCCTGTGGCAGAGGTTCACGAAATTCCTGTATTCCTCGGCGGTTAATGTCTGCGCCGGCGCTACCACCATGCTGTCCCCCGTATGCACGCCCATGGGATCGACATTTTCCATCGAGGTAACAATGATCACATTGTCCGCGCAATCGCGGATCACTTCGAACTCGATCTCCTTCCAGCCCAGGACCGATTGTTCCACCAGCACCTGATGCACCGGGCTGGTCTCCAGTCCTTTATATAAGAATTTCTCCAGCTCTTCCTTGTTATACACGATGGAACCGCCCGCGCCGCCCAGACAATACGCCGGACGCAGGATCAGCGGAAAGCCGATGCCCAGGCCGATCTTCATGCCTGCTTCCACGGAATTGGCAATGCCGCTTTTGGGCACATCCACGCCGATTTCCTGCATCGCTTTCTTGAAAAGCAGCCGGTCCTCCGCGCAGGAGATCGCGGTAACCGAAGCGCCGATGGATTCCACCCCGTATTTTTTCAATACGCCCTGCTTCATCAGAAAAAATGCCAGGTTCAGACCCGTTTGTCCGCCGAGGGTCGGCAGAATGGCGTCCGGCCGCTCTTTGGCGATGATTTGAGTGACGATGTCGATGCTCAACGGTTCGATATAGGTGACATTGGCCATGTTGGGATCGGTCATGATCGTGGCGGGGTTGGAGTTGACCAGAATGGTATAATATCCCTCTTCGCGCAGGGCCTTGCAGGCTTGAGAACCGGAATAATCGAATTCGCACGCCTGACCGATCACGATCGGCCCCGAGCCGATCATAAGAATTTTCTTCAAATCTCTGCGACGAGGCATCAGCGACTCCTTTCCATCATGTTCTTAAATGCGGCGAATACGGGATGAACCTCATCGAACCCCGGGCTGGCCGGATCGAACTGCACCCCCAGGCATTGTAAATTCTTACTCTCGATTTTCTCGACCGTCCGGTCATTCAGGTTGTAGCCGGTAATCTTGAGCCCTTTGACTTTAGCCAGCGAATCCGCATCCACCGTCAGAGAATGATTCTGGACGGTGATCTCGCTTTTCAGAGACGGCGGCAGACTCATGGGATAATTCACCCCGTGATGGCCAAGGCGCATTTTGACGACTTTCCCTCCCAGGGCGCGGCAAAGAACCTGATGCCCTGCGGCAATACCCAGAAGCGGGAGCTTGCCGATAAGCGGCTTGATGTTCTCCGCCACCACGCCCATACCCACATCCTCTTCCGGACCGCTTGAAAGAATCAACCCCTGCGGTTTGGTTTTGAGGATTTCCGCCGCTGAAACATCGTAGGGGAAAAGCGTTATACCGAACCCGCTGGCCGTCAATTGTCGTAACAGGCTGCGGGTAATGCCGAGATCCAAAACGGCGACTTTCTTTTTCGCCCGGGCTTTCTTTTCCATCGCGGTCACGGTCTTAACCGAAATCTCCGGTAGCATGCTGATGGCCGGCTTGTTCCTGAAAGCGTCGAGCTTGGCCTGCAGCTCCTTGACCTGGCCGCAGTCCGAGGAAATGATCCCCAGCATCTCGCCTTTGGAACGCAGATGCACTGCCAGCGTACGCGTATCCACGTCCGACAAAACCATCAGGTTCTGCGCTTTGACAAACGCTTCCAGGCTGCCGGTAGCCTGCCAGTTGGAATAGATCCGTGAATGCTCTTTAATGATCAGGCCGGATGTCCAGATTGTATCGCTTTCATTGAACTTGTCGGCAACGCCGTAATTACCGATCAAAGGATAGGTCAACACCAGGATTTTTCCTGCGTTGGCCGGATCGGTCAACATTTCCTGATAACCGACCACAGCGGTATTCAAAGCAAGCTTTCCGATGCGCTCCCCGACAGCTCCAAAAGCCTGCCCGCTGAAAGAGTGGCCGTCCTCCAGCATAATCATTGCCTTCATTATCACTCCTTTGTGATGTGTGCGCGTAAAGATACCATGATCCGCTTAACCCTGGCTACCGCCTCTTCAACCGTTCGCACCTGAATAACGCCTGGAATTTTCCAGGATTGCAAACTGATCACAGGAATACCGAACTGCAAGCAATAAGCGATCTCGGAAAGGGTGCCGGCCTGGCCGGGAAGAGCGACTACAACATCCGCTGTTTTAACCACCAGCACATTTCTCGCCAGCCCCATCCCGGTAGGAATAACGATATCAACATACTGATTGGCTTCTTTTTTGTCATAACCGGGAAGAATACCAATTGTCGTTCCGCCCCCTTGTTTGAAACCCTGACTAACCGCCTTCATGGCTCCACTTAATCCGCCACAAACCATATAATCAACCACTTTTGCCAAACTTTTGGCTAATTTTATGGCTTGTTCCTCCACTTTTGTCTCAACGACTCTCCCACCTATAATTCCTACTACTGTTTTGCGCATGGAATTGGTAAGATACTGCGGAATAAGCGGTTAGATTAAACGGAATTGCTTAAATTAAATGCGCCTGACAGGAGTCGAACCTGTACCACCAGCTCCGGAGGCTAGTGCGCTATCCATTGCGCTACAGGCGCGTAATTTACTTAGTGCGGCAGTGTCCCCGATGGTTTGATTTGCCGAACACAGTGAGGCAAATCAGTCGGGGGCAGGCGCGTAATTTACTTAGTGCGGCCGTATCCCGATCGCTAAAACAAGCTTAGTTGCTCTTCTGCGGCCTTATCCTTTTCTTCTTTGCCAAAGACCGAAATCACCCCATATTCACCGTCATACCCGGCTTTAGCCGTCACCTTGCCTTCGCGCATGCGCAAGACCCCTTCGGCGATCTTAGCCGGCAATCCTTTGTGCAGCTCTTCGCGCGAAGCGCGGATAAGAATATCGAATTCCGTCCCAAACTTTGCCACCTGGCTGAAATATTCTTTTTCCACTGCCACCGAATCCTTCTTTACGCCTTTTGCCTCTGCGATAATTTCCGGGAGAGGAACAAGATTTTTGAAGGGTATTGCATTTGCGGGCGTAAAGCCTTCCGGCCGGTCTGCCAGTTGTTCTACCCTGTTCATGACGCCGATGGTCAGCGGCTTCTTGCATTGCGGACAGATACCATTATACTTCTTTGTCTCCTGCGGCGCAAGACTTACTCCACACAGCCGGTGGCCGTCATAATGGTACTTCCCCTCTTCGGGAAAGAACTCTATGGTGTATAAGAACCGCCGCGTGTCTCTGGTCTTAAGCACATCGCGGATCGCCGCATAGCTTAACTCGCAGTCAAACACATTGGCTTCGCGGCCGATCTTGGCCGGACTATGACTGTCGGAATTGCTGATCAGGGTAAAGCGGTCCAGAGCCGAAAGCCGCCAGTTCATCGCCGGATCGCTGCTTAGCCCGGTTTCCAGGGCAAAGATCTTGCCGGTGTGTTTTTCAAAACAATCCTCGATCCGGTCAAACCCGGACATCGAGCCGAACAGGGAAAACCACGGCGTCCAGATATGCCCGGGGATAAGCATGCAATTCTCGTCAACGTCAAAGACGATCCGGGCCAGCTCGCTGGCATCCAGCCCCAGAACCGGTCGCCCGTCGCTGGCCAGGTTGCCGCGTCGACCCAGCGCATCATTGATCGCGTCCACCGCTTTGAACGACGGGGCCACCAGCACATTATGGATGCGATAGGTCCGGTTGTTCTTGGAATAGATACTGCTCACCTCTGCGGTCAGGATAAAATGAACGTCTTTATGCTTGAAGAGGCCGTTGCCGGTATCCTGAAGATTCTTTTTGAGCTCCTCCAGCCAGAGATGGTGGGTAAAATCGCCCGTTCCCATCAGGGTAATGCCTTTAATCTTGGCCCAATGCGCAAGATGCGGCACATCCATATCGCGGGACGTCGCCCGCGAATATTTGGAATGGATATGAAAATCGGCGATAAATTCCACGGCTTCTCTCCCGCGTTCTTTTCAGTCCCCGGCTAATGCCCGGATCGCTGCGGCTACCGCGCCCCAGTGCGTGCCGCGCCAGTACAGCCGGCCGCAAACCGGACAGGTAAAAAACGCTTCCTGCGTGCGCACTACGTAGTCCGGCACCCGGCTCTCGATAGTTTCTTTATCGATCCGCTGCAAAGCGACGTTGCAGAGGACGCATCGGCTGAACACCTGCTCGAGCGAAAGCTTGATTCCCAGCGCAGCGACGGTTTCCGAAAGCTGCTCTTGCACCCGCTCGCTCTTAAGCACCACGATGCGCACTCCCCGGCCGCAGGACAGATGGCGGTTGCGGGTGATCACGATGCGGTCAGCGCGTAATGCCTGGATGATAATCGCGCCGCGAGCTTCTTCGCAACTGTACAGTGCGTCGAATCCAAGGATGCGCAACCACGTGGCCAGTTTTCCCACTTCCCTGGTGAGCAGAAAACGCATTCTCTTACTGCCGGTACGCCACCTTGCCGTCGACAACGGTGTACATAACCCGGCCCTGCAGCCTCCACCCCACAAACGGGGTATTCCTGGATTTAGAGACACACTCTTCCTTGCGCACCACCCATTCCGCAGCAGGGTCGACGATGGTAATGTCCGCAGCCTTGCCCGGCCCCAGCGTTCCTTTGTCAATGCCCAGGATGCGCGCAGGATGCAGCGAAAGTTTTTTGACCAGATCGGACCATGACAGGTGGCCCGGCCGCACCAGCCAGGTAGCGGCAACGGCCAGTTCGGTTTCCAGACCGATGATGCCGAATTCCGCGCGGTCAAATTCGATCTCTTTTTCGTTAATGGTATGCGGAGCGTGATCCGAAGCGATAGTATCGATCGTTCCTTTGATCAACCCCTGAATAACCGCATGCACGTCGCTTGCCCCGCGCAGTGGCGGATTCATCTTCATGTCCGCGTCATAATCCCGGACCGCTTCTTCGGTAAGAGTAAAATAGTGCGGCGCGGTTTCCGCAGTCACCCGCACGCCTTTTTTCTTGGCCCGGGCGATGATTTCCACCGATTCCGCGCAGCTCACATGACAGATATGCACCGGGCAGCGCGCTTTTTCCGCCAGCTGGATATCCCGCTGAATTCTTTTATATTCCGATTCCGCCGAGATGCCCCGCAGCCCCAGGCGGGTGGACATGGCGCCTAAATGCATCACCCCGCCGGCGCTTACATTCCTGTCTTCGCAATGCAGCAAAACGGCGAGTTTCTGCTCTTTGGCTTTACGCAATGCCCGGTCGAGAAGCGGCGCCGAATCCACCGCAGCGCCGTCATCGCTGATCGCCACAATCCCGGCGCGTTTAAGCCTGGCCAGATCCGTCAACTCCCGACCCTGCCTGGACCGGGAAATGCATCCGGCGATAAGCACATGCGCCTGCGCGCTTTCCTTGATCCGCGCCTGCAGCAGCTGCACGCTTTCCGGCGTATCCATGGCGGGGTTGGTGTTGGGCATAGCGACCAGCGTGGTTATTCCGCCCTTGACCGCCGCGCGGGTGCCGCTTTCCACGGTCTCTTTATCCTCCCGGCCCGGCTCGCGCAAATGCACATGCATATCGATCAACCCGGGAAGCACCAGCCACCGCGCCGCGTCGATGATCTGATCTGCGCCACCGTTCAGATTCCTGCCGACCTTAACGATACGCCCCTGATCAACCAGGACATCCCGCTCTTCATCCAGATTGTTCGCCGGATCGACCACCCGGCCGTTCTTAATCAGCAGTTTCATCTTTTTTCCTGTCATGCGCCTGGGTAACCAGGAACAACGCCGCCATGCGCACCGCGATACCATTGGTGACCTGTTCGAGTATGACCGATTGCGGGCAATCCGCGACTTCGCTGGATATTTCTATGCCCCGGTTGATCGGCCCGGGATGCATCACGATCATGTTCTTCTTGGCCTTGCTTAACCGCTCCTCGGTGATCCCGAACTTTTTGTAATATTCCATCTGCTGCGGGAAAGCGCTCTGTTCGTCGCGCTCGAACTGCATGCGCAGGACGTTCACCGCGTCCGCGTTCTTCAGCGCCTCCTCGATATTGCAGGTTGCGCGCGCGCCCATTTCTTCTATGCCCGGAGGAATGAGCATCTTGGGAGCGCATACCGTGACCCTGGCCCCCAGCTTGGTCAATCCCCAGATGTTCGAACGGGCGACCCGCGAATGAGCGATATCTCCGACAATGCTCACGTTGAGCCCTTCGATCTTTCCCAGCTTTTCTCTCAACGTAAATATGTCCAGCAGCGCCTGCGTGGGGTGCTCGTGCCAGCCGTCGCCGGCATTCACCACGCTGATGCCCAGATGTCGGGCCAGTATTGCCGCCGCCCCGGAATAATTGTGGCGCATCACGATGATATCGGCTTTAAGCGCTTCGATATTCCTGCCCGTATCGATGAGGGTTTCGCCTTTTTTCACGCTGGAGGTTTCGGAGGCGATGTTGATCACGTCGGCGGATAAGCGTTTGGCGGCCAGTTCGAACGAAACCCTGGTGCGCGTGGACGGTTCGTAGAAAAGATTTACCACGGTTTTGCCGCGCAGGACGGGCACTTTCTTGATCTCGCGGGAAGTCACCTCTTTGAAAGAATCGGCCGTATCTAAAATGAGCAGGATCTCTTCTTTGCTCAAATATTCCAGACCCAGCAGGTCTTTTTTATTCCAGGCCGTTGTTTCGCTCATCTTTCTCCACTAAAACCACTTCATCTTTGCCGTCGATCTCCAGCAACCGCACCTCGATCATTTCCTGTTTCGCCGTGGGGATGTTCTTGCCCACATAATCCGGCCGGATGGGCAGCTCGCGATGGCCGCGGTCGATCAACACCGCCAGCTGTATGGTCTTAGGCCGGCCCAGATCGATCAACGCATCAAGCGCCGCGCGGATGGTGCGCCCCGAATAGAGCACGTCGTCGACCAGGATCACGTTTTTGTCGGTAATGTCGAAGCCGATCTCGGTTTTATGCACTACCGGCTGATAGGCGATAAGGGTAAGGTCGTCGCGGTAAAGGGTGATGTCGAGAATGCCCACGGAGATTTCCCTGGATTCGATCTGCTTGATGCTGGCGGCGAGCCGATTGGCCAGATGCACTCCGCGGGTACGAATACCCACGATACAAACGTCCCCGACGCCTTTATTCTTCTCCACGATCTCGTGGGCAATGCGCGTCAGACTGCGCTGTATGGTTTCCTGATCCAGTATTTTGGCTTTCTCTAGCATAGGTCGGGCAAAAAAAAACCAACCGGTTAAGGTTGGTTACTGTGGTTCGCCTGAGATTGGTCCATTCTTTTTGTGCATGTATCCGCCTTGCCTGCCTCGCGGGGCAGGCTTAAAGGTTATCTCGATTTGTAATAGTGTAGCACAAAAAAGAGTTTTGTCAAGCCGGAATCTGCGTTTCCAGCCAGATCAGCGTTTCTTTCAGGGATGTATCTGTAGCAATCCCCTGGGTTTCCTCCATTTTCAACTCCTGGGCCAACAACGCTAAAATCTCCTGCCGGGCCTGCGCAATACGCCCCTGCTGATAACACTGCTGCACATAACAGATGATCTCCTGCGGCTTAAGCAACCTGCCCTGCGCCAGGATAACCTGCAAATCCTGCGCCTGTAGCGCTGCCGCCGGATTCAAGGCCACAGGAGCCGCGATCCAGGCAGGCGCCGGTGAGGAACCGGAAACCGGCAGGCTGCGCAGATCGATACCGCCGGTTTCATCCGGCTTATGCTCGCGCGCCGCCGGCTCGAGCGGCCGGGATTGCGCGGCCTGCTGCGCTTCGTACTCCCGCACCATGGCTTCAATCCCCCGTTCCTGCTCTTCGACATTCATCTGGATGGCTTTCATTCGTTCGCGGATAACCGCCAGGAGAGGAAGGACCTGCTCCTGAAAAGCGGTTAACGATTCGGCGATCCGGCCGCTGTTTTTCACGTCCTGCGCGTCGCGATCCCAGAACGCCTTGAACAACAAGTGTTCCTGGCTGAAAGTAAGCTTTTGATTAAGGCATACTTCGCTTAAAAGCTTCAGGGCTTGCAGCCGTGTCAGCGGGCCTGCCGTTTCCAATAAAACAGCGAGTACCGATAACGATTGGTCGATGATCATATTGTCCCAGCTTTTCAAGCCGGCGGCAAGATCAGACATCTGTTCAGCGGCGGCGGACAACTCGATTCCCGGCTTATCTTTCAAAGCGGTGATGATCAGGCTGCGCGCTTCCTGCGCCACCTCGCGCGAATTGATATACTCCAACCCCAGCGCTATAAGCATCTCCCTGGGCAGTTCTATGCGCTGTTTCGTTTCCACCAGCTGCGCTTTCTCCCGTATTTCATGCAGGGCGATCGCTTTGTCTAAAGCCCGGCCCGGCCGTTCAAGATCATGCAATGCGGCTTTCAATTTCATCGCCTCGACCGTTCCCGAGACCTCCCGGCCGAAATTGTCGATGATCTCGATCAACCGCTGTGCTGTGCCGCCGTCGCCGGCGATCACTTCCGCTTTGAATGACGGGATATCCTTCACCGCAGTCGCATCTCCTTCCTTGAGATCGAGCTCGCCGCCCAGGGAATCCAGGTAACGGGTCACCCGGCTGGGCGGGACTTTCAAATGGAACGATTCTCCTTTGGCCGCTCTGGCCAGGACCCTCACCCCCAGCGCGGCGGAAACTTCCCGGGTCATCGCGTTCGCTGCGGCATCCTGCACTTCTTTTAATTCATCGGTGTTAGTATAGACTTTTTCTTTCACATACACGAATTCCCCGCTTTCCGTAAACACTCCGTGCAGCAGAACGAACCCGATCACGTTCTCTTCCCCGTCCCGCAGCAGGATGATCAATTCCTGGGCGTCGGAGATAAAACTCATCAGGCTGTGTTTGTAGTTGCCGGAATAATCGCTTCTCTGGCAATTCCCCGAGCCGCTGGCGCCGTACCGGCCGATCTTCAGGGTGTCTTTAAGATCGAAGCTGATCTCCGCGGATACTTTTGCCGGGACTGCCGCGGTCAGCGATTCGTCGGTCAAAGCTTTTTGCGCGGCAGCCAGCAATGATTTAAGCATTCCGCGGGACTCGTTAATGAAATTGCGCGGTTTTTCCCGCGCGGCGAATTCCTGATCCAGGACAGCCAGATCGTCGATCATCCGCGATACGGTCAATTCTTTTTGCACGGCAGGATCTCTTTCGTAGGATTCGTAGAGCCGGATGATCTCCTGCCACTGCTCCCCGCGATCCATAGAAGCCAGGTTCTCGATCCGGCCGGCGATCTCCAGGACTTTTTGCACCAATATCCCATGATCCTGCGCCTGCTGCCTGATCCGCTGCAGTTCCCGCAAGCGCCGCAGGGCTTCCCCCCGCGCCCGGTTCTCCCGTTTAGACAGCTTTTTCAGTCCCATTAAAACCTGGATATCCTTCTGATCGAGCGCCGCTTTCAACGCAGGACTTAATCCTGCCGGATCGGTTTTCTGCCCGGCCAGGAATTCGTCCGTTTCCTGCTCCAGCACCGCGATCCTGGCCTGATACGCTTTATCCGCTTCCGAAATCACCATTTCGCGCTCCGCGGAATGCTGCTGGTAATTTTGCATTGTGGTCTCGAAATATTGCCGGTACGCAGCGCGGTTGCTGAAATCTTCCTCGGCTTCGGCAGTCAATGATTCCAGATTCTCATAGGCGTCGCGCACCGCCTGCGGCGCCTGCGACGCGGCATTGGCCTGGCTGCGCTTATAGTCCCGCACTCCCTGCCTGCCTCCGGTAAAATAAGCGATCACCAGGTCCCGCAGGATGGCGTAAGCCGCGGATCTGCGGGGATAGTTCTGCTGGAAATTAAACATATCCATCATGAACTCGGTGTCCGCCAGAGCGGCCCGGGCGTCGGGATGAACCGGCCCCATCTCGAAATCGAAGAACTTTTTATCCCCGATCCTGCTCTCCAGCCGGGAGATGAGCGCCGCGGAAAAATCGCCGGATTGCGCCGCGGCGTTGATTTCCTCGGCGGACAATACTTTTTTCTGCTGCATCGCCGCAGCCGTAGCCAGGAAATTCAATCCGTCGACCAGGGCCTGGCCCTGCCCGGAAGATCTGCGGATGATCGTTTCCGCGGTTTCCCGGTATCGACTGTTGTCTTTCAACCAGTTCAGGGCCCGGAACAGGGCTACCCGGCGCTGATCATTGCCCCCCCTGATGGTTTCGACGATTTTATCGGTGACCGCGGCATCGCTGAATCCCGCTCTCGAAAGGATATAGGCTTCGAAAACAGTCAGCCCCTGCACCGGCTCCTGGGACAAAAAGCCCTCGATCGGCTCCTTGAAGGTCGGGCTCATTGCGCCCAGAAGCCGCAATGACAAAGATTTTTCCCGGGCATTGATCTTCCCGGTCAGCCAGGCCAGCTCCACCAGGTCCTCCTTGCGCATTGACCAGCTCCAGGTGATTATTTCCAGCAAACGGCTTAAAGCTTCTCCTGCGGAAGCGCCGGGACGCAGCGAAGAGATCACCGCATTTGCCGCGGGCATATGTTCCGGGCTTACTGCCAGCCATTTCAAACTCTTATCGTAAAACTGCTTGCGCTCGACATCGTTGAGCGGCCGCAAAACCTCTCTCAATACGGATTGGGCCTGCCCGGAAAATCCCAGGCTTAAAACGAATTCCAGGGCAAATCCCAGCTCGCGATTGGCAAAATCGAATTCCAGGATTTGATGCGCAAATTTGTTTGCCGGCGGGGAATAACGGAACACGTCGGTGTTGTCCGGGAGAGTCTTACTGGAAGCAATATCCGCGAGAATCGCCGCGACCTGCTCCTGCTCGTTTTCTTCGATCCGGCCTAATAAGAAAAGCAGCTCGCTCAAATAATTTTTCTTGAACCGGACAAGACAATCTCCCAGCGTGTCAAAAGCATTGGCCAGATCCGCTTCCGGACGCAATTGAGTGATCAATGCGTTGAATATTTCGGCTTGTTCCGGATGCTGCCCGATTGCCAGGAATGCGACCCAGCATAAACCAGCCTGGTGATACGGCGATGATTTAGAACGCAAAGCTTGCCGGGCTTTGGCCCGGACCGCATCGGACAAAGGCAGATGAGCAAGCGTGAATTCCAGCCAGAATTGAAATTCCCGCTCTTGCGGCTGGAAAGTAAGAATTTCGCGCACCAGACGCTGGCGGTCGGCAACGGATTCCCTGCGGATGACCCGGATAATTTGCCCGAACACCAGACTATCCCCGTATTCATATCGTTGCGCATCCTCGTCGGGCATTTCTCCCAACAGAATGAGCATGCGGAACCAGGATTCATGATGATCCGCGTCCATTTCCAGCAAATCCTCATAATCAACAGACAGGCCGTCAACAATGTTGCCCAGGTCCCGCGTTGATTGCCGGCCCAATATATTGACGATCTCCAGGGCCGGCGGATTACGCTGAAGCCAGATCAGGCTCTGGATCAATTCTTTTCTTTGCTGGCGGTTCCTGGCCTGGATCGACCGGACCAGATTGTCCCGGGCTTGCGCTTCAAGATCGATCGAGGACAACAAATAGGCTTCGACCAGGCTCACGCCTTGCGCGGTGACGCGCGCGGCCAGAACTGCGCCGCTTAACGGCGCGGGGAACCAACGATCGTCTTTATACCCTTTGAATACAGCCAGCTGGCTCAACGTAAGCTTGATCTGCGTTTCCGGCATCCCGCGTCCGCGCAATGCCGCGGTCCAGGCTTCCCGGTCATAAAAAACCAGCCCCTGGATAAAATCCGGCTTATCCGCGGACAAACGCACCAGCGAATCTATCCCGCACTCCGCGATAAAAGGCTTAAGCCAGTCCATCCACCGCGCCAGCTCCTGCATTGAAGAGCTTCCTTTTAATTGCACAGCTTCGATAAAACCTGTTTGCATAAACAGCCGCTGGTATTCTTCGGCGGTTTTCATGATTGTATCGGAATAGCGATCGAAGTCGTTAAACTGCAGGGACCCGCCGTTTTCCAGAAGAACCAGCTGCCGGCTTTTCACCAGGATCCTGCCCGCAAATAGGATCGCGGTTGGCAGATTGTTCGCGGGAAGCGGCATACGGACCATTTCGTCGCCTGCCGCCATCCGCTCTTCCTGCGGCACATCCAGCAATGCCTGGATCAACGCATAGAGGAAACGCACATCGTAATCCTCTTTGCGGTTGTCCAGGAATTCGTACAACGCCGGCTCTATGCCCATGGCTTGAAGCTGCCGTAAAAATTCTTCGTTCGATTTCAACAGATCCGTGCCGGTCAGCCTGGGCAAAGCGGCTGTCGTCTGCCCCGCGGCGGGCATGGTCGTGGGTAACGAAAATCCTCCGGTCGTCCCGAAAGGCGCGGCGCCGCCGTCCGGACCGTCGCCGCTCATTACATCCGCAGTGGCAGTGGATACGCGGCGGGACTCTTCGCCTTTGATCGTACGCAGCAATGCTTCCAGAATGCCGCGCAATCTTCCTTTATTTACCGCCGCCTCGGACAAGGACAACTCGAATATTCCCGGCGCGGGAATAAATTTCGCCGGAGCTATTTCCATATCCGGAAGAATATGTTTTCCTGCGGATAGCTCTTCGGGCAGGGTGAAATCGGTTCTGGCGAGCAGCGCGGTTAACCCCGACAGATCGGAAGCGTGCGGATTTTTAAGCTGGATCAGTCGCGTATCAAGCAGCGCTCCCGTGTCGGGGAATGCCGCCCCGAAAAACGCCGTATCGAAAAATATCTTATCCGCCGATCCGATCCCGCTAAAAACAGGCAACGCTTCCTGCGACCACAGCGTCCAGCCCGGAGCGGTTTCTTGCGGCGCAGCCAGCACGCTAAAATCAATACCCTGGACGTTATTATCGGTAACCCCGAAGCTGCCGCCTTCGGCAAATCCGGAAGTGCCGCCGGCGGAGAATCCGCTTGACCCCTTTGCGCCCTGATTGCCTGCCGGGAGCTCCGGAGCATCGGGCAATTCGTCGAGCATTTCATCCGCGATCGCCGCCAGAATTTTTTTATAGAGCAGCCGGTTGACAAAATATTCCGTCAGCAGTCGGGGATCCTGCTTCATCCGGCGGTTGCCCACGCTGATTTCCTGATTTCTATCCGCCCATTCCCGGCCGGCCCGTATTTTTTGCTCACCCAGCTGAATCCGGGCGAATTGAAATGTGCTCACGGGAACATCGGCATCCCGGTGCTGATGTTCCAGGTAAAATATAGGATATTCCTCAAAACCCCCTTTAGTCGGGTCGAACAAAGGCGAGGTCGATCCCTGCTTGATCGAATCCAGTTGAGTATGCTTATCGAAAAGCTCGCGGTCAGGCGTTTCCCGGAAAAGATAGATATCCGCACCGGCAACCGTACCGTCGACCGAATCCGGAGAGAGACGCATCCCGCCGTATTTCGCGACCAGGATGATCGTACCCAGCAGCGAACGCAGGAACCCGGCAGGGCCGGCGAATATTCCCTCTTCTCGATACTCTTTCATGTCCGGATCGATCACAAAATACCAGGCATCTTCATAGAGCTCGGTTCCTTCGCGCTGACCGTGAATGGCGAATCGGGGCAAAGCCCGCAAATCTTTTTGCGCCAGCTGCGCTTCCAGCTCGGCAATTTCTTTTTCCAGGGCAGGCAGATCCGGAATCGGTTCGTCTCCGCCGTCCGGGTCTTCGTCTTCGACAGCCAGAGTTGTCTGGTCGGGCGCGGGCAATGTTTGCCTGGCCCTGGCAATGGATCTATCGAGGCCGGCAAAGAAATTCCTCCGGTAACCCGGATTGGACAGGTAGTTTTTCGGGGTCCCGAGGGATTTCGCATACTCGTTATTCTTGATCCCGTTAAGCGCCAGAAAGTCGTCCATCTGCTTGCCGCGTTCTTCGGTCAGACCCTGGAGTTTTACTTTACCCCGGTCATCCGCGATCACCGCTTTATAGATGACCCGCGGCCTGCTTTCGCCGGTAAGCTCTTTTGCCGGCGTGCCCAGAATAACGACATACGCGGTCAAGACATGGGGAACATCCAGCGCAACGATCTCCCCGACTTCTTGCGGATCAAGCTGCCGGTCAGGATTACGGGTGGCCAGTTCCAGTTTTACCATATTCTGGATCAATCCGGGATCCCGCGCCAATTCCTCGTCGGTCAAGCGGGTATATACGTAGACCAGCCCTGCGGGCAATCCGCCTTTTGCTTCTTTCTCGCCTTTCGGCACGGCAGGCGTCTGGAACGAGCGAGTCATGGCCAGGGAATCGGTGTCCCCCGTTTTTCCCTGCTCATAGATCACGCGCATCAAATCCCCGCGCATCTCGGACTTGATCTGGCCGATAATCCTGCCGCCATCCTGCCCTTCGCCCACCGAAGCAGGGTTCGCGGCAGCCGCCAAAGGAACAAGGGCGCCCGCATAAGGAAGGTTATCGGCTGATAAACCCCGGGGCGCCCTTGCAATTTTCTGTCTTTCGTACTCCTGCCGGACTTGTTCCAGAAGCGCCGGATCGCCTTGCTTCAATCGTTCTATCAATTTGTTCCTCGCCTGTCGAACGCTGCCGTAGCTGGCGCGAGAAACCCGCATTTTCAAAAACAGCATCGCCGGTCTTATCGCGGGGAAGGTCATGTTTTTAAGATGCTCGCCGATCCAGTCGACGTCGCTGACAGTTCTGCCGCCATTCAACATGTCCCGGGCCAGCAACCGAACGATCAAATTGCCCAATAAAATGGCTTCTTCCGGCCCGGGAGGCGCTTTTTCCAAAGCGATGCGCGTATTTTCGGATACCGGCGGCACGGATACCGGCGTTTCTTCCGCGCCTGCCGCCGCGGAGGGCGCGGCGATCAGCTCTTCCTGTATAATCTCCGCGACTGCCTGCTGCGCCTGCCTGGCTTCTTCCCGAAGGCGCAACGACTGCAGCGCTTGCTGCATGGCCTCTCGGGTCTTCGGCTGCGCCTGGGCATTCACGAATTCCTCCAGATACTTTTTTTCCGCCGCAGGCATTAAATCGTATGATTCTTCCACGCGCGCGCGGATCTCCCGGGAGCGCTGGAGCAAAGCCAGAACAAATTGAGTTTTTTCCCGGCCGGAGAGCGCCGAAAATTTCCCGAGCGATCCCGCGGCGGAACGCGAGCCGGTCAACAGATCATACGCGGAATCGAACAGTTCCCGGTCAAAAAAGCGCTTACCTCCGTCGATCTCCGCGCCGTTTTCTTTTCCGCCGGGGCTTTTTAATTCATCCTCAAGCTGCTTGATCCGCTTTTCCAGCGCCGCGATCCTGCGATTATTCTCTTCGAGCAATCCTCTCTGCATGGAAAAAGCCGCGCCCGCTTCGCTGCGCGCCATCATCCGGTCCAGCAAACGGTTATGATTCTCCAGCCGCAGCTTTTCCTGACGCAGGCGGAAAATTTCTTCCTGCGCTGCCGTTTCCTTCCCGCCGTCGCCGGAAGCCGCATCCATAAAATCGCGGTAATTTTTAAAGCTGTCTTTCCCGGCCGGATCGGAAACCAGCGAGAGAAATGACCGGGCCAGAGCGTCAAAATCGCCATGATGCGATTCCAGGATCCGGTAGAACATATACCCGGCGAGCAGATGGACATACCCATACTGCCGCTCGTCCTGCAGCAGGATCTCGAACGCCTGCTCTTTGGTGCGGATATCCCGGGAGTCGATGGGATCGCTGTTATCGCGCTGCAGCGGCCGGACCGCGTCATCCCACGATGCAAGTATCCGCTGCTTTAAAACCGGGGACGCGTCGATAAAATCTTTTAAATCCAGGTCGCCGCTGACGACATTGGCAATGGTCTGCTCTCCCAGCAGGCTTAACCAGCCGCCTTCGTTGAAAAAAGCGATGGCCCGCAGATCATCATTGCCGCGCACAAAATAGCCAAAACCTTTGCGGGTCACTCCCCGCTCTTTGATCACGAGCAGACGGAATAAAGCGTCGTATCCCTCATCGACAATCGGATCGACATCCTCCACATTGTGGAATTTGTGCACGGTCAGATGCCCGAGCTCGGCAGCCAGGCGCACTTCCTGATTCTCCTGCCGGGCGGTATCCAGCAGCACTATCCGGGTCCCGCCGATGAGCATCGCTCCCTGGGTCGATCGGACGATATAGCGGTCCATCACGGACAAAAGCATGGCGATTTCCTGCGCCTCAGCCCGCTGTTCCGGCAAAGCCTGATCTATCGCGTCCTGCACCAGATCCAGGAACTGGGGCAGGCGGGCAAAAGGATTGGGAGAATTAAGCGGCAGACGGGAAGTCTCGCTATCCCGGATCAATCTGGCCAGCGGCCGGCGCTGCATTTCCTCTATCCTGTTCGGGGAGAACATCGCCTCTGCTTCCTGACGAATCGCTTTTGCCGCCACGGGTTTCTTATACAGCCGGACGGTTTTTTCGGCGATAGATTGCACCAGATGCCGGAATAATTTCTGCTGGGAAATGATCGCGACGTCCGAGCCGGTCATGAACGCCTGGCTTGAGCCCGTCTGCTTGTGGACCAGCCCGACGACAAAATCGAATAATTTCGGATCGGCAGCCAGCTGCGCGCCGTCCCGCCTGACAGTTTCGATCAACGCCAGCTGCGCCGGCTCTCTGTCTGCGTCGGCAAAATCCGTGCTCTCCGCGGCAATGGTCACGGAAGCCAGATTACCGGTTACCTGTTGCGGCACCGGAGTGCCGGCGATCACGGTAGCTCCCGCAGGGGACCGTCCCTGATAAGCCGGGGAATCCACAGGGCGTAATTGCGGCAAAGAGATCCCGCCGCTGAAATACCGGCGGACGGTCATTCCGTAACCGCTCATGATCTGCTCCTGCTTGTTATATTCGCCGTCCCGGAACGATTTCTGGTACGCCTTGAAATAGCTCCCGGGATCCCATTTCCCGGAAGAGGTCAATCCGGCGAGATTGCGCGCGTCGATCTCCGCGGCATAAGCGCCGCGTTTGTTTTTTTGCTTGAACCACTGGGCCAGGATGAGCGAATAATACACCTGGCGCAGCGCGGCGTACCTGCGCGCGGAGTTGACCTGAAGATTAAGCTTGGGCAGGATCAGGCGGCGGATCAAGTCCGACGAATAAGCGTTGAGCTCCTGCATCCTCCGGTCCTCGAACGCGTAAACCGAGCTGCCTTTAAGATAATCTTCTTCGAGCATGACTTTAAGCGTGGCTTTATAAATATAAGCGCTGCGCCCGGCGTCGCGCAGGATGATCTCTCCGGGCACGATCCAGGGCCGGGTCAGGGTAGGAATCGAAATATTGCCCGGGCCGAAAACAGTTTCGGCTTTTTCATATAATTTATCCCAGTAGCGCTTCCCTTCCGGCGTCGCCGGGGAGGTCAATGCCGCCAGGTCTTTTTTCAATTGCAGGTCCGCTTCAAGCAGGATTTTGCCCAGGTCGGTCCGGGCCACCAGCGGGTCGATCATTTCGTCGGGAGAATCCGGCCGCAAGTTTACCCAGAACGCGCTATTGGGAAGGGTCAGGCCGATCTTGAAATAGGAAAGCAGGGTGGCGGCGGATCGATTCACCTGGAGAGCGGGCATATTTTTGTCGCTCCCTCTATCCAGCAGCAGATCAAAAGCGCGGGTGCGCGCGTTGTAACCGAGTGAACGCAGATGCACCGGGCGGAAAGCGTCGGCGATCATTCCCGCCTGCGGCGCAGCCGGGCCGGAAACGGCCGGACCGATCTGGGCGAATCCGCTCTGCTCGCAGATAAAAGAAACGATCAAAATAAGACTGCATATCTTTCGCAGCATAGGTCTTTTCCAAAGTGATTAAATAGTGGGAAAAATAAATCTGCCTGTTTACAACAGGCAGGTCGTGCGTTTATCAGCCGTATTTAAGTATGCCTTATGGCGGGAGGTTTTTCAACCGTTGAGAGCCG
Source organism: Candidatus Omnitrophota bacterium (assembly GCA_022710715.1). GTDB lineage: Bacteria > Omnitrophota > Gorgyraeia > Gygaellales > Profunditerraquicolaceae > JAKLGJ01. The sequence continues at coordinate 148,300 of JAKLGJ010000002.1, forward strand.
CGAAAAGAAAGCGTTTTCTTGACTAAAACAAGAGCACGAATTCCCCGCGCGGCCGGTTTTGCGCAAAATGCGCGAGCAGCATCGCGGGTGTCCCGCGCACCACTTCTTCGAACTTCTTGGTCAACTCGCGGGCGCAGACCACTTCCTTATCCGGACAGACCACCTGAAGGTCTTCCAGCGTGGAAACGATGCGGTGGCAGGATTCATAGAAGATCACCGTGCACTCCAGTTTTTTCAATGCTTCCAGCCGGTTGCGCCGGGCCTGCGAGCGCGGCGGCAGGAAACCCTGGAAATAAAACTGGTGCGCCGGTTTTCCCGAGACCACCAGAGCGTGCACGAATGCGGTTGGACCCGGAATAAAAACGATTGGAATGGCGTGCGTTATGGCGAGATTGATCAGGTTGTACCCGGGGTCGAGTATGCCCGGGGTGCCGGCGTCGGAGACCAGCGCGACATTCTTGCCCTCCTGCATCAGCTTGAGCAAAACATCGGCCTTGGTAAAGCGGTTGTGCTGAAAAAAACTGGTGGTGGGCGTTTTAATGTTGTACTGGTCGAGCAGGATCTTCGTGTGCCGGGTATCCTCGCAGGCGATCATGTCCACGGATTGCAACGTTTCTATCGCGCGCAGAGTGATGTCTTTGAGATTCCCGATAGGCGTGCAGACGATAGAGAGCATCGACGGATTACTCGACCGTGACGGATTTGGCCAGATTTCTCGGCTGGTCGACATCACAGCCGCGCATCACCGAAATATGATAGGCCAGAAGCTGCAGCGGGATAACCGTGATCAGCGGAGAGAACAGCTCTTCCACTGCCGGGATATAGATGACATCCTGGACCAGATCGGTGATCTTGTCGTCCCCTTCGGTGGCGATAGCGATGATCTTGCCTTTGCGGCTATGTATCTCCTGGATATTGGAGATCATTTTATCGTACACCCTCGACTGGGGCGCGATGCAGACCACAGCCCGGTACTCGTCGATCAAGGCGATCGGCCCGTGCTTCATCTCTCCGGCGGCATACCCTTCGGCCGGAATATAAGAAATTTCTTTGAGTTTCAGGGCGCCTTCCAGAGCCGTGGGGAAATTGATATTGCGCCCCAGGAAGAGGAATGAGCCGAAGTGGGTGTGATGGTGAGCGACGTCGGCAATATCATCCTGATGTTTCAACACCTCCGCGATCAGCTGCGGGATGTTCCGCAACAGGGCAATCCCCTTCTTTACTTCCGCAGCTGGCCGCAAGCCGCGGATCTGGGCCAGATAAAAAGCAAACAGGTACAGCGCGGTCAGCTGGGCGGTATAGGCCTTGGTCGAAGCGACCCCGATCTCGGGACCGGCATGGGTATAGATCACCCCGTCGGACTCGCGGGTCAGCGTCGAACCAAGAACATTGCAGATGGCCAGGATCGGGGATCCGTGTTCGCGGGCCTGCCGGATGCCCGCGAGGGTATCCGCGGTCTCGCCGGATTGGCTGATGGCGATAACCAGGGTGCCCTTGTCGATGAGCAGATCCCGGTAACGGAATTCGCTGGAGACATCCACAGCGACCGGGATGCCGCAGACGTTTTCGATAATATATTTGCCCACGATGCCGGCGTGATACGCCGTGCCGCAGGCAACGATAGCGATGGAAGATATTTCTTTCAGCCGGGTTTCGGGAATATGCTGCTCTTCGAAACCGATCGTTCCGGCGTCCTTATGGATACGCGCGTTGATCAGTTGTTCGATGATGCGCGGCTGTTCATTGATCTCCTTGAGCATGAAATGCTTATATCCCTGCTTCTCGGCCTGGGTGATGTCCCAGCTGATGCGCGAAACCTTCTGCGCGACGGGATTTCCCTGGATATCGGTGATGCGGCAGCCGTCCCGGCCCAGGACGACCATCTGGCGTTCTTCCAGGAAAATGATATCCTTGGTGGAGTCCAGGATTGCCGGCACGTCCGAAGCGATGAAATTCTCGTCTTTGCCCACGCCGACGATCAACGGGCTGCCCAGCCGGGCGCCGATAAGCTTATCCGGCTCTTTGCTGGCGATCACCCCGATGGCAAAAGAACCTTCCAGGCGGCCAAGCGTCCGGCGCACCGCCTCTTCCAGCGACGAATTCTCGAGGAACCGCTCGATCAGGTGAACGATGACCTCGGTGTCGGTCTGGCTGACAAAAGAATGTCCTTCTTTTTGCAGCTCTTCGCGCAGCAGCGCATAATTCTCGATGATGCCGTTATGCACCACCGCGATTTCCTGATGGCAATCGTAATGCGGATGGGCGTTGGCCTGCGTGGGTGCGCCGTGGGTCGCCCAGCGGGTATGCGCGATGCCAACAACTCCGTCGAGCGGTTTTTTCTCGAGGATGGCTTCCAGCGCCCTGATCTTACCCGGGGCCTTGCGCAGGGAGATTTTGTTCTTGGAGGAGAGGATCAGGGCCATGCCGCTCGAATCGTATCCCCGGTATTCCAGACGCTTCAACCCGGTGAGCAGGATGTTTTGCGCAGACCTGTTGCCGATATAACCAACTATGCCACACATGGCGAGGTTTCCTTCTTTTGGCGGGCTGTTGTACGCGCTGCAATTTAACGTCCCCACGGGGATTTGAACCCCGGTCGAAAGCTTGAAAAGCTTTTGTCCTAGACCAGGCTAGACGATGGGGACATACATCTATTCTTCTTCGTCGGCGATTACCGGAGCGGTGCAGGAAACCCTGTCTTTGTCGTCCAGCTTGATCAAACGCACACCCTGCGCCGCCCTGCCGGTCGCGCGGATGTCTTTGATCGCGCAACGCAGGAAAACGCCGTGCTCGGTGATCACCATCAATTCATCATTGTCGCTGACGGACTTCATCCCGACAGCTTCGCCGTTCTTGTCGGTAACGGTAATATTAATAATACCTTTGCCGCCGCGGTTGGTCAAGCGATATTCTTCGATGGGAGTGCGCTTGGCAAACCCCAGTTCGGTGACGGTCAATACCGTCGTATCTTTCTGCGGCACGATCATCGCGATAACCTCGTCCTTCTTGGCCAGCGAAATGCCGCGCACGCCTTTCGCTCCCCGGCCCATATCGCGCACCAGGTCCTCATTGAACCGGATGGCCTTGCCCTGCCGGGTGCCGATGAGCAGCTCTTGCTTGCCGTCCGTCATCGCCACGGTAATCAGCACATCGTCCTTTTCCAGGGAAATCCCGATGATCCCGCCTTTGCGCGGATTGCTGTAGGCGTCGAGTTTGGTCTTCTTGATCGCGCCCTGCCGGGTGACCATCACCAGGAACTTGTCCGGGCTGAATTCCCGAACCGGCACCGTAGAGCTGACCTGTTCTCCGGATTTCAGCTCCAGCAGGTTGACGATCGACTTTCCCTTGGACTGACGGCTGGCCTGCGGTATTTCATACACCTTGAGCCAGTAAACCTGTCCCTTATCGGTAAAGATGAGCAGGTATTCCTTGGTCGAGGCCACAAAGAGATGTTCGATGAAATCCTCTTCCTTGACTTCCGCGCCGGTAACCCCCTTGCCTCCGCGTTTCTGTTTGCGGTAAGCGCTGACCGGCAGGCGTTTGATGTATCCGCCGTGGCTGATGGTCACCACCACGTCTTCGTCGGCGATCAAATCATCGATTTCCAGCTCTTCCACTTCGCCGACGATGTCGGTGCGGCGCGGGTCGCCGTATTTTTTCTTGAGTTCCGCCAGTTCGTCCTTGATGATTGCCTCGATCTTCTTCTCCGAAGCCAGGATGGCGCGGCACTGCTCTATCTTTTTAAGCAACTCCAGGTATTCGGCTTCGATCTTATCGCGCTCCAGGGCGGTCAACCGCTGCAGCTGCATCTCCAGGATCGCCTGCGCCTGTATCTCGGATAGCCCGAACTCCTTCACCAGGTTCTCTTTGGCCACCGGAACGGTCTTCGAGGTCTTGATGACTTTTATGATCCGGTCGATAAACTTCAGCGCGATCTTGTACCCTTCCAGGATATGCGCCCGCTTCAACGCTTTATCCAGCTCGAACTGCGTACGGCGGCGGATAATCACTTTGCGATGACCGATGTAGCACACCAGCAGCTCGCGTAAATTCAACACGCGCGGCCGGTTTTCCACCAAAGCCAGCATGATGATGCCGAAGGTCGTCTCCAGCTGCGTGTGCTTGAAAAGCTGATTGAGCACGATCTGCGGCTCGACATCGCGCTTCAGTTCGAACACAATGCGCATGCCGTCCTTATCGGATTCGTCGCGTATATCGGAAATGCCCTCGATCTTTTTGTCTTCGCACAATCCCGCGGCAGCCTCTATCACGGCGGATTTCTGCACCTGATACGGGATCTCCGTCACAATGATCATATCCTTGCCGTTCTTCTGATGCTCGATGCTGGCGCGCGCGCGCACGATCACCTTGCCGCGACCGGTCAGATACGCTTCTTTGATCCCGGTCTTGCCGCAGATGACCCCGCCGGTGGCGAAATCCGGTCCCTTGATGAATTTCATCAGATCCTTGATCTCGGCGTCGGGATTATCGATACAATACATGATTGCGTCCGCGACTTCATTCAGATTATGAGACGGGATGTTGGTCGCCATGCCTACGGCGATACCGCTGGAACCGTTGACCAAAAGATTCGGCAAAGCGGACGGAAGCAATAACGGCTCCTTGAGAGAAGCGTCGAAATTGGGGCCGAAATTCACCGTATCTTTATCGATATCCCCGAGCATCTCGTCGGCTATCGCCGCCATCCTGGCTTCCGTGTAACGCATGGCCGCCGCGCTGTCCCCGTCGACGGATCCGAAGTTCCCCTGACCCTCGACAAGCGGATACCGCAAGGAAAAATCCTGCGCCATTCTGACCAGCGTGTCGTAAACAGCCGTGTCGCCGTGCGGATGATATTTACCCAGTACCTCGCCGACGATACGCGCGCATTTCTTATAGGGCTTCGAATGTTCCAGCCCCAGCTCCTGCATGGCGTATAAAACCCTGCGATGCACGGGCTTTAACCCGTCGCGCACATCGGGCAGGGCGCGGCCGACGATTACGGACATGGAATAATTCAGATACGCGTCCTTGACTTCGGTAACGATCTCAATAGGCACTATCTTTTCGTTTTGAGTATACATGGTTACACGTCCAGATTCTTTACGAGGTGTGCGTTATTTTCAATGAATTCCCGGCGCGGCTCCACCTGGTCGCCCATCAATACGGTGAACATTTTATCCGCTTCCACCGCGTCATCAATAGTGACCTGCAGCATGGTCCGCTTCTCCGGATCCATGGTCGTCTCCCAGAGCTGCTGCGGGTTCATTTCGCCTAAACCTTTATAGCGCTGAATGTGCATGCCTCTGGTGGCCTGCTCTTTGATATACGCCAGCACCTCTTTTAAAGAAAAGAACTCTTTGTGCTCCTTTTCTTCGTTTACCCGGTAGAGCCCTTTCATTTTCTTAACGGCATCGCTACCGGAACTATCCTTAGAAAGGGCTAAATTGTCCTGGCTAAAGGTATTGATATCCAGTCCCAGCTTTTCAATTTTGGCGATTATCTGCTCAATATCCGAGGCTTCGAAGAGCTCCAGAACATCTTCCTGCAGCTCTTTACCTTCTTTTTCTGATAATTTGGCCAATTCTTCATCAGAATAAAGAAAAAGCTCTTTCCCCTCCACTTTAACCCTATAAACAGGCAGTTTTTTGGTCTTCTGGCTCCTTAATGCCAGGTATTTTACAAAATTTACTCCCTTTTTGTCTAAAAGCCTGGAATATTTATCGAGTTCCACTAAACTGGCGAGCAGATCTTTGAATTGATGATCCGTAAAAGCCACCTTATCTTTGATCTTTTCAAACGAATGTCCTTCCCGTCCCAGATCAAGGATCAAATCATTCATCTGCTGTTCGGTCTGAATATACTCTTCGCGCTTTTCCCGCTTTACTTTGTACAGCGGCGGCTGCGCCAGGTAAATATGACCCTCTTCAACAAGCTTGGGCATATGGCGGTACAAAAGCGTCAGCAAAAGCGTGCGGATATGGGAACCGTCAACGTCGGCATCGGCCATAAGCACCATCTTATCATAGCGCAATTTGGAAATGTCGAATTCTTCGCCGATACCGGTGCCCAGGGCAGTAATAATAGTCCGGATTTCGTCATTAGAAAGCACCCGATCAAGACGGGCTTTTTCGACGTTCAAAATTTTACCCTTAATGGGCAAAATAGCCTGGAACCGGCGATCCCTGCCCTGTTTTGCCGAACCGCCTGCCGAATCTCCTTCTACGATGTAAAGTTCGCATAACGCCGGATCGCGTTCGGAGCAATCGGCGAGCTTGCCGGGCAATCCGCCGGAATCGAGCGCGCCTTTCCGGCGGGTCAATTCGCGGGCCTTGCGCGCGGCTTCACGTGCGCGCGATGCGAGAATTACCTTATCCACGATTTTATTGGCGATCGAAGGGTTTTCTTCGAAATAGCTGCTTAGGGCGTCGAATACGGCCGACGCGGTCAAACCTTCCACCTCGGAATTGCCCAATTTTGTCTTGGTCTGCCCCTCGAACTGGGGATTCTGAATCTTTACCGAGACGACCGCGGTCAAGCCTTCGCGCGCGTCGTCACCGCTGATGCCGATGTCGTCTTTGATCAAATTTTTACCCTTGGCGTACTGGTTAATGGCCCGGGTGAGCGCGGATTTGAAACCGGACAAATGCGTTCCGCCCTCGATCGTGTTGATATTGTTGGCGAATGAAAAGATGCTCTCGGAATAGCCGTCGTTATACTGCAACGCGGCTTCCAGCGCGACCCCCTCCTTCTCCTTTTCCAGATAAACGACCTTGTTATGCAACGGCGCCTTCGATTTATTCAAATATTCAACGAACGAAACGATGCCGCCGTTGAATTTGAACTGGGCCTCTTTATCGCTGCGCTCGTCTTTTATGTTGATCTCGAGCCCCTTGTTCAAGAAAGCCAGTTCGCGCAGCCTGTTCGCCAGGATATCGTAGGAAAATTCGATCGACTTGGTGAATATTTCCTTATCGGGCTTGAACGTGATCTTGGTGCCGGTAGCTTTTGACTTGCCGATAACGGTGAGCTTCGTGACCGTCTTGCCGCGTTCATAGCGCTGGTGGTATACTTTTTCGTCCCGGCGCACCTCTACTTCCAGCCAGTCGGAGAGCGCGTTGACGCAGCTCACGCCGACGCCGTGCAAACCGCCGGACACCTTGTATGAATTATGATCGAACTTGCCGCCTGCGTGCAGCACGGTCAGCGCGACCTCGACGGCGGGTTTCTTTTCGGTCTTGTGCATATCGACCGGGATACCGCGGCCGTTGTCGGTGACGCTCAAGCTGTTATCTTCGTGTATCGCCACGTCGATTTTTGTGCAGTGGCCGGCGAGCGCCTCGTCGACAGAGTTATCCACGACTTCGTACACCATGTGATGCAAGCCGCGGGTGTAGGTATCGCCGATATACATGGCGGGTCTGCGCCGGACCGCTTCCAGTCCTTCCAGAACCTGTATTGCGCCGGCATCGTATTTTTTACCATGCGCCTTTTCCGGCGTTCCCGGCTGCAACTCTTCTTTTTCTTCTTTATTCTTCATGACGCTCCTCGTAAAGGAAAATTATTGTATCAAAGACCAGCGGATTTGCAACTGTTTTTAATCGCCCGGGCCCGGCTGCTGCCGGTTGCGCCGACGCTCAAGCGGATATCCTTGATCTCTGCGCAGAAGGCCGCGAGCTTGTCTTTCAACTCCTGCCTGCGCAGGTTCAGATGATACAGCCGGCTTGACGAATCCACTTTTAATCCCAGCACGCCGTTGCGAAAATAAGCCACCGCGACATACCGGCGCTCCTGTTTGGTCAAAACCCTGTCCAGCCAATCGTCCGGACCCGGCGCGGGGCCGGCGCCGCCGTGTTTATGCAGATTATTAAGAACCGCCTGGACCGTCGTCTTGATGTCTTCCATTTATCCCAGACGCATCGGCAGTACGATGTACACATACCCTTCGCTGCGCAGCACCGCGGGTTTCTCGCTGCCGGTTATTTCGATCTCCACTTTGTCCAGCGGAAGGTTCTTCAGAACGTCGATAAGATACCCGGGGTTGAATCCGATCACCAGCTCTTTACCCGAATACTCGCCGGAAATTTCCTCGCGCGACTCGCCCACATCCGGGGTCGATTTTGAGATCACCACCTTGTCTTTAAAAATCTCGAACTTCACCGCTTGATAATCCGGCGTCGCCAGCAAAGCTGCGCGTCGCACCGCAAGCAAAAACTGTTCGCGGTTAACCCTGATCTTGTGTTCGGCCGCCTGGGGAACCACCTGTTTGTAATCCGGGAACTCGCCCTCGATCAACCGCGAAATGATGATCGAATCCTTAAAATCAAACAGGACCTGGTTCGGCCCGATCACCAGCGAAAGATCTCCCTCATCTTTAAGATTGCGCATCAGCTCCTGGATAGTTTTGAGGGGAACAATGATGCGAATTTCCTTATTGAAAGATTGTTTCAGTTTTTTAGTGCTGATGGCCAGCCGCTTGCCGTCCGTGGCTACCAATGTGCAACTATTTTGGGAAAAAGCGAATAAAATACCGTTCAGGATATATCTGGTCTCATCCAAAGACACCGCGAAGGCGGTCTGGTTGAGCATCTGTTTCAATATCGACTGTTCGATCTGAATCACTTCCTTGTCTTTAAACTCCGGGAGTTTGGGGAATTCTTCCGCCGGCAACCCGATAATTTTAAACTGGCATAGTTTGGTTTCTATGATCACAATATTATTCTTTTTTGTATTTATCTCTACTGTGGTTTCCGATAATTCACGGATAATATTGCTGAATCTTCGCGCCGGAAGAGTTATGGCGCCTGTCTCCAGGATATTCACAGGAATTACACAGCTTATTCCAATATTCAAATCCGTGGCGGTCAGGCGTAAAGAATCCTTGTGCGCTTCCAATAAAAAATTGGATAGTATAGGTAAGGTGGATTTGGTACTGATAACATTTTGTATGGTATCAATCCCCCGTAAGAGAACATCTTTATCAACCTTAAATTTCATGGTACTCCTTTCTGTTATTAATAATATCTTAAATCAATAAATCATAGAATTAGTAATGGGTTTTGTTTCTGTTAAAAACTTCTTAATGCATTGTTAAAAAGAGCGTTAAAGAAAAAAGAACCTGTGAATATCCTTGGGGCTCATTGTTGAATGATGTGTATAAGTCTTCCCACCTTCTCTTTAAAACTGTCATTTACCCCCATCTCATCCTTGACTTTATTATATGAATGCAGGACGGTAGTGTGATCTTTTCCCCCAAAATGCGTCCCGATCTCGGGAAAAGACAGATCCGTGAGCTCGCGGCTCAAAAACATGGCGATTTGCCGGGGAATAACGATATTTTTATTGCGCCGGCGCATCTTGAGATCCTGCAAGGACACCCCGAATTCTTCGGCTACACAACGTTGAATAAAGTCAACCGTAACCAGCTTTTTCGGTTCCCGCAAAAGGTCTTTCAATACTTCTTTAGCCAGATCCAGGGTGATGGGTTTTTCTTCCAGCAGCGAATACGCGATAATGCGGATCAGGGCGCCTTCCAGCTCGCGGATATTGGTTTTGATCAGCTGCGCGATAAAAAAGATGACTTCATCGCTGACCGTGACCGGTTCGCGCTCGATCTTCTTTTTTAAAATGGCCACCCGGGTTTCCAGGTCCGGCGGCTGCACGTCGGTGGTTAAGCCCCAGCTGAACCGCGATACCAGGCGGTCCTGGAGATTTGCGATTTCCTTGGGGGTGCGGTCCGAGGAAATAATAATCTGTTTGTGCGCGTCATACAGCGCATTGAAGGTGTGAAAAAACTCTTCCTGCGTCGATTCTTTTCCGGCGATGAAATGGATATCGTCCAGCACCAGAACGTCGACATTGCGGAATTTCTGACGAAAGGCCGCGGTCGAATGATGTTGAATGGCGTCGATCAATTCGTTGGTAAAGCGCTCCGAAGGCAGATAGCAGATTTTCAGCTGTCCGAAAGTTTCGCGGACATAATGACAGATCGCCTGCATGAGATGGGTTTTCCCCAGCCCCACGCCTCCGTAAATGAAAAGTGGATTATAGGTTTTGCCGGGCGCTTTGGCTACGGCCAGCGAATAAGCGTGCGCGTGCCGGTTTGAGGCGCCCAGGACGAAATTTTCAAAGGTGTAGCGGGGATTCAAAGAAAGGTCCTGGGGATACGTGACGGTTTTTACCGGCTCGCCCGAACCGGAGGCCTTACTTTGAACGTGGGCCCGGGCCGGGCTGACTTCGATCACCAGGTCAAGGTCTTCTTTTCCGGCTTGTTGTACTGCTGCCAGCAGCGCCGCGCGGTAATGTTGCTCCACCCAATCTTTGAAAAAACTGTCCGGCGCCAGAACGATCACGGTATGCTTGGATTTTTCTTTAAAGGTCAGCGGGGAAATCCAGGTTTGAAAGACCGTTTCCGGAAGTTTAGCCTTGAGGAGTGTTTGGGCTTCTGCCCAGAGCTTCTGAACTTCAGACATGGGTTTATTCACACAATCCACAGGTTATACACAGAGTGCATAACTTTGTGGAAAACTTTTTTAGGACCGCACAGATCAACCGACAGATTTACAGCAAAAATCATTATACTCTCATTTTAAAAGTCGTCAACTAAAATAACCGTCCGCGCAGAACAAAATTCGGTTTTGCCCGGCAACAAACGATGGTCGCCTCCATGCACCGGCGTGGCGTAAACAAATTTTGTCAGGGAGCAAAGACTAAGTGTTGACAGAAGTTCGAATTGTGTTATAATAAAAAAACTCAAATTCGGCAACCATTTTTTAAAGCACCAAGGAGAACTATTTGCCATGAAGAAAAATCTGACAACCCCATCCAACATTGTCGGCAAGCGCAGCCAGGGATTCCTCAAGCGCATGGCTTCGAAGGGCGGCAGAAACGTTGTGTCTGCTCGACGGAGAAAAGGAAGAAAAAAGCTTTGTATCTAACGTTACAGAAGCTGTTTATCCACAGCATCGCCCTGTATCAACGCTATGTGAGCAGCCTGTTGCCTCACCATTGCCGCTTCCGGCCGAGCTGTTCCGAGTATGCCGTTGAGGCGGTGGTACGCCATGGATTTGTGCGAGGCGGATACAAAGCCCTGGCGCGCATTCTTCGCTGTCATCCCTTTTCCGGAAAATCCGGATACGATCCACTAATATAACTCTATGGAAAAACGACTGTTTTTAGCCATCGGACTTTCTTTTCTTATCCTTTTTGCCTGGGCGAAGTTGATGCCGCCAGCCACTAACCAGACGCAGGTTGCCCCCCCTGTGGAAAAAGCTGTTGAAATCAAAACCGAAAAAGTGATCGGTAAACCATTAATCACCGGAGAAAGCGAGCCGCCCGCAGAAAATAAAGAATTCGTGTTTTCTTTGCCCCTGCTGGATCTGTCTTTTAATGAACCCGAAGCCTCGATCGGCCAGGTAACATTTAAGAAATTTAATAGTTATAAGTATATGTTAATAAGTGGGTTACGCGTAGCTGATCCCGGAACCGCGTTCGTTAAACAATTTAGCGCTAACAACGAGCTAGAATATGTATATGCTGGGGGCGGATTACAAATTAGCAAGCGCTTTATATTTAAAGATTTGTATAACAACGACGTAGAAATAAAAATCAGGAATACCGCTGCTTACCCTATCTCCATCAGTATTCCTATCAGCCTTGGTACTCTGGATTTCGAGATGAAATCCCGGAGCATGCTGCAACAGCAATCCCCTATTCAAGACATCGCTGTTTCTGCCCAGGGGAAAATCACTTACCCCAATCCTAAAAAGTCGCAACTATTTGAAAATATTGGATTTATAGGAATAAGAGAGCGATATTTTTGCACCATTATCCAGCCAGATGAGAAAGGATACTCCGGATTTGTGCGCCCAGCCGGAAAGAATGCTTTTGATGTTGGTGTTGAATCTCCCGAATTGAAACTTGCTCCGGGAGAAGAGCGCGTGCATAAATTTAAACTGTATATCGGCCCGCAAGACGCCACCCTGCTCGCTTCTCGTAATCCGGAATGGAAAGCGTTGATTTATTTTGGTAAATTCGACTTTATTGCCCAAATTATGCTCGGCACGCTTTCTTTCACCCATAAAGTAGTGAAAAACTGGGGACTGGCGATTATAATTCTAAGCTTGCTGATTTATTTAGTGCTTTATCCGCTTACTATTAAGCAAATGCGCTCAATGAAAGAAATGCAGGTCTTGCAACCTAAAGTAGAGCAGCTTAAAGTTTTATACAAAGACAACAGCCAGCGAATGAATAAAGAATTAATGGAGCTTTATAAAGAGCATAAAGTTAATCCACTGGGTGGTTGTTTGCCTTTGTTGTTACAAATGCCTGTTTTCTTTACACTTTATCAGGTGTTGAATCGTTCTATCGCTTTAAAAGGTGCCGAGTTTTTATGGATCAAAGATCTTTCTGAGCCAGATAAGCTGGCCATGTTGCCGGTTAATTTGCCGGTTGTCGGAGACCAATTTAATATTTTACCGATAATCATCGCGATTATTATGTTTGTGCAACAGAAATTCTCGACCGCAGCGGCTACCGGGGAAGCTGCACAGCAACAGAAAATCATGATGATTGTATTTCCTTTTGTTTTTGGGCTGGTATTTTATCATATGCCATCCGGACTAGTATTATACTGGCTGGTGAATAGTCTTTTAATGATGCTTTATCAAATTAAGATTAGTAAGATTAGCTAATATGGAAAAGAAAAGCATTTCGATTGAAATAGAAGCTAAAACCATAGAAGACGCTGTAAAAAGAGCGCTTAAGGAGATGAACGTTAAGCGGGATCAGGTTAAAATTGAAGTTTTGCGCGAGGAAGAAAAGGGTTTGTTTGGACAGGCTGGGGCTAAACTGGCTAAGATAAGAGTGACCATAGAGCATTGATTGTTTCACGTGGAACAATCAAATTTGTCTATTGACAAACGGCGAAAATTTGAGAAAATAGTACCAGGTAGCCAAATGTTTCACGTGGAACCATATTTTATATGGGAAAAACAATAGCGGTTTGTAATCAAAAAGGCGGAACTGGTAAAACAACCTCGGCTATTAATCTTGCGGCGTATTTTGCTATCTTTGGGAAAAAGGTTTTATTGATCGATCTGGATCCCCAAGCAAATGCTACCAGCGGAGTCGGAGTTGATAAACACAAGGTAAGCAAGAGTACCTACCACATTCTTCTGGAAGAATTTCCCATAAAAGAAAGTCTCAAGAGCACCGCCATCGAAACTCTTTGGGTGGCTCCGGCGAATCTTGATCTTACTGGCGCTGAAGTGGAACTGGTGAGTACTCTGGGCCGTGAGTATCGGCTGAAAAAAGCTATTGAGCCGGAAAAAGAGCATTTCGACTATATCATTATTGACGCGCCTCCGTCGCTGGGTCTGCTTACCATTAATGCGCTTTCCGCGGCAGACTCGATTCTCATCCCGGTACAATGCGAGTATTACGCTTTGGAAGGATTGACCCAGCTTATGAATACCTTCAATCTGGTTAAAAGTCATCTTAATCCTGAACTGACGATTGAAGGCGTGGTATTAACCATGGCGGATTTTCGCACTAATCTCACTAAGGAAGTGATCAATGAAGTTAAAAACTTTTTTAAAGATAAAGTGTATCATTCGATTATCCCGCGCAGTATCAAATTAGGGGAAGCTCCTAGTTATGGAAAGCCAGTTGCGCTATACGATAAGGAAAATATTGGCGCCAGAAAATATGAAGAGCTAGCCAAGGAAATTTTGGGAACACTAACCGTATCACCGTCTCGTGATACGGTTATCGAGCAGGAGGCTTAATGGAAAGAAAAGCGTTGGGAAAAGGAATAAGCGCATTGATCCCGGAGCCGGAAAAAGATCGCGGCGAAAAAATTGCGCTGATACCGACAGAACAAATTACTGCCAATCCGTTGCAGCCGCGCGAAGATTTTTCGTCGGAAGAATTAGATGACCTGGTTAGTTCGATCCGCGAAAAAGGGATTTTACAGCCGGTACTGGTAAGGCGTAAAGGCGACGCTTTTGAATTGATTGCCGGAGAACGCAGACTGCGGGCCGCAAAAATGTTAAGCCTGCAAGAGGTGCCAGTGATCATTAAAGATGTGGATGATCGCGATTCGCTGGAGCTGGCATTAATTGAAAATGTACAACGGCAAAATCTCAATGTGATTGAAGAGGCGCGGGCTTTTCAGTACCTGATTGAAAAATTCAATTTGACCCAGGAAGAGGTTAGCCAGGTAATCGGTAAGTCCCGGGAATCGGTAGCGAATATGTTGCGCTTGCTTAAACTTCCTACGGAAGTCCTGGATGAGATTCGCGGCGGGAGAATGAGTTTTGGACATGGCCGGGCGCTGCTCGAGCTGCAGGACGAAAATCAACAGCGCAGGCTTGCCCAGACCACCATCTCTAAGTCATTGTCGGTAAGGGAGTTAGAAAATTTAGTTAAACATTCCCGTCCACGTTCGCGCAGATTGGCCATTACCGCTGCCGGGCTGGATCCATTTGTGTCTCTGCTGGAAGCAGAGCTTCAGCAGATCTTGGCGACTAAAGTGCGGATCATCAAAAGAAAAAAACGGGGTCGCATTGTGATCGATTTTTATTCCCAGGAAGACATGGAGCGCATTATTGGAAAAATGAGAGGAGAGACGAAACATGAATCAGGCAGTGCTCATTCTGATTAAGCCCGATGGTTTGAAAAAATCGTTAACCGGCAATATTCTCACGCGCTTGTCAGAGACAAAGCTGGAAATAGTAGCTGCGAAAATGGTGCGGGTGTCCGATGAATTGGCCAAATCGCATTATCAGCATTTAAAAGATAAACCATTCTTCCCGGAGTTGATAAAATATCTTAAAGGCGAATTACACGACCGTCTCAAGGTTATGGCGTTGATCTACTGGGGGAAGGACGCGATCAAAAGATGCCGGGAGCTGGCAGGAGCGACGAATCCGGAAGAAGCCGATCCCACCTCCATTCGCGGATCGTACGGTCGCATCACCACTAAAGGTTTGTACGAGAACGTGATTCACGTCTCTTCGAATGAGGAAGATGCCTGCAGGGAGATCAAATTATGGTTTGATCCGCCGGAGATTATCGTCGATTTGTATCCGACAAAAGAAGAAATCTGCCGGGAATGCCGCAAACAGGGCTGGGCGTAAGAGAGAGGGCGCTATGATTCAAAGCATGACCGGGTTTGGCAGGAGCGAAGGAAAGCTGGATTCATTCGGGATCGCGACCGTTGAGATCCGCAGCATCAATCACAAATTTCTGGAAGCGGTGATTCATCTCCCCGAGGGGTTTCTTTCGCTGGAGGACAAAATAAAAAAAGAGATCGAGTCCCGGGTTCAGCGGGGCAGGGTTACCTGCGTGATCAATATCGTTCAGCAGGTCAGCCGCGACGTCATGATCGACGAGGATCTGGTAAAAAAATACGTCGGAGTGCTCAAGGGTTTGAGCAGAAAATACGGGCTTAAAGACGAATTGACCATTAATTCGGTGATCAGTCTCCCGGGAGTGCTGGCACTTTCTGAAAACAAGATTCCGACCCAGCGCATGTGGCCGCAGTTGAAACTGTTGCTGACCCAGGCTCTCGACGACCTTGTTTCGATGCGGGCCAAAGAAGGCAAGGCGCTTGCGCTGTTCCTTAAAGCGCGCAACGCGACGCTGAAGAAAGAGCTCGACGAGATAAAAGAGCGGTTTAAAAAAGTGGTCAAGGAAAAAGCCAACAAATTCGCCACCGACATGGAGCGGACCGCATTTTTGAAAGAGTCCGATATTACCGAGGAGATCGAGCGGCTGGATTACCATATAAAAAATTTCCAGAGCAAGTGGGCGGTGAACGCTCCGCTGGGCAAAGAACTGGATTTCATTGCGCAGGAGATGCAACGCGAAGCCAATACCATGGGCGCGAAATCCTGCGATACGGATATATCCGGGAAGGTCGTCTTTATCAAGAGCCAGATCGAAAAGACCAGAGAACAGTTGCAGAATATCGTTTAACTACGTGCGCATACTCAAGGCGAAGAAAAGCGGGCTGTTGTTCGTTATTTCCGGACCATCGGGATCAGGCAAGACCACGCTGGCCAACAGTTTGCTTGAGATCGGGGAATTCCGGGGTCGCCTGGTGAAGAGCGTTTCGTTTACCACCCGGCCCAGGCGGACCGGTGAAAAGAATAAGCGGGACTATTTTTTCCTTACTGCCGCGGAATTCAAAAATCTGCGCCGGGCAAAAAAAATCCTTGAATGGACCAGGTATTTGGGGTATTATTACGGAACGGCCAGGGATTTTATCGAGGCCCAGATGGGAAAAGCCGAAGGCGTGCTCTTGTGTCTGGATATCAATGGCGCCCGGTCCATTAAGCGCGCATATCCCGATCGCGCAGTGACTATTTTTGTTAAACCGCCTTCGCTGAAAGATTTGCCTCTGCGCATTCAGAAGCGTTGCCGCACCACGCGCGTCGACGAGGTGCGCCGGAGGGTGAAGGTCGCCGAAAAAGAATTGCGCGCTGCGGGCAGCTATGATTATGTCCTGGTGAACAAGGACCTGAAGAAAGCGATCGCCCGTCTGCACAGGATTGTTCGAAGCCGTTTATCAAACTACAGGGCTGCAAGCCGCTCGTAGGCGGTTCTTGCAGCTTAGTTGTGTCAATACACAAGGGAGATCCGGTATGGCATATGTATCGCTGGAGAAACTGTTGGATAAGACTGACAGTTCGGTATTCAAGCTGGTTGTTCTGGCTTCCAAGAGGGCGCTGGAGATTGCCGAGGGACAGCCAAAGCTCACGGATAGCTTGAGCGTGACTGTTAAGCCGTCTATCATCGCTTTGCAGGAGATCATGGAAGGCAAAATAAAAGCGAAAGAGCTGAAGTCCTAGCATGGGAAAACAAAAAAAGATTATACTCGGCGTCACTGCCAGCGTGGCAATTTATAAAGCCTGCGAACTGGTACGGCGGCTCAAGGACAAGGGGTATGCTCTTGACGTGGTGATGACCGAGGACTCCAAGGAATTTATCCGTCCGATCCTGTTCGAGAGCCTGGCGGGTTCAAGCGTGCACAGCGGTCTTTTTACCGGTCCGACCAGCTGGGATATCGAACATGTTTCCCTCGCCGATAAAGCCGACCTGGTTTTAATCGCCCCGGCAACCGCCCATATCATCGCCAAGCTGGCAGCGGGACTGTGCGACGATCTCCTGTCGTGTGTGGTGTGCGCCACCAGAGCTCCGGTACTGATCTGCCCGGCGATGAACGAGAATATGTTTGTGCATCCCATCACCCGGCAGAATATCAAAAAGCTGGAGACGGCGGGATATAGATTTGTGCAACCCAGAAAAGGGATGCTGGCGTGCGGTAAAGAAGGGGCCGGCTGTTTGGCTGAGGTTGAAACGATCGTGAAAGAAGTCGGGAAGATTTTGGCGACGTAGCCAAGCGGTAAGGCAGCTGTCTGCAAAACAGCTATTCAGCGGTTCGATTCCGCTCGTCGCCTCCATTGTGCGGGTAGGAGATGGCACGTCTCCGTAATTGTCTGAAGATTGAAAAGGCGATACTGTGGTATTTGGCGGGCCTGGTCGCCACAGACGGATGTTTAAGCAAAGACGCGCGGCACATCGATATTACTTCTAAAGATAGGCGATTTTTAAAAGCGTTGTGCGCGCGCATCGCGAGTAACTCGCGGGTATGTTCCAAGAATGTCGGTGGTCGGCCTTATGCGCGGGTGCAGTTGAGCAATAAATCCCTGTACGAGTTCTTTCTATCCATCGGATTAATGCCCCGCAAATCGTTAGTGCTGGGGAAATTGGCGGTGCCCGATACGGGATTTGCGGATTTCTTGCGAGGAGTAATAGATGGCGACGGCAGTATCCGAAAGTGGAAGCATCCCGGGAATAAGAAAGAACAATGGAGCTTGCGTATTTATTCCGGCTCGCGTGAGTTTATTGGCTGGTTGCAGAAAGCCGCGAAGCGGGTGTTGGCTGTTCGCGGCAGGCTCTATCAGGAAAGAAGAACTCTTTGGACATTGAAATACGGGAAAATGGTTTTAAAGGTGATCGCCCGGCGAAGTTATTACGACGGGTGTTTCGGATTGCCGAGAAAAACAGCGCTGGCAACAGCATGTTTAGCGTCTGATAGCGGATGGAAACGCAGCAAGACGGTTCTTAAGTAACGCGAGCGCCGGGGTGGCGGAACTGGCAGACGCACGAGACTTAAAATCTCGCGACCGTAAGGTTGTAAGGGTTCAACTCCCTTTCCCGGCATGTTTAAACTTTGTAACGGCAAAAGATAATCATTGCGGGCTCATAGCTCAGTTGGTTAGAGCGTTGCGTTGACATCGCAAAGGTCTGAGGTTCAAGTCCTCATGGGCCCACCATATTCCTATGGAACTCGACATACTGCGTCATTCATGTTCTCACGTGATGGCCAAAGCGGTCAAGCAGCTCTGGCCCGAGGTCAAGATCACCATCGGCCCTTCGATCGAAGACGGGTTTTATTACGACTTCGACAAGAAAGAGCCGTTTTCCGACGCTGATCTGGCGGCCATCGAGGGAAAGATGCGGGAGATCATCCGGCGCAACGAGCCGTTCGTGCGTCAGGAAATGTCCAAGCCGGAAGCCGAGGCGCTTTTCAACGGGCTCAAAGAACCCTATAAGATCGAGCTCATCCGCGCGATTGCCGACGAAAAAGTCTCGACATACAAAACCGGGGACGATTTTGTCGATTTATGTCGCGGTCCGCATGTCGGATCCACCGGGGAGATCAAGGCTTTCAAATTGCTGTCGGTGGCCGGATCTTACTGGCACGGGATCGAGACCAATCCCATGCTCCAGCGGATCTACGGGACCTGTTTTGAGTCTCAAAAAGAGCTGGACGATTATTTGAAAGATCTGGAACAGAGAAAATTGCGTGATCACCGTAAGCTCGGTCCCGCATTAGAGCTCTTTGATATCTATCAGGAAGCAGCCGGCCCCGGGTTGGTTTTTTATCTGCCCAACGGAGCCCTGTTGCGTAAAATAATAGAGGATTACGAAAAAGAAGAGCATTTGAAACGCGGATACCAGCTGGTGATCACTCCGCACATAATGCAGGCAGAGCTCTGGAAAACGTCCGGTCACTGGGATTATTACCGGGAGAATATGTATACGTTCAAGATAGACGAGAAAGAGTTTGTCTTGAAGCCGATGAACTGCCCCGGGCACATGCTTATCTATAAATCCAGGGTGCGCAGTTACCGCGACCTGCCCCTGCGTCTTTTCGAGCTGGGCACGGTTTACCGCCACGAGAAAGCCGGAGTAATGCACGGGTTGCTGCGGGTGCGCGGCTTCACCCAGGACGACGCGCACATCTTCTGTCTGCCGTCACAGGTCGAGACAGAGATACAATCCGTGGTGGAATTCGTGTTTACCACCATGAAAGTCTTCGGTTTTGACAAGATGGACATTGAGTTGAGCACCCGGCCTGCCAAATCGATCGGCTCGGACGAAGACTGGCGGCTGGCGACCGATGCGCTGGAGAATTCTTTAAAAGCGCTGGGGCTGTCCTATGAGATCAATGAAGGCGACGGGGCTTTTTACGGCCCGAAGATAGATATCAAATTAAAAGACGCTTTAAAACGCTCCTGGCAATGCGCGACCGTGCAATGCGACTTCAGTCTGCCTAAAAGGTTCGAACTGACGTATGTCGACGTTGACGGATCCGAGAAGCAGCCGATCATGCTGCACCGGGTATTGCTGGGAAGCGTCGAGAGATTTACCGCCTGCTTGACCGAACAGTATATGGGCGATTTCCCTTTATGGCTGGCGCCGGTGCAGGTTCAGATCATACCCATACGGGAAGATTTCCGGACGTACGCCGAGAGCGTGCGGTCGGCGCTGGAAGACAAAGGTATTCGCGCGGAGATTAATCTGCGCAACGAAACGCTTAACAAGCGCATCCGTCAGGCGGAGGTCGCCAGGATTCCCTATAGCGTGATAATCGGCGAACGGGAAGTTGCCTCGCGCACTGTTGCGGTCCGCAAGCGCCGCGATGGCGATCAGGGCGCTATGTCAGTCGACGATTTTATTGGCCAGGTGAGCCAGCAGATAAACACTCGCTCGCAGTAGCGGTTCGCGGCCGGTAGGCCGCAGGGCCCGCTGTTTGAGCCTCGAAGGAGGTGGTAGCAATAAAAAAATTCATACGCGTAAACGAACGGATCCGTGTTCCTGAAGTGCGGCTTATCGGCGCAGACGGCGCGCAGCTCGGGATCGTCTCAACCGACAAGGCCAGGGAGATTGCCACTCAAAGCGAACTGGATCTGGTGGAGGTGGCTCCCCAGTCGGTCCCCCCGGTGTGCCGGATCATGGATTTCAGCAAGTTCAAATACGACCAGGAAAAGAAGGAGCGCGAAGCCAAAAAACATTCGCGGCAAGGCAAATTGAAGGAGATCCGTCTGCATCCCAATATCGACGATCACGATCTGGGGATCAAGGTGAAGCAGGCAGTGGGATTCCTCAAGAAAAAAGACAAGGTGAAAGTCGATCTGTTCTTCAAAGGCAGGCAGATTGAGCATATGGATCTGGGCAGGAAAATCCTGGATAAATTCATTATAGATACGCAGAACGAGGCGCAGATTGAAAAAGATCCCAGCCTGGAAGGCAGGATCATGAGCATGGTGCTGATTCCTAAAAAATAACTGTGCCGTTGTGCGGTGAAATGGAAACGGAGTGAATACTCATGGGTAAAGCAAAGCTGAAGACCAAGAAGGGCGTTGCCAAGCGGTTCAAATTCACCAAATCAGGAAAGATCAAATATCATCCCGCCAGCAAGGGGCATTTATTGACCAACAAAAAATCGTCCCGGATCCGCAGGCTGCGAAAAGCCCGGACGCTGGCCGGCAAGCAGGAGAAGTTTGTACGGAAGTTGCTGCCCCACGGAGCGGCATAAGCGTTTAAAAACGTCTTCATAGGTTTGTAAGCGACGCAGGACAACGCGGGGGCGCCTCTTGGCAGATCACGCTTCCGTGAAGATGGTTCCCTGCGCGCAAAGGCGTATCGGCCTCCGGGGTGTCCCGGAGTTGAGAAAGTCCGCAAGAGAGGAGTACGTTCGATGACAAAAGTAAAACACAGCGCAGCTACGCGCGAAAGAAAAAAGAAAGTTTTGAAGCAGACAAAAGGCTTCTGGGGAGACCGCAGCAAGCAATTTCAGCAGGCTCGCCGGGCGCTCATGCACGCTCTGGTATACAGCTACCGGGATCGCAAGGTCCGCAAGCGCGAATTCCGCCAGCTCTGGATCGCGCGCATCAATGCCGCCTGCCGCGCTGAAGGGTTGACCTACAGCAAGTTTATCGCCGGTTTGAAAAAAGCCAATGTCGCGCTTGACCGTAAAATGCTCTCGGAGCTGGCGGTCAAAGAAACAGCGGTAATTAAAAAGCTGCTGGAACTGATCAAACAGAAAGCGTCGTAAGCGCAGATGTATATTATCATTGTCGGCTGCGGCCGCGTGGGTTCGGAGCTTGCCAAACTGCTTTCAGGGGAAGGCCATGATGTGGTGGTGGTCGACCGGGAGCAGAAATCGTTTGACCGGCTGGGCAACACCTTCAACGGGATTACGCTGGTCGGCAACGGGTTCGAACTGGAGCTGTTGCGGCATGCCGGCATTGAAAAAGCGGATGCTGTCTGTTCGGTCACCAACGGCGACAATACCAATTTGATCGTCGCGCAGGTCGCCCGCAAGATCTTCAAGGTCCCCAAAGTCATCGCCCGGGTGTACGACCCGCAACGGGCCAATCTCTACGATGCTCTCGGTCTGGATATTCTAAGCGGAACCATTCTTTTTGCGGCCATGATCCGCGACAAGATCGTGGAAAGCCGTTTTTCCAGCTATCTGATCGAAAGCAAAGACGTCGGCGTGATCGAGATCGAAGTCAAAGGCGAGCTGGTCGGCAAACATGTCCACGAGATCAATGTCCCCGGCGAATTGATGGTCGTAGCCGTGCAGGACGTGCGCGGGGTGATTATCCCGGAGCCCAGAACAGTGCTCAAGGCCAAAGAAACGGTTATGGCGGTGGTTAAAGTCGCCAGCCTGGAAAAGATAAAAGAGTCGTTGAAGATCGCAGAGGGGTAACGTATGTATATCCTGATTGTCGGCGCGGGCAAAGTCGGTTATTTTCTGGCCAAGCGTCTTTGTCAGAGCAAGCATACGGTCAGCATCGTGGATAAACAGAAGGATATCTGCGAAGAGATCGCCAAAGAGCTTGAAATCCTGGTCATTAACGGAGACGGATGCAATCCCGAGATCCTGGAAGAGGCCGGCGCGCGGCGCGCGGATGTGGTAGCTGCGGTGACCGGAGAGGACGAGGACAATCTTATTATCTGCCAGCTGGCCAAGCAGGTGTTTAACGCCAAGCGCACCGTCGGCAGAGTGAACAATCCCGATAACGAACGGGTTTTTGCCGAGCTGGAAGTGGATGTGCCGGTCGACGCCACCATGGTGATCGGCAAGATAATCGAGGAAGAGGTTTCTTTCTCCGACTTCGTGAACCTGATGAGCTTTAAACGGGGGAAACTGGCTATCGTGCGCGTGGACCTGTCTCCGGATTCGCCGGTGGTGAAGAAAGAACTCAAAGATATCCAGCTGCCCAAAGACTCGGTTCTGGTTTCGATCGTGCGGGGAGACGAGGTCATCGTGCCCAAGGGGAATACCGTTTTCGAGCCGGGGGACGATATCATCGCGCTGACCATGATCGGCAACGAGCCGGAACTCTTCAAACTGCTCCTGGGCAGGGTGTCGTGATGAAGGTGCGATTGTTATTCGATATGGCCATTGGCATTGTCACCGAGCTGCTCTATGCGGGCAGCATTCTTCTCGCGGGATTCCTTGCCAGTCTTTTATTTTCCTTACTGCGATGATTCTTAAACCCAGCCTGCAGGATTTCCGCATTATCGGGTATTATTTAGGAAAGATCATTATCGGTCTCGCGGTACTGATGCTGCTGCCGCTGTTGATCGGGTTGATCCGGCGCGAATTCAATCCCTGCCTGGATTATTGTGTCGGGATCGAAGTCGCGCTGATAATCGGCATGCTGTTGAAAAAGATCTGTTACACCGAAGCGGATTTGAACTGGATGGAGGGGATGATCGTGGTCGCCCTCGCCTGGGTCGTGGCGATGTTTTTTTCCGCCATCCCCCTCTGGTTGAGCGGTCACTGGCAGTCGTTCCTGGATGTGTGCTTTGAAACCATGTCCGGATTTGCCACCACCGGCTTAACCATGGTTCAGGATCTCGACCATCTGGCTTACGCGCACAATTTCTGGCGCCATCTGATCATGTTCGTCGGCGGCCAGGGCATCGTGATCATCGCGCTTTCGCTTTTTGTAAAAGGGGCTTCCGGCGCGTTCAAGATGTACGTGGGCGAGGCCCGCGACGAGAAGATACTGCCCAATGTCATCCACACCAGCCGGTTCATCTGGCTGGTCAGCCTGGTGTTCCTGGTCATGGGCACGCTGGCTCTGGGTATTGCCGGTCTGCTTGGCGGGATGAAACCGTTCAACGCTTTTTTCCACGGCGCCTGCATTTTTATGGCCGCCTTTGACACCGGCGGATTCGCCCCGCAATCCCAGAGCGTTCTGTACTATCACAGCGGTCTTTACGAAGTGATTACCATGGTAGTCATGATCCTGGGCGCGATCAACTTCAAGCTGCACTATCATCTCTGGAACGGCCATCCGCGCGAGATCGTCAGAAATATCGAAACCCGGACGCTGTTTGTGACGATCCTGCTGACGTTCGCGCTTACCGGCTTCGGTCTCTGGCAGGCGCGCATTTATCCGCAGGCCATGGTGATGTTCCGCAAGGGGTTTTATCAGTTGATCTCCGGGCATACCGGGACCGGATTCCAAACCGTGTACGCGTCGCAGTTCCTCGGCGACTGGAACGATCTGGCTCTGGTGGGCGTGATCTGCGCCATGGCTTTGGGCGGCGCGGCGTGCTCGACCACCGGCGCCATTAAAATGATCCGCATCGGCATCATCGCCAAGGCGTTGATGCAGGATATCAAAAAGATCATTCTTCCGGAACGCGCGCTGGTGATGAAAAAATACCATCACATTAAGGACGTTTTTCTTAATGACTCCATGGCGCGTACCGCGTTGAGCATTACGCTGGCGTATATCTTGTTGTACGGGTTGGGCGCGATTATCGGCATACTCTACGGGTATCCGTTCCTGTCGTCGTTGTTCGAGTCCACGTCTGCCGCCGGCAATGTCGGACTTTCCTGCGGCATTACCCAGGCGTCCATGCCGGCAGGGCTTAAGATCACCTACATCGTGCAAATGTGGGCGGGAAGGCTGGAATTTATGTCGGTATTGACGCTGGCCGGATTTCTGGTTTCCACAGTGCGGGGGAAATGATGCTGCCGGCGCGCGCGCATATACTGATGTTTTGTTGTGCAGCTTTGACGGTAGCCGGCGCGATGTTTGCGCAGCCTTGCCGGGGGCAGGTGGTCAGCCCCGGAACGCTGGTCAGCGGCGCCAAGGAGTTCGACGGTAAAGAGGTGGTTGTGGAAGGCGAGGTTATCGGCGATGTCATGGTGCGCGGGCCGTATGCCTGGGTCAATGTGCTTGACGCAGGCGTTGCCATCGGCGCATGGGTGCCGGTCGCTCAAACCCGGGATATCGTCGCTACCGGAAGTTACCGCGCGCAGGGGGATCGTGTACGAATCGCCGGGGTGTTCCATCGGGTGTGCCCGGAGCACGGCGGGGATATGGATATTCACGCGCAGGCGTGCACGAAGGTTGCGGCCGGCGCGGCGCGCAGACGCGCTGTCGATCAAGAGAAGAAAAAACTGGCGCTGCGTTTATCGGGGATAGTGGTGTTGCTATGGATATTCAGTCGATTAAAAAATCGCTAGAAGCGGATATAGCGGGCGCGCAATCCGCGCCAGAGCTCGATGCCGTACGGGTCAAATACCTGGGCAGGAAAGGCTTGCTTGCCCAGCTGACCGCAACCATTCCTTCGCTTGCCGTCGAGGAACGCGCGGCTTTCGGCAAGCAGGCGAACGAGCTCAAAGCGCACATCGTCGCTTTGCTGGATGAAAAGCAGCGTTCGCTGGGAGACCGGGCCGCCGGACCGTCCCGGTCAGGCGTGGATATCGGCATGCCGGCCATCCATCAAGACGTGGGGCGGCTGCATGTGTTGACCCAGATCATCCAGGAGATCAGCGAGATTTTCAAGAATATGGGTTTTATCATCGTCGAGGGGCCGGAGATCGAGACCGAGTTCAATAATTTTACCGGTTTGAATATCCCGCTCGAGCATCCCTCGCGGGAAGCGTTCGACACCTTCTATCTGCGACAGCCGGCACAGGCTACAGAGCGCCTGCTTTTGCGCAGCCAGACTTCGCCGGTGCAGATCCGGGCGATGAAAACGATGAAACCGCCGCTGGCGGTAGTAGCGCCGGGCAGGGTATACCGGCCTGACGCGGTCGACGCTTCGCATTCATTCATGTTCCACCAGATCGAGGGTTTTGTGGTTGACCGGGGAATTACTTTCTCCGATCTTAAAGGCGTGCTGGAATATTTCGCCAGGGCGGTGTTTGGCCAGGACATCAAGATGCGTTTCCGGCCGCATTTCTTTCCGTTTACCGAGCCTTCGGCGGAAGTGGACATTTCCTGCATTATCTGCAAGCAAAAAGGCTGTTCGGTGTGCGGACGCAAGGGCTGGCTGGAAATACTGGGTTCGGGCATGATCCACCCCAACGTGTTCAAACACGTCGGTTATGATCCTGCGGTGTATACCGGTTTTGCCTTCGGCATGGGCGTGGAACGCATCGCCATGCTGAAATACGGAATTAACGATATCAGATTGTTTTATGAAAACGATCTGCGCTTCTTGAAACAATTCTAACATACGATGAAATTCTCTTATCAGTGGTTACAGGATTTTGTAGATGTGCGCATGACTCCCCGGGAGCTGGCCGATACGTTGACCATGGCCGGCCTGGAAGTAAAAGGGTGGGAGGAAAAACAGGGCGATACGGTTTTCGAGGCGGAGATCACCTCTAATCGGCCGGATTGGTTAAGTCTGATGGGTATTGCGCGGGAAGTTGCCGCGATCAGCG
This sequence comes from Candidatus Omnitrophota bacterium, assembly GCA_022710715.1. Taxonomy (GTDB): domain Bacteria; phylum Omnitrophota; class Gorgyraeia; order Gygaellales; family Profunditerraquicolaceae; genus JAKLGJ01. The sequence goes on from JAKLGJ010000002.1 coordinate 174,365, forward strand.
ATCGCGCGATCAAGCAGCCCAAAGATTGGGGGACAGGGAAGAAACCCGCACCCTCTTGCCGGAGCAGCGCTGCCGCGCAGTTTTCTATTGACCTTGAGGACCAAAGCGATTGTCCGCTGTACACGGCCAGGATCATCACCGGCGTGCGCGTCGGCCCGTCGCCGGAATGGTTGCGCCAGCGTCTGGAAGCGATCGGCTGTCGCAGCGTGAACAATGTCGTGGATATTACCAACTATGTTTTATATGAGCTGGGAGAACCGCTGCATGCTTTCGACCTCGCCACTCTGGGCGGGAACATCATTCGTGTCCGTCGGGCGCGCGCAGGGGAAACCATCGCTACTATTGACGGCGTTCAGCGGCAGCTGTCCGGAGACATCCTGGTTATTGCGGACGAGAACCGGCCGGTCGCTGTGGCCGGGATCATGGGCGGCAAAGATACCGAAGTGATCGAGCGGACCACGGATATCCTTCTGGAGGCGGCACTGTTTAATCCGGTAGTGGTGCGCCGGGGCCGGCAAAAACTGGGCATGCAGAGCGAAGCGGCGTATCGCTTTGAACGGGGCGTCGATGCGGATACCGCGCTGGCGGCTTCACAGCGAGCCGCGGCGATGATACGCGAGATCTGCGGTGGCACGCCGGCATCGGTCAAAATCGCCGGACACGCCAGAGGGAAACCCCGCAGCATTTCGCTGCAGGTGAATGCGGTTAACCGCATGCTGGGCATCGGTCTTTCCGCCGCGAAAATAAAAACCATTTTAGTTGCGCTGGGTTTTACCGTCAAGACAAAAACCGCGGGCGTCCTTGCCGTCACGGTTCCCCCGTTCCGGCAGGATGCGCAGGGCGAGATCGACTTGATCGAAGAGGTCGCCCGCATCTACGGTTATGCGCGCATTCCTACCAGTCTGCCCAAAGTCACTTTGCAGTCCGCCGGCGTTGACCCGGCCGCGCGTATCGCCGGCATCAAACAGGTGCTGGTTTCTCTGGGGCTCGATGAAGTGATTACATACAGCCTGATCGACCGCAGGACTCTCGCCGCAGAAGGGTTTTCCGATGAAAGCCTGATCGCCTTGCAGAACCCGTTGAATCAGGAGCAGGAGGTCTTGCGTCCGATCCTGCTGCCCAGCCTGGTGCGCTGCGTGGCGCACAATTTGCGGCAGCAGCAGTTCCCCATAGCCATTTTTGAGATCGCCAAAGGATTTTCCTTAACCGGCGCGTCTGTTCCGGCGGAATCATACCGGCTGGGCGTTGCTTTGTGCGGCGGCAGGCAGTGGTTGGCGGAGAAGGAGTATTCCTGCGTTCAGGACGACCCGGGATTTCTGCATCTCAAGGGTATTGTCGAGGTGCTTTTCGAGCGGCTGGGTATCGCTGCCGCCGAGTACGCTTTTACGCAGCAGGACGATTACCGCTGCGCCCTGACAGTCCGGGGCGAGCCTGTCGGTGCGCTGCGGCGGCTGGACAAAGCCAGTCTGGAGCGTAACGATATCAAAAACAGGGAAGTTTTTGCGTTGGAACTGTCGTTGGCGTCCCTGCTCCGGCAGCGTTCCTCCGGCAAAGCCTTTAAACCGTTTGCCCGGTTCCCGGGCATCTTAAGAGACATTAGCCTCGTGGTCAAAAACGATATTCCCGTCCAGGCCATCCTGGACGTGGTGCGTGACTCCGCCGGTTCTCTCCTGCAAAAGGCCGCTGTGGTCGATTTTTACCGCGGTCCGCATATTCCCCCCGGGCATAAGAATTTCACCGTTTCCTGTTTTTATTGTTCGCCGGAGCGAACCTTGAGCGAAGAAGAAGTCGGGCAGGCGCATGCGCGAGTTACCGCGGCTTTGCAACAACAGTGCGCGGCGGGTTTGCGCTGAAGCGCGACGCCAAAAAGCTTGACGAGTAACAGGGCATGTGGTATAGTGAAGCCGAAAAAAGAGAAGGCTAGATTTCCCTGCCGTGTTCGTTGGTTGCTTTGATAATTGGTGAACCAACACCACCATATCGGATGCCACACCTTCTGCGCGGTCTAAGACCGCACAGAGAGGCATCCACCTGTACCTAAATGGTTCAGCCATCAAAGAAGCCAACGGCACAGTGCGGGGATTTTTTTTGCTCCCCGGAATCATTCGGTGGGCAAAATCCCCGTGTCTAGATTCGCGAGGCCAATCTGCGGGGTGAAGACGGAGCACGGATGAATCCTCACGAACTGTTCGATCAGCAACCAGGCGCGACGGATTTCGCGACGTTGCCGCTGTCGGTGCGCATGCGTCCCAGAAGCCTGGACGAATTTATCGGCCAGGAGCACGTTGTTGGCAAAGGTAAATTATTGCGTCGCGCCATCGAGGCCGACCGGATCAGCTCCGTGGTTTTGTTCGGTCCTCCCGGCGTAGGCAAAACTTCTCTGGCGTACTGTATCGCCACGACCACCAAATCACATTTCTGCGTCATCAATGCCACCACTTCCGGCGTGGACGAGCTTCGCCGGATGATCGCGCAGGCAAAACAACGCAAACGCGACAGCGGCCACAAAAGCATTCTTTTTATCGACGAGATCCATCGGTTCAACAAGGCCCAGCAGGACGTTCTCCTGCCCGACGTGGAAGACGGCAATCCCATTTTGATCGGCGCCACGGTGCATAATCCGTTTTTTTATCTCGCCGCGCCGCTGGTTTCCCGTTCGCTGGTGCTGGAATTGAAGGCTCTTTCCGTTGAGGCGATTCAAACGCTTCTGGTCAGGGCGCTGGGAGACGGCGAACGCGGGCTGGGCGGCCGCGCGATTAAGGCCGACGCCGATGCGCTTGTTTTTCTGGCTACTGCCTGTGAAGGAGACGCCCGCCGCGCGCTCAACAGTCTTGAGCTGGCGGCATTGAGCACGCCGGCGGCCGCAGACGGGAGCGTCCCTATAGACCTGCAGACAGCTGCGGAATCGATACAGAAAAAACCCGTGGTCTACGACAGGGATGAAGACGGCCATTACGATACAGCTTCGGCTTTTATCAAATCCATGCGCGGCTCCGATCCGGACGCAGCCGTTTACTGGATGGCTAAAATGCTCTATGCCGGCGAAGATCCGCGTTTTATTGCCCGCAGGGTATGCATCCTGGCCGCCGAAGACGTAGGCAACGCCGATCCGCTCGCATTGGTGCTGGCCAACTCCGCGCTGCAGGTGATCGAATTTGTGGGCATGCCGGAGGCGCGCATCCCGCTCGCCCAGGCGGTCATCTATGTCGCCTGCGCGCCCAAATCCAACGCGTCGTATCTGGCGATCGATAAAGCGACTGCCGCTATCGAAAAAGACACCGTGCAGGAAGTGCCGGAGCATCTCAAGGACAGTTCGTATTCCGGAGCAGAACAGCTGGGCCACGGCAAAGGGTATAAATACAGCCATGATTATGAAGACCATTACGTGAAACAGCAGTATACCCGCAAAAAAGTGCGTTTCTACGAACCGACGAGCATGGGGTATGAGGCGAAAATCAGACAACGGCTGGAGAAACTGCGCGGCAGCCAGCGCTAACGGCGAGGAATGAAACCATGATAGTCAGCGAACAAAAGCCTTTTGAAGAAATTCTCCGGATGCTTAAGGGCAAAGACCGCGTTTTTCTGGTCGGCTGCGGCGACTGCGCGACCGCGTGCAAATCGGGCGGCCTGGAGCAGCTCGCAGAGATGGATAAACTGCTCAACGCGCAGGGCAAGCAGGTTGTGGGGCAGGCTGTTCCGGATTCCACCTGTGTCGCGGCGAAACTGAAGAGCGAATTGTCCCGGCATATGCCGCAGTTGCGGCAGGCCGAGGCGGTGGTGGTCTGTTCGTGCGGATTGGGTGTGCAGGCGGTAAAAGACAACGACCGTTTTAACCTGTTGGTGGTGCCGGGATGCAACAGTATTGCCGCTACGGTCATGGACGCCCAGGGGAACTTTCTGGAAAAGTGTTCATTATGCGGCCAGTGCCTGCTGGGAACCACCGGCGGCACCTGCCCCATGTCGCTGTGCCCCAAGGGTTTATTGAATGGTCCCTGCGGAGGGATGAATAAAGGCAAGTGCGAGCTCGATGATCAGCGTGATTGCGCCTGGGTGCTCATTTACCGTGAATTGGAAAAGCGCTCGCAACTGGATATGTTCAAAAAAATCAACCCGCCGCGCGATTTTTCGAAGACGCGTAAGCCTTACAAAAAAACGATGATACGCACATCAGCCTCCGGATAGCGTCGGGATAAAAGCTCTGGTGTCCGGGTTAAAAAAAGCATATAATATCCCTATGGAAAAGCGCAAAGAATTAAGGGTTGCGGCGTTGACAAAAGGCCAAATTCGTACTACAATTTTAGATAGACTGAACAATCAGAAGGAGGAACGCCGGAAGAGGAAAAACGCTTTAATAGCGGGAAAGCTTTTTCGGACTCGCGTGTTCAAGTGGGCAAAGATAGTGATGTTTTACAAAGCGCTACCCGGTGAGGTCGATACTGCAGAGATGATAAAAAAAGCGATAGCTTTAGGTAAGATGGTCGTAGTCCCCGTGTGCGGACATGATAAAACAATTATCCCCTGTATTTTGAAGCTCGGCGGAAAATTGTTGCGCGGACCATATGGTATATGGGAGCCGGCGGTAAAACGATCCGTTGATCCCAAGAAGATAGACCTGGTCATTGTGCCTGGCCTTGCATTTTCTTTGAAAGGCAAGCGTCTGGGTAGAGGCAAGGGATATTACGACCGTTTCTTAAAAAGACTCTCCCGTCGCGCCGCCACTGTCGGCGTGGCATTCGACTTCCAAATCTTACCGGATCTGCCTACCACCCCACTGGACGTAGACGTACAACGCGTTGTCTTTGCCTGACGCCGACAACCTCGGTTCGCATCAGAGGTTCAAGCCCGTCCTTTCCCGCTTCAAACTGCGCTGATCATTAACCATGAGTACTGTTTTGTCAAGACAGGAGGTTGTTTATACATGTTGAATATGTTCATTTTCCTAGGAATCGCCCTGATCGCGGCGTTTCTGGGTTATCTCGGCCGCCGATTCGTGGCCGAAAAGAAAACCCAGGATGCTGAAGCCAGAGCCAGATTCATCATCGACCAGGCCAAGAAAGAAGTGGAAGACCGGCACCGCGCCGCGGAACTGGAAGCAAAAGACCTGTTGTTCAAGATGCGCCAGGATTTCGAGCAGCAGACCAAAGATCGCCGCCAGGAAATCGCTTCGCTGGAGAAACGATTGACCCAGAAAGAGGAAAATATCGATCGGCGGCTTGATTTGCTGGAGAAGAAAGAAAAAGACATCGAAACCAGACAGGACAATCTGAAAAAACTCGAGGATTCCTTCAAAGCCAAAGAGAACCAGTTGCACCTGTTGATCGCGGAAGAGAAAGAGCGGTTGCAGAGGATCGCTTCATTGTCTCTGGAAGAGGCGCGGCATATACTTTTGAACCGCTTGAACGAGGAATTGAACGCCGAGAAGGCGGTGTTGATCAAGAAACAGGAAGAAGACCTGCGTAATAGCGTGGAGAAAAAAGCCATTGAGATCGTCAGCCTGGCCATTCATCGCTGCTCGGTTGAGCAGACCGTGGAATCGACGGTCAGCGTGGTCAATCTGCCCAACGATGAAATGAAAGGAAGAGTTATCGGCCGCGAGGGGCGCAATATCCGGGCCCTGGAAATGGCTACCGGCGTCGATGTGATTATCGACGATACCCCGGAAGCGATAACTCTGTCCTGCTTTGACCCCGTGCGCAGGGAGATCGCCCGGTTAAGCGTGGAGAAGCTCATTTCCGACGGAAGAATCCATCCGGGGCGCATTGAGGAAGTGGTGGAGAAGACCAAGAAGGAAATGGAAGAGAAGATCAAAGAAGTGGGAGAGAAGACCATCTTTGAAGCCGGCGTGGACAATCTGCATCCGGAACTGGTAAAATTGCTCGGAAGGTTGAAATACCGTACCAGCTTCGGTCAGAACGCGCTGCAGCATTCCATGGAAGTCTCGTTTTTGATGGGCGTGATGGCGTCGGAAATCGGGCTGGATTTCAAACTTGCCCGACGCATCGGACTCCTGCACGATATCGGTAAAGCGCTTGATTTCCAGATCGAAGGCACCCATGCCAAGATCGGCGCGGATACCGCGCGCAAGTTCAACGAATCCCAGGAAGTTATTCATGCCATTGCCGCGCACCACGAAGAGACCGAATTGACCAGCGCGTATGCGGTCCTGGCTGTCGCTGCCGACGCGATCAGCGCTGCCCGTCCGGGCGCGCGCCGCGAGACGCTGGAAACGTATATCAAGCGTCTGGATAAGCTCGAATCCATCGCAAATCTGTTCAAGGGCGTGGATAAATCCTATGCCATTCAGGCCGGTCGCGAAATACGCATTATCGTGCAACCGGAGAAGATCTCCGATTCCGACGCGGTGAATATGTCGCGGGAGATCCGCAAGAAAATAGAGGAAGGCATGGAGTATCCGGGTCAGATCAAAGTAACGGTTATTCGCGAGACACGGGCCATCGAGTACGCGAAATAGAAGGGCGCGCGAGCCTATGAAAATACTGTTTATCGGCGATACGGTAGGCAATCCGGGGAGAGAGGCTTTGCGGCAACTGGTGCCGGTACTGCGCAAGGAGTTTGATCTCGACCTGGTGATTGCCAACGCGGAAAACTCCTCCGGCGGCTCGGGCATTACTCCGAAAACCGCGCAGGAAATGTTCGACGCCGCGGTCGATGTGCTGACTTCCGGAGACCACATCTGGAAGCGCAAAGAAATCTTCGAGCTCATCCGCGCGGAACCGCGCATCCTGCGTCCTATCAATTTTCCCGTCGGCGCTCCCGGAGCGGGCTTCGGGATATTCAAGACCCCTGCCGGAGTGCCCGTGGGGGTGATCAACGTTTTAGGCAGGGTTTTCCTGGATCCGCTGGAATGTCCATTCCGCGCCGTGCGCAAGGCGGTTGATGAGATCTCCCGGCAGACGCGAGTGATCATCGTGGATATCCACGCCGAAGCTACGTCGGAAAAGATCGCCATGGGTTGGTTTCTCGACGGCGAGGTATCCGCGGTACTGGGCACGCATACGCATGTGCAGACTGCGGATGAGCGCGTCCTGCCGCGCGGCACTGCCTATATCAGCGATGTCGGCATGGCCGGTCCCTTTGATTCGGTGCTGGGCCGGCGCGTGGAGGATGTCCTCGAGCGGTTTATTTCCTGCGTGCCGGTGCGTTTTGAGGTCGCCGACGGCAATGTTCAGCTGCACGGGGTAGTCGTGGATATCGACGAACATACCGGCAAAGCCCGGTCTATCCAGCGCATACAAAGACCTGTTTCCGCCATTCCTTAAAAGAATGAGACAATCTTTTCTGAAACCGGGCGCATGGTGCAATGGTTTGTTGACTGCGGGTGTTTTGCTGGCCCTGCTGTGCGGGCGCACGCCGTCCGCAGTCGCCGGGGAAGGCGACCTGGAATATGTTCTGGACGCCGCAGCCACCACCATCGATTTGCCGGAAGTCCTCAAGCCGTCCGTCGATATCAGCGGCCGGGGTTTTCATTTTAACCCCAGCTGGCCGCAGACACTGGCCAGCCCTTCTGCGATCGAATCCTGGCAGTCGGCGCTGGGATTCAGCCACATCTATCGGCTGCAGTATAATCTCTGGGAGATCAGCGGGCTCGCAGGCAACAAGGAGCTGCAGAATACGCTGCTCTCCAATTACGAGAAGCTGATCCGGCAGATCAGCCAGTCCGGGGGAGCGGTGATCCTGAATATCTTCAGCATCCCTCCCGGCCAGGGGAAGGTTCTGGACAAGAAAAGCTCGCCCGTAGACGTAAAGCTCTTTAAACAGCAAGTCAAGGATTTTATCCGCTATTTCAGTTGCACCAGGCGCTACACCGTCTGGTACGAGGTCTGGAGCGCGCCCGATCTCGACGATTTTTTCCTCGGCCGCCAGCAGGAGTATTTGAGCCTGTATAAGGCGGTTGCCGAGAGTGTCAGCGAGCTGGAGCGGGAATATAAACTGCATATTCCGGTAGGCGGCCCTTCCTCGAGCTGGTGGTTCCGTAACGCCGAAGGCAATACCGTGCTCACGCCGGAACGCAGCCTGGTCTATGAACTGATCCGTTTCGCCTATCACAACCGCCTTCCGCTCGACTTTATCTCCTGGCACGCCTATTCTTCCGACCAGAAAGTGGAGAAGGAGAATACCGCGTATAATAAACACGCGGTGGCGTTGATCCGCGAATGGCTGGGATATTTTAACCTTTCCAACGTGCGCCTGATCGTCGATGAGTGGAATTTCGATACGGGCTTGAACATCTCCCCGGAGAGAAGCGTCGGATCGTGCGTCGCCGCCAGCTATATCCCCGGCCGCCTGAAAAACATGTATGAAGCAGGCATCGATGCGCAGGTTTTCTTTTCGCTCGAGGATTTTCAAGACAACAAAGAAGGCGTGCAGCGTAATGTCGGGGCCTTTTGGTTTACCCAAAAGGCGTTTGCCTATGAAGGCGGACCCAAACCGATGTTCACGGTGTTCAAGATGCTCTCGCTGTTGGGACCGCAGTTTTTCCCCGCAGCGGGAAAGTTCAGCGACGATTTCGTGGGAGTGCTTCCCACCAGGGGGGCAGACCGGCTGGTGTTGCTCGTGTATAACTACAGCGACCCGGATACGTTCAGGAGCGTTCTTTCCCGCAGCATCGCTCATTTAAACGAGGACGAGCGCCGGTCCCTGCTCGATTTGATTAAAAGCGACAGGCTGGACAAGGTTTTGCATCGGCAGATCAATATCTCGGGATTGCGTTTATCCGCCCGGGCCAAGAATTTGCTGAACAAAGCGCTTGAGCTCAATGATTGCGCGACGCGTTTTGCGGTCACTCCGAGGAATGTGCGCTTGATCGTCAAGAATTTCAAAGAAGACTGCAGCTTGCAGCGTTACGTTCTCGATGCCGGCTCTCCGGTTGAGCCCCTGGCCGCTCCCCGGGAAGAGCGCATTCTCGGAAAATCGGATGAGCACCAGATCGCGTTGACCCTTGCGCCGTATTCGGTCGAGCTTCTGGTTTTTGCGCGCAAGCCCAAAGAAGAAAAGCCTCCGGTTGAAGTCGTGCCGGAGCAATTGCCGCCGCCGCAGGAACAACCGGCTGCCGCGCCCTCGCCGGTTCCTGCCGCTGTTGCGGTCGAACCCGCGCCGAAATCGGAAGCCGAGAAAAAAGAAGAACCGGCTGCGCAGACGGATAATGCCACAGTTGTAGTGCCGCCGGGTGAGCCGCAGCCGCATAATCAATAACCATGACCGATCCCGCTGAAGATCTGTTTATGTCCGCCGCGCAGAAAAACAAAGGCCGGCAGATTTATACCGTATCCCAGGTTACGCACGACATTCAACTGCTGCTGGGTGAAACATTTTCCGGCATCTGGGTGGAAGGCGAGCTGTCGAACGTGCGGCCCGCCTCCAGCGGTCACTATTATTTTTCGCTGAAAGACGAGAGCGCGTTGCTGTCGGGAGTGCTGTTCAGCCGCACTGCCGCCGGCGTCAAATTTAAGCTGGAAGACGGATTGAAAGTCGTTTGTTTCGGAAATATCGACGTGTATCCTCCCCGGGGGCAGTATCAGCTGATCATTGAGAAGATCGAACCCAAGGGAATGGGCGGGCTCCAGCTCGCTCTGGAACAACTCAAGGCCAGGCTGGAGAAAGAAGGATTGTTCGCCGCCGAACACAAGCGGCCGATCCCGTATTTGCCGGCGCGCATCGGGGTAGTGACTTCGCTCACCGGCGCGGCGATCAAGGACATTTTCAAGGTTCTGGAGCGCAGGTTTAAAGACGTGCATATTGTGGTCGCTGCGGTCAAAGTGCAGGGCGAGGGCGCCCGGGAGGAGATCGCCCGGGCCATAGAAGATTTTAACCTTTTCAACCGTACGGCGCCTGTGCAGGAACGGATCGAGGTGCTCATCGTGGGCCGTGGCGGCGGGAGCATGGAGGATCTCTGGGCGTTTAATGAAGAATGTGTGGCCCGGGCGATTTACGCTTCAGCTATCCCGGTTATTTCCGCGGTCGGCCATGAACGGGACTGGACCATTGCGGACCTGGTGGCGGATCTTCGCGCCCCGACCCCTTCTGCCGCGGCGGAAGTGGTCATTCCCCTGAAAGAGGATCTGGAGAGCCGCTTGACGCACGTCCTGCAGCGATTGCGCGCCGCTTTCGCGGATGCTCTGGAGTATCGGAAAAAGGATCTGCTGGAGCTGGTGCACCGGTTGCGCTTGAGCATCGAACATCTCTGGGAGCTGGATGGTCACGCGTTTGCGGCGGCGCAGGCCGCATTGCAGCGGGTTAACCCCGCAGTGTTGATCCCGGAATATAAAGACAAATTGATCGATCTTGCCCGGCAGATCTATGTGCGCATGGATCAGTATATCCGCCTGCACGGCGCAGAGTTTTCCGGAGTGACCGAAAAACTCTCCAGCCTGAATCCGCTGAATATCTTGAGTCGGGGATACAGCGTCACGTTTAAGCTCCCCGCCGCGACGATCATCAAGGATGCGGAAAGCGTCGCGCCGGGAGAGACCATCAAAACGCAGTTACATAAGGGTTCGATTATCAGCACGGTAACGCAGGTGCAATGAACAGCACGACCGGGAAGGAGCGGTGAATGGCCGAGATAAAATTCGAAGAAGCGCTGAAGAAACTGGAAAAGATCGTCGAAGACCTGGAAAAGGGTGATCTGTCGCTGGATGAAGGTCTGAAGAAATATCAGGAGGGGATTGAGCTGGCCAGGGTCTGTTCCCAGAAACTCGATTCCGCGAAGAAGAAAATAGACGTATTGGCTAAAAATAAAAAAGGGGAATTCGAGTTGAAGCCCCTGGATGAAAGCAAACTGGAAGAATAATATGCTCCTGGAACATATCACCGGCGCTCAAGACGTCAGGAAACTCAAACCCGAACAGCTCTCCCTGCTGGCGCAGGAAGTGCGTTTGCGCATGCTGGAGGTGGTCTGCCGGACCGGCGGACACCTGGCTTCCAGTCTCGGCGCCGTCGAGTTGATCGTAGCGTTGCATTATTGCCTGGATACGCCGCGGGACAAGATCATTTTCGACGTCGGCCATCAGGCTTACGCGCACAAGATCCTTACCGGCAGGAATAAGGAATTCGCCACGCTGCGCCAGGCCGGGGGGATCAGCGGATTCCCGTCCCGGGACGAATCCGATTACGATACGTTTTATTCCGGGCACAGTTCCACCGCAGTCTCGCAGGCTCTGGGCCTGGCGTGCGCCCGCGATTATCTCGCGGCGCAGGAAAGCTTCCGGGTGGTGGCGGTTATCGGCGACGGCTCATTGAGCGGCGGCATTTGTTTCGAAGGTCTCAACAACGCCGGCCATCTCAAGAAAGACATGCTGGTGGTTTTGAACACCAATGAATTGAGTATCGCCCCTAACGTGGGAGCGATCAGCACCTATCTGAACAAGCTCATTTCCCTGCCTATCTATAACCGTTTCCGCGGGGCGTTCGATAATTTCCTCGAATCCCGCGTTCCCAGAGGAAGGCGGCTCAAGGCCATGGCCACGAAATTCGAAGAAGGCCTCAAAGGGCTGTTTATCCCGGGGATGCTCTTCGAAGAGCTGGGATTTCGCTATTTCGGGCCGCTGGACGGCCACAATATCGAGAAACTGATCCCGACGCTGAAAAATATCTTGAGCATCAAAGGGCCCAAGCTGCTGCATGTCATTACCAAAAAAGGTAAAGGATACGCTCCCGCGGAAAATAACCCGGTGAGGTTTCACGGCGTAGGGCCGTTCGAGCTGTCTACCGGACGGGCGCTGGGAGATGGCGCGAGCCCCGAAAAGACGTTTACCCGCGCTTTCAGCGATACCATGCTCAAACTCGCCGGGACGGATGACAAATTAGTCGCCATCACCGCGGCCATGCCGGAAGGGACCGGACTCGACGGTTTCCGGGACGCGCATCCCAAAAGGTTTTTCGACGTAGGCATCGCCGAAGAGCACGCGCTTTGTTTTGCCGCGGGATTATGCGCCGCGGGGCTGCGGCCGGTGGTCGCGCTCTACTCCACCTTTATGCAGCGGGCGTTCGACCAGATCGTCGAGGATATCGCCCTGCAGCACCTGCCGGTGATAATTGCGCTTGACCGCGCGGGGATTGTGGGGGAAGATGGAGTAACGCATCAGGGCATATTCGATATCGCCGGTCTGCGCATGGTGCCGAATCTCGTGCTGATGGCTCCGATGGACGGCGTGGAGCTGGAGATGATGTTCGGGTTTGCCGCTGCGGGCAACGCTGCGACGGTGATCAGGTATCCTAAAGGCGTTTGCTCGACGGCAGGAGAATCGGGGCAACCGCGTCCGCCGATTGCGCTGGGTAAGCCGCAGATACTGCGGGAAGGAAAAGCGTACGTGATTTTCGCGCTGGGCAGTATGGTCTATCCGGCCTGGGAAGCGGCGGAGTTGCTCGCCGCCGAGGGGCTTTCCGGTACCGTGGTCAACAGCCGTTTTGCCAAGCCGCTGGATAGAGGGTTGATCAAACAGATCGCCGCGCGCGCCCCGCATATTTTTACCATTGAAGAAGGAATTCTTGAGGGCGGATTCGGCAGCGCAGTCATGGAGACTCTCGGTCTGCCGGTGGTCAGAATGGGGTTGCCGGGCGAGTTCATCGCTCACGGCAAGCGCAGCGCTTTGCTGGAGAAATACGGTTTAACTGCCGCGGGTATCGCCCGCGGGATCAAGGAGTCGATACGCCGCCATGATTAATGTCCATATCGACGGACAACGCTGCAAGGGGTGTTATCTGTGTATTGCCGTCTGTCCCCGCAAGTCATTGGGCGTTGCCGCCGTTTTGAATAAAAAAGGGGTCAAGCCGGTGGAGTTCAAGAAAGGCGCCGAATGCATCGGCTGCCGTTTTTGCGCCACCATGTGTCCCGATTGCTGTATCGAAATCGAGAAAGAATAGACAATGTCGGATACGCGGATATTGATGAGCGGTAATGATGCGATCGCCGAAGGCGCGATACGGGCCGGCTGCCGTTTCTATGCCGGGTACCCCATTACGCCGCAGAATGAACTGACCGCCTATATGGCCGAACATATGCCCGAGTCGGGAGGCGTCGCCATTCAGGCGGAATCCGAACTGGCGGCGATCAATATGGTTTTCGGCGCCGCGGCCGCCGGCGCGCGGGCCATGACTTCTTCGTCGAGCCCGGGCATCAGTCTCAAGCAGGAAGGCATTTCCTACCTGGCCGGCGCAGAGCTGCCCGGAGTGATCGTGAATATGATGCGCGGCGGTCCGGGATTGGGCAATATCGCGCCTTCGCAATCGGATTACTTCCAGGCCACCAGGGGCGGCGGTCACGGCGACTATCGCTGTCTGGTTCTGGCGCCCGCCTCGGTGGAAGAGGCGTTCGGTCAGATGTTTGAAGCGTTTGACCGCGCCGACCGTTATCGCAACCCGGTGATCATTCTGGGAGACGGGATGCTGGGGCAGATGATGGAACCGCTCTCCGTGAGCCCCGGCCGGATCAAGTCCTACGCAAAACCCTGGGCGTTGACCGGTTGCAAAGGCAGGGCGCCGAATATTATTCGCTCCCTGTATTTGAAAGACGGCGCGCTGGAAGATGTCAATCTGCGTCTGCAGAAAAAATACGCGCTCATGCGGCGCACGGAGCAACGCTGGGAATCCGCCTGTCTGGATGATGCCCGGGTGGTGGTGGTGGCTTACGGGGGCATGTTCCGGATCGTCAAAGGAGCGGTGCGCAAGCTGCGTGAAGCCGGCAAGAAAATCGGCCTGATCCGCCCGATCAGCCTGTGGCCGTTTCCCGACCGGGCATTTGAACCGTTGCTGAAAAAGCGTCTCTCTTATCTGGCGGTGGAGATGTCCTATGGCCAGATGATCGAAGATGTCCGCCTGGCGCTGTGCACCCGCCAGCCGATAGAATTTCTGGGTCGGGCCGGGGGAGGCATCCCGACGGAAGAAGCGATCATCAAAAAAATCAAAACGATGCTCTGATGGAAAAAATCTACGCGCACCCTCAATCGCTGTATAACGTCTCCTCGCATTACTGCGCCGGATGCGGCCACGGCATCGCGCACCGCCTGGTCGCGGAAGCGGTGGACGAGCTGGGCATTCGCGAGAAAGTGATCGCGATTGCGCCGGTAGGCTGCGCGGTGCTGGCGTATGATTACTGGAATTTCGATTGCACCGAGGCCGCGCATGGCCGGGCGCTGGCAGTGGCTACTGCAATCAAACGGGTGCGCCCGGACAATGTGGTGTTTACCTATCAGGGAGACGGCGACCTGGCGGCGATCGGGACCAACGAAACCATTCATACCGCCAACCGCGGAGAGAATCTCACCGTGATTTTTATTAATAATGCCGTGTACGGAATGACCGGCGGGCAGATGGCGCCTACCTCGCTGATCGGACAGAAGACCGCCACCACCCTTAAAGGGCGGGACCCCGCGTTACAGGGGTATCCTTTGAAGATTTCGGAGTTGCTCGCGCAGCTGCCCGGCGTTAAATATGTGGAACGGGTTGCGTTGATCTCCCCGGCGGAAATAAATAAAGCCAGGCAGGCGGTGCTCCTGGCGTTACGTAACCAGATCGAAGGAGTGGGGTTTTCCCTGGTAGAAATGCTTTCGCCGTGTCCGACCTACTGGGGGATGTCGGCGCAAGCCGCGATGGGCTGGATCAAGGAAACCATGATCAAGGAATTCCCCTTGGGAAGAATAAAATGAACGAAACGCGTATTATTATCGCCGGTTACGGCGGGCAGGGCATATTGCTGCTGGGTAAAATACTGGCGCAAGCCGCGATGCAGGAAGGAAAGCGCGTTACCTTTCTGCCCGCCTATGGGGCGGAGGTGCGCGGCGGCACAGCCAACTGCATGGTAGTTGTTTCCGATGAAGAGATCGGTTCGCCTTTTGTCGAGCAGGCGGATGTTCTGGTAGCGATGAACGAGCCGTCGCTGCGCCGTTTCGAGGGCCGCCTCAAGCCGCGCGGCGTGATGATCGTGAACAGCTCTCTGGCTCAACCGCCTGCCGGACGCGCCACAGGCGCGGTCAGCGTCCCCTTTACGGATATCGCTCTGAAGCTGGGTAACGCCCGGTCCGCCAATATGGTAGCGTTGGGCTGTTGCGCGGCGAGCACACAGGTAGTCGCATTGAAGACGATCTCGCGCATTCTTCAGGATTTTGCCGGAAAGACGAATAAGCAACTGGGCGAGATCAATCAGCAGGCTTTGCTTGCCGGCAGCAAAGCCTGTACGCCCGGCGCATCGCAGCGTTAAACGGGCGAAGCGTTATTAAAAAGGAATAAACTATGGTTCGAGTCCGTTTTGCTCCCAGTCCCACGGGGTTTTTGCATATAGGCGGGGCGCGCACCGCGTTGTTCAACTGGTTCTACGCCCAGGCCCAGGGCGGTAAATTCATCCTGCGTATCGAAGATACCGACGCCGCGCGTTCCAGACCGGAATATGTCGACGAGATACTCTTGAGCCTGAAATGGCTGGGATTCAACTGGGACGAGATCTACTATCAAAGCCAGCGTTTCGACATCTACCGCCGGTACGCCCAACAGCTGGTCAGCGAAGGAAAGGCCTACGTGGCCGAAAAACTTCCCGACCAGCCGGCAGGCGGCCAGGCGATTATACTCAAGATGCTGCCGCAGCAGGTCAAGCTCAACGATCTGATCCGCGGACAGATCGAGTTCGACACCGCGGTGATCAAAGATCAGGTGCTCATCAAATCAGACGGCACGCCGACCTATAATTTCGCCTGCGTCATCGATGACGCCCTGATGCAGATCACGCATGTCATCCGCGGCGACGACCATATCTCGAACACTCCCAAACAGATCGTGCTCTATCAGGCCCTGGGGTTCGCGGTGCCGGAATTCGCGCATCTGCCTTTGATCCTGGCCAAGGCCGGGGGGCGGCTTTCCAAGCGCAAAGGCGCTACGGCCATCTCGGAATACCGTCAGATGGGGTACCTTTCCGAAGCCCTGGTGAATTTTCTCCTGCTGCTGGGGTGGTCCCCCGGAGCGGATCGCGAGATCATCGGGCTCAAAGAAGCGATCGGCCTTTTCGACATCCGCAAGGTGAACAAAACCGCGGCAGTGCTTGATCTGGATAAGCTGGACTGGATCAACAGCCAGTATCTGCGCGCCATGTCGCCGCAGGACTTACTGACAGTGCTCGTGCCGCTGCTGGCGGAGAAGGGGTATATCGAAAAAGAAAAATTTGATAGCAATTATGTGCTTTCTTTGATACAATTATTTCAATCGCGCATGTCCACGCTGCACGATTTCGTGGAGCGGTCGGATTTCTTTTTTGTCGATCAACCGGCGATGGATCCCGCCGCGCAGGAGAAATTTTTGTCCGGTGACCACTCCCGGGAATTCTCCCTGTTTATCCGGCGGCTGGAGGGTCTGGCGGATTTCAGTCCGGCAACCATTGAGGCCGGTTTTCGCGAGATGGCCCAGGAACTGGGCATGGAAGCCAAGCAACTGGTGCATCCGGTACGGGTAGCCCTGACCGGGAAAACCGTGGGCCCGGGACTGTTTGAGTTGGTCTACTACTTGGGTAAAGAGCGGACTAAACAGCGCTTGATCAGATGGGTAAAAAGGGAGGTTGCATGACACGAAAGGCCCTTCTGCTTTTATTGCTTTGGTGTAGTTCGATTCTGTGTTGCGGCTGCAATACGGTTGGCGGCGCGGCTAAAGGCGCGGCTGATGGAGCGAAAAAGGACTACGAGGAAGCAAAAAAGGCGGATGCATGGTTGCAGGAAAATCTCTGGTAACCCATCTGCGTGCGCATGCACGCGGTCGAATGTATAAAAATACCACGCAATGGCGTACTGTATAGTATATAGGAAAGAGCCCTGATGATTCAGGGCTCTTGTCTTTAAAGAAAACGTTTTCAAAATCGGCACAATAAATTTGTTTTCAAAATGAAAAAAGTGTATACTTATTTCGAGGTCTCTATGCCCAGGGGAATGACAGTCCTAGAGCTTGTAGTGGTGGTCATGATTATCGGCATTATTGCCGCATTGGCAATTCCCAATCTTTCTATCTCATTGGAGCGCAGCAGGATAAAAGAGGCGGAATTCAACCTTATGGCGATCTACAATGCCGAGAAGCGGTTTTATTTATACAACGGCAGCGAAACCTATTATTATGCTTCCGGAGCCAATGCCTTGCAGGGGATAAACGAGAATCTATCCCTGAACCTGGAAGCCAAGTATTTCCGGTATGCGGTCGCGAATAACGGCGCGGGCGGTTTTATCGCTATGGCTACGCGCCTGGACGGTATGTGCAGAAACGAAAATATGACGGTTACTGCTGACAACAGCAACATAACCAAGGGGTGCACGGGGAAATGGTGAACAAAATCGGAACGAAAACAATGCTGATTGCCGCGGCAGCGGCGCTGTTGGTTACGGTTATCGCAGGCATAGTGATAGCCAAAACCAAGAGCATCAAATACCTGCCCCAGGATTATTCCATGGAGATGCTCAAGCAGGACTATAAAAACAACCCTATCGAGCTGTCGGGCGTAGATTGCGCGACTGCGCCGGAGGCGCAGGCGTATTTTAACTGCCAGGCGTGTACCACGTTGCGGCAGTTGCTCTGCAAAGACTGTTGTTTTTTAGGCACTCCGGCTAACGGTCAGCTGCGCTGTGTTGATGGGGATCCTGCTTATTGCGACACCAAGCCGGGACTGCCTTTTGATACCGACAACAACTCCTGTCCTGCGGCCCAGTGCACAGAGACATCCTGCCAGAATCAACAACCGCCGGAAACGGATTGTCTTGCCGGCGTGCAGCTTAACCAGTATCAGTACCTGGGGTGTCCGAAGACCACTGAACCTGCCCCGAAAGCGGGATCGGATTGTATAGGTAATGAGGATACGTCCTGGTATTGCAGTAGCGGCGCTCTGGACGCCCGTCCGGCGTGTACTCCCCGCGCTAATTTTTTTCTACCCTCGGGCGCGCCGCTTCAGGATTGCGGCATGCTTCCACCGTACGATCTGATTGACGGGCAGCCGGAAGAGCTGTATAAACATAAAGACACGCCTATGGGGCCATGGCATTTTCCCGAAGACTCCCGGTGTGATAATAACTGGGCAAAGTGTTTCGAGTATGCGGTAAACCCGGATTATGCGGCTTGCGTGAAGACCTGTAAGGATACAGCCAAAGCGCGGGAGGATTGCGCAGCCCAACAGAAATGTTGCACGGAAGCTGTTTGTCCCGACGAAACGCCATCGGGCATCGTGAATTGTCCTCACCGCAGCAGCCCGTTAGATCCCATGCAGGCCTGCGATAAGCGCATTGCCAAGCAGTGCGATACCACCTACGCCACTGCGCCCTGCAATACGATCATCAAAAGATATAACGAGTGGCTTTTGAGCGGCGAGGCCCCTGATTGCTTCCAGCCTGTTGACCCGTCGCAGAAATTCAAGTACCGGTTTGTCGCGCGCAGCAACGAAAAGATCACCATTACCTGGCAGGTATTGTGCAATGCCGTTAAGAAAGGCAATCCCGACGAGTCCGACCGCATGTTTTATACCATGGTCAGAGTCCGGGATGAAGACGGGGGCCAGCCGGCGCATAACAGCATTATTCATCAGCGGTCCTTCCAGAACAAGTTTTTTATCAGCGCCGCGACCACGATTCCCGCCGGTTACTTGCAGGCGGGGAAGGCATACACCGCAGAAATCTATTATTATATCCCTTTACTGCAGAATGAAGAGCTGCAAATGAACGTCGAATATTTACAGCTGATTTTACATCGCAGTCGCGAATAAACAGGAGGTGGGTATGAAGCGCATTATAACCGGAATCTGCGTATGGCTTTTGCTCTGTGCGGTAGCGGCGCTGGCCGAGGAAGCGGAAATGCCGGCAGCGTTGCCTCCTACGGTAACCGAGATCAAAGGCGCGCAGACCGCGGAATTAAGCCCGGCACGATATCCGGTTTTTAAAAGTTTCCCTTCGGGGGATGCTCCGACGTGCCAGGCATACTTGAGCACTCTTTTCGACGAAGAGGAAGCCACGACCTCTGGAGAGGCGCAGAGCGGGTTGAGCCTGGCGCCCATTCAATTGACCAGCAAATTCGGCAGCCCCGGCGTTCCCGCCGGCGATGAAGCGCGCTGGGAGCCGGTTCAGGGATTGAAGCTGGCGACTTTTACCGTGCCGAGCGAATACCGGAAAACCGCCAAGATACTGATTACCTGGACTGTCCGGGTAAACGGCATTCCCACGGCGCTGAATATCAGGCCTAATCTCTGCTCAAACTGGGCGGGGACCTCGGTGCAGGGTTTTCCCGAAGGCCAGTTGATCACCAAGCTCTATATCAATAAGATTCCCACAAGCAAAGAAGTGGAAATAACCGTTCCGGCGTCATCGGACCTGGTCATAAGCCAGCCTCGTCCGCCGGCGCCCACCGGCTGCGATCCCACTCTGACCGGTTCATATCTGATCTCTCCGGACCAGTTTTCCGACAAGCAATTGCCGGCGAAGCTGACCAACATCGAGATCTGGTGGAAGAATGATACTTCGATGAAGCTGGTTTCGGAGGGCGACTGGAGAAATATGATCATTACTTTTATGCCGCTGGGCAAAGATCAAAATTAAGCATTGAGGGATAAGAAAAAGGAGGGGAGAGATGAGAACCGTTATAATCGTAGTAGGCATCTGTTTATTGATCACCGGTTTGGCCTGGGCCGGCGAGAAAGCCACCATGCCCGTCGCCAGAGCTCCGGAGGTTACGGAGATCAAAGGCGCTGACGCCGCGCAGCTGGCGCCGGCGATTTTTCCGCAATTTATCGCCAAACACGAAACGGATAATCCCACCTGCGAAGATTGGCTGGCAGGTCTTAGCGGCACGCGGATGAGAAACCTGCAGAGCCCTTATGCCCGGGATGCAGGAGCTTGGTGGGGAGGTGTCGAGGTCAAGGCGGATCCTGCCCATCCTAACCAGGGCACCCAGATAATCACTGCGAATGCCGGCAAGTGGCAGCTTCTTCCCGGATTGAGCAAGGCTAATTTCAGGATCCCGGAGGAATACCGCAAAACCGCGAAGTTACTGATCACCTGGACCGTGCGCGTAGAAGGCCGGGCCTATCCTGTCTGCGACTATAATTTGACCCAAAACTGTTTCCATGCCTGGCCGGACCTGTGTCATCCCTGGCATGGCAAAGCGTATCTGTCCTTCTCGAAAGGCAATGTCTCGACCAAGGTTTATGTCAATGGCTCACCGGTGAGCGAGTCGTTCACCCTGGAAGTGCCCGGTCCCGGACAGGTCAGCGGCAATCAGCCCTATGACCCGACATTGACCGGCAGCTTTTTGATCTCTCCTGCAGAATTAGGGCTGGAGGAATTTCCGGCGGTGATCCGTTCTATCGAAATCTGGTGGCAGAACGAAACGGCAATGCATGTTACCAGTCCGGCGCACATGCGCACCATGTCGATCACCTTTATGCCGCTGGGCGAATCGCTGGCAGATTAAACGGAGACCGTGCATACGGTGTTTATGAAAAAGCAAGGCGTGACGTTCATCGAAATCCTGGTTTCCCTGGTCATCCTGAGCCTGATCCTGTCGGCAGTAGCTGCCGCGCTTTTTGGCGGGTTCAGGATGCTCAAGCAGGCGGAATTCAAGTCAAGGGCCATGGGTATTGCCTATTTCAAGATGAGCCAGGCCTTGAGCAAAACCTATTCCGGCAGCCTGAATAACACCACTGTGCCGCAACTGTGGACCGGGTTCAATGATACCGAGGCGGAATTCTTCTGGAGCATTACGGCCACTCCCGAGGAATCGGATAAAGCCCACATTCCGTACAAGAACATTACCGTTGTTTGCAGCTATGCCATAAAGAATCCCGATGGCACGCTGGATAAACCCAGAGAAGTCCGTTTGAGCAATATCATTCCGTATCCGTATATCCACAGCCGGTCGAAGAAGGTCGATTGGAACGAAACCACCGGTAATTATCCGCTGGCTCTGAACGCTTCGCAATCGGATAGGCCTGATCCCGCCGACTTTAAGGATATTCTTTCGCCGGAAGTCATTAGTTTTAACTTCGAAGTGAACAAGGACCTGGTGGTGCTCTATAATCTGGCTATCGAGCATGAGCCGGATTTTGCCGATCAGGAACCGCCGCCGGGCAATCAGACCGTGTATACCGAGTGCCTGATGGACAATAACGCAATCTGGGGCATTACCACCCGCACCCCGATCATCAGCCAGCCGTTCATTAATAACGCCCTGGTCATCCAGAACGTATCCGCGGAGCCGCATACGCTGCAAATCCGCTGGTGCAAGGATCCCTCGAAGGGCAAAGTGAAACTGCGGTCATACGAGATTACCGTTCTAGCCTATGAAAATATTACCTGGATCCAATAGCGGCTTTACGCTGCTCGAGCTGATTATCTCGGCGGTGATCGCGGTTATCGTCTTTATGGGAGTTTTGAACACCAGCACGTTTACCTGCAGGCAGATCACGTTGTATGTGGAGCGGTATAATATGTATTCCCAGATCGACCTGGCCCTGCAGGATATGCAGGCGCGTCTGCCCGCTGCAGTCGAGATCGCCGCCAACAGCATTCTCGATTCCAGCGATCCTGACGATAGCAAAACACGCTTCACCTTTCAAGGCGAGTCCGATATTTTCAGGATTACCCCGGATAACCTGGCGGACAATGCCCGGTATACATACGAGATCGATCCTGCCAACAATCTGGTGTTGCGCAAGGAAGTAAACGGCAATGTAGTGACTACCGTTCTGGTCGAAGGAAAATTCCTGCCCGAAGTGCATTTCGGGTGGGATGAAGAGCCGAATTTTTTAAAGATCACGCTTACTGCCCGCAGTCCGCGAAAACAGTTGTCCGGATTGACTCAACAAATCGCCAAAGTCGAAGGAGTCAGGCTTTGGTTCATTAACGCGGTCGAATGATAGCTACCGTCATCGGCGTACTGATTACCATACTGTCCTTAATGGTTGCCTTTTTTCTCTCCATAGGCAACGTCCATCATTTGGTGGAAGCCGATTTTCTCAACAAAGCCCAGTCTAACGCCGTCCTTAATACTCTGCAGGTGGGGCAGTTGCGGTACCGGGATAAGACCCTGAACGATACGCAGACCACGCATAATGGCTCGATAGGGCATCTGCGCAGCGTGGCTAATAAAGACTACAGCAATGTGACTTATCAGATCAGGCTGGAAGACGCCAGCAATATTACGGTCAATGTCACGATTAAATAACCGGAGGGTTGTCGATATGTTCAGATCCGCTCGGAATCATCTGCGGGGATTTACCTTGATCGAGTTGGTCATCGTGGTGATTATTATCGGTATTCTGGCCACCGTGGCCACGGTGAATTATATCGGGACAATTGAAAAAGGCCGGGCCAGCGAAGCCAAGACCACGCTGGCGCAGATCCGCACTGCCTGGAGCAACTACTATCTTGAACACCAGGCCGCCCCCGGAAGCTTTGCCGACCTCGAGTTGAATGAGACGGCTTTTCCCGGGCCCGCCAATTGCAATGAAGGGCATTTTTTCCGCTACGGTATTACCGGCACCACGGCCTTCGCCTGGCGCTGTACCTCCAACGGTAAGAAGCCCAACGTGGACAACCTCCGCCGCTATAATATCACCATGGATCTGGAAAACGGCTCCTGGGGAGGGACTCCCGGGCATTTTTGATCCCATTTCCCGGCGCGAAAACCTTCTTTACACCCACCTTAAAATCGGGTATAATTCTTTAATCACTCCAGCAGGAAGATTTTATTGCCCTGTAGTGCAATGGTAGCACGACTGACTCTGGATCAGTTAATCATGGTTCGAGTCCATGCGGGGCAATTTTCTCTCCGGCGCATCGCGGGATGCGCCATCGCTACCGTTTGATCAAAGCCAGAGAACGGAGGTACAGCATGGCCGACCTTTTTCAGGAAAAATGGATGAAAGGCGTTGCCGTTACCACTACAGTACTCGCGGTCATGACCGCCATTGCCGCTGCGCGCGGCGCTGCCTGCGGCGCCAGAACCCAGCTTTTAACCGCCATTGAAGGTAGTAAATGGGCGTATTATCAGGCTAAGAGCATCAAACAGAATCTGGCCGAGACGCAGAAGAACGCTTTTGAGGCCGATATACTCGGCGCGGTCAATGCCGAACAGAAAGCTGCCTACGAAAACAAGTTGCGCACTACCGGCGCGGAAATAGCCCGTTATGACAAGGAAAAAAACGATATCAAGCTGGAGGCGGAGAAGGTCGGTAAAGAGAACGCATTGCTCGGCAAAAAGGCAAACCGTTTCTCCGTTTCGGTGGTTTTTTTCCAGATCGCAATCATGCTTGCCTCGGTTGCCGCTTTGCTCAAGAAAAAAGAGCTGTGGATCATCGGTTTGTTCTTCGGCGTGATCGCCGCAGTGTATCTGGGGTACGGCCTGTTCTTGCCGCCCTTATTGTTTTAATGCATGGAAACCCCTAAACCATCCACCAATTTTGTCCGGGAGATCATCGATGAGGACCTGGCTGCAGGCAGGAACGGCGGCCGGGTGCATACGCGTTTTCCTCCGGAGCCGAATGGTTACCTGCATATCGGCCACGCCAAGAGCATCTGTCTGAATTTCGGCATCGCCCGGGATTACAAAGGATTGTGCAACCTGCGTTTCGACGATACCAATCCCGAGACCGAAGACGTGGAGTACGTCCAGTCCATCATGGAAGACGTGCGCTGGCTGGGGTTCGACTGGCAGCAGCGTTTGTTCTACGCGTCCGATTATTTCCAGCAACTCTATGACTATGCCGTGACGCTGATCAGAAAAGGCAAAGCGTTTGTGTGCGACCAGTCGCTGGAAGAAATGCGCAAGTCGCGGGGCACCATCACCGAGCCGGGTACGGCAAGTCCGTACCGCAACCGCAGCGTGGAAGAGAACCTGGATCTGTTTGCCCGCATGCGCAACGGCGAGTTCGCAGACGGCGCCAGAGTCCTGCGCGGCAAGATCGATATGGCGCATCCGAACCTCTTGATGCGCGATCCGGTGTTCTACCGGATCCGGAAAGCCGCGCATCATCGTACCGGTTCAAAGTGGTGCCTGTATCCGACGTATGATTATACGCACGGCATTTGCGATTCGCTGGAGGGCATTACCCATTCTATCTGCACGCTTGAATTTGAAGTGCACCGCCCGCTCTACGACTGGATACTCAACGAGCTGGGTATTCATCATCCCCGGCAGATCGAATTCGCGCGGCTGAATTTGAGCAATACTCTTTTGAGCAAACGCAAACTGCTGGAATTGGTGCAGAAAAAGCATGTCGACGGATGGTCTGACCCGCGCATGCCGACCATTTCCGGGCTGCGCCGCCGCGGGTATACTCCGGAAGCGATCCGCAGATTCTGCGATCAGATCGGCGTGGCTAAAGTCGACAGCATCGTCGACCTGGTGCTGCTGGAAAACTCGATCCGGGAGGAATTGAATAAAACCGCTCCCCGCGCCATGGCGGTGCTGCGGCCGGTTAAACTGATTATCGACAATTATCCTCCGGAGCAGGTCGAAGCATTCGAGGCGGTGAATAATCCCGAGATGCCGGCGGCCGGAACGCGCACGGTCCCGTTCAGCCGCGAGTTATATATAGAGCAGGAAGATTTCCGGGAGGCGCCGCCGAAGCAGTTTTACCGCTTGAGCCCCGGGCGGGAAGT
Source organism: Candidatus Omnitrophota bacterium (assembly GCA_022710715.1). Taxonomy (GTDB): domain Bacteria; phylum Omnitrophota; class Gorgyraeia; order Gygaellales; family Profunditerraquicolaceae; genus JAKLGJ01. The sequence continues at coordinate 198,985 of JAKLGJ010000002.1, forward strand.
GCGGTTGCGTTATGCCTATCTGGTGACCTGCGTGAGCGTGGCAAAAGATCCGCAAACCGGCGCGATCCGGGAAATACATTGTACCTATGATCCCGCGACCCGGGGCGGCAACGCCCCTGATAACCGCAAAGTCAAAAGTACCATTCACTGGGTATCGGCGCAGCATGCGATTGAGGCCCCGGTGCGCTTGTACGACAACCTTTTCACCAAGCGCGACCCCGGCGAGGTTGCCGAAGGCCAGGATTTCACCGTGACGCTCAATCCTAAATCACTGGAAACGCTTACCGGAAGCAAGCTGGAACCGGGATTGGCCCGGGCCCTGCCGGGCAGCCGGTATCAGTTCGAGCGCGTGGGATATTTTACCGTTGATATGCAGGACAGCTCTGCGGGCCGGCCGGTGTTTAACCGTATCGTCACCCTGCGGGACACCTGGGCAAAAATTGAAAGTAAGTTGTAGCGTTGTTGACGGGATTCGTTGTATAATAGGTGCATATTTGGCGTGCCCGGCGCGCATAAGGAATTTCGTCGGTACGCGCTCTCTAGCGTTATGCCCAATCCAATAGGATGGATTGGCATCGCATTTCTATGCGAGGATGGCGGAATTGGCAGACGCGACAGTTTGAGGGGCTGTTGGTTGCATAAACTGTGAGGGTTCAACTCCCTCTCCTCGCACCAAATAAAAAAGGGACGGGTTTATATTAAACCCGTCCCTTTTTTTAAGGCTTCCTTCAAGGCTCTTTGCGTTTGTCTACGACGTAATTGCTCCCGGGCAGGCTTTTGGCATAGGATTTCAATTCAGCGCCGATTTCCCCGATTTGCGCGACGTGGTCGATTTTGATGTGCTGGTTGGTCACCACTCCGATACCGACTGAAAGCAGGGGGAACTTACGCTCCTGGCCCTGGCGGTCATGCGCAACGATATAGCCATTCGCCCGGTCGGTTTCGTTATAGAAGGTGGGAGAGACCGCATCGAAGGTGGCGATGATCGTGGTGCAGAGCACATCCATTTTGGCGATAGTGGTGATCACCACGTAATCGTCGCCGCCGATATGTCCGACGAAATCCTCGGGATTGCCATGTTCCTGAACGGTTTTAAGCAATATGCGCGCAGTCTCCTTGATTACCCGGTCTCCGTGTTGGAACCCGTACGTGTCGTTATACGCCTTGAATTTGTTCAAATCGACATAACAAACGGCAAAAGCGTCTTTACTGCCCAGCCGGCGGTTTAATTCATCCAGGATGGAGACATTGCCGGGCAGGCGGGTCAGGGGATTGGCTTCGAGATCGATGCCGGAGCGGCGCAGGATCATCCGGATATGCGCGATCAGCTCCTTTGGTTCAAACGGTTTGACGATATAATCATCCGCTCCCGCTTCGATGCCGTCCACCTTATCTGTCAACTCGCCCTTGCCGGTAACCATGATAATCGGCAGGTGGCGCAGGAGAATATCTTTTTTGATCCTGCGGCAGAATTCACGGCCGTCCATGCGGGGCATCTTGTAGTCCACCAGGACCAGGTCGGGAACCTTCGTCTCGATGGCCTTCAGGGCTTCTTCTCCGTTACCCGCCTCGGTAACTTCGTACTTTTCGTCTTCCAGGGTAATTCTGATCACGTCGCGGATATCCGGATCGTCGTCGACAACGAGAATCTTAATGCTTGGCATACAATCCCAGCTCCTTTATTGAGCGACCGGGAGGGTGAAGCTGAAGGTAGAACCGGCCCCGGCCGAGCTCTTTACCCAGATGGTTCCTTTGTGCGCTTCGATGATATGCTTGACCATGGCCAATCCCAGCCCCGTGCCCTTGACTTCCTGATTGATGGTGGAATCCACGCGGTAAAATTCCACGAAGAGATTGTTAACCGCGTCTTCGGGAATGCCGCAGCCGGTATCGGCGATATCTATCTGCACCCGGCTGTTTTTCTGCGCCGCTCTTACCGTAATGGTCCCGCCCGGCGTATACTTGACGGCATTATTAATCAGGTTGATGCACACCCGTTTGATCTGTCCGTAATCGGCCAGTACCTCGGGTAGCGCAGCGTCAACATCCAGCCGGAATGCAATCTGTTTTTCCTTCATCTGCACCGCCAGCAGGTCGGCGACTTCCTCGACGACATTCCGCACATTCAGCGGGACGAGTTTTAAAGTGATCCGGCCCGATTCGATGCGGGCGATGTCCAGCAGGTCATTGACGAATGAAACGAGCTCGTCGCTGTGCTTGTTGATCTTTTCCAGGCGTTTATGCACCTCTTCGGGAATAGCGCCAAGTTTGCCCGAGAGCAGGATAGAGGCGTATCCTTTGATCGAAGTAAGGGGGGTGCGCAGCTCATGAGAAACATTGGAAACGAAATCGTTTTTGCGCTGGCTGATGCGCTTGACTTCTTCCAGCGCTACGCTTAATTCTCTCGTACGTTCTTCCACCCGCTTTTCCAGCTCTTGATGCGCCTGCCAGGTTTTTTCGAAAAGACGGGCGTTCTCCAGCGCCTGACCGATCTGATTCGCCAGGATGTTCATTAATTCTTCATCCCCTTCGTTAATGATCAGATCGGGGTCGGTTGAACCGACAAAAAGGAACCCCTTATTGCCTTCTTTCGGCAGGATGGGAGAGATAACGAAAGAAATGACTTTGAAGGTTTTCTTTATCTGTTCTCTCAATTGCCGGTCGACCTGCGGCGATACCGACGACATGCCTTTTTCATTATTGATCATCTGGTGGAACGCGTCGCTCTGCGCCTGGACGAATTGCCGGATAGCTTCGAGCTCCTCTTCCGCGTAGTTGAGCTCCAGATAAAAGATATAATTGCCGGTAAACTCATTGCGTAAAAATGCCGCGGCTTTCTCGAACCCGAGATTTTCCACCAGCTCCTGCTCGATCTTGCCGAAAATCTGCGTTTCGTCCAGCGTCGAACTGATCGAGCGGGTCAGCTTTTGCAGGGTGTAAAGACCGTTGACCTTCTTATCCAGTTCTTCCTGCGTTTTGTTCAGTTCGATATCGGTGCGCACGACCAGCTTGGCCTGTTCATCCATCTCGTCCAGGGTGTATTTGAGATTGTTGACCGAGGTCTCAAGCTGGCTGACCTGTCCGATCTTCAGAACCAGCACGATTGCCAGGGCGATGCATCCGGCAAAGCTCGCCAGGCCCAGTATCATCATCAGGAAGTCAAACATAATTATGCCTCAATAATAAGTATGGAAATAGTCTGGTTCTGGAAATACGCCTGTCCGTGGTAGCTGGTGGATAAGAGCGGGGCCAGCTCCCCATGGGTATACACGCCGATTATCGGGGTCTCCGGGTCAAGGGTTTCCCGGATAAGCTCGAGTTCTTTCTTTATCTCGCGGCGTAACGAAACCGCGCGGGGGAATGAATTGAAAATAATCGCCATCTTCGACGAATCGTTCTTGTGAAAACGGTAGGATTGCGATGCCAGATGCGTTTTGGCTTCATTGAGCGCTTCCCGTGTTGCCTCCAGACAGGTTTCTTTGGTGCTGATCATCAAACGCACGGAACTGCCGGTTTGCACGTTCCCCCGGCAGACCAGGGAACCGTCGTCGCCTATAGAGGTCACGTTGCGCAGGAGATATTCCTGTTGCCCGGGCACGCGCATCCCGAAAGGATAGAGAATGGACAACTTTTTGAATTCTTTCTTGAGCCGGGAGATGTCATAGTTGAGATATTCTTCATAGATACCGATCGCCGGCTGGTCGTCGATGGAAACGATGATGTTGTCGTATGCCTGGGTGATCGTATGGGGTTTCCCCAATGGTTTCCAGCCGTGTTTCAACCCCAGTCCGAAATTGAATTTTCCTCCCCAGAGGATTCCTATGCAGGCGTTATTGAGGATCGTGGTGTTAAAGAAAAGCGAATCGCGGCCGGCCAGCGCCGGATTGGAAATCGACGCCCCGATGCAGGGAAAGCTTCGGCCCAGTTTAGACTGCAGACCGGTCATGAATTGCGCTCCGGATTCTTCCATGCGGTCAAAGAGCAGGAAGCTTAAGGTCCGGGAGACATTCTGGAAGCCGTACAGAAGCTTTTCTCCCAGATCTTCTCCGGCAGCAGTGCTGGTGGCAAATTCGTTGGTTTTAGTGTAGGCGGTGTTGAAATAAACCCCCTCGGGGAAGCCGATGAGCATGACGACAAGCCCGTGATTGAAAATGCCTTTTTCCGTGATGAGCGCCGAAGAATTTGAGCCGAAAATGGGGACGTCGCCGAGGAAGGTGTTGAGATGCTTGATCAGTGCGACTGACGAGAAATCCGCGGTACTGAACGTGAGCACCAGATCGATCTTTTCTTTGCTGGCTTTTCTTGATTTTGCCTGCCGGACCGCCTCTTCTGAAGCAGCGATCTCGTTCTTCTCAAGACTTACGCCAACGCCTATGTCGATCATTATTTTGTCAGTTCGATAGCGGTCGTTTAATCGCACCATATTTTATAGCAGTATATACCAGCGAGGGGGAAAGGTCAACAAATTTGATTGACCGGGTTACAAAATATGTTAATATATATACTGCATTTCAACCAGTGGCCCCATCGTCTAGCCTGGTCTAGGACGGATGGTTCTCAGCCATTAAACACCGGTTCAAATCCGGTTGGGGCTACCAAATCTTCCGCATGAAAACCGACTGCGATTATCAGCGGCTCAATTCCTCCGACGAACGCCCTGAAAAAGACCCCTTTACTGAAAGCAGATATCGGCAATTCGTCCGTTATTTACCAACCATGTCAAAAGTAGTTCTTGATGTCGGCTGTAATGCCGGCAGGGGGGGCATGGTGCTTAGGCGGGAGCGTAAAGATTTGCAACTGATTGGGCTGGATTGCGTTACGGCTCACCTCAAAAAGATCCCTTCGGATATCTATCAGCAACTTCTTTGTTGTTCCGCCACGAGCATAGCTTTAGATGATGCGTCCGTAGATGCGGTTGTTGCCGGAGAGTTCATTGAGCACATCTATGCGCAGGATGTTGCAAAAACTCTGCAGGAGTGCTGGCGTGTCCTGCGCAAGGGAGGCAGGTTGCTGCTGACCACCCCGAATCCGGATTTCCTGCTGCTCAAGGCAAGAGGGAAAAGCGTGCTTGGGGGGCCGCACGTTTCCCAGCATAATCCCCGCGAACTTATTCGTCTTCTCCACTCTATCGGCTTTTGCCCGGTCAAGATCGCCGGCAGCGGCCGGGTTTCTTCTCTGCTGGGAGAACATTTTCCCGTGTTCTCCTGTTACGGCAGCTACCTCGCCCTCGCCGACAAACCCGCAGACGCTTTCCCCAACCCAATGCGGTAAAAAGAGTTACAATAATATTATTCCCTCATTAAAAATTAATAAAATTTATCGTTAGATTTGTCGACTTCGCGCGTCTATTATAGCGGAGAAGACAAATGCCTTCATGCGCTAGAAAACATCGATTAACAGGATCGCTTATTTACCATATCTTCAATCGCGGCAATAGCCGCAAGGTCATCTTTTGTGATGAGTCGGATTGCATTTTCTTCAAATGTCTCCTTAAAAAATACATTGAACTGTTCTCTATACAGATTTATCACTGGGTAATCATGCCCAATCATTATCATTTATTGCTGGAGATTGCCGAGCCGCGGTTAATTTCGCGGGTCATGGCCGGCCTTAATGTTTCATACACCAGGCATTTTCACCGGAAATATGAGACATATGGTCTATTGTGGCAAGGAAGATTTAAATCGCAGCCGGTGCAGAAAGAGTCTTATCTTTTTGCCTGCGGCAGATATATCGAGCGAAACCCGGTGAGGAAGAACATAGTATCGGTCGCCGCGGAGTATGCACATAGCAGCGCGCGGTTTTATTGCCTGGGGGAGAATGATGACATCACCTGCGAGGATCCGTATTTTCGGGAGTTCGGCCGGAGCTTAAACGATGCGCAGGCGCATTATGCGCGTTATTTACTTGGGTTCGATCGGACTGAAGAAAGCCAATTCCGCAAAATTGATATTCCCTTAGGGGATAGAATCTTTGTGAATAAGTTGCGGAAGGAGAGGGGGCTTTATGTCCCTGCCGGTCCAGGAAAACCGCGAGCGAATATCATTGCAACTAATTGCTAGACTAATATTTGGGGAAAGCGTCTGCCTAGAAGGAGAGTTCTTCGGTGCTCACGATTTTGACCTGGCCGTTATCCTGAATATCGCCTGAAACTTCAATGATCACCAGATCATTTTCCTGGGCTCCGGAGAGTATCTGGGCATAATCGCTGGTAAAGTATCCCACGGAAACCGAGCGTGTCTGCACTACTCCGATCTGTCCCTCATCGGGATTGCCCTGAATGGAAGCAGCGGGAATAACCAGCAACTGGAAAGCTTCGTTAACATTGATCAGGGCGCTGGAAGGCACCATGAGGGCATTGTCCAGTTCAACAATGCTTAAGTCCGCCCGGCTGAACATCCCCGGCAGCAACAGTCCTTCGTCATTCTTCACCTTGAGCTTAACCGTAAGGGTCCGGCTTTTTCCTTCCACAATCGGGAAGATATATTCCACGAATCCCTGAAAAGGTATGGTCGGGTAGGCGTCGACATAAATCTTGGCTTTCTGCCCGATCTTGACTTTCTCGATATCGCGCTCGACCACGCCGACTTCCACGAAGACGTTCTTGATCTCGAACAGGGAGCCAACCTTATCCTGGGAAGTGACGAATTCGCCTTCTTCCGCATCGCGCGGCCCCATCACGCCGTCTTTGGTGGCGTATATCTTGGTTTTCTTCATTTCGTTTTCCGCGATCTGCAGTTCGCTGCGCGCGGTTTCCAGCTGGTAGCGAGCGCTTTCTACTTCCAATTCGATTTGTTCCATCTTGGATTTGATAATCGCGCCGGCTTCATAGAGTTTTTTATGGATTTCCAGTTGTTTAAGCACGGAATTGTACCCTGCCTGCGCGGAATGGAATTTGCTCTGGGCGTATACATATTTCAGCTCGGCGTCGCGGGAGTTGAGGATGGCAATAAGGTCGCCCTTTTTGATCTTCTCGCCTTCGCGGAAAAAGATCTTTTCGATCACGCCGTTGATTTCAAAGCGCAATTCGACTTCGGTTTCGCCTTTGACCGTGCCCATGACCGGAAGCACGTCGATAAATTTAGGCGCGACTTTCAAACGCAGGGTGCGGGCTTGCGGCAGAATGGTTTCCGCGGGCGCCAGCGGTTGGCCGTCTTTGCCTTGCGTTTCAGGCGATTCCGGCGCCTGCTCTCCGGAAGTCTTTTGCTGGACGGTTTCTTTTATTTTCTCTATGGTTTCGGGAATGGAGGCGTCCGGGCCGACTTTCAAATAGGTCTTGAGCATTCCCCAGCCGATGAAGACGATCCAGAATAAGACCACCAGGCCCAGCAGCAGCTTGGCAATTTTTGCGCCCATACAGCCTCCTTTACCATCATTGTAAATGAAACCACCGTATAAGTAAACGGTTTTTTCCGGTTATTTTCTGACCAGCCGGAAATCAACGAAGATCATGTATACGCAGGGAATGATCAGCAGCGTCAGCACGGTGGAAACCGTCATGCCTCCGATGACCGTGATGGCCAGCGGCGCCCAGAGGTTCGAAGATTCGCTCTTGTCCAGGGCCATGGGGATCAGCCCCAGTATCGTGGTCAACGAGGTCATCATGATCGGACGCAAGCGGTGCAACGAGGATTCTATTACCGCTTTACGCACGGTCATCAGGTAATCCGGATTCTTGCGCACAAAATTGATGCGGTCCACCAGAACAATGGCGTTGTTGACCACAATGCCGAAAAGCATGATCCCGCCGATAAGCACGCCGGTGCCTACCGGTTTGTTGGTGTAGCGCAGCGCCAGAATCGCGCCGATGATCGCCAGCGGAACGGTGGCCATGATGATAAATGGCTGCGCCATCGATTCAAACAGGCTGGCCAGCACCATATATACCAGAATCAGGGCGCCCACGACTGCGACCACCAGCTCTTTCTGGGTATTGACCATTTTTTCGTAATTGCCGCCCAGTTCCCAGCGGTAATCCAGAGAAGGCAATTGCAGCTCGGTCAGCGCCTGTTTAACCAGGTCCGCGGCAGTGCCCAGAGCGGTGCCGCCGGTATTCGCGCTGACCTGGACCATGCGCGATTTGTTTTTGCGCCAGATCTCGCTGGGACCGACCTCGAATTTAAATTCCGCGATCTGGGTTAAAAATACCGGATGGCCGTCAGGGGTAACGAAACTGGTCCGGCGCAGCGCTTCAAATGAATTGCGGAAGCGCTCTTCTATACGGACAATGGTTTCGGTTTCTTTCGCTTCTTTGTCCGGCGCGGCGTCGGTTTTCTTGATCCCCGCGAAGGAAGTGGCTATGCCTTCCCGCGCGCTGGAATAAGAATCTTTGATGCGCACCATCGGTTCTTCTTTCCCGCGGTAACGGGTGGCGACCAGGCCGCGGGTATTGGTATGCAGCGCCAGGGCGATATTTTCTACGGTCAGCCCGAACAGCGCCGCCTGGCGCTTATCGATGTTGAAATGCAGCTCCGGCCGGCCTTCGCGCATGCGTATTTTAGTGTCGGTAAATTTGGGGATGCCCTGGACTTTCTGCGCGATCTGGATGGCCAGATCTTTGAGCCGGTCGTAGTCGTAGCCGAATATATCGATGATGATTTCCTTGGTCCCCACCTCTTCCTGTTCCTCGAAATAAATGAACGCCGGGTCCAGCGAGGCGGTCAGGGGGCGCAATTGTCCCATGACTTCCGCCGAGGAAAGCCGTCTCTTTTTGAACGGCACCAGTTCCACGAAGATCTTCGCCGACCAGGGCTCGACTTTCGCGGTAGAGGTTTTGATGTCGGGGAACTGCTTGAGGATCTTTTCGACTTTCTCCACCACTTTGTTGGTCACGTCGATCCGGGTGCCGGTAGGCATTTCGATGAAGACGGTGAATTTGTTCTGTTCGGCGATCCCGATGAATTCCTTTTCCAGCTTTTTGCCTTCATTAAGAGCGTACATGAACGCGATCGCGGCGAGGATGACCAGCAGATAACGCAGGGCGATGATCACGGAGATGATCCCCCGGTAGAGATTCTGCATCAGCCGGATAAATCCTCGGTGTATGCGCTTGAGCAAACCGGGTTTCTTCTGCGGCTGCGCCGGATCGGGCAGGGAAACCGGGATGCGGGAGAGCATCAGCGGAACGATGGTCAACGCGGTCAAGAGCGAGGCGAGCAGAGAGAAGGTGATGGTTAAAGCGATCCCGCTGTAGAGCTGCTGGATCTCCTTGTTGATGAAGACCAGGGGAAGGAAAACGATTACCGAGGTGATCGTGGAGGTCACAATGGCCAGATACATCTCGTCCGCACCTTCCACCGCGCATTTCTTTTCCACTCCCGGGAAATGCAGATGCCGCTGCTCGATGATCTCGTCGCGTTTTTTGAAGACGTTATCCATAACCACAATGGCGTTATCCACGAGCATGCCCACGCCCAGGGCCAGACCGCTCAAAGAGATGACGTTCAGGGACAGGTTGGTTGCCCACATCAGGAAAAGGGTGAACAAAAGTGAGAAGGGGATGCAGGACCCGATAATGTTGACCAGGCGAAAATCCCGCAGAAAAATAAGCAGGACCGCGACCGCCAGCAATGCGCCGACTAACAGCGAGGATTTGACCTGATTGATGGCCTGCTGGATCACTTCGGCCTGGTTGAACGTCAGGTTGATCTGGATGTCTTTATCCACGATCCCGCGCAACTTGGCTACTTCTTCATGGATATGTTTGGATATCTTGACGGTGTTGGCGGTGGATTCTTTCTGCACGTAGATGGACACCACGGGATTGGCGTTGAGGCGGGCGAACGCCACCGGATCGAGATAGGAATCTTTGACCTGGGCGACGTCCTTGAGCCGGATGACCGAGCCTTCCTTGGTGGTGGCTACCGCCAGGTTTTCGATGTCCGCAAGCGACTTGAACTCCCCGATGGTCCGGACCAGGTATTTATTCCTGTCCCCATAAACTTCGCCGGCCATGGAGTTCTCGTTGTTCACGTTGATGATATCCACCAGCCGGTTAATGGGGAGCCCGTAGGCCTGTAATTTGCGCTGGTCGACGTCGATAATGATCTTGCCTTCGCGGCCTCCGGCGACTTCGGCATTCGCCACGCCTTCGACTCTCTGGATGCGGTCTTTGACGGTTTCGTCGACGATCTTGCGCAACTGTTCGGGGCTGCGGTTGACTCTGCTGGTTACTGCCAGGATCATGATCGGCACGTCCATATATTCGTATTTAGCCACGACGGGTTTTTCGATTTCCTGGGGGAGCCTGTTGCGGATGCGGTTGAATTTCTCGCGCACCTCCAGGGCGGCAAAATCCATGTTGATCCCCGGTTCGAATTCCAGGATAACGGTGGAGTTGCCTTCCTTGGAGATAGAGATGAGATTTTTGAGATGGGTGGCGCCGCCGACCGCTTCTTCCACCAGTTTGGTGATGCGTTTCTCTACTTCGGAAGCAGGCATGCCGCCGCGCACGTCGATATTGATGGTGATATCGCCGAAGGCGATATTGGGCATCATTTCCACGGGCAGCTGCATGAATGCTACGCAGCCGGCCAGGACAATGCCCAGCAGGAACATGAAGGTCAATGTCGGCCTTCGGACGGAAATATCGGGAATCGTCATGTTCTAGGTTAACTCATACCATCTGCCCGGGCCGAGGGGGCCTTTGCCGATGATACGTTTTTTATCCACCAGTTCTTTTAAATCTCTTGCCGCCGTGGGGATGGAAATATGCAACAGGTCCGCGTATTCCTTGCGGGTAATCTTTTTAAGTGTTTTCAGCTTCTCCAGGAGCTCCGCCTGCCGCGGGCTCACTTCGGCCGTTGCGCTTGTTGATTCGGCGGCAAGAGGAGTGGTTGGTTCGGCCGCCGGGACGGTTTCCCTGGCCGCCGGTTCCGCGGTTTGTCTGCGCTCGATCGTTTCTGCTGCTTTCTCGGGCAGTATCGGTTGGGCGGGAGCCGGTCGCGGCGCAGGTTTAGACCGGGGTTCGGCTCTGGTTGCTTTCTGCCGCTGGGCCAGTAATGCCTGCTGTTGTTTGCGCTGATCTTCGATTTCCTGGTGCAGATCGGCGATATGTTGCTCTCTCTCTGCGAGCTGTTTCTGCACTTCAATGATCTGTTTTTCCCGTTCGCTCACTGCGATCTTGTATCCCTGCAGCTGGCTTTGGAGTTTTGCTGAAAGATCCCCCATTTCCTTCTGCTTTTCTTCCAGGGAACGGTGCAGCTGTTCCATTTCCCCTCTTTTGCTGGCGACGGAAGAATCATGCTGGGTTTTCTGCTCTTCTATATGCCGTTGCAGATTCGCGATGTGTTTTTCTTTTTCCTGCAGCTGCGTCTGTATCTCGGCGAGTTGTTTTTCGCGTTCGCCTAGACTGGATGCATGCGAGGTTTGCTGGTGGCGGAGCTGTTCGGTAAGCGCGGAAAGCTTGGCTTGTTCAGCCGCCAACTCCGTCTGCATTTTTTGTTTGAGTATCTCTACGTCGGCAGCCGGGATTACCGGCTCCGGCGTCGCCGCAACCTGCGGTTGTGCCTGCTCCGCGGGCGCTGGTTGTGTATGCACGGGCGTTCCCGGCAAAACCGCCACGCCTTCGGCTTGAACCGGACTGCTTTTCGCGGGCTCTTCCCAGGTCACCAGCGCAGGAGAGGGCAGCCAGGGGAAGGTTTCCATAAGCAAGACGTAGGCTGCGGGGATGAAAACCAGCGTGAGAAAAGTCGATGAGATCAACCCGCCCATGACTGTCAGCGACATGGGCGCCTGCAATTCTGATCCTTCGCCGATGCCCAGGGCCAGCGGCAGCAAACCAAGGATGGTGGTTAAGGAGGTCATGAGAATGGGGCGCAGACGTATGCGGCTGGCTTCGATCGCCGCCTCCAGAGGAGAGTATCCTTCCTGACGCAGGGAGTTGATGAATTCTATGAGCACGATGCCGTTGTTGACGGCAATACCGCCGAGCATGATGATGCCCAGGTAGGCCACGACGCTCAAGGGGGTCCGGGTGATAAACAGAGAGAACGCCACGCCGATCAATGAAAGCGGAACGGTGAACATGATCAGCAGCGGTTGCCATAACGATTCGAATTCGGCGGCCATGATCATATAGACCAGGATAATGGCGAAGGTCAAAGCGAAGGCCAGACTGGCGAAAGATTCTTTCATGCGCTGTTGTTCACCGGCCAGCTCGACCGAATAATCCATGGGAATGGTGGTTCTGCGCAATGCCGCAAGAATAGTGTTGATGTCGTCGGCAATGCGGGAGAAATTCCGTTTATAGATGTTGGCGGTGACGATCACGCTGCGCTGCTGATCGATGCGCTTGATCTCGGTAGGGCCGGTGCCTTTGGTCAAATACGCCAGATCGGAAAGGGAGACGTCCATGCCCAGGGGGGAATGCACCAGCAGGTGGCGCAGGTTATTCAGGGCGTTTCTATCCTGTGGCCGCAGCCGCACGCGGATGTCCACATCCTCTTCGATATTCTTTTCTTTGAACTTGGTCGCCACATAGCCTTTTAAGGCGACTTGAGAAGTGACGGCGATATCGCGCACCGAGAGACCATAGAGCGAAGCCTTGTCCTTGCGGACCAGCAATTTAGTTTCCGGGCTCGGCGGCGACATGCTGCTTTTTACGCCGTAGACGCCGGAAATGTTCTTGAGCTTGCTTTCGATAATGGAAGCGAAGGTGGAGAGGCGGCGCAGGTCGGCGCCCTTGAGCTCGATGGCAATAGGCGCTCCCTGTTCGAGAGCGCTGCCCAGGGATGTTTCCTGGGCGATATATTCTATCTGCGCGCGTTCGGTTTCCTCTTTTTCCAGCCGCCCTTTGAGAAACTGGATTACGTCGTCGGTGGAACGCCTGGCCTGGCGCGATTTTTTCTTCAGGTTGACCAGAATTTGCGATTGATGGCTGCCCAGGGTCTGGACAGCGGATTTTTCGGCAGAGTCTTTTTCTTCGGTGGAGCCGATATTCACGGTAATATCTTTGGTCTCCGGCATCCCCAGGAGCAGAAATTCCACCTTGCGCACCACTTTGTCCGTGATCTCCAGGCGGGTGCCCGGCGCGAGATCCACTTTGATGATGAACTGGCGCTGGTCGACCTTGGGCATGAACTGACGCGGATGCGTCACCAGCACCACGATGCTCACCACAAACGCGATCAGGCAAGCGCCCACTACCGCGCCCCGGTTTTCCATCATGCCCACCAGCCAACTCTTGAATTGTTCCCGGTATACCTCGGTTTTCTCTTCCACCCGCTGCATGTTCTCTTTATCTTTCGGCGAGTCCTTGCACAAGAGCAGCAGCACCGGCACCAGCGAGATCGCGACCACGATCGAGGAGATCAGCGAGAACGAAATAGTGAACGAGAGCTGTTTGAATATCTGCCCGGCGATGCCCACGACAAAGACAAACGGCACGAATACCGCGATATTGGTTATAGTGGATCCCATGATCGGAGAGATCATTTCCGTGGTCCCGTCCACAATGGAATCCTTGAATGATTTTCCCAGCTGCCGGTAGCGGTAGATGTTCTCGATAACCACGTTGGCGTTGTCCACCACCATGCCCACGCCCATGGCCAGGCCGCCCAGGGACATCATGTTAAGGTTGATGTTGGCTCCGAAAAGATTAGCGATAAACATCGCGAAGGCGGTAGCGGTGATGGAAAGAGGGATAGCGCTGGTGATGATCAGGGACGATTTCATTTCCCAGAGGAACAGGAAGAGCACGATAAACGACAGGACCGCGCCCTGCAATCCGGCGTCGCGTACGCTGCTGATGGCTTCCTGGATGAATTGCGACTGGTCGTAAGTGATCTGGATTTTGACACCCTTGGGCAGCTTCTGGTTGAGGAGCTTGCGGATCTCCCGCTTGATCCCTTTGACCACGGCCAGAGTATTGGTGCCGGATTGCTTGCGGACCACCAGGGATACGCTGGGTTTGCCGTTGTAGCGGGCAATGCTGGTTTTTTCCTTAACCGAATCCTTAACCGTGGAAATGTCTTTCAAGAAAACCAGCCGCCGGCTTTTTTGCTCCTCTTTTTCCTTTTCTTTGACCGTTTTGGCTTTTTCTTCAGGGATGTCCAGAGCGGTAGGGGTATCCTGAATCTCTTCGATCTTCTGGAATTCGCCCATGGTGCGGATCAAATATTCGTAAAAGCTTTCTTTGATCGTGCCGGCGGGATAATTAAGATTGGCGGATTTCAAGCTTTCGACGATCGAGACGATGGATATCTGGGAAGCGCGTAAACGGGCCTGGTCGATTTCAACCAGTATTTCGCGTTGATCGCCGCCGGTGATGGTCGCGGAAGCCACGCCATCCACTTTTTCCATCGCGTCTTTGATGAATTTTCGGGCCAGCTCGCGCATTTCCAGGGGAGAGAGCGGTCCGGTGACTGCCAGATTGGCTACCGGCAGATCAAAAGGGTTGTACTTCATGACGATGGGTTCCTGGGCCTCCCGGGGCAGCCTTTCTTTGATCAGGTCGACTTTTTCCCTGACATTAAGAGCGGCAAAGTCCATGTTGGTGCCCCATTTGAATTCCACCATGACCAGGGAAGAACCTTCTTTAGAGATGGAGGAAATCCGCTTGACTCCGTTGACCGTGCCGACCGCTTCTTCCACGATCTTGGTGATAAGGCTTTCGATTTCTTCGGGCGCGGCATTTTCGTAGCTGGTGACGACAGTGATCTGCGGGTAGGAGATGGTGGGGAAGAGCTCTTGCGGCAGTTTAACCCAGGAGATTAAGCCAACCAGGATGACCGCGGCAAAAATCATCAGGGTGGTGATCGGCCGCTCTATGGAGCCTTTGGCAATACTCATGATTGTATTATATACTATTGCGCCGAAAAAGCAATCGGCAAGCGGTTATTCTTTGGTCACGGTGATGAATAACCCTTCGGTTTTAGTTTCACTGCGAGAATAGGTCGCGGTAACCTGCTGGCCGGGGCGTAATTGTTCGGCGAACATGACCGTCGGTTCGCCGGAACCGGTGTTTTTGGCTATCCGGGTCCTGGTCCCTATAATCAGGGTTATGGTTTTGAGCTCACTTTGCGCGTCGCTGTTTGCGATCTCGAGAGTTTTGACCGGCGAACGCAGATTGATCTTCTTGATCTTGCCCGCGATCTCGCCGTAAACAGGCGGGGTCAGCTCCTCCCGGGAGATCATTTTCAGGGCTTTGTTTTCCTGTTGCGAGTCGCGCTCGGGAGGGGAAATGGTCTCCGGCGACACCGAGCTGGAGACGATCTTCTCCACGCGGAAAGCGTAATAGCGATAGCAGGTGATGGCTGTTTTTACTTCAGGCGTCCCTTTTTCGTCGCTGCCATAGTCGTTGATGCGGTCACAGGAAATGGTATAGTTCCCGTCAAGCGTGCCGGTCAGGACAACCAGGTTTTTTTCTCCCAGCGCAACGCGGAGCTTCTTGAGTTCTTCCAGTAGCGGTCCTTCGGGAAGGTAGGCGCGGGCATTGCGGCCATGCACAATCAGCCGCTGCGTATCGCCGCGCTGCTCCAGTATAAGCCGGCCCTCAATCACCTCCGACTGCGCTTTATCGGGCTGGCAGTGTCCCTTGACAGGCAACGTCAGCGCGAGGGAAAAACAGAGCAAAACAAGAGTTTTGGTTTTTTCTAACATTTTTCCTCCTATTAAGTTACGTATTATAGCATAGTCCGGCGAAGAGTCAATATCCGGTTGCAAAGAAAAGGGCCTTTTCCTTGTTTTTGGAAAAGGCCCCTGTCGGTTATGCGCTTGTTATGCGGATGATTTAATTCTTCAAGACCGCATTAATTGTGCCGGTTTTGCTGTTCCACGCCGAGGTGCCGGTTTTGGTGTCTGTGGCAGCTGTGTTCTTGGCCGTGACGCTTTCCGTTGCGCCTGTGCCGTAGTCAGGCTTCGACGTATTCTTCCAGTCGTATGATTCTTTTCCGATGCGCCATCCGTGAATGCCTTCGGGTTTCTTTATCTCCACCGTGTAATTATCCATGGTGAATACCCACTTGCCGCCCAGATCGTCATAGGCCACCTGGGTGCCGCTGGCTTCTACGGTCATATTGGTGATCTTGCCGTGGGAATCGCGCTCGTAGGTTTTGGTCTTGGTGATTTCTTCGTAACCCTCGTCCTTCGTATTGGTGTTCTTCGACGTGGACACTTCCTGGGTTACGTGCCAGGCGCCGCCGATCAAATCGTAATCGTACGTGGTGATCTGCTTGGAATTGGCGACTACCGTGTCGGACTGCTTGTCAACGCCGTAGCTTTTGCCGGTGGTTTCCGAGCGGACGCGCAATGCCTGGCCGTTCTTGATCACATAGGTTTCCACGGTATCGGATTCGTAATTGCCCAGAGCTTTGCCGTTCCCGTCTTTGCCGCCGCCGCCGGAGGTATGGATAGTTCCGCTGGCGCCGGTCAACTGGCCGTTGTTATTATACGTATACACGGTGCTGCTGGTGGAGGTCTGCTTGGATTCGTCATCGCCGGTGGTGGTGCTGGTTCCGGTGATCGTGTCCACCTTCAGGCTGCCGCTCTTCCAGGTGCTGGTCATTACGCTGGTGGATGTCGTGGTGTTGGTGGTGGTTTTGGTTTCGGTTTTTCCGGTAGCGTCGTCGGTGGTCTTGGTGGTTACGCTTGTTTGCTGCTTGGTGGTCGAGGTTTCGGTGGACTGGTAACAGACGCCGAAATCGTTGTAAAAATTCTCGACGTGCTTGGTGCTTTCGATGATCTTGGTGTCCTCATCGGTCACCTCGACGGTGGTCTTGGCCAGCGCCGGAGCGATTTGTCCGGCGATCAAGGCCAGCGTGGCAACTGCGCAGATGAGCGGTTTGAGTAGTTCGATGGTGCTGTTCCGTGGCTTCATTTCGTCCTCCTGATTGGTTATTTCGTTACGTTCTTGTATTCTTCTTCCGTGTAATATGCGCGCGATTCGTCGGTATATTTCAACAGTGATCTCCCCAGTGTCACTTCATACGTGGTGGTGATCGTTGCTTTATACGGATCCTTGAAGCCGGCGTCGTCGGAATAATCCCAGCCGTTTTCCGTTCCGGTGCCTTTGACTTCGTGGAGATTTCCCAGGTTGTCATAAGTGTAGGTGGTGGTCATCTCTTTGGTGGTCTGATATTCCTTGTCCGGATCGAGTTCCGGCTGATTGGATGTGGTCTTCTCGACGGTCGACAGCAGACTGATGTTGTTATTGACCAGGCCGTAGGTATAGGTGGTCGTTGAATTTTCCGTGCTGACGATGGTTTTGTCGTCTGCGCCGTAGGAAGTAACGCTGCTCTCTACCTTGCCGGCCAGAGGCTTTCCACCCACGATCTCATAGGTGGTCGTGGATGTGCCCGAATATCTGTTGCCGTCGCGGGTAGTGGCGGTAACATTGGCTTCTTCCACGTAGGTTTTGACGCCTTTGCTTGGATCGGTTTCGTCCTTGGTCCAGTAGTAATATTTGACTACGCCGTCCTTTTCTTCGCGAGTCAGGTCATTGCCCGCCGCGTCTTTGTATTCGATCCACTTCGAGGCTTTACCGTTGAATGTCGATTCGCCGGTGCCGCCGATGAGCTTGAAGTTCTTGTCGTAAGAGTACGTGGTGGTTGATGTTTCGGTCCTGGTCCCGCCGTCAGCCTGCGTGGTGGTGGACACGACCCTAGTGCTCTTGAGCCTGCTGGGGTCCTCTTCCACGTCGTTGCCATACCCGCTGGGCGCGTCGAGATATTCCAGGGTGACGTCGCTGACCGTGGTGGTCCACTGGCTCTTGCCTTCTTCGGTGAAATATGAGGCGTAATCTTTGGTGGTGTCGAACGCCGGGATTTCAGAGCGCTCTTCATGATAGCCGGTGGTCTGGCCCTTGGTGTTGTAGGTGAGGTCGGACCGGTGCAGTTCGTAGGTGTAAGGGATGTTGTCCCCGGCAGATCCGGGTTTATGCCAATCCTGCCCCTGCTCGTCGTACTCTTTGACTACGCCGGGAGCGTAATATTCGATATTGAAACGATGGAGAGAAGAAGTCCGGGTAAACTTGGTATTGGATTCGGTACCGTTGATCTGTTCTTCCATGTTCTGGGTATAGTCGCGCAGGTACTTGCCTTCGTACGTGCCGGCTTCCCATTGCGTGGTGGTGATGTTGCCGTTATGATCGGTTTCGGTGACGGTATACGATTTATAATGCTTGTTGGCCTTGGAAGCGTCGCCGCCCCAGAAGACCGAATCGTCGGTGTACGCGCCTTCCCATTTCTGTTTGGAGAGATTTCCGAGGTTGTCGGTGATGGTGGTTTCGTAGCTTTTAAGCAGGCGGTTTTCTGTATATTCCATGTTGAACATGTCTTTGCGGGAAACGTTGCCGTATTCGTCGACCACGCGCGAGTTGGTCACCATCATCAGCAACCCGTCCTGGAAATACTGCACGCTGCCGTCGGAATAAGGGATGTATGTATCGATATTATGCGCGGAGAGCACCGCTACGGCGTTCTTTTCCGCTTTCTGGAATTCCGTGGTCAGCTGATAGGCAGCATAGTCCTGATGGTCTTTGACGATCTCCACCTGTTGGAACGATTCGGGAGCGGCTTTAAACGAGTTCTGGACCAGGTTCTCGATGTTGTTGCGTTTGTTGACGCGCTCATTCTGCACGTTGTCGATCTTGGAGAATTCCGGCACGTAATATCCGGCCTGGATTTTGTCGTTGAGATATTGCAGGTTACCCTCGCCGACGTACTGGTCGGACGAAATGGTTTCTGCGTTACTGATTTCGATATCGGCTGCTCGAGCGCAGGCAGGCAGGCAACTCCATGCGGCGATGCTCAATGCGGTTACCAGAGAAATAATTTTTTTCATGTTTTTCCTCCCAAACTGACCCCGTTTGTAAAAAAAGAAAAAACCGGATTGCTAAATATACATATGCTTTCGGCAACCCGGCTATCGAATAAACAAAAATAGAATATGGTTTTTACTCGATCCGTGGCTTTCCTTCGGCGTGTTCCTGACGTGTTTCGGCCGAACTCCTCACAAGAGGAGGTCCCCAGCTTGCGCTGGGTTTGGCATTATCGGTAAAATTAATACTTTTAAAAAGAGCTAAAAAAGAGCTTTAAAAAAATGTGCATTTACACTAATAGTATAACAGATAAATTAGAATATTTCAAGGTGGGAATAGCCAGCTTTTTCCTCTGTTAACATTGTTATAATGTTATGTGTTACAAAGGATTGCGGCTATTTATCTGGGCTGTCTGCCAGCGTGAATTTGGCGATTTCTATTACTGTACAGTTAGTGCCTTGTATTCTCATTGGCGGTTTGGAGAAGCCTTGAACCGAGACTGTTTTCCCCACCAGGGGGAGAAGTTGTTCTACTGCGCTGCCAATAAGAATGTACAGTGTGCCCTTGGCGTCTTTGAGGGCCAGTTCTTCCCATGGGTTGTCCGGCGACTGGGTCATTTTTACCTTGATCAGCGTTCCGGTCAGGGAAAGTGCCTGTTCCTCAAATGTCGCAAGTTCATCTTTTTCCTGGGCGCCGGCGTTGGATGGCGTGAGCATCGCGCACAGCATCAGGTTTACGCATAATAGTAGAGAAGCTGCACTTTGTCTTTTCATGTTTTATGTTGTAGCACAATTTGTGCCGGAAAACAACTCTTTTCTCGATCGCGGAGTTATTTGTCCTTTATTTCTTTCAAAGCTTTTTCCGCCGCTTCTTTTATCTTCCAGTACCAGCCCTGGGTATCCCAGCATTGCGCGTATCCGTAACTCGAGATGATGGTATTGTAATATTCCCGGGCTTTGGTATAGTTCTTTTCATCTTTGTAGCTTTCCGCGATGATAAAAGCGGCGGTGCCTACGTCGTTAAGCGCCCAGTAATCCGCGGCTTTGCTCGAAGAAGCGTAATCGCGCAAAGAAGCCTGCTGTTCTTTGGCTTTATCCGCGTAGCGCTTGATGGTTTCTTCGGAGAAAGCGCGGGCGTTGGCGTAATCTTTAGCCTTGCTGTATTCCCAGGCCTTGGCGATCAGGGACGCGGAATCGGTGTATTTGGTGAAATCCGTGATGACCGTCGAAGAGCTCGGCGTCCAGGTTTCTTTCATGTCCGCGTCGGCGAGACTCTCTATGTTCGCGTCGGAGATGCCGGCCGCTTTCAGATCCTTGGCCAGCTGGGTGTAGATCTTGTCGTAGACTTTGTCCACGTCTTTCTCGTCTCCCACCAGGATGAAGAAGTCATCCATTACCGTGGTCACTTTCTCGCTGATTTCGGCCCAGCCGTCAGCCAGCTTTTCGCCTTTGTCCGTCTGCACTACGTCCACTACTCCGAACGATTCGGCTTTCTTGCCGTTGAAATAGACGTCGCTTTCGTTCTCTTCGGCGATCTGATGGCCGCGCACGGTGATCTCCTTGCCGACATACGCGTCCCAGTCGACCGCGGACATTTCGTCGGCTCCGACTTTGCCGTCGGTGTCGGCGTCGAACCCGTCCTTGCGCGCCGTCAGCAGATACGATTTTCCGTCGGAATCGGTCAAAAAGATGCGGCCCTGATTATCCTTGGTCACCGTGCCGGTGATGGTCGGTTCCCAGAAGGTCGGGCGCGGATCATTGAAATAATTTGTTTTTTCCAGCTTGCCGTCTTTGTAGGTGTCCTGACGGTACATATAGCGCGAGAATTTCTGTTTATCGGCGGTCTTTTTGCGGTTGCCGGCAGTCCAGGTGTAATAATCCACCGAGGTGATGTTCCCGGCGGTATCGTAGTTGAATTTCTGCACGATCACGTGGCCGTCCTTGCCTTTGCCCGGATCAGTGGCTTTGGGATCCCGCCAGGTGGATTCCCGGGTGGAGTCGGAGGTAACGTAATCGAGCTTGCCTTTGAGGGTTCCGGTGGCATGGTAATATTCCATCAACCGGCTGCCCTGGTCATAACGGTTGAGCAGGTTGCTTTCCTTATCATAGATGCTCAACGTCTTGACTTTGCCGCTATCGTCGAGTTCCACCTTGACCGTGTTTTTGGTGGCGTCGTAGCCCGCCGCTTTGAGCCAGGCGCTGGTCAATCCGTCGACTTCGGAGAGCTTAATGGTCACTTTATTGCCGTCCTGATCGGTGGCTTCGATGGTTTCGATAGCCGCTTCCGAGGTGCTCTCCTGTTTGTCGTCATCGTCATCGGCTACTGCGGTGGCCGATGATCTAAAGACATTCCCGCCCACGCCTACGATGGTTTTCTTGTCCGAGGTATACGTCGAATTTGTGTCAGTGGCCCAGGCGAAAGTGAAGGTGAGCAGGCAGCAAAGAAGTGCGGCGCTTGAGATCAACAGTTTTTTGTTCATGATATCCTCCTTTAAATGGAAAAACCGGACTGCGCGATTCTTATTTCGGCAACCCGGTTAAACTGACTCGAGAAACGTGATGATTTTCTTCTTCTCGAACCGTGGCTTTCCCCGTGAGGCGGGGCTTTTCGATAAGAATTATCAAATACTTTAAGAACTGAATAAAAAAAGAGCGACGCACTTAAAGATGCATCCGTGCGTGCTTACAATTAAGTATGCCTGATAAAAAGGAAGAAATCAAGTGGGCGGGGCTAAGTATTGTTTCTATTAACAAAGAAACTATGGTGGGGGGCTTAACATCAGGGGGCAGAACTGTGTGGGGTCAGCTCTGCTGGTTAAACCCCCGCACCATAGTTACAGGTTCAGATTAGAGGTTTTTTAATTCTTTTTCTGCGGCCTCCTTGACTTTCCACCACCAGCCTTTGGTATCCCAGCATTGCGCGTAACCGAATTTATTGACGATGGTCTGGAATTCGGTTTTGGCTTTGGCGGTATTATCCTGCGCAGCGTAGATCTTGCCCAGGACAAAATGGGCAGTGGCAACATCATTAAGCGCCCAGTAATCCGACTCTTTGCCTTCCGGCGCAAAGTCTTTAAGAGACGCCTGCTGTTTGACTGCTTCGTCCGTGTAGCGCTTGATCACTTCATCGGCAAAAGCCCTGGCACCGGCCATGTCCTTGGCGTCATAATATGCCCAGGCTTTTTTCATCAATGACTCGGAATCCGTGCACAGGGCGATTTCCAGACGATAGGCCAGGTCTTTGTAGCCGTTTTCCTTGAGGCTCTTGACCAGGCCTTCGACAGCCGTGGTGCCGAATTCCTGCACCAGGGAATCTTTCAATCCCGCGATAGTGGTAAAGATCGCCACCAGATCGTCGGCCAGGGCGGAGTCTTTGCCCAGCGCAGCGTCTTTCTCGTAGACCTGTTTGGCCAGCGCCGCCACGGCTTCATAGAGATCCTTCTGCCAGTGCATGTTGCGCATATCCAGCAGATGATTCGGATCGGCGAGCCAGGCTTTGATGTCGGCGACGATATTTTTGACATCTGTGTCCGTAACTTTGCCGGTATCTTTGGCCAGATTGATCTTGGCCAGGTTAGCCAGGGCAGTGCAGATATAAGCCGCCCAGTCGGCATTCGTGGTACTCTTGGTTAATTCGCGGGCCTTCTCGATAAAGTCGTCTACGTCGAAGTCCTTATCCAGGAGCACATCCGAACACTTCTTGGCGTAGTCCGTATCCTTGACCGCGTTCGCCGTGTTCATCAGCGCGGTGAGCACGTTGACTACGCTGACCTGCAGGCTGGTGCTGCCGCCTTCCTCTTCGCCCAGCAGATAGGAGTCGCGGGCCAGGGTGATGAATGCGTTGGCCAGGGCTTTATTGGTCTCGGTCTGGTGCTTGCCTTCGCTCATCAACACGATCAGCGCGCTGCCGAAGTAATGCATCAGTGCATTCCTGGAGCCGCCGGAGATCTCAATTGTTCCGTTGTTGACGCCCTTGA
This sequence comes from Candidatus Omnitrophota bacterium, assembly GCA_022710715.1. Classification (GTDB taxonomy): domain Bacteria; phylum Omnitrophota; class Gorgyraeia; order Gygaellales; family Profunditerraquicolaceae; genus JAKLGJ01. The sequence continues at coordinate 221,718 of JAKLGJ010000002.1, forward strand.
TGAAATCGGTTGATGCTTCAACCGCTTTGTTCATGTCGGCGTCGGTGATGGTGTAACCGCCTTCTTTACTTAGCGCCCCGTGATGCCAGACGATATTGGCCAGCGAGCAGGCGATTTGAGCCCGCAGCTCCGCGTCCTTCTCATTGGTTATCTTCATCCTGTTCAGGAAAGAATCCAGCAATCCTTTGATCCCGCCGGAAACTTTCAAGGCGTCATTGAGGATTTGATTGGCTACATCCTTGTTGCCTTCGGGCGAACCCCAGACATCGGTGCGGTAGAGATGCATGAGATGGTTAAAGGCAAACGATTTGACATCGACGGAATCGCTTTCCAGCATGGTTTTGAAGAACTGTCCGATCTTGCCGTACAGGTCCTTATTGGCTGTATTGAAAGCGCTGCGCCAGGATAACTCCACGGCCAGGTGGGTGAAACGCCAGGTGACATGATTCTGCTGGCCGGCGTCGAGTTTTTTGAAAGCGTCGCTTTTGACGAAAGCCAGCGAAGCGTCGACTAAAGCCGCCTGGGCTTTGCTCAAATCCAGCTTATACTCGGGATTGCGGTATTTTTCCTTGAGCTCGTCGGTCATGGCAGCCATGACGTTGCCGATCGCGCCGGCGGTGATCCGCTCCGGATGTTCCTGGGCCAGCTTGAGCATATCCTTGCACAGATCGGTCCAGGCCTGGGATTTTTTGGCCGTATCGGTCAGGTTCTTGATATAGGCCAGATAATCGTTGTAATATTTCGCCCAGACTGCGGGGTCCTTCTCGTCATCGCCCGGCCGCGCCGGCGGTTTCGCGGTGGCGTCTTCCGCGGTGGCGGTGACTTTTTTCTCGTTGCCCACCGCCTCCTGGGCAGTTTTGAAATCTTTGTCATTGCCGGCGGCAATGGTTTTGTTCTGCTCGTCTTTGGTCGGATCCGCGGCGTACAGCGCGGGCAGGCTGCTGTTGAGCAGGAACGACCCGATCACCGCAAGGGCAATCAATTTCGTTATAGGTTTGTTCACGGCACTCCTCCTTTTAGGCCCGGTCGATAGAGTGAAGGGCGGGGGCTTTCCCGGGGCCGGTGGGATAAGCCCCCGCGTACTGCAAGATTAGCTGCTTGTTGTGGTTCTGTTCGTGAATATTTTCTCGATCCTATTCGCCAGATCGGTGTAACCGTTCGCTTTCAACTGGCTGATCAGCTCTCTGGCGCTCGCGGTTGCGTTCGATCCTACCAGAGAATCCTTCAATCCCGGGACCTGGGAATAGATTTTCACCAGTGCCTCTCCGAGAGCCGCATTCTTGGCTATGTCCGAACCTTTCTGGTATACCTGCTTGGCCAGAGCGGTCACCGCCTTGAAGAGCAGGTTCTGCACGTACATATTGCGCATTTTGTTCAGATTGGTTTTGGTTGTCCAGCTCTTGATGGCGTCCAGCGCCAGCGCGACATCCGTTCCGGTCACCTTTTTGGTTCCTTTTTCCAGGTTGAGTTTAAGGATATTCGCCATTGCCGCGCCGATATAAGCCGCGGAATCCGCCTTCTTGGCGGAACCCATGGCTAAATGCGCTTTCTTGATATATTCCTCCACGTCGAACTTGGAGTTGAGCAGTATCTTGGTGAAGCGCTCGACCAGTGCGGAATCCTTCTTGTTCGCGCTGTTATTTAACAAGCTGGTCAAAACATTGATCGCTGCTGTCTGCATGCCCAGGGAAGAGTCATTAAGGCAGTTCTGGGCCATGGTGCAGAAAGAATCCATCAATTTCTTGTTGACCGCGGTGTCGGTTTTGCCGCCGGCGATCATCTGATTGAGCGTGCCTCCGATCAGGTGCAGCAGGGCGCCTCTGGCGTTGTCCGCTTTGATCGATCCGTCATTGATGCCGTTGATAAAAGCGACCATCTTATTGACCATGTTGTCGAACGATGCGTCGGTGATGTCGTATCCGCTTTCCTTTTCCAGGGAGCCGCGATGGTACATGACATTGGCCAGGGCCACGGCGATATTGCCGCGCACGGTGTCGCTCAATGATTTGTTGTCGATACCGGACATAAACGAGTTGATGAGCGCTTTCAATCCACCGGCAGTTTCAATGGCCTTGTTCAGGATCTGTCCGGCTACTGCGCCGTTGCCCTGATTGCTGTGCCAGCTGTCGATGCGGAAAAGATGCATCAGGCTGTTAAAAGCGCCTGCTTTAACATTGATCGAACCCTTATCCATCAACGTGCCGTAGAATTCGCCGATCTTATTATAGGTATTCTTGTATTTGTCGTTATTCGCGCTTCTCCAGGATAATTCGATAGCCAGCTGGGTGAAATGATCCTTTACCGCGATCTGGGTTGCTTCGTCCATTTTCCAGAAAGATCCGCTCTGGACCACGTTCAGGGCTGCGCTGACAATGGAATTGGCGACTTTGGAGAAATCGATTTTGCTGTCGCTTTCGTAACATTTTTTCAGCTCCGCAGTTAGAGTGCTCATGACAGTGTTGAGCGTGGAAGCGGAGATACGTTCCGGATGCTCTTTGGACAACTCGAGCAGATCCTGTCCGAGCTTTTCCCATGCCGCCTGTTGTTTGCTGGCATCGAGTTTCTTGATGTAATCGAGGTAATCCTTATAATACTTCTCCCATACCTTGGGATCGGTTTCTTTGTCACCCGGCCTGACCGGCGGTTTGAGGGTTTCCTGGGTGCTGACCGCGGTAACGTCGGTTTTATCGTCCTTAACCGTATCTTTACGTATGTCGCTTACCGCTGCGCTGACCTTCTTGAAGGTCGCGCCGGACTGCTGGATAGTTTTCATGTTTTTCTGCAATTTGATGCTGTCTTCCATATCTGCAGAGGCGATTGCCGGAGCAAACACCATTTGCAGCACTACCAGTCCGAGAATCAGTTTCTTGAATACGTTCATTTGTTTCTCCTTTTTAGTTGTGTCCGGCCCAATCCAGGCCAGACTGACCCCTGTTTGTTTATTCCCCCCCCCTTACATCCCCAGTAAACTTTCCAGATTCTTTGATTGTCCTCTTAGTACATATACCGGCACCCGCGCAGCCTGCAAAGCGTCACAGACCAGCGAGAGAACATGCTGATGTGCCGTTTCATCCTCTACTTCTTGCCAAATATGGCTGCTATTGCTGAACATATAGACCTCTGCATAGATCCGGTCTATCAGAAAAAGCTGTATCTTGCCTGTTTTTAGATTCCTGCAGGTAGCAAAAACCTTGTTAATGTCTGCCAGGATGACAATATGCGCTACTTTAATTGCATCCACGATTAGGCTGACCCCATCCATCACAAATCACCCCCTTTCTCAAGAAATGAAAAAACCGCCTTTGCGCTGACCCTTTCACAAAGGCGGTTTGAATCGGATAATAAAGAAAAAGCCTCTTTTGTCGCCAAATAGGAAGCAGGCGCACAAAGAGGCGCTATTTTTGAATAATTAAGCCGTATTGAATTAAATCTAACTAAAGAGTGATTAGCAGAAGTATCTAGGTGAATAACCGTATTTATTGCAGGAATAACCGTATCACGGATAACCGTATCATGAAAAATAGCTTGGCAAGAAGGCGGAGAAAGGCCATTATTGATAAAGTGGTCTTTAACCGGTAACTTGATCCGAGAAGATTCTTTAGCCAGGCCAATCGCTCCCCGGTCAAAATCAGCAATAGAATTGACTATTCCCTGTATTTCGGGATTATAATCTTGATTAGAGGAACCCTGTTTGGAAGCCGGTAGCGCGGGTGAGTTATTCTGCTGGCTTTGCGCAGCATCAGGATCTCCCCAGAAACGAGAAAGCAGCATTTCTGAAGGAGGGATGGTCGCCTGTGCTTTCAATAGCGTGCCTTGACTCAAAGCAAATCCCGGGAAGGCAACAAAAGCATCGATTATTTTCTGCTGAATAAAAGCCTTTATAGCCTGTGAAGTGCGTGATTGTACACTTTTTACAATATCTTTGCCTTTTTTCTTGATATCCTGCAAAGTGAGTTCTGCGGATTCAACCTTCTTTGATACGGTTTCCGTAAGCAGTTTTCCTGCTTGTGTGGCTGAAGTTAAAATCGGTTGATTGGCGAGTTTCATTGCCGCTTTTTGGCCAGATACCATTAATTTTTCTTTTTTGGGAACAAAAGTAGTTTTTTGAGAAGAAGCGACCGTAATTTCTTTGAGTGATTTAGGTTCAACGATTGCGGATCTAATACTGGCGCTTTTTGTAAGTCCTTTTATAGCAACATTTTGTATAGAATCGAGTTTTTGCTGGAAATTTATTGCCGGCTTTCTCGTCGTAACCGCCCAGGAAAGAGCAGCTTGATTAGCTTGAAAAGCGGAAATTCTTTGCTGCATATAAAGATTTTGGTTCATATTGGAAGTAGTAAAGGCGGTACTGACGGTATTGGCGCTACCGATATAAGCGGCAGAAAGCTGTGTGGCTGACACGCCAGATGCAACTGCATTCGTACCTGCTACAGCGTGACTGATCGCCTGTGTTGTCGAGTTTGCCGGGCAGTTTGAAATGCTGGAAGCCGTGACATTAGCCACCCCGCTGGCGGTATAGCTTGCCAAGGCGGTAAGAGCAGCTCCATTGGCAGGGCTGGTTCCGCTTGCAGGGCTGGTAGCAGTATACGATGCCGATGCAGCGAGAGTGGCGCTGGATAACGGCTTAAGATTGGCAGCGTTCTTTACCGAAACAAAAGTTGAACCATTGCCAGGAGTGATAACCTGAAAGGATGTATTTACCGTTGGGTTGGTTGGTTTATCTTTAGAAGTGTCGGAGCCAGCAAAGGCGGGGTGGCTCGCTGTGCTTAGAATAAGCAAGCTCGCCAAGAGAACAAAGCTTAAGTTTTTGTGCTGCAACAACTTACTCACTGCTGACCCCGTGGCTTTAGTCCTTGTGCAGGACTCGGTTAGATCAATGTGATACTTAAGTATGCCTTACCGGGGCCAGCTTTTCAACCTAAATAACTAACTTTTGTTTCTGTTAACAGAAGTTTTAGCTTCCTTCGTACCGGCTTACTCGGAAGTAAGGTTCGAACTGGTTGAATCGTTACCGAATGCTCCAGAAGAACCACCGCCTGTTTGTATGGGTACCGTATACCCGTTCCGTTGAATGGTAGCTGTTTCTTTATACGATCCGCCAGGACCACGTGTGACTGTTCTGCCTGCGGAATTCTTTCCACCATTGCTGCTGCTGCCGCCGCTGCTGGTGCCCGCCTGGAAGGTCCCGGAGCTGATCAAGTTGCCCTGTCCGTCATACTCGAACGTGGTTCCGTCAGGGTAAATAAGGGTGGTTTTTCCGTTGCCAGAAGAAACAACCGGATTGCCGATCTGGCCGTTGAACGCTTTTTCTTTGTAAGAGGCTTCTTTGGCTGAAGGAGCAGAGGAAGCGAAATTGACTTTCTGGACCACGATTTCACCGTCTTTGTCTTTTACCGTAGCATCTAAATTGCCGGTAGTCGGGTTTTTGGTGTACGTAGTGGTAAATTCTACGTAAGTCCCGGTTTCGTCGTACTGAAGTGTTTGTGCAAGTGTCCCGTCCGGATTATATTCCGAAGCCTGGTAGAGGCGGCCGGTAGCCTCGCTGTATTTTGTTTCGGTAGCGCCGGCTAATGAACCGTCGGGATTGTAGGTAAAAGTGAAATGCGAATCCTTGGTGATGCCGTCCCCGGCGCTTTGAATTGTGTTGTTCACGTCTTTTACCCAGATATTGTCGGAAAGGGTGTGCACGGAGGTATAGATCTTTCCGCTGACCGGGTCGACATGATAGGACACTTCGCCGTGAGACTGGCCGGTAGACGAGGGTTTCTGGGCGGTCCCGGCCTGCTGCGGATCGGTGAAGGTGGGCAGGTCTGCGCCGGTCTGCGGATGGGCCGCGGCGTATTCTTTCAGCGCAGCTTCCCATTTTTCTTTACCCATAGTCGCGGCATTGTTGACCATCTGGTTGAAAGCTTTGGGGTCATTGACGAATTCGCCGGCGATCGCGTTCTTGCCCAGATAAAGATTGGCCATCTGGATCAGCTCTTTGGCTTTATCCGCGCCGAGGGTGTTGACTGTCTGGATAAATGCCATGGTGCCTGCCGGGTCTTTGAGCAGCGCTTGAGCGGTAGCGAAATCGCTGAACATGGTATCGAGCATATCGGTTGCGGCCACGAAATTGTCCGCGCCCATGGTATTAACGGCTTTAGCCAGGTCCATCAGGCCGGAAGTGTTCCTCAACAGGGAAACGCCGACCAGGTTATAGGAGCCGTACTGGGCGTCCAGGGTGTCGACCGCTCTGGTGAAATTCTCCAATCCCATGCCGCCGGAGGTCTGCAGCAGATTCACATAGCCGGAAGGATTGGTATAGAAGAGGTAATCCACCAGCTCTTTGCCGTCTGTCCATTTACCTTCGCCGAAGAAGCTGTACAGGCCGTACTGCAGCGAACGGTAAGCACTTGTTCCCATGCCGGCCACGGTCTTGATCAGGTCGGCAAAAACGCCTACGCCCTGGCTCATCACCCCGATAACCGATCCCCGGTCGTAGAATCCGGTTTCATCCTTCTTGGCGGTGGAGAGGAAGGTGGTAGGAGCGGGATTGAGGATCAGCGCATCAAGAACCTTGCCGAATGTTTCTATTCCCATCCCGGAAACCACGTCCATGAGCTTGATCAAACCCGCGGTATCGCCGGCCAGGTAATACGCGGCCTGCGTTCCTCTGTTATATAGCGCGCCCACCATGGCGTTGAAGTTCTCCGAGCCGAATTTCGCCACGGCCTTGATCAGGTCCGGGGAGGTGTTGCCGTCGAAATAGTTCCATGAGTGTATAGCCGTGGCTGCGTTGATATAGGTATCCCAGCCGCCGACTTCCCGGGCTGCTTTCATGTGCGCGGTGAGGGTGGCGATATTCTTTTCCAGCAGGGTTCCGGCGTAAGCCATGTAGCCGTTGTTGAATACGCTGCACATTCCTCCCAGCACGCTGGAAAGGGAAGTGCCGATCTGCATCGCTTCGGCCACAAAATCGATATATCCGGCCGGATCCTTTGCCAGCAGGTCTTTGAAGGTCGAGTTTGCGGAGTAATCATCGGTTTCCCGCAGGCCCTGGAACATCTTGTCGACGTCGGCGATGATCTGGTTGAGCTTGGTCACTCCGCCTCCGTCCTTAAGCGCGACAACCAGATTGGCGAAAACCGCCGGGTTTTTGGCGATCACGGTTTCTACCGCGGTCTTGCCCAGGCTGGTATCTTTGGTTATTTCGGCGTACATGGTCTTGAACGTATCATAACCCAGAGCTGCCACGGCTGTGATCATCTGTGCGGCTCCCAGCGGGTCCTGCTTGATCCCGGCGGAAAGCGAGGTTTTCACGCCAGCGTCAGCCATTAATTTGGTGTAAGCGGTTTTGAAAGCGTCAAAACCGGCGACGGCGACTTCCTTGACGATCCGGACCGCGGTGACGATATCCTTGGCCGCGTTGATCAGGGTCTTGGTGCCGGAATCGGAGAGCATCTTGTTCAGATTGGTCTTAAAAGTGTCGAATCCGATATCCGCGACCTCTTTGACCGCTTTGCCGAATTCGGCGGGCGTCTTTTTCAAAGCTTCGCCAAACGAAGCCTTGACCGTCGCGTCGCTCAAAAGCTTGGTGGCTGTTGTTTTGAAAGCGTCAAAGCCCATAGCCGTGGCGGTTGCCACCATCTCCGAAAAACCCAGGATATCGGTTTTGGCGGCGGCAGTCATTGAAGTCTTCAAGTCCGCATCCGTGAGCAGCTTGTTGAAAGTATCCACAAAAGCGGTTGCCCCGACAGACTGCACTGTTTTAGACAAGGCTGATTGTTCGTCGAGCGTCAATCCTTTGACCACGTCCGTTCCGAATATGTCCACCAGAGTCTGCTGCTGGGTAGCGGTGTATCCGGCAGGCGCGGGATCGTTGTTGAAGGACTGAACGAATTCCAGCGTAGTCTTGTAGGGATTCGCGGATTTGAATTCCGCCAGAGCTGTATTCACCCGGTCGATGCCAACGGTGGCGGCGGTAGTGATCAACGTGGCGAATGCCGCCGGATCCTCGGTCAGCACGGATTTCAGGCTGGCCGCGCCCAGGGAAGCGTCTTTAGCCAGCTCGGTGACGACAGTGGCGAAATTAGCGGTTCCCACGGTGTTGGCAGCTTCAACCAGCGCGACGTATCCGGCAGGATTGTTTGCCATGAGCGCTTTGATCTCGGTTCCCAGCGTGGCATTCTTGATGATCGCCGCGCCGGTAGTTTTGAAATCGTCTATGCCGATGGCGGCAATGCCGGTCATCACTTTCAGGGTGGTGGCGAGGTCGAATTTCTTCACAGCGTCCGCGGTGAAGGTATCGTTCATCGCGCTGATGATCTTATTGGCTGCGGTAACGCCGCCCGCCTGCACGATCGATACGGCTGCCTGGCTGCGTTCTTCCGCGGTCATGGTCTTGACCGCATCACCGAATACGCCCACGCTGACTGCGGCATTGGCGAAATCCGCCGGGGTCTTGGTCAAAAGATCTTTAGCGCCGGCTGCGCCCAGGCAGGTATCTTTGGACAGCGCGGTAAAGGCTGCGGCCAGCTGCGTCGTTCCGCCCAGGGCAGCGGCTGCGCTGACCACGGTGGCAAATCCGAGCACATTGTCGTTAGCCAGAGCGGTCATTTCCGTGCCGAACGTCTGATTGGATTTCAGCTCGGTTACTAGTTTCTGGGCCTTGTCCACTCCGCCCAGCGCTTTGATAACAGTCGCCAGCTCGGTTTGCTGGTTAAGGGTAAGCGCGCCTGCCTGCGATCCGAACACGGTCTTGATCGAGGGCATAGCGGTGATCATCGCGCTGAATCCATCCGGATTAGAGACGATCATTGACTTGAAAGTGGAGTCTTTGGCGACGATGCCCGAATAAATGCTTTTGAATTGCTCGATGCCGCCGACCTCTTTGGCGGCGGAAGTCATGGCGACGAATTGCGCGGGGCTGGCGTCTTTCAATTTAGTCATTTCGGTGCCGAAATTCTCATTCTCGACCAGCGCCTGCGCGGTGATCTTGAAAGCGTCCACGCCCTGGGCTTTGACTGCGGTCATCATCGAAGTCACGGAAGCTACGTCGTTCTGCAGCAGGGTGGTGACCACCGGCTGGGTGAAGGTATCGTTAAGCGCGCCCACGATCTTCTTGGCGCTGTCCACCCCGCCGACCGCCAGGATGGTTTTGGCCAGCTCGACCTGCTGGAAGCCGAAAAGGTTTGCCGTCGCGTCAGCGCCGAAAACAGACTCGATCTGCGATTTCTGTTCCGCGGTAACCGGGGTGGCCGCGGTAGTGGTTACAGCGGTAGTTGTGGTTGCGGCAGGCATCACCTCTGTGGTGGCGCCTGCAGCCGCAGCAGCGGACGAAGAGGCGGTTTTAGGAGTCAGGTATCCGTCTGCAGTGGCCACGAGTATGGATTTATCCGCAGCGGTGAATTCCGCGCCTGCCTGCGGATGTCCGGTCTCATCGAAAAGGACCCTGGCATTGGCCGTTACAACGGAATTGTCGCTTAACTTCATCTGTGCGCCTGCGAGCAGTCCGATCTGCTTGAAGTTGCCGTCGCCGGTGTAGGTCCAGATGGATTTGTCCGCCTGGTTGATCAGCTCGGGATTGGCTCCGGATTGATTGGTGTAGAAAGCCTGGCTGGCAGTCAGGGTGATCTTGCCGTTATCCAGCGATATGTTCGCGCCGGCCTGGTAGCCGATCTGTTCATACTGGTTATTCCCGGCATACGCCCAGATAGTTTTGTCCGCGTTATTGTTGAATTCGGTCCCAACGGTAGGATTGCCGCTGGCATCGACGGTATAGGCTTTGACCGGGGTCAGGGTTTTGCCGTTCAGGGGAATATTCTGATTGGTGGTCGTTCCGGCAGTGGTCACTGTGGCCGCGCCGCTGATATCGGTCGTGGTGGTCGCTGTGGTGGCATCAACGTCGGTGGTCGTAGTGACGGTAGCGCCGCCGGGCGTGGTTGCAGTAGTGGTAGTCGCGCCCGTGGCAGTGCCGGTAGCAGCGGTTTCGGTGGCGGGGTTGCTCGGGGTAGTTGTCGCCGCCTGAGCGCGCCCGGTATAGGTGTCCACGACATTGCCGCTGGCGTCAAAAACCACGGTTGAAGAGAACGTGGAGCTGGTGGTGTCGCCCAGGCGTCGCAGCCCGACAAAGGAGAGGGATTTCACGCCCGCGGGCACGTCGATCTCGAACTTTCCGCTGACCGGATCGATCATGTATTCGAAATCTTCGAACGTATAGAACTGGCCGGGTTTGCTGGTATCGGTGTATTCGATCCAGACTCCGCCGGCGTCCATCCAGTTGATGTCAACCTTTCCGTCGAAATCAAAGGTCATGGTCTGACCGGGCTTGCCGGAGACCACGTCGAGCTCGGGCAGGTGCGGGATCAATCCGAACAAATCGGGATTATTGACGGTTACCAGGTCTCCCAGCGTTTCGGCGTGAGCCTCGTCTACTGTCTCGCCGGCGTCCCAGGAATATGCCTGCAGGTCGATGGAAACAGCGCCGTCGACAAAATCCGTGGGCAGGTCCAGGTCGATATGCCCGAAGACGTCGATATCGTCGGCAGTGATCCACTTCCAATCCTGCATGGTGGTGCCGTCGGCGTAGGTATAGGTGATCTGCACGCCCACCGTGTCGATATTGTTGGCGGCGATATTCTGCGTGGTAAGCGCTTCATCGCCGGTCAGCCAGATACTCACATTCCCGAACATGCCCATGGTGACTTTGGTGCCGTCGACGCGGTAGTTCTGCAGGCGATTGGCGATCTTGTCGCCGAGCAGGGCTTGCGTCTGAGTTTTGAATGCTGTAGGCAGGGCTTTGAAGATCTCGGATGCTTTGCTGGCAAAGAAAGCTGAATTGGTGCTGCCCATGGATTTAAGGATAGTGGAGGCGTCTTGCGGGGTCATTTGAGAGAATATGGCCGCGCCTTTAGTAGCAGTAAGGTGATAGTTGCTGATGAGCGTCATGTAAGCCGGCATGCCCTGAAGAGGCTCGCCGCTGGCAGCCTGGGTTTTGAAATCGTTATACATCTCAACCAGCATCCCGGCAGCTTTGGCGTTGTCCATCGCATTGACGATGGAAGCTGCGCGGTCGGTTCCGCCGTTCATCTGGGTCATGGCTGCGACGACGCTGGCGGCTTTATCCGCGGGCGTATTGTTCAAAAGGGTGGCCGCCTGTTCCACCGTGGTGTTGTTGTCCATGAGCAACTGTGCCGCCAGACCATCGGCCATACTCGCAAGTCCCGCAGTCGGATTCTGGGCGTATCCCATCAACTGCATGATCGAAACGACTTTACCGTCAGTAACGCCGGCGAGGATTTGATTCTGCATTTCCGGGCTGACCTGCTTTAGTATGCCGGAGGCGGTCTCCACACTCATGTTCTTGCTGTTGATTGCGGCGGTGGCCTGCTGCACCTTCATATTGCTCAACAGTTCTGCGGCTTTATTGGTGTCGGTTACATTGCTTAAGATCGCGGCGCTGACATCGGCATTCATGGTTTCCAGGATATCTGCGGCTTTGGCTGTGGTCATTTTAACGATGACCGCTGCGGCTTTCTGGTTTTCTGCCTGGCTAAGTATGGATTGAGCAGTGGTGACATCGAGCTTGCTGCTGTCGAGAATCGCAGCGGCCTGGGCCGGAGTGAGGCTGTTGATCAGGTTGCCGGCCAACGCAGTGGCTCCCTGGGTGCAGACGCCGGAAAGTACGGTGGCTGCGACATCCGGAGTCAGCTGTCCGAGCAGACTGGCCTGGTCAGCCGCAGAAGAACTGCCGAAAGTCAGGATTTTACCCAGCAAATCCACATCCGCCTGGTTGATCACGCTGTCCCCGTTAAGATTCATCGACGGAGTGGTTTTGCCCTGCTGGATCAAGGTGGACATGGCCTGAACGTCCATCTGGGTGAACGTGGCACTGTTGGTGTCGAAATTGAACTGGGTGGCCAAGACCGAGTTAGAAGACCAATTATAGGTCAGCATGGCGGATTGGAAAGTGCCGGTAACGCTGGGAGACTGCGTGATCGGAGTGCTTGTGCCGGTATACGCCGTGTTGAAATTAGTCAATGCGAAATTGGACGAAGCCAGATTGTTCACAGAAGTCGTTCCGGTGTTAAAAAGAGAAGAAGTGGAGAGTCCGGAATTAGCAAAAAGAGAAGAAGTCGTCCCCGGTGTATTCATGTTCAACAATGAGGAGGAGGCGGTTGTCGACGGCGTGGTCAGAGAAGAGGAAAACAGGCTGTTCGCAGACGTAGTGCCCAGGTTCAGACCGGTTCCCGCAGACGGGATGATCGATCCGGGAGAGGTGAAGGTTACGCGTGAGCTGGAAAGGAACGGGCTGTCCGAAACCGTGGATGCGGTAGGCAGCTTTATATCGAAAGTGGGGGTTGAGGCGCTCCAGGACGCTTTGATATCGGCTATGCTGGGATAATCCATGCTGCTTGAAGCGGTCAGCTTGGTTGCAAAGCTCGAAGGGGTGACAAAAGTACTCGAACCCGACGAAGGAATTATGCCTCCGGTTCCGCCGGAAGATGATTCTCCGGTCGAACCGGTTGAGCCGGTCGAACCGGTTGAACCATAGGTGCCTAGTACGGTATCAAAAGCCCAGGCAAGGTCGGTCAAAACCGGGTTAAGAATGAGTGCCAGCGATAAGGTGGCCGCGAGTAAGCTTTTCAGGGGTTTCATTGTTGCCTCCGTTTTGGGATTCTTGTCAAAATAAAAAACCGGATCGCTATCCTTATTCGGCAACCCGGTATCGGAAACAAAAAAGAGAACTTTTGTCTATCGATCCGTGGCTTTGGTCTCTTCAACAAAACAGAAGAAACCCTTTATCGATAAGGTTTCCCAGTCCTCCCCCTGTCCGCTTAGGCGGACATTTCTATATGTCATAACAAGTATGCCAGAAGAACCGGGAAATTTCAAATAGAATAACTAACTTTTGCTTCTATTAACAGAATAAAAAAAGACGATTTAATCCTGTTTGTTGGGGCTGTGCCCCTTGGTTTACCGGGGCACAGCCCTTTCGTTGTTTATTTTAGTTTATTCAATGCTTCACGGGCGGCATCCGCGACTTTCCACCACCAGCCCTGGGGGTCGTAACACTGCGCATACTTGTATTCGGCGAGAATGGTCTTATATTCGGTTCTCGCCGCTTCATTATCCTTCAAGGTTTTGTAAATATTTCCCAGGATCAGGTGCGCTGTGCCGACGTCGTTCAAAGCCCAGTAATCCGCTGCTTTGCTTTCGGACGCAAATTTCGAAAGTGACGCCTGCTGTTCTTTGGCTTTGTCGCTGTAGCGGGAGACGGCTTCTTTCGCTAGCGCTGCGGCGTTGCCATAGTCCTTTTTATCGAAGTATTTCCAGGCTTTGGCCAGCAGGGATTCGGAATCGGTGTATTTGCTCAAGTCGGTCTCGGTTGCCGGAGGCAATACGCCGTCTGTGTCCGTGTCCGCATCATCCGTATTTGTATCGGTGCCGTTTCCGGTATCGTCGGTGTCGTCGTCCGTTGAGTTTATGCCCAGCTTGTCCCTGATCTGCTCGGCTTTTTCGGCATCAAGGGTTTCCAGCTCGGAGAGGATCTCTTTTGCCGAGGTTGACAGCTTGGAGAATCTACTCGAGAGTTTGTCGGCCCATTCGGAATCCAATCCCCAGTCTTCGAAATTGACATTTCTCCAGAAACCATATCTGCCCATGGATTTGAGAATATCCGCGCATTGATCTACGCTCAACGCATCGTCGGCGAGAATAGCCGCTGCCTTGGCAGAGTCCATGGTTTTGAATATGGCTCCGGCCTTGCTGGCCTTGAAGCTGCTGTCGGCCAGGACTGCCGCGGCTTTCGCCGGATCCATGTTCGCCAGGATCTCTCCGGCCTGCTTGGTTAAACGGCCTCGCTTGCCGGAGTTGCCGGTCCAGGGCCACAGATGGTCCCAGAACCCGCCGGAACCATGCCGGGTTTTGCCGGTCATGGACTGAAGTATTTCCGCAGCCCTGGCAGTATCCAGTCCTTCCATAATATCCGCAGCCTTAGCGGCATCGGCTTTACCCAGGATCGCCGCGGCTTTGGCGGATTTAAAGTCGGTATCCGCGAATATGGCTACGGCTTTTTCCGTATCCATGGCCGCAACGATGCTCGACGCGGTAGTTGCGGATGTGCTGGTTTTCTTACTGTTGAAAAACGAGCTCAAGTACGTCGGGTAGGTAGCCATGCTCATTAGTATCGCTCCGGCTTTTTTCACGTCAAGGCCTTCGAGCATGTCCGCGGCTTCTGCGGTATCCATGGTGGGCATGATGCGCGCTACAGTTCTGGCTGCAAGATCGTCGCTGTTAAGCAGTTGCGTGGCCCTTTCTGTCTCCAGCGCAGCCAGGATCTCTCCGGCCTGCTGCGTTCCTTTGGGCTGGCGGGTCAGATTGGTGATCACCGCGGCGGCGAATGGGTCGGCGAGGTCATTGACGATATCCGTCTTTTCCGCGGTAGTTTTGTCGTTGAAATTAACCACGCCGGTGAGCAGCTCTTTGTCTGTGGCGTCGAGCTTGGAGTCGTTGTTGAGGTCCATGGACTCGTCGAACTCTCCTGCGGTGATCTTGGCGTCCATGGCGTCGATATCTTCCTGGTCGACTTTTTTGTCTTCGGTGAAGTCGAAAACTTTAGCCAGGGCGCTGTTCGGCCACCATCCGCCCTTCCAGAATGAGCCCCAGTTGTCGAATGAAGCGCCGTCCGGGAAGGTCCCTCTCTGTCCCGGTTTGTCGCCGTTGTCCCAGTTCCCCAGAGCACCCTGGGAAGCCTCGCCATTGTGGTCGTTAACATAGGGGATCATTCCGGCGGACGCTTTTATCGACTTGAAATTGGTCGAGGCCCCGGCAGGCACTTTGGCATTTTCTTTGTCGCTCATCTTGAATGAAGTGGCGTAGGCGGGCGGGCAGCTCAACATGGCGATGACGATGAGAATCAGGTATCTCTTGATCATGGTATCCTCCTTGTTTTGTCTGTTATTTCTGTTTATAGTCTTCATTTCCGGTCTCCTGTATCTATAGTAACTAACCGGGCGATAGACTGCATCCCGGGGAGGGGGGAAGAGGATGCAGTCATTACGCCGGTTAAATTATGGGGATTAAAAGATGAATCCGATGCTGGCAACCGGACGACAGACGCCACCCTGGGGAGGGGGGTAAAGGATGTAGTCATATCGCCGGTTAAATCCAGCATCAAATCAATAGAGAGCTGCATCCCGGGGAGGGGGGAAGAGGAAGCAGCTCTCTGCAACGTTAAGTTATCCTTAACGCCGGAAAATGAAAAATCGGAATCAGTGATATGGTTAACAAGAGAATTATCGAAAGCAGGATGATGGGTTGGAGAATAAGAGAAAATGTTTGCGTCGGCCTTATGCTGCGCGGATTGGATGCGGGAAATAGAGGCAAGGCGATTTCCCGGAGGCGAGAGGCCGGTTTTTACATAATTAACCGCGGATACATCAACAATATCCGCTATATTCATCAGAATATTATTTTTTTCATCCTTAAGGTTGCTATTGTGAGCCAGGCAGCACTGTTTTTCTCTCGCCGGGTTTTCTTGATTCAGGGTTTTATGCGCATCAACAGGTATTTCAACTGGTTCTCTGGTCGAAGAGGCATTTTCCTGCGCAGGGAGCCTTAAATCTGCATCTGTTGTGGCGATGATTAGAGGTGATTGCTCCATGAGCATGGATTTTAAGATAGGAATAAGGCCAAACATCGCGAATTGAATCTTCTTTTCTTGATCTCCATCAGTTTCGCGGATATCTTTGACCTCGGATTTATTGGTATAGACCGTATCAACCGTATCATTAGATATCGAAGTTTGATCCTTGCCCGATAGACTCTCTTTTGATGAAATAGTAACCTTGTTTTTAATTTGCGCTTTTAAATGCGTTATTTCTGACTTAACAGATTTATGTAACATGTTTTTATCAGATTGTTCCGCCTTATATCCGTTTTTAAGGAGTGAATTCTGTAATTCAACCTGCGCGTTCCGAGATGCAATTTCTTCTTTATCGATTTGTGCGAAAGAAACGCCGGTTTTTTCTAAGTGCGTATTAGAAGTGTCGATTTTAGCTTTTTGCGCGTCCACTTTTAAAGCCACGGTGCTTTTTATAGCCGAATAAGTGGAATTGCTGTTTCGAGTTTCATTTTTCAGGTTTTTTTTGTTTTCCGAGTGCAGAGCGTAAAACCGTTCTTCCGAACCGCGGGTTTTGCTGAAGTAGTGATTGTTGAACAGGCTGGAAACAGACCGGTCATTCTGACTCGAATTCTTGCCATGGACATGACGTTTGCGGCTTGAATCGTTGGAAGTGTGCGCGGACAGGTTTAACCAATTACTTTTGTGACTTGAGTAATTATTGCTGTATGTCGAGAAAAGTTTGAATAGCGGCGATCGCGAGCCTGCGGAGCTGGAATCTACGTTAGTATTGGTATCGGTCGATCTGTTGCGATAATTCTGCTGGCGGTTTGAGCTGTAGGCTTCTATCTGCTTGGAATGTTTGAAAGTGCGTGCGCCGCTGGAAAAAGCGTAGCTGGGAGGCGCCGCCAAAACGGAGAAAAGCGCCAGGATAACAAAGGCGGTCGGGGTTCTCCAGATTGTCCGGTTCTCTTGCTTCTCCATAGGGCTCCCGCAAAATAAAAATCCGGATTGCTTTTCCTGATTTCGGCAACCCGGTTAGTCAAAAAGGGAAACAATTCCATGGAGAAACAAATAATGTTTTCCCTGACCCCGTGGCTTTCCCCCCTCGAGAGGGGCTTTTCGATCAAGAATTTTACTGCGTGTTACAAGCAAAGTATACCTTATGCGCTGCGGTTTTTCAATGCGCAAGAACAAACTTTTGTATCTGTTAACGCAGGCGTAAAGCCGGCTGTGCCGGACTATGCTTCAATCCGGCCGAGCAGGCTTTGGTAATCCTGGCGCGTTCTGATTATTACCAGATCATTGTTTAAAGCCTCTTGAATCGCATTAAGCACTATGGCAATCAAATTGTCATTATCCATCTTTTCCCAGCGTCTGGCCAGGCCGTTGCGCCTGAATATAGAGTTGCTGCCGGCTGAAATGAAGAAAAGATGGATTCTTCCTGATAATTCCTCTCTGGCTAGAAATAATATCGCCTGATTCCCCATGCACAGGACACCGTGAATAAACTTGAGCCGCAGAGAATCCGCCTGGTTCACTAAACACCTCCTGGTTGTGCTTTATCGCGCATAATCGTCGGTTCTCCTTTTAATCGCAAATTTATAACCGGACGATAGGCTGGCCCTGGGGGGTGGGGTAGGGCACAGCCACATCGCCGGTTAAATTATTCGTTCCCATCGAAGGAAAAGATGCTGGCAACCGGGCGATAGACTGGGCCCTGGGGGGGTAGGGGAAGAGGGCGCCGTCATATCGCCGGTTTAATCCAGCATCAAATGAATTATCAGATGTAATGATATGGTTTGTTGAATTGTTTGATGATGTGTCTGGTGCGAAATCAGTGGAATTAGAGAGATAAGAGGATGAATCCAGGCGGTTATCTTTATGCGAGGTTTGAACGCGGGAAACAGAAGAAAAGTTGTTTCCCGGAGGCGAAAGGCCTGTTTTCGCATAATTAACCGCAGTCAGAGCAATCAAATCAATGTTATTGAGAAGAGACTGTGAATTCTCAAAGTTATTATCAGGCGATCCGCCAATGTCGAAATGGTGAAATTGCTTATAGATATCTTCCGTGCGCGATTTATTTGCATCCAGCGGTAAGTCAAAAGGGTCGGCTTCGGGTAATGCTTCCTGGCTAATCGGCAAGCGCAGGCCTGTATCGGAAGTGGCGAGCATCAAAGGCAATTGCTCAATGATCATGTTTTTAAATATCGGCATAACTCCGTAAGGAGAATTCTGTATTTTCTTTTGATGTTTTGCGGTATCCTGCAGACTCTTCACCTCAAATTTCTGCGGAGATACCGTATCAACCGTATCGCGGGGCGAAAAAGCATGATTTTCTTTTCCGGTCAATGAATTCGAGCTATATGCCATCTTATTTTTGATTTCTAACGTCAAATGAACCGTAGATTGATTTTTATCTTTATTTACATCCATTTGCCGGGCTTCGACTAAATTTTTCTTGTTTTTATGGTTCAATTCCATTGAGGCAGGGTTGGGAGTATTGATTGATCTGGATTGTTCGGGCTTTATCCTTGTCGCCGCCTCCTGATGATGCGTCTTCTGATTATTTTGCGTTGGGTTTTTATCAATACATGCTTTAACGCTTAACGCGTGCGTATTTGCGGGATTGGAAGCTTTGGCTCCGTCGGCCCGATTGGTTGTTGGTTGAACAGTGGAGGGAGTAACTAACCGATTAGCCAGGTTTTTAGTGAATTCTGCGGTACTGGCGGATGTTTTTCTCACGCTGACATTGATTTTGGGAGAAGGGGATATCTGACGCAAGGTGAAAGCAGAGTTAAAGCCGTCGCCGCCGCGATCGTAACTCGAGGGAGACACGTCGAATTCTGCATAGCAAGGGGTTATAATGAGCGAGGAGAAACCTCCGATTATACGCCTGATTGCAATGTCATCAGCCAGTCCGCATTGACTGCTTAAAAATAAAGCGATAATCGTAAGATTGACTATCCTGCGCCAGATTGTCCGGTTCGCTTGTTTCTCCATTTGGCCCCTTAAAAAGAAAAATCCGGATTGCTTTTCCTGATTTCGGCAACCCGGTCAGTCAATGAAAAGGGAAAATCAAATTGAGAAACAAAAGCAATTCCCCCGACCCCGTGGCTTTCCCCGCCGGAGCGGGGCTTTTCGATCAAGAATTCTGCTGCATTGTTCAGTCAAAGTATAGCTTACCGCGGGCGTATTTTCAAGGCAGAAAGGCCGACTTTTGTATCTGTTAACAAGCGGGTTAAATCGGGCGGGTTAAATATTGATTCCGTATCCGGTGGCTTTTTTGAGTCCGGCTAAGGCCAGGAAGTAGTTGCCCAGGGCCTGGAAATATTTGGTCTGGGCGTCAGCCAGGCTGAAGAGCGAATCCATGGCTGAAGAAAGGGAAGCGTCGTTGACCATGGCTCTGATCTTGGTGATCTCGGCCTGGTTGCGGCGGAAAGCCATATCCGCTGCGGCGGTATTGAGTTGCAATATGGCTTTCTGGTAATTCAAAAAAGAATCCTGGACTTCGAAGGTGATCGTTTTTTTGGTTTCATTGAGATCGCTGTAAGAACGATGCAGGTCGACGTCGGCTTTTTTCAAAGAGGATATCCCGGCGAAATTATCCAGGATACCCAGTTCTGCGCTGGCAGAGGTGGTCTCGGAGTTGTTGGTATGCCCGTAGCGGCGCTGCATTTTTTCGTGCAAAAAGGAGCTTTTTAAAGAGCTGGCGCCCAGCATTTTGCTGACTTTGATGCCCGCGGCCCAGTTCGCGGAATTCTGGAGATCTTCGGTTTTGTAATTGCCCCAGTAGTATTCATAAGAACCCACGGCGTCTATGGCGAAATTATCCTTGTCCAGCTCGATCTTCTTGCCGTATTTATTGAACTTGACCATCATCTCGCCGATGTATATTTCCGGCCGGCTTTTCAGGGCTACATCAAAAAGCTCGTCGAGATTAAGATTCGGCTTGGTGACTTCCGGTTCCGCGAGTTGTATTTCCGGCAAATCCTTGGTGTTGAGCACCTGCTTGAAAGTAAGCTCCGCCAGATAAATATCTTCCTTCAGACTGGCCAACTGGAATTCGATCTGTTCGAAAGACGATTGCGCGCTTTTTAATTCCAGCGGGATGATCATCCCGATATCGGCTAATTTCTGGATCCGGGTGAGCAGTTCCTGGGCTTCGGTGCGCAGGGCTTCTTTATAGCGCCAATGGGTGCGCGAAGCGATGAGGTTGTAATAAGCGGTTTCGGTTTTATGGATGATCTCATACTGCAGGCGGTTGAGGTTCATCTTGGAAACTTCCAGGTTGGCTTTAGCGTGCTCGATGGAATCCAGCAATCTCCCGCCGTAATAGATCGGCTGGTTTACCTCGATTTTCGCATTCATTTCGCGATAAGGTCCGGAGTAATCACCGTCGGTATAGCTGCTGGAAACTTTAGCCGTGGGCAGAAGATTGCGCATGGCTTCTTTGACTTTGAACTCCGCCAGGTCCACTTCTTTCTGCGCGACCGCAGTAGGTTTATTATTCTTAAGGGACGTTTGAATGAAAGCGCTTAGTTCTTCCGGCCAGCGGACCGCAGAAGCTTTGGGTTCATAGCGGGTGGCGATCGGTATGCCTATGTCGACGGGTTGCTGCATGGGAGAGAATGCGGGTTGTTCCGGGCTTTCTTCTTCCGTCGCGGGCTGCTCTTCCTGTTGCGCGAGTAACTGCTGTAATTCTTCCGGCGAAACTTCGCGCTCGTATACGCCTTCCTGCTCCAGCGCCATTTCGGATTCGCCTTCCAGCGGCTGCGAGAAATCCGGTTCATAAAAATTCGGTTGCGAGGGCACCTCGATTATATCGCCCAGGTCATCCGTACTAATGTCGGAGATCGCGTATCTTAACGGTAAAACTATCTCCACTTCTTCGTAGCCGTCATAGTCTTCCGGCAACGGATACGGTCCTGCGTCGCGCACTGCCGTTACCGCCTGCTCATCGAGAATGGGGTATCCGGATGATTCGGCGATCATGATAGCTTTGAGGTTCCCATCCGCGGCAATCGTGACTTTAAGAGTAACAATTCCTTCCCAGCCATTTTCAATAGCTTCATCCGGATAGATGAGCAGGGAATTGATCTTTTGTTGCACAAAATTGAGATATTCAGTATTCAGGGGGGCGAGCTGGGCAAAGAGGCTGCAAAGCGGCAACGCCAAAGATAAAAAGAATAATACCAATAAGATAATGATTTTTCTCGGCATTATTTCCTCAAATTTAGATATATTTAGACAAGCTAGATTATATAGCAATGCTTAAAATTTGTCAAGAGTTATTTGATACGGTATCAGTGATACGGTATCAATTGGTATTATCGGCAAACGTGGCAATAAAATCAGTTAATTTAAACTTTTTGTTAAAGCAACAAAAATATAGCTCCGCTGCCTTGACAGTGCCCTTTCTGTATGTTACATTTTGTGTATGGTATGCAAACTATGCGGTAATGAATTCCAGCCTAGCAAATATCACGCCAATCAACAGGTTTGCGGCAGCGCGGAATGTCAGAAGACGAGGCAGCTGCAGAACCAGAAGGAATGGCGCCAGCGCAATCCGGATTATTTTAAATGCCTCGGCCAAGAACAGGCTTGGAAAGAGAAGCGCCGGCGTTATAATCGCCTCTGGAAAGTCACGCACCAGGATTTCCTCAAGGACTACGATCAAGATCACAAAGAGCAGCGCAGGGAATATATGCGCGGCTACATGCGCCGCTACCGTAGTCAATCGTTAACAGAGAAAAAAGTTAGTATAATTACTTGACATAGCCATTATTAACGATTATACTTTTGGTGGAACTAAGTGCTTTTTTAAATAAATGTAAATTTATAAAAAAAGTACTTCTTATACGAAAAAGGCAAACCAAGAGAAATCTTGGGACGCAAAGCCACGGATCCTCGAGAGAGAAACTTTCAGGATAGCCGAGTTACCGAAATGAGTAGCTCGGCTTTCTTGTTTAAACGAGGGTAAGCCAATGTATGCCTGGCGAAAAACAATCTGGTTTAAAACAGTAGCCCTGACCATGGTCGGGGTATTTCTGTTTTCTGAAGTTACCTGGGCTGCCAGGTCAGATTACAGATATACTGTTCCCTCGGTACCGTATCAAGGCAACAACCCGCTGCCTACCGCTCCCAAATCGGGTCTAAAAGAGACGATATGGCAGATGTTCCAAAAGATATCTACTGCTCTGATTCCGCAAGCTTATGCCTTCGATTTCGGCAGTTCAGGTTCACCTACCAGTCTTTCTTCGGGTTCTTCTTCCGGATCGTCTTCTTTAGGTTCATCTTCACTGGGTTCCTCCTCTTCCGGTTCGTCTTATTCGGGTTCTTCAGGTTCATTTAGTTTCAGCAATCCGGTCAGCTTTTCATCCGTATCAAGCAAGGGAACCGTATCAACAACCTCCAGCTCGTTATTCTCGAGCTTAAGCCCATCGTCCTCTTTAAGTTCGACCAGCTCGAACGGGTTAAGTAGCATTAAATTCTCTACGCCAAGCACCACTTCTTCTTTAATTAACTCCGGCTTAAACTATACTCAAACCAGCGCCTTTTCCAATAATTACTCCAGCAATGTGCCGAATTCGCAGTCTACGATCAGTCCAAGCTTTTCCTTAAATAATACATATTCTGCCCAAACCGGAACAAACGCTGGCGCAGTGCAGGCTCCCAGCTTGAATTTCTCTAACAGCAGCCCTAACGCGCAACCGACTGTAACGATGCCGCAGCCTACTGCTTCTGCTACTATTCCGGCACCTGCGAATTCCGCGAACAATGTTCAGAGCGTAGAAAGAGGTCAGAATGCGGCTAATGTGACCGGCGCTTCCGTTACCGGAGCCCAGGCAGCCCAGCAGTATGCTTTAGCGGTGAAATCGCCTGCAGCCACAACCACCGATGCGATGAAGGCTTTGTCTGCTAACGCGCCGGTTAAAGAGAACGCAATAGCCAATGTTGTGAATGACACGGTTAATTCTGCCATTACCGGAGTGAAAGAGTTAGTGGCTGAAGCTAAAGATAATGCCCAGGTTTCTATGGAGCAGGCATATCAGACTGCAGAAAACGCCAAAAAAGCGTTATTCGATAAATTAAATGATCAGAGTGCAGCTTTTGAGCAGGCTTTTATAGAGCTTAAACAGAATGCCCAGGACACCACGCAAACGGCTAAAGAGATCGGTAGTCAGCTGATCGCCCAGGCGAATATGAAAGTTCAGGAAACCTTTGCCAGCTTGAGCGAGCAGGTCAAAAAAGATATGGAGCAGACTTACAGCGTGATGTACCAGGCTATCGCTACTGCGGTAGATGCTTTCAACAACAATATGAAGATGCCTCCGCTGAACCAGGCGATTACGCCGATGGCGAATCGTCAGTCTGCAGTCAACGAAGACAGCCAGGCGCAGCTCGACAAGAGCAACCTCGTTTCTACCGTATATGATGCTCTGACCCAATATGCCCTGGATAATCTCAACGCGACTAAAGCCGAATATCAGGATTTCAGCAATATACTTATTGAGACGGTTTCGAAACAGTATCAGCCTACCGGTCCTCCGGCGGCGAACACCACTTCTTCCGCCTCTAAAACTCTCGTCGATAACTATATCACCGGCGCTGCCGGCTTGGCCGCTAAATCCACTGAACTGCTTTCCGCTCTCCAGGAAGCCAGCTCTTACGTCAAAGAATACATTTCCAATTATAAGCTGAATGATTCTCTCACTCTGCATTCAAATGATCCGCCCTGCGGCGCCGTAGCTCTCGCTCCTATCCTCGGCGTCAATGCCGGCACATTATCCACGGAGTTATCTTCCTCTAATAATAACCAGAATTCCATGTACGAGCTGCAGACCGTAGCTGCGAATCATGGAACTACCCTTAACGGCAGGAATATTTCCTATACCGATCTGACCCAGATCAGCGGCGAATCCACTATCGCTTATCTGGATATGGGCAACAATCAGGGCCACTATGTGACCGTGACCGGCGCTACCGCTGATACGGTTACTTATTGCGACGCCACCGGCTGCAATACGGTTTCCAGCGCGCAGTTCCAGTCCCAGTGGACCGGCGCGGTTCTGACCACCAATAATACGGTCGGCCAGCCTATGCCTGAAGCTACTTTAAGACAGACGTACGGCGGATATGACGTTTTGGGTACCATTTCTTCCGGCTTGAGCACAGCGGCTGGGATGGTTACGGGAGCAGCTGGAGCGCTCGTAGGCGGTGCAAGCAGCGCTATAAACACAGCTCTTTCCGGCGGCAGCTTGCCCCAGACCGTGAATAGCGGTATTTCCGGGGCCCAGAGCGGGTATAATACCGGCTATCAGCTGGGAAGCACGGCAGTTAAGAGCGCTGCCAGCACGCTTTCTTCCGGCGCCAGCTCGTTGTTGAGCCTGGGTTCATCTTCTTCGAGCAGCTCTTCCAGCAGCAGCCTGGCCGCCAGCGTCAATTCCAATAAGAGCACTTCCGGTTTGAGCCTTCTTTCCAACGGATCTGTACTCAATACCAATCTTTTCAGTTCCGGCAATAAGACTACCACCCAGACTACTTCTAAAACGGCATCCAGCCCGAGCGCGCTTACCAGCCTGACTACCTGGGTTAACAGCGGTATTCAGACCGTCAAGCAGGTGGGCGGCGATACCGCGAAAGAGATCATGAGCCTGGGCGCGGCCGATACCGTTACCTATAATAAGGCGGCTTCTTCTCCGACATTCAGCCAGGTTGCTTTGGATACCGCCAAAGAAGTGGTTTCGTTTGGACAGGCCAATACCGTTACCTATAATAAGGTTCCTGCGTCCACTTCGCTGGTTGATTCTGCCAAGTCTGGATTGAATACAGTTACTGCTGCCGGCACTGGTTTCCTGAAAGTCGGCGCAGGAGAAACTTTGAAAGTTACCGGTTCTGTGGTCGGCATTGCCGATCCGAACCTGGGCAAAACCATTCAGAAAGTCGGCGATGCGCTGATCGCAGATGGCGTTGCTTCCAGCCCGGCAGTAGAGGTTGTTGTGGAGCATCCGCTGACCCAGTTTATCGGCCAGAACGTGAATAAGCAGGTGCAGGCGGCTACCGACGGGACCAGAGCGGCGATTGATACTGCCGCGAAAATGATCGAATACAAAGCAGGCGAAACGATTAAAGATATTGTCGCTCCGGTAGTGAACATGGTCAGCCCGGATGCCGCCAAAGCTTTCAGCAAAGTCGGCGACGCGCTGACTACTGATGCGCGCAAAAATCCGGTCGTGGAAACCGTGGCTAAGACCGAAGAAGCCTTCAAGCAGGCAGTGGTTGATCCGATCATCACCACCGCGAGCAAAGCTATTGCTCCGGTTACGGAAACTGTGGCTAAAATCACCTCTTCTTTTGCCCAGCCGGCACAGTCGTCCGAAACCCCGGTTATTATCGCGCAGTCCTCCAACACCACTCCCAGCATATTCAGCAAAGAAAATCAGGCTCAAGTCAAAGCTTTGATCAACGGAGTGAACAGCCCGATCAGCGCGCAGGCGGCGACTACCCCGAATGAAGGTTATACCTTCGTCAGCGGCACTGCGGTCAACGGCACTGCCGCCAACCAGGCCGTTTCTCCGGCGTTCAACCAGACCCAGACCACTTCGAGCCCTTCGATTGTGTCTACTATCGCTTCGGCCATTTTCTCCTCTTCCACCGTGCAGAATCCTGCTACCGGCGCCGCCACCACGACGTACAGCGTCCTGGGCGTTCCGGTGGCTACCTATAATACGCAGACCCAGAGCGGCACTATCGGCGTGGGCGCGGTTACTTTCATGAACTACAATTACAATTCCTCAACCGGCGCAGTTACCTATACTTTTGCGCCCGGCATCGAAACCTCCAGACTGACCCCTGGGGCTAATGGGTCGGGGACTGCTTCAACGCAGACCCCGGCCCGTTACACTACTTCCGGCAATACCACGCCGGCAGTGGATGGGGCGTCTGTTAATAAAGAAGTGCAGACCAGCAATCCCGGGCAGCAGGTTGGCTTAACCGCAGGTCTGGCAGCCATGGCTGCGGTGATGGGGCCGTTGGGCGTGGCTTTGCTCACCGGCGCGAACCTGTATAACGCGGCCCAGGACTGGACTACCGTTTCTAAACCTGCGGCTGCAGATGTGGCTTCTGAAGACGCCAGCAGAGCCGTGCAGGCTTCCACCGGCAATGCCCAGCAGACCGGTATACTCGATGGGATCAAGACGTGGTTTAATAATACCTTCAATAAGGACAATTCTACGATCCAGCAGGATCAGCTGATCAAGGATCAGAATCAGGACAAGCAGGTTTCCAACGGCGGCAATCTTCTGCCGGTCCTGGATAAAATCAATGCCAACGGTCTGCTCAAGAATATGAGCGCCAGCAAGACGCTTCCGGCCGGCGCTCCCGCAGGCGAAGCCGTTGTGCCCGCCGGCACCGGCGCCAACAACCAGACTAACGACGCTAATAACCCTACCAGCCAGGTTAAGGATACCAATGTGATCAACCAGTTCATTTCCTGGGTCGGCGGATGGTTCACCGATCCCAATTCGAGACGTACTACCGGTGTGGCTCCGCCGTCCGATAACTCTACTACTTCTTCTAATCAAACCGCATCGACTTCTGCCACCACCGGCACCAATCCTATCGCTAGCTTCTTAGGCAATGTCTTGTCCGCCTTCACCGGCAAAAATGATAAAGCTCTTGATCTTGATCAAACTGTAAGCAGCGCTTCTTTGATCTTCACTGCCATAGCTCCTCAAATCCCGGCACTGGCCGCTATCTTTACCGGCAAGAATCCTACCCAGCCTGTAATGGACGGTATCGGCAAGCTTCTGAATCCCGAAAAACCAACCACTGCGATACCCGCTTTCAAAGTCAATGACACTCTGCTGCAGCAGTACAAAACCTCCTGGCCCAACGGTTATGGCGCGGCCATGGCTAATGTTACCGCGAATCAGGCCGTTCTTGACCAGAAAGCCAAAGCCCTGGACCAGTATTTTACTGCAGTCGAAGAAAATGGCAAAACCTACTTACAGCCTAAACCGAATGTTAACCAGGCTGCCGCTGACCAGGCATATCAAGAATTTCAAGAGGCCCATACCAATTATCTCAATGCTACCAAAGCGGCCAATATAGGAGAAGACGGAAAGATTACTCCTGAAGCCGCGAAGGCTCTTAATGATTTCGAAGAGGCCTATGATTATGCATCCTTCACCGTTAATAATGGCCAGGGCGCGCAGACGTACAACTATGTCGGCGTGAATGGGTCGGTCTACGGCATTGACAGCAGCAAGGTTTACACCACCCAGAAAATCGCGGATAACACCTATTTGCTCCAGGATAACGGTAAGACCGTGTCCATTCTCACTACCGATGCCCAGGGCGCTCCGGTCTCCATGATGGCGGTTGCTCCCAATGCGCAAGTCAGCACTGTGAACGGCCAGGTCGTTTTGACCTCCGGGGATAATAAATACAAAGCTACGGTCAGCCCGGTGAAGAACGCCGCTGACCAGACCGTGCTCCAGGTTTCTGCCGAAGAATTCAAAACCTCTTTTGCGGATTTCGCCAAGAGCTGGGTTTTGAATGCCATCGGCGTGGAAAACACCGCTCCGGGTAATTATGAATCTGTGGGCGCGGTGAGTTTCAATGTGGGTTATACTGCACAGCATCCTACCGGAGAAACCACCTATACCTATGCCACCAGCATGCCGCAGCCGGGCGTTGTGGAATTTATTCAGGGGCTCATTGGTGCAAAGGTAACAAAGCAGGATTACGAGTTACGCGCCAAAGATCAGACCATTATTTCAACCGGTACCGATGGTGCGCAGAATTATTCCGCTGCCAGAAAGACGACCCTGCAGGATTATGCGCAGATGGTGCTCAATCCGGAGGTTGACCCTACCACCAAAGCTATTGTTGCTGATCAGGCGGTTGCCCGCGAATTTACTCCTGCCCCGCTTGATTATCTCTGGGCATATATGACCAGCGGCGGAAATCCCGCTTTGGCCACTATGCAGGTGATGCAGAAAACCAGCGATAAAATAGAAACATTCGGCGCTTCCCAGGATCCTTCCGCAGTGATTATCCGTGATTATCGCCAGAGCGTGGAGTATCAGAAGACCATTCAGACCGACGCGTATAAGAATCTCGACGGTCAGCATATGAACGCTGCTTTAATTACCCGCACCGGAACAGGTTTATATGCTTTTGACGCGACTGTAGGCGCGGCAGCGTACACATTAGGCCTGAACAACAAATGGAATCAGTATGTTTCCGCGAATCAGGATAAGCTGGCAAGCGCTGGCATTGCTCCGGTTCAGGAAATATATACCGTGCTTGATCTCGGGTTCGATATCCTGACCGCGCTGGCCATTGCGGATATTGCAATTCCTGGCGGCGATGAAGCTTTGGTTATGGCCGCAAAAGCAGGATCTAAAGGCAGCCAGCTGGCCGTTGCCCAGACTGCGAAGACCGGTTTGGCGCAGACTTTCAAACAGGGATTTAAGACTGCGGTGCGCGGCATGGCTACGGAATATGTCAAGGGCGGCGCGGCATTCGTGGCCCTGGATAACGGTATTAATCTGGTGGCCAATCATCGTTTGAGCACTCCGGAAGAGATGGGGCAGTCTTTCAAGAGTGGTGCGACGTTGGCAGGAAGTGTAAATCTTTTGGTAAAAGGGGTAGGGTATGGGTTGAAATGGAAAACAGGGATTTCCACCGAAACGATTTCAAAAACGTTAAAATGGAATGAAGAGACCGGCAAAGTCGTAGACCAGGAAGGCCGACTGTTCAATTCTGTATCCGCCGCCGAAGATGTGCTTAAAAGCACAGAAGCAACCAAACTAAGCAAATTGAGCGCTGCCGGAAGAGTTGCTGGCGGCAGCGTTGTGGAACGTTTGATCCAGACCACTGTAGCTCCGGAACTGGCCTCGGTCAGTCTCAAGCAGATCGGCAACTGGGCAGGCATCGGCGTAGCGATGAACGTGGTCAGCGCGGGGATTTTCGAACACAGGCTTCCTTCCTTTGATGAAGTAATTGTTTCCGGTCTTTCTACAGCCAAGGATGCTTTCTGGCTGCAGCCGATGTTAGGCCTGGGCCAGCTCGACCGCGCAGTATTGCCGAAGACCAATATTCTGAATCGCCTGGCTGCAGAAGGTCATAGCGTGTCCAGCGTAGTGAAATTGAGCAAAACCGGCACAAAGTTCATCGAAGAGGGTGGAAAGAGATTAACTAACGTCGCTAAGCGTATGCCGACAGCCGGTGTTCCCGGAAAGATCACGCAGAAAGTTCTATTGCCGACAGTTCGCCAGGTTGCGGGCGTGATGGACAACGCCTTCTTTATTGCTCCGTTGCTGGAAGTAGAGAAGAGAGGGCTGGATGCTATTCCTGGCGTCGACGGAACGACCGCCGATAAAATCGCTTTCCTTTCCCTGTTATTCTTGCCTGCGAAAGTCGGTCTGATTGATTCCGCCCGCGCCAAGAAGAACGCCGTTGATACCTATCCGGACATTGTTAAATTAGGCAAGGTCGAGACATTCTATCAGGATGGTTTATTGAAGGCTACGACAGAAGGGAAAGAATATATAGCGAGTTATTTTGAACCGCTCTACAAGTCCGTCGATCCCGATACTCAAATTTCGTCGGCTACTCGCGATGTGGAGACCAACAACGGTTATGTCCAGTATAAGAGTTTCAAACTGATCGAAGCCCGGGAAGAAGCAGAGACCGGTGTGCATATCTTTAGAAGCCTGGATGCGATCGGAGTGTTGCCTAAAGTGGGAAAATCCATTTCGGTGGGGAAGGTTGATTATCTGGGCGATTATACGAAGCTGAAAGATCAGCCTGCCGATGCCCAGATCAATCCGGATACCAAAGGCAAAGATATAGTTACTTCTTTTCTGGCATATGAGGACGGACGGGTTATCGGCGAAGCAGAAGCAAGCGTGGCTTCAGCGGTGAAAGGGGTGCAAAAAGTTCTGCTGGAGCGCTCTTTGAACGGAAAATCGGATACTGATCTTGCTGCTATTGCTGCCGCCGGGAAAGCCGCGCTTGACAACAGGCAGGAGTTTGACAGGTTAGAGGATGCTGATATTAAGCTGGTCGCGGACAGAATGCGCGTGGCTTCTTTTGTCACCCTGGATGCCAAAGCGGCACAGGATGTACTGTTTGCTCTGGCCGTAGACGAGAATAATGCGTTTGCCCAGAAACGGATTGCCGATGAAATTAAGATCCGTCAGAATCCCGCCATTGCCCAGGAATATGAGAAATTTATCGAAGCCAGACGTACCGAAAAAGAGAGCAAAACAAAAATCTCTAACGAACGCGCCTTGAGTTTGTTGATTGCTGCGGGGATCGCGCCTGCGCTTATTCAGAGTTCGAATAGTTATCAGGAGAGGGAAAAAGAGTGGAAAGCCCTGGTTGAGGCAAAGACTTCCCGTTTGACCGACGAAACCAGAAGCAGCATCGAACAGCTTATCAAAAACGACCCGAGAGTGCTCTTGACTCAACCCAGAAGTTTTGATGCGGTTATGACGCTGCGCGGCTTGAGGGATTCCAGGGATATCGATTGGAAAGCCGGGATTGTCACGGAGAATGGCGAGGTTGTCGGTTATGATGCGAAGCAGCTTCCGCAGTTGCATAGCGATAAAGAAATCGACGGCGAGCTCAAAGAGGAAATTCAAGCCAGCATCGATAGATTCGGGGAAACGCTTGACGGCACCACTACCTTTGACTATACCAAGTTAATCAGACAGATCCCGGCGTTGATTACGGAGCCGTTGCGCGTGATGGGTGAAAGCAGCGGCAGGCTGGTGGTTACTGACGCCGGCGCTGAACAGGGTAAGAGCGCTCTCGGTATTCCGTCAATCGCGCGTTATTTCATGCGTCGGGGCATCAAAGGAGCAGGCGTTAATCCTACGGCAGAGCTCGCCCGGCAAGGGTTCGATAAAATGGTGAAGGTCGATGCCACTAGAGATGAAGCCCAGGTGGAGGTTGGCGGGGAGAAAAAGAACGTTCGCATCCTGACCAATGACGATACCAAAGATCCTCTTGCCTTGCTCAAATTTGTGGAAGACGCTGATTTTCTTTACTACGATCTGGCAACCTACATGAATCTGCGTTTGCGCGCCAAAGATAATCCGGATTATCTGCCCGTGGTCAAGGCTCTGGAGAACCGCGATTTTACTCTGCTCGATGAAGTGCAGGATTTGATTTCCGCTGCTCCGCATATCGTCGGCTACGACAACAACAAATTGACCCAGGAGCAAAAAGACGCGAATAGCAAGCTCCTCAAAGATCTTTTGCCGGCAATGTGGGGGTTGGCCGGCAAGGCCAAAACAAGCGGGTTTACCCCTAAATTCATTGAGGCCATTATTGAAAAAGGAAATGACGAATGGCAGGGTATCGCAGAATGGAGCGGTAAAGAGCCCGGCAAGGGTGTTCTGGAGCCGACAGAGAAATTTTTCAACATTCCGGGTATGGAGGCTTACCGTGACAATACCCAGATGAAAAAACTTGTTTACGGTATGTTCGAAGCGCTGGGAGGCAAAGGCGGCAACGCCATGTCTTTGAAAGACGGTAAAGTGTATCCTAATCATAACGGCTACCTGCATGAAGATATGCATTTCCAGAGCGTGGAAAGATCCGTAGCCTACCAGATATTCGGACGTCTGGCTTTAGAGAACGGCAATGCCGCCGCACACTATAAGAACCTGGGAGATAGCAAGTATCTCGATGCCGAACTGGACAAAGTTGATGTCAGCGACAAATCTTTACAGACTGTGGCTCTGGAGTTATTCGTCAACCTCAAATCACCACTGAAACTTTCTTTCTCTGCTACGCCGGAAAGCATTATTGGTTTAAGCGAAGTCATGGGCGTAACTTTGGCTAAAACGCGGGCAGTTGAGGTGGAAGGCGGAGAAGTGCGTATCGAAACCACTGCATCCCCTGTTCTTAACGTCGATAAATTAGCTGCCAATTTGGCCGGAGAAGTGAAAGCTTTCTGGGACAGCGGCCGTATGGAGATTAAGTCCACCCGCGACCTCGACCAGATCACCCAGAGGATAAAAGAATCGCACGATGCTAATAAGCCTGCAGAGCTAAGGAAGCAAGTCACGATCATCGTAGCCATTGACGGCAATCATTACGATCAGATCGTAAGAATGGCCACTGAAGCCGGCGTCCCTGTTTATAGCATGGTTGCCGAGAATGGCATATTTAAACAGCTTGATGCAGTCAAGTGGGAAAATGCCGCAGTCAAGAACGGCGAGCGCGTTAGTCAGGATGATTTGGTTAAGCGCATGAAGACGGGCGATGAAATGGTGGTGCTCTATAACCGCCCGCATTTTCAGGGTATTGATAAATTTGTTCCGGATAAGCGTGCGGACGACAAGACAATGCTTTCTCGCGAGTGGATTGTGATCGCCGATCGCTCGACCACTTTGAAGAAGCTGGCACAGGCCATTAGAAGGCCGCGTCTGGATGTGAAGAATGAAGCAATCCCGATGGAGCTCTGGCTGCTGGGCAACGGCAAGGAATTTACCGTTAACCAGGCGTTGGATCAGTTCACCCGGAATGAAATCCAGGAACTTAATGACCTGCGTTTCAAGACGTTGCATGAAGGAGCGGTTATGGGCTATGACCGCGCTTTCAGCGAAGCTTATGATCGCGCCGAGAGCGCTGCAGAGAAAGAAGCTATCATTAACGCCTGGAGAGAATATTATTCCAAGACTTCTACGCAGGACAGTATTACCAAGAAACAGGATATCCAGGCGGATCAATTGTTGCAGTCGCAGCTGACCAGCGCTTCCTCCAGGTTTATTGAAGTGTTTGGTGATGACTTCACGTTTAAGGCAAGCCTCAAGCCTGCGGCGCTGGAAGTGATCGAAGATTATCTGCTTCAGGCGAACGCCATCAAGTCGGGCGTTACTTTCAGAGGCGATGATGTGGCTCTGGCGGATTTCGTCCGCGAGAATATCGGCTTGGCTAATTTGCGGCCGGCAGATTACATCAAGGTGATCGAGGGCGCGTATAAAGCCGAGGATCTGGCTAAGCTGGAAGTTTCCACCAAGCGCACCGGCACGCCGGCAGCGGAAGTGGCGGCTCGTGAAGGGGTGAAGATTCTTTCCCAGGCCAAGGCCGAAGGGCGGGATATTACTGCCGGCGAGCTTTCTACCGAATTGACGCCGGTGCTGCGCGATGCGGGATTTTCCGCCAAGGATATTCGCAGCGGTATCATGGCGTTATTCGGCATACTCTTCAAGGAAAAGGATGCCGCCAAGAATAACGATGACCTGGATAAAGTCATCATGGAATCGAAACATGCCATGACCGACGGTCTGAAAGTGTGGGCGAACAGAGCGGATCCGGCGAATATTTACGGCAGCAAATCGACCATGACCACTTTTGGCAAAACCGTGATCGATGCCGAGAATTTGATCAATGGCGAAGAGGACAGCCTGTTGATCTTGACTGCGGCGGTACATAACATGCCGGAAGGCGCGAAGAAGACCGAAGCGACCAAGCTCCTGGCCGAATTGGTCCAGAATAATCAGGGCACTTTTGCCAGCTATCCGAACTGGATGAGTCTGCATACTCTTGGCGTGATGGATGCTTCAGTGATTTCTTCGCTTATCGGTCTTTACGGCATCTTCAAGGATGACGACACCGGTTCCGCGTCCCCCTATGTGGATACTTTCAAGGATCTGAATAAAGTCTCGGGAGTCGCATTGAAAGATGTTATCGGGGTGGAAGCCGGCGCTGCCGAACAGACGTTGTTGAGCATGGTCAAGAATATCGCCGCGCCTGCGTTCGCCAAAGCCGGATTCGACATGCCGGATTTCGCAGGTATGGATACCGCCAACCAGATGCGGCGGATCAATAACGCGCTGGACATTCTGGAGCTGGGTATCGAGAACTTCCGCACTTTCTCGCCGGCGATCAGCGGTCTGAAAGGTCTGAATGAGAATAATGATATCCTGTTCACTTTGACTTCTCCGCTGAATAATCGGCTGTTCGTTCTGGCCGATGCGCTGGCTCGCGTTGACGTGGAACCGCAGGTGCTCAAGACGTATCTGGATAGCTTTAATAATCTTCCTGAAGCGGAGCGGATGAATCGTCCTCCGATCGAGATCGCCACCCTGTCCGGCCTGGACGGCAGCGTTGGCTCAACCATCCGCAGGCTGGATATGGAAATCTCGATGACTGCGGACGCTTCCCGCAAGCAAATGCTCCAGAATGCCCGCAATACGCTGGCGACCACTTTGATTGAATATAACGCCAAGAATATGGCGGAAAAGAACCAGGATAAAGATTTCGATATGGAAAAAGAATTCAAGGATAAATGGACTCTCGTAACCGATCTGATGGAACAGGATGGCGCTTTCGACAATAAGGCTGCCGGCCTGGCGTCACTTATGGGTGCTTTCTACCCGGCCAGGGACATTTCTACTCCGCAGCTGTTGTTCAAACAGATTTACGATACCGCAGAAAAAGCCGGTAAGAATGCCTACGATATGATCGCTGGCTCCGAGGTTCGCATTAACAACCTGTACCGTTCGAATAAAGAAGACGGGGACCAGTTAAAAGGATTATTCCTGCAGATCGGCAAGCAGGTGAACAATGACAACAGCTTTAAGCTTCCCGAAGAATTCGTGAATATTGGTGAGGATGGCATTGCCAGGATTAACGAAGCGCAGGAACGGGAAGGCAAAACCGCGCTGGATGCCAAGACGCTTGGTCTTGGCAGCACCGCCGCCAAAAAGGTCCTGGGCGGATTGTTCGAACATCCGCTGTATAAATTTGCGCAGCAGACCGGCGACGCGGATTTTGCCCGGCAGACCCTGAACAACCTGATGATCGCCAGCTACGGCTATACACCGGAAATTTATTCCTTCGACACTATCCTGAATCAAGAGAAGATGGGTTGCGTTATGTATTCTTTGACCAACTATATCGGTATGAGGCTGAATGGCATCGCGGATGAAGATATCGTGATCAGCCGTCTGGAATCCAGCCGGAACTCCTACAGCCACGTTGTGGCAGGCAACATCTACGAACGCAATGCGGAGAATCCCGATGATTATAAAGCCACCTATTATGATCCTACTCCGTTAGGAGTAAGACGCGGACTGAAAGTCGCCCTGGATTTCGGTCAGCTGGCTAAAGATTCCTCCGCCCCGG
Organism: Candidatus Omnitrophota bacterium; assembly: GCA_022710715.1. GTDB lineage: Bacteria > Omnitrophota > Gorgyraeia > Gygaellales > Profunditerraquicolaceae > JAKLGJ01. Next base: position 256,480 of record JAKLGJ010000002.1, read on the forward strand.
ATAAATTTGCCCTCAAGGGTCTCAACACCGGCAACGCCTATTTCGATACCTATGATACCATTCGGCATATTTCCAACGGCAAAGGTCCGGATGGTCTTTTTGCCGCGATCCTGCGCAACCGTCCGGCAATCATGGAGAATTACCATGCTCTGCAGGCCGCCACACAGCTTGATCCTTATGACATGGGCGCAAAGAGGAAGTTCGACAAGGTCAACGCGCCGGTAGAGCAATTCAACAGGGTATTGCAGGGTGCTGTGAATAAAGCGAAGGCAGAGGCTGCGGCAGCTGCCGCAGAATCAACCGAAGCGCAAGATTCCAAGTCTGGTGAGACGCCCGTACCTTCATCCTCCTCGGGGACCCCCGGCTCACCGGCTGTTAACAACGCTAACGCCGGCAACAGCAACGAAGAAAACGCCGTCGTTACCGATACCGATAGGGGCAACGCTCCTCAAGCAGTCAGCGGAGCAACTGAAGCAGATGTCACTCCTGCCGCAGAAGAAATCGGCAGCTCACATAATCGCGGTCCTCCGGCAACTGAAACCACTACTTCTTCTGAATCAGAGAATGCAGTGAAGAATGCAGAAGATGAAGAAAATGACGGAGGTAAGAAATGGTCAAATTCACTTATCAAGAACTCCAGATCAACCATCTGGTCAGCTTCAAGCAGGACGACAGCATACTCGCAGCGTGCCGAGAGAACGGCAAATCGCGCTTATTCATGGCTTTCCCGGACAGGGTTTACGTCCATACCGCAGGCAATTGGGAACTTCTCGAGGAGACCGCAAGCACGGACATCCTTAGCCGGATCCAGCAAGCGGTCCAGCGCGGCATCACTATCTTCCATCTCGACAGCAGCGTCGCGGTCACGCAAGGAAGATTTAACAACTAGCAGGAAAGTTTCAGCAACCGGCTTCATACCTTTCATAAAGAATCTCTTCCGCGTTGGCGCGTATGTCGCCAACGTGTTGACGGTCATATATACGAAGTTCACCGAGCTGCCCATATCCCTATCCACCGTGGCTGGTAGGAGAGAGATTACCGGGCAGCTCATTAATTTTAACGGCCTTAGACAGACTCTCGATCATGCTTCACTTTCCGTGGCTGGTGAGGGGCATAGATTTATCGAGAACACTGCTAAGGCCGTGACTATTTTCGTGCAATCACTTCGGCTGCCTGTTGCACTGCTTTCCGTGGCTGGCAGGCACTTTGCGCAGGCAGCCGGTAGATTTGGCTCCAGATCAAGCGAAATCAAAGCTTCACCTTCCGTGGCTGGTGGGGAGCAAAAGATTACCGCTTCTGGAGCCTCTTATTCTTGGTCCGGGTTCAGCCCTGATTATGCATCACTTTCCGTGGCTGGTGAGGGGTATAATTTTGCGGCTTCCCGGACCTCTTTGGATTATTTTGGGCTGCCTGCATCTCTATCTACCGTGGCTGGTGGAGACGTGCAGGCGGCCTTTACCTTTGGCTCCGGCTTCAATTATCAATTCGCTTCATCTTCCGTGGCTGGTGAGGGGCAGATTGATGAAGCCGGAGCTTTTGATTCCAACGCGTTCCTGGGTCGGAACGCACAACCGGCTGTCCTGACGTTCACCCGGGCGGGTGACGCAGTACAGACGGACAGAACTGTTGTTATGGGCGGCGAAAAAAGAGTCCCTACCTCCGGGAAATCTGACCCCTCTTTGAGTAGTCGCCCTAACAACGAAATCGGAGGTGTCACATGGTCAAGGTCAACGGGAACTGGATCGAGCTCAAACACCTGGTCGTATTCGACAACGGCAGCAAAATCTTCGCAGCAGGAAGAGAATGCAGCAGCAACAGCAGAAAACAGCTTCGCTTATTCCTTATCAACGAGCATACCGGCGAGATATTCTCTCGTAACGGCAGAGCAGAATCATGGGAACTGGTCAGCGATTCCGCAATCCGCGACAACATCTCCGGAACCGTCTACAGCGCTTACCAGACCCGCAACATCCCGGTCTACAGGATCCACGGCGAATTCAACGCATAATATCGGCGGCGCCTTCTTCAGCGCAGCCGCGATGGCGCCTCTAAGCATGACGGTGGTGAATCCTGAAGCAATCACTAACGCAGGCAACGTAGGGATTGTCGGATTCATCACCATGATCGGCGCGTTCACCTTATCCATACTGTTGAGCGCGCATAAGGACAGCGTCACGGTGATCAGAGCCGGATTGATCAGCCTGGCCGCAACCGGGGTTGTTGTGGCCGTGCTGATGTTCGGCAATATCGATCTTGCCGGGATCGCGAGCTACCTGGCGGATTCAGCCGTTTCCGTCATTTCCAGCCTGCCGGCTGTTCTGGGCGTGGTCGGTTTCGCCGGTAAACCGTCATTCGACAAGGAACTTGACGGCGGCAGATCGCAGAAGCTGTTCGCGAAGATGACCATTCTCGGGCAGAAGATATTCGAGGCGTTGCAAAAACTGTGGCGTTACGGCGCAGTGGTGGCTATGTTCGGCACCCAGGAAAGCTTCGATTTGAGAGAAGTTTCCGTGATCCCCGTGGAAGCGAGACGCCGGCAGGAGAACGAATTCGGCGACGGCGGAAGACACGGGAATACCCACAGCGACCCGTTACGCGCCGTGATCAATGATCCCAGCTTGATGGGCGTAAAGATCAGGGGGAGAGAAGATGATTACGCGAGGATCTTTGCTCTGAAAATCGACATGGCGCTGGATGCTTTGAAGAAAAACATCGCGCCCCGTACCGCGCTGGTGATCGGCCCCGGTTCTACTGTGGTGGAGCCGCAGACGCTGGCAGCCAGATTCCCGTCGCTGGCAGATATTTACATGGTAGAGCGTGCGCCTATGAATCTGTCGCTTCTGGGTAAGCAGTATCTCGAGGCATTCGGCGAGTCCACCGCGCGGATACATCTTATATACGGAGATGTCCGTTCCTTGCCTTTCGCGGATGACTCGATCGACCTGGCAGTCGGATTCAAGGTTCTGGTCGGCGAAATTTTCAGGGAGGAAGACGACCTGCGCTCCGCCTGGAAAGAAACGGAACGGGTTTTGAGCAGCGAGGGGACCGGCATTGTCTATCAGACCCGCTTCCCGGATTTCGAACAGAGAGCAACGTTCAAATATTTGCAGCTCACGCTTTCTTTAGGACCGGAGCAAGCGAGCTTTAAGCAGCGTATTGCTTACCGCGCGCAGCTGGATGCGCCTGAACTCAACAGCTGGGCCGGCGACCATATCGGCGATATCGTGGTCTGGACCAAGGCAGAGGACGGCGGCAGAAAACTGACCGACGATGAAGCGATCGCTATTGTCAGGCAAGCGTACGCCTCCAGAGGGATTTATTTCGAAAAATTAAGCGGCAATGACGCGCAGGAGATTCTCGCGGCAGCGGTTAAGCAGGCGCAGGCAAGAGCCGACACTATGGCGAATCCGCAGGAGCAGAGCGAATCGCTGCCGGGGCTGTACCGCCGGGCGAATCAGGCTTTGCTGGTCCTGGTGCCGCTCGGATTGATCGGCCTGGGCGGGGTGATGGCGAAGGATCAACTGCATTTCGCCGAAGAGGGCGATATCGCCAAAGATATCGTCAAAGCTATTTACGCCGTCAGCGCGATCAACGACCAGATCAACGAATTCAATCCGCTCATCGCTTCTGCGGCAGTCACCGGTCATCACATCGAATTGGGGAAAAATCCCCGCTGGGAATCATATTCCTGGGATCTGGATCAGACCACTGATGTCCGGACCCGAGAAGAAATAGTGGTCAAGCTGGATAATAACCAGGCAGGCAATAAAATCGTGGTCCAGTTATATGACATCAACACCCTGGATGACGAAAGCCGGGGTCGTTCCAGCGCGATTGTATTGAACGAGACCGGGGTCCAGGAAGTCCGCGTGCCCATCGACAGTATCATGGGAGCCAATCGAACCATTATCCGCAGGATCGGCGTGCATGTGGGCCGCGAAGTCTGGGGTCAGGATAACAATCCTGCGACTGCCAGGATCACCGTGCTGGACATTGATCTCGCCGGAGAGCGGCCGCTGCCCGGAACCGGCGCGCCTTCAGTCATCCCCGGGTTCGGGCTCTGGGAAGTGTTCGGCGCTTTGATTGCCGCAACCGGCATCATTCATTTACGCAAAATTATCTTCACCAGCCCGCAGGAAGATATCGTCAGAACAACCTTAACTGAAGGAGCTGTAGATATCCGCGGGCCTCCGTCTTCCGACACCGAAACCGATCCGGATGGCGGTAAAGTCACCGCGCGTGACGTCGCAGCCAATGCCGTTATCTTCGGACTCGGGGCTGGAATAATTTCACTGATCGTGTCTTTCTTCGGATTGCCTCTGATCGCAGGTTCAGGCGTAGTCGTCTTAGCCACTCTGGCCATAATCGCCGTGGCCTTCGGCGCTTACTGGTTATTCACCACCAGACTGAATTCCGAGACCACCCAGACCTTTAACCAGGCGTTGAATAAGGCCCTGGAAGCCAACGAAAAATATCAGAAGCTGGATTCGAAAGAACAATCCAGGATCCGCACTCTGGTCAGAAGAGCCAAAAACGCGCTCTTCATCAAAGATCAGCAGCTGGCTTTCTCCCCGGCAGCCAAATTTCTGTCCAATCGCGATATCAAAACCGGACGCCTCGCCGGTTACGCTGTTTCCGCAATCGATGCCGTGTTCCAGGTCGTATTCATGCTGGTGCTGTATACCTTCCTGCTCAAGCATTACCTGGTGCCTTCGGCCCAGGCGATCAACGCGTTTTCCTCCATGATTCCCGAGGATACGCTTGACGCCATGGTCAAAGATGCCATTCGCGACCTCAAGGAAAGCCAGCAGCTTTCCCCGGCTATGCAGAAAGCGGTCACCGCCAAAGACATCCTCACCTTAAAAGTACTCTTCGATTACATGGATGAACAGATCGATCATTTCGGCGAGCTGACCGTCGAGAATAAACTGTATATCGTTCCGCTGGCTTATTTCGTAGGCGCCAAAGCGTTCTTCTCTCTGGTAACCCAGAGAATCGTGATCGCCATCGCTTCCGGCTATATCGCCGGTATCCTGCTGCCTCTGGCTATTCCCGCATCTATTCTGACTACGGAACTCTGGTCTACGATGCTTCCGCTGTCCATCAAATTTACCGTCACGCCGTATCTGATCCTGAACAGCTTTATCGTCATCTATCTATTGAGCCTGCAGCAGCTCTGGGATGCCAACCTGCCGTTGGTGCGCGCTTTTGAAGCCGGCAGGATCACCGGATTGAGAATGCTTGGCCTGGCCCTGATCAATTCCGCGATCATCCTGATCCCGGGCACAATTTCGATGATGCTGGTTTCCGCGGAAATCGAAGCCGCTTTAAAAATAAGCGCTCCGTTCCCGTTTCTCAGAGATGCCATGAAATGGATGGAAGAGATTATTTACGGCGCCAACGGCAGGACCGGTCTTGGCCAGGCGATCCTGGTGAAGGTAGGCGATTTCCTGGGCATCCAGCTGGTGCCGACGGTCTATGATCCTCTTGCCGCGGCACTGGGCCGGCCGGATTACCAGACTACCGGAGTATTGATGAATCTGTATACCGGCCAGCAGGCTGCCCAGAAAGCCGGCGATCCGCTGAAAGTTTCGTTGCTCAACGCGCTTATCCGCGGCGTCGAATCCGGCGATATCAAATTCTCGATCGATAATCCGCTGATTCCCAGCGCCGCCGCCGCCGAGATCACCGATGCGAATGTGCTGAAGACCGTAACCTTGCCCCAGACCATCGATGTGGCGGCTGCCGAGAAGTTCATTGCCAACTCCAAAGGCGAATACGGCCTGTATGCCAGCCATAACGGCGAGAAGGCGGCATATACCTATGATCAGGCGCTGGTGGTGATGACCTTTATCGCCAAGGGCGACGAAGCCAATGCCCGGGCATTGCTGGATATTTACGCGAATAAAATTCCGAAACACGCCAGCTCCCTGTATTACAACGGTTATTACGCCGACAGCCAGTCCTATGCCGTTCAGGAAGGCATCGTGCATGTCGGACCGAACGCCTGGATGGCCCTGGCTATGGCCCAGTACGACACCCGTTTCAACAGCGATCGGTATACCGGAAACATCAAAGGGATTGCCGACGCGATCAAACTTTACCAGAGACCCAACGGCAGTATTTACGGGGGTCCCACTGTCAGTTGGGTCTCTACCGAACATAACCTGGACGCCTTCGTCCTGTATAATTACCTGGCCACCACTTCCGGCGAGGCCAAGTATGTTGAAGCCCGCGACAAAGTCGAGAACTGGCTGCTTACCGAAGCTTACTCCAACGGTTCGTTCTTGAGAGGCCAGAACGACAATATATTCGCCACCGACACCCAGGCCTGGGGCGCTTCGATTCCTGAATTACCGCAGCAGGTCGATCGCCAGGCATTGCTGGCTTCCGCCGAGCAGAATGCTCAAGTGACCGTTACCTTCAACGGAAAACAGGTGACCGGATTCGATTACGACCGCAGCTCGCAGCAGGGTACGCCGGTGATGGTCACTCCGGAATGGACCAGTGAAATGGTCATTGCCTACGCTATCAACGGCCAGCAGGCCAAGGCCGAAGCGACTTTGAAAGAACTGGCTAAACTGCAGCTGGCTAACGGCGGATTCCCCTATGCCACCCAGGCGGGCGCCGACACCGGCCACGGCTGGAAGACTCCCGGAACCGGCGGTTCCTTAGCCGGCACCACCTACGCGATCATGGCCCAGAAAGTATTCAATCCGTTCGACATTTCCGGCACGAGCGTTCCCGCTACTGCGCAGCCTTCTCCTGTGACGACTCCTGTGACGACTCCGGTGACGGTAACTCCGGTAATCACCGCGCCGGAAACTACCGCGCAGCCTGTTCCGTTCACCACTTTGCCGGTGCCCTTCGTCAACGGCACAATCAATGTTACGACCAACTGGACGTTCGTCAATCAAACCGTCAACGGGACCGAGATCAGAGGGCCTCCGGCGTTCAACATTACCGCGAACCAGACTGCTACCAACGCCACTTCTTTCGCGCAGGCCGTGTTTACCGACGCGCTGAACGTACATCCGAACGCATTAAGGATCGACCCGGCCGCCGTAGCCAATCTTACCGTTCCCGATGTCTACACCTTTGCCAACAGCAAGGACATGCTGGTCAGCTTCGACGCCGACCGTACCGACGCAAACACCACCTATATTTATTCCGTAACTCCCGTAGCCAAAGCGCAGGCCCTGGCGCTGCTGACCGAAAAAGCCAATGCCGCTGCTACTCCGGAAGAACGCCAGTCCTACGAAACCAGGATCGCAGCCTACAACCAGGATTACGGCTATACCCTGACGCCGGTGGCCGAGAAATCCTCTTACTCCTCCCAGACTTTCTACAATCTGGACCAGGGCATGTATGTGCTGGAAGTCTGGAAAACCGGCGTGGATCTTACCGATAAAGACAGTGAAGTCGCTTCTCTGGAACGGGTCACCCAGCCGGTGCTGGTGGATGTGGTTATCGATACCGCCAACCGCTTCCCGGCCCTGACTACCCACGTGGGGTATCCGGCGGGCGACGGATTCGGCGGCGCCACCGTGGAGAAGATCCTTGAAGTCAACCCCGAGACCAACCTCAAGACTACCCGCGACCTGTATACAGTCAGCAGCAACGCGGTGAAACTGAACTTCGATTTCGCCGGCATCAAGGACGGCACTAAGGCCGCAGCGTTGAAGAAAGATATCGCCGGGATGATCGTGCTGCGCACCGATACCGGCACCAGCCGCATCGAATCGTTCGCCGTGCCCAAGTCCGATGCCGCGCAGGTCTATCCTTTCGAATTCGTGGATACCACCACAGAAACCGGGCATACCTATGAATATACCGCTTATGTCTACGGCAACAATTACACCAGCAGCGAGGAATCCGAGCCGGTGCTGGTCAAAGTGGGCAATCTGGTTGAGCCGATTTCCCAGGCGCCGACGCTGACCGTATACGGCACGGAAGGCAAGCTGCATGTGATGATCGAGTTGACCGAGTTCAAGGATAAGGTCGGCACCAGGTACAACGGCCCGCTGGTGGGCGCTTACGAAGTCAAGATTATCGATACGAAGACCGGCGTGGAAGCGTTCAGCGAGGTGATCGGCGCCAATTACGACGCTTCCAAGCATAACGGCCTCTGGGACGAAGAGATCCGGCCACACCTGGCTCTGGACCTGGGCGCCGGCGATTACGATCTGATGGTCAAAGCCTGGGAGCGCAATCCGCTGGAGTACAGCAATTTCAAGGGTTCCAGTCCGTGGGCAGTCAAGCATATTTCCCTTGAAGCCGAGAACGCCTGGCAGACCAGGATCTACGAGAATGAAGCTCCGTTCTTCACCCAGGAAACCAGGGATATGAAGCTCAAGGACAACACCCGCGATTTCTACGTCACCTGGGATGCTCCGATGGAAGCGGATTTCGACAATTATATTTTCCAGTTCTCCTTTGACCAGAAGTACTCCACCGACGCCGCTAAAACCTGGTACACCTTTACCCTGCCCAAGAGCCAGCAGGGCTTCCATGTCGCGGTCATGCCGGAAGACGTGAAGAACTACTTCACCCTGGCTAACGGCGTGTACAGCGGCAAGGTGGACTGGAGGATCAAGAACGTCCGCGATACGGATTCCGTCAAGATCGGAGACATCTCCTCGGATTACGTCTTCATGAGCCGCAACCTGAATATTCGCGCCGAGGATGTGGATGCGTTCTCGCGGGATATCGCCGCTCGCCAGCATTCTCTCCAGGACGTCGGGTATGTCTATAATTCCATCCCGCACACCCTGCTGGTGGAGAACCGCTTCAGCGAGACCGAGGACAACAAAACCTATCAGTATGCGCTTCAGCGTAATTACGAGATTTTGACCGGCAACAAGACCGAGCTGTTCAGCAGCGAGCTGTATCGCATCGAAGGCAATAAAGAATGGACCTTCATCCACGGTCTGTACCCCCGCGAGAATAAAGAAGCGGTTTTCAACGGCAGGATGACTTTTAGAGAAGCCGCCACTATGGAAGGGATCAAGCTTCCGGGTTCCATATCTTCCGAATTCCGCGCAATCTATCCCGAAGAGACCGAGTTCAATTTCTACACCGAGACCATCCGCGGCATGGAGATGTACAAATTCTATCATCCGTCTTATTCCCGTCTGCCGGCTCTGGAATTCACCCGCGACGGCATCTCCGTCTACGACATCGCCACCCAGGAGAAAGCAGCTTACTACAAGACAACCAGCGACCTGGTATTCAACGAGCATCCCGTCGGAGTTATCCAGGGCGCCGATATGTCCACCGAGCTGATGGCCTTCCTGGAAGCCAAGGGCGTGCGTATCAACGCCGGCCGCAAAGATAATTTCAAGGCGGTCCTGGATCAGACCATCAGCCTGATGCCCAAGGCGATCATCTGGGAAAAGGCAGCCTCCAACGGCAAGACTTCGTATCTGATCTACGACAGCATTCATGACGAGCCGGCCATCGTCGTGGACGATAAAGTGTTCTTCACCCAGGTCCTCTGGAAGGGCATGATTGTGCAGTACGTGTTCAGTAAGGAATACCGCGATATCCCGCAGACCACCCCGGTGATCGCCGACGGCAGCATGAAGGTTAAGAGCGGGTCGGACTCTTTTGCGGTCAACGTGTGGGATCCGGCGACCAATCAGACTTCTCTGCTGATGCCGGAGACCGTGGTGGATACCTATGAAGTCCGCGACACTGCCAACAACATTCTCTTCACCGCCTTGCTCGAAGCCAACTCCCAGTTCGGCCGGGTGCTCGCCCAGCAGTCGAAAATGAAAGACGCCGCGGGCAATGAAGCAACCTATATGTACGTGGTGACCAAATTCTCTGAAAAGGATATCTACGAACCCCTGGAGTCGGTGTTGCTCAAATATAACGCCGGTAAACAGGTCTGGGAGAAGGTGACCGGGACTACCACCGAAGCCAAAGAATCTGCGCAGGCAGTCGCGCAGTATAATGACATGCCGGAATGGATGCAGCAGGAAGTGGTTAACGTTACCGCGTTCATCAGCCATACCCAGAAGCCGGCGAACCTGGTCAAGTCCGCCGTGGTAACCACGGAAGGCGAAGTGTACCATACCTGGGTGGTCGAGGGCGACGCCGAAGGCCGCATCGTGTTCATGGATCGCGGCGGCGATTTCACCTTCAACGCGGATTTCTTCGGCTACAGCAATACCCCGCTGCGCGGATACATCATCAATAAGGCCAGCGGTAAGATCTACGCTTTCGAGAACAAGGACGGCAAAGAATCAAAGATCCTGCTTAACGGCGCGGAGTATATGCTGGCTAACGATGAAGATGACGATTTCATGCGCGTTATGTTCCAGGGCCTGGACGCCGCCGGCGCCAGAACCGACGCGCCGTTCTTCAGATGGTATCCGTCGTTCGATCCCATCGGCGGAAGATACAATTACGAGCAGAGAGGGTATTTTACCATTACCGGCCAGTCCGCTACCTGGGTGCCGTTCGAGCAGACCGACGCCAGCTGGTTCGACAACAAATACGTGATCCAGGAAGCTAAAGTCTACAAGCTGGAGATGATGCCCGACAGCAACCAGGTGGAAAAGAGATATTCCCACAGCATCTTTGGTGACGCGCTGATCTCCAGCACCGCCCAGACCGCAGAACTCCAGGGCTTGGGCACGCTGGCTCGCACCGCTCCCAACGCCGGCGTCCTGGATAATCCCGTTTACCTGACCGCGCAGGAACAGGTCGAGCTTTCCGATCTGCTTGCCAACGGCTTCCCGGCCCGCAAATCGCCGGTCGAATATGCGAATGGAAACAAACTTGTACGGTATTATCCTCTGACTTTTGGTCGCACCGAGCAGATTGTGGAAAGCGTTAATGAATACGTCATTAACCTTAACTGGCAAGAAGATCCGCAAGGCGGATATTACGCCAAAGCTGTGGTTCTTGATAAAAATGGTTTGGGGGTTAAGAAGGTAATTTCTACTCCATCAAACCAAGTGGTCTATGGGGAATTGGTGAATAATACTATACGTGTAGCATACAATGTCGCAACGCATGAAGATTTAGACGGATATATTCATTCATATGCTCAAGCATATGGAGAGAATGGGGATGAATTGGCTTTACGTCAGAGGATCATTTATAAATTCCTTCCTATTTCGGGTGAGGATCAGACTGCTAATTTAAGCACTGTCGCAATCCCGATGCAACAATATTATTTGGCGCAGGATCAATTTGCGGATTCACTCATAGAAAAGAGTCCGGTTTCGGAAAGGGAAAGCCAAACCACAGTTAAAATATGGCAATATCGTTTAGAAGATACCTTTGGTATTATGCCGCGAGCTGTTTCTTACTCCAGCGAAGAAATCGAATTGGTCGAATTTGATCATAAACAGAAAGAGGTTGGGTTATACAATACAACAACCGCGACAATAGAGACAATTCCGGTTAATCAAATATCGCCTTTTGACTATGCGCTGGTTTATAACGTCCAATCTTTGAACGCAGAAAAAGTTTCTCATCAAGAAATCCGGTTGCCTAATAATGTGAAAGTTCAGGATATTTACGAATCCCAAATCGGCCGCGCGGTCAATAAGTTGCCTTGGACGTCCGGCACTGAAACTATACAGTATAACCGCGATCTCCCCTACGAAGATCCGGTGATATCGTTTAATAGGGCCACCGGCCAGTGGACCAAGAAGTGGGATCGGAAGATTTACGATCCTAGCAAAGAGGCGTACGCGGAATTCAAAACAACCGAACGTGAGCTGCAGGCCCCGGATAAAGTTGCCACTTGGACTCACACATTTGATGTGTACGGTAAGGAAAAACTTCATAAAGACGTAATTGGGGATGCGTCAAGAGAAGTCGTGGCCGGAATTAATTCTTTGCTGGGCAATGTGTGGCTATTGATGGCTTTGGCGGTGGGGATCGTAACATGGTTAAGTATTCTCTTGGGGGTTCCCCGCATAATCAGATGGATGAATGAGGGCAAGAAAAAGCAAGGTGTTCGGTCCGAGATTGACTCGGCGGATATCGATTCAACGGATGCAGCAGCGGACCAGCGTTTAATTAATCGGGATATGATTCTTGAAGTGTTGGAATCATTCGTTAATAAAAAAGGTGAGATCAAGAATAACCTGATTATAATCGATGCCATGGAACGAGTTGGTGCTGTATTGCCGGCAGATTATAGCCTTGAAGATATCGAGAACTTGATGGGTTACGAAGCGCCGATTAAAGATTTGAAAGAGTGGATCACCCGCAATAGAAATGAGGAGTTGGCTGCTTTGTTGACAAAGGCCAATATTAGCGCCTTCGAATTTACCGTATTGACACTTGTCATTTATAGCATCGGTAAAGAATACAAATATGCGAATCCCCCGGTAATGTATTATCTTATTGATAAAGCAATCAGAATGATTATTCAGGGCAAACGGAACGAGATAATTCCCGAAATCCGTTCTGATGTAGAAGCCATGAGAGATTTCTTGAACAGAAGCTATCCGCCTGTTCCTCAAGGCGGTATGAGCAAAGATTGGTTGCGTCGATATAGCAGTATTGATGAAAAAGGGCGAAAGAAGGAAGAATTGCGCGGCGGTTTGTATGAATCGTTCCTTATGAGCGAGCGCAGCGGTTTGACTGTAGCGCAGAAGGCAACGTTGAGGAAAGATTTGGAAATTTTGCGCGCTCATGAAGCCGCGATGGATGATCTCGATCGAGAAATCGACCTGTTAAAACATCAGAAAGAAATTACTGCCGGGGAAAAAGATAAGGATAATCTAACCGTACAGATTGACAAGTTATCCGGTCAGCAGAAAGCGAACAAGGATATCAAGGCAGCCATAGAAGAGCAAATTAGGAATCAATTCTGGCTGAATCCCATTAAGAAATACTACGTTACATTTGAAGATCTCGAAGATCGGTTGAATGGCTATAAAGAAGATTTTGATCTGATTGCTGAATGGGATGCGCTTGAAGGCAACAGTAAAGAAGACAAGAGAGACTATCTCATAGGGAAAGGATTGAATTTAAAGACTTATCCGGATGAAGTCGGAATCAGACAATTCTTAAAGAATATCTGGCCTGTTATTATTCCGGTTATTCCTTCGGTACTCGCGGTTACCTTTGTGCCATTGTTTGTGTCCATGCCTTGGGGGTTGCTAATTGCGCTTGGGGTTGCTTTAACTGGTTTAATACCTTTAATTAAAGGGGATTTGGGCTACAGCAAGAGCATGGGGCCGCTTTCTTTCGATCAAACCCGCCAGATAAGAAACACCTACATTGCGTTTACTTTGTTTACTGTCGGATACACCGTATGGAATTTTGTGTTACTTTCGTCATCTTATCCGGTTGTGGGGACGATTTTGTTGACTTTTAACCCCGCCTTAATGGTGACTACAATTATGATCTTTGGGTTGGTTTATTTCTTCTCTGTTTTGGCAATTTGGGCAATTATGCCGATCATTCTTACTCAATTTGCCTATGTGCAAGGAAAAATTGACGGGATTGGAGCGATTAGAGATTGGAAAGAAGCGTTGCAGCAAGATAATATTAATGCAGCTAAGAAGCGATTTACGAGTTTCTTGCCAAACCAGTTAAGAACGCGGTCTGACGACCTGTGGAATGTTTTTGTAGATACGTACATCAATAAGATGGGAGAATTTAATAAGATTAGAGCTGAAGATAGGGAGCTCTTAAAGAAGATCCTGAAAGCAGAAAAATTAACTGAAATAGAAGTCGCGCAGAAAAATAAGATGCTAATAGAAGGTTTGGGCGATAACGAGGCACATGATAGAATACGGCGATTTATTGGAGCCTGGTTTATTGAATCTCCAGTGTCTTTTATCTGGGACGAATGGCCCATGTTAACAGCGATTATTACTTGTTTTGACGAAGCAATTATTACGGAATTCAAAACCCTCAATTCTTTGCAGAATGGAACCGTTCCCCTGAATTGGTTTATTAAAACTTATGGGCGGGATTGGGTGAATTTTGTCAATACCCTGCCAGAACCGGCCAGAGGAGTGCTGTTAAAGCATTATGAAGAGAATGTCAAAAAAGGCAAGTTGTATATTCGACTTGAAGGTGATTATATAGATGCAACGCTTGAGGAACAAATTGTAAAGTGGGTTGGTCTCCACTTTATTCGTCCGGACAAAAGTCTTGCCGAAGCGAATGAGATGTACGCGGTGTATAAATTCTGGGCTATGGCGAGGTTCTTTGAAGGGAAGAGATATGAAGAATTAAACGAAGAAGACCGAGCCTACTTAAATGGCAAGATTAAAGAAAAATTGCAGATATTGCTCATATACGAAGCTTATGAATTCGCATCCTTTGTAAATAGAATGGCGTTAATACAAGCTTTGGCCCAATATCCTTTCACTGAGCTTTTCCTGGGATATGGGAAGTTGTATCAAATCAAAGAAAGTTATATTGGGCAATCTTACGCAGAGATAGTGGCAAAAGGAAAGCAATTTAAAAAAGAGGTTCAAGAAAGAGATGAATTCTTAGAAGAAATTAACTCCAGCTTGGGCGAATTTGGTCCGCATGCAGCGGTCAAACCAAACCGCATCATGAAGGGTAAGACTATTGGACAGAATGCCGGAACTGAATATGCCAGAGGCGATGTTTGGATTTTCTTTGATTCCAACGCTTCAATGAGATTTGAAGAACTCATAAGAATCCCTGCAGCTTTGGCTGAATTCAAGAGAAATCCCCGGGTTAAGCTGGTTCTTTTCGGAGAATACATTAATACCAAAGAATATTCCTGGATGGCTGGGTGTTTGGCGTTTGGCGAAGAAGCATGGACCCAGGTAATGCAGCGCAGCCTGGATTCTTTTGGGGCTTGCGGATTTTATGGCCACAGTGCATTTATCAGGGCTGATGCAATGAAAGCCGCTGGCGGATTGTTAAGTTTCTACGCTTCTGAAGACTTGCTTTTAGCTATACGCTTATGGGGCAATGGTTCTTTAACCGCTCACAGAGAGTATATTTTGTTTGGTAAAGGAAGAGAAAGAGGGTATATCGCTTCGAATGTTCCGCTGGGAAGATGGTCGGAAGGGTCGTCAGAGCTGATTCTTGGTCGACAGGTGCAGCGTGCCCTGAAGGGAAATAATTTGCACATGGGGCAGAAGATGATGCTGATCTATGCTTTGTCTTTCTTCTCCAAGAAACCTTTGGTCATCGTTGCCAATAATTTATATCTATTCTTACTTATCTTCCTCGGTTTCAGTCCGTTTATTGGATTTCCGTTAGCATTAATGTTCGGAGTAATAGGAATACTTATTTCTCAAGCTATCAATACAACGGGATTGCTTTATCTGATTGAGAATATGGGGGTGTGGAACGGAACTATTGAATTTTTGCATATGTTCCCCAAACTGTACACGTTCTTTGTTGCCGAAATCACGCCGTATGCCCAGAGATTTCTTAATGGCGCTATTAGTGGCGCCAGCGGTTTTGCTATGAGCTTACGTGGTTTGGATTTGGAATTCGTGAAATTCGATGATATCTGGGTTAACGCGACCACAACGCCTTTACGGCATACTGCTATTGCTACTATTATTTTGAGCAGCTTTTTGTTTATCGGTTCAGCAGTAAGTTTCCTTGCCCCTGTTCTTCCCGAGATACTTTTAATTACTCCTTTAATCCCGGCCATCACTTTACTGTCGATCATAGGTCTGGGAATCCTTCCTATTGTGGCTGTGGCAGTGTGGCATAAATTGTTCCTCGGTCCCAAAGGCGTAGCGGTAAGATTGCAGATGACTTTGTCTATTCCGATGATGGCTTATGTTATCCTGGGCATCTGGTTCTGGGGTGGTGTAGGCACGAGTTTGGCTTTTGGATTCGGATGGCTGGCTTTATTTGCGACGTTATTCATTTATGGATTTGGTAGTTTTAGAGACAACAAAGTAATCAGCATGGGTGGCTTACTGCTATTCTTAGCAACCATTGCACTTACTACTTATTTTATCGCTCCCATATTCTTGCTTTTCTCGTTCTCCTTGTTTTACTTGATCATGCCTTTTGACTGGTTCTTCATGCCGATACTTGCTCATCCAAGGATGCTGCATAATTTTCGCTATTGGAGAGCCAACGAACGGTATCTTAAGGAGATCCGGAATTTGGCGCGAGATGGGAAAGTGATTAAAGAAATGACCTCAATAATCATGGCGACCCAAGAATATGCGGAGCTTGCCCAAGAAGGAAAAATCATTGATTTGTTTACGAAAGAACTCCCCAGGGTCCGTTCGTTAAAGGATGATTCGATCTGGCAATATCTGTCTGCGCAATCGCAGAAATATTTGGTTGCAATAACCGGGAATCAAGAAAAAGAAATTCGCGCTAAATTCTTCTCAGAACTGTTGGCAATTGAAATTGAAAGCAAAGGAAAAACAGTGACCATCTTAGACCGCGAAATCAACTTGAAAGGCAAGAAAGATACCATTGCCCAGATAGTTCAGGCGCGAGTAAAAGAGTTGTTGGAGAGAAACAAGGTGGAAACATTTGATGCCGCATTGCCTGATGCTCAGGATGTCGAAGTTACTATGGAGGCCGAAAAAGGCAATATTCTTGACGTTATGATTCCTGCCGAGCTAACCCAAGGAATGGTTGCCGATATCCAGGATGCCGTAAAAGAAGGCAGAATCAGCATTCATGGCAAGTCAGGCGATATCGAGACACCGGAGAATATTCTTACCGGGGTGGATATTAGCGTCAAAGATGACAACGACGGTGGAACTGTTTCGGCCATCTTTTATGGAATAGGGATGTTAGCCGAAGACATCATCAGCATTTATTTCTGGATGCCCTTGATTGCTGCAGCCATCGCGGGGGTAACTATATATGGGATTTTGCAGCTTTTGTTATATCCCGGCAGAAGAACAGAAACCTTATTTACTATTCAGAGTTTTAAGGATTGGGGCATATGGTTTATAACTGGTCTGACCGTGGGGACTGTTACAGCACTGTTGAGATATGCTTTGCCAATGGGGTGGGGCATGGTGAACGCGGGCAGCATATTTATTTTATCACTTGAACCCGGCATCGCTTGCGGGGTTGCGGGTATCCTTTTAGCTAGAGAGCTGAAGAAATATACCATTAATAAACCAGCTTCTTCTTTGCGCCATCAACTCCCCTATAAAGCTCTTTCTTTGCAGGGAGTTTTAGTTATGATGGGTGGATTTATTGGGTTAGTTTCTGGGACAATCTTTGAAGCGTTAATAAGCACGCATTTATGGACAGCCGATCCGCTCGATTTAACAATATTTACTGTCTTGCAGATTTTGTCGCCGATTCTGGGAGCGTTGTTTGGAGCCAAGATCAGCGGTTTATTGACCAGACCCCTTGCTCCTTCAGTCAACACGGCTACTTCTTCCCGTGAAAATGATAATGATGGAGGCAAAGCCCAGCTACGAAAAATTATAGCGACTATTCTTGCTGCTTGGAAACACCTTCAAGACACCGTGATCAGCACTTTCGGTGCATTGGTAACTACTCAGATGACACTGACGCATATCAAGCAGAATCCAATGTACAGCGATCTGGATGTCGACGTGATAGTTCGCAAGATCGAAGTCGGACAGTTGGAATTGAGAGGCGAGGACCTTGATATCGTGGATGAAAATGATCAGCCGATAGCCGCGCTAGACAGGAATATCGCGCATGAATATGGATTGGCGCATAGGGCTGCTAATGCTATGGTAGCGATAGTCGAAAACGGAAAGCTCGAATTTGTACTGCAACGCAGAGCTCATCATATCAAGAGGTTCCCGTTGCACTTATCGCTCTACGGAGGGCATGTGACAAGCGGTGCGACGTACCAGCAAACGATCATTCACGAGATACAGGAAGAATTATTCCGGGGACAGGTGGCGGGCTTGAAGGGTACATTCAAGGAGATCGAGCTTAAAGACCGTTATTCCAAGGATCCGGAGAACAGGAACAATGAATTTCGCAGGCTTTATGTTTATGTGACAGCGGATGCTCAAGAAATCGGCATTATTCGTGCATACGCCCAGGAGCTCGATGAGAAGAAAAAGACCCTTACTGCAGAAGAATTTAAGCAATGGCTGGAAGAGGAAGCTCAAAAAGAGGGATATGGCGAAATCTGGAGCATGCTTTTTGTTGACCTGCAGACACTTCTTACTGCCCCAGAATCGGTTGAAGAGAACCAGCCGGCAGCTAATAAATATATTGACCTTAAAGCAACAGATAAGTTGGCAGGATTTGAGCAACAGGAAGCAGGGCAGTATGCTCATGCGCAATTTACTCCCGATCTGCTTGATCCGTTGTTGAGGAATGGAGATGTTCTCGCGGTTTTAAAACAACTTGAGCCTGGTATTCCTGGGGCCGTTTCTGCGGTAGGAACAACGTTTGAATCAAAAGCGAAACCCGGCACGGTTCCCATGGAAATTCATTTTAAAGTTGATTTGAAAAAGCTCCCGCCTGGAACTTACGATGCGCTAGAGATAGTCTGGGGCAACAAAAAACGCACCATTACCTTGCCGCAATCTATTGAAATCAAAGCGAACGTTGAGGAAGCCAAACAAGAAGCACAACCTGATAAGCAGGCTCCTCCTGAGAATGTCGCCGAGCCCATTGTTAATGAACAGACTTCAAGAGATCATTCAAAATCAGGCAGCATGGAAGGTAACGACGGCGGCGAGATCAGGACCGATAAGACCGAGATCAGGATGATCGAGCAGTGGGAAAAGAGATTTGATGCCGAGACGGATGAAGATGTTCTGCGCACATCCGAGCCTAGATTGCGCTATGATCTCACGGCGTATCCCAAGATCGCGCAATTTGTTCCCGTTACTCCCGGGAGAATATTGGAAGTGGGATCGGCCAGCGGGCGTTGGTTGTTACGGTTCGCCGGGCTGCATAAAGATTATGAGGCGTTTGGCCTGGATGTCTCCCGGAAATTATCCCAGGTTGCCAGAAGAGGCGCTTTGTTAAGAGAATTTCTCAATGTGGATATCGTCAAAGCCGATGCGTTGAATATTCCTTATAAAGACGATGTTTTCGAGGCAACCACATGCTGCGGATTGATTGAACATTTCAAGCGCGAAGAGCAGCTAAAGATTGTCCGGGAAATGGTCCGGGTAACCCAGCCCGGCGGAGTGATTATCGTCGCCACGCCGAATTATTATTGCCCGTCCCTGATCGTTTCCATGCTCATAAGCGGCCTGGACTGGAGAAATGTCGAAAAACGCGAAGGCTGGAAGAAATGGACGTTCGGTTATGAACAGCCGCAAAAGCCCGAGGTTCTAATCGGCATATTGAAAGAGCTCGGATTGAAGGATATCGAAGCCGATGGTTGGCTGCCGTGGTACGGGCTCGAGGGAGTGCGCAAATGGCATGAAGACACGGGCGCCGTTACATTCCCGTGGTATGCGCCTTTCTTGAAGCGTTTTGCGCAGGTATTAGATCTCGCGACGCCTTTCCTGGATACGATCTCGCATAACAGATTTTCTGCCCGGTTTGGATATGAGATCGTGATTAAGGCGACTAAGGATGTACAAGACGGCGGCACGGCCGGAAAAATCGACATCGTTTCCCGCCTGATCGCGGCCTGGAGAACGCTGGTGGATGATTTTGAAAGCACCTTCGGCGCAGTAATGATGATGTTCGGCCAGCAGAGTGTCGTTCGGGTTCCTTCCTGGAGCGATGTGATAGACGGCGGCATGACGGTTGAAGACATCCGGATGCTGGAAGCGGCTCTGCGGATTGCGGAAAAGAATCGCAGCGCCGAGAATAAGCATGCCGTGGGCGCGGTCATATTCGACTCGAACGGACAACCGGTAGTGACCGCTACCCGTGAGATGATCGCGGACGGCATCTATCAGCACGCTGATCGTCAGGCTATTCTGGAGGCGGATAAATTAGGGATCAAGGATTTCTCAACATACACCATGGTGCTGACTGCCGAACCGTGCCAAACCTGCGCGCATTGGATCGCCCGCCGTAACTTCAAGAAGGCTATTATCGGTACCCTGGATACCAACATGCTGGATATTTTCGGCGCAGGGGTAATGATCCTGCGGGAAGCCGGCATTGAGGTGGCGGTTGCTCAAGGCGAGTTGCAGCGCGAGAGCAAAGCTTTGTTTACCGAAGACCGCACGGTGGCTCAAGAGCAGAAGGACAATATGGCGTTGAGCCCGAGAGAACTTGAAACGCTTATTGCCGCGATGCTGGAATATCGCGCTAACGGCATCTATCCGCTTTCGCCGGAAGTGGACGCTTTGATCAACAAAGCGCTGCACGCGGATTCGAATTTCATCCTCGGCCAGATCCAGGCTGCGCGCCGCGAGAATAATATCGTCCGGTTCGAATATTTAACGAAACGCTTAGGCTGGTTGATGAACCCCCTGAATGCGCTCTATGCTTTTGACGCCGATCTCGAGAAAACCGAAGAAATAGAGCACCTAATTTTGAGACAGCGGATCCGCGGCGCCGGCCCGGACATGGCTGTTGCCATGGTTGTAGGTTCGATTGCTGCGCGGCAGGCGTTCAAAACAGCTTTACTCAACGGGAACTATTTTGCTCCGGGACACGTTTTCGAACTGGCTAACTTGGGCAAGCCGGGAGAAGAAGGGATTAATGACGGCGGCAAGCTGAACGAGGAAGAGTATAGAGATGGTTTCCGGTCCCTGGTCGGCCTTACTGCGGAGCAGATTGAGCAGAGACTGCATTCCGGACGGGTGAAATTTGATTCTAAGACACTTGAACCGATCGATTTTGCCGGAACGTCGGTTATCTTCTTCCTGGAAGACGCGCAACTGGTGGCTCAACTGCAGAAGAAAGCGCAGCAGTTCAAGGACGCACTGCGAGACGCCGGCCTGGACGATAAGTTCGCCCTGGTCAGTTTCGACTCGTTCCATGTCACCACATTCGATCTGGTCTGTGTCGAGGATATCAAGAAGAAAGACGGCCAGCGGGATGACGCTTTATACGGCCAGGTGTTCCCGGCAGTCAAAGCCGCGGCCGGCGCATTCATGAGCCGTGAGCCGCTTAAGGATATCAAAGCCCAGGTGACCGGTATTTCGATGTTCGCGCCTATCGTGTTGAAGCTGGCCGTGCAGATCGGCGATGCGGATCAGGCGGAACTGATTGATTACCGGATGAGGCTGAATCAGGAACTCACCGGCATTCCCGGCTATCCTCGCAGCGCCGAGTGGAACCCGGGATACTCCGCGCATATCACCTTCGGTTATACCGTCAACCCGATGAACGAGCGGGAGATCGAGAAGTTTATCGCTCTTCTGAAGAAATTCAACGCGGAGTTCGAGCCGATCGCATTCGTGATGAATAAAGGCCGGGTGATGGATTTCTCGGATATGGACCATTTCTTTGATGGCGGGGATGCGACGAAAACCAGAAGCGCTTCCCGGCTGGTCGCGGCCTGGAGAACGCTCTGGGATACGTTCGACAGGGTCCTTTTCGGCGCGCTGGTGATGACCTTCGGCCAGCAGACCCGCATGCAGGATTGGAATATGATCAGCATGATCGGCAGTTACAGGACTTCCGGTCAATTCGCAACCCGAACCGGCGAGTATTCGCAGATCCAGGATATGCTGGAGCATAGTGTGATCGCGCGCGGGCCTCCTGCTGCCAGCGCCTTTTCCTATTCATTCGCATATTCAAATCCCGCGAACATATTTACCCGCTATTCTACCGGCGAATCCCTTCCTTATGACGGTCGCTCGCTGCCTTTACGGCCTGACGCGAACGTCGATGATTTCACCTTTACCCATATACCTCTAATTACCATAAAGCAGGCTCCGACTTCCTCTACCGTGGCGGAGATGATTTCGGGGCCTGCTGGTAATTTGAGGGATCTGATGGACGGCGGCATTGCCCGGCGCATCGCGCAATTGCGCCAGGATTGGCATTTACCGTTCACCGACCAGGAGTTGCAGGCGCTTGACGCCCGTTATGCGCGGTTTACTTCCGCATCGCCGATATCCGCAGCGGAGCACGCAGCTGCACAGGTTTCCCGCCACCAGCGGACCATTGCTCCCTTTGAAGGCGTAACTTTTACCGGCACAGGTTGGCATTCAGGCAAACAGATATCGATGACGCTTAAGCCCGCTCCCGCAGGGACCGGGATCGTATTCGTACGTACCGATCTGCCGGGTCGTCCGCAGGTCAGGGTTATCCCGGAGAACGGCAAACAGATCTTCAAGACCGTGGCTCTGGAAGAGAACGATGTGCGCGTGCTCACCGCAGAGCATTTGCTCGCCGGCCTGGCCAGTCTGGGCATCGACAATGCTTTCATCGAGCTTGATTCAGAAGAAGTCCCGATCATGGACGGCAGCGCAATAAGCTACAGCTTGCTGGAGCTGCGCGCGCACGAGCTTATCCGCGAATTGGATGCGGACAGATCGATTGTTCCCGGTCTCGCTTCTCCGGTTATCTACTCCAAGGAGTTCGATAACGGAGCGGTAGTCGCTCTGCCGTCGCAGGAACCGGGTTTGAAGCTTACCTATATAATCGACTTCGGTCCGCAAAACGAAATCGGCGGACAGGCGATCAGCCTGACCATCACGCCGGAGATTTTCTGGAATTATATGGCATTCGCCCGCACCTTTGTGGTGGAGAATCCGGAGATCGACGAGCTGCGCAGATTCGGTTTCCTGCGCGGAGCAAAGCATAATACCACCGCGATCTTCGTGCCCGAGCAGAAGGTTCGGGGAGAGAAGAGGTTTGACCGGACAGATGCGCCGGTGCTGCATAAACTGCTCGATCTGTACGGCGATCTGCAGGTGCTGAACAATCGTCTCGAAGGCGTGCATGTCATCGCCATTGAAGCCGGACACACCGATCATCTCAATTTTGTGAAGAAGCTGGATAGAACGCTGCGCGCAGAGGAATCCCGGCCGTTTACCGCCGAAGATGTCGCGCGGGTCAGCGACAGGCTGGAATATTTATACACTGCCAAAAAAGCCCTGTCCGGGGATTTATACCGGCAATTGCGCAGCGAGCTGGCACCTTACGCCGGCACGCAGGACGATGATTCGGTATACGCGCAGCTGCTCGCCGAGCAGTCGGATCCGCAAGCCTTCATCCAGGACCTGCGCAGCAAATTCGTGCATAATCAGATCGACGCCGCTTCCTATGGCCGGTTGATGCGCGCCGCCGGCAGAGAACCGTTCGTATTCCTGGGCGGCGTAGAGTTGAGCCGGGCCAGTATTGAAGGCATGGCTGAAGCCGGGTATATTCCGGATGTGGTATTCTGCTATGATCCGGAAAAATGGTCGCATATGGTCGGATTTGCCAGATTCGACGATTTAGCCGAACGTTACGGATTCAAACTGATACCTGTAGCTACTATCAACAGTCCTGCTGTAGTCGAATTTATCCGCGATCTGCATCCGAGAGTCATGCTCATCGGCGGCTGGTCGCAGCTGATCAAGCAGGAGATCATGGATATCCCGCAGTGTTGCATCAATATTCACCCCACCGCTCTGCCGAGAAACCGCGGCCAGGCTCCTTTGCCCAATACCTTCTTCGGTCTGCAGGATAAGCTTACCGGCACCGGCGCAGTGAGCATGGTGTTTGTGGTTCCCGGAGAGCCGGATTCCGGCCCGATCATCGGCCAGAAATCTTTTGAGATCACCGCTGTCGATACCAGCGCCACCATTTATGAAAAGGTTAAACAACTGCATAAAGAGCTGGTTCAGGAGAATATCGCGGACATCCTGAACAATCCTTTCTCGGTGCGTACCGTCAAACAGAATGAGCGCCAGCGCGTTTTGAGCAAAGCCCGGTATCCTTACGACGGCTTGATTGATTGGTCGCTTTCTGCCAATGAGATCTATAATTTCATCCGGGGGTTAGGCAAGCCGTATCCCGGCGCATTCACCGGTTACGGAACGAGCAAGCTGTTTATCTGGAAAGTAGCCGCGCCGGTTGAAGATATCGGAGTTGCGGCCGGACAAGCCGGAGAGATCATCGTAAAAGACGGCGCAGTTTACGTAGCGGTCAAGAACGGTTATCTGCAGTTACAGCAGGTCAGTTTTGACGATGAAGCGAGAATGTATGAACCGGAAGAGCTTGTTGCCTCCGGTCGCCTCATCTCCGGTGAAATGTTGGACAACAAGCAGGTGATCGAATCGGATCTGCTCAATATCGACCTGGAACCTTCAACGACACGGCAGACTCTGGGATTGCGCATGCTCGCCCGGAATGTGGTCAAGGTTGCCGGTCAGGATAAGGCTTATGCTCTGCAGACGCTGGATTCCATTCTGGCTAAAGTCAATATTCTGTACGCCAGGGGATTAAGGGGCGGCTTCATTCTCTTCCCGGATATCGCGCAGAGTTACATGCTCCTGGGCCAGGAGAAATTGGCCCGGGATCGTCTGGAAAAGACCCTGGATACTCTTGGTACAGAATATCTCGCGGCCAGACAGGAAAAGATCGAAAGCCTGCCGCAGATCCGGGAATGGGTATATCTTGCCCAGGCCTACAGCTATTTCGCGCCGCAGAAAGCCGCGACCATACTCCTGTACGCGGTGAAAGAATTACGCTGGATCAAATGGTTCTCTTACGAAAAATATGAAGATCTGGCCCAGGATGCGTTCGCTTTCGCGCAGGCCATCACCGAAGGCGCGGAACGGCTGAATCCGAATCAAGCCAGGACCGTGCTCGCTGCGCTGGAAGAAATCCCTGCCGAATCTCTGTTTGCCCACCGGCAGCATGTCCGCTTCTTCAGAACCATAATTTTTAAAGGCTACATTCACGCCGGGCTGGAAAAAGAAGCGCAAGCTCTGCAGGAACGCAATCGGCATATGTCGCTGGCGGAAGACCGTGTCGCCTTGATGCCCGTCATGCCCGAAGGATTGAGCATGGAGGAGATCGAAGAATTTGTAGACTCATTCCCGTTCGGCCGGACGCCTGCCGGTTTCATTGCTGTGATGCTGGGTCTTCTGGCCACATCGGTGATCGCGGGCTTGCTCGTAGGGACTTATTATCCCGCAGCCTGGCCGGTGCTGATAGCCGTTATTCTGGGTTCGATCTATCTGACGAAATATTTAGACAAAGCGGTGCTTTTTGTCCAGGATTTTATCCGCGACCATAAATTCCACTCCTACGAAGACTCTATCGCGGATGTTTTTGGCGCACCGACCGGCAATGACGGCGGGAGAGCCGTTCAGGCGATCTTGAAGAAAGCGCAGTCCATCGGCTATGTCCTGCTCGAGAAACTCGAACAGTGGCTTTTCGGCGCGGTGGTCAGGACCGAGGGGAGCATCACCTATCTGAATACGAACGACGCGGCAGTAAGCCTCTTCGAGCCGGTAATGACCGAAGGCGGCGCCATCGCAGCCCTCATCTCGCATTTTGCCGGGCAATTGTCCGGATTGAGCAAGTTCACACCGTTGACCCAGGATACCAGCCTGCCCTTCCAGGTAGCCATCAATAAGGGCAAGAAGGGAGATAAAGGAAAATTCGTGCATTACCACACTCCTGCGCCGGGTCAGATCGCGCCGCGTCAGGAAATTCTCATTGTGCTCGACGGCCAGATCAAAGGTCTGGTATACGATCTCAACGGCAAGTTCATCAAAGAAACCATAGTCGATCAGGGCGAAGCCATCCAGTTTATCCAGGCGCATAACATCGAATTCCTGGAAGATTCGACCATACTGGAGATCAAGCAGGGGCCGTTCCCCGGTCCGGATAAGGACAAAGTGGTGTTTGATGCTCCGGATGGCGGCAGGTCGGCGGACTATCTTTGGACCCTGAAATGGCTGGAGCCGGGAAAAACGCTTAAAGTCAGCGCCAGGGCGTACCGCGATGATCTGCTGGCGGCCAGCGGCGACGTAACTATCGACAGCGCCGGCGCGCGGGTGTACAGTTGCTGGCTGGAATATTTTTCGGACGATCATGGCGCTGACTTGATCAGAACCCTTTTCCGGGGCGCCGCCGGACTGGGTAGAAACTTCGGTCTCAATCCCGAATGGGCGTTTGTGTATGCGCAGTCCCAGGAGCTGGAGGATTTCAGCGATCTGGATACGATCAATGCGGTGATGCGTCATATGGGATTCGTTGCGGACAGCAATCACGTGGCGCGCGAGCAGATGCGCAACCCCAATCTGGATCGGTTGATCGCGCTTTCCAGCGCGGAGTTTTCATGTCTGCTGGGCTATGCTTACTGGTTCAGTCCTCTGTCCGCTTTCGCGCAGGAAAGCCCGGCGTATACGTTCGACGCAGACGGCGGGGCATCGTTCATCCTTTCGTTCGACGAGCCCGGCGCGCGGGATGTGGCTCTGGTCGGCGGCAAAGGCGCAAGTCTCTCCGAACTGGCCACCATTCCCGGAACCAGGGTGCCGGAAGGATTCGATCTGACGGTGAAAGCTTACGACCGTTTCATTCACCGCAACAATATTTCTCCGCTCATAGCGCGACTGGATATTCTTTCCGAACGGTGGATTGCGGCTTCGCTCAACGGCGATGTCCAGCTGGCGGAAGAGCTGGAGAAAGAAGTCTTCGCGCAATCGCTGGTAATAAGGGAAGCGATGCTTGCCGGGGTCATTCCCGCAGACGTGCGCAGGGAATTGGAAGAGGCGTATGTCCGGATGGGCGAAGGTTCGGTGGCCATCCGCAGCTCCGCTACCGCCGAAGACCTGCCCAACGCTTCTTTCGCCGGCAGACAGGAGACGTTCCTGAATATCAGAGGCAAAGACAACGTGGTGGAAAAAGCCAGAGAATGCATGGCCTCGCTGTTCGGCGACCGCGCCGTGTATTACCGCAATAACGATTTGAGCCTGGAGGCGATCAAAGAAGCGCGCAAGGCCGGAAAGCCTCTGGATGATGCTCTGATGGAATCCGGAATTTTGCGCCACAGTTCGGTCAAGCTGGCAGTGGTGGTTCTGCGCATGATCTATCCGTATGGCGCCGGCGTCGGGTTCAATGTGGATGTCCGTAACGGCGAGGAGGCTATTCTTATCGAAGGCAATTACGGGCTGGGAGAATCGGTGGTCAAAGGCATAGTCGAGCCTGATCTGTGGGTGCTGGATAAAGAGGGCGCAGAGATCATTGAAAAGAAGATGGGCACCAAGACGCTGAAGATCATTTTCAGCGATCAAGGGACCGTCGAGGTCGAAGTCCCGGCTGAAGACAGAAACAGGCTCTTCCTGGATGACGCCACAGTCAAAGCCCTTGCCGCGCAGATCCGGGTTATCGGAGAGCATTACCGGTCCGCGCACGGGTATAAGTTCATGGATATCGAGTTCGTCATCGATGCGGACGGGACGATCTATTTCGTCCAGGCCCGGCCTGAAACGGTGTGGTCGAACCAGGAACTGGTCAGCCGCGGGATTCCCGTGGAAGTCGCCCGAAAAGCGAAAATCATTTTTGAAGGCGGCACTGCCGGCTTCCCGGGCGTGGTCAGCGGCACGCTGCGCATCTGCTCGACTCTGGAAGAAGCCAGAGAAAAAGTCAAAGCCGGCGACATCCTGGCGGCCAAGGTGACCGATCCCGAATGGAACATCGTCATGTCGAAAATAGTCGGCGTGATGGTGGACATGGGCGGGATCACCAGCCATACCGCGATCGTCAGCCGCGAAGCAAAAATCCCGAGCCTGGTGGCTACCGGCGACGCTACAGTCATGCTTGCAGGCCTGGAAGGGCAAGTCGTTACGCTTGACGCCAATAACCGGGTGGTATATCTGGGCGGCCTGGAAATAGTCGAAGGCCCGCTGGCCGAGTTCGCCCGCGACGACATTCAGCGCCGCGAGCGGGAGATCCGGACCAACGTGGTGCACAAGGAGAACGCCGAAGGCAAATGGATCGGTAAGCCGGAATATCCGCTCTCCGGCTGGCAGCTCTATTGCTACCTGCAGGCGATCAAGCTGATAGAAAAAGAATTCGATTTCGCGTTCCCGTCATTACACGTCGATCAGGGGATCATTTATATCAAGGAAGAGGAGATCAATACCCGGTTTAACGCGCACCTCAAGAGCCTGGGCATCGATCGGCTGGAGCAGGTGCTTGCCGACCGCAAGGAAACGCTGCGCCGGTTCCTGGAGCTGGTCGATGTGCTTACGCTCACCCCCGCACAGTTCGAAGAACTCACGCAACTGTATATCCGGCTGATCATGCATTTCCATATCCGCTGGGGATTCGGCGCCGTGGTCATGGAATCTTTGCAGAGAGAACAGGTGCAGCAGTTGCCCGCCCAGTTGCAATCGGAGATCATGCAGTATTTTCATCCGTTCGAATTCAGCGAGACCAAGAAGATGGGATGGGATTTCAATGCTCTGGCCGCCGAATCCAGGGAGTTTGCCGGGCTGTTCCAGGGTAGCGTGGAAGAAACGATCGCGGCTTTACAGCGGCAGGCTCCTGCGCTCTGGAAAAAGATCGTCCGTCACGCCAGCCAATACAAGTACGACAGCGACGATATCCGTCTGCCGGTCCCGGTGCTTAAAGTGGTCAAGAACCTGCAGGATAGAGTGCAGTCGCCGGAAGCCGCTGCCGCGGCAACGCCTGTTGCCGAAACCAACGGCGCGGAAGCTCCGGAAGCGCTCTTAAGGGAAGTCAGAAAACACGTTCGGGATTTCGACCTGTTCGTCCGCGTGCTGCAGTTGACTCACGAGCAGGCCATGCAGAAAGAGAACGAGCATCATTTCCAGGTGAGAAAGCAATGGATCATCAGAGAGCTTTTCCTGGATTTCGGCCGGATGCTGGCCGAGCGGGGCGTGCTGGCGCAGGCGGAAGATATCTTCGACACAAACGCCGCGGATATGCTGCGGTACGTCGAAGAATACGCGCCTGCGGGATTGGATCAGACGGACGGCGGAAAACGTCAGGAAGCGGAAGCCGTTTTCCGGAAAGCGGACCGGAGCTGGAATGCGCAAGATTTCGCGGCAGCGCAAGTCCTCTACGAAGCGGCGCGCCGGCTATACGCGGAATTGAACGATCAGGACAACGTGAAGCTGTCGGCGATGAGAGCGCAGGTGGCAGGCCGGGCAGTAGAAGAGCGCCGGAGCCTGGCGGACGTGTATTCTCCGGACGGCAGCTCCATAGTCGGACAGGTGACTAAGGAACAGGTGCATTTGCGGGGCGAACCGCATGCGACTTATGGCTTGCAGGTGATCACTCCTCTGGGCCGCGCGCTGTTCCAGATCAGGGATAGGGAAAAGAACAACTTTGCCGGCGCCGCCACTTTGACTTTGTGCGGGCATACGCAACCCGGCGAGAGCGCTCTGGCCGCTTTGGCCAGGGATCTCAAGAAGAACCTCGGGCTCGATCGTTTCGATCCGGTCCGCCTGACCAAGTTCGTCCTGGTCCCCGGCCAGGAATACGACCTCTACGGCTATCTGGAGATGTACACTTTCATCGCTCTGAACGCAGAGCAGGACAACGCGCTCATCGAGCTCGCCGCAGATACAATGGCTTCCGGTCGGCGCAACGGCAACAAGCCGCTGGATCAGGTCATGGCGGTGTATCAGCCCGGCTGGCATACGCTGTCGGTTTATATCTTCCGGGAAAACAGCCGGGAAGCGCTTGAGCGCGCGGTGCGCCGGATCAGTGCGCTGACGGGTATCGGTCATACCGACCATGTGGTCAACCGGGAATGGAAAGCTATCTATCAGTATGCGATGAGCGGCGAGGAGTTATCCCGCGTATTGAATTCGGCGAACGGCGCGCAGTTTGCCCAGCGCGACCTGGAAGAAACGATCACTGATTTTAACGCCAACCCGGAGAATTATACCGATACGTTTGTTCCCCTGTTTACCGATCCCCGGTTAGCTGGGCAGTTC
Organism: Candidatus Omnitrophota bacterium; assembly: GCA_022710715.1. Lineage (GTDB taxonomy): Bacteria > Omnitrophota > Gorgyraeia > Gygaellales > Profunditerraquicolaceae > JAKLGJ01. The sequence goes on from JAKLGJ010000002.1 coordinate 286,218, forward strand.
AAAGAAGGTCTGGTTGTCCTTTCCGACGGCGGAGATACGGACGCTTTGCTGCCGGAAGACGAAATGTCCGAAGCGCGAGTTGAGCTGGGCAGGGACCGGTATGATCATGACCTGTATTATTTCGCCAAAAAGGGTATGTATGGACGGATCCCGCTTATCGATTTGTTGCTCGATGAGCGGATCAACGATCTGTCATTCACCTGGGACGGCGATCTGCGGCTGGGAGACCGGCAGTTCTTCTTCGCGAACGAAGCGACGCCTATCGAGAGCTTCGCCAGGGGATATCTGTCCCGGCACTCTGCCATCGTTTCCTTCAACAATCTCGGCTTCTTGAGGGAATACGCCGCCTGGAAAAGAGGCGTGCTCTACCGGAATCCGCAATCCGTCAGCCGGCAGTATTACGGCCTGGTGCACTGGAAAGAACGGTACCGCGAAAACATGTTCGAACCGTTGACCGGGGAGCTGATTTCGTTCGAAGGCGACCGGGTGATCCGCGAAGAGGAAGATATCAGCGACGAAGTCGATTTCGCCATCTGTCCCTGTCCGATCGTGATCAACGGCAAGCCCGTTCCGCTTACCGCGCTGGCCGACTGGTTTACCGATCTGCGTCACGCATTCATTCTTCCCAACGTGCAGGCGCCCGAGAGCGCGGCGCAGGCAGCCGGACAACAGAGCGCTTTCCGCCAGGAAATGCTGCTGGGCAGATGGGAATTGTCCAATGATCGCCGCATGCTGGAACAGGCGTTGCTGGGTATGCCGGTGAGCTTCGACCTCTCCGCATATCTCGAAGTCAGCGGCGCAGCGTATATCCAGTCGCAACTCCGGAAGTTTGCGTACAAACCGGCTGCCGGCATTCCGGCCCGTCGCGGTCAGTACCGCATCGACGGCAATGAAATCTCCATCAACTTCAGGGAGAGCAGATTCCCTCATCAGGTTATCGGCCTGCAGGACCGTCAGCCGGCGTTCTATTCCTTCCTGGGCGTAAGTTCCCTGTATAAGGGGCCGACGTTCAAAGAAATGCAGAAGATACTTATTGCTGATCGCGTGAGCGACGCATTTATCCTGGTCAACGGCCGGGACGTTTTCATCAAGCAGGGCAGCGGTCCGGTGTTCGATGCCCGGTATTTAAGCGAAAGACTGCGCATCAAGCCTTCGTATGCGGACGATATCAAGAGCCACCGCGACGAAATCATGGCTGCCATCGTGCTGGTAGACGGAGGGACGTTCGCGCAGGCGATGATAAGGAAGGCCCAGTCGATCGGGTATATTATTCTGGAAAGACTCGAGGAAATGCTCTTCGGCGCGGTGGTGATGACCATGGGTAAGGTGTCGTATGTCATGCTCAAGGGCGGGGTATGGGGAGGGTTGGATCCGCTTACGCGCGAACAGATCAAGCAGCGGCTGACCGGCACCTATGCGGTTTTCGAAGGCGAAGTCAAGCATGAGACCATTAACGACGTCATCGAACGCTGGGGCCATACTTCGTTTACCTATACGCTCACGGCAATGGAAGAATCTGGCGAATTCGATCAGGATGATGTTGAATGGGGCAGAATGCTCGTTGCCCAGCGTGACGGAGAGGGTTTTGCCGCCTGGTTCAAGGAGATGAGAGCCCGGTATCCGCATAATGCCATTCTGCGGGAGTTCGATCTCTGGCTGCAATACAGCCTGAAAGGATCGCAGAACCTTATGCTCATCCGTACGGCTTCCCGCCGGGACGTGTTGAAGGCCTTCGGGCTGGATGTCAAACAGGCACAGTCCCTGCTCAAAGGCAGGAATCCGTTTGAGGTTGATGAGCAGGATTTCGTCAAGGCGATTGTGGTCGGCGCAACCGATGTGAGCGCGGCGCATGAAGGCAGCTTGCGCAATGCGGTGTTGAAACGTTATCAGATCCCGGGGAGCCTGGCGGACTTTGCGGCTATCGCGATCGCCAACGGCGTTGCCCGGGATAAAGTAAGCAAGCTCTTTAACGCCGTGCATTGCGCGGCTGCCGGCGAAGAGCTGGTCATCGAATTCGGCCTGATGAAGGAAACCGAGGCCGGGTACTTTGCCGATCAGTTAGTTCGGGCTGCCCGTCAGAACGAGGATTTAGACGGCGGCGATCGTTATCCGACCAGCCAGGGAAGAGACCGTCACATCCATCTGGAAGGTTCGATATCGTCTCGAGCAGTCAGACAGATAGCGCAGTTGATCGAGGCGCGGGCCACGGAAGAACAAAAGGCGGATTTCTGGCAGTGGATGCTTTATCACGAGCCTTACGGCGCGAAGGTGCACAGATTTAACGATATTAATACCGTTGAACAGGCCAAAGATCTTTTGCTGTCCGGCGATATCAATAGACTGAAGGATTATATCGAGTATTCGGAAGGCATAGCCAATCATTCCAGCCGGGGAATAAAAACAAAGTTCGACAGCTTTATGCACCGTTTTTACGGTATACGCGCCGTTCTGTTCAGAACCGGCGCTCCGAGATTTGACCCCGAGCTCCAGGCGAAGATCTGCGAGATCGCGATGAATGATGTAGCGCAAGAAGCTCGAAATCAGGGTATCGTAGAGCTTGATTTGAGGGTGAAACTGGATACGACCAATAAGTCTCTGGCGGACGAACGGTGTATGGAATTCGTGAATGCCGTGATCGCTGCGGCTGAACAGGCCGAAGCGCAGTACGGGGTTAAGATCAACCTGGTCATTCCTTTCCGCCGCGACCTGATCGCCCAGGCTCTTGATCAGGGCTATACCGCCGATACCATGGAGCAGTGGATCGAAGAACGCTGGATCGCGCCGCTCAAGACGCTGGATGCCGTAAAGCTGTCCAGATTCACCGGTATCGACCTGGTGGGCAATGAACTGGGTAATAAGCCGCAGATCGAAGCGTCCGTAGCGCATTTCGATACCATGGCGGAGAAATTGAGCGTCGTGACCGGCAATCAGATCGAAATCCACGCTCATGCCGGGGAGAATTTCGATCACGACTGGGACTGGGGCATCCGCAGCATCGAAAATCTGGTGTATGGTTTGAATCACCTCAAATATATCGTGCATGGCGCGGCGCTGGCCAATGCCGATGAAGCGCGTTTCAACAGGATCTGCTGCGTCATGAAAGAGAAGGGCGTGGAAGTGCTGATCAGCATCAGCTCGAATTTGCACACCGGCGCGCTCGAGGATATGCGTCAGCATCCCGCTCCCCGGTTGCGCGACGCCGGAGTCAAAGTCATCGCCACCACCGATGATCCCGCTTCTTCCGGCATGATCACTCTCGCCGGAGAGGAAGCTCTCCTCCGGGAGCTTTACCGCAATGACGGCGGCAAAGATGAGCTCCTGAATGAGGAGGCTGCGCGCGGGTATATTGACAATGGCTGGCCGTTTAATTTTAAAGAAACCCTGAAACAGGCTTATCGCCAGGAATGGGAGAAAACCATGCGCACGGCTGCCGGCGATATCGCGGCAGGAACGTTGAATAAAAACAACTGGTTCAATCCCGCCATCAACCCGAACCAGGAATTCGTCACTTTTGTCATTCATCCGGACCGGGAAACCGCCCGCACCATTCACGACGTGACCAGAAGCCTCGAAGATCTTATGCCCGAGGTTGCGCCGTCAGAGTTGCGCAGCGCCGGCATAGATGATCTGCCTGCGATGTCCGCGTGGTATCAGGCGCCGAATACGTATCATACTACCGTCTTTGCCGTCAAAGGTTTTCTGCCCCGGAAGCAAGCCGTCGAATTGTACCGATCGGTGATGTCAAGAGAGAATCAAATCAGCCGGGCGTTGGCGAAGATACCGTCATTTGAAGTCTTTATGGAAGGGTTGATGATGACGTCTAACGGGACCTTGTTCGCCAAAGGTATTATCACCAGCGGTAACTTCTTCCATGTCAAGAAGCTGCTTAAGGAAATCAGCTCTGAAGCGGATCCGGTATTTGCCAGACAGCCCACGCTGCTGTTTGCGCATATGAGCCTGGCCAGGATCGTGGGAAAACTTGATCCCGCGGCCTTCGAAGCTCTTAAGGAAGAGATCAGCCAGCGGCAATATCTTAAGATGGGTTCATTTACGGTCAGCGCGGTGCGCTTCGCACACACCAACTCATACATGGACTGGGCGGACAGCGACTACACACTATTCGACCTCAACGACGGCGGATTAGTTGAAGAGATCACCAGCGATGACCAGAAGCTGGCAGCCGTCCTCTACCATATCGCCGGGCAGCTCTCTATCGAGAAATTCAAGGGTTTGACCCCGGACGAAACCCTGTCTATGCAGGTGGGGATCAACCGGGGTAAGGCAGGGACATCCGGCCCGATGATGCATTATCTTTCGCCCAGGGCCGGGGAAGATAAACCCAGAGAGATAATTATCTACGTGCTGGAAGGCGCGATCGAAGCCGTGGAGCTTGACCGTGCGACTTTGCAGGAGAAGACCCAGGTGATCCAAGCCGGGGAATTAGTGCAGTTTATCGGACCGCATACCATTCGTTTCCTGGAAGATTCTCTCTTGCTTGAAATCAAGGAAGGGCCGTATCCCGGACCCAGGAAAGACAAGGTTCTGGTATCGGTTATTCCCGACAGCAAGGTGATCGCGGAGATCGTTGACGCCACGGGCGAAGTGAATGATCTGCTGGCGGGTTTGTCGGCCGCGGTCAAAGCGCTCGATGATAACAACGATTTCATCAAAAAGCTCAATATCGCGTTGCGCATTGTGGATAGCGAGAAATTACCGGTCGCATTTACCATTAAGGTCCAGGAAAATGTCGGTTTGCTGGGCGCGGTGGGAGAGGATAAGAAATCGGTTTTGATCGATTCGAGTATGCTGGCCAGAGGCCCCCCGCAACTCGCCGCTTTTGTCCTCCTGCTTAATGCGTACTCCATGGCCTATCCGGAGCAACTCGAGGCCGTGAAAAGAATCGTTCTGCGCGCCCTTTTCAGAGAGCATGTCTATAATCCCGAACCCGCTCAAAGCATTCTCACCAGAATGCTGGAGCAGGCTTCGCTTCCCGCGGACTGGCTTGATTCCCTGCGCGAGTTGCAGTCGGTGATCGACATGCGTCTTCCTTCCATCCTGAACAATCCAGCCGCATATACAAAGCTCTACGACTACCTTACCTATATGGCGGTTATTGCCTATGACCCGGCGCAGGGCCTGGGAACCAAATCCTATTTCGGCGGCCTGATCAAAGCGGTATATTCGCGCGTGCGCGCTGATCGTCCCGGCGCCGCCTTTACCTATAATTATCCGGCCACGCAGGATATTAAGAATCCGGCAACGGGAGCAGATCTTCTCGCCGCGCGGGCCACGCATCCCGCAGCCGACAAATTCTGCGAGCTCTGTAACAACGTCGCCATCAGGATCGAAGAACTGGCTTTGATGGCGTTCATCCCGGCCGTTCATCGGATCTGGCGGTTGCGTCCCAATCAATTCCCCATTTATCGTAATCATGTGTTGCTTGTTGCTCTGGATGACGACGGCGAGCTGGCGATAGACGGCCAGCGGATGACCGCGGAATACCTGGAAGACCTGATCTATATCAGCAAGAACTATCCGCTGCTGAAGATGTTCTTCAACGGCTACGGCGCAGGCGGGACCCAGCCGCATTTCCACGCCCAGGGATTGTTCGAGCATCAGCTGGGCTTCGAGACCCAGCCGCGTGAATTTGTCGGTACGTTCGACGGAGTGAAAGTTTCCCGCATCCGGGAGTATCCTGCGGTGGTCCTGGTCCTGGAAAGCTCAAACCGCAAAGCCCTGGCGCAAACCGCCTACGGATTCGTCGAGTATCTTAACGCGCAATCCAATCCGCACAATATCTTCTTCATCAACGGCGCAGTCTATCTCTTCCCCAGAGAATGGGAGATCCCGCCGCAGCATTTCCCCAGAGTCCGGTTCGGCTCGCTGGAAATGGGAGGCGAGATGATCCTGTCTTTCTGGGTGGATTACCTGAATATCAGCCAGGCAATGAAAACCATGGTGCTGCAGGTGCTGGATAAGGTCAAGAATACAGCTGCATTGAAGCAGGACCCGCAGCAGCCCACCAGAGGAACTATCGATGAGGTATTGGCTGCAGCCGGCGTTGAAGAACGCGATGAGGTTGAGCAGATTTTTGCGGACATCAAGGCCCGCGGCGTGGATATTATCAAACCGGCAACACTGGAGCCGCTGGGCGATCTGATCGATCCGAACCTCGGCCAGAACATCCTCGACGCCATCAAGTACGTTACCATGACCGAGGAGCATTACGCGCAGATGATCGCCTGGGCCGGCGAAACGTTTAACGACGGCGGATACGTGTTCGCTCTTAACGGCGAGCATGGCGCGGGCAAAAGTACGCTGGCCAAAAAGCTGGTCGAGCTTACCGGCCTGGTGAAGTTCAGCGGCGGCGCGATGATGCGCCAGTTCGCCGCGCAGCGCGGCATGAGCCTTACCGAGTATACCGATACCTACCTGCTTTTGCCGGAGAATGTGCAGGAGAATGACAAAGTCAACGCCGCTATCGACGAAACGCAGGAGAAAGCTATTCTGGACGGCGATATCATCACCGAAAGCAGCCTGGGCGTTTATTTCGCCGGCAAGCACAAAGAAACGCTGTCTGGCCGGGGGATCAAAGTGGTCCGGGTGCTGCTGGTTGCGGATTCCCGCGCGCGGGCCGAGCGTTCGGTCAACGGCATCATGAATGGGACGCGTTCAAACGACCGACTGATGACTGTGAATGAAAAAGAAACGGAATTGATCGGCAGGGATATGTTCGATCAAAAGAAATTCCTGGGCATGACTAACGGCGAATTCGATATCTTCGAAATCCTGAATTACGAGATAGTTTTGAACGTCAGCGATACAACGCTGGAAGACGTTCCTGCGATGGCGCGGGCAGTGCTTGCCTTCGCCGGTTACCGGCAGGACGGCGGTACAATGAGGATCGCTAGAGAGAATGTTTCGACAAAAATAGTTATGGCGCGGGCTCCGGGTACATCTACCGTGGCAGGTGAGGATTCGGGGTCCGCGCTTTTCCATACTGACGGCGGCGAGATTGATCATCTGGTTGGTTCTATTGAGCAGAATGTGGATTCCGGGTTAGGAGAGATTTTATATGGTAAAAATTGGCGGAAAGCCCTGGTAGCTTTTACTGATGCGCTGAATCAAGCTCAGCGTTTGTTGCAATCTGCCGAAGAGGAGAGTTATTCCGATCTCATCAAGCAGTATTATGCGAAAAACAGGTTTTTAACCGGCCGTGCTTTTTCCGGCAATACGAAAGAAGCCGTGCGACAGTTAATTACTCTCATTCGCAAAAAACGTCTTGAGGTCCTGGGAAATCTTTTGCTTCAAGAGGCTTTAAATAATCGGTATTTCCATCGGCCTGTTTATCTGGGCAAAGACGACTTGACTCTTATTCCATACGTGCATCAATTATATACGAGGTTGAATGAAGCGGAAATCCGCGACATTATAGCCGCGGCATTGTGGAAGATGGGCGAGGAGACGCCGGCCGGACGAGCTTTAAAACAGACGGTAATAGATGAAACTGGAACGGAAGCAATAAAAGCCAGCATTAGAGATGCCCTCGGGTTTGTTAATAGGGAAGTGGGGATTGAAGGATATGAAATGCCCGGCGTTGATTACTATACGGCGCAATTAAGCAGAATAACATTTGAGAGAGATGATCCGCTGATGGAAAAAATGAACGAGATAACCAGGGCCTTCTTGCAGGAATATCCTCAGACTGCCACTATAATCGATATGGGTGTGTGTGACGCAAGCTCTACGCTTGGTTTGGCAATGATGCTTGAGGGGAAGAATAAAGTGGTCGGGACCGATCTTTTGCTGAATTTCTATATTCTGAGTGACGGAGAATTCAAGTATGTTTTTGATGCGTTCGGAAATCTTATGCAGATGCGGGCCGACTATATCCGGGCGGTGAAGCTGGGCCATTGGTTAGTGAAAGGCCGGGACAGCGTTTATGATTATGTGGAGTGGATTAAGTTCTCCCGCGAGTACGAAAAAGAAATATACCTGGATAGCAGCAATAGAGTAGAGACCGAAGTGGAGTACCGGGATTATCCATTATCCCGGGGCATTCAAGATGGGGAGGAAATTGAAATTTTCTCCGGTTTCGCCCGACTTGAAAGCATAGAGCGCTTATTCAGGAAGATGTATCTGGAAATGCTGCGAAAAGGCCAGGATAGCTATCATTGGCAGCGCTATTCCCTTCATCAGGTGAGTTTTTTGAATCCCGCGGTTTATGTGTTTAAACCCGAGAATCTCTCTTTTAAGGCGTGGGATCTTTTTGTTCCGTATCCGGAGAAAGCCAGTCTGATACGCTGTTTCAATGTATTGCGAGCGGAGTCTTATCGTCCGTATACCGACCGGGAGATACAACAGGCGCTGAAAGTGATGGGGAATTCGCTGATCAATAACGGGATCTTGATTGTTGGGAAAGCCTGGTATTCGGCGGGCGACAGAACCCGGAGCAGCATGGAGTATGACGTGTATAGGCGTGTTGGAGATGAGCTTGTATATGATCATTCGAAAGAATTGAAGCTTGCGGATAGAGGTTTCTCCATACAGTGCGTAGAGAGGCAATGGGCGCACAACAAGGAAGCCATTGATTTGTCCCGCGAGTATGCGGATATGGCCTCGCGACGCAGGATACTATCTTCGCAAACCATGCAGGAGCTGCGATTATGGAAGGATGCGATTGCTCCTTCTCAAACCAGGATGGAATTGCTCGATGAACTGAGGGCAAGGGAAAAGGCCGGTGATGTGAATAAAGAAATCGCGATAAAGCGGACTCTTGACGCGCTGGAGAATGGTGAAATAGATCTTAGCGCATTCCCGGAATACCAGGACGGCGGGATCAAGGTTAAGTATTACAAAGGCAACGGCGAAGGCGCGCTGGTGCACAAGATCGCCGGGGATATCCAGAGCGAAGGGTTGATCAAAAAGCTGTTTGATTCCGAGCTGAAATGGTGGGATAGCGTCAAGAAAGCGTATATCGATAACAAAGAGCGCCTGGGATGGCTGGATATCCTGACCCGGCTGGAGAAGAAAGGGACGCTGGACTATATCGCCGGCCTGATCAAAGAGGCCCGCGCCCAAGGGATCGAATATGTGGTGAATATCGGGATCGGCGGCTCGGGCAACGGCGCAGTGTCCCTTAAAGGATTGTTCAAAGGAGTTCCGGAAACGGATAACTTCTTTGTGCTCGGATCGGTCGAACCCACGGTGATCGCCAATCTGGAAAGATCATTGAGCGACGCAAGCGGAGAAGTGCGTATCGACAAGTCGCTGTTTATCATCATTTCAAAATCCTGGACCACGGTGGAGACCGACCAGCTTAAGAATCATTTCTACGGCCTGGCCAAACGTTTCTATGAAAAGGAATACCCGCAGGCCGATGCCGAAGAGATCGCCGAAAAAGCCGGCCGTCATTTCATCGTTATCTGCGATCCGGGCAAAGCCGAAAATGAACTCCGGGAAAAACACTTCCGGGCTGTGGTCGATCACGATTTGACTACCGGCGGTCGCTTCGCATCCTATTTCGACGTGGTCGGGCTTCTGCCTGCGGCGGCCATGGGGATCATGGATGCGCTGGTAGCTTCCGGTAAAAAAGGCATGCAAGCTTGCCGGCAGCCGGAGGTATTCAAATCCACCGGCGAGATCGTTAACTACGGCGCATTCCTGGCGGCATTCCTTTATATTAATGAGATGAAACGGCGCCACGCCACATTCATTTTGCCGGGCGCGCTCAAGGATTCCTATACCTGGCTCGGCCAGATCTTCGTGGAGTCGCTGTGCAAGAAAGACCGCTACAACGATAAACGCGGCATTTTCACCGTGCTGGCCGACGATAACCTGGATCCGGCAGCCTGGGATGCTACCGAGAATTTCTTCATCTATATCCATCTCAAAGACGACGTTTCCCGGCAGCAGGAAGCGCTCAAGCTTGGTCGCAGCGGTTTCTCCGTGCTGGAGATCGTTCTCGACAGCAAAGAGGATATCGGCGAAGTGATCGCGATGTTCAATACCGGCATCGCTTTGACCGGCTACCTGATGAACGTGAATTTCGCGGATGAACCGGGGGTCTGGGTGTCCAAGGATCTGGTGCTGAAAGTGTTCATTCCTCTTCTGGAAAAGAATTTCCGCGGTCTCAAGAGCGAGTTCCTTAAGATGATCGTCGGGCTGGCCGAGCACAAGGAGAAGCTGGAAAGCGAGCACCTGGTGCTGGATTATTGCTATATCTTGAAGGAAAAGTATCTCAACGCCGAATTTGAAGCCATGCTCGAGCAGATCAGCCTGGCGGAAGGCAAGCATGTAGAGACTATCCGCAAGGACATGCCGTCGGTCCTGGCGGCAGTACTTCTGGTCGCAGCCCGTCACCGTCCGCTCTTCGATATGCTCATTTACGGAGACGTCGACAGCTACGCCGGAGTGATGGCTGATTTCAGTTCCCTGGTCAGAGGACAGCTCAAAGTCAATCCCGGCGCCTACGCCGAGCCGGAAGCCCAGCACTGGTTGCACCAGGGGCTGCAGGACAGCCGGTCGTTGAAACTCCTGATCATCCTGGGCGTGCTCAATTACCGTTCGAAGGATATCGCCACTCCCAGCTACAGTCTGGATTTCGGCGAGCTGACCCTGCTCCAGCGGTTGGCAAACTATCTGATCCTTTCCGGCGGGTTGCCTAAGCTGTACGAGGCTCTGGAGAATGAACCGGTGGCCCGGGAATTCTTCGACAAAGTAGCCGGTCAGGGCCTGCTGGAAGCGGCTTCTCCCCAGCTGGGGATCAACATCGATCTGAAGGAGCATAGTCCAGAAGCGCTGGCCGAACTGCAGTCGCTCTTCGAGAAATCATCGGATATCGTGGAAAAGATGCTGCGCATTCAGCGCGGCGAGCGTATCTCCGTCGCGCAGGTCGTGGCGGAAACCGTGGAGATCCTTGCCAGACATATTGCCGATATCGCGGATAATCTTGACCTGGAGGATACGGGAAAACTGCTGGATATGCTTCAGGAAACCCGCGAACTGATTATCGCGGGAGTGGGCAGAAGCGGCATCGCAGCGCAGATCAGTAAGTTGTGGCTGAAGAAAGTGGGCATCAGGGCTGAAGTGATCGAAGCCGGCGACGACTCTGTGTCTTACGATTACGGCAGAAGCCCTGCGGACCGGTTCATGGCTATTTCATCATCGGGCAAAACCGTTCCCATCGTTGATTATACCACCACGTTACGCGAAAAAGACATACCGGTTATCGCGTTGACTTCGCAAAGCCAGGCTCCTGCCTGGCAGTCCGGAGATTTCATTTATCTGATCAAAGGTCGGACCAAGGACGATTGGGCCAAGAGCGACGGGGAAAAGATCGGCCAGCGCGTGCCGCTGGGAACGCTCTCGGAATTCACCACGGTGGTATTCATAGCTGCGCTGGTGCAGGTATTGCTCGAAGGTAATGCCAGCCCTCTGCGGGCGCAGGAAGTCATCCGCCTGATCTCGCAGGATCTTCTGGACGCCATTCCCGCTATCGAAGAACAGGATAGCGCGCTGGAAGAAGCGGTGATGGCTATCCTGGAAGCCCGGCAGAACGGCGGCAGAGTGATCCTGGACGGTATGGGCAGGGTGCGCAGGATTCTGCAGATGTTCGAAGGTCGGTTGATCCAGGTCTATCATATGAACCCGCTGGTCATCCGGGGTTTTATTTCCACCAAGATCAACAGGGCAGCCGATGCGGTGGTGGTTGCCAGTCTGTCCGGGGAACACGCGCAGATCTTCAAGACGGTCAATCATGCCATAGAGGAGAAAGGCATAACTCCGATTTTCCTGACCGCTCAAGGCGAATCCCTGGCAAATACATTGATCGACGAAGGCATCGTCTACGATGAAAATGGCCAGGTGCTCGCGCAGGGAAGAGTGGTCGGCATCAACGTGCCCGGCGCAGTCTGGGAACGTAAAGGCAAAGCGGTTTCATTCTCCAAGAATCAGTTCCAGTGGGTCAAGCAAGAGCAGATTGCGGAAGCGATGCCGTTAACCGTGACTTCGGAATTTGTGCTGGCCGCCATGCTCGAAGGCATCTTCGCCAGTATCATGGTCCGCCTGGGTCTGCGGGAAAAAGATCTTGAGCACGCCGAGCTGGAATTCCCGGCCTCGATGCCGCCTACGGATCAGAATGCGCCGGATCGCAAGGCTACACAAGAAGAGCAACACATTCTGCTCGAAGCTTTCGGCGGTAAAGAAGCCGTTGTGAGGAGAGGCCTGGATTTGAATCATCGCACCGTCAGGATCAGCCCGTCTCTGGCTGCCCCGGCCCAGGTTAAAGACCAGATTCTTTTCGTCAATCCGAATATCCTGCGCGGCCCGCCGGAACAGCTGAAAGTGATCTTCGAAGGCCACGAATTATATCATCTGCTCTATCCTTCCCTGGATGAAACGAGTGTCCGGAAACTCACTATCAGGTATTTGATCGAACACCATCTTCTCCTGGCGCATCTAACTTTCCTCAAACGCAATAAACTCGGGTTGAAAGCGGATAAGACCTGGCTGTTCACGCTTTCTTTATACGCCGACTTCGAGAAAAATTTTGGTTCAAATGAAAACGCTTACATTGAAAACGCTTCCCAATCCCCCGACGGAGGCACGTTCGTCGCCGTGCGCTGGATTCAGTCGCAGCGCGAAGACATGATGGTCCCGAACAAAGAACGCATTCATCTCGATATCGAAAAAGCGGTGTTCAGGCTTAAGATCCTGGGAAGCATCATCAATCACGAAGAAATCCGGGATATTCAGATGGAATACGTGGATTGCGGCGCGGTAAAAAATGTCTATCTGATGACCGTTACGACCGAGAAGCGTTCTTATCGGCTGGCGATCCTGGAATTGGAAGCGCTGGTGGAGAACTCGCTCAAGCAATACGAAGAAGAGCTGGTTAAGCTGCAAACCGTGCACGGCCTTGCCGCTGATCTGGTGCCGGAAATTTACAAGACCGAAGTTTTCGACTCGCTGACCAGTCAGGGCAAACCCGCGATCCGCATCATTACCGTAAGAAAGTTCATCGACGGGATCACCCGGGGAGAGGCGTTGAGCTTATTCGGAGAGGAGGAGTTCGCGCAGGTTATTAAGGCGGAAGCGGAAGCTTTGCTGCGGCTGTACAAGCTGGCGAAATTCGTGGATGAGGATATCAAAGACCGTCAGGTGCTTTTCGCTAAAGCTGCGGCCGGTTATCTGGTAACGCTCTTTGATTTCGGCCAGGTCAAAAAATACGCCGAAGCGCGGCAAATGATTTCATTTTATCTCAATAATCCCAAGACGGAATTCAGGAGTTACCCGGACGCATTTGTCAGCGCTATCGAAACGGTTTATGGCGACGCTGCCGGCCCGCTGGTGGCGATGGTTCAGGAGATTCTCTCCTCCGGCCCTGTCCGGGCTCAAAGCAGGGTTGTCCGGTCCGGGCAGAAGCAACCCGCCGCGAGCCGGAAGAAGCAATCGAAGACGGCAGACGCGCAGCCGCTTAAGAAGAAAGTGTCGCTGCAGTATTCGAGCCGCAAGTCGGTCGTGGGGATACAGATGGATAAACGGGCGCTTCTGGAAGCGCTCAATGCTTCCATTGTCGGCGGAGCAAGAAAACGCAATATCCGCATCTCCGAATCGGACAAGGGAATCCTGCTTAAATGCCAGCAATGCTGCGCGAGGCTTTCTTTCGGCGCCGGCGGTATCAATGTGGATATGCAATGTAAAGATGAAGCGGTATTAAAGAAACTTTACAATATGCTCTTCCCGCTTATCCTGCGCCAGAAAGTCATGGATATTCTGAATTCACCGCAGCAGGAAGATTTGACCCACGACGTTCTGCCCTATATCGTGGAAGTAACGGAATTGAAAAACGTGATGGATATCAAGCAATTCTTTGAAGACACCTATTATCAGCTTTCCGGCAATAATGTTGATTTCGCCGTAGAGCTGCGCGGGATCGATCTAAAAGACAGAAATGTTTCTTTGCACTTTACCCGGTCCCAGAGAGAGAAGGATTTCGTGGAACGGCTGCTGCGCACGCTGCAGGTCAAAGAGATGTCTTATGAGCCGGTGATCCTGTTGCAGCCGCAGACGGGGAAGCCGGTATATTATGTGCTCGACGGCCATAATCGCACTGCCGCCGCTTTAAGTTCAGGGTTACCCATGCTTAATGCCTGGGTGTTGTCGGATGATCTCTCGGCAGAAGATGTCTGGCCGGTAGTCGAAGCTTTCCACACTGTCAGGGGCAGTCAGATTGCCGAATCGAGCCGGGATGACATCTTCAGTTTTGTCCTGGAGCACGAGAAGAATTTCGACCAGCGCGGCTGCCGCGTCGACGAAAATGACGGCGGTAAAGGTATCCGGGGGATTCTTAAAAAGGCGCAGTCGATCGGGTATATCCTGCTGAAAAGTCTGGAGTCACTGCTGTATGGAGCGGTTGTCAGGACAGAAGGCAGCGCGAAGTACCTGGATGCGGCCAGGTTGACGCTCGGTTTTCTCGAGCCGGTGATGACTGACGGCGGCAGCGAGCAGGATCTGGAGGAACTGGCAGCGCAGGAGTATAACAAGCGGCCACTCCTGGCCCGGATCCGGGAAGCTGAAGCGTTAGTTGCCGAATGGCGGTATATTCTGACTCGGCAGCCGCTTACCCGCGACGCGGTCACCCGCCTGCAGGTTATCGCCACCGAGATCATTTCTTCCACGCCTCTGGAAAAAGACGCCAATACCGTCGATGCTTCCCTGCTGGTGAAATTGTATCAAGAAGTCACACAGCTGTCGCAACAGACGTACGAAAAGATCGGCACGCTGCAGAGCGAAGATGTCCGGCAGGAACGCAAGTTCCAGCTCAAGGCCGCGAAGTTCCAGTACAGCGCTTTATATGCCGCGGAATACCAGCATCTGGTGCATGTGCTCGACGCTATCGCGGTGCTGCTGGGCGTAGGCTTGCCTAAAGTCGCCTATGCGCATTTGCGCGGAGCGAGCTGGTTGCTGGCGCGAACCCTGGCCGGGATGCTCAACGCTTTAACTGCGGTAATCCGGTTTGTCTGGGGATTCGACTATTACACCGGGCGCAATCTGAAAGAATTCGACCGATCCAAAGCGAAGTTGTTCGATCTGGGCAATCGGATCGTCCCCGGTCTCTATCCGGCGTCCTACCGTCTGGACGGCAAGGATATCAGCCCTGCGGCGCTGAACCGGCCGAAATCCGACGTAGAAGTGGGATTCCGCAGGAGCTGGGGATTCAAAGTGATGATTTTCGCTTATCTGATCCCCTTAATGACCGCTTCGCTGGAAGCCCTGCAATGGGTTTTGTTCGGACTGGGGATCGGTCCCGCTCCGGATCCTATGACCAGTCTTATCAAGATCGGCGTCAGCTTCCTTGTTTCCCTGACGGCCAACTGGTACGCGTTGCGGTTAAGGGACGCTTTCTATAAACGGCATGCGCCGGTGCTGGAAGCGGATGAAGAGATTCTGCAAGACCTGGGATTGACCGATTACAACCGCCTGATGTTCAACGAGGAATTCGGAAAGACCGTTGATGCCATTGACGCTGAAATGAATTCCGGCAAAGAGCCGAGCATAGATCTGGTGGTGGTGGTTACGGATAAAGATTTTGCGCTGTCGCCGGCAGCCAAGAGTGTATGGCGCAGAAGAGACATCCCGGTTCTGGTCAAACATACCCTGGCGCAGGGAAGCGGGCTGGCGTTGCTGGATACGCTGGCGGGTTGGAATGACCGCGGCACGGTGGGAGAGTATATAGGTACCCTGGAGAAATCCGACAGTCATTATATCAGCCCGCGGTCGGGAGAGGATATTCCGGCAAGCCGGCTGCGCAAGCCTCTTAACCGGGCACGGGTTGCGGTCATTCTGGCCGGCAGCGGGGTCCTGGGCGTCGCCAGCCAGGTCATTCCTTTCCCGGTATCGGCGCGGGAAACGGTATATTTGAATTCCGTGGAATTCTCGCTGATCAATTGTATCCGCGCTTCGCGTCTGCTGCGCGACGCTGATGACCGGCCGGGGCTTATCGTGCATAACGGCGACGGAGTCTATGTCGGCCCGATGCACCGGCGCAGCGGCATTACCCTGGTAGGCGCGTGGGAGAATATACGACAGATCGTAAGCCAGGATCTCGGGCTGCTGGCAGTGCGGCAGGAAAAGATATCCGCTATCTACGATCGGGCCAGGATC
Source organism: Candidatus Omnitrophota bacterium (assembly GCA_022710715.1). Classification (GTDB taxonomy): domain Bacteria; phylum Omnitrophota; class Gorgyraeia; order Gygaellales; family Profunditerraquicolaceae; genus JAKLGJ01. The sequence goes on from JAKLGJ010000002.1 coordinate 302,385, forward strand.
ACCAAGATCAAAAAGCAGGAGCCAGAGCTTCTGGATTGGAACAACGTTGAGAAGAAGCAGGCTGTGGCCCACGCCGGGATCATGATCGTGAGTTTTGACCGGCAGGAAGAAGAGCAGTGGAGCCGGTTTATCCGCTATATGCAGGATCTGCATGGATTCCTCACCCGGGAACTTCCTCATCAAGCCGCGGTTGCCGGCTGGGACCGTTCCATCCGCGTGGTGCCGGATATACTCGGTGTCATTGCCCGGCTTAACCAGCGCAGCGATGTCTATTCCAATACGGTGGATTCCTATTTCAACGCCCGGGTAGACGCGCTGGAGCGGGATGATCCGCAATTCTTCCTTAAGGCGGAGATCTATCGGCGGATCAGCGAGTGGTATTACCGTTATTTCTTCGGCGTGGAATCGTTTGCTTTGCGCTCGCGCGTGCCTTCGCACCACGAAGCCGTCTATGTGAGGATGTCCAGCGACGCATCCGTTTTCGCGCGCGAGTTACAGTTGCTTGAAAAAGCTGCCGCGTACGTGCAGGCGACCAAATACGCCGCTCTCGCCGACGAACTCGATGGAGGCGCCGTCCGCCGCAGTGCGCCGGTGATCTTTGAATTCGACGCTGCCGGGCGGGTGGTTGCGATCAATCCCGATTTCATGGATCTCGTCCGGCGATATGTTTTTAAGGGCGCAGTGTTCGATGTCGATGGCGTGATCGTCGATACCACGCCGGTGTGGATCGAAACCTGGAACAGGACCCTCTCCTCGTTCGGGGGGCGTCGCGTAGATCTGGAGTTTTACGAGAGAGAACTGAATGGCCGCAGGGCAATAGATAACTTAAGGAATTGGATCCCGGCAAAGCTTGACGAAGAAGAGCTTCAGGCGCTTACGATTGAACATCATGCGCTCTATGTCGCGATTTTGAAAGAATCAGGCCTTGTTCGCTTTGACAGCACGATCGAACTCATTAAACGCATGCATCAGCTGGGTATCAAGCTGGCTGCGGGATCGGGCTCCGACGCGGCGGGGTTTGTGCTGGAAGCCGCAGGAGTGCGGGAACAATTCGGCGCGGTGGTTACCGCCAGGGATGTCGTTCACGGCAAACCCCATCCCGAAACGTTCCTTCTTGCAGCGCAGCGCATCGGCATCAGTCCGGCGCAGTCCGTGCTTTTTGGCGACGCGGTCGCGGATGTCCTGGGAGGAGTAGCCGGGAAGTTCGGGCTGGTGGTGGGCATCGCCCGCCACGGCAATGAACAGGAATTGTTCAATGCGGGGGCGCATATAGTGGTCAAGGATTTCAACGAGCTCGCTATCGATACGCTGGTTATGGGGTTGCTTAATGCCCGTCAGTCCAGCCGGGCAGATGTTCCGGACGGCGGCATTTCTGTGGGAGCGCAGGATGTGTTCTTCGAGAACGAAGGTCCTTTTACCGGCGAGATTTCTCCGCGCGCGCTTAAGGCGTTCGGGGTTAAATATGTTTTTGTGGGCCATTCCGCGCGGACGCTCGGAGATGTCGGCGTGGTCGAATCGTATGCTCTGGTGAATAAGAAAGCCAGAGCGGCTCTCCGCGAAGGGCTTATCCCGGTGATCTGCGTCTGGGATACCCTGGCGCAAAGGAATGCGGGAGAGACCGAAGCAGCGCTCGTCCGGCAGCTTGACCAGGCGTTGTTTGACTTCACCGAGGACGAGATGCGGCAGGTGATTATCGCTTACGAGCCGGTGTGGGTGCTGGAAGTAGAGATCCAGACGCCTATGATTGCGGAAGAAGTCCAGAAAGTCCATGCATTCATCAGAGGGTATCTGGGCAAAAGATTTGCATCTGCTGCAGTGCCCGCTTCTGTCCCGGTGATTTACGGCGGATACGTGAATCCGGAGAATATCGCGGAGTATATGAGCCAACCTGACATAGACGGAGCGGCGATCGGGCTGGCGGCGCGCAATGCGCAGGATTTCAGCCGCATAGTCAGGGGCGCGCAGCCGTTCGCCGGCAAGAAATCATTTGCGCCGGTGATCATTGCCAATCTCAAGCTGTTCGATATACATGCCGGGATACTTGATTACTGGCGCACAGTGCAGCAGGAGTTGGCGGATAGTGAAGGCGTGGAAGCGGTGGTTTGCCCGACATACCTGGATATCGCGGTATTGGCCGGCGCATACGGAAAATCATTCGAAGCGGTCGTTTTTGACGTTGACGGCGTTATTTTCGATACCACGGATGTCTGGGTCGCCACATGGAACAAAACGTTCCAGGAGAATAACGGCCCGGAAGTGACGCTGGCTTTCTATGACGAACACCTGAACGGGAAAAAAGGCAGAGATTCTTTGAGGAAATGGTTCCCTTCCATGAATGATGAAGAGATCGTCTTCTGGCATAAGAGCACCCAGGAATATTATATGGAATTGTTGCAGCAGATGGGCGTGAAGAAATATGAATCCACCATCAACCTGATTAAAGCATTGCATCGGGCCGGCGTTCCGATGGCCGTAGGTTCAGGCACGGATATGGCGATCAAACTGCTTGATGCTATGGGGTTGACCGGTTATTTCCAGGCGATCATTACCGCCAAAGATGTCATGCACGGCAAGCCTCATCCTGAAACGTTCATGACTGCCGCTGCCAGGATGGGCGTGCCTGCAGTCAAGACGATAGTGATCGGCGACGCTGTTGCCGACATGCTGGCGGCGCGCGCCGGCGGATTCGGGTTTGCGCTCGGCCTGGCGCGGTTGAATAACAGCGCGGCTTTGTATGCGGCCGGCGCTGACCTGGTGAAGGCCGATCTTTCCCTGATCGATATGTCTGTTCTTATCGGGCAGCTCGCCTCCGGGCAGGACGGAGGTAAAGCTCTCCGGTCGATACTTAAAAAGGCGCAAGCGGTCGGCTATATCGTACTTAATAGCCTGGAAGCGCTGCTGTACGGAGCGGTTGTCAGGACCGAGGGGAGCGCGATGTATCTGGATATGGGCGCATTGACGTTGGGAGCTCTGGATATCACCGACGGTGGAATGGATGTGCTGGACCGGTTGCGCAATAACGGCATGCTGCAGGAAGTGCGATTGCCGGGTACGGAGAAGAATGAAATCCGCTTGCGCAAAACTACCAATCAGGAGATCAAGGCGCGCACCAGGGAATCCGGCGCGATGCGCACTTTCGATCTTGACGGTGGATTGCTCCGGCTCGAAGAACAGTTTGATTTCGGCGCGATCCTGTTGATCAGCGGCGGATTAAGAAAGCGCGGATCGATCCTTGCCGCGCTTATTGATGCGGCAATTGCGCAGGATCCGGTCGCTGCGGGTATGTTCTTTACCTCCGGACGCGACCCGACGTTCAGCAATGCCGTGCCGTCGCGTTTTATGGGCAGAGAGAGGAAAATCGGCGTGACCCCGGGGAATCTTCACCCGATTAATAAGGTCTTTATAAAAGAATTGAACGATGGCGGAAAGCAAGAGCGGGTTGAGCGGAATACAGCGACGATCGTTGAAAGCGTCACGGCATTGTATAAATCGTTATTCGGCATCGAGATCACAGAATTGGATGAACAGGGCGCGCTCGTTCTCATGCGGAATCCTGCCGTACAGGAAGCGGTATTAACTTCTTTGCAGGGAGGGATGATCTGGAAACGGCACAACGCTTCTTTAAACACTTCTGCGGGCAGAATTGCCGCTGCGGCGCTGGTTCCCGCGGTGATTGTCGGGTGCGCCGGGGTAAGCGATATGGTCAAAGATACGGTCAAAGTCAAAGATACCATCGGTGCCGTATTGGCCAACGAACAGGTTGCCCAGATTATGAGTGCATCTTTGTTCGCCGCCTCCGCTGCAGAAATTTCCGACGACCTGGTGCTGGCTGATTTCGAGAATCAGACGATCGGCAGCGCGTATGGGGCAGCCAAGATCCAGCGGGAAAGCGTGCAAAAAGGCGAAGGCGTCTATGCATTGAAAATTGCGGATCTGAGCTCGGAAAACTGGGCTACCTACGCCATAGATATGAACTTGACTGATTTATCGCGGTATCGAGCATTGGAGTTCTCGGTGAAAGGTATGCGCGGCGGGGAGCGGATGTTCGTCAAAATCACCGACGACAGCCTCTGTTATAATAGCACCAACGGTACGGTTATCGGGAATCCGATTTCCACTGAATGGACGCGCGTTTCGATCCCGATGAACGAGTTCAAGAACGTCAATCTTACCAATGTCACCCAGATCGGCTTCAGTTTCGGCCGGGATGCATTTGGACAGCAGGAATTGAACTCGATTCCCGCGATCCTGTATATTGACCGGATCGCGCTGGTGAAGAACGATTCCGGCGATCCGGCAGCCGGGACCGTTCCGAACGCGATGGTGCCGACGGATAATGTCACCGCGCCTGTTCCTCAAGCGCAGCAGATTGAACAGTGGCTTGAGAGCACTCTGTCCGGGCAGGGTTTGCCGCGCAGTTACGGCGCGAATAACACGATGACCGTTGATTATTACCGTCAGACTAAAGATGAAACCGGGACCATGTATGTCGCCAAGGGGTTGTTCGTTTACGACGCCGCCCTGGCGCAGATTTTCTGGGCTATGCGCGATGATGTGGATCAGGCGAACAAGCTGACCAATCTTTACTGGGAGAATAATCTTCCGGGATGCGGTTTGCAACGGCTGGGTTATCGTCCCGGGGACGCGAACGCTTCTTTCGTGTATAATCCTGGTGATCCGGCGCGTTTCTCGCCTGATATCAAAGGCCAGCGCGGATTTATTCCTCATGTGCTCGACAGCCGGGGACAAGCGCAGGATGTGAATCCGGCGACCAATACCACGGTTTACTGGGAGACCGGTTTGCCTTTCTCCGGCGCCAATGCCTGGGCAGGGATCATCGGTCCATTACAGGTATATCGCCACAAATACGGCAGCAGCTATCTGGAAAGCGCGCCGGAGATAAAACTGGCGGAAGAGATCGCGCGGGCGGGCATGGCTTTGCAGGTTGAGGAGAACGGCGGGATACGCATGGCGCCGCAAAGCATGAACGGGGACAATAAGTGGTATAACGTCGTTTCCACCGAAAATATGGCTGCCTGGCACGCCGGGTTCCGGATGCTTAACCAGGTCACCAAAAAAGATGAATATAACCAGCGCATGCTTTCCAGCGAGAACTATTTCCGGCAAGCGTTCCTATCCGCAGACCATATGTTCGCCGCGGGCATGAGTTATGACGCGCAGAAAGGCTGGGTCCCGGACACTTCTTTCGCTACCGATGCGCAACTGGCGCCGATCCTGTCTTTAGGCCCGCAGAAGATCGATGCAATGTTCGGCCAGGGGGAATCCTATCGAATATGGCAAGCCGCCAGGCAGCACGCCGGACTCTATGATCAATCCTCGAATCTGGTCGGGTTGAGCTTTACCGACAGCAGCCGCTCCAATGTCAAGAGCGTGGAGTGGTCAGAAATGGGCGCGCTGACCGCAACCATGCTCGCGCAGTATTATGAGCAGAAGGAACCGGCTGTCGCGGGCGCATTGCGCCTTGACGCTGCGAACTTGGCTGCGGCTGACGAGACGATGAAAATGGAATCGAATGGCATGGTTTCCTGGCCGTATTCCGATGCCAGGAGAGATAACGGGCTGGGCGAGATCTCCGCCGGTCCCATCCCCAGCGTCGCTGCGACCATGTGGGTAGCTTTTCGTACGGAAGGGTTCAATCCGTATGAATTAGGCGGAAAGTTGCCGCAAACAACCGCGCCGTCCGCGCAGCCGACCAGGACGCCGGGTTTTGCCGCCGGTATCACCTTAGCCGGCCTGGCTGCGGCGTTTGCCGCGTTGCGCGGTCTGCGTTTACGTAAACATTCCCCACAATCGGCACAAGATCAGGAAGAAGGTCTGGACGGAGGCAGTATGTACCGCGATTACGCGGTAGAAAGCGGATTGAACAAAGCCGGGCCGGAAAACCGGGAAACACATTCGGCCTCCATTGACCCCCGATTGCTTAATCCCAGGAAGCATTCCGATTATCTGATTATCACTCCCGTTTATAACGAAGAGCGGAATATCGAGCGCATTATCAACAAGATAGAGGAATACGGCTATCTTGACCGCTGTTTATTTGTTGATGACGGCTCACGGGACCGCACCCCCGCCATACTGCAACGCCTCGCCGCAGAGAAAGGGATTTCCGTGTTCCTGGGCGAGATCAACCGTCAGAAAGTCGGGCAGATCAAAGTCGCGATGGAAGTGCTCCAGGCCATGGATTATCTGCCGGAAACCGTCCTTCTGCTCGACGGCGATTCCTATCTGGTCAGCCAGGACGCGAGCAGATCGGTGGAAGATAACCTGGATACGGTCAAGGCGTTGATGCGGGAAAAGAGCGTCAACGGCATCGGGTTCATGGCAGTGCCGCATACCTTCGACCGGTTCCGCCTGATCCACCGGGTCCAGTATTATGAGTATCTGGCGGCGCGCACCATGCACCACGTGCTTAACCGCAAAGGCACGCTGCGCTGCATTCCCGGCGCCGGCGGCATGTTCGATTCGCGCGCGATGCTCGAAGCTTTGCAGAAACATTCCCTGGAGCATGACGGCGACGACATGGAAATTACCGCTATTCTGCAGGGGCTGGGGTATCGCCTGGGGTACTGCCATAAATTCGTCCAGGTGTTAACGGTTGTTCCCGGCTCGTGGAGCGCATTGATCGATCAGCGCATCCGCTGGCGCAGAGGAGCTTTGAAGACCTATTACTATTGCTGGCCTTTCTACAAGGATCAGATCAAGCATTTGCGCGGCGTGGGTCTGCTGTGCTGTTACGAGCTGGCTATTGCCATCGGTATGCCGTTGCTGTGGTTCAATCTTGTCACCAATCCCGCAGGGGTTTTGTTATTGAGCCTTGCCATCGGTATGGTGATCCAGGCCGGATTCATGGCGTTCAATCCCGAATTCCTCAATGAGAGTAAAACCAGAGCTTTTGTCTATCTGATCCCGCAGATCGCGGTGTTGTTCGTGGTGGATATTATTTCCATGCCGGTGGCGATATATCAGGCGACAAGAACGGTACTCGGCAAAATGTCCGCGGCTTCGCACCGGGCATGGCTGAAGAACCCGGTTTTTACTCAAAAAGCTCTGCCGGTCCTGGCGGTCGTGCTCGGCGCAGTCAACCTTATTGCTTTGTTCCGGTATGGTCTGTTCGTGACCCACGCTTATACTATCCTGGTGGGTATCTTCATCGCTTCCCGCGTGATCCCGGGTATGTTCTTCTACCGCATGCCGAAAGACAACGGGATCATGCCGACCATCTCGATGGTCATCCCTGCGTATAATGAAGAAGAGTCCGCCGCCGAAACCATCGACCGGGCGCTGGCCACCGGGTATCCCATGGATAAAGTGGAAGTGATCGCGATCAACGACGGCTCCCAGGACAAAACCCTTGAGGCGATGCAGGAAGCCGCCGCGCGGCATCCTGCTAACGTCAGAGTGATCGATTTTAAGCAGAATCGCGGAAAAAGAGAAGGTTTGTATGCCGGCGTCATGGCTGCCGGCGGAAATATTATTGTGGTGGTGGATTCCGATTCGTACCTGCAGCCGGGCAGTTTGTATCAGATCGTGCAGCCGTTCGCCGATCCGGCGATACACGCGGTTTCCGGGCACACCGATGTGCATAACGCGGATACGAACCTGCTCACGCGCATGCAGCAGGTCTGGTACGACGTGATGTTCCGCGTCTTCAAGGCGGGGGAGAGCGTGTTCGGCCTGGTTTCCTGCTGCCCGGGGTGTTTCTCCGCCTATCGCAGGGAAGCGTTGCTTAACGTGCTGGAGGATTTCCGCAACCAGCAGTTTGCCGGCACGCGCTGCACCTACGGCGACGACCGCAGCTTGACCAATATGATCCTGCGCAATAACGGTAAAGTCATCTACCACAGCGGCGCCCGGGCCACCACCATCGTCCCCGATAAATTCAACGTGTACCTGCGGCAGCAACTCCGCTGGAAACGTTCCTGGATCCGCGAATCGCTGACCGTGGCCAGCCGGTTCATGTGGCGCAAGAACCCGGTGATCGGCTGGACGTTCTATATCGCCATCCTGGTGGCTTTTATCTCGCCGCTGGTGGTATTCTATCATGTAATCTGGATGTCTATGATGTGCGGCGTTTCTATCTGGCTGTATGTGCTGGGCGTGACCATGGTGCCGGTAACCTGCTCGCTGTATTATCTTATCCGCCACCGGCACGATCCGCGGGGCAATAATTTCATTCACGGCTTGATGGCGATGTACCTGTACCTGGCGGTGCTGGGATCGCTTAATTACTACGCGTTCTCGACTCTGGTCAATACCACCTGGGGTACCCGCGCCGTGCAGGATGCCAAACCGTCGCTGCTGGGCTCGTTCAAAAAACGCCTGGCTGACCGGCGCGCGGCCCGGCTGTCCTCCGGCGCAGGCAGAACCGCGCATCCGGTACTCTCCAATGTAGTGATGTCCGGGTTTCTCATCGCTCCGGTGCTGGCTGCGGCGTTCTTTATTTTCCAGCATCCCGCAGCGATCCTGGGAGCGGACGTTTTGAACGCGGCGCAGTTCTTCGCTTTCACCAATACGTCCATTTCGGTTATCCTGCAAGTTTTCCTTCCGGCGATCGCGGCATTCATCGGCGCCTACTGGCTGGGTATTATCGGCGCCGTGATTTTTGTGGCCGGAATGTATTATATCTGGAAACGCGTTTCGCAGTATCAGGGTGCAGGTGAAACCGGCTTTATGAAGATGCTTGAGCAGCGAACCGAGGGATTGGACGGCGCTTTGAAAAAGCGAATTGCGGTGCTGGCTGCCGGGAAGCTGCGCTCGATCCTGACGCAGGATCAGGCTTTGACTTTGTCCCCGGGCAAGCTTGCCGCCCGTTTGCCGGTCATCGGCGCTCTGGTAGAGCGGTATGGCGAAACCCGGATCGGGACTGTAGCGGGCAAGCCGTTAGCCTGGGTATTCGATATCCTGACCATGATGATCGTCTACCGGTTCTTCCTGAAGCATTTCCTGCTTCCCATGGGCCTTGCCGCCGAGGCCGGCGCATCCGCGTTGCCGCAGGAATTGGCGTTGAGGATCATCGATGAGAGCATTGCCGAAGCGCAGTCCAGGCAGACCGGCAGGATCGTGAAGCGCGCCGCGTCCGCGGCAATCCGAACGATCACTTTACGCGGTATCGCCGATAAGCTCGATTACAAAGTGCTCGCAGCGGGTGCCGACCACGCCCGGCGACAGAGCTTCCTGATGAATGGGATAGATGCTGCGCGCCTGGGTTTTTGGGTGACGATCAGCGGGACTTTGTCGCTTTTGACCCAGAGGGTGATCATCGCGGTAATCGCTTTGCGCATTGCCCCGTTTATCCTGGGCATGGCTTTGCCGGCCGCGATCCTTCAGATCGCGCTTTTCTCCATTCCTCTGCCCGGGACGGCTGCGTATCTTGTTACCGCCGGGTCGGTACTCAACAGTATGCTGGTTGTCCTGGCCCTTGACATGTCGCGCCTGTATCAGCACGCCCGGGACGCGTGGCAGCGTAAGATACGGCTTACCCGGGCCCTGGGATTGGCAGCGGTCATGCTTGCCGCAGACACCATTTCCATGGAACTGGTCGGGCCGGAGATCGCGATTGCGCTCTGGCTGACTGCCGGCATTCCGGTGCTCGGAGACCTGATGCGGCTCATCGAAGAGGTGATTTACGGGGCTAACGGGAAGAGAGGCATCGGCGCGGCGATCGTGGAAACCGCAGAAGTTGTCATTGGCAGAGCGCCGGCGGCATTCGTTGTCGGCAATTCGGAAGCCTGGGGATGGAATGTGCCCGCGCAAGGGTGGACTGTCGACTCCAACGGGAAAGGCGTGTATCCTTCTGCGGAAAATTCCTTGAAAGTCGCTGCGGCCGGCATCGGCAATTCCGATTTCGCGACCGTGGAGCCGGGCAAGCAGTATGTGCTGGAATTTCTCGCCGATGTCCAATCCCTGCCGGACGGCCGGGTGAATGTCGCCATCCAGGAATATAATATCGATAATCGCGGCGCCGCATTGATCAATACTGTCGATTACGGCGCCTATACCGCAACAGGTATCGACTACGTCACCAGTCGGTATGCGCCTACCAGCGAAAATGTCAACGCCGTCTCGATCCAGATCCGCGCGGACACGATCCAACCCGGGGTGCTGGCTTACTTCGACGGCATCCGGCTCTCGGAAATCAAGGAAAGCGAAGCATTGCGGCAGCTGCAGCAGCCGCACGTGGTGCTGCGTTTCGACGACGGGTGGAGAAATGACGCCATCTGGCAGGACGATTCGCTGCACTATCCTTTTGTCACCAACGTCATTCCCGAAGCAATAGGTTTTTCGGATAACGAAGACAGCGCCGTCTCGAAGATGTATGTTTCCCAGCCCAACATCCTGCGGTTGAAAACGGAATTCGGCGCGCAGATCGGCGCGCATTCCGCGGCGGACGATATCGTGAACCTCTCGCTGCAGGACAAGTTCGTAGAGACCGCAGGGAGCAAGAATCGGCTGAATGCTCTGGGGTTGAGAACGGATACCTACGCCTCTCCGAGATTCCTGTACAACAACGAAACATTGAGGTTCATCTACCGCAATTACAACTCGCATCAGCTCGGCGAGACCAACAAACTGGCAAGCAGCACCTTCCCCTTTAACCGCTATAAATTCTATGTTGCCGTTGAGCCGAAGGAGCTGGGCAGCACGTCGGAAGCGGCTACGCGCTCCACCGCTGCCGTGCTCGACCAGGCGATTGCCGCCAACGCCACGGCTACCGTGCTTTTCCATAAAGTGAATGCGGATAACGACGCGTACATCTCATCCGCGACGGAAATATCCCGGGAAACGTACGAAGGGATACTGATCCATATCAAGGATAACGAGAAAAGGATTACGCCGGTGACCTACGATCAGCTTCTGGCCTGGCAGGAAGAAGCGCTGGAGCCGGTGGGATTGAACGCGGATTTCAATGCTCAATCCTGGGGAGCGACCAGCCGGTTGATCCCGTTCTCGCAGCGTGACCATATGCCCGGCCAGGCCGCGGTCAATCTGGGTCAGGAATCCCTGGCGGCTATACGCGCGATCGAGCCGAACAATGCCCAAACGTTATTCGGGCTGCCGGCGCCGTTGATCAAATCCCCCGTACGTCTGCCTGTCGCCGGCGGCGCGTTGAAACAGGAAATATATGTTTCCTATCCGCACGCGGACCTGGGGCTGGGCACGATCCCCGGCGGCCTGGGCGGCACCAGAGCGTACGTTATCGACGAAACCGGGAATTTCTATCGCACCAGCGATATGGGAACGGATTCCAGCACTCCTCTGGTCTATTCCGGCGAAGATACGTTTGCCGATGAGACCGTCTATAAACTCGACTTGGCGATTACCCGGCCCGGGACGTATTACGTGGTGCTGCAGACACCGTCAGGTCTTTTGTTGAAGTCGCACGCCTTCGGCGTAGCGGAGGATCCGTTCAGCGATATCGGCGCAGCGATGGTTCAATCCTATCAAAACACGAATACCGCAAATCATCCGGAGGTCTCGCGCACTGTGCGCGTGGTCGATGTCAATGATACCCTGATCCGGGTCATACCCGGGATGCCGGATACGATGATGCCGGAAGGAAACGTATTCGCTACCACCGGCTATCTGGCGACTATGTACAATACCTGGGATGTGTTTCTGGAGAAGGATTCGCCTCTTGCCATCAATGAAAGAGAGCCGATGGAGCAGCTCCTGATGAATCAGGCGCCCTGGATGCTGGCCATGCAGGTGCCGGACGGGAATTTCACCGGTTCCGTTTACCAGGATGAGGGGGATATCAAGCGATTTATGGGTATTAAATATGACTTTTCCAAGAATCAGCGGGTGGTGCGCGATTTGCGCGACGATCATTACTCTACGGCAGTGACCGGTCAATATGCCGCGGCGATGAGCAGCGCGGCAGATATCTACGCGCAGCATGGCAACAGCCAGATGGCGGTCGAGTGCACCAAAGCGTCTTTACGCGCCTGGCAATTCCTGCAGACCCATCCTAACTTCTCCCGGTTCAAGGTCGGCGGGCCGTGGGACGGCGTGGATGTGGATGAACGCGTGCTTACTGCCACCCGACTGCTGGAAATTTCCTATAATTACCCGGATATTTACGCGCAGGCTCAAGCCGAAACCGGAATTTCTACCGCAACGCCCCGGGACCTGGCCTGGTACATCACCGTGTATACGCCGCAGTTACGGCCGTGGCTGACCTTTGAAGGCGACCGCCATGACGCCATGGCGTACTGCCATATCGCGTTGTTGCCCGATGGGCTGGTGGAAAGAACCGGGTTGACTGCCACCCGCGACCTGGCGCAAAAGAAACTGGTGTATTCGTTGGGCGACGAAATTCTCAACCTGGCGGAAAGCCATCCCATGCATCAAGGCGTAATGAATGACGAGCACGACGCCTGGGCCTGGGGTTCGACCAGGAACAAGATGGATAAGGCCCGCTGGCTGCTGGTGGTTGACGAGATCTCGGCGCGTCGGGATAAGGAAGAATACGATGGCCGGTATTTGCGCGCGGCTTATGACATCTGGAGTTCGGTGGTCGAGGCGAGGAATATCTACAGTCGGTCTTTTATGATCGGTTATTCCGACCGTTCGCCCAGGCAGCCGCACGATGTATTCCATTACAGCGGGTACGTTTCGCTGGATGCGCTTAATGGCAGGATCGTCAACGGGCCTTCCAAGTTGCGCGATGATCCGACGATACCCGGTTTATACGAAGTGTACCAGGATATGCCCGATGACGTAAAGATATGGTATGTCAACGAGCCGACTTTCCAGGAAAGTTACAGCGCCACCATTTTTGCCAACGCGATCATGCCGGCTCTGGCAACGCGCCAGTTGCTTCCTCCGGGCGTGCAGCTCAATGTTTCTTCACCTGCGGCCGACACCGCTGTCTTCACGGCCACGCCGGACTCGATCCCTGCCAATGAAGTGGTCACGCTTAGAGCCGCGGACGCGTATAAGGTTTTACAATCGATAGTCGGCCCGTACAATCAGAAGTTCGAGTTTCAGGACGATATGCGGCCTGTCGACCCCGGGGGAAATCCTGTGGATCAGCAATTCCAGGTTGGTTTGGAAAATCTCGATCCTTTCCTGGGATGGGTCCCGGGAGACGTATTGCCGAGCAGACGCATCGTGGAAAGAGCGATACGCAACGCAGACGGCACCTGGACGGTGCGGGTTCAAGGCAACGATGTTTACAGTCAATTACCCGCGCCTGCGGATTCTCCGGAAGAACGCGCCGCCCGGCGCATTCACGGTAATTTTATCGCAGCCGTGCTGTCCCCGAAAGGATACCGGCAGTCCGGAGCCGGTTCCGCCACGCAGATCTGGTATCCGCCGTCCAATCGCCCCGATCTGAAAACGATCGAGATCATCTATAAAGATGATCTCGACGGAGGCAAGGACAAAGAAATTCGCGGCCCGCCGCAGGCGCCGATGGTTTTGAGCGCCGGACTGACGGCAGTAACCGCCGCGTTACTTTCCCCAGGCGAAATCCTGTCGCAATGGGTTGCCCGCCAGCGGGCGCGTAACCGCAAGATCGTCGTAGTCCAGGGGCTTGGTTTTGTCGGCCAGGCCATGGCTTCAGTGATCGCCACTGCCGACCGCGGACAGGAGTACGCGGTGATCGGAGTGGACCTGCCTTTCAACCAGTCCAAGATCGACTTGATCAACCAGGGAATTTCTCCGATCAAAGCCGCAGATCCCAAAGTGGAAAGTTATTTGCGCAGGGCCGTAGTGGAAAGAGATTCGTTGATCGCAACTACATCCGCCGAAGCCTACAAGTTCGCCGATATCATCGTGGTGGATGTGCCTTTCGAAGCGAGCAAGCCGGCGATGAGCGCAGTGCTGGATATCGTAATGCGCGAGAACGATCCTGACAAATGGCTGGAAACGTCCACTATGGATCAGGTGGTCGATCTGTACAGTAAAGAAGGCACGATGTCCCTGAAGGTGTTTACCAGCGCCATAGAAGATGTGGCGGCTCATATGAAGGAAGACGCGCTGGTGATCATCGAGACTACCGTCCCGCCCGGCGCCACGGATCTGATCGCCATGCCCATATTCAACCGGGTCCGCGCCCAGCGGGGATTCCGCGAACCGGTGGTGGTGGCGCATTCCTATGAGCGGGTCATGCCCGGTCCGGATTATCTGGATTCCATCGCCAACTACCCGCGTCAGGTTTCCGGCGTGAACATAGAAAGTCTTCTTAAGGCAACAGCATTTTTCAAGACCATCATCGACACCGAAAAATATCCGCTCAACGCCCTGGCCAGCCCTACCGAGACCGAGTACGCCAAGATCATCGAAAATACCTACCGCAGTATTCTTATCGCCATGACCCATGATTTCGACCTGCTGGCCGAGCATATGGAAGTCAATTACTGGGATGTGCGCGACGGCATCCGGGTGCGGCCGACGCACAATAACATGCTTGCGCCTACATTAGGCGTGGGTGGTTACTGTCTGCCCAAGGACGCATTGCTGGCTTTGTACGCGGCTAACGAATTCTTCAATATGAGCCCGGATAAAACCGTTTTGATCCTGCGTTCGATCGTGATCAACGATCTGCGCGCTTTACGCTCGGTGCAAATGGCTTTGCAGGGACTCGCCCGGCAGCAGAAGAGGATCGAGGAGGCGCACGTTGCAATTATGGGCGTTTCCTATAAATCCGGGGTGGATGATACCCGCTATTCTCCGACGGAGACAGCGGCCCGGGCTTTCTTGAAGCTGGGGGCTCAAGTTACGGTGCATGATCCTTATGTTGAAAGATGGCAGGAGATGGAGCGGGATAGAACGCTGGCCGTGAATTTCCTTAACCATAACGATATGTATTCCGCGTCGCAGGATGCGGATGTGGTTATCTTTGCCGTGGACCACCCGGAATACAAAAACTTCAATTTTGATTCCTTTACCGACGCCAGGAATAACCGCAAAGCAGTGTTGATCGACGCTTATAACGTGATCAACGATGACACTATCCTCAATTTGCTTAGAATGGGCCATGCGGTTTATGGTTACGGCAAAGGGCATATCAAGCGGCTTGAACGTCAGGTTCAGGAGATGCAGGAGTTGACGGCTGCTCAAAACGGAGAAAGCGCGGATAAGGATCTGGACGGCGGACAAAGCGTTGCGCTTGCGCGCGATGCGGGACCGGTAATCGCCCGGATACTGGCGCAGGAAGGAACGGTAGACCTGGCGTGCGCGTCGGGTGAAGTATTTACGCTCGATTACGCCGCGCAGGGAACAACGTATGTCAAGCACCGGCTGGTCATCTCGCAGGGGGATAGAGTCCGGGGGTATTCTGACGTCGAAGCGGATGTCCAGGTCGGTTGCTACGCAGTTATGGGATGCGGATTCGATCCCAAGCCTTTTTATGCCGGGAACTGGAAAGAGCTGGCCTGGAAGGAGAGCCGTCATTACGCTTTGCAGTCCCATAGAACAACTTCTCTAGGCTGCTATTCAGGTATTGGCCGGACCCTGATGAGCGCGATGCTCTCTCTCATGCGGGATGCGGGAGTGAAAACATTCTTTATCCGGGAGGTTGACCGCAAGGCCGTAGGTTTCTACGACGCTCTGGGCTTCGCGGAGTATAAAGATACGATCTATGCCGGCAACGGCGCATCGCTGGGTTACGAGCTCGATCTGGAACGCATCGTGTATCCTTCTCCGGGCATCGATTTCGTCCCCCTGAAACAGCCGGTTGCGTATCGCATCTCTCCGGCAGCAACCGCGTCGGACGGCGGCGCGGTTACCGAAACTGAAGTGCTGGAGCAATTGACCGTTCCGCAGACCGGCTGGGAATTGGCGCAAAGCCTGAAGATAAACTCGATCCCGGACGCAGCCCGGTTGTTCAGGATTTGTGCCGGCAGCCAGGGAATAACCAGCAGGTTCGCCGGGAAGCTCTATGTGCGTATCGCGCAAAAGGAAAACCGGCAGCATACCTTGTCGCCGGCGCTGCTGCGCAGTTTCCTGGATTACACGGTTATCGCGCGCAGGCAGGATGCGCGCCTTAGGGAAGCGGCTGGCGCCTTGCGCGCTGCCCAGGCTCAAGCCAGCGCCGCTAAGCTGGGTCTGGCCAGATTTGAGATGACCGATGCCTGGAAGGATATGAATATGTGTCCGGGGATCGCTTTCCTGATCAACGGGGATACCTCCATGGGCATGACCAATACGCATAAACGCGAAGAGCTTTTTTCCGGTGAGCTGTTCAACGGATCGGATCTCGACGTGCTCGTGCTTGTCAATGAGCGGCAGAATCCGTTCGTTGTCGATACGCTGATGCAGAATTTGGAAAACCGTAAGCAGAATCTATTCACCTTCTGGCACGAATCCCTGGATTATACCCTGTATACCCGCAGAGCCTTTCTTGCCGCAATGGAATCGTTCGATCGCCAGACTGCGGTGAGTATGAGCCAGTTTGCTAAAGCCAGGTTCCTGTGCGGTGACCAGGCGCTGGCTACGGAAGCGTTCCATGCGCTGGCCCACAGCCGCTGGCAGCGTTATTTCAAAGAGGCTTCTGACGCAGCAAAGCATTCGCGCGCTGCGCTCGTCGCCGCGATGCTGCAGATACCGGTCGAGGAGTGGAGCAAAGAAATGGTCCGGCAGTTCATGGGGCCGGGCGAGCAATACTGGGAGCTGGAAAGTGCTCACTTCTTCCCGGACGCGTTCGATGCGGACGGAGGCAGGAATATCGCCGCCGCTTTCTTCGATCTGCGCAAGACCATGCATTCGTATATGTACTTCCCGGGCAAGGAAAAAGATATGCGGCCGCTGGACCGGAACTGGATCGTCGCATCGCTCGCGGGTGTGGGGGTATTCTATCTGATCGCCGCCTGGTCCAAAGGGCCGCTGGTCATCCTGGGTTCCTGGGCTGCCTGGCATATCGCGATATTCCTCCGTTCGTATCTGGTCGACCAGTTGCATTATAACCGCAGGCACTGGCGCAAGTGGAGCATGGCGGATTTCCGCTATCCAAAATTTGCCGGAGCGTTGAGCATGTCCCTGAACAAGATGCTGATCCTGAACGTGTTTGACCTGCTGGTGCTCGGCGCGCTGCTGTTGTTTTTTCCCGGGGTTTATTTCGGGATTCCCGGTAAATATGTGGCTCTGGCAATCCGCACTGCGATCACGCTGGTATTAAGTTCGTACGTTACCTGGGCGCAGAAAGGGTTTAATTTCACGCGCAGCGCGGCGCAGGAAGAGGTGATCAAGAATATCGGGTTAAGCCTGTTCTCCACCGCAGTCGGCGCGCTGTACCTTAACGCCAGCCCCATGGCGTTCGTGGCCCTCTATTCAATCGTGTACAAAGTATTCAGCGAAGCCATCGGAGCCTGGATCGATTACCGCCGTCCCAAACCGCCGCATTTGTTCCTGCGGCCGGGTGATTATGCCGATATGCCCGCTGAAATCACCGTTCAAGGGCAGCAGCTTTATCCGATGAAGATCATTCGTCAGGTGGAGCGGATGGTTAACCGCGATACGCAGCGGATGGAACTGCGCTATGGAATAAACGTCACCGAACCGGCTACTGCGGATAAGCTGATCGTTCCCATGTCCCGGTCCCTGGATTTTCTCATCGAAGAAGGCGGGCGGTTCAGCACCAATAACCCGGAGCATCTCAAGAAGCTGGTAGCGTTCGTCCGCGCCGAATTGGAGCGCCAGAAGATCGACGCCAATGCCTGGTCCCTGGATGAGCAGCGGCTGGAGAGCGACATACTCGGGAAACTTCCGCTGGAAATGCAGGATTTTGCCGACCAGCTACCCAAGTTGAACCGGCACATTATCAAACATGGCACGTTGCGCACCCTGGTTACCTACGCCAGCCTGCTGGAAGGCCGGCCGTCGGAAGCTGTTCTCGATGAGGAAGAGACGATCTTCAGCCGTATTCTGGGCGGGCAGCCGTTCAAAGATCCGGGATTCTGGCACGCTTTACGGCCGGAACATTTCCTCCGCCAACCCATAGAATTCGTCATTGCGCAGAAGGATTATTTTGCGGAAGCGGGGAAAGAACGATTGCTCGATCAGATGGAGAGGAAAGTCGAACGCAACCGACTCACCGGGCAGATCGTGATCATTCCGTATAAAGGCGGCAATCCGTTTGAGTTGCTGCTGGAGATCATGGAGAATTTTTACTGGCTGCGTTTCAATTCCGCAGTGATCAATCATTTGAGGCAGAACGTTGCCGGGGAGTCGTTCGGCAAAGAATTGATCGACCGCTACATTATCAGAAGCTGCTGGCAGCATGCGGATATCTGGAGCTGCAAAAAAGTCCAGGGAGGCCTGATCGCCGAAAAAGTGCTGCAGTCGGTATCGCGGATGCAATTCAGGCTCTCGATGGATAAACGCGTAATACAATCCCTGTATACCCAGCATGACCGGTCCTGGCGGCAATTCTTCTATCCGGTTGCTCACCCCAAACAGACCCAGCTGGTGTTTAAAGACGAGTTCGAGCGGTTGATGGAAGATCCTAACCGGCAGGTGCAGGTCAAGCATGTGCGGTTGCTGGAGATCTGGCAGGTCCAGCAGGAAGTCCGCTTGTTCATGAAACAATTGAATAACTACTCGTTGATTCCGGTTCTGGACGAACGCATCGGGCTTCCTTTGAAAAGCATGGTGAGTTATCTTCTGGCGGAGAGATCGCTGCA
The DNA here is from genome assembly GCA_022710715.1 of Candidatus Omnitrophota bacterium. GTDB lineage: Bacteria > Omnitrophota > Gorgyraeia > Gygaellales > Profunditerraquicolaceae > JAKLGJ01. Next base: position 321,032 of record JAKLGJ010000002.1, read on the forward strand.
GGATATTCTGGAGAAAATGGGGATAGTGGTTTCTTCAGATGACATCGATGCGCTGATCAAATCCATTATCGTAAAAAAGGCGGCAACCGGCAAGCTGCCGGATGATTTCTTCAAAGCGCTGGAAGATGTGGATTTGCGAAAGACGATACTGGAACTTCACGACGGCGGCAGCCGCCCGGCAAAGATCAACAGGGAATTGAGGAAGAAAGAGGCAGTCGCATCTACCGTGGCAGGTGGCGCTGCCTCTTCCTCAATACCTGCGGTGCATTACGAAAAGACCGGGCGGGTGATCAAAGTATTCGCGCCCAGCGGGTCGCTGCTTGCCGTGCTGCGCGCTTTTGCCCTGACCGCGGGGCCGGAGGTGAACCTGCCGTTCACCCGGGGTATTTCCATGCGGGTGGCGCCGGTAGGATTACATCACCGCGCTTCGGTACTGGAGAAGCTGATGCTGGTGTACAAAGATCACTATTGCCCGGGTGATAAATCCTTCGGCATACGCGAAAACGATATTGTTGCGGTCTTGTGGGAGAACGAATCGTTCGGCAGAGGACAAGCCTTGAATATGCGGGCGGTTCCGGTCTGGGAATTTGTGCGCACCGGTAAGGGCACAGAGGTCTGGTCCGAAGCGCTGCCCATGCTGTCCTCAAGAAAAGCGGATATGCGCACAATCATGGTGTTGCTGCTGTTGATACGCAAAGAGCAGGCCAAACTGTTCGATTCCTACCGGTTCAACGAGCAATTCCTGCAGAAGATCAAAGATGGCACGCGTTGGTCGGACTGGGGAGCGTTGAAGGTACGTAATGCGCAGGAGACAGCGTTATTGTTGCATAAGCCGTTGTGGGAGGAATTCCACCGGTCATACTGGAGCATGAGCCGTGAATTGTCCGTCGGGCAGTGGCATGCCGATTCCCTGTTGCCCGACGTGTTGTCCAGGCAGGCAGTGTTCGCGGATCTGGGGATGGAAGAGAAGCTGAAACAGGCGCTGGTTGAGCCGCGGCAAAGAGACTTGCTCGAAGCTGTTCCCGGCAAGAATGCGATCGGCCGCCGCGTGCGCCGGCATATCCGCAGCGCCGGTTTCGACCAGGTCCGCCTCGACGCGTTCAATCTGGACGGCGGCAAACTGGTGATCGGCACAATGGACCAGATCAAACAGCAATTCGATCTGTCCGCAAACAAGGCGGTGGTTTACGACGCCGCCGGCGTGCTCTTCGATTGCGATAAGGAAAAAGTGGTCGATCATTTCCTGGCCATCATTGAGCAACGGATGAAAAAATACGTCGCCCGGCAGGCAGTGGACGAACTGTTCTTCAGCGGAGAAGAAGCGGGCCGTTTGAGATTAACCCTGCCCATGGAAGCATTTGTGCTTTGCCTCAATGAGGCTCTGCGGGCGAAGGGCTGGCCGGTATCTTTTACCCGGGAAGAAGTCGAGTATGGATTGACTCTGGGGCATACTCCGATTCCGCAGACCCAGGAGTTCAGCCGCCAGGCGCAGGAGCGGGGCATGGAGCAGTTTGTCCTTTCCAATCATTTCAAAAGCAAAGACGACCGTCTGCGCAAACAGTTCTACGTCATGGTCAAGCTGCATTATCCGCATATCCCCTCCGATCATATTATTGTTTCCGAAGAAATCGGTCTGGCCAAGCCGAGCGAAGCGATCTTTCGTCTATTGTTGAACCGTTTCGGGCTGTCTGCCGGCAGTACCCTGTTCATCGACGATCAACAGCGCAACGCATTTGCGGCGTACCTGCTGGGCATGAACAGCTGCTGGTTCACTAAACAAACAGACAGTAAGCAGGTGGGCAAACATGGCCTGATCATGAAGCGCAAGGGCATGGATCTGTATGCTCCCCGGGAGCATCCGGAAGGGGAGGACGTCCTGGTGGATACCGTGCGTATCGCTGACGGTAAGACCGTGCCATTGCGAGCCGAATATCCGGCATCCGGGCAGATCGATGAAGCCAGCCAGATCTGGGATATCGAAACCAAACGCCTGCTCGATGTATTTATGCTCGATCTGTCTGCCCGCAAGCTCGCTCGTTACGCCCAGGGCAGGGAGATCCTTATGCGCAAGGTTTTTCTTGATAAAAATGGGCAGCTTATTCTGGGCGGCCGGCCGTGGGCTACTTTCTCCGGCGTTCCCGAGGCCGAAGTTGAAGTATACATGAAGAACGGGATCATCCGTAACGTGCTTTTTGTCGGATCCGGCACGCGGGTTGATTTTATCCTGCTGCGGGACGCTGCCAGCAACAGGATCGTGGATTCCTACATCAACAAGCTTTTCGCGAAAAGAGCCCGCCGGTACAGACATTTTTACATCGAATATATTGAAACTGATTCCAAGGGCGGATTTTGCGCTTGCGGCCGGGAATACCAGTGGGTGTTCCCGGAACATCCCCGTTCCCGGCTGTCGGTAGAGGTGAAGCTGGGATTCAGGTATATTCCGGTTCCTGTTGCCGCACGTATTATCGGAGATAACAAACAGATCATTGCCACCCGCGAGCTCAATCTGCTCTGGGATATGCGGGACAGGTTGATCGGGTCGTTCTTCAAACGACTGGACCCGGCTGCGGTCGCGGCGCGGGAATTCATTATCGAGATGAAAAACGATATTCCGGAATGGGAACGGTTCAAGGTGAGCGCGTCCAGTTTCAAAGGCCGCAGATTCAAGGATTTGAAAGGGCAGCAATCGCGCGTGTTTGTCAAGGATCTGATCCCGCTGTTGATCCGGTTCGAGAAGGGAGTGACGTTCGCCTATGATCCGGAGAAGAATTTCCTGTCGCGGGCAAAAAATCAGGATCAGGCCGACCGTTTCCTCTATGCGCTGGCCTGGGAAGGTTTAACCCCGAACGAGCGGTTGATCTTAGCCCTTGCCGCATATCAAAAGAAAAAAGAATTCAACCTGAAAAGCCTCAAAGAGACCAATCTCGGGTACGCATTGTTGAAGCAGGAAGGCAAGAATTCGCTCACCGAGCTCAAACGCATACTGGAAAGATATGAATGGGGTCTGTTGCTGCGGATTAACAGTCATTATGTCCTCAAGGGGGGATTCAGGGATTTTATCCGAGAAAAGGAGTCAGTTGATCCGGCTGCCGAGGAGTTTTATTCCGCGCGCGATCTGCAGAAAGCCCTGCAGGAAGCAGTCAAGCAATCCGACCTTATTCAGCCTTCCCGCGAAGCAATCCGGGAAAAATTCCCCAATCTGGTCCGGGATTACGACGTGCTCAAGGCGGTCGGCAAGATCTCCTCCGGCTGGAATCAGTTCGTTATTCCCAGGAGCAAACGCGGCCAGGCCCGGGAAGAAGCGGGTAACGGTCAGGCGCAGGACGGCGGTAAGTCATTACTCGCAACCTGGGATACCATGCTTGATTCCGGGCTGGTCGGCCGGATCTTCGCTTTGCGTCTGCCTTTGCCCGGCCTCGACAGGGCGCTGGCGGTGCGCGCTTTATTGCCGGCCGGGGCGGCAAAAGGACTGCAGGACATATTCTTCGAGGATGATCTGATCATCCTGGTTTACAAGATACGCGGCCGGCTGCAGTTGTTCCGTATCGCCCCCTGCGATTTTACCGATTATCTGACCGATACCGCGAAAGTTCGCGTTTTTTACAAAGACGATTATAAAGTTGAAGTCATCGCGGATAATCAGGAGATCGAAGATATTCTTGCCGACCTGCGCTTATACCGGGCGTTCCCGGGATTGTATAATCTGGTATATGGTCTCAACTCCGAAGATGTTCACGAGCAGTTGCGCGCCCTGCAAGCCATCAAGGGGCTCATGCGTAACAGCGCGGCTGCTCCGGAAGCGCAGCGGTTGCTTACCGCATTGCTGGGCCATGAGAACCGTTATCTGCAGCTGCGGGCGCAGGAGATCCTTAACGCGGTGCACAGCGGACGTCCTGCTGCGTTCCCTGATTTCGAGCGCATACAGTTTGCGGCTCCCGGAGAAGCGATTTCGTTGCCGGAGACAGTCTTGAACGTGGGATTCAATCCTAACGCGCAAACAGTCGCTTTGCGCGGTTTCAAGGCCCGCCTGGCGATCAAAGACGCAGCATCGGAAAGGTTGCGCTATCGCAATTTAACCGCGACAGCGTATACCGAGAACAGCGTTACGCTCAAGGTCAAGCCTCACGCGCGCCATCTAAAAGTGTCTGCCGGGATGGCGCATATCGCGTTACAGATTAAACAGCCGGGCAGCCGGTCCTGGGAATTTGTCGATCATCCGACAGCCAATCAGCTGGTCATTGTTCAGCCTGATCTGCGCGGCGCGATGATCTATCAGCTCTGGCCGGCGTACCTGGGGGTCTATGATGAGGACGGGCAGGTTCGCTATGACCATACCGGCAGGGCTATTCCCGGCACATTCAAGGACGCGCAAGACCTGCTGCCGGCGCTTAACGCGCAGGGGTACCGCTACATATATCTCATGGGTATTTACCAGTTGGATAAACCCGAGAACATCATCGGACAGGTCGGGCCGGATGCTTCGTTATTCTCTCCGCTGTCATTCGCGGTCAGCCGGGAGTTGGGCGGCGAAGACGGCTTAAAAGCCCTGATCGATAAAGCCAGGGATGAATTCGGTATCGGGATTATCGTGGACTTGATCCCCCATGTGAACCAGAATTTCAACGATCTGCCGGAATGGGCCATAGTCAAAGCCAGAGGGTCCGCCGGCAGGGTTATTCGCAGGCTGGCCACCGACGGTTCGATCAACTTCGAGAATGGATTACCGGTGGAATGGCATGATTCGGTGATGCTCAATTACCGGGATAACCGGGTGATTCAAGCGCAAGAACAATTACTGCGGCGCCTGGCGGCAATGGGAGTGCAGGGCGTGCGTATCGACGTAGCCCACAACTTCGGTTCCCTGCTGCCGGTCGACCCTTCTTTAAAGAGCAAGCAAAAGCTGTTCGGGCAGGTCACTTCCTGGCAGCGCAATGAACAGGGAGGTTTCAAGATCGTGAACAGCTGGGATGACGGGAAAGCCAATCCTTTCCTGGTCTATCTGGTCGCTGCCATAAGCGCTGATTACCCGCACTTCGTCTTTATCGGAGAGAATTATGGAAAATATCTCCAGATCGTCAATTCCGGAGCCATCCCCATGGATTCCGGCACCCACGACGATATGGAGAAAGTGATCTTAAAGGGCGGCTCTGCGGCGGATATACTCGGCGGGCATTTCCGCTGGCTGCTCGGCCGGCTTCCTGAAGGCGCGCAGGTCGCTTCGGCTCTGGAAACGCATGATTATTTCCGCCTGATGGACAGATGGCAAAGTTACGGTCCCGCGCGCATCAAAGCGCCGGTAATGACCTGGCTGGCAACTACCCGCGGGCCGCTCATGGTCTATAATCGCCAGGAGATCGGGGAGGTTCACCGCATCCGTATCGACAATTACACCAAACATAATTACCAGGAGGCCGACCGGCAGCGGTATTATGCCCAGCTTGAATTCGAGCGCATACACGGGGAGACCGTGCAGCAATTCTATCGGCGACTGTTTGATTTCTTCAGGTCCAATCCGCTTCTCTCCCGGGGAGAGAATTATATCCTTACGGTTTCTCCGGAGCAGGTATTCGCCATCGCCAGGTTTGATCAGGAGCAGGCCTTGATCGTGGTGGCGAATATGAGCTGGCAGACCGCGCTTGCCGAAATAGATCTTATGCCGCTATGGGAGAGAATGGGTCTGAAGGCATCACGGAATACATTCTACCAAATAAGCGATAGCGAAAGCGAAACACGGGAGATTTTCAGCGGCGAAGAACTTTTCGCGGACACAATCAAGGTCAGGCTGGAAGGATACCGGGCGACCGTGATCGGCTTGAGCGCGTATGCGCCGGATGGCGGCATCGAGCGCATTGCTTTCCGCGATGCTTTTGCGCGCTATACCCGGCAAGACCGTCCGGTGCGGATCAATGCCAATTTCGCTTTTGTTTCTCTGGAAGGAACCGTTCTTCGCAATGACCGCAGGTTATTCCATACGCTGTTCGTTCAACTGGCGCATGTAGTGGACGGCAACGATACATTGCCCGGACTGGTCGCGGGAGATCTTACCCTGCTGATGCATGAACTGCAGGCGAAGTATCCGCAGTTCAGCTGGAGGATCGAGTCGTACCTGGAAGCGCTGCGGGATGAGGGCGATGATGAAACTGTCCGGCGCGTCGCGGGAAAAGTTCTGCGCTGGGTGAAAGTGGGATCGGTAGTATTCGTTTCTCCGGAAGCTGCTCCGGTTTCCAAAGCCGGCGGCATGGCCAATGTGGTCGGCGAGCTGGCCGCGGAATTGGCTCAATCCGGCCTGAAGGTCTATGTGGTCAGTCCGTTGTACACCTATGGCATAAGACCGCCGGGCTTGTATGAGAATATCAAAGAGGAGACGCGCAGGAAGTTCGATATTTCGTATACCGGCAAGACCATGCAGGTATATGCCGGAAGAAAAGGCATGGTTCCCGCAGGGTTGGCGCATGCGCAGATCAGCGGGGTCGAGTATTTATTGCTGGATCATCCGGAATTCGCGGATGCGTTGTACGGTTCTACCGACTCAAAAGAACATGAGCTTCTGCGTTCGATATTCCTCTCCTTCGGCAGCCTGGAAGCTTTGAAGGCCATGCACGTGTATCCGTCTTTGGTTATCGGCAATGACTGGACCTGCGCGCCGCTGATGGCGCATCTGAATTCGGACAGGTCACTGTTCAAGCATGACCCGCATTTCAGCGCGGCCAGGACTATCGGCTGGGTGCATAATAACGGCCAGGATTACCAGTTCAAGGTCCCGCGTTTCGAGAACGGGCAGGACCTGCTCGGTAATCTCGGATTACCGGCTGAAGATTTCGGCTGGTTCACCGATCCGCATAACGGGAATCTGATCAATTTTACCGCGGCGTTCATCCGGCACGCGCAGTATGTGGTCGCGGTCAGCCCCGGGCAGATGCAGGATTATCTGCGTTCCGACGAAAAAGGCGGAGGAGAAGGGTTGAGTTTCATCTACCGGGAATTAATGGCTCAAGGCAGGTTATTCGCGGTCACTAACGGCGTGGCCCTGCGGGAGATCCAGCGCAGATGGTTCGGCCGGTCGATGTTCGATGTTTCCAACGAGCGTCAGCGGCGGGCATTTCTGGATCAGGCCAGGACGGTAAAAGAAGAATCGCGCGCGATCATCGCGGATACGGCGTTGTTCTGGCCGGCATCCAACGGGAAATCACCCTATTTCGGCCGGGAGCATATGGTGGTGAACATGGTCTCGCGCATCACCGAGCAGAAAGGGATCAATTTTGTCGTTCCGTTTGTCCGTCGCGTGATCGAAAGCGGAATCTATCCTGACGTTGCTTTTGTATTCGGCGGCAGCGGCGACCGTTTCTGGATGGATACATTGAACGAATTGGTATATGCCTTCCCGGGCAGAGTCGGGTATTCCAACGGTTTCCTCCCGGATCCGCATCCGCTTTCCATCTATCAGCGCACTTTTCTCGCCGGTGATCTGTTCATCGCTTTCTCGATATGGGAACCGGGAGGGATCTCTCCGATGGAGGCGTTGGCCTATGGCGTACCCTGCCTGGTCTCGGATAAACAAGGGCACAAATCAACCATAAAGACCATATCCATCCCGGGATTGAATCATCTTCTGGGCATTGATGAGTCCGATCCGGGTTTTAACGGCGCGCGTACGCCGGTATATGAATGGGACGTTGATTACACCGTGGATATGATCATGCAGGCTTTTGACCGGATGTACCAACTGTGGAAAAATCGCGAGACAGACCCCGTATGGGGCCGGCTCGCGGAGAACGCGCTTTTCTCGGATAACAGCTGGGAGCGGTCGGTGAACGACGTGGAAATTCTCTTCAAGAATGCGCTGGATGGGGGAAAAGACCAGGAGTTGGCGCGGGCATTGGTCGGGTATAGTGCGCAGGAGCAGCCTGTCCGGACACAGCGCAATCCGGCATTCGCCTTTCTGGAAGAGCCAATCCTGAATCGCGATGCGTCCCGTTTTGCTTTGTCTTTTGAAGAACTGGTCGCGGCCATGCAAAGCGATCCGTCTTTATCCGCCGGAGACCTGACTTTGCTGACCCACGAGTTGTCTGTGAAACATCCCGAATCCGATACGGATATAGATCGTTTCCTGCAGATTGCGGCGCGCGATGCGCGCACTTCAGCGGGGCGCCTTGTTGCGGAGAAAACGCGACGCTGGTACCGTGTCGGTTCAGCCGCATTTGTTTCGCCGGAAGCCTACCCGATCTCGTATGTGGGAGGCATGGCTCCCGCGGTGGGAGGGTTGAGCGCGGCTTTAGCCGACGACGGCCTGAAAATGTTCATCGTGACACCGACATATGATTATCAGGTGAACGCCGCAGAGCGGATGATGCTCGATGTTCCGATTAATACGTTGGGCACGGTGCCCATGCAACTTCTCAAGCAGCGGTTCAACAGCGTGGATTATCTGCTCCTGCATTACCCGATCTGGGACGGTATCCGTCAGAATGTGTTCGGCGGCTACCGCATTGACCAGACACCCGCGATCGGCGCTTTGAACGCGGTCGCTCTTTCTCTGGGCAGCCTGGAAGCGTTAAAGGCTGTTGGCGCGTATCCCTCGATCATGGCCGGCCACGACTGGATGGCCGCGCCGTTACTGGTGCATCTGCGCTCTCCGTCGTCACCGTATAGCGCGGAAGATCATTTTGCCCGGGCCAGGACGATCGCCTGGGTACATAATACCGGAGCCGGGTATCAGTTTAACGTGCCGCGGTCTTATGACGGAACAGATGTTTTGTCCTTCCTGGGGTTGCCCGAAACCGAACTTGCACCGTTCTATTCTCTTTGGGTCAAGCAGGAAGCAGCGATGCGCTACAGCAATTTTTTACTCGCCGCGATCCGCACCGCCGATTATGCGGTAGCAGTCAGCGATACCCAGATGCAGGATTACCTGAAATCCGATCTATTGGGAGAAGGCGACGGTTTTTCCTCTATCTTCCAGGAGCGAATGGCGCAGCGCCGGTTGTTTGCGGTGACCAACGGCATCGACCAGGCGCCGCTGCAGCGGCGCTGGTTCGGTAATTCTGCGCCGGGTCTATCTGCGATCGAGAAACAAGGATTCATGCGCGCGGCCACAGCCGCCAAACAGGCGGCTCGGCAGACAGTGGAGCAGGATAACTGGTTCTGGGCGCCGGATAATCTCGCGTTCTTCAGGGAGCTGGTTCCCTTACGGCATATCGACCGGGATTCTTTCGTCGTAGCCTCCATTTCGCGCATGACCGAACAGAAAGGTATACGGGAATTGGTCTCTTTCGCCGAAAGCGTGCTCGGGAATAGCGCTTATAAGAAAACGGTTTTCCTTTTTCTCGGGCATGGCGATAAGCAGTTGGAGTCTGAATTGCTTCGCCTTAGGGGGCGCTACCCGCGGCGCGTAGGGTATTACCGGGGATATTTCCCCGCTCCGGAAAGAGTGCGGGACAGCGTGTATCTTGCCGCTGATCTTTTTGTTTCTTTTGCGCTCTGGGAGCCCTGCGGTATCGCGGTAAAAGAAGCGCAGGCGGCCGGAGATGTGGCTTTAGTTTCCAATACCGGAGGACATAAAATGTCCGTCACCCCTGACGTGAATGGGGCCAGGTTCGATCTTTCCTACGGGTATCCGCCCAGGACTGTCGATAACGCTTTACGCCAGTTCGACCGTTTATATGTTCTGTGGAGAAAACGCGCCACTTCCGGAGAATGGAACAGCCTGGTAGAAAATGCTTTGTTCTCCGATAATAGCTGGAATGCGGCGGTGAAAGCTGCGCGCGCTTTGTTCAATTACGCGGTCACGGCTGATGAGGCGTATTACCGGAATTTCTATCCCCGCGGTCCCACTGCCGGCGACAGCCTTGACGGCGGTCAGCGTTTATCTTTCCAAATTCCTTTCCCCTTCCCCAATCTTTTCGATAACCAGCGCGGCTGGAATGATCCTGAATGGCTCGAGGCGTATATTCTTACCTCCGCACTTCTCTCCCTGACTGATTCCATCGAAACACCTCTTACTGTTGCGGCGATCATCGATCAGGCTTCCCGGGTGTATGGCGATTACGGCCTGAATCTCGACCCGGCCAGGATCATTGTCCGGTTGGAGGGGTTGCGCCGAAGAGGGCTGGTGCGCAACAGCGATAACAACTACAGCATCAAAGCGTCGGATAACGTGTATCTCAACGTCGATCCCCGGATGGCCGCTGTCTGGGCGGATGATTTCTATTATATCCAGCAGGATATTGAACGCGCCGTGGCAGGCGGCCGTCAGGCGGTTTTTGCGGTCATTGACGCTTATGCCGCTGCGGTGGATCAATGGCCGAAGTATCCGGTGGAGGCGAAGTATCCGGTGCTGCGCGCGGTAGTCCAGCTGGATGCGCCGGCGCAGAAAAAACTTCTGGAATGGCTGCTAAGCCGCGGTCAGGCCGGCAGAACTGCCCTTGTAGATGCGATCGTACTGTTGATGGATTTTGAGCGGGGCAAACAGGGATGGCTTTCATTCCACGCGCCGCAGCTGGAAGGCCGCAGCATGTACCTGGTTGCCGCAGAGATATCCCTGCTTGCCGGCGGCTTGGGCCGGGTGATGCAATATCACGGAACCGCGATGTACCAACTGGGCGCGGATGTGGTGTATGTCGAACCGTTCTATCCGATTACCAGGAATAAACAGGCTGACGTAGTGCCTCTGGATTACGCTGCGATCCCGCAGCCGCTTAAGGACATTAAGAGGCTGTCGCAGAAGTTCAATACTTTTGTGGGCGGAAATCCGGTCGCGTTCGACGTGTATACCGCGATCAATCCGCGCGGCATCCGGGTATACCTGATCAGGGATACTGCCGGCAGGTATGTAAATATACTCTACGAATACTCCACCGCGGATTCGCCCGCTTCCAATTTCGAGTTTACCGAATTTTTCACCAAAGCCACCCTGGAATTGATCCGGTATCTCGAGCTTCAGAAGAAAGAAGAAGCCCGGCGCAGCGGACAGGTGTATAAAGCGCCGCTGGTCGACGCCAACGACGGCCAGGTGTTGCCGATCACCGCCTGGCGCAGGATCTTTTACGGAGAGCGTTCGGGGATAATGCGCGCCGGCAATACCGAGCAGCAGATCAACGATTCCTATGAAATATTCCGGGATGCGGTTTTTTGCGGCACCACCCATACCTATCGCAACCGGGTGATGATGGAGGATCTCAAGACATTCGGACTGCCTTTCCTGAAAGCGGCCGGCGTGCCTGATCAGTGGTTGTGGTTATTCCTGCGGCAAGAGCTTAACGGCAGCAAACTCTGGGATTTTACCAGCGCAGGATTGCGCAGCGCCGATGTAGCTAAAGCGGTGAGCGCTATCCATGGCGCGGAAATGAATGCCCGCGATCCGGGAGTGGATTTGATCGGCATCACTAACGGCGATGACCGGCTCTATTCTGCGGAGTTCTTCCTGGAGGCTTTGCGTAAAGTGGGGTGCCGGGATTGCGCGCAGCCTTCTCCTGAAGAGGTGTCTGCGGCCAAGCAGGAAGCCAAGCGGTCGATCGGATTAAATCCCAACCAGCTGGTCATTTCCTATTCGGGAAGGCTGGTGAGTGAAAAGGCGGGCAGGGATCGCGCGTTTACCGACGCCACCATCGAAACGCTGGTCGCCAACGGTATGCAGGTAGTTATCTACGGCAATGTTCAGCCCTATGAGGCCAGTCAGCGTATCGGGATGCAACTCTCGATGCTCGAGCGCCGCCTTGCCCAGTCCGGATACAGCGGCACATTTATCTTCCGGCCTAAATTCGATATCAATGACCAGCGGCGGTTACTGGCGGCATCCGACATTCAGATCCAGGATTCCGACCGCTATACCGGCGCTTCCGAATATACCGAGGCGGATGTTTCGGCCAATGCCGGCTTGCAGATGGGGCCGCCGTTCTGGGAAGGTATTATCCAGCATCAGGGAGCAGTAGTGAATCGCAGGTTGCTCAAAGGCAACACTCTGGTTCCGGCCGGAGCGTCCCCGGGCGATTACCGCGACGTTCTGGTCTGGGTCAATGAACAGTTCAAGAACGGCACGCTTGGCATCTATCAGGCCCAATCCATCCGGTTCAGCGAAATACTCACCGCGTATCTGACCGCAGCCGAGTATCTGCGCTTCTGGAACAATGCTTTTTATGGCCGGCAAGTTCCTGCGGCGCATCCCCGGATCCCCGGCGAGGTCTTTCAGGTCGAATCCATGACCATGACCTCTTACCTGGAAGAGGGAGAGTTGAGTCTGGAGCGGCAGGGAAATGATTTCTATCTGCGGGGTAAAGTCGACGAACTGCGCGAGAATCTCGAGTTCTCGGCGGTGATCAATCTGGAAACCCTGGATTCGGTTTATTATGAAACCGGCAAGCGCGGGGTGGTACCGTTCGAGATGATCAAGGCGCGGCTGGTAAATGAATATGGGGTGGCCGTGCCGCTGGCTATTAAGCGTTTGATCCAGAACCGGGCGGAATATTTCACCATCATTCCTCAAGATGTACCTTTCCCGTTCGAAGGGGTGTTAGAGATCACTTCCGGATTATGGACGGTTACCCAGCCGGTGCGCATTGTCGCTCAAGAAACCCATACCATGTGTCTTCTGCCGCAGCAGCCGGTTTCCGCTCAACACGAAGTGCGTTATTCCGAACTGATCGAGATGCTGCAGTCAGCGGCCAGCAGATTCTTCTATTTTGATCCGCAGCTGCGCGGTTGGACTTTGATCACGGGTTGTCCGCATTTTGACCAGCGGCAGAACGCGTTCCTCTATAACTGGGGAAGAGATACCATGGTCGCTTTACCCATGACCGTACTCTGCGGCAGACCGGAGATGTTCAAAGCGGTGCTGGCCAATTACCTGCGTTTTGTACGAAACGGCCTGTTGCCGAATCTGATCGGCAATGGCAGCAATCCCCGCTATAACAGCGTTGATTCCACCCTGTGGATGTTCTGGGCGCTGCACAAATACCTGGACATTACCCGGGATTTTTCTATCCTGGATATTCCTGTCGTCAGAAGTCAGGGAGAGAGCGCAACCGTGCTGGAGATACTCGAAGAAGTGGTTCAGGCGTATATCGCCGGTATTCGCGGCGTGGATAGCTGGGAAGAGGATGGCAATAACAGGCAACAGCATATCGATATTTTTATGGATCAAGATGGATTGATATTCGCCGGGAATAAAGATACCCAGTTGACCTGGATGGATGCCCAGCCTAAAGGCGGCTCTCCCGTGACCAGCCGGTACGGAAAAGCGGTTGAGATCAATGCCCTCTGGTTCAATGCTCTGCGTTTGATGGAACAGGCGTACACCCATAAAGAGCGGGAAGCCGAACGGGCCGCGATGCAGGAGCTTAAAGAGCAGGTGCGGGCGAATTTTACTAAATTCTGGAACGAGGAGAATAGCTGTCTTTTCGATACCATTGAAGGCGACCCGGCTGCCGGAAAGAAGATCCGTCCCAACCAGGTCTTTGCCATTTCTCTGGGGTTGCTGGATGAAGTCAAAGCCGGGCAGGCGCTGGATGTGGTGAGAAAAGAGTTACTCACGCCGTACGGCTTGCGCACCCTCAATATCACCGATCCGGATTATCATCCGGTGCACGCAAATGAATTATCCTACCACCAGGGCACCGTCTGGCCGTGGTTGATGGGCGCATTTATCGAAGCGGGTATACGGGTGTATGGCCGGGAAGAGACCGCGCATCTTCTGGCGGAATACCGGTATTTCAGCACTGTACATGATCTGCTTACCCATGGCCAGGATCATTCCATTCCGGAGATTTACGACAGTAATTGCGAAGCGGCTTTGGGCTGGAATGCCAAAGGTTGTTACGCTCAAGCCTGGAGCGTGGCGGAAACCCTGCGCGGCCTGGCGCTTTTGTTCCCGGGAGTATTCATTACGGGCTATGCCGGCGAAGAGAGCAAGAGCGGCTTGATCTATGAAATGGTTATCCGGGATTATTACGCGCGAGACAGCGCAGTTGCCGGGCTGCAGGCGGCATTGGCGGAGCTGCCGTATCTTTCCCGAATCGGCGTGGAGCATATCGTGCTTATCGGTTTGATGCAGCATACCGGCAGTCCGTATGAAGTGCTTGATCCTCGCCGGATCGACGAGCGCGCCGGCACTCCGGCTGATCTGGAACGGTTTGTCCGATCCGCGCATCAACTCGGGATCAAGGTGTTGATCGATTGGCTGGCTAATCAGCATGTCGCCAAGACCAGCCCGCTGGTCCAGGAATTTCCGGAGCGCTTCCTGTATACCACTGCCAGCGACGGCAATTATTTCAGCGAAGAGCGTCTTGCGCTGGTCAGGGGCAGCGATCTGCCCCGCGATGAGCTGATCAGTTTGATACAGACAGGCAAAGCCTTAAACGCTCACATCCAGGCCGCGGGCATGCCCCTTGATGGAATCGTCGATCTTGGCGGCCGCCGGATAAAAGTTATGCCGGCGCGTCGCGATCTGCGGGAAGTCATCGGTTACCGTAATGCCGATAAGGAATTCATCGCTCCCGAAGCAGCTCTTTTTCCCGTATCGGCGACCGATGAAGTGCCTTTACGCTGTTTCCCCAGAAGATGGGGCTCGTTAGCTCAACCCGATCTTTCTTATCTTGAGACGAGAGCCGCGGCTATAGCTATCGGCGCCTTCTGGCTGGATAAGGGTATCGATGGATTCCGTATTGACGCCGCGCTTTCCACTTTTCCGGATAAAATACAGGAGAATTGGGGGCTGGAGGTAGCGGAGAACCTGTCCCGCGATTTCATACTGGCAATGCGCGAGATCGTTCCGGAGGCGTTCATCCTCTTTGAGGGTTTTGAGCGGCATTCCGAATTGCTGGAGATCGCCGACCGCAGATATACCGGTGTTTACAACTGGAAGCCGCGCAATCTGGTTACGGAAGCATTGACGGATCGCACCAGGCTGGCAGCGCTGGGCGGGTATATCCTGGAGCTCGAGGGTATGCCGCAGCATATCCAGACGCATGAAGTCAGCCTCGGTCCGGAACATGACGCGTATGATTTCGGCGACGCCTGGGCCCGGCTGGACGCTGCTTCCAAGCAACTGATGTATTTTCTCTATCAGGTGCTGCCCGGTTACCTGCTTGTTTTCAACGGCCAGGTTTTCGGCAGGGATCACCTCTATAAGGGAGTGTACGAGCTGTCCGCGGAAGTCCCCCGGTTCGAGACTATTCCCGCGCAGGAGCTGGCTTCCTGGGAACAGCTCTTCTCGCTGCGCAAGCGGTATCCGGCGCTGGTCAGAGGAGAGTATCTGGCGCTTTCCGATAAGAACGCGGATGTTTTTGTCGTGGCCAGATTCGATGAAAAAGAGATCGTTCTGGGGTTGCTTAATCTTACCGCGGAAAACAGATCCGCGGAAATTTCTCTTGAATCGGTGATCGCGCTGCAGGCTACCGGACCGGCCGGAGAGATGTCTTACCGCGTGTCCATGGAAACCATGGGGAGGGAGAACAGCGAGAGCATGATCTTCTCATCGAAGTTCAGCCTTACCGTGCCGGCCAGGTCCGCCATGATCATTCGTTTCGAACCTGTCCCGCAACCGGAGGGAGTTCCCGACGGCGGCGCGGAATTCCGTCCGGTTAAAGTGGGCGTGATCGGCGCCGGATATATGGGATTGATTACCGCGGTGTGCCTGGCCGACATGGGGCATACTGTTGTATGCATGGATATCGACAAGGAAAAAATCGGTCAACTGAATAAAAAGACCGCGTATTTCTATGAGCCCGGCCTGGATGATCTGCTCGGGAAGAACATGGAAACGGGCGCCATCAGATTTACCACTGACATGGCGGATACGGTTCGGTCCAGCGAGATGCTTTTGTTATGTATCAATACTCCGGTCAAGGATGACGACAGGATGGATTATGCATATATTGAATCGGCAGCCCGGGATGCTGCGCGGTTTATCCGGGAGCCGAAGACCATTGTTGTCCGCTCTACCTGCACGGGCGGAGCAACCAGACGCCTGCAGGAGCTCATGAATACATTGACGGATGCGAAGCTCACCATGGTTTTTAACCCCGAGTTCTTAAGCGAAGGGACCGCGATAAGGAATTTGATGGAGCCGGACCGTATCGTCGTAGGCGTGGAGGATGAACCAGGTCGCCGGGCAATGGAAGAATTGTACGCGCCGCTTATCGATCGGCGAATCCCGTTCATCGTTACCAGCATTCCCAGCGCGGAAGTGATAAAATTGACGTCCAACCTGTATCTTACCGCCAAAATCTCTACCATCAATGCGATTGCCAGGCTGTGCGAAGAGACGGGAGCGGATATTACCGAGGTTTCCCGGGCCGTAGGGCTCGACAGGCGCATAGGCGTGGCATTCTTGAATGCGGGCCTTCCCGCGGGAGGGTCGTGTCTGCCTAAAGATCTGCGCGCCATGGTGCAGATGGCGCAAGATTCAGGATGTGAGTTCAAGATCGGCGCAGCTATACGCGACTCGAGGGCACAGGAAATCGAGCGATTCATCGAACGAATCGTCAAATTTAACGGAGGCTTGTCCGGGAAAACCGTAGGTGTGCTGGGCGCGGCGTTCAAACCGCATACCGACGATATCAGGGGATCCGTGGGCGTGGATATTCTGAAAGTCCTGTCCGCCATGGATGTAACCGTCAAAGTGTATGATCCTCAAGCGATGCCGAATCTTAAACAGCTGAATCTTCCGTTGAATTACGGTGCCAACGTGTATGATGTGGCCAGGGATAGCGACGCGCTTATTATCATTACCAACTGGCCTGAATTCGGGAAGCTCGATCTGCAATTGCTGCGGAGCAAGATGACCAGGCCGGTGATCATAGACGGGTGGAATATGTATGATCTGCCGACGATGGAACAGGCAGGCTTCACCTATATTTCCATCGGGAGGCCTGCGGTCATTCAGCCGCAGGCGGACGCTCGAAGAACGGAAGACCTGTTTTCGGACATCGTATGCATGCGTGGCGGGAATCTGGATGTCAATGGCACGCTTGCGTCGGCGAAGGGGAAAATCGACCTTGGAACATGGGTAGATATCGCAGGCTTCAGCCTGATGCGCGGCGTCCCGATGACGGATTCGTTATCCGCTTTGATGCGGTCGGGCATAGTGCTTCTGGATGCGTTTGACCAGCTTCCTCTTGCAAAGCGTCTTACTTTCTTAAAAGGTCTTACAGCGCTTGCCCGGCAATATCCGCAGGAACTCGAAGAGCTTCTGGCGCGGCTGAACGTACGATTGATCGATATCATTGAGAAAACGATGACATATCCACGGTCATATCCCCAGGCATTGCCTGAATTATACGAGGCATTGTATCAGGCGGGGTTGGATAACCCGAGGGGGTATCTACCCCGGGGCATTCCTGCCGGGATAAAAGTGCGCGCCGGACAGGTTTTGGTTGTCGGTGCAGGCAAAATGGGCACAATGAGCGGCGCTTTGATCGGCCGGATCATTGCGGCATTGGGAGATGATTTCACTTTTCTGGGGGTAGTAGAGCCTCGGGAAGAGAATATCAGATCATTCACAACGCATTATCTGAAGAAGAACCCGGGCGCATCCTTGCCGTCATTTTTTGGCTCGATAGCCGAGTTCAAGGCCGCCTCTTCGTTCGATCCCGCGAAAACCGCAGTATATATCGCAACGCCCGACAACACCCATTGTGCCGTTCTCAAGGAATTGGCCGCACTGGGAATTACCAGATTCATCCTGGAGAAACCCATAGCCGGTTCACAGGAAGATATCGATGCGATCATCCGGCTGCGCGACGAAAAAGGCCTGCATATCGTTATCGATGAACAATTCTTGTATGCCCTGCCCATGCTGCAGGTTAAGGAATATTTGAAAAGGACAGCCCGCATACCGCTGATGGTCACTCAACTCGGCATAAAAGACCGGACAGCGGATTCGGCCAGCGGAAGAAATATCGAGACCGCCAACATTTTTTATTATGATCCTTTCCACGCCATATCTATGGCTAATGATCTTCTGGGCTCCGGAGCGGCCGAGGCGGTATTCATGACCGATATGGTCCTGGATGACCGCATCATCGCTTCCCACGGCTCGGGAGTGGCCATCATGACGCATGAGAAAGGAACGCAGAAAGCCACGGGTGTCATTGCGATGGAACACGAACGGCCGGGAAAGAATACGTTCGACAGGATACTGAACATTTACAGCAGGGATAGCGATTCGGCTGATTTGAATCTGGTTACCGTCAGCTTCGGTTTTGCGCGGTACTTATTCACCCATCTTGAGATTGTTGATCAGCACGGAAACGTATTGCAGACCAAAATCGACCAGGATGAAACGCTGACCCTTTCGCTGTATCATTGCCTCATCGGTTTATGGAGCGGCGCAAAGGTCGTTTCGGAAATAGATGCCATCCTTCTTACCCACGATGTTTTAAGCCAGACGGATTATTTGGCGAATACAGCCAGGCCTTCGGCAGGCTCCGTGCAGATGGCGGCTATTCATAACCGTGACGCCATGGACTATTTCGAAGATACCGTTTCAGGCATGGCGAAAGGGTATCGGTTCAGGACCGGCCAGGTAAACGGCAATATGGAATTAGGCCAGCTGCAGGCCGTCGAGTTCCTCTGGGTAGTGCGCGGCGCGGCGAAAGCCGCTTGTAACGGGCGAGAAGCCATTCTGACTGCCGGGGACCAGTTGACAGTGCGGCCCGGCGATCGCGTAGAATTGAGAGGAAGTTTTGATTACGCGCTGGTCGTTTTGTCGGAAACGGGCGCCCGGGCATGGGAGACAGCCGTCACTTTCCTGAAAGACGTCCCCGATATCTCCGGCGGATGCAACATAGACCGGAAAAAGCCTTTTCGCAGGACACTCCTGGATGCCGTAGGAATCAACGGTAGCGACGGTATAAGAGCGCATGTGGTAAAGATTAACAAAGCTACGTCACATCCGCACGCGCATCCCTATTATGGAGCAGGCATATCTCAAATGGAGTTGTACGTTGTCCTTGATCCTGTCGAATTAGGCATGGCGCCGGAGTATAACCACGGCACTATCGATCTGCTGATCCCATCGTATGCCGGCGACGACGCAACATACAGATTGTTTAAAGTCGAGACTCAACCCGGAACAGCTATCGTGTTTCCCCCGGGCATCGGCCATCAGGCGGACGGGGTATACGCATTGGTGCTCGCGCTCTTGCCCGGGAGCGTTGCGGAAGAGGCGATCGATCTTACTTCCGAGTTTGACGGCGGCGCGGCTCTCGGAGCGCCGCAGCCGGAATCACCGTTTCATGTTGTGCACGTTTCTTATCAGGACCCCGAGCATATCGCTGGCGGCCAGGGTGAAGCGGTTCTCAATATCATCCGGGCCCAGGCAGACCTTGGATACTCGACGACCTGGATATCGCCGTGTGTTAATGACGAAATACCGGGGGAATATCTTTACAGCAATTATAATCTGCAATTGGTGAAGATCAGGATCCGGGATGACCCGGTAGCGACATTCTTCGATAGCACTGAAGAAACACAGGGTTGCCGCGAAAAATTCGGCAGTTTGTTCGTCGATTACATACAAGAACGATACGACCCTTCCCAGGCCTATATTCATCTTCACGGATTTATTGAAGAACCCCGCCGCGCCGCGGCATTACGCAGTCTCGGTTTTAACGTTACTTCTACATTCCATATGTTTTTGTCGCCGCGCATGGATACGACCAGTGACCATAACGCGTTTTATCCGGAGCTCAAGCGTATCGAATATGAAGCGATAACCGCGAATTCCAAAGTTATTGTGAATAGCAACGCGATGCGGGAGGAATTGCTGGCGCTGGCAGGCGATTATGCGGGGGATGTGCATATGGTTCCCAACGGTGTCGGGGAAGAATATTTCGTTTTATCCGACACTGAAAAGGATGCAGTTCCGCTGGTGACCACCTACGGCAGGATTTCACCCGAAAAGGGGTTCGATACATTTATCGAAGCAGCACGCATTATTACCGACAGGCGCCGGGCCCAAAGCAAAAGTCCGGTCAACTTCCTTGTTTTCGGAAAGAGCAATGATGCTATCTCTGCGCGTAAAGAGTACCGGCTGAAGCTGGAGCGGCTGGCACGGGATTACGGCAATATTACTTTGAAGATGAGCGGTCCCGGGGTCAGCGATGCCGAGAAGCTGGAGTTGATGCAGAGAAGCTGGGTGGGGGTGGTTCCGTCGTTATATGAGCCGTTCGGCCTGGTGCTGGTGGAATATATGGCCCGGGGAGTGCCGCTGATTTCTTCCCTGACTCACGGGTCCAGGGATATCCTGGAGACGGCGCATCCGGGCAGGACGCCCTACGGCATTGTCGTGGATGTCGAGGCTCAGCAACTGGCCGACGCCATCGAAGAGCTGATTGACAAACGGTCATTAGCAGAAGAGTTGGCCGCGAATGCCCGTACCAAGGCTCTCCAGCAGTATCGCTGGATGCCTATTGCACGGAAAATTCTTGATATTTACGCGACCGAGAGCTTCTCGGATTTTGAACTCGCGCCGTTCACCCGGGAAGAAAAGCTGGATGCGGTGGCAGTGATGCATGCTATTGAACAGGCGGACGCGCAGGGCTACGTAGAATTCCTGAGGCCGCTGTTCAGGTCATCCCGCGGGCATAATCGCGCCCGTGATATAGAGCGCATGTTTGAGAACGGCCGGTTGTACCAAATCTTTCCCCATTTGAAGCTTCTCGCCAGCAAGGAGATGTCCGGCCATCCTGCGCCGCACGAGATGTTCCATGCCCTGGACAGCCTGGTCAGGCTTGATACTGCGGGGTATTCCGGCATGCGCAGGTTTACGTTCGAGCGCGCAGGCAAAAATGCAGGCGCGCTTCCAGAGGTCGATTTTACCGCGATCCCCGGGTTTACCGGACTAATCAAGAGAATTTTCTCCCGGACCGACGAAGAAATGCGGGAGATCCTGTTTCTGCTGCCGTTTATCGTGGATATCGGCAGATGCGTCAAGCCCCAGGCGCATCCTGAAAGCGGAGCGTTCTATTTTGTAAGCCCGCTTTTAAGCAGGCTCGGCTTCAGCCGGCAGGCTATTGAGACGGCAGTTGCACTTGTCGGCAAGCATGTGGATATCGGCACGATCGTGACCACCGAAAGCACTCCTGACCGGCTGTTTGCCGGATGCCAGCTTTCCCGGGACGCCATGGATATTTTAACCCTGGTTGCTATCGCTGACAGAAGCTATGGGATCCGAGCCGATGATCTGACTGTTTTCGAATTCCGCGCCTACCTGGCTTGGGGCGATCAGGATTCGCCGGAGAGAAGCCAGTGGCAGAATACCGCTGACTGGCATCTGCGCAGGCTGGGCAGGTATTTGAAAATGACTCCCGGAGAAGCGCAGTTGATGCTTGATGCCATGGTTGCCGCCGGCCAGCTGGACGCCCGGGATCTGGAGGCCATCAGGCATTTCTTCGGAATACAGATCGAATTTATCGATTACGGCGACGGAGTATTTAAATATATGACCGGCAGGCCGGACGGGAAGGAGCTTTTTGTCAAGACGTTGGCTATCTACGCCAGATACCTGTCCGCGATCAGCGCGCCGATTAACCGGGTCAACCTGGTTAAGGATAGGTTGTATGTCATGGCTTTGACCAATGCTATGCGCTCTCTGTCGTACTCTTCCTCTCCCGAGGAGATTGTAGACCATCTGGCTGCTTACGGTATCGCCTTGGTTCTTGTCGGGAATACCACTCTGGTGACCAGGATTACCGATCCCATTGGCCATCTGCGCAGGTTATGCGAAGAGCGCTGGGATGCGCTGGTGAATACAGCCTTAGCCCGCCAGGTGCAGGAGCGCGGCATTGAGGAAGTCGAGCAGGCGGTTGATCTCGGGCAGGAACCCGGGATTATCTGGTTTGCCGAACAGATCAAGTATAAAGTGCTGGACGATCCCGAAGGTATAACGCAAGTGAAGGATATTCTTCCTTCGGCAGAAAGCAACTATCAGGTTCAGTACAATGTCAGCCGGGGAGTTCAACGCGGTGTGGGAAGAGATACGGTTCCGGCAGCCAATCAATGCGATTTCTGTCGGATGGCTGTAGGAAAAGATACCGAAGGCCAGTTGCAGGATCTTGAGGAGGCGCTGGGCTTGCCCTATGTGCTGGTTGCCGACAGCCGTCCCTTCTTCGATCGGCACATGCTGGCGCTGGAAAAGGACCATACCGGAAAGATCACACAGGAAGGCATGCGGGATCTGTTGACCATCTTCAATACCCTCTTCCCGGGGAAAAGAGGCAATATCGGAACCGGGAATGCCGCCAGCCACCTGCATATCCATATTTACAATACGAGATTTCCCGTTGAGCGGCAGCCGCGCACCTGGTTGCGCGATTCCGGCGATGTGCGTGTGGGTGTATTTGAAAACGATGTGCATACCGCCGGATTTGTGGTGGAAAGCGCGGATATGGAAGCTTTATCGGCCCAATCTTACCGGATCGTCCAGGAAATCGAGTCAAAGGGCTGGCTGGTGATCCTGATCACCGCTCCCCATCAGGTGTACATTATCCCACAGCGGACCAAGGAGATAGGAAGCGATTATCCGGATATATTCGACGGGTTCAAGAGAACGCGGCGCCCTGAAACCAGGCCGCGCTACGTGGGGCCGGTGGAGGCGGCAGGCATCTGGCTGTGCTACAGCCGGGGCAATATCCCCGCCATGTACGAGATGTATGACGCGATGAACCTGGAGATATTCCGCAACATCATCAGGGATACCGGCGTTAACCGCAATGATCCCCGGCTGGAAGAGATGCTTGCGGGATTGACTGTTGACGGAGGCACTGCGGATCCGGAGGCTCTCGCGGTTTTTAAAGAACAGATGGACGCCAAATGGGAGGCATTGCTGAACAGGGATCTGGAAGCCAGGGTTGCGCGGGAAGGCATGGCGCGGGTGGAAGCGGAATCCGATCTCGGCCATGAATCGGGGATCGTCTGGTTCCCGGACGAGATAAAATACAAAGTTCTCGACAATCCGGAGGGTGTGCGGGAAATCGGCGGCGTGCGGCCTCCTGCCGACAGCAACTATATGGTACAGCATAACGTCAGCCGCGGCGTGGCCAAATATCATGACGGCGAAGGCTGCGGCTTCTGTGGAGTGGTCAGCGGCCGGAAAGATACGGATACTATCCTGGCCGATCTCGAGGATGTTGTTGGCCTGCCGTACATGCTGGTTGCCGATACCCGTCCGTTTTTCAACAAGCATATGCTCGCCCTGGAAAAAGGCCATACCGGAAGGATTACTGCCAGCGGCATGCGTGAGCTGCTGACGATCTTCAATACCTTATTTCCGGGCAGAAGGGGTAATATCGGCACAGGCAATGCCGCGGAACACCTGCATATACATATTTACGATACCGAATTCCCGATCGAACGCCAGGAACGCAGTTGGCTGGTTGACACTGGAAAAGTCAGGATCGGGTTGCTGGAGAGCGACGTGCATACCGCCGGCTTCGTAGTGGAAAGCGCGGATATGGATAAACTTTCAGACTATGCCTACCGCATCGTCTCCCGCGTCGAGTCCAACGGCTGGCTGGTGATCCTGATCACCGCCCCCAACCAGGTCTATGTCATTCCCCAGCGCACCAAGGAGATCGGGGATAATTATCCTGCGATCTTCGACGCTTTCAAGAAGAGCCGGCCTGCGGGCTTGAGGCCGCGCTACGTGGGGCCGGTGGAGGCGGCAGGCATCTGGCTGTGCTACAGCCGGGGCAATATCCCCGCCATGTACGAGATGTATGACGCGATGAATCTGGAGATATTTCGCAACATCATCAGGGATACCGGCGTTCCCACGGATGACGAAGCCCTGGGTGCAATGCTTGATGCCGTGCGATCCTACGGTCGGGAATTAAAATCGGATCAGCAGAAGCTGGCCTTTATCGATAACTCCCGGGTGGCGTACGTTGAATTACACCTGACCAATACCTGCCAGCTGAAATGCGGCTGGTGCGCATATAAGGGGGTGGATAAGAAACAGCATCTGCAGTTTGGCGACCTCGACAAGCTGCAGGAGTTGAATCCGGAAGAAATCCTTTTTGTAGGCGGAGGGGAACCCACGCTTTACCGCGATGCCCGGGCAGGTAAAGATTTCAACGATGCCGTTCTGCGTGTGCGCCAGCTGTGCCCGCAAGCCAAGCTGCGGCTGATCACTAACGGCGTGGTCGTCCCTCCAGGCGAATGGGTCCGCGAGATTTCGGAGTTGAGCATATCCTTCGACGAGCCGACCCGTGAAGGATACCGGGAACATAAAGGTGCGGATAAGTTTGCAGATGTATGGGATAACATGGTCTATTATATTCGCGACAGCCCGATTCAGTCCAACCGTGTTACACTGATCTACAATAAAGAAAAACTCGAAGCTGCACTGATGTTCGCCGGAAAACTCTGGCGCATGTGGCAGGAAATGACGGATAAAGGGGCACTGTCGCAGGAAAAGGCAGACAGCTTCCGCTATATGATCTTTCCTATGGCCGATGACAGTAGCCCGGATGCGCCGTATGCGGAAACGAAGCTGACTGATCAAGAACAGCAGGAATGGCAATTGCGTATGGAGCGTATTCGCGGGGAGAATCCCCGCTGGTACCGGTTCCTGGCGGACCATACCAACCTCATTGTCCAGCCCTTAAGTGTTCTTGACGTGCCGTCGGTAACCCGCTGCCCTACGGTGACCAATTATCTGGTTATGGCTGCGGATAGACAGTATTATCCGTGTTTTGCCATGTGCGAAACCTGCAGCAAAGTCACCCTGGGGTCCGTTGAGCAGTCGATGCAGGAATTGGCAACGCGAAGGGCGGCGCTTTACCTGCATCCCGACGAGCGCTGTAAAGAAGGGTGTCGGCCCGGAGCGACTTTTTACGGGGTGCGCGCGCAGGGTCTTTTTGCCGAACAGTTCAGGAATCGGGTTTTTGCTACATGGCAGGGGCTGGTAGAAACCAAGCTGGCTGCGGATGTGGATCGGGCCGGCATAGAAACCGTTGAGAAAGAAACCGACATTGGCAGGACTCGAGGCATTGTCTGGTTTCCCAGCCGGATCAAATATAAAGCGCTGGGAGATGCGTTTACCAAAGAAATCCGGGCCGGGCCGCAGGCTCCGCCTGCCGGCTCATATCTAGTCCAATACAACGAGAGCCGGGGTACCAGCCGCAGCGAACCCAAAGGCTGCGTTTTCTGCCAGCCCAGAGAGAATCTGATCCTCGCCGACTTGGAAGATTATTTCGACCTGCCGTATATCCTCTACGCCGATTCCCGCCCCTTCTTTGATAAACACATGCTGGTTATTGCCAAAAGGCACACCGGTGTGATCACGTTGAACGTCCTGCGCGATTATCTCTGGATATTGAATACTCTTTTTCCCGGATTGCGTGGCAATATCGCAACCGGCAACAAGATGGCGCATTTTCACCATCATATCTATGACGTCGAATTCCCGGTGGAGAGAAGGCCCAAACGCTGGTTGATCGAATCAAAGCTGTTTAAGTTCGGCACCGTCGATAATGACGAGGATACCGCAAGCTTTGTGCTGGAAAGCGAAAACAGCGATATCCTGGCGCGCAAGGCTTTTATCGTGATCAAGGAACTTGAAGCCCGCGGTTTGCTTACCTGCGTCGTCGTCGCGCCTCATCAGGTGTATATCACTCCCCAACGCACCAAGAGCATCGGTGACGATTATCCGGATGCCCTGGTGCCGTTTACCGCGCATGTTCCTGCCGGCGTGCGTCGCAGGTTTATCGGGCCGGTGGAGACCGCGGGAATATTCCTCTGTTACAGCCGCCCGGATATACAGGCGATGAAACAGATGTATGAAGGCATGGATTATAGTCTGTACCAGCGCATCCTGCGGGATGTCGGTGTTTCTCGTGGGGACCCGGCGATGGCTGACCTGGAAGCCCTGTTTGCTCTGGTGCTGGACGAGGAAAGATTTTTCATGAGCCTCTTCGACATGCAGGCGCAGAACAATGCGTTCTCCGGCGGCAAGGGCGCGAATTTAAGCCATCTGGCCGCATTGAGCGGTTTGCTGCGCGAGCCTTCGGCTGCGGATATCGATCTAACCGTTCCGATAAGTTACATTGTTTCTGCCGGTGTTTTTCAATCCGTGGTCTTGAGCCGTCCGGAAACAGCGGCTAAGATCGAGAAGTTGGAAGCGGCTTCGGCCGCATTGGAAACGGCTGATGTCATTGAGGCCGTACGCCTGGAGGAAGAGATTGTTTCTCTCGCCAGAGCGATTCGTAATGACATCCTCTCGGTAGAGCTGCCTGCTGAAGTCAAAGAGGGATTGGCTGTTATATTCGCTGCCGCGGGGTACCGGGCTGCGATGCGCAGTTCGGCGACCGTCGAGGATTCCGACCAGAATTCCTGCGCCGGTCAGGCGAAGAGCGCCTTGAATGTGATTACTGCGGAACAGGCGGAATCAGAGCTGAAGCAGGTGTGGGCAAGTCTGTATGACCCAAGTTTCGTCCAATACCGCAATGACCGGAATGTGGGGCATGCCGGTTCTTTCATGGCAGTGGTGGTGCAGGAAATGGTCGATGCGAAAGTCGCCGGGGTCATCCTGACACTGGAAGAGCAGTCGAAACGGTCCGCTTTCCGCGTGACCGCTAACTGGGGGCTGGGAGAATCCGTGGTGCAGGGAGATACCCAGACGGATTCCTGGCTAGTCAGCCCGGATGCCCGGTACCTGCTGGAATCACGCATCGGGGTCAAACACCTGAAGACCGAATATGACCCGGAGCGCGGCGGGGTGCGATCGGTTGCAACCAATACTGATGCTGCGGTCAGCTCGTTGTCCGATCAGCACGTCCTGGCCATATGCCGGGTGGCTAGGATGATACGTGATCATTACCGCGCGCACCGGCAGGTAGCTCACGTGGACATTGAATTCGCGGTCAGCAAAGGCGATAATAAGCTTTTTATCCTTCAGACCCGGCCGGTGACTTCCGGCGATATCAAAGAAACAATAACGATAAATACGGTGATCCGGGACCGTCAGACGGAGCCTGTTGCGGAAATAACCTTCAAGCAAGGTCTGATATCCAATAAAGGAGCTGTAACCGGACGATTGCAGGTTGTCGAACGGGCAGACGGCTTCGATGAAGTGCAGGAGGGGGTTATCCTGGTAGCATCCGCAACGAATAACAACTGGAACGCCGCGTTCAAGAAGATCAAGGCAGTGATCACGGATTTTGGCGACAGTAACTGTCATGCGGCGATCGCTTCCCGGGATGCCAAGCTGGGGCTGGATATACCTTCGCTAGTCGGGGCTAAAGACGCTACCGCCAGGCTTAAGCCCTATGAAGGGCAGATCGTGACCATTGATTCCCGTCTGCGCACAGTATTCATCGGGGAAATGCCCATCGAACCCCTGGAAGTTGAAACGGCTCTCTGGCTGGAGGAGGCTCTTGCGATACGCAGTCAGTTCGAAGGTACGATGTGGCAGCGGTTGAAGGGGTATGCTAATGCCATGAGCGATTTTGAAGGACACTGGTTTGGCCGCCCGCGTATTCCCTATAGCTTTTTCCAGCTTGATTATTATGACCGTGCGCATGAACGGACCGATCGGATACATACCGTGTTCGACTGGCCGGAAAACTCCTTTGAGGGCCCTGTCCCCGCGGTGGAAGCCTGGGGCAGGAAAATAAAGGACGATATTATGTATCTGGAGGTCCGGGATGAACCGTACGATGCCCTGGGCGATTTCTTGAGCAGGTTAACCATCGACGGTTTTGAGTATCTTTTTGACCGGCGCTGGGAAGAGATACAGCGGATCGAACAGTTCACGGTCGGCCTGGAAAAGATCACCGCTTCCAACGCCGCAGATGTGTCCGCCCTGCTGGTAGAAAGCCTCTTCTGGTCATCCCTGGCTTTTGCGATCAAGGACGCTTTGCTTGAACGCTATGTGAATCCGCAATTGCGCTATATTTCCGACGAGCGCGACGAATCGGGGTATTCCTACCAGGAGATCATGAAGGACCTTGCGCTGGAGCGCAGGTATCCCGATCGCACGCGCAGCATCGAATCCGCCTACGCCCGGGAACGGGAAAGTATCCTTCAGGAGATTTTCGGAAATCCCTCTGCCCGGGCGCTGCTGATAGCCGGAGACTACCAACGGTTTGCTGCCGGCTATCCGGGTTTCATGTCCCGGCTTGAGGCATTGTCCGCATCGTACAAATTCGGCACCGAGGACGTCAGGGTTCTTTCCGATACCCGCCGCTATCTTGAGAGTTTCAGGAATACCCTCGCCAACTACTCTCCGGATCGCAGGGCGTTGCAACCGGTCAGCCCGTTGAGAATGAACACCGCGGAAGATGCTCTGAAGACCTATCCCAGTCTGGAGAGGATCCTGGCTTTAGCCAAGCATAACGAGGATGTCAGGAACGATATGCACCACATTATTCTCAGGCTGCAGAGGAAGATCGCTCCCCTGATGACAGGGATAGCCGGGAGCTTTCCGGATATCTTCGATTCCGCGGAAGATATATTCAGGATCTCTACGGTTGAGCTCGAGGCTCTTCTGCACGATGATCATCCGTACTACCTGCGCCTGACTCCGTATCGATACAGCCTGACGACAGAAGCGGAACAGGCATTGGAATCAGCATGGTTCGAAAACAGGGCAGCGGCTTTAGAAGAGTACCGCACCTCGGTCGAACGGATTGCGGTTATCCTGGAACAGCAGATCGGTCAGGCGGCATATCTGCCGGTCAAGGAGTATTATGCGCAGGAACGCGACCGATTGTATCGCCGCGTGCTGAGGCTGGAACAGCTTGATGGCGGAGCGGCATCCGGACGGCCGAACAACCGCATCCGGGTGCTGTGTCTGGGCGATTCCATCACCAAAGGTTCGCACGGCCGGCATCGGCCGGACGTCTTCGGTTACAGAAAAACGCTTCAGCGTTTGCTGGGGATGCAGGACTACGAGTTAGTCGGGCCGTACCGTAATCCGCCCCTCGAACCTGGCTATTTGGTCCGGCACGCCGGCAGGAGCGGAGACACCACCGCGGACATCCTGGACCGGCTCGAGCAAACTCTTGCGGATTATCTGCCGCCCCGGGCCGGCAGTCCGTCGATGATCCTGCTGCATGCCGGCACCAATGATTGCGGTCTGATGACTATGGGAGAGCCCGTTAGCGCCGGTCAGATAGCCGAAAATCTCCGAACAATTCTGTCGACCATTGACCGTTTCGATCCGTCTATCGCCGTTTATACCGCTTCGATCGTGCCGAGTTCTTATCTGCCCATGGACCTGAACATCCGTGATTTTAACCGTGAGTTGGACGCTGTCATCAGCGGCATGCAGGTGCGTAAGAATAACCTTTATTCTGTTGACATGTACAGTGTTTTCGTAAATAATGAAAGCTGGAAAACAGCTTATCTGGCGGATGCGATCCATCCGTCCGACGTCGGCTATGCGGTCATGGCCGGCGTATGGTATAAAGCAATTTGTCCCGGCGCTACCCTCGACTTCTACCTTACCGTGGCTGGTGGGGAAGTAGATGGTGTTCACAGCGCCGGGGCATTTTTATTCCCCGGCGATCCGGCTCCCGACGGCGGGAAGAACAGCGAAATTCCCCTGCTCTGGGAAGGCGAAGTGTTCTGGGTCGAACCGTTCTCTACGCGTGAAGTCCATTGCGCTCTCTGCGGCAAATATTCATTCTCTCCTCTCGGCTGTGTTGTGCTCAACCGCATCCAGATGTATATCGTAAAATGCGACAACGACGGTTTTATGTGGCTTAATCCCCAGCCCAACGGCCGCTTCTACGAACAGCTTCACGGCAAGGAATATTTTATTTCCTCCAACAAAAGCCCGGCGTTGATGGAGCAGGTCGGCATCGTCGAGATAGGCAATGATGAAATGGCGGCGCAGCGCGCGCGCGTGGCCAGGATACGGGCGGATGAACTGGAAGCGGCCTGGGGAAGAGAGGGGAGCGCGCTTGAGATCGGCTGCGCCAGCGGCTTTGTGCTTACGGAACTGAAAGCCCGCGGCTGGAAAGTGCAGGGCGTCGATATTTCCGACTACATCATAAAAGTGGCCGGGCGCAGAGGGCTGAAAGGACTGGTGCATGCCGTCGAATTGAAGAATATGCATTATCCGCCGGATGCTTTCGATGCGGTGCTGATGTACGACGTGCTGGAGCATGCGCCGAATCCGTTTCAGCTGTTGAGGATCGTCCGGCGGATCCTGCGTTCATCCGGGGTATTGATCGCTCGTCTGCCCGAAACGCC
This sequence comes from Candidatus Omnitrophota bacterium, assembly GCA_022710715.1. GTDB lineage: Bacteria > Omnitrophota > Gorgyraeia > Gygaellales > Profunditerraquicolaceae > JAKLGJ01. The sequence continues at coordinate 351,227 of JAKLGJ010000002.1, forward strand.
GGAAAGCGGGCCGCAACTTCATTTGATCGACCATATCAGCCATTTTACCCGCGGAAATATCGTCGAATTGCTGGAGAAAGCCGGTTTCCGCATCGAGTCGATAGAGAATTCCGGGCTTTTCCAGGGCAGCGCAGGAAGGACGATTCAGAATATCACGGTCATTGCCCGGCCGGGTCAGGATGGGGGTAAGAGCAGTGTCAGCAGGAAGAACCCCATACGTTTATTCGTCTATGGAACGCTTAAAAAAGGACATCACAACCATTCCCGTCTGGGTCCGGCCAGGCTGGTGGCGAACAATGCCCGCATGGAAGGGTTCATTCTTTACGAGCATATCCAGGGTTGGTATCCTTTCGCGGTCGTAGAAGAAGGATCGTATATCACCGGAGAGATCTATGAAGTGGGGCAACGGGAATATATGAATACCCTGGTCATCGAGAAAAGCGGCGGTTACGAGGTGTGGGAATCCGACGGTGTCAGGATGTTCTATCTGCCGCGGACTTTGCTGGAGTACTTTATCCGGGAAGGCCGGATCGCCGCCAAGCCGGTAGGGCATACCTGGACGGACCGTTACGATCCGGTGGGCTATCCGAATTGGTGGCGCGACGGCGGGGCGGATCCGGTAACGGTAACGGACATCCAGGATGTGTTGGCCATGCTCCGGCCGCGTATCACGGAGAAACGCCGGTATGCGAAAACCCCGTTTTTGATCTTTGTTGCCGGCAAGTCCTGCTCCGGAAAAACCTCGGTCGTTTCGAATGTGTTGAAGAAAGAGTTCCAGGCTAAGGTGCTCAATATGGATAGTTATTATCTGGGCAGAAGCTATATGAAGAAGAACGGCCTGGATAATTACGATGTTCCGGAAGTGTTTGACTGGAAGCTTTTCCGCAAGCAGCTGGAGCAGTTGAGCCGGGGCAAAACCGTGCAAGTCCCGGAATATTCATTCGCCAGAGGCGAGAGGGAAGGATATGTAAACTTTTCGCCTGCTCCGGTGATCATCGTGGAGGGGCTGTTCACCCTGGATAATTCCATCAGTCATCTGGGCGATTTCGGCATTTTCGTCGATGTGGGCAAGCTCGGCCAGTTGCTGCGCCGCGTCAATCGCGATGCGGCTGCGCAGGGGATCAGGTATGTTCTCAAGCAGATGTTTACCCAGGTAATTCCCGCCCAGGACGCGTATCTGGAACCGACCAAAAAGAATGCCGACGTTATTCTGCTCAACGATTACAATGCGGATGAGGAAGCGGAAAAGATCGGTGTTTACGAATTGCAGGCCAAGGCTCGGATCGGATCCTCGATCGCCATCGAACAGGCTATTCGCGTTTTGGGCGCCAAACCGACGGCGCAGGCGCTCCAGGTGGATTCATATTATGCGCCCCGGGACAAAAAGCTGCGAGAAGCGCACGAGACGTTGCGTATACGCATCCAGGATCATCAGGTAAGCGCGACCTACAAAGGACCGCTCTTGCCGGCGGCGATGAGTTATCGGCCGAAACTGCTTTTCGCTTTTGAAAAAGAATGGATCCCTTATGTGGAGAAGGATTTTTCTTTACAGGCCAGAGTGGTCAAGACCAGAAAGATCTTTACCTGCGGGGAGCTGTTCATTCACCTGGACCAGGTCGAAAATCTGGGCGCGTTTATCGAGATCGTCAGCACGCACCTCGGGTCCCAGCAAGCGATACAGGCGCTTCTGGCGAAACTCGGCATTGCGCAAGGCGCCCTGATCAGAGAAAGCTATTTCGAGCTTAGTCAGCGGCAGCGCAGTCAGGAGCAGGACGGCGGCAACGACGAATCGCACGCCCGGCTGGTTGAGACGCTGCGGATCATGGAACAGGCATACGGCATCGTGGGCAGGTCGGGTAAAAAACCTGACCGCGTCGCGCGCGTTTTCGCCGCAGCCGAAGAAGCGTTCTTTGCCGCGCAGAAAAAACTTCCCGCTGCGCGCCGGCTGGCCTATCACGATCTGCGCCACGCGGCGGAAACGGCTTTGTTCGTGGCTCGCGCGCTTGAGCAGGAACGGTCTTTCCGGCAGGCGGGATTCGGATATCAGGTCATGGAGCTGGCGGTGATCGCGGCTCTGGTCCACGACAGCGGGTACTGGCGTCCGGAATGGTGGAAATGCGCGGCTGTCCACGAAGAAGAATCCAAAAAGTTCCTGGAGCGGCCGGATATGCGGCGCTTCTTTTCGGAAAAAGACCGCGCGATCGTGGCGGAGATGATCGAATTCACCAAATTTTTCGGAGAGGAAAATGCTCCCGGCAGGATTTATTCCCGGGTGAATCTTTCGCCGACGTACAAAATCGCCGGGACGCTTCTGGGCATAGGCGACCTGCTTACGGTGTACGGCGAGGACGCGATTATCGAGAAAGGAAAAGAGTTAAACCGTGAGATGGAAGCGTCCGGGCAGGGGATAGCGTCGGAGCGGTTGTATGTGGAATGGAATGCATTCTTCGAGCAACAGGTCATTCTGCGGCTGGGGGCTTTCGGGAAGATCTACCGGAGAGAATACCTGCGTCCGTACCGGAACAGATTGTGGATCAATCACCGCATGATCTCCGCGCTGGCCCGGATGCAGATTTTTCGCGGTAGAAACCCTTCGGATACGATCGCATTGTATCCGGGGTATTTCAACGGTCCGTCCGATTCGACGCGGGATGTGGTCAGGATCGCCCGGAGCATATTCGGCAAAGTCATCGTGGTGGTTTTGCCGGAAGGTCTGCAGGATGCGGAATCGCTTGAAGACAAAAGGCGCGCAATGGTCAAACTGCTGCAGCCGGATGACTGGAATTTCCGCTCGGTTCGGGTTATCGCTTTGCCGCGACCGGAACTGATCGAAGAGCTGGCCGCAGCGGTGAACGCGCGCATCCTCATCCGCCGGCTACGCTCCCGCGTGCCGCAAGAAAAGCTGGCTGCGGAGGCGGCGAATGCCAGGATCAATTATCAGCGGTTCGGGCTGGAGACCTATTTTGTGATCCCGGCGAACAGGTTCCTGATCATCGAGGATAACCTGCTGGCTAAATATCAGGCGGCATTCGAAAAAATGCTCGGGTTAGCCCCGGGCAGCCGCGATATCCGTTCGGATGAGTTCGCATCGCTTATCCGGGAATACAACCTGAACCGTTTCGCTCCCCGGGGATTGCCGGTCAGCGACAAAAAAGCATTCTATGTGGGAAGTTTCGATCCGGTCACTCTGGGGCATCTGGAAGTGATCAGGCGTCTGAAAAGGGATTTTCACCGGGTTGCGGTGGGGATCGGGGTCAATCCGGATAAAAAAGAAAACGGAATGTTCGCGTCCGAAGAGCGGAAAGTCCTGATCGAGCGCGCCCTGGCCGATGCAGGGATAACCGGAGTGGAGGTGGTGATCTACGAGGGCAATACCGTTGACCAGGCGCGTAAGCTGGGCGCAGGAGTTCTGGTCAGGGGAGTGCGTTCGGTCAAGGACCTGAAAGAAGAGCTGGCCTGGAAATTCGCGAATGCGCTGCTTGACGACGGGATCAAATCCCTGATCGTGGTTCCCTATACCTATACCAGGGTCAGCTCGAGCGCAGTGAAGCGCAGTCTGGCCGCGGGGATGGATGTGGAGGATGTCGTTCCGGCTGCAGTGGCCAGAGCATTGCAGGTCAAACAGCGGTTTTTGTTAGATGATGACCAGCGTGATGGGGGAGAGTTTCTTCAGCAACAGATGGAAGAACTCAAGGCGCAGGCGCAATCGGATCCCGCGCATGCGGTAGCTATCCTGGAAGCACGGCTGACCGATAATAAAGCCCATCCGGATCTGCGCAATCTGGCCGCGGATATGCTCCTGGAATTCGGCGATCCGGCTGCTGTGGGAAGCCTTTTGATCGTTTTGCTCGGCGATACCGGCACGCAGCATCGCGTGCGCTCGCACGCTGCCGAGTTGCTCGGCCGGATGAAGGAGCAGGCAGCCCTGAATGCGCTGATCCGCTCGCTCGGGGACGGGAATAATTACGTGCGTTCCCGGTCGGCTTGGGCGCTGGGAGAACTGGGGATTGCCGGCGCAGGCCGCCCGCTGCACAGAGCTTTGCTTGCGGAAGATAATACCTACGCTATCCAGCAGATCATTTATGCTCTGGGCAAATTGCGTTACGCGAGCGCCTGCAATGATATCGTGCATATTCTGAAAACCGGACTGGCGCCGGTTCGTATCGCCGCGGCACAGGCGCTGGGAGAGATTCGCTGCGCGCAGGCGGTAAAATCATTGATCGGCGTATTGAGCGATCCGCATGAAGCATTCCGAACGAGGGCCAACGCCGCTTTCTCGCTCGGGCAACTCGAAGATTTGCGGGCGGTCGAACCGCTGATCGACGCTATCTGGTCCGAGCACGATACTACTATACGCAAACAGGCGGCCAGAGCGCTGGGTATGCTCAAGGATAAAAGAGCGGTCAGCGCTTTGATCACTGCGCTGGAAGACGAAAACCAATTTGTCCGGGAGAACGCTGCCTGGGCGCTGGGAGAATTAACGGACAGGCGGGCGCTGGACCCTCTGCGCGTCGCTTTGCGCGATATGAATGATTTTGTCAGCGAAGAGGCTGCGCGCTCCCTGGGCCGGATGGCCAGGGGCGGCCATCCGCGGGCAGTGGACATCCTGATCCATGGATTAGCCGCGGATAAGACAGTCCACATTGCGTACGCGGCGCTGGGGCTGGGTTTAACCCGCAACAAGAGGGCGGTATTTCCTTTGATCGGCATGCTCAATCATCCCGATCCCGATGTGCTTTTTTACGTTATCTCGTCATTGGGATCTTTGCGGGACCGCCGCGCGCTTGAGCCGCTGCTGGAGCTTCGAAGCAGGATATCCGACGAGAGGGTATTGTTCGCCCTGAAACGGTCGCTGGCGCGGCTTGATGCGCGCGCTCCGATCATGTCCGGCGAAGGGAACGACGGCGGAGCGGTTACCGTAGAGCGGTATTTCCAGGATAAGGGCAATTTCATCACTTTTACCACGCAGGAGCTCAAGGAGGGACGGCCGGTGCAGGTCGCGCCCGGCCAGATCGTTCTGATCAAAGCGTTCCCCCGGGCGTTCGACGAATACCCGCAGTTGGCGCTGCAGACCGAGCTGGCCGTAGACCAGGTCGCTTTTGCGACCCGGGCATTCACCCGGGAAGGGCAGGTCATTTTGATCCTGCGGCATCTTGATACGTTCACTCGCCAGCAAGACCTGTATGAAGCGCTGGAAGATATGTACGCCATCATGCGGGGTAAATCCGAGATCTCCGAAGACGAGCTGGAGACTTCGGAGGGGATGTTCTTCCCGAATATGTACGATCAGTCGCCGCAGGCACGCTGGCTGCGGGATCAGGCAGGCGCAGCGGTAAAAGTCAATTTTACGCCCCGCCAGAATATCAGCGTGAAAGTGGGGCTGGATGGCGCGCACATACGCGTTCGCGCCGCTATGGATTCGCAGGAAATGGCTATGGGCATTCATCAGTCGACCTATGAGTCCTGGTCCGGGCGAAAAGGGCTGTTGGTGCTGGACAACGGGCACGCTTATATTGCCGGCGGCCTGCCGGAATTCTACAAAGAGAAGATGCTGTACTTTTTCAATCAGAGGCTCCAGGCGATCAAAGGATTCCAGAATCAGGCGCCGCCGGCTTTGCGCGACCTTCCTCTGCCTGCCCGCGCCGCCATTCTTCTGACCACCAACGATAAATTCGTCTCCTCTTTCGGGATCGCCGACGTGAATATCCAGCAGCACATCACCGACAGCTATCCCAGCGACACCATCGTCATCCACATAAGCGCTTTTGACCTGGCCGAACCCTTGCTCGAAGATCTGCTGTTGCGCAAGCTTATCGCCGCCGGCACGCAGGACAACCGCGCGTCTTACGAAGCGATGATGGCGTATCTGGACCTTGACCGGCCCGCGTTGGCCAGGCTCATCCAGGCGATACAGCAGGAGAAACGTTCGGTCGCGCCGTCTTATCAGCAGGCGCTGATCAAGCGCTTTTTGACGGGTAACGGACTGGTGCAGGCATTTGCCAGGGCGTATGCTTTCAAGTCCGGCGCCGGGCAAGACGCGGAGGCGGTTTCAGCGATGCTCGAAGCGGTGGTGGAATCATTCGTCCAGGAGCCCGATCCATACAGTCTTTCCGGCGCAGCGCTGGTGAGCGTGCGCGATGTTTCGGTTACCGCCGGCCGGTTGAGTTTCTCTTTACAGAAATTGCTCAAGCTGATCTCTCTGTCCGGCCTGGTCCATGACGCTGATACGGCCGGCGCTCCGGTCGATTCCATCAGGTTGTTTATCCCGGGCGCGCAGGCGGGCGCGTTCACGCTGATCAGGATCAGGAAAACGGAGAACGGGTTCTGGCAGGCCGAATCCCGCAGCTTCCTGAACGCCGAGATCATCAGCGAGGGCAAAGCGGTCCCGCTGGCCCGGATCGCAGAAAAGATTTTCAGCGCGGATAGAGTCCTGGATGGCGGCGTGCGGATCATCGACACGCAGGCGGTCGCGCAGGCGCTGGAGGAGAGCGCTTCGTGTTATTCCGATCATACCTGGGAGTTCGAATTCGGGACACACCGGCCGGACGCCGAAGAAATCGGACAGTTCGTCCGGGGATGCGCGTGCGTTAATCGGCATCTGTATTGGGGCGACAGCGTTGATTTCGAAACGCTTCTTTTCAACCTGGCGTACATATTCCGGCTTGACCAGCGCCAGTCCGGCGCGGTCAGGCGGCAGAATCCTTACCGTCTGGTCCAGCGAAAAAATCTGGGGGAATTTCAACGGTTAGTGCATGCGTACGGGATATTGTCCCGCGCAGATCCGCACTATCGCGCAGGGTATGTGTACGCCGGCATTTATATCCCGCAGATGTTCGAATCCGGGAATCATCGTATCGGTCTCCTTGCCGCGGACTATGTATTGTTGCGCGGGGCTCTGGAGCCGTATTCCCTCACCGGAGATTCGGCGGGAGCATTCTTCGATATCTCGGCAAGGATATATATGGATAACGATGTCGAGCTGGGGGCGCGGCGCTTCGCGGGATTCCTGCAGCAATACGGCTCGGCGCGTTTTATCTGCGACGGAGGCAGCGAGCCGGAGCCGCCGGTCCGCTCCATCATCCGCGGCAGAGTGGTAAATAATGAAGTGATCGTTGATCTATGCGAAATCCCTGGGGTCGACCCGGACGAAATCTCCGAAAAAATGTCCGCCGTCCTGATGGTTTTGAAGAAACACAAGGTCTGGGGTTTTGTTTACAGCCGGACCCATCCGGCGGATTTCGCCTTCATTTTCGACGGCAGCGAGAAGGGCGTTTTTACCACCTGCTCCAGCCCGGAGGGTATCTCACTGCCCGCAGCGGTGTTAAAGAATCAGGCCCTGCTGATGTTCGTCCTGCGTCATAAACTGCATTGCGACCGTTGCCTGATCACTGACGGCTGCGGGGCGGAAGTCCTGCACGGCGATATGTGTTTTTTCCTGCGCTTGCCTGCTACCGAGCGTCAGACGATTATTGACGGTCTGCAGCAGTATGCTTATCCCGCCCAGAAGAATCTTGAGCAGATACATGAATCCCTGAAGAGCCTGGTCACCGGACAGGCAGATGCGGTGATAGCTGTGGGCCGGATATTCCAGTTATTATACGGCAGTCCTTTGCGGGAGTTCTATCCGAATATGGAATATCTCAATCAGGCTGTTCCGGCAGTCTTCAAGGCTTTCGAAAAGAAACACGTAGAGATTCCCGAAGGAAGGATCGTCGGTCTGATCGTTAATCTCATCTATACCAACTATCTGGCTTCTTTCGAGTCCAAACAGCGCTATCGCCTCAAAGATCTCTTTAAAGGAATGGAGATGATCCCCGACTGGCAGGGCGAGATCTATAAAGCGAATATGGCGGTTTTTGCGGCTAAACTGGACGAGTTATTGACCGAAGGGATCATCGGCCTGGAATTCGACCAGAAAAAACCGCGGCGGATGCTGGTGGATGCGGTTAAACTCACGTTGCAGCGTTTCGGACAGGCCAGGCCCCAGAAGAAAAAAGGTAAAGAAGAGGCTAAGCCGTTCGCGAGGATCAAGGGTATGCTGGGCGAAATATCCGGCCTGCATAAATTCACCTTTATCTTCGAGGATACCATAGAGTTTCTGCATTCGCTGGCCAATCTGGAAGAATATCAGCGCGTGTTCACCTCGGTACGCGGCTGCAAGGAAGTGGACGCGACCAGCCGCCGGACCATACTCGAATTCAAATATATGACGCATATGCGCGATCTCTATGAGCAGATCGCCGGGTACGGAAAAGATATCTCGGTATTCAGCATGCTTATTTCGGCGCACAAGCGCCGGGATGGGTTCTCGCGCGCCGATGATAAAGCGCTGGAAGGCGTGCACAATATCGTCTACTTCGCCGAAAACGACTGCCAGATGGTCGCGGCGGTCAACCGTTTTGTCCGGCGTTACTCAAAACGCCACGGAGATGAAGTCGATGCCCAGATGCATAAAACGCTCCTGGAGCGCACGATGAGCAACGGGGAAGGTTTTACCGTGCGCATGACCATAGATGAATTCCGGGCCTTGCTGCTTGACGATCGCGTCATGCAGTTATTTTTACGCGAGATTGAAGCCGGGGATTGGCAGTGGAAACGAAACGATGTTATCGCCGATATCAAGTTCATATTCAGCCAGTTCAAGAAATACGTCCCGCACGATGATTTCGATATTTATTTGAGCGTGAGCAACCCCGCCGTGCCGGATGAGCAGCGGATACCTGCGGTCGCGGATACGGAACAGCCCGACGGCGGGTACAAAAAAGCGGTTGATAGCTTCTTCGAAAATAAGCTTCCTTTTGAGGATAACCGGTTCCGTCCTTTGACCGCGGTCAAATTTATCCTGGGCAGCATTGCCACCGCGATTGGCATGGCGCTGGGCGGCATAAGCGCGTATATACTGTTGCAGGCGGCTGCCTGGATAGGAATGGTCATCGGCAGGAACATCCTGGTGGATATGAAAGCCTGCCGGGAAGCCGAGAATAAAACAAGCTGCATGCGCGACCAGCTCTCGGCACTGGCTTCTTTCCGCAGGAAAAAACTCGCCAATGACATGTTTGTCAGCGGTTTTTCGAGTATTCCCATCATCGCAGTCAAGATGTTCGGTTCCAACTATCTGGCCGCCGAATTTTTCCCCGGGCATGTCGCCGCGCAGATACTCCTGGATATCGCTATAGTCAGTCTGGTCGGAGGATTGATCAATTACTGGCAGCGCCTGGCGAGGGATTATTCCGCGGCGGTATCACTGAAAGATTTCCGCCGAAGCTTGCTAATGAGCGCCGGCGCATACGGGATATTCATTATTCTGTTTGCCATCGGCATGACTCAAACACTGGTCTTCTCCGCGGTTATATTCGCCCTCACGCGCAAGTTCATCGGCGAAGCCTATGCCGCGTACGCGGAGTATCCCGAAGTCAAAGAAAATTATGCGCGTAATTTCAACGGCAATAACGGCGGGAAAGAACAAGACGGCGGATTGCTGCAGTCCCGGATGGAGCGTCGGGCGTGGGGAGGGAAGATCCTGCCCTACGGTCAAGCGGCTGGTTTATTTAAAACTCAAGAATTTCACCGGTTGCGGCGCTATATTGCTCGCGCAGTTCGCAGTGGAGTAAGGTTCATTATTATCGGGGAGTCCCACGATATGGAGGAAATCAACCCGGTGGTTACCGGGATCCTGAACGCCGTCCGGGAGCAGGGCAAGCGGCCGGCTTTGTATCTGGAAGCCCTGACCAGCGGAAGGTATGATGAAAAGGGCGAGGTTCTGAAAGATCCCCGCCGGGTCTACGGCCACAATCCCTCCAAGTACGACCGGCTTATAGAGAGCGTGACAAAGAAAGGGATCGACGTTTTCGGTATAGACGCCGCCTGGACCAGTACTTTTGATGCGGAACGGGTCCCTTACTGGGCAGAGTACATACTGGCTAATTCAGGCGAGGTGGCGGTTATCCTGGTCGGAGCGGGGCATGTCAATTATTGGCAGCAGTCTTTCTCCAAAAACCCGTTCTTCTTCCTGCCGGTTATGCTCGTGCAGCGGGGAGTGTCTGCTTCGGAGATACTCACGCTCACGTACGCCAAAGTGTATAATGCCGATGCCGCGGGAAATCTGGGGGCGGCATATCATCGCATTGCCCAGACACGGCAGCTCAACAGCTTCAAGGAGTCCCGCGAACATCCGGTTCTGCGTTATTTCCAGGAGCACGGCATTGCGGACGTCCTGGTGCTGGGGGTGAATATTTCCCATCACGCGCAGCCGGCGGAAAGCGACGGCGGAATAATTTTCAGCCATGACATCATTGAGAAATGGCAGTATACGGAGCAATCCGGCGGCGTAGAGATGCAAGGGGACTTTTCGGCGCTACCGGGTAACCGCGAAGTTTTCCTCGGCACGGTGAAGATGAAAATTACCGGCGACGCCGTGATCGCGGACATGTGCAGCGATATTCAGACACATATAGCCGGACAATACCTGGGTGAAGAGATGTTCACCCGGGCATATGTGCACGCCTATGGCGTAAGCCACCGGTGGGGGTTGTATCCGTCGAGCGCGCACGCGGGCTTTATCCTGGATATGCCGGAGATCGGAGAGCCTGATGTGGCGCTCAAGGTTTTGTTGAGGATGGACCGGTTCTTCAACCGTCTGCAAACCCATTATCTGGAAAAAGACGAGATTTCCTATGACGTGTTCCGGCATCACCCTTCCTGGGAGTATTATTTCTGGGAAGCGCCGCTGGAGGGTTTTGTAAAAGGGAGCTTGAGGAAATGGCAGAGGCTGTTCTACCGCGACCGGGTAATGACCTATTCCGCTCACCGGGGCCGGAATCCGGGGCAGCAATGGCGGCAAGTGAAAAAAGAAATCGATTGGCCGCAGGCTTCCGCGGTGTTATCGCGGCAGTTCGACAGCGCTTTGCTGCAATCTGGCTTATGGGACTGGCAATTGCAGAAATCGGGCATGCCAGATGGCGGCATTCTCGATCAGCCGGTTTCTTTTCAAGAGTATCTCACCCCGGCATTAATCGTAACGCCTAAATCCATTCCGGAACCGCGGCAGCGTTGCAGCGAAATTAACGCCGCCGCCAAAGCATTCTTTGCTGCAACCGGCAGGGGCGTTGCAGGAAAGTACGCGCGCCGGGAAAAGGTGAATATCGGCTGGTGCGAGGACGGAGCGACCAGGCTTGTTTTCGCCGAAGACGTTTCCGGCAGGGTGGTCGGCGCCGTGGTGATGATGCTCGGAGAGATGTACACTCTGTCGGTTGATCCGGCGTGGCGCGACAACGGGCTGGGTGAAGTCCTGTTGCGCGAGACCCTTATTCGCAATAAAGCGGCCGGATACGACTATCTTAAGCTTGAAAGCACTTTTCTTGCGCTCAATTTCTATGCGAAATGCAATCAACGGATCCGGAGCATAACGGGCATACCCATTGAAGCCGGGTTGGCCGCAGACGGAAACATTGCGTATCGTTATGACCTGCAATCCGTCCCTGCCTCCGCATTGCTCGCGTTGCGGAATTATTCCCCGCGTATATCGCGCAGAGACAAGCTCGCTTACGCGCGCGCGTATCTGGACAGCCGGTCATGGCATGACGGAGGCATGGCGAGAAAAGAGGTGCGGCTTACTCTGGAGAGCGATGAAGACTTTGAGAATATTCCCCATATCAATGCGTATGTGGCGACCATTAATATCGTTCGGGGATTGAAGACCACGGATGAACCGTTTATCGCCGGCAGGCTCTTTTTCGGGGAGTCCATCGCGGATTTCCTGCGCAGGATAAACAGGTTAGAAGGCGGCAACGCCTTGATTATCGGCGCAGGCGCAGGCATTATCGTAAAAGATATCAGAGACGCTTTCCCGCGCGTACGACTGTCTTTCATCAACAAAGAGCTTATCGCGCTGCCGATCGGTACGCTCTGGCACAAGCTGAATCTCAAGGGCGCTGCCTACGAGCAGCGGCTGCAGGAAGCGCGCGAGTTCGTACGATACTTTCACCGCACTGTCATCTATCACGATGTTGAGCACGGATTGCCGTTCTCTGACCGGACGTTCGATTGCGTCATCGTGCCCGATGCGGTTGACGAGTATATTGTGCATAAAGCAGAGCTTATCCGGGATGTTAAACGGGTATTGAAACCCGCCGGCGCGGCGTTCTTCAGCGATCTGGCCAAGTTCAACGTTTTCGGTTTTTATGCCGACGGGTTCTTTGAGCAGTTGAACAGAGCCGGACCCGTAGAATACCGTTATCTTGCTTCCAGATCCTCTCCAGATCGCGGAACGCTCAAGATCAACAATATCCTGGCGCACAAGCCATTTCCCGGACTGTTCCTTATTCGATCCGAAGAAATAAAACACCCTGAATTGCCATCCTCTTACGCGTCGTATTACCGATGGAATTCCAACGCCGAAAACGATAAATACTCTGACGGTGGTAAGAATCCGCTGGTTGCTATTCTCATTAAGCTTCTGTCATTTAACCGCGGCAATCAGGAGCTCTCCGCTTGGGTGCGCGGGGCCGCGGCGATAATCCTGGGCAAGATCGGAGATCCCCGGGGCATTGAGGCGCTGCTCGTGGTCTTCAGAGACGATTCGCGGCAGGAGCATGAACGGCTTATCGCTGCCCGGGGCTTGAATGAATATTTGAAGCGCGTATTCGGGGAAGCAGACGGCGGTAAGACAGTATTGTTGCGCAAAGGCATTATCGATACCAAAGCAGATCCGGAAGTCTTTACTCCGCTCGAGGGTTGGGAAGAAAAGAATTACGATCGCTTGGCCGAATACGTCAAGGCGATGTGGAGCCTCCCGGAATTGCGCCTGTACGATCATCGAGGGCAAAGGATCTTTTATAATTATATTGACCGGTTGCTCTATGCGGGACACGAGATGTATAAGCCCGAACGGGAAGATCTCAAGCCCGGCGTATTCAAGGAAGTCGAGCTCAACGATAACGCCATAGCCATATTCGGCGATTTTGTCACAGCTCATCTGCTCACCCAGTGGCTGGAAGAAAGAGACGACGGTCCTCAACCGGACAGAGAGGAATTCATCACCTGGGTTTGCCGCAGGTTCAATCTGCAGGCGATCGGCGACCAGGCGGATATCCCGCAGGGATACTTCCTGCTGACGCGACAGCCCGTGGACTGGCCAGAGCCGTCGGACAAAGAAGTCCAAACCGCTGTTGACCCGCTGGATCAGGCCAGGCAGCTTTTGCTCGAATTCTCTTATCCGCTGCCGGAGATTTCATTGTGGGGCAATCTGCCGAAATGGCGGGATTTTGTTTTCCCGGATGAGGAAGGACGGCTCTGGAAAGTGCGTTCCTGGAATACCCTGCCCAGGTTCTGGGTGCGGGGAGAAGTGCCGCAGTTCTTGCGTTTTGCCATCGAGGAATCCGGCCGGGAGAGAGTGCTTTTCGACCAGGAACAGGCAGCAGCCTATGAACAAATACGCGAGGCCAGCCTGTCGAGGAACGGCTTGATCCTGGCGGAGATCAAAAATACCGGATTCGAGGCGTTGCGCCTGGATCCCCTGGAGACCATCGTCAGCATCCCGCGCAACCGCTTGCTTGCCGGCGCATGGGTGGTGGCCGGAGATGACCGGGAAGGCGCTCGCGCCTTCTATAAAGACGGGGATCTGCTCATCTATGCCCGCGCCGGCAGCGAGCAGTTTATCACGCGGGCGGAGGATCTCAACAGGGTTCCGGAGATCTATGCGCAGCAGAAAGAGAACGAGCGCGCGTCTTTTGCGGCGCAAGGAGGCGGGTTTTTCCGTTATTTCCTGATGCAGCTGCCTGAAGAGCCGCGCAGGGCTCTGGCGATTAATGAAGAAGTGTTCGAGCTGCCCGGCGCGCAGGAAGCGTTGTATGCTCTGCTGGAGTTGAAAAATATCGCGTCGGTGTATCTCTTCGGTTCTGCCGCCCGGCACTGGAAAGAACATTTCGGAGACCATCGCCTGAAGATCGCGGATTCTCTGGATGATATCCGGCAGGAAAACGCTCAAGAGCCCGCGACGATTGCCATGCCGGCAGAGCGTGCAGAGCTGTTGTCTGCATTTGCCGACGCCCTGGCGCAGGTATATGGTGATGGCGAACGCCAGCAGGCGGTTCTGGACTATTTCAAAAACGCGCTGGCCTGCGCCGGCCGTTCGGCAGGCCGGTCTGACGGCGGAAGGCTTTATTTCTTCGACAACCGCATCGCGATAGAACCCGCAGCCGCCGATTTCCTGGAACGCACCCGGGGCCACTACCGGATTTTCACTGCCTGCAGCGGCGCTGCCTGCGGGGAGACGGGGATCGGTAAGATTCGCCGTTATGGCTCGCGTAGCCCCAAGCGCAGCGATCAGCTTATCGAAATCGGCGGCGGCAAGATCTACGTGAGCGCGCATCAGCTCGATTTCGTGCTGCGCTACTTCGGGTCCATCGAGGTCTATTATGACCCGGATCAGGATGATCTGTCCATCCGTCCAGACGGAGGGCAAACAACCACCATCCGTTTCGATAAAAAGCTGGCCTACGTCGTCGTCCCGGATTACGAAGCATTGAGCGAAACGGTAACCGGGATAGTCCGCAATCTTATCCGCGAGAAACCCGATGCTGTACTCCTGGTGCCGGGATGCAATACGCCTATGGGATTCTATCGGAAACTGGCGGTTTGTGTGCGTACGGGAGAAGTGGATATTTCGAATGTGCGGTTCGTGACCCTTGACGCGCCTATCGGCCTGGAGCTGATCGATTCCCGAAACTTCCGGATGTACATGTATAATTACTTTTACCGATTCATCTTCGGGGATATTCCGCAGGGGGCGGACAAAGAACAATTCCTGAAAAGTTTCTACAAGGAGCATCCCAATCTCGTCGTAGCCTACGTCCCGCCCGACGCTTCCGATGCAGAGTCGGGGCGGATTGCCGGAGAATTCGGCGATACGCTTGCGCGTATGGGATATGCCGATATGGCTTTCCTTGGATTGGGGCTGGCCAGGGAAAGAGCCGACGGTAGATTGATCGGAGGGCATATCGCTTTTAACGAGCCCGGCACTCCGCTTGAATCTCAAGCCAGGATCGTCGATCTGACCGAGCACAGCATAAGCACTAAATTCGTCAGTTGCAACGTATCTTTGTGGGACAAAGAAGATATGAATCGCGGCCCGCCGCAGCGGGCGATCACCGTGGGTGTTCAGGACATTCTGCGTTCCAGGATCATTCTCATCGCTGCTTCAGGCAAGAATAAAGCCCGGGAGGTGCAATACCTCCTGGAAGGAGAGATAACCGACGATTTTCCCGCCACGTATCTTCATACCGTAAAAGATAAAACACTGTTAATTGTGGATAAAGAAGCTGCCGCTTTGCTTGATGATCGTGCCGAGCCGGTTGACGGAGGCAAGGATGAAGTTCTGGGCTGGGGGTGCTGCCTCGAGCCGGGCAGCCTTACCGCGCTGGTGAGGGAAGAGTATCCGCATAGTTTTATCAGCGGTTTATGCGCGCAGGGCGCGTGTATTTCCTGGAAAAGTCTGCGGGGTGCGACCAAAGAAATTCTTGAAAAGAACCAGGGGCTCTATGACCGGATACGCACGGGCAGCATCAAACCGGTTATCGTCCATAATGAGGCTACGGGAAGAGACGGCGTTCCGATCATCTCGATAGATAAGAATACCGGGCATTTCATCATTGCCGCGCGGCATCGGGGAAGATTGTACGTATCCCTGGCGCTGCTGAAGCTTTTGATCGAAAAGGACCGTAGAGACGAAATAGAGCTGTTGTTGAATTGGGCCGACATGCCGATGGCGCAGCAGGATGCGCAGGGGGAGAAATCCTGGGAACGCTTCTGCGCCCTGGCGCTGCGCGAATGGGCCATGGAGACCGTAAAGAAATGGTATATTCCTACCGAAGAACGGTTATTCGCGGTCAAATGCATACAATTGCTCCAGTCGGCGGATTACCTTACCCGCAGCACGGAAATGTCCGGCCGGGTCGATATGCACATTCATTCGGTCTATTCGGACGGATTCTTCACTCCTGCCCATCTGGTGGTGGAATACTGGCTGAAAGGCTGGTCAGTGATGTCCATCACCGACCACGACACGTTTGAAAGTCAGCCCGAAGCTATCGCGGCAGCCGAGATCCTGGGAGGGATACAATATGTTCCCGGCATCGAAATGACCATCTATACTCCCGAACATCTGGTGGAGAGCGTACATCTGCTCGGCTACTGGAGAAAGAATAACCGGGCATTCCTGCAATGGCTGGAGCGGGCCAGAGAACACGGATGGCTGGAGGGCATCGAGACCAATCGCCGTGAATCGAAAAGAATCACCGCCGCCATACTTGCTGATTTCAACCGGCGGCAGCCGAAATTGGCGGTTACCGATGACGACATTCGCAGGGTATTCCCCCGCGGAGAATTGTTCAATAAGAACGATATAGCCACGGTGCTTTATGTAACGCACGGCCCGCCGGGAAGAGGAGCGGTCAAGGAAAAGGATATCAACGGTTTCAAGATCGGCTGTCTGACCAACCTCCCGGCATACTGCGACAAGACAAAATGCGCTTTCACTTTCGATGAAGCCATGGCTTTTTGTCTCGACCACGGATTCCTTCCCGTTTTCGCTCATCCTTTAAGGAGAGAAGGGTGGAATATGATCAAGGTTAAGAATGCGCTGGCCCAATACAGCCGCATCGACCGTAAGGGTAAACTGTGGCCGGGTTTCCGCGCGGTGGAATGCGTGCACAGCGGAGAGAGCGAAGCGAACATGCGCAAGCTTTTTGCCACGGTCGACCACTTCAACCGCAACTATTACTGGGCTTGTCCGCTGGCCGTGACCGTGGGCACGGATACGCACCGGGATTGGGACAAATGCTTCGGGATACATTGTCCTTCCTATACGCGCGAGGGGTTGTTCGCGATGAGGAAAGGCCTGCTTGCCGGTATATTATTGCCGATGCAAAAAAGGGTAAATTTCTTCGCCGACGTCCTGTTCTACTGGATACGGCTTACGGTTTTCGAGAAGCTGATGAGTCCCGTCAGCCTTGTCTGGAGTCCGGATAATGCCCTGCTGGGCACGGAAAATGAATATCAGCGGATGGTTACGGTAGCCCCTCTGGTGATCAAGGAATTGGGCAGACGCATGCGCAGCGACCGGCGCAACGATTTTCTGTACGGTTTTCTGGCCCAGGCGCTGATCACTCACAACGACATTCCGGAAACGTACAAAGCCGGAATCAAGGCGTTTGTCTCGGACATGTTCGACCTGTCCCGCATCCAGGCGCAGGAGCGTTTCGTCACCGCCTGTCTTCTGGACAGGCATCTGTCGTCACCTTCCGGCTTCACTGAAACTCTTCTGCTCCAGGCGAAAGCGGCATATTTGGGGGCATGGGGAATTACGGCTGAAGAGCTGCCCGGCGTCCTGGAAAGCGCGGTAGAGAGCCGGTACCTGGAAAGGGACCGGCTGTTGCGGCCGGGATACCTGCGCAACGACCGTCAGGCAGAAGAGACGGTGTATTTGCTGGATAAGAGCTTTTGTGTGCTTTCGAACGAGAATACGCTTCTGGAGAGAGTCCGTGATGTCAATCCGGAAACGCGCATTGCGGTGCTCAAAACGTTGATCGATCAATTCTCGCTGCCCGGAGAGCGGACCCTGGCATTGCTGGCCGAGTTGCTGGTTAAGGATCCCGATGCCTATGTCCGTCGTCTCGCCGCCCAGACCCTGGGCAAGATCGGCGACCGCAGGCATCTGGCCGCGTTGAATCAGGCGGCGGTCATCGACACGGATAAGACCGTGCGCAGCGATGCGGCAACCGCGGCGGCAGCCGTCCAGAACGGCCAGAAAGGCCTGGACAAGATAAACGGCAGAATCAAGAGGGCCAGGAACAGCTCATCGAGCGCGCCGGACGGCGGCAGATTGTCCGATAGCGAAGCCCGGCAAACGATCGAACGACTTATAAAAGAATTCCAGGAATTCGTCAACATCGTCAATGCCGATCTTGCTAAAATCGCCCCGGCGCTTAAAAATCGGACTCTTACGCTGCCGGAGGAAGCAGCATTCACTATCGATGAAACAACCACGATGCAGGGATTAACCGAAGATTTCTGGCGGGTATACGCAGATAGCTATAACCGGCAGCTCATCGATTGGCACAGGGCGTTGAGCGAAAGCTCGGTACCGATAACCATCAACAGCGCGTACGAAGAATTCCTTAAAAATGAGTTTTTGCCGGACAACGCGGGGATAGCGGTTACGGCGCTGGACGTCGGGACCGGGCCGGGAACCGTTGCTGCGTTGTTACTCAAAGCAGGCGTCCGCAATGTTATAGGGGTAGATATTTCGCCGGAAATGCTCCAAACGGCAGCCGCAAACACCGGATTTGCCGGGTCAAGAACCGATTTTATCGCTGCCAATGCGGTAAACCTGCCTTTGATGGATCATGCGGTTGATGCGGTATATTCGGCCTGGACGTTAAAATATCTACCGGATGTTTTACGTGTTCAGGCGCTTGAAGAGTTTTACCGTGTCCTGAAGGTTGGCGGCAGCATGCATCTCTTGAGCTTGCAGGAAATGGTGAATGAAACGTCCGCGCTCGGCACTCGGTGGAAGCCGACAACCGAGTGGCCGATGGACAAATATCGATCTATCCTTGAAAGGATCGGCTTCTCCGGGATCGCAATGGAAGATGTTGCCAATTGCCGCGTCGTGCTTGCGGCAAAAACAGCCGTGAGCGCCGACGGCGGAGCGCGCAGGTATTATAAAGAGTTTTTCGGGAAATATCCGCAGTTGAAGATGCTCAAAGCGATTGTCGCGGATGCAGACGATTCGATAATGCTCAAAGGTAAGCCGCTGGATGCGCCGATGAGCGCAGTCATCCATCAACTGCGCGTGGACAAGGGAATGCAATTCGCCCTGGTCACCGGCGATAGTTACGATCATATGCTCGACCGGTACGTCGCCGCGCTTTCCGCCCCGGCCAAAGCGGATCAGCTTTTGATCGTGGAGAACGGCGGCAGGATATTCAGATTCGATACTGCGGGAGCGCTCGATCCGGCGCCCGCGCAGGCATTCCCGGTTTTTGACCGGGAAGAGGACGTGCTGGCTCTTGTCGGCGCCATAGAATCGGCGGTAAGGAGCGTGTTCGAGGCTAACGGCGTAGATCCCGATCAGACCAATGTCTGGCCTATCCGGCGCAGGCCAGCCGACCGTCCCGACGAACTGAACATATCGATGCGGGATGCGTTGCCTCTACGGGAGCAGGTAGCCGGCGAGGTGCGCGCGCGCCTGGCGCTGGACCCGATCAGGTTCAAAGGGGTCAAAGTCTTCGTGTCTTCCGCTGCCGTGGAAGTGTCCCGCCAGGATAAGGGCGATGCGATGAATCATATTGTAGAGACGCTGGGTATCAAGCCTTCAGCCATACTTCTGTTGGTGGACAGCGAAATAGATGATCCGATGATGCTCGCTTTTAAGGATAGCGTGAAGCTCTGGCTCGGGCCGGAACCGTATGCCGGAAAAGCCGAAAATGTGATCAACGCGCGCATTCCCGGCCCCGCCGGCGCGCAGGAATTCCTGGACCTGCTGCTCGACGAGGAATTCCTCGCGCAGTCGTCTCTTCTGTGGGAAGGCAGGATTCCGTGGGTGGGCGATTTTGCGGTTGCGCCGGTCGGCTGCCCGTGCTGCGGCAGGCGCGACTATGATGTTTTGAGCAGGATCCGGGTCAACGGTCAGGAGCTGGAGATAGTCAAGTGCCGGGATGACGGATGCATGTGGCAGACGCCGCAGCCGGATGGCTCGTTCTACCGGCGACTCTACAGCATGGAATATTTCGAGCGGGACGGCAAAGAACGGACCCTGGTCGATCAGGCCTGTTATCCGATCTTCTGCGGCAATGAATTCCGGGAAAGTATTCTTTTTTGGGCGCAGCGGACCTTCGACGATTTCACCGGTTATCTGCCGCAGGCAGGCCGCATGCTGGAAGTCGGCTGCGCCTGCGGAGATCTATTGTTGCTGTTCAAGCGCGCGGGTTGGATTGTCGAAGGCGTAGAAATTTCCGAGTATATGGCCCGTTTTGCCCGGGAGATAGGGATACCCGTCCGGGTCGGCGCGTTGACCGAGCAGAACTATCCCGCTGCTTCGTTCGACGCGGTGATATTCGACAGCGTGTTCGAGCATTTCCCCGATCCCCGTCAGGAATTGCGGGAAGCCCTGCGCATAGTCAAAACAGGAGGCCGGATCATTATCCGGACTCCCAGCGTTCCTGAAGCCGGGCCGCAGCGGCATCTGGTGGATCATTGCAGCCATTTTACCGCATCGTCGATGCAGGCCTTCCTGCGTTCGGAAGGCGTGCCTGCCGCGTCGATCGAGATCAGGCTGATCGAAAAAGGCCGTTGGGAGAAATTAGACGTGATCGTGCATCAAGACGGCGGCGCCGACGAAATGGCGCAGTTAAAGGAAGAATTTCTCAAAGAGCCGCTCAAAGCCAGAATCGACAAAGCGGGCGAGCTTCTTCAGGAGTGGAAAATGCTTTTGGCCGACCAGCGGCCGCTGACCCGCGACGTTATCGCCCGGATACAGGTTCTTTCCACCCGGATCATCGTGTTCACGCCTTTGTGGGGAGAGGATATTTACGCGGACGACGCCTTCGGTATCCGCCAGTTCTACCAGGACGTGTTCCTCCTGGCCATGGAAACCCACAAGCGCATCGCCCAGATGAGCCTGGCCGATCAGCGGCAAAACTCCAAGGCCCGGTCCAAAGCCGCGAAATTCGCTTTTGTCGCCGCGTACGCTTTGGAGTATCAGCATATTATCCACGTCCTCAAGGCCTGGTCCGTTTATTCCAACATCGTTATCGCCGAAGATCCCACCTGCCTGGGCAGGTTCAAGCGCCTTATCGTCAGGCTGGTGAATATATTCATGTACTGCGGCTGGATCCTGACCAGGTATGTGGGCAGGCTGGAAAAAGATTTCGAACAGACCCGGACCAGGCTCACGCAGTACGGCAATACCATCGTCGAAGGTTTATATCCTGCGGATGAAGAGACCATACGGCAGCGGTTACCTTCCACGATGATGGTCAAGTCCAACGGAAGCGTGGAATTCGATACGCAGATCGGGGCGATGATCTTCTCGCAGATCACCACGTATCTGCCGATCCTGATCTTCTACGCGATAGCGTTTTTCACCGGCGTGCTGCGGCCCACGATGGACTGGAGACTAAGCCTGCTTAATATCGTCGTCAGTTTCTCGGTATACTGGGTTTCATATGCCGCGCTGTTGAAATTCCGGGATAAGTTCTACGCCAAGCAGGCCGCGGTGATGGAAGAGTGCTTGCGCGACCTGGAGAGCAGAGGCATGAAGGAGTACAACAAGAATCTGCGCCATGAGGAATTCGCCAAGCTGGTCGAGTCGTGCGAAGCGGAAGCCGGGGATCCGAGCCTGGACTGCTTTGTGGTCATCTCGGAAACGCCTTTTGAGTTGAGCGAAGCGGAGAAGCAACTGCTGCCCGGCGTTCCCGTAATAGGCAAGATCAGTCGACCGACGGGGAGCGGCGTTTCGTTTACCGAAGTCGTCGGATTATGGGGAAAAGAGATGACCGTGCGCCGGTTCATCGGCGCAATTATCGACCGGGGCGGCTACGTTATCGCGGCTCCGGGCAAGCGGGAAACCGACGCAATCGGGGAGAAGAAGCTGGTTCGCGCGCGCATCGGTTTGATTCTGATGAGCAGAGAAGTCGGCGAATTGCAGCAAACCGCTCTCCCATGGGTGGCGGGACAGCGGGTCTTGCCGGTGCGCCCGGTTGCCTACGCGTTCTTCAATTGCCTGCGCGCTGCGCGCCAGGCCAGAGCCGACGAGGCGTACGGCTTTATCGTGCACAACGGGGATATGGTCTACGTCGGGCCGATCAACCGCCAGGGTTTCATCAGTATTGTCACCGCCTGGGGCAACTTCCGGGAATTGCTGGAGCGGAAATTCAGCGTGGTGATCAGTTCCCGGAAGCTGATCAAGAAGAACGGTATCGGCAGGGAAAAGATCGTTGTGGAAGCAATATTCGACAGAAAGAAGCTGCAGGAGATCTGGGAATATGTGCGCCTGCGCTTTAACTGGTATTTCAACTGGGATAACGATGAAGTCAAACAGGTGTCTTTCTATGCCGGGATCATGCTGATCACATTTTCGTTCAAAGGGTATGCCCCGGGCAAAGAGATCCGGCAGATAGAGAAGATGGAAAAATTCGTCGAGTTCATCCGGCAGTTGAACCGGCATATCGCTTTCCGGGTCGATACGGCAGCCGCTGCCTCCGCAGTCAAATTCCGCCTGTTGCCGGATATCCTCTCGGTGCTGGCTATCCTGCGCAATTACGAAGCCGCCGGTCCGGTGGCCCATTATTTCCAGGAGCGCATCGACGCGCTGGACAAATCCACGCCGCAGTACGGCAAATTGACCAGGTTCTGGAAGAATCTGGCGGATTTCTATCTCAAGTTTTTCTCGGGGACGCGGGTGCGCCCGTATCTTTTCGTGGTGGAGTCGTCTTTCCACGAAACAGTGCTGTTCCGTTTGTCGAAATCCGAAGCCGGTTCCGAAGAGCCGGATAACGGCATCAACGCGATAGCGGACATTTTACGCGAGTCGGCTGATGTCCTGGTCAGTGCGCGATCCCGCAACGGCGATAACGACGGGGGCCTAATCGTTGACAGCGGTAGTTCCTCCAGGATTCGGCGCAAGAGGGAAGCCATGCGTTTGCGGTCAGTGGTTGTTCAGCCGGCAGGCCATTATCTGCTCATCCCGGTGGATCGGCTTGCCCAGACATCCGCCGCGTATTTATTTTATCTGGCGTCTCCCCGGACGGTATTCGATTATCTGGAATACCACGATTGGATGAGGACAAGATTCAAGAAGAACGAGCGCGCTTACCGGGAAGCGCTATATCTGCGGGATCAGCTGGAACGGGGAATTAAAATAGCCGGAGCGTACCGCCAGCGCCCGTTCGAACGGCAGATAGAAACCGTGGTAAAGATCCTTCACGCGTACATCAAACCGCTGCCGCTGTATCCCCAGTGCTGCGGTTTGTCCACCTACCTGCTGGAATCGACCCTGCCCGGCCTGGGATACAGGACGGAGAAGAGGGGCGTCAATTATGACATGCTGCATCTGTTCCTGTTGATTACGCCGCCGCATATCGACGCCCGCTATATCCTTGATGCGACCGGCGAACAGTTCCTGACCCACGATGCTCCCGTTGTCAGGCGGCTGTACCGGTCCGTCTACAGCGAATGGGGCAGATCTTCGGAACTGCCTGACGGAGGCGCGACGGACACGGAAGAAGCGTATGTAGCCGTTCTGGAAGCGTTGAGCAGAGACGTGGGCGCTGTGCTGTACGCGGAGAGCGAAATGCGCGATCATCTGGTAACGCTCATCGGTTGGTATTGTTCGCTGCGCGCCATCGACGTCCTGGAACTCGACAGGCGCATTGCCCGCCCGAGCCGCTGGGAGCGATTCCGGCAGAAATACGGCATGCGCAGCGAGTACAGCCGTTTCCGGGAATACATCGATTCCCGCATGCCCGACTTCGGGTCGATTGTGCTGCGCAGGAACAGCAATAATCGCACGTACTGGTTCAGGGACGCCGGCCAGCTGCATGCTTTGTACGGCGAGCTGACCAGAATGATCAAACGCAAGAGCGCCGCTTGCGATTATTCCATTTTCATCTGGAGCGCGGGATGTTCCACCGGGCAGGAAGCGTATTCGCTGGCTGTGCTGATGAAGACCGCGTTCGAACAGGCCGGCATCGACGACCGGAAGTGGGATATCCGCATCCTCGCTACCGATTACAATGCCGTAGCTCTGGAAGAAGCGCGCCGGGGCATATACCCGCGGCATCAGGCGGATGAGCCGTTTCGGGCCGTCAGCGGCACTGCTGCACTGCGCGCGCGTGGAATAGAGATCGATATGGACGAATGGTTCGAGCAGGACGATGTGCTTATCCGTCCGAAGCCGGTAGTCCGCAGCCTGATCGAATTCCGCTTCCTGAATCTTTTCGACAAACAGACGGTTGGCAGGATACGAGACGCGGACCTGATCGTTTGCAAGAATGTGTTCCTTTATTACAAAGAGCCCGGCAGCCGGGCGCTGTTCTTCGACTCCTTCCGGGACAGCTTGCGTTGCGGAGGGTATCTCTGCGCGGGTTTGAGCGATTTCCTGGCCAGGGAAAAATACGTTCCGGAAGATTTTCTTGATCTGAAGCATCATATCTTCCGGAAAAAGATTCCGCAGGCGGCGATCGCGGCCGGTCTGAACGACGGAGGGGTTGCCGCTTCTGCGCCTGAAATATCCGTCGAAGGCGTGGCGCAACTGGCGCTCGAAGCTTTTCTGGCGTCCGCGCAGCGTCCGTATATCATCGGCATCGGCGGATACTCCGGCGTGGGCAAAAGCACCTTTGCCGCCAGGCTGCAGGCAGCTCTGGAAGTCAGAGGCTTGCGCGTGGCGCTCATCGGTTTCGACGACTTCATGAAGGACAAAGAGCAAAGAGCTGCTCTGGGCACGCAGCTCGATCCCCGGCATTTCCGCAACGAGGAAGCCCGGTCGTTCCTGGAACAGGCAAGGCAGGGAGCGGCCGAGATAGAGAGAATTAAATACGTGCGGTTTCCTGCGCCGGGGCTTGTGGCGGATACGGTGGATTTTCGGGGGGTCGATGCGATAATCTTCGAAGGCATGTATGCCATCAGTACGGATGTCCGGGTAGGGGCGACGGGTGAATTGGTAGATTTGCCCGTGTACCTGTCCGCCGATCTGGCGGATGTGAAGCAGTGGCGCTTTGCCCAGGAACAGACCAAAGCCCGGCCGCGGTCGCTGGAAGAGATGAACCGGCATTGGGAAGAAGGCTTGCTGCCGAACATCCGCGCGTATATCGCGCCTTCAGCCGCGAATGCGGTCATATCTTTATTTATGGACCACGATCACGTCATGCGGCTCGCCGCGCCCGATCTCGACGGCGGAAGGTCCGAAGAGGCGTGCGATTGGCGTCAGGCCGCGCAGGAGGAATTCCGTCAGCTTGAGGTTTCGATCGAAGCGATGAGCCAGCGTCACCGCGAGGAGTCCCGGAACTTGCTTCCCCTGGTTGCCAGGATAAATGTTTTTGAAGAAGAAATGCGCGGTTTGAGCGACGGCGAACTGCAGGCTAAGACCGGAGAATTGAGGCAGCGGTTTTCCGAAGGAAAGAATTACGACAAGGTCCTTCCCGAGGCGTTTGCGGTGGTGCGCGAGGCATTCCGCCGGACCAACGGCATACGCATCTACGACGTGCAAATGATGGGAGGACTGCTGCTTGAACGCAAACGGGTGATCGAGATCAAGACCGGCGAAGGTAAAACGTTCGTGGCCATGCTCCCGGCGTACCTGCGCGCGCTTAAAGGCCAGCAGGTCCATATCATTACCCAGAACGATTATCTAAGCCGCAGGGATTACCTGCTCACCAGAAAACTGTTCGCTTTCCTCGGGATCCGCTCCGGCCTGGCCCAGACCTCGAATTGTTACGGCATCTCGAAACTCAAGAATGCGTCAAAGCTGTTCCAACCGATCGTGACTACCGTCTTGATAGCTTTACCGGGATTGATCATCTGGGGCGGGTTACTGGCGGTCGTCTTTTTCCTGGCAACCGGCGCTGCGTTCTGGCCATGTCTGATCGTTCCTGCGGCGCTTGCCGTTATCGTCGGCATCTACGCCGCCAGGAGGGGCGGATTTTTCGACTCCATTTCTTTCCGCTATGTCGGCGTGCACTTTAAGCGCTCCAGCATGCTCGCATTCAAGAAAATCCTTTACCGGGAGATCCAGGTGCTCTACACCACGGTAAACGCGACCGGCTTCGATTTTCTTTTTGGCGCGATCGACAGAAAACATCTTCAGGAAAGTTTTGCCGTCGTGGATGAAGCCGATTATTCGCTTATCGACCTGAACGGTTCCGGGCTGGCGCTGTGCCTGGTCAAAGGCCTGGCGGGACAGACCCAGGAAGAGCTTAAGAGCGTGGCTGACGCGCTGCAAGCCGGAAGAGACTACCGGTGGAACAATGGCGGTCTCGACCTGACCAAAGTCGGCGAGAAGAAGGTCAATGCATTCCTGAACGGTCGCACTCCGCCGACCCGGCCGTTCGCACGGGTTAAGGGATTATGGCTGCGGCTGGTGCGTCTGGTAAGCAGGGATGCCGTGATGCAGGATCTGGAAAAGACCGTCGAGTGTCAGCTGGAGCGGCTTAGCCAGATCGAGTTCATCAAGGCATACCTGTCCGCCTGTCTGACTACTATCAGGGATGTGGATTATATGGTGCGCAATGGGGGGATCACGGTGGTCGACCAGTCAACCGGCAGGATCAGCCCGGAATCCCGGTATTCTCTGGGCGTGCATCAGTGCCTGGAATTGCGCGAGGGCATTCTTGCCCGGATGGACGTGTATTTGACCAACCTGCCCGTGCCGATCTTCTTCCGTCAGTACGGCAGCATCTCCGGCATGACCGGAACAGCCGATTTTGCGCTCACCCGGGAAGAGTTGAAACGCATTTATGGAATCGAGAACGTTTCGGTCCTGCCTTCCCGCTGGCCTAACCAGCGCGAAGATCTTGCCCACAGATATTTCGCCGATGCCGGCGCCTGGGAGCGGGCGATTATCGCCAGGATCAGGGAACTATCCGAACAGGGCAGGCCGGTGCTGGTGGGCACAGCTTCTATCGCGGAATCGGAGATGATCAGCCGGGTCTTGCATCAAGCTGCTATCCGTCACAGGCTGGTGAACGCCCGCAACGGGAAAGATGAGAACGCTGCGGTGGGCAAGGCAGGAAGGCCCGGAGCGGTTACCGTGGCCACGAATATGCTCGGCCGGGGCACAGACATAAAGATGACCCCGGAGTCGATTGTCGCGGGAGGATTATTCGTATTGTATACCTCGATCAGCGCGATCAGTCCGCGTATCGACTACCAGTTGATGGGTCGCGCGGGCAGGCAGGGGCAGCCCGGGCAGACCCAGGGATATATACTGCTCGACAGCGCGGTAAGGGATGAGCTTCCTGCAGAGCTGCCGGTGTTGCCTGACGGCGCGATAGATCTGGCCGCGGATGAGCGGATCGAACAAATGGTGCGCCGATGGTTCGATCAGAGCGAATACGATCAATACCTGGCCCGGCTGATACGGTTTATGATCGACCACATCGTTTACTGCGTGCGCTCTGCCGTCGCAGCGGACAAAAAGGCGGAGAATATACTCGAGATTTTCTCCCTGATGACGTATTTCGAATACTACCAGATCGTGCACAAGGCCGGGTTGTACAGCGCCGAAGGGTACCCTGCATTCAAAAAAGCCGTTTACGCGCATCTGAAATCGGCCTTCAAGCAGAAACAGTTGCTCGGGTATACGTATTTCGGCGCCGAAAAGGGGCCGCAATTCGGCTATGTTTTCAGCCAGCAGGTGCAGGATGAGTGGGAAAAGATGAAGAAGAGGATAGATACGGTCGAGGCGCAGGTGTTCGCCGGGCTGACGCTTCCCGCCCGGCCGCTGGAGTATAAGCAGCTGCAGGATCTTCGGGTGCAGGAGATCAGGCTCGACGGCGGCAAGGATAAACTGACCCGGCAGGATAAGCGCGCGCTGGAACTGCTGCGTTTTATGACCGAAGCCTATGTGTTGCAACGGGGATTGCTTGATTCCGGCAGCGAGCATGTCCGCCGGCAGGCGCAGGAGCGCCGGGAAGAGTTTAAAGATATTCCCGCTGAAGAAAAAATCAGGGAGGCGATCGAGGTGATGAAGAAAGCGCAGCACTCGGTCGGCGGCCAGGTTTTCGTGATGACCACGATGACCGCGCACTTCCTGCTTGATTGCGGAGAATACCGGAGTAAGGTTCAACAGGCTTTCCTGGCCACGGATCTGGGAAAGGAAGTGAATGACCAGTTGACTGCGGTGCTGCTGGGCAATACCCGTCGTTCGGCGAATATCGAACATACTGTCGGGGTTAAATTGAATTATCGTTTCCTGTGGATCGTGGAAACCATAATGGGCGGACGCTGGCTCAATCATTTCCACATCAGGCGGATGATCGAAACTTTTATCCGCAACAAACAGGGGCAGATCCGGGTGCTCGATCTGGGCTGCGGGATCATCGCGCCGCTGATCTGCGGTAAGCTGGGCGGGGGCACGGTCCATTATCTGGGCGTGGATATGGATCCGGCTCTGGTGCGGTTCAACGAAAAGGCCGCGCGGATGCTTAAGCGAAAGAATAACGGGTTCCTGACCGGCCTGGCCGGCAGATTGCCGTTGAAAGACCGGAGCATAGATGCGGTGATCCTGGGTTCCGCGGAAGCGGACATGCATGAAGTGCGACGGGTATTGAAACCGCGGGGGATCGTACTCTTGACCTGCCACGATCTTCTGATGGTGCATCTGATCTATCTGGCCATGCTCAACGAAGCGGGGTTCGAGATCATCGAACAGGGATTTTCTACCCCGGAACAGCATACTTTCATCCTGGCCAGGCCGGGCGCAACCGACAAAGGGCAGGCGTTGGCAATCAATCGAGCGTTGGGATACCGGGGTGTATCCGCGGAAACAATTCTGGCGCATCGTAAGCATGAGAGAAATAAGTTTGTCGTCTGCTGGCTGGCGATCGCCGCCGCTTTATTTGTCGTTCCGACAATGATACTGAATACGTTTAACTGGGCGATAGTTCTGGTTTTATTGGTAGTTTGCTTGAGCCTTGCATATACTTGCAGCGGTCTGCCCATCCCCGCAGTTCAAGCCGGGAATCCGTTGATCCTGGTCCTGGGACGGCCCGCTTCCGGCAAAGGCACTATCAGCAGAATACTATCGGAACAATTAGCCATTCCGCATCTATCCAAAGGCACTATCATCCGCGAAGCCTGGAGAAACACGCCCGGTCTGCCTAAAACCGAAGAACTCATCGATCAGGCTGTCGACGAATATATCGTTTCGAACGATCTGGATTTTTCCGCAGGGGTGATCCTGGACAGCAACCCCGTGGATGAAAATTTCGAACCGCGCCTGTCCGGATTCATGACGAAGTACGGGTTAAGACTGGCTGCCGTGATCGTTGTCGATGTCAGCGAAGAAGTGTGCAGGCGGCGGATCGGAGCTCGCGGCCGGCCCGAAGACTTCCGGCCGCTGCGCCCGGAAGACGTTGCCCCGGAGAAAAACCGGTTCACGCTCATCGATATCCGCATGGAAAAATACCGCGAAATAACCAGCAGGGTGATCGACGGATACAAACAGGCGGGTCTGGTTATCGAGAGCGGCAATGAAGATACGGATATCGAAAAAACAGTCAGGAATATCGCGGATGCGCTGCGGGAGGGGAAACGCGGCCGGCTCGCGGACGGCGGCGCCTTGCAGGCAGAGCCGGCGATCCTTCCGGCAGTCGATCTGCTGGCTACGGGTACCTCCAGCGTCAGCATTACGCGCCGGGGAATCGATAAGCGGACCGCCGTGGAGCATCTGATGCAGATCACCGGCGCGGCGCCTGAAGAGATTGTTTGTATCGCCAACGAAATGTATAAAGGCGGCGGCGATGCTCCCATCAGCGAGATCGAGGGCGTCATCTGCATCGGCGTTGATCCGGATCAGTCCCGGATCGTTGAGGGAGTGATCAGAGGCGGAATGGGAATAGAAGCTGCGGAATTCTGGCTGGATAAGATCATCCGGGGAGAACTGCCATGCAGGATCCTGATCCTGGATATCGACGGGACGTTGCTGGGCATACGAAATGACGGGACGCCGGAAGAACTGGCGGATCGGCCTTCGGTCAAGGCCAGGCTCGTCGCCCTGCTGGAAAGGAAAGCGCTCAAAGTGGTTTTTATTACCACCGGTTCCCTGCGGGGAGTACGCTCGCGCATAATCGACCATCTGCCGGAAGGTTTAGCGCGCACCGTCTCGGTCTACACTAATAATGGATGCGAACTGGCCGGTTTCGACGAAAAAGGCAGCCCGCTGCCGGATATGGCGTATGCCCGGGATAAGATCCTGCATCCGGATGAGGCGGAGTTGATATCCAGAGCGGTCGCTGCCGCGATCGAAGAATACCAGCAGCGCTGGGGCGCCGGATTGGCGGGATACGCTGAAGCGGTGCAGCAGCTTTATCCGGGGTTCCGGCCGGCTTTCCCCGCGGTAAGGATGCGTGAGGCAAGCAGCGGCCGGGGATACGCGCAAATAGCCGTGCGCCCGCTGCCTTCGAGAATGATGCGCACTTCTCTCGCCCAGGGGCGTAGCGACGAGCGGGAATGGTTCATCGAGACCGTGCGAAAGAAACTCGCGGCTCAAGCTTTCGCGCAGCGCAAGGAACGCCTTGGCGCTGTTTTTGCGGGAGATTTCGATGCTGTCGCGCTGGTCGAGGAAATCTCCCTGTTGCAGCACCGGATCGTGCGCGAAACATTCGCTGACGCGGTCGATTACCTGCGCAAAGAGGATAAGACCGGCCTGGTAAGACATCTGTCATACCTGCGGGAATGGGCGTTACACCGGCAGCCGTCGGAAAAAGGCAAAATGCCTTTCTCCGCGCGCTTGATTGAAAAAATGGATTTCGACCTGCGCAGTACGCTCGATCGCGCGTATGCCGATCATCTGCGCAAACTTGCGACCGGCGAGGGATTCGCGTTGTTCTCGATCGGGGGAATGAGCCGCCACGAATCCGGACTGACTTCGGATATCGATCTGGTGATCCTTTTCGACGAAGAGTCTTCGGACAGCTACCGCAGTTTCGTATTGCTCGCCTTGCTTCACGCCTACCACCTTCTCAATTCTCCGGAAATCAGCTTCAGGGTCGATCTGCAGCCCTGGCATGCCGTGGTGACCCCGCGCAGAGTCATTGAAGAGATGGTCACCGATTCAGCCTACCATCTTGCGCGCGGGATCGATATGCAAAAGATAGCAGGGGATGATCGGGTATTCGATGCATACCGGGAATCCATGCGCGTTGCTCTTCTGCCCGAAGCGGCAAAGGAGGCGGCGTTCGCTTTCAACGTGGTCGACAGCCTGAAAGAGCTGCGGGCGGTTGACGAGCGCGATGAGACCGTGAACGTTAAGATGCTCCTGCGTCAATTCCAGCGCGTGGTTTGTCTGCTGGAGATCTTCTCGGGCCCGCTGCCGACCAGCCGGTGTCCGGAAGTAGTCGACCGCCTTGAGCAAAGCGGGATAATCGACGCCGGGGAAAAGAGATTCCTTCTTGGCGGATTCGAATGCTGCTGGCTGATCCGGTCATTGTTGAGCCTACAAGGAGGGACGCAAGCCGGCGAGGTGGCTGTCGCGCCCGAAGTACTGGTTGCTCTCGCGGATGAATTCCCGGCGCTGCAGCGTTTCAGGCAGGCAGGATTTCGCTTCGCTGATCGCGGGGAGATCGCGCGGACCAGAAAACATATACTGGAAAATACGCTTGCGATAATGACCAAGGGCCTGGCACGCATCTATAACGACGATCTTCCCGCCGAGTTCGATGTTGCCGCTGTCGGCGCGTTCCTCGCAGAGGCCGGACTTTCCCCGGATCTGATCCTTGAGGCGCACCGTTCCGAGGATGCTCTGGAACGGCTCAAAGACATCGTTTACACTGCCCGTCCGGCTGCCCCGGTCGCTTTCAGAGACTACGCCGCTTATTACGTTTTCAATTCGGCGTACCCCGCGGCTTTAGTCGATCTGGCCCGGATCAGGGACTATCCCGCCTGGATGCGCAAATCATTTATTCATATGAAGAACGATATGGCCTGGCCTTTGAGACGCCGGCTTGCCGCGACAGACGGTAACCCGTCCATCTCCAACGCTTTTACCGCGCAGATCCTCGCGGACAGGACCGGGAAACTCCTGAAGTTCGTCGCCCAGCGCCTGGAGAATTCCGGTTTGCGCAGCGAAGAATCATTCTCCCAGTTCGACCGGCTCAACAGTATTGCCGATTACAAAACCAAGCTCGCGTATCTGAAGAATAAAGCCAGGGCGGTGACCCGGAGATTGCCGGCGCAAGCGCGGGAGCGCCTGGAAGCGGAAATCGATCTTCTCTGCGAGGTCGATAGTATGGATTTTGAGACCACGCAGGAAATATTCAATCTGATAAAAACGTACTCGTATGAGGAGCTCTTCGGGTATCTGACTTTCAGGGCGCGGGAACTTCTGGGAGAGCGCTTCAATCCTTTTGCGCAGGAGAATGCAGTCGCGAACCAACTCGCCTTGAACGTTTTAAGACGGATGCGCGCCGAAGATGACGGCATCTGGTCTTTTAGAAAGATCGTCGCGCTTTCTATTATGGGTAATTTCATCAATGCGGGCAGAGACGACGTGGATGTGCCCGCGGATGCGGCGTCCCTGACGCAGATACTTTCAAAATGCGACGAAGCGCGATTCCTTGACGAAGAGCAAATCAAGGATCTGGAGCAGGCGCTGGCGGCGCAGCCGCGCGATCTTATGATCTTTCCGGACAACAACGGCGAGCTGGTTTTCGATATTTTTCTCGCCGCTTCATACATACGCTACTGGGAAAATCGGGGCGAGGAGGTGAACGTTGTATTTGCCGGGAAGAAGTACCCTACGATCAATGATGTGACCACCGACGATATTCGCGCGGTGCTGTCGTTCGCCGATTTCGACGGGGTGGGGGATCGGATAACGATTGTCGAGAGCGGGGCGGCGGGCAAAGGGTTCAATGTGCATACTGCTTCGGCGGCGTTGAAAGAACTGTTGAGCCGCAGCGACAGGGAGTATCTGGCGATCATTAAGGGGCAGACTTCGTTATTCTCCAGCATCAATTGTATCGCTGATTTCGTTGCGGCGAATCCCGCCGTTTCCAGGTTGTACTATCTGTTCATCCCCAAAGGAAAAACCGCCTGGCAGATAGTGAATGTTTCCCGGTCAGTGGATACAAACGCTAAACACGAAGACATGCGTAAAGGCGATATCGCGGACCAGATCTTTGCGGGAGGGTTTGATAAGCAGGGGGCGCTGCGCGGCTGGTTCGATCGTGACGGACTTACGGCGAAGTTCAATGGCGGGGTGGCCAAGTCGTTCGCGCGCGCCCGGGAAATCCGCTCGAGGAAATTTCTCGGGCTTTATCGCGACGAAGAAGAGATCAGGCGGGCTGTTTTCAATCACGTGATGAGCGCTATCGACAGGAACGACCTGCTTCTTACCCCGTGGTTAAAAGATATTGTTCTCGAGGAATATCAGTTGCTCTGCGGGTTTGCCGGAGTCACTCCGGCTGACAGTCTGGTCGCCATCGATCATGCAGGGCTGGCGCGCCGGATCGAAGCTTACCGCGGTCACGAAGGGTACGGGGTCCTTCTGGCGCAGACGGCGGCGTATCTGAAACAGCGC
The DNA here is from genome assembly GCA_022710715.1 of Candidatus Omnitrophota bacterium. Classification (GTDB taxonomy): domain Bacteria; phylum Omnitrophota; class Gorgyraeia; order Gygaellales; family Profunditerraquicolaceae; genus JAKLGJ01. Next base: position 384,522 of record JAKLGJ010000002.1, read on the forward strand.
AACATTCCGGTGAGCAAGCTGGTCGCGCTCTTATCTTATTTTGCCTACCCGCCGGGGCTGTTTCTGGCGGTTCTGTTGAGCGAAGATCGGGAACTGGTTTCGTTGATCGACAGAAAGCTTCTGGGCAACGGTTATCTGGCGGCATTGCATCTCAAGGATGAACAACAGACGGCGGGTGTGACTCTCGAGAACTTCGTTTCCGACGATTCGTTTCATCAACCGATGCTGCCGGAAGAAATGGTGGTCTATTTCCTGCCGGTGCTGGCGGCGATCATCAACCAAGGGTATACTCCGGTATTCCTGGCCCGGGACGCCGAACCGTTCATGGATGTATACGCGCTTTTCTCCCGATACGTAGTCGGCCTGCCGTCCGCGCACCTTCTGAAGATCTCCAGCCTCGAAAAAGGCAAAGGGCTGGGCCTGTACATCAACGGGTTCCTGGAAACCGAAGAGCGCGATTATGTCCTGACCGACGGCGATCTGGAAGAAATCGGCGGCATTTTCGAAGGTCTCGCTGCCGCGGATCGCCGGATCGTCTCTGATGCTTTAGGCATTGCGGATGGCGACAGAGCTTCTTTCCAGGAATACCTGCGCGGCAGGACCAGGGGGCAGTTGGTGGACGCGCTGGCAGACATCGGTATCGATCCGCGTCTGTCAGCGAAAATCGGGCTGGGCAGGAAGCTTTCTTCATTGAAGAGGCGGATAAACGCAGCCATCATGTCCGCGGGTCAGTATGCGCTGACGGATGCCGATTTCGAGGCGGAAGATGCTGCGGTTTCGGCAGAACTGCGGGCAGTAAGAGAAAGGATCATAACCGTGCTGGGCACGGAGATGATCGACGCGTCGAATTTCCGCAGGCTGGACAAAGATGTATTCAGAGAGTATTTGTTCCGCAGGTCGGTCATGCTCAAAGGCGAGCTTACCTATGCCGCCGCCCCGCTGCTTCAGGCGGTTCTTCGGTCTACCCGGGCTGCGGCTGTCCTGGAGAACGCCATCTTTATCGATATCAATGTGGGTTACGGGAGAACCTTGACCACCCTGGAACTGTTTTTGAGAGCTTTCCGCGCTGAAGCCGACTGTGTTTTTGCCACCATCAAGTATGACCGGCATAAGCTGGAGAGCGAGGAGAGACTGCAGAAGCGGTTTGTGGACATTTGGTCGACCAGCGAGATATTCTGCGCCGAGGATACGCCTTTTTATACCACGGGAATCTTTGCCGAAGAGTCGGGCAACCTGCAGCGCGTCACTTTTCGCCAGATGGCCGACAGCCTGGATGCGATCCCGCAGGCGGATGAAGCAGCGTATCTGGAAAGCCGGGCGCGGTTTTTCAGGGCGGAACCGCACCTGCTCGAAGGGTTGGCATTCTTGGATACAACCGCGAAGATGACGGCATTTCCGTCCGAAGAGGCGCTCGATCTTTATCTAAGCGGCAATGATCCGGTTATTGAATTGCGCGTGATGGAAGAAATGATCCCGCGCAGGGGGCTGTTCGATTGGTCGAGCAGAGAAAAAGACGTTTTGACCCTTATGCGCCGGATCGCTGCGCTGGATGAGCGTTCCCCGGATAAACTCGAGGAAGCGCGTCGTCTGTTCTCCGCTTATGCCGCATCCCGGAAGAAGCGGATACTGGAGGCATGGATCAGCAGGCATGATCGTGCCGTCCGGAGACAGAGCCTGGTGGTCGAAGCGCTGTTTACCGAGCCGGTTTTACGGGAGCTATTCCGGCGCTACCTGCGCGCGCCGTCCGCAGGCGAATTCGTACATCTCCGCTCGCGCATATTCCGCTTCTCTCCGGTCTACAACAATCTGGATGAAGGATTCTTCGCATTCCGGGCCGTGCATACCATTGCGCCGGAAAAGATCGATCCGGTCCGGTTCAATGGTATCGAATTGCCGCTGACCCCGGCCGAAGAAACCATGGATACCGGATACTTCATCGATCAAAGGATCCCCCAAACCGTTTTTCAGGAATGTCTCGAGAATAATGCCGAGATCGAGATACATTTCGGCCCGGAAGGAACAACAAGGGACTATGTCGAATGGATCGAGCGGTCAGGCAGCGATATCCAGAGAATAGATCCTCCTATCGGATACAGAGCGTTCAGGCACCGCATCTACGGCATCGGCAAAGACGCAAAGAATACATTCGTCATCTCCAACGTCTACGGCGAAACGCATCTTGAAGACATCCTGGCCATGGCCAGGTATCGGGGTGTGTCACCGGAGCATATTTCTCTGCGCTTTACCGGCTTAACCTATGAAGCGCTATACGCATCTTTGCTGGAAGGGCATCTTGGCGGGTTGAAGCACGTGGTTTTCGCATTCAGGCCGCGGTGGGTCGCGGCGGCGCTTGAAGCGGCATGCGGCCGGCCGCTGGAAACAAAAGACATCGATGACGATCTCTTCAGCGCACGGGTTGTCACGCTTCCCAATAAGGACAGGGTGCTGGCGGTAAATATAATGTCCGTCTACGGCAGACAGATCGGGATCTTCATGCGCTGGCTGGCGGAGGAGTGCGCAAAGTTCGGCGTTGACCTGGAGAACGTCTTTTTCCTGGGAACGTGCGCCAGCATCGACCCGGCCCTTACGGATAACAGCGTGGCGCTTCCGGTCGCCATGTTTGACCCGGTGACCGGACAAGAGGTTGCGATCTCCAATCGCATGCTCGACCGGGCAGCGCTGAAAGACCTGCGAGACGATATCGGCGCGGTGCGGGTAGTTACCGTGCCCAACCGTTTCTACGGCACGCACAACCAGGTTTGTGAATGGGCGGATCGGGGATTCGGGGTGATGGAGATGGAGCTGTATCATCTGGCCGCTGTTTTGCAGCGGTCGCGCGCGGCGTTCGGCGGGGCGCTGATCATCACCGCGGACAGAAAAGTGCATTTTACCAACGATATTTATCCCGATGAAGAGTTGAGAAGGGCATTGAAACTTTCAGTTGCCAGGATCATACAGGACGGCGGAAAACAATTGAGGAGACCAGAGGGGCTCTCATCTACCGTGGCGGGTGTTAGGGCCACCTCGTCCTCAATAACATATGCCTGCGCGGTCCTGGAGGGACAGAGGGCGGGCCGCAAGCACGTGTTTTACCGCATCAACGCTTTCGCCGATGGCGCGCCGGTGGGATACGCAGATGTCGAATGGGACGCGGCGCGCAGGCGCGCGCGGATGACATTCGGGTTCTCTCCCGGAGACCACCGGGTGACCTCTTTGCACGCGATCGAAGTCCGGCCCGGGTACCGTAACCGGGGCATAGGCAGGGATCTGATGCGTCTGGCGCTGGATGCGGCGCGAGAACTGGGCGCGCGGGAGTTTGTGGTCGAGGGAGTGGAGGAAGGGGCGCGCGGATTCTATGAGTCTCTGGGATTCAGGCCGATCGCGGCTTCCGGCGCGGTGGCGCAGTATTCGTTCGAATTCTCCGACGGCGGCCATGCGCGGCGCGTTACGCAGGATTTCTTCTATCGTAACGGTTTCTGGCCGCAGGACCTGGATATCGGGGCTATCCGCTATTTCTATATTCTTGCCGCCGGCGGGGGCGGGGACAGTCTCGGCGGCATACATCACGCCCAGGTGATCAAGAAGCTTCTGCCCCACGCCAGGGTCATTCTGGTGGTCCCCAATCTCAAGCGCGGCAGGGAAAATCCCTGGGGTGGGCCGATCCCCATAGAGCATCTGCGTTATAATGGCAGCCGGTTGTCGCCGCAGCCGGGAGCCTCGCATTTTTACACCATCGGCAAAGGTCTTTCCATAGAAGTCCCGGTGAATCTGCCGGTTTTCCGCTGCCGGCCGCTCGATACCCGCTTCCTGCGGCTTTCCGAAGGAAAAGTGTATGAAGCCTTGAGCGAAACCGCGATCGAGATGGTCATGGTGGACGCTTCGTTCAGCGGACGCATCCTGGCCGAGGATTTCATTGCCTGGAACCGGGGGCGGCTTGACCAGTCGTTCTGCCTGTGCCTGGATATGGGCGGGGACGTGCTCGCCCGGTTCCCCGGCCCGATCACCGATGCGAACAGGGCGTATCATCCTGAGCGGTGCATCAGATCACCCTGCACGGATTCGCTCTTCCTGGATATGGCTATCGAGTTGCGCGCGGTGATGGGCAGCCGGGTGATGCTGGCGGTTTCCGCGCTGGGAGGGGACGCAGAGCTGGGCGAATCGGTTTTCGCTTACCTGGAAGATTATTACCGCGACCAGGAGATCGTGGCCGCGCTCGACAATATCCGGTTCGTCTGCCGCTACGGCGATTACCAGGGCGAATACTGGAATCTGATCGAAAGAACGCTGCTGTCGTACTATACCGAAGTTTCCGGCAATTTTTTGACCAGGTTGCTTGCCGTGACCGGCAAACTGGGAGCGATCGATCCGGTGGTCCTGGAGCGTTATGAATCTCATTGCCGGCAGTGGAATGCCGTTTTCGCAAAAAGAGGGTGGCAGTCCGGCATCGCGCCGGACGCTCTTTTCGACGCGCAGCAGATGTGCCGGGAGCTGCCGGCGGCAATTTCCCGGAAAAAGATCCGTAACAACAGCCGTATCGAAATACTTCCCTGGAGTTATCTGTCCACGATCGTGCTCGACCCCTTGACCGTGGCGCGGCGCATAGTCATGCCGGAGATGCTCGATACCGGCCGGACCTGGAACGAAAAGGCAGAGTTCCTTAGAAAACAGGGGTATAAGACCGAGCTTACCGACGGGGAGAAGCCGCTTGAGGATCAGGATGAAGAGCCCGGGGATGCCGCTGCCGACGGGGGCATATTCCTGGGGGCCCAGAACATGTTTTATAAGGACGCCGGTCCGTTTACCGCGGAGATCTCGCCGGCAATGTTATTGCGCGAAAAAGTCACTTTTGTCATGCTGGGGCATCCGGAAAGGACCCGGGGAGCGGTTGAGATCATCGAGCCTTACGAGCTGGTGAATAAAAAAGTCAAGGCCGCGCTGGAAAAAGGGCTGATCCCCATGGTTTTCGTTACCGACACCCTCGCAGAGAGGAATGCCGGCCGCACCGAGGAGGTCTTGATCGACCAGCTCGCTGCGCTCTTCCGGGATATAAGCGCCGATCAAGCCCTTGACGTGGTTGTAGGATATCTGCCCCTCTGGGTGCTCGAGCAGGAAAAAGAGCGGCAGAAAGCCGTTGATCCGGCAGAAATCCAGCGTATCTGCAATAGAATCAGGGGATGGCTGGCGCAGGACCGGCAGTACGGAGCTGATGTCGCTGAACAGATGTATGTGCTCTATGGCCGGTGCGTGACCGGCGAGAATGCGGCCGGGTATCTGCAACAGCCGGACATCGACGGTCTTTTTGTTTCCCGGTTTGCGGTTCCCGCCCAGGACGCGGTGGATATTGTCATGCAGGCACAGCAGTGCGCATCTTTGAAAGCCAGGCCGCCGCTGGTCATTCTGAACCTGAAGATGTTCGAGCGGGGAGATTGCATCATGAACTACTACCGGAACCTGAAGAAAGGGATCAGGCAGGCGCGTAACGTTGACGTTGTGGTCTGTCCGACTTTCCTGGATATTCCTTATTTATCCATGTATCTGGAGATGGAGAAATCCAAAAAAGAGGAGATCATCGAGAGCGCCCGGCATTTCACCCTGCGCGAGCGGCTGTTCAAGCCGGCGCTTCCTGCGCAACGGGGGCTTGCCCGGCTCGAGATTCTTATCGGCGAAAAGCTCAAAGCCAATCCGGATCGTCCGGTGCTGGTGCTTCTGGACGGGCCGTCGGGCGTGGGCAAAACCCGGCTGGTAGACCAGCTTGAGCTGCACGGCGATGCGGTGGCTGTGGCGCATCGCGACGATTTCATGGAGGAATTCCCCAGCCGGCGCAGCGGACGGACGTATTCCACCATCGACTGGCAGGCGATGGTCCGGCGCGTGCGCGGTCTGGCCAGGAATAAAGCAGTCAGGGTAGTGGTGTGCGAAGGCTACCGCGTTTCGGAGATCGGCAGATACTTCGATCTCAAAGTGCTGCTGACCGCTGATCCGGCCACCCGGCAGGGGAATCTGGAGCATCAACTGCAATTCCGGACCAAGCTCGCCTGCGATGCCCGGCGCTGGAGATATTATTACGATCTGATCATCGATAACAGCGCGCAGCACAGGTTGTCCGCGGACGAGCGGATAGATCTGCTGGAACTGGCGCCGCCGGTTGACGGCGGCAGGTTCAGCGAAGACCGTTTCGCCGGGGCTGTCCAGCATGAGCTTTTCGCGGACCTCGAACAGGCGAGAACCACGTACCTGCCTGAAAGCGCGATTATCGGCGACAGCCGGCTGGCTGAACGGTTCGACAGGATCGCCAGCTCATTCATCCAGATGCCCGACCGCGCCGGCCGTGCGCAGGTCGAGCTTTTTCTCCTGCAGATACCGCTGACGCAGAGAATGGGTATTCAGATCAAGCCCTGGTTGCGGGTCGCCGTTATATTCGGCCACGGCGCCGGCAAGTTGTACTATATCGATTTGATCACCGGAGAGATCAAGCGGGAGCGGATCTCCGACCGGGTCGCGGATGATCTCGCCGCCGGCCGCTGCACCACGGGCCTGCGCATGCTGGCCGGGGAGAAAATGCCCATCGAGACTCTGCTGCAGGTGATGCTGGATTTCGACCGGCTGGCCGAAGAAAAAGAGGCTTCCGCGCAGACGGATCGTGAGCATGAGCCATCGGACGGAGGATCCGCCGGTTCGTATCTGTCCGAAACGGTGCATATGCCGCGGCTGGATATCAACCGGATCGTGCGGCTGGGTATGCTGCTCTACATCCCGTATCTGACCTGGGAAATCCATAACGGCCTGGTGCTCAACGGCTGGACCCACGGGGCCGCGCTGGCGCTGGCGGGAGGATCGGTTGTTGCGGTGTCGAGCCTGCCCGCAGTATCGTTCAGGGCAATGACCTTCTTGATGGATAAGCAAAGCAGGATAGACGCATTCTACCGTTATTTCCAGTTCTTACCCACGCTTGCTGCGTATCCCCAGGCGGTTGCGGATCTCAATAGATTCATCGATCTGCCCCGGGACGTCCGTATGACCCTGGTGTATTCAGGCTGCGGCAGCCGGGCGCCGTTACTGAAGAAAATCAAGAATGAATATCCGCTTATTACTGCGGTGGCGGTCGATTGTTCGCCTCATCAAATCCGCCTGGCCAGGGAGAGACTGGGAGAAGAGACGCCGCCCGGCCGGATCAAGTTTATCCAAGGATTCGATTATGACGGGATCCCGCTTGAGGCGAACAGCGTGCGCATGATTGTTGTGGAGTCAATCCAGCACACGTCTGTGAACGATGCGAAGAAAGGTTTTGCCGAGTATCGGCGGCTGCTGGAGCATGACGGCGAGATGATCATCGGTTTCATCGACTGGGGGATGCTCGTCGACCGTTTGGCCATGGTATATTACGGAAAGATAACCGGGATATTTACGCCTTGGTGGACGGAGAAGCGGCTTTTAACGCTTGCCGAAGCCAACGGATTCGAAAAAGCCTCGACCGGGACGATCCGCTGCCCGGAGGGAGCGTTTATTTATTACCGCTTCCGGATTTCTGAAGAGCCGGTTTGCATTGCCGACGGCGGTCAACAGCGGGCCGATCAGCTTGAAGAGTTGTATGGAAGATTCAAGCGGGAGATCTTCGTCGTGCTTTCCGACCACGAGCTTGCATGGTATGGAATAGAGGAATTGCACGCCAATCTGATCGAAGATACCTGCGACCATGCCATGATCATGGTGGTGGGACTCTCCGGATCAGGCAAATCCGTGATTACCGAGTCTATTATCCGGGGGAATGCCGATTCTGCCGACCGGTATCTGTTTGCCGCGGAAGATCTGACCTGGTTGAAATTGATCGAAGGAATACCGTATGCCTGCGGACAGTGGATGGATTTATTCGGCGCCAATTTCGTGGTCCGGGACCGCACAGGCAGCCGGGATTGGAAAATGCTGCCGGCAGTCCGGTCGCCGCGTTTCCGGAGGATCAAACAGGTTATCGGTATAACCGTTGTGCCCGGCTCTTCGCGGGTCGAGATCAGCGCGGATGGTTATACCGGAAAAGAAGCGGTTGTCCCCGGGCTGCAGCAAAACAATAAGAAGCTCAACGGCAAGCCTCTTTCGCCGGAAATGCTCAACCAGTTGTTGGCGCTGGACTGGATCAGCGTGAAGCGGCCGGAAGGTGCTATCCAGGGAAGGTATGTGTACGCAAACGGTTGTCTGGAGTTCATCGAGGAGCCCGCGGACGGCGGCGACAGGCGGGAGGCGGAGAAAACGGAGCCGAAGTTCGGCTGGGTGGATTATTCGTTGAGGATCCCCACGATAATTCCTCTTGATCTACACGCCACTTTGCTGGTGCACCTGCCGTTAATATGGGTAGGCGGGTTTTTCTGGGTGTGGTTCATCGGTCTGGTATATATTTCGGTGATCGCCCATGAACTGGGCCACACTTTTGTGGCGCGGGAGATCGGCATGAAGATCAAGTCGATCAATTGCAACCTCCTGGGCGGCGGCGCGATGATCGAATCGGTATTCAAGAACCCGCGGGAAGAAATGTACCTGGCCTTTATGGGGCCGGCAGTCAATGCCGCAATCGGATTGGGGTGCCTGGGCGCGGCGCAATTGCTGGGCATGGGCTCTGTCTGGCAGAGTATCGTTTCGCTTGACGGACCGGCTTTGTTCGCGAATCCTCTGGCCATGTTCATCGGGCTGAATTTCTTCTTCGCCGCATCCAATCTGCTCGTGCCTGCCTATCCGCTGGATTCCGGCCGGATGCTCCGGGCTTTTCTTGCCCAGCGTTACGGTACGGAAAAAGCTAACCGCTGGATGACGGAATTGAATTACCTGTTCGCGGTCCTGCTGCTGGGCGTAGTTCCGCCAGCGCTTTTCCTGGTTTATGGCTTGAGCATGAACTCCATCACCCTGATCCTGACCAGCGCGATGATAGGCGCGATCGCGCTCGCAGTGGCTTTAATGGGGATGATCGGCCATGATTACCGGATCAAAGACGAGTCGGAACTGATGCAATACGTTGGCGATCTGCCGTTTAACCGGTTCAAAAACGACCTGGTGCGCATCCGGCTGGCGGATGGCATAGAGCATCTGGCTCTGGCGAACCGGTGGCGGCCCGATCAGTCCCGCCGGATTATCGATACGGTTATTTCCATCGTGAAAAACAAGATGACGATTAAAGACGCTAAAAACGAAGCGGAAGTGGCGGCTTTGGCCGCATTCCTTAACGTCAGTTGTCGCGCGGTCCTGGAGGATGAAACCATGGCGTTTGCCATGATCAAGCCGGATGGATATGTTTTTCGCGAAGCGATCGTACGGGATTTCGAGGCAGCAGGGCTCGAGGTGGTGCGCCAGATCGATACCCGGATGTCGCCGGAGACCGCGCGCCGGTTCTACGATGAGCATAAAGGAAAGATCTTTTTCTCGCGCCTGGTCGAGTATGTCACTTCCGGCCCGATTGTCGGATTGATCATCCGCGGCCCGCCTCCGGCCTGGGAGCGCGTACGTTCCCTGATCGGCAAATACGACGGGACTGAATCGGGAACATTGCGCGCACGCTATGGCGCCGAGCGCGAGTATTTCGCAGACGGCACCAAGATCGTCCGCAACAAACTTCACTGTTCGGATTCCCTCTCCGATGTCTACCGGGAAATCGGCCTGGTATCGCAAGACGGCGGCCAGGAATATTTCTACTCGCCTTCACTCAAACTCTACGTTTCCAGACAACCGTTGAAAGTCAGCGCGGATGTGGTACGGGCTGCGTCCGAGTTGTCCATTTCACTTTCCTGGGACGACGAGGGGCGGGTCAATTATATTTCCCGCGACGATGGTATGAGACTTTTACAGCGGTTGAACGCGACAGGATTGACCTGCGTGCAGTTGTGGGCGGTGATGCGCGATGCCGTTTCAGCCGGTGATCAGGAGATGGTGCGCAGTTTGAGTTCCAGCGACTTCACGGAGTGGCTGGACGTGCATTTCTTCCAGCGTCAGGACGGGTTCTGGATGATCGAACATCCCCGCGCGGACGCCGCCGCGGCGGCAGTGTCAGGCTACCGGGGCGAGCAGGTCCGGATCCGCCTTCCGGCTGGCCGGCCCGGCTGGTTCGATCCCGAGGGAAATATCGGTCCGGATGGATTGCCCCTGGCAGTCGAGAAGCATTTTCAGGGAACAATGACCACGCCCTGGAAGTACTGGGATATCCATACGGATCAGTTAACCGACGGATTAGCCGGCATTCGCGGGTATGTGACTTCTTCGGGAACGCCTTCTCTGGACCTGGGGATCCCGCCGTATGCCAAACAGCCGGTGCTTATGCTTAGAGAATGCCGCACGCAGCTTCCGGTGGAAGGAGCGTTATCCGGTTTGGCCAGACAGGTGAGCAGTTCTCTGGAGGTTCTGGAAAGCATGGTCAAACGGCAGGATTTCAACGGATTCTTTGCCCAGCGCAGGCAACTGGTGATGCGTTTGAATATGTTGCTTAAATCCGAGCTTATCGGCCAGTTCCGCAATTCCCAGGAAAAAGAGATCTATCAGGTCAGGGAGCGGGTGATCAACCTGGCCGGACTGTTGCGCATCATGTCGCTGCAGAAACAGGATCGCTCCACCCTGGAGAATCTCGATCGCGTTTGCAGAGAGCTTTGCGCTACCGGGCGCACGGTGGCGGAATTTCAGGAGCTGGCCGGTTTTGTGAGTTCCAGCCGTCAGCGTCTGGAACGCGCGCTCGCCGGTAAAAACGCGGTAGTTTTCGTTATCGGCCACAAGAATCCCGATACCGATACGGTGATCAGTTCCCTGGCAGAAGCGTTCCGGAATCATATGCACGATCCGACGGGGATCACCTATATACCGGTAGTGCAGGCTGCGGCGATCCCGGATGAGGTCAGGCAGCTGGCAGGCGCTGCGCTGGCGGATTCGATCATGCTCTGGACCGATCCTTTGTACCGGCAGGCATTTTCTTCCGGACAGGCGCGCTGGATACTCGTGGACCAGAACTATGCGCCCGAGGTGCAGCGGTATGTAGTTTCGATCATCGATCATCACGCCGTATCTGAAACCGCCCGCCGCCAGGACGTGGCCAAAACGCTGGAGATGGTTGGTTCCACCACCGCCCTGGTCACGCAGAAGATGTATGGTCTGGGTATTGTGCCTGACCGGCAACTGGCCCGGATGCTTTATGGCGCGACACTCATGGATACGGAAAACCGCTTGTCCAGCAAGATGAAAGCGAAGGACGCATTGATCATGGATACGCTCAAACGCGCCGCCGGCGTAGGCAGCGATCAGGAGTTTTACCGGGAATTGATGGATCGCCTGCTGGGTACCGATGATGCCCGGATGTTATTCGCCAGGGATTACAAGCAGGACTGGGGTTTCGGTTTCGCCGTGGCCAAGCTGAAAGGCTGTTTTGACGCGCAGGGAGCGATGCTCAAGGCCGCGATGCTCTCGGAGTTGAAGCGTCTGGCGCAGGAGAACAATGCCGGACAGAACCTGCCTCTGACCATGGTCAAAGTGGTGGATTACCTGCCGGATAATGAGACGGTGAACCGCGAACGGATGTATCTGGTGTTCAATCCGCAGACCAGCCGAGAATTCCGGGACGTGCTTTTTGAAGTGGTCAGCCGGGTGATCGATCATACCTATCGGGATTTCCCGGGATACGCCAGGAAAGCCGACAGTCAGGATGGTTTCGTGGAATTCTGGGGGGTGGGTAGACAGATCTCCCGTAAGAAAACAGCGCCGCTGTTTGAGCCGGTAGTCGCGGCGTTCAATGAGTACTTCCGGTCTCCCACCACGCAACTCTACGTCAAACGGGATTTTCTCAAGAAAGACGCCCGCCTGGAAGATGCCGCACTTCAATTGGGTTTCAAACTTTCTACCGACACAGAAGGCCGGATCAATTATGTCAGTTTTCCCGAAGCGATGCTTCTGTTGCAGTCGCTGGGCTATCGGTCCATGACCTTGAAGGAATACTGGATGGTGTTGCGGGATGCCAAACAGTCGAACGACACTCAAATGATCGGGCATCTGCAGCACAAAGGATTTGTGGAGTATCTGAACACCCTGATCGAGAACCATCGGACGTCGCTGGAGCCGAACCGGATCACGCGCGCCCCGGACGGGTTCGCTTATGAGGGCGTTCGTACCGCGGTCAGCGTGGTGGAGGCGGCCCCGGGATTGATCAGTCCGGAGGATATCGATCCTCTGACCGGTTTACCGATGCGGCTGTCGCATCGCGAACATTACGGTGATAAAACCCTCTGGCGTTACTGGTCGCCAGACGCAGACCTGGTCGTGGCTACCCGCGGACATATTTTCCTGCTCGAGCAGGCGGCGCTGGATATGAAGGTGCATCCGCAGGACCGCTTCCCGCACCTGGGCGTGCGGCCCTGCTGCAGTCAGGTCAACCAGCCGCTGGTGACGGTCGCAATCGAAGGCCGGGATATCAGCATCCGGATCCAGGGAGAATCAAGCCTGAAAGTGGTCAAGGCCAGCGACCTTTTCGACCAGGACAGCCGCGACGGCGGAAGCGATAATGACGGCGAGACCGTATTGCTTTATCTTGTCGTGGCTGCTTTTCTTTTCGTCGCATTCGGTCCTCTGGGTGCGCTCTTCCCGCTTTTTATATTCACGCTCTGTTTCTGGGCAGCGAAGGACTACAACGATGATCCGGCGGAAACGAGGATCGCGATAGTACTGGTCAGTATGATTCTGGCAGGCGTGATTCTCTACCAGCTTAATATAGTGAATCTCCTGGGAATACTCTGGCCGCTTTTCGTTATTCTCGGGGCTATCCTGTGCTGGCTCTTCGGGAAAGATGCGCGCGGATCGGGAACTGCCGGCAGTTCGGGCGGAAGTTCGTATGCCGGAGGCGCAGGCTTTACGGTCGATGCCCGGGACGCTCCGGGCGGTTATGTGAGTGAAAAAGTGCGAATCTGCGATTTGCGCAAGAACGGGTTGATTTTTACTCGTTCCGAGGATATCAGCTGGGACAGAGAAATACGCCGTTCCGGGTATTCGCCGCGGGAAAAATTCGTTTATCTGATCGATGAGCACAGGAGACTTTACCTGTGGGATGAAAAAAGCGCTTATTGGGGCAAGGAGTGGCATACAGTCGATTGCAGCACATCTGCAAATTGGCTGGAGATCGATTTCAGCGCGGATGACCGCATACTGGCGACAAGCGACGGTAATGCAGTGCATCTGTGGGATGTCGAGGGATACGAGCATTACTATGATTCGATCACATTCAGGAAGATTGCAACTTTATCCGGGCATACGAGAGCGGTCACCACTATCAAGATCAACTCCGCTGCGGGACGGGTGGCTACCGCCGGCTTTGACCGGACGTTGAGGATCTGGGATCTTTCAGACGGCGCTTTACTTCAGACCATAGAGAATCAAGACCTTGAAGGCGATTGGGCCGAATATGTATGGTTCAGTCCGGGCGGGAGAATGATTGTGACTGCCGGCGAGCAAACCCTGTGCAGATTTGTCCTGAATGAACAACGATCGGAGTTCGAACTGGAAAAACGCTTCCTTCTGCCGGAAAAAGTCAGTTGCGGACTTTCCGGCGATCGCGATGGTTCCGTGGTTATGGTCGGAGAGCAGAACGGAACGTTCAGCTTCCTGGAAGACGGGCAGATGCGGCATTATCCCGGATTTTTCGATTCCGATGATATTCGTTCGGTATCGATGTATCCCGTCGGCGACAAAGCGGTTGTTTCTCACGGGAAAGAAGCGAAAGTGATCGATGTCGTATCAGCGGAGAGCGCGGCGTTCCTTTCGGGGCTGGACGCGGATAAAGGATTATATCATACGATCTTCAACGCTTCTTTTTGTTCCTGCGGCGCGCGGCTGATTACCGCGGAAGGGAATAAAGGCAGAGGTTCGACCAGATTCTATAAAGTGGAGTCCGACGGCGGGGTGGAGGTGCCGTATTACTTCGATCCCGCGCAGGTCGGAGAAGGCGATTTCTGCCTGCGTAAGGAAGAGGTGCCAGAGGTTATGGCGGTGGTGATCAACTCTTTATTCAGCCGGGGCGTCGTGCCGGATGTTGCTGTTTTTCTTGCCGGCGAAGCTCTCCCGCTGGTGGTAGTGTTCGAGAAATTATGGGCGCGCAGCAACGCGAAGCTGCCGGCGATCGTCGTCGCGGAAGTTCATTACGAGGAAGGCAAGCGCCCGGCGGCAAAAAGGATCAGGCAGGAACTGGAGCGTCAGAATATCGCGCTGCGCGATAAAACCGTTCTGGTGGTAGATGGAACGTGCATGAAAGGGCAAACGCTGCGGCTGGCGCGCGAGATACTGCTCTCCCTGGGAGCCGGGCAGACGATCACCAGCGCGTTAATCGTTCCTGACCGGCTGCATAGGTCGGCTCCGGATATTGCGGGCAAGGTGGTGACCGCGAAGGTCCTGCAGACGGAATGGCATAAAAACCTGCATTCGCAGCGGGCGTACCGTCAGATGGAAGAAGTCTTGGGCGGGATCACCGACCGGTTCCTCGCCGGCGAGACTGACGGCGGAAAAATCCTGGTGGTTGCCCACCGCGGCGCTTCGCGGGTTGAACCGGAGAATACCCCGGCCGCTTTTGCGAGAGCCTTAGCCATGGGAGCGCCGGCCATCGAATTTGACGTGCAGTTAAGCCGCGACGGTGAGATCGTGGTGATCCATGATCAGACTCTGGAGCATTTCGGGGACAAGCGCCTGGTCAGCGACGTCGCTTTCAACGAGCTGCGGCAGATCGCATTGATCAGCTTCGACTATGGGATTCAGCGTATTCCCACGCTGCAGGAAACGCTTGATCTGATCGGTCAGAAGGCCGCGCTCCAGATCGAGATCAAGCAGTTGCCGGGATATGATGCGGGGCTGGTGAATAAGCTGGCGGAGGCATTGCAGCAAAGGGGATTGATCGCCGGCTCCCTGGTCACTTCTTTCGAGCCTGCGCACCTGGCCCGGGTTAAAAGTGTCAACAGCGACATAAGAACAGGATTGCTGGTGCGCGCTCAAGCGGAAGATGCGGTTCTGCGTTTGGCGCGGGAGTCCGATATAGCCGTTGTTCTCTTTCACATCACTAAAGTGACGCCTGCATTAGTGGCGCGGATGAGGGCGGCCGGTTTCGCAATAGGCGCGTGGGGAGTGCGTGATTATCCCGGGCGCATGCGCCGGGCGATCGAGCTGGGATTGGACCGGGTGACTACGGACGCGCCGGATGTGATGCTGCGGATGGTGGAGGAAGAGCGGGACGGCGGGCGAATCCCGGCGCTATCCGCTTTAATCTCTGGGTTGGTGCGGGAAGAGCGGCTGTTCGCCTGGAGGACTGATTTCCTGTACAGAATTTCCGCTCCGGACGTGGTCGGCTCGTCGCCGCAGGCGATCGCGCAGCTGATTTCTTTTATCGGATTCGACCGCACGCGCACCATCAAGTTCCTGCACATCGGTTCAGGGCAGGCGCGTCTTCTGGCGAGAGTGGACAAAGACTATCCGAATGTCCGGGGAATAGGATTTGATTGCTCTGCTACCAAGATCGCTTCAGCCCGGCGTATTGTCCGCGGAGAATTCGATCTCATCAAGGGGGTCGATTTCGCCGGGTTGCCGTTCAGAAATAACTCTATGGACGTTATCCTGGTGGAGACTCTGGAACACACCAATCGCAACCGGGCGCTGCGGGCTTTTGCCGAGTATTATCGCGTGTTGCGATCCGACGGACAGCTGGTGATCAACATCAGCGATTCGACCGACAAGAACGTCTACTATGGATTTTTAACCCTGTCCCGGCTGATGGTGGTGCCGCCGGTATATACCTGGCGCCGGGCGGAACTGCTCGAGGTTGTCCGGACGAGCGGCTTTGATCTCGTCGATGAGCAGCGGTTCGGCGTGTCCATGGCCGGGCTGGAGTGTCCGTTCATCCTCCTGAAATCAGCTAAGGCCGCCGACGGCGGTCAGGAGCAGGATAGAGAAGCCAGGCGGTTGATCGAGCTTGCGGGTAATCCGCACGGCTGCATCCGGACCACTGCGGCGAAGAAATTAGGCAACTTGGGCGGCTCGCTGGCAGTGGACGCGCTGATCAAGGCTCTGGGTGATCACGAATATCGGGTGCGCCAGCAAGCAGCTCTTTCTCTGGGCGTGATCGGCGACCGCAAAGCGGTCGAGCCGCTGCGCGGAGTTTTAAAGGATCCCTGGTTCAGGGTGCGCGAATACGCAGCGCGGTCATTGATCAAGATCCTGGGCAGGGAAGCCGTGCCGATGATCGAATCTCTGGGGGCGGATCCGGATCCTCTGGTGCGCCGGGCGATTGCGGAATTACTGGTCGAGATTTCGCAGGACGGCGGTGCGGAGCCGAACCATAGCGTCGGGACCAGAACTCTCGGGTTTATCCTGGCGTTGACCGCGGGATATATGGTCATAGAGCTCGTCGGCGGCATGCGTTTTCATTCCCTGGCATTGGCTGCGGATGCCGGGCATATGGCCACCGACGTCACCGCGCTGGCTTGCGCATTCCTCGCGCAGTACTGCACCGAGCGGTTCTGCCTGGCCAGGAAGCATAACGGCAATTCTTCGTTGCAGCTGGCTGCCGCCGCTTTCAATGCCCTGTTGCTGTTTGTTACCGCCGGATACGTGATCTTTGAATCCTGGGATCGCTATGTGCATCCCGTAGAGGTTAAAGGTTTATTCATGCTGGCAGTCGCCCTGGGGGGATTGCTGGTGAATATCTATTGCGCCGGGAAATTACACGGTAACTCGCGGGATAACCTGACCATGGAAGGTGCGTATCTGCACGCGTTGGGCGATATGTTGAGTTCGGCGGGGGCGGTGATCGCCGGCCTGTGTATCGTCGCTACCGGGATGGGCATATTCGATCTGGCGGTAAGCTCGATCATCGCCTGCTGGTTGATGCTTAACGCTGTTCTGTTGTCGCGCAAAGTAATTCGTTCATATCAGTCCCGGGGTAAAAAGGGTGCAGAAAAGTTCGTAGATAACGACGGAGGGAACACGCCTTCCCCGGCCGCGGCGACTGTTTCTCTGCAATATGGATCGCAGCGGCGGTTAAGCAGGATCCTGGCTGTTGATGGGGCCGGTAAGACTATCGGCCGCATCGAGCGGGTGGGCGGATATATCCGGTATGTTTTCGTCAAAGAGCGGCAGCGGCAACGGGGTATCGGTTCACTCTTGCTGATCGAGTCTCTGATCGATGCCCGTCGGGCAGGCGTTGCGAGGGTTGAGATTGAATCAAGGGTGGGCGCGCATAGCCGGGTCAACCGGTTGCTGCGCGCGACTGCCGGTCCGAAGGTCGTCGTTGAGGAGGCGGTGTTCTCCGGCATGACCGGCGAAACAGTTAACTGCACGTATTATCTCAGCGCTATTTCTGAAACGCACCTTGAGGCGGTTCGGGCACAGATCGGCGCGGAACTTGACGCGGTTACCGTCGCATCTGACGGCGGAAAACGCTTTGTCGATCCGGCGATGTTCGAACTCCAGGAAAACGAAGGTTATTCTCTTCTGGTGAAGAAAGACGACGGTCTGTATTACGGATGGGCAGCGGATTACTGGTTCAACCGCGATTATTATATAGATTATCTGGAAGTGCGTATAGTACGGCAGGGGCTGGGCACCATCCTGTACCGGAAGATCGAGCAGAAAGCGATCGAGGGGCGGTTTGACTATCTTATCGTTTCAGTCCGTCGGGGCCCCTGGCATCCGGTAGCCAGGGCTTTCTGGATCAGCCAGGGATTTACCGGCGGTGACAGCATGATGTGGAAAAAGCTGGAGCATGACGGTGGAAAGCGCGCCGCCGCTTCCCGGTGCGATGGCGGCATTCGCCGGTTGTATCTGCTGGTGCATCCTTTTTACAGCTGGGAACGCATGCTGCCGGAGGAGGTCGAGGAGATTGCCGGGCGATGGGCGGATTTTATCGATACGAGCGCCGCAGATGTCCATGGCGCGCTGGTGGTGCTATTCGACAAGAACGATCATCCGTTGAATGCGGAGATCCGCGCCAGGGTCGCGCATCTGGCAGCAGCCGGTTTTCCGGCGTATGCCGATCGCTATCCCGGCCGGGCCGAGGGGTTCGAATCGGTTGAGGAAGTCATCGGTTGCGGGGATATTTTCGAGGCCTGCGCCGCAGGCGCTATCCGGCAAAACAGCTGGTACTATGATCTCCCGGTTGCGCGCGGCAGCGTTATTCCGGAATTCAGCGTCAGCTACCTGGTGGAGAAGCGAGAGCCGCGTATCCTGCGCGCCGAATACATGGCGGTAGCCGCTTACGAAGCCGGTAAGCGCTTTGGCCTCTCGGTGATCAGCCCGGCGTATTTCAGGCGCAGCATAGAGGAGGCCCGCGTTACAGACGAACCTGATGGCGGCGGGGCAAGCCGTTATCTGCCGGTGGCAATAAAAAATTATCTGGCATCGATCTTGTGCGTTTCCGTCCTCTTTGCCATCTTCGCGCTCTCGGTCGGGGCGCCGTTAGGGGTGTGGTTAGCGGCAACGCTTCCTGCGCCGATCAACACCGCTCTGGTGATCGGTCTTCTACAAAATGCCGTTATCAGTGCTCCGGCGCTGGCTCTGGGGAACTTTTTCTGCCAGATCTACGAGATCCACTTTGCCGGGGAGAGAACAAATATCAATCGGGGACGATTGGTCCGGGCATTCGCTCTGGGCGCGATCCTGGTTCCGTCGATCTGGGCAATCGGCTGGTATGCCGTGTTGCTGCCGTATATTTCGGCAGCGATCTATTCCTGGGTGCCGTTATTACCGCAAAGCGTGGCGCCGTTTGTTTCGTTGTCTTTGATCAGGTTCCTCCTGGATCAAGGGCCCTGGACGGTGTTTTTCTCCGGGTGGGCGGGCTATTCTCTGGGCAGCTGGATCATCGAGCGCAGGCCTGTCCGGGAAGCGTTGCTGGCGCCTTTCAAGAGCGAAGACCCTTGCGAAAAGCATCCGTATCTTAAATATTTCCGCATGCTTATTCATTTTACCTGGCCGTTCTGGACTCCCATAATGGCGCTGGCCTTTTTCTTCATTCCCGATAGCGTTTTTCTGGTCACGCAATTGATGATCATTTCCTGGTGCGCTCTGGGTTGTTATGTGGCGCATACCGATCGCGTTCCCAGCATGTGGAAATTGTACTGGCAGGGTATCTGCTGGGTTGGTCGGTGGATGTTTCCCGGAAAGAGCGTGCCTGCGGACGATGCTGCGGCCGCGGACGGCAATGACGGCGGAGTGACCGTGACCCATCAAACGCTGATCGATGAGTCCCCGTTCACCCAAAAGCAGGAAGAGCAGCTCCGGGGCTGGGTGGCGGAAAGTATCCGATCCGGCGTTCGCTATATCGTCATAGGTGAGAATCATGAAGGCGCTTCCAGCCGATGGGTTACGCAGCAAGCCCTGCTTGCTGCGACGCAAAGCGCTGCGACCAATCTGTACCTCGAAGCTTTGTCCTGCGGTAAAGTGCAGGGCAGCATTGAACCGCAGGTGCATCTGGACAGCGCGTATCGCTGGCATCCGCAGAAATACGACCGCATAATCGCCGAGGCCCTGGCTTGGTCTGTGCCTGTATACGGTATCGATCAGCCGGCCATGCATCTGTACGATCCCGAACGGGTGCGGCAATGGGCGACCGCCATCATTCACACTGCTGCCGATGTGAATGTCGCGCTGGTCGGCGCGCTGCATCTGTGCAAAGGCAGGGCGGGCGACGAATATGATCGGATCCTTTGCTTGCC
The DNA here is from genome assembly GCA_022710715.1 of Candidatus Omnitrophota bacterium. Classification (GTDB taxonomy): domain Bacteria; phylum Omnitrophota; class Gorgyraeia; order Gygaellales; family Profunditerraquicolaceae; genus JAKLGJ01. Next base: position 404,213 of record JAKLGJ010000002.1, read on the forward strand.
TGCGGCATTATCCGCAGCCGGGGTCGAAGAAACAGAGATATTTACCATTGGCTGGTGCAGTAATAAACAGCGGAAATTGACTGCCGCCGGATTGTCCTGGGCATGCGACGCGGTGTATCTTCGCCATCTGGAAAAAACTCCTTATGCGCAGAGCAGCCGGCTTGAGCGGATGCGTGCAGAGAGAACTGCGGATATAGTGTATTTTGTTTCTTTTCGCGACGGCGGATTTCGCCTGCCGGATGAATTGACCTTTCCGCTTTTGCCGCAGACTGCTGCGCAGCTTCGCCGGGATATCGATCGGACGATCGCGCGCATCGGCATACCCGTGATCAAACAGGGACCTCCGGTATCCTTTTACCGCTGGCTGACCGATCAGTTCGATATCGGGTTTATGGACATCGCGTCGGGACCGGACTGGCAGCGTCTCGGGGAATTGTTCGCTGCGGCCGGTTCGCCGCTGACGGAGTTGGATTGCGATATCATCCGGATGCAGGCTGCCAGCGGCGCTTGCCGCCTTTCGCAATCCGAGTTGTTTTCCGAAGAGTTCATGTTTGTCGCCGAGTTTGATACGCTCCGGCAGATTATGCGCGTTACCGGACAAGACTATTTTATTCTGGCCGATTCCACTGTCCTGCGGGACTGCGGCGATCTGACCTACCGCGTCGGCATCCACGAAGTCTGCGAATGTCTGGTGGACGGCACGGGCGCGATCCAGCCGGTTTTGGCAAGATACTTTCATCATAACAATCTGTTTGTCCTGGAGCGGGAATTCGATTATGCTTTGCAGTTCAACGAAGCAGCGCAGGTCTGGAAAGGGTTCTCCCGGGACCGGTCGCGCGTAGAAAATGACGAGGCGAATCAGCTGTATGACCGTTTTCTGGAAGCGGCAGCGGAGTATGCGGATGGTGGCTCCGCAGCCCCGGGGATAAGGGACTTCCATACCCACTCCCTGTACTCGGACGGCGAACATTCTCCCATAGGCTTGATGCATCGCGCGGCCCTGGAAGGAGTGCGACAGATCAGCCTGACCGATCATGATGCCTACCAGGGGTTATCGGATGCGCGCCATGCCGCAAACTATGAAGGAATGGATTTTATCAACGGAATCGAGTTGAGCTGTGAATGGCCAGGAGTCGCCAGTCAGGTGCATATGCTCGGCTACGGTTTCGACCTCTCTGCGATGAAAGCGGATAGAGCGTTCTGGGATCATTGCGACCGGATAAGCGGCCGTTCCGAAAACTGGGCCAGAGCTATCGCAGAGGAATCGCAGCGGGACCCGCTGACCGTGGCCATGGGCGCGAAAAAGATCGAGATTGTCATCTCCGGCGAAGACCTGCGTTCGATCGCAGGTCAGCGTTTCAGTAAAACGCTGCTGACCAGTCTGGTAGTGCGCAAGCTTAAAGCGTCGATCCCGGATTTCGATCTGCCCAACGATGCTTTGGAATACGCGCTCTTCCGGATCATCAGGCCCGGCTCGGCCAGGGAGTCGGTGCGCGAGGCCTATATTCGGGACTATGCGCACCGTTTCCGGCATTACGGGATCCCCATTCGCAGGTTCTGGCAGGTTCCTCGCCCTGCGGCTCGTCTGCTCACGGCGCAGGAAGCGATCGAATATATCGGAAGATGGCGCGGGGTTTCGGTGATAGCTCATCCGGGCAAAGACGGCTTGGACAGGGAAGCTGTCCGCATATTGGCGCACATGGGGATGCAGGGAGTGGAAGTGTATAATTCCACGCACAAGCCGCAGGAGCAGGCGTATTTTCGCGCGGCTGCCGCCGAGTTTGGGTTGCTGGAAACCAGCGGTAGCGATTTTCACGGTCCGCATCTTCCGGACCGCACGCTGGGTCGGGACTATTCCCGCCGTCCGCTTGTTCTGGGCGCGCAACTGGAGGATTTTGAAGCTCTGGGCGCGACGGTTTACTATGCGGATGGCGGGAAAGAATCGTCATGTAATGAAATCTTGGGCTCCGGCAGTGCCCGACATTGCTTCTACCTTACCGTGGCTGGTGGAGAAGCTAATGGTTCAAGGGCAGCCGGAGCCTTGCTTAAACCGTATGTGCGTAAAGGGGCCGCGTATAGTCGGCCCAAAACGGAAAAAGACGCGCACCATAAGAAAAAGCAATGGGCGGTTTTGCTTGAGCTCGAGTGTTTGTACGCATTAAAAAATTGCGCGGTTATCTCGACGGAAAACATCGCGCGCTCGTTACTGGGCTCCTGCGTTGTAGCAACATTTATATAACCAATCCACAGGCATAAGGATGCATTCTTTAGCTAATATATTAATATTAAAAAAAGTATTAAATTCCACTTGACATACTATGCGCATATGGTACACTTTAAATAATGAAAGCTTAATTGAAAGCGCTTTCAGTTTGCATTTCCATATTGCAATGCCACGGAACCTTGAGAAGGAAAATGCCATTCAGGGGGAGCGTGGCATTTTTATTGGGATGCGAAAAAAGAACCACCGAACATTCTGGTCTGTCCTCATCTGCGCGGTTGTGATCTTTGCTTATTCCAGTCCCGGAATGAGCGCAAACAGCGCGTTTAAAGAATTCTCCATTCCCGCCAATCTCGGCAACGTCAAAGAGATCTACCAGCCCGAAACAACCATTACTTCCAAAACCATTATTCAAATCCAGGACGCCCATTGTAATTACGAAGCACAAAAAAATCTGGCGCAGATACTGGATTATCTGGTAAAAAATTATAATCTGCGTTTGATCATGGTCGAGGGCGGCAGCGGCGACGTCAGCTTGAGTTTCTTAAGACGGTTCGCGAATAAGAGCGCGCGCTTCACCATAGCCGACAAATACCTCAAAATGGGCAAGATCTCCGGCGAAGAGTATCTGGATATCGTTTCGGATTACGATCTGGAGCTTTTCGGCATCGAGGATGAATTCCTTTACGAAAGCAATCTTTCCGCTTTTTTGAACCTGGATGAGTATAGAGGCAAAGCGGTGCAGGAGGCGGATAATCTCAAAAAGACCGTGGATGCTTTGAAGCTGAAAATCTTCAACCCGGAGCTTCTCGCTCTGGAAGAAGAAAAAAAAGAATTCGAACTCAAGAAGCTCACGCTGGCGGAGTACGTAGTGTTCTTGAAAGGGCTCGCTGAAACCAGAGGGATCGCTTTGAAGGATTACGTGAATAGCGCCGCATTTGTACAGAGTATTCTGGAGGAAAAAACCCTTGATTTCAAAAAAGCGGAAGCGCAGCGCGGGGAGTTCATCAAAGAGCTGGCCAGGCTCGCCGGGGATAAAGTGGTCAAGGAGCTGATCGCCAAAACCCAGGATTTCAAGAATCAGAAGATCGCCGCTGCGGATTATTACGGATATCTCAATGGCCTGGCTGAATCCAGGGTGAATATAAAGGAAAAATATCCGGATCTGGCGCAGTATATGGCGTATCTGGCGCGCGGCGTCGCAGTAAACGCCCCGCAACTCTTGAAAGAATTAAGCGCTCTGGAGAGCGCGATCAAAGAGAGAATGTTCGTGAAGAACGACGAACGCCGTCTCGACGATATCTCCGCCCACCTGGATATTTTCAGCCGTTTCCTGAAGCTTGATCTGACCCCCGAAGAGTACCAGCGTTTCAGCGCCGACCGCGCCGCTTTTACCCCCGCAGCCTGGTCAACCTTCCTGAATGATAATTGCCGGCGTTTCGGCGTATCCGGCCGCATTCCCGCATCGCCCACCATCGCCGACAATATGGATAAACTCGAACAATTCTATTCTCTGGGGCTGGACCGGGAACAGTCTTTTATCCAGAATATCAATCAAAAAATGAGCGAAAGTTCAGACGCTATAGCGGTAGTGATCACCGGAGGATTTCACACTCCCGGGATCAGCCGCTTGCTTAAAGAAAAAGGATATGCCTACGCCATCGTTACGCCGACTATTACCCAGCAGACGGACGAAAGCATCTATTTTTCGGTTTTACGGGAAACGAAGAGTCCTCTGCCGGATGATCTGGAGATAGAAATAGAATGAGTTTTCATATAATTCACTTGCCCGGTTCAGGGCACAAAAAGGAGAGAGAAATGGGAGTATACGCTTTGTTGACGCATAATCTGATGAGAAGAATCGTTGTGGCAATAGTCTCGGTCAGCTTTATCCTGACCGGCGCGCCTATCGCGGCTGTTTTCGCTTCCGCGGATCATTTACGGCCGATCGCCAACGGCAAGACCACCGGCCAGCTTGAGGTGGCCGGCGCGCTGCTGGAGCTTAATGACGGCGGGATTGCCATGGCCCAGGAGGCTTTGACCACGGTTATCAGCGGCCGCGACGGAGATTACATGGATGCGGTAGGGTCGACCGGCACAGCGGCGTTCATCGCTGCTCCTGCAGTCGGAACATTCACTCCCGGGCGTACGGCGTATAATATGCTGCGTGAACGGCAAAGAGCCTGGATCGCTACGAACATTTTGAGCTTTGCCCAGATCCCCGGCCATTCGCTGGCCGCGTACGCACAGCGCGCCGGAATGATCGTGGAAGTCGCGCGTTCGCAGATGGGCTATGCTTTGAGCATCGCGAAAGTGGTCAACTATCTCAATGAGGCGCTCACCAGCCTGGGCTTGCAGATCCCCATGGTCCTGCACGTGGACCATAACCAGTATGCCGAGGATCTCTTCAAGCAGAAAGATATACTCAAAAAAGAATATGAGGCGGTGCACGGCGCAGGGTCTTTTAAAGCGGATATGCCGATCGACGAGATCGACGAGGCAGTGCTGGCCAATTACCGCAAAACGATGCAGCAGAATATAGTCAATGAGCGGGCGGCAGTGACCAAGGTTAACGAAGATGCGATCAAGATCGGGTTTACTTCCATCGCCATCGACGCCTCCACGTTGTTCGATGAAATTGCCGGCGATTATGTCATGGACTATTACGCCACCAAGGGCAATACCATCGAGCGCAAGATCGTAGAGATGGAGCGTAAATTCGAATTACCCCTGGAATGGGGAGCGGCATTCCTGAAAGCCAATCCCGACACCGACCAGGAACTGTTCGCGAAAGTCAAGAACAAGATCGTCTCGGAAATGGAAAAACGCAACCGCAGCCAGGCCGAGATCAACGCAGAAGTCGCGGAAATGGAAGCGGCGTTCGGCGCATTGCAAAAAGCGGCGTTGGCCAGCGGGCTCAATCCGAAAGCAATGGTGATCAATTATGACCGGATCATGACCGAGATCGCCGAAGCCACCATCGCCGGTAAATTGCCCAAAGCTGTGCGTAACAATCTCTCCCAAAAACAATTGGATCTGTTACTGCCTTCGAGCAATGTTCAGGAAACCATCATCCAGCTCAAGAGCATCAATGAACTGGTGGCGAAGTATAATCCCGAACTCGGCGACAAAATCGGTCTTGAGATCGAAGTGGGGCATGTGGACAAAAAAGTTCCCAATCCCCGCCGCGGGAATAAACCGGAAGCCAAATTGACCCACCCGGCCGCAGTGAAGGTCATGGGTGTCGAGGTGACCGGGCAGGGATTGCGTTTCGATCTGATCGCCACCAATAACGGCTCCGGCCATGGTACGGATTTCGACGAGGTAACGCTGACCCCGGTTTCTCAAGTCGGCAAGATCAGATTATTCCTCACCGTGGAACTGAATGCCGAAGCGGGAAAATTCGGCGCTTCCCTGGCCCAGCACGGAACGTCCGGCAGCGATATGGCAGAGCTGGCGGATCTGGCCCAGGCCGGGATCATCAAATTCAATATCGCCACCAATTACCAGCAGATCATCCTCAATGTCATCTCATTGATCGACGACGGACTGGTGGGCGAGGCTTTACTGGAAAAAGTAGTGGAAGATTCGCAGGCTCTGGCTGAAGGCCTGGCCGCTCCTACCCGCGCCAAGATCCAGAAAGTCGCCCGCGGGATCAAGGACGGGTCTATTCCGGCAGCGGTATCGGACGAGGACAGCCTGTTTATGCGTTTCATGAAAGTTACCTATGCCTGGGGTTTGAAGAAAGGCAAGATCAAAGCGGATTCCAGCGCGGATAAGATCGGCACGGTGCTGGCCAAAGAGTTCAAGCGCGCTTTCAAGGATATGGACAAGCCGTTATACGCCATGTCGCATCTTGATTTAAGCGACTACGCGGGTATCCCGGTCAGTCTGGACCAGGTTACCGGACAGTTGATCCTGGGTGAAGGCGTGGTGAGCGAGCAGAGATGGAGCCGGCCGCTCAAGGACGCAGGTAACAGCATCGCTCATCCTGCAGTGATCGCCAATGATCCGAACCGCGAAGTGTATTATGGCTTCCGCAATGTCGGTCTGGCCGATGACTGGAAGAATATTGAAGGTAAGAATCTGCGTTTCGATATCACCGTATTGCAGCCGGGTCTGGTCGATGAGCGGGGCGACAGGGAATTCATCATGACCAAAGGCCACCAGCATCCGCAGTCCGGGGATAAAGGTTATCCCGAGATCTACGAGGTCTGGAACGGCAAAGCCATGTACGTGCAGCAGGGTATCAACAAAAAGACCGGTGAATTCGAGATCCTGGCTACGTTCGCCAATCCCGGGGATAAGGTAGTGCTGCTGCCCGGTTATTCTCACCGCACGGTGAATATCGGCTCCGAGCCGCTGGTCATGGCCAACTGGATCTCCCTGGAAGTCGGCGGTTCGGATACCACTCCGGCATCGGCAGTGGTCAAACCGAATTTCTCCGAGATCGAGGCTAAGAACGGCTATGCCCACTGGGTGATGCAGGATAAAGATGGTCGCATCGAACTGGTGCAGAATCCCAAGTACGGCGCCAAACCGGCAGCCATCCGTTTTGCCACGGCTGCGCCGGCTATCGAGTCGGTGTCGCTTTCCAAAGACGTTCCCATGTATGAGATCATAAAGAACCCGGAACTGGCGGGGAAACTGTCGACATTCCTGACTACCGCCAGGGGGTTTGAAAATGTATTCGATGAGGCGTTCAAGATCATCGACCGGCGCGAAGCGCAGTTCACCCATAACGCTTTTTCCGGGGAACTGCTGCCGGTGGAGCGGGTTGGCATTCTGACCAGCGGAGGTACTGCCGCCGGACATAACAACGTTATTTATAACGCGTTCCTGGAAGCCGCAGGCAGAGGCATCGAACTGGTGGCGATCTGGGAAGGATGGAAAGGCCTGGTCAGCGATAAGCTGGTAGCTCAAGCCCGGCCTCTGACCCTTGAGGAAGTAGAGAAAGCGCACAAGAAGGGCGGCACCATACTGCGGACCAGCAGGGAGAATCCTTTCAGCGATGAGAACCGGGCTAAAGGTACGCCCGGGGAACTCTGGGAGAATATCAATAAACTGAAACTCGACGGCCTGATCACCCTGGGCGGCGATGATACCAATACCGTTTCCTATAAACTGCAGAAAGAGCATCCGGGTTTTCTCATCGTCGGCGGCTCCAAGACCATGGATAACGATATTGCCCTGCCCAATCCCAACGCGCCGAATTACGGACACGATACGTTCGTGCGCGCGGCGATTAAGCAGGTCAAGAATATGCTCGTGGATTATCACGCGACCAAGCGTATCGGCGTGGTCGAAGTGTTCGGCCGCAAAGCCGGATACGTGGCCGCCAGAGTCGGCGCTGCGGTGAATGCCGCCCGCTCGCTGATCCCGGAAGAAGTGATCGATCTGGAGCAACTGATCAAAGACGTCAAAGCGTATAAAGAAAAGCACGGGTTCGGCGTGGTGATCGTATCCGAAGGCGTGACCATCGATCCCAAAGTCGGTAAGAACGCCGAAATCCTCGAAGCGGCGCTGGCCAAAGACGACCGCGCTACCGCGGCTTACGCGGGAAAGCATGTCAAGAAAGATCCGTTCGGCCATCCGAAACTGGAAGACGCTGCCGCGATCATCAGCGCGGTATTGAAATACGGCGACGTGAGCACCAGTCTTACCGGTAAACTGGACTATGCCATCCGCTCGGTCCCCACTTCCAAAGTGGACATGAGGATCACCGAGTTGATCGGCCGGGAAGCGATCGCCAGGATCGCCAATCATGAAAACAATCAGCTGCTGTATGTGGACAGCACCGACGTCAAAGCCATGCAGATCGAATCCATGAAGTTCATCGCCAAGCTCGGCGGCAGGACCATGGATATCCGGCCGGAGGTCGGCCTGGATTGGGCGGTGTACAAGCAGGGTAACCAGGCTATGGGTATGGCCGACGGCGGTACTCTTGCCGCGCCGCAGCAGAACTTCACCGACGTGGTGGAATTATACAAATCCATGCGCCGGGCTACCTGGTTCGAAAAGATGTTCCAGCCGGAGCATATATTCCTGACCGCCGAACAGATGCGTTCGGTGATCTGGAAGCTGTCTACTTTCGAGCAGACCGAGGACTGGATGTGGATCCGGCGCATCGTGCGCAAGATCTCCGACGAGCAGGTGGCCGAGCTGCAATCCATGGCGCAGGAAGCCGGCTTGAGCGAAACCCTGGCGCTGGCGTTGAAGGACATCAACGGGTTTGTCCTCGCCGCGAACGCGCTGATTTATCGCGCGGGAGCGATGAATATGTTCATGGAGAACAAGGAAGCCGGCGTCAATATCGTCGGGATGAAAGGAGCCAGAGGCGGAAAAGAGCTCGCTGCCAGGGATCTGGTGAACCATAACTCCTATCTGAACAAAGTGTTCAACCGGTACCAGATCAAAGGAGAGCGCACTTTCGAGGATAAGCCCGCGAATGTGGGCGGTTTGATCACACCGCAAGTTCTAATTCCCCCGGACAGGAATCTCTACCGTCCGTTGATCAGCATTCCTTATTTCGAAGCTTCGGTCAGCAAAGAGGAAGAGGCGAAGGGCAAGCGCGCGTATACGACAGACGAGATCATCGATGCCTATGCCAGAGAGGGCATTTCCATAGACGTGATGTTCGATTACGGCCCGGGCGGAGAAGAAATAGGGAAGAAACAGCCTGATCGCCTCCTGCCTTTTGCCAAGAGGAACATTCCCATGGTCCTGGCCTCTCCGGTGTATAAAGAAGGCGTACGGAAAATGCTTAAGGATCTGGGCAAGTCCGAGTCGGCGCTGGTGGAAGCGCTGTACTCTTTCAACCGCAGCGCGATCACCAGCAAGGTCGAGGCAGTGGATACCCTGACCTGCACTTCCAACGCCATGTTGAGCATTATCATGGCGCTGGCCACCAATGAAGCTATCGATGTCGCGGATTTCTTCGGCAGGACCTGGCATTCAGCCACCAGCTCGAACTCGATCTTTTCCGAGGCCAGCGGCCGGGCCCGCCAGCTTATCGACTGGCTGCGGGGAGTTTCGGTCCTGGATAATTTCCTTCCGAGCGGGACCGGCGCGGAAAGGAACCTCAAGGTGGTCATCGACAGCCTCCTTGCCGGCCAGTACGAAGAACGAGAGATGGGCGAGCGCGTCAGCGATCTGGGCGACAAAGCCATGATCGATGCTATGCGCACGGGCACATTTGCCGGTTCAAGCTATGAGCTCATCTTCTATCTTAATAAAGCGGTTACCCAGGAGCAGATCAATGCCATGCTGCGTTCTTTCGCGCGGGAAAAATCTGACGACGTAGTCAAATTCTACGAAGGCGTGCCGGGCGAAAGCAATACCCCGCTGGACCTGGGCAAGATCGTGGGTATGCCGGAAGTTTCCATCGTCGACGGATTACAGATAAAGGTGAGCAAGTCCGGTCGGATGCTGGTGATCACCGGCTGGTACGACAACCAGGCGGCGGCTCCCGGGCAGATGCTTACCCGCTGGGGCGCGCGCATGGTCGATGCCAGACGCGCCGAACAGGCCAAGGCGCTGCGCGCCGGAAATACGTTCGGCGGAACAACCCCGGAATCCGCGCTGGTTGACGGCGGTGAGGCGTTAAGCGAGAAACTGGTCGTCCATCATTCCGAGGTGGGTAAGGACGATGTGGCGATTGCCGGCGGCAAGGGCGCGAATCTGGGCGAGCTGCTCAAGATACCCGAGATCGCACCGATGGTGCCGCGTTTCGTCTCGGTCACCACGCTGGCTTACAAGAAGCACATCAATGAGGCGACCACGGTATATGAGGGCAAGACTATGCCCCTGAAAGACTACATCGAGCAGAGGCTCGCCAAGCTCGAAGCAATCGAAGGTAAATACGAAAACTCCGAAGAGCTGGCTAAGGCCGGGGAGGATATCCGCCTGACTATTGAAAAAGCCAAGATGCCCGAGGAAGTAAGAAAGGCGATAGCTGACGGGTACCAGAGCCTGTGCGATGAGCTGGGAGTGGTTGATCTTCCGGTCGCCGTGCGCTCTTCCGCTACCGCCGAGGACATGGCGGACGCTGCCTTCGCCGGACAGCAGGACACCTACCTTAATATGATCGGCGAAATGCAGGTGATCGACGCGGTGCAGAGGAACTGGGCATCGCTATTTACCGACCGCGCCATCTATTACCGTCATAATCAGAACATCCCCGCCGACCAGGCCTTCTTGAGCGCGGTCATCCAGGAGATGATCCCGTCGGTCACCGCGGGTACCATGTTCACCGTAGACATGGCCAGCGGCGCCGAGGTGTACAATATCGACGCCACCTACGGTCCGGGCGAAGCGGTGGTGGCCGGTGTGGCCAATCCCGACCGCTGGATCGTCAGCAAGAAGAACCTGCGGATCATGCGCAGGGATTTCGGCGACAAATTGGGTAAGTTTGTGCTCAAGAACGAGAAGAATGTCACGGCGAAGGAAGGCATCGAGAAGGTTGATACCAGCTATGAGGAGCGCCACAAGTTCTGCCTTACCGACGAGCAGGTCAAGAAAGTCGCGCAGGCCGGTGGCTATATCCAGAATCATTACGGCCGGTATATGGATATCGAGTGGGCTTTTGATCCCAACGGCGATCTGCGTATCCTGCAGGCCCGTTCCGAGACCGTCTGGAACCAGTGGAAGGCCGCGAATCCTAATACCGTAAAGATCGAGAATACCGTCGTTCCCGAGGATGTTGCCAGGAAGGCGACCGTCCTGCTCTCCGGCGTGCCCGGGGCGGGCGCGGCTTCAGGTACGGTCATGCTCGTGGATTCCGAGAAGGAAGGCCCGGCGTTGGGCAAAGAACTGGCTAAGATCCAGGAAGGAAAAGAACAGATCATGGTCACGGTAATGACCAAGCCCGACATGGTCCCGGCAATGAAAAGGACCCCGGCCATGGTCACCAATCAGGGCGGCGCCACTTGCCACGCGGCCATCGTCGCGCGCGAACTGACTAAACCTGCCATCGTCGGCACCAAGGAAGCGACCACCAAGCTCAAGGACGGACAGGAGATCACCGTTGATGCCAACAACGGCAAGGTCTATGACGGGAGACAGCAGATCGTCAAGCTTGTGGATAACGTCGAGATCGACAATCTGCCAGTAACTAAGACCAAGGTCGGCGTCATCGTGGCCAGCCCGTCGCTTGCCATGAGCGTGACCGATCTCCAGAAGTTCGCTTCGCATTACGGCGTCAGCCTGATGCGCAAAGAGGTCACCGATCAGGTCGAGATCGTCATGCATACTCTGGTAGGCATGGATTACGACCGGTACTTTGACCCGAATTTCAAGGACGAAGCCAAACGGAAGTGGATCAAGGAGAATATCATCGACAATGAGGAGTTGGTTACCGTGATCGAGACTCTGATCCTGGGATATCCCAGCTTCCGCGAGTTCTATCTCGATAAGATGAGCAATGCCATCGCCACAGTCGCGGCTGCTCAAGCGGATAACCAGATCGTGATGTTCCGTATCACCGACCTGAAGACCAACGAGTATCATGATACCCCGGGCGGACCGCTCTATGAGCCGTCCGAGAAGAACCCGATGATGGGCTACCGCGGAGTCTACCGTATGCTCTCGCGGGAATATGAGGAGGCGTACGCGCTTGAGCTCGAGGCGATCAAAAGAGCCAGGCAGACACAGAAGAACATCTGCATTATGTTCCCGGTGGTCAGGACTCCTGACGAGCTCAAGGAGATGGTCGATTTCTGCGCCCGGCACGGGCTGGTGCAGGGAGAGGACGGCTTGGAGCTGGCCATGATGGTGGAAGTCCCGGCCAACATCTTCCAGGCTGATGATTTCTACAAGTATGTCAAAAGAATGTCTATCGGTTCCAACGACCTCACCCAGTTCACCCGCGGCAAAGGCAGGGATAAGGAAGAAGTCCAGGGATACTTCAAAGAAGGCTCTCCGGCAGTGTTGAAAGCGCTGGAGATCGTGATCAAGACAGCAAAGAAGATGGGAGTCAAGACCGGATTCTGCGGGCAGAAGGTATCCAATGATCCCGCGTTTGCGGGCAACCTGGTTGAATACGGGATTGATTCCGTCGGTGTGGTTCCCGAGGCCTACAAGAAAACGGTCAACGCGGTCGCCGAGGCGGAGAAATCCGGCAAGCCGTTCGATCCGCAGATCGAGGGGTATTCCATACCCGCAACCAACGGCAAGCCGCAGCACATAGCGGCCGGCACAGTCAAAGCCGCCGATATGATTAAGGCGGTCGGCATCCATCCTCTGGTGCTCATGAAATACGCCAGAGGCGAAGAGCTGGATGCGGCGTTGAAGGCTGAAATTGCCGCGAAACTCAACGGCAAGGGAGCAAAAGAGTTCGTCGTCGACGCGGTGAAAGCGGCGTTGAAGGATCAGGTCGAGAAGACCCCCGCAAGCGCGGCGGTCATCTATGGCCTGGACGATCTCGATAAGACCGACTACGAGAAGTTCATCGGCGGGGCCGATCTCGAGGGATTCGACGAGAATCCGCAGCTCGGTTTCACCGGGACGTCGCGCGTGGTTTCTCCGGCGTATGCGGAGTTCTCGCTCTGGCAGGCCGAGGCAGTCGCTTCGGTGAGAAAAGAAACGGGCCGTACGAACATCTGGATACAGCTCAACATAGCGCTGATCGAAGATGTTGCGCCCGCGCTGGAGATAATGAAGCAGGCGGGGCTGGTCCCGGGCGTTGACGGGTTCAAGGTCGGCCTTGAGATCGATACCGCCGACAACGTGCTCACTCTGCGCGATTTCATCGAAGCGGGAATCGGATTCATCGCGGAAAATCCGGATCGATTCCTTTCGTATGTCCTCGCGATCGATCCTAACAGTCCGTATATACAGATCTCCAGGGATCGTCTGGACAGGGCGCTGGAGAATCCCAGGAAGATATGGACTTCCATCGCAGAACAAAGCGGCATTCCGCTGGTCAAGGACGCATCCTTAGTAACCGACGGCGGGAGCGCGGTGGCGAGTCTGGTGCGGGGCCTAGATGTGTCGGTGTTCAAGGGGTTGAGCGCGGGCTACAGCGACGTGATGAGAGCGGCGGATGAAGTCCAGGGCGCCAACGCGGGTTTGATCATCGGCGCGAATACCGTATTGCAGAACGCCGGGGTGGTTGCGGCGTTGAAGGATATGAAAGGCTCGACGAAGAACCTGAAAGTGGCGGTGTGGGCCAGCGATGCCAACGACGTGAAGAAACTCAAAGCATTGGGCATCGGCGAGGTCGCGGATGTGGTAACGGCGCGCGGCCTGGAAAAAGCCATCACCGATGTGCAGGGTCTGAACGTGGAGCTGTCGCGGATGATGGTGGTGAACGCGCCGGAAGATCTCAAGACGGTGCGGGCAGAGATGTCGAAGCTGCTGGAAGAGTATAAAGGGATCCGGGCGATCAATCTGAAGACGCCGGTAAAAGAAGTCAAGGGCGTGCGGATGAACATCGTGCCGCTGGTAATCGGTAAAGCGGTGGCGATGGTGCTCAAGGATCAGGATACGGTGGTCGACGCGTATATGGAGCTGGCCAGGCAGTACGGCGGGCAGATCTCGGAATCGGATATGCAGGCGGTGACGGATCTGACCAAGGATCTGTCGGATATGCCGCTGGTGCTGATTACGGGCAAGGTTGCCGAAGATCAGTTGACCTATCAGGCTACCGCTGACCAGATCTAATTTAAAGCATACCAGTTATCCACCGACTGCAGGACTTTCCCGCCGTCCGGGTGCGACGCTCTGCGGGACTCCCTTCGGTCGCCTGTGGATAACTTGTCGGAATCAAGGAGAAGAACAATGATAAAGCTGTTTGCGCCTCATTCGACGTTCAGGAAGGTTGTCTCGATCGTTATCGCCGTGGAGTTCGTTTGCAGCGCGGCGCCGATGCGCGCGTGCGCCGCAGCGGACAACGTGCGTCCGCCGGCTGCCCAGAACGACATTCACGCCAGCGACCTGGGGATCGAACTTAAAGCCGCCAACACCGACGGCGGCTCCGATGATCTCCCGATCAACGTTTTAAGCATCATGTTGACGTTGTTCGAAGGAGCGCAAACCGGCGGCTACAACATCGAGCACGCTATTCTTGAAGGCGTGAACGGTTTTATCATTAACCATTCCGAGCCGCGCGGCCGGATGGAAATCGCCATGGAGAATCTGCTGCACAGCGTGCGCGATCTGGATAATCAGGGCGCAAAGCAGGATACGATCCAGGCGCTCTGGGTAAAGACGCTCAAGTCCGTGTATCTTTCCGACGCGGAAATCGCTACCCTCCAGCCGCTGCTCGATGAATTTATCGGCCGGCGCCGCACGCAGGAAGTGATTGAATCGAAAGCCCGCAGCCTGACCAACGCGGTAAAGAATCTCTATTTAAAGAAGATCATCGCTTACAGCGACACCTATGATTTCAGACAGGTGGTCCTGTGCATCGGAGAAACCCGAGCCCAGAAAGACAAAGGATTGACCCGGCAGGTCCTGGAACAGGATATCAAGGAATTACTGGCCGGCATTACCGCAGAGCAGGCCAGGAAGATCAATCTGCGTATCGCCTATGAGCCCCGCTGGGCGATCAATCAGGAGCCTCCGGTCACTCCCGATCCGCAGAAAGACATTCAGCCCACGCACCGTTTTATCAAAGAAACCGCCGCCAAGCTTATCGGTTATGAGCCGGAAGTGGATTACGGCGGAAGCCTTAATGACAAGAACTGCGAAGAGATCTTGAGTTTGCCGGACGTCAACGGCGGCCTGATCGGCGGCGCGGCCAAAGATATAAAGAAGATCGAAGTGGTTATCGATACCGCGATCCGGCTGGGAGAGAAACTGGGAAAAATTTTCAATATCGGAATGAACTGGAAAGCCGAGAACAAAAAGACTGGCCTGCCCGAGCTGGCGAAGTTCGAAGAGCTTTTTAAGACCAAAGATTTAAGCAAGGTGCAGATCAGCCTGGGCACGCCTACCGCCAGGGTGGTGCGCGAGCGTATGGATGCGCTGCAGGCGTATATGTCCGGCAGTTCCGCCAGGGCAGAAGCCCTGGTGATCAACCTGAAGAATAATCTGAAGGATCCGGTCAAGCGCCAGGAAGCGCTGGACGCTATCAGCGCGGTCAGCCCGGCGATGAAAGTATTCCTGGATGTGTTCCTGATCAAGAACAAAGGCAGGATTGACGCCGAGCAGCTGGCGGCTTTGCGTTCCCGATTGATCCGGGAATTCGCTCCCGCTCTGGCGGCGAAGCGCGTCGTTGTCCTCGGCGATAACGGCGTTGCCCGTCTGTCGATGACCGAGATCGTTTCCGACGGATATGATCATCTGGAGCTGGTGGCGGTTTCCGCCAAATCCGGCAAAGACCTGCTTTCTTTTATTCAGCGCAACAGCCAGCAGGGGACATTCTCCGGCAGGGCTGAATTCCGCGCCAAAGGTAATTTTTTCTATCTGGGAGACCAGCAGGAAGCGATCAAATTTTTCAACAGCGATAAAGATCTCCCCAGCATCGTCAATGATCTGCCCTGGGACGCTTTGGCCATTGACGCGGTGGTGGTTGACGAGGTCATGTTCACCAGGATAGGTCAAAAAGGCGTTGCCGCTCTGAATGCCAGAGGCGTGCAGGTGGTGGTCAGCCGGGCTGCGGGAGACGGATTGATCACCTACGTCGCCGGCGCTTCGGACGAAGCGCAGGTGCGCAAAGAGATGGCCATCCGCGTTTCCGCTACCCAGGATGCGGCGGTAGTTCTCGGCGTGCAGGGGATTAGCGGCCTGGGAAAGATTAAAGTAGTGGATCCCCGGGTGCTGGAGCCCTGGTATGACCAGGTCCCTCCCACCTATTCGAAACCCGGCGCGTATCAGACGGGGCATTTCGAAGAGAACCGTTTTCAAAGCGTGCTGGCAGAGAAACTCGGGTTGCAACCGCAGCAGGTGGCTTCGACGTCGGTGATCAAGACCCAGATCTCGCACGGTCAGATGGTCGGATTGAATGTAGTGATCGACGGTCAGGTGACCAAAGAGCAGGTGATCGCTCATTTTAAGAATCTGGTTACATCCAGCGATGTGCTGGCTCTGCCCGAAGACGGGATGATGCTGACGTCCAATCTTATCTGGGGAGAGAAAAGAATATTCTTCACTCCGGAGAATACCTACGTCAAGAACTTCTCCGGCGGATCCCTGGTAAAGATCTATTTTCTTATCGACGAAGATAGCGCGCATGTGGATCATATCCTGCGCGCGATCGCCGGAAGCGCTTCTTCTGTCCAGCCGGCCGCTACAGAGACCGGGGATGAGGAAGACTATGCGGGAAGCGAATTGTTGAATAATCTTGCCGAGCAGGTCAAGACCGATAAAGAATCCCGGGATGCTGCGGAAAAAGCGGCGGTTGCGGCCAGAGAGCGGGCCGTTGTTGACGCCAAAAAGGCTATTCTGGAAGCGATCAATCCGCGCTCCCAGCATCTGCTTTCCTTGAAGCTGGAAAAGCAGATCGCGCTCCTTTTCGGCCAGGAACAGTATTTCGGTAATATTCAGATTTTGCGAGGTGCCGACTCCCAGCCGGTAGGTTTGATCAATCACCAGAAAGGGGCTATCGTCTCGACCATGCTGCTGACGCCGTCCGACCTGGAAGATACCGAACAGACCCTGAAAAGATATTATGCCGCGTTGAGAGCGTATGCTCTGGAGGCTTCCGAAGGGAAAAGTTACAAAAGAACAGGCAAAATACAACCTCCCGACGTGGAAGTGATCGATGTTTACCGGCCGCAGGCAAAGCTGCGGGTGCGTTTCTCGGTTTCGGCGGTGCGTCCGTGGCTCACCGACTATAAATCGATCGAAGAGAACATTGCCGGAGAATGGAAACCTGTCGCCGAACCGAAATGGCAACTCGATCCCGGGGAATTCCGGGGTAAGTATGTGGCTGCAGTTAACGGCGCCGCCGGAAGGATCGGCAGCCGGTGGGTCAGCGAAATCAGCGCATTGTCCAGACCGGACATGCGCATTATCGCTATGGGCGGTCCGGAATCCGCGGATATGGCCGAATTCATGGATAAAGGCGATTATGTCCAGGGCCGTTTCGACGGCACCATAGACTATGGCCAGGATTGGATCGAATTGAACGGTAAGCGGTCTGTGGTATTCAGTTCGCGGGTTTCCAAAGCATTCCGCTCGCCGGAAAACTATCCCTGGGGAACGTTCATTTTCGCCGGCATTCCCATCAAGCTGGTGGAAGACTGCACCGGCAATTTTCTGACCAAAGACGATATCAACCGCCACCGCCGGGCTGGAGCGAAGCGGGCCTGGGTCAGCGCGCCGGGAAAAGGCAAAGAGTATACCGAAAGCACCTTCGTGATGAACATCAATCATCACCTGTATAATCCCCTCAAGCATTTGTTCGGATCCACCGCCTCCTGCACTACCGGTTGTTTGTCCATCCTTAACCGGCTGGTGGAAGTGGCCGTGGGGAAGAAGACCGGCTTGCTGGACGCGTCTTTCAGCGCGGCTCCTGCCGCAGTGCAAGTGGCGATGATGAATGCGGCCATCACCAAAGACATGAAGCTGATCGGATTGATGGAAACCGATCATGCCCTGACCGAGGAAGTTTTAGGCCCGGACCGGGTGGCTTCGGAGGATAAGGCTACCCGTAACCGCGACGCTGCGAATAATATCATTTTTACCTCTACCGGCGCGGCCGCCGCTATCGGGATCGTCGACCTTGCCACTACGGATCTCGACGGGCTCGCGGTGCGTTTCCCCACGGATGTGGGTTCGCTGGTGTCCGCGGATTATATCCTGGAAGGCACCTATTCCAAAGAGGATTTCATCGCCGCGGCTAAAGATATCGAGAATGCTTTAAGAGGGGTTTCCCTGGAAGACGTGGATTACAGCGGCCAGATCAAGCTGGTGGATGAGTTGCGCACGATGATGGCTACCATCAGCACCGCCAAGATCGAGGTGGTCAATTTCGTCAATGCAGAAGGCAAAGCGATGACCCTGGTTAAATTGCCGGGTTGGTATGAGAATGAACGCTATTACGCCCGGGAAGCCGCGGACTTCGCTTATTACGTGATGCGGCTCCAGGAGCCCGGTCCTTCCGTGATCATGGATCAGCAGGGACAGATCATCCTCGACGGCGGCAAGGAATCGGATGACGTTATTGAAATACCGCTTTCCAAAGTGGCGACCCTGGCGTCGCTTACCCGTCAACAATTGCAGGGTAAGAAAGTGCTCCTGCGTCTGGATCTCAATGTGTCGGACGAGACCGGCAAGATCAAGTCCACGTTGCGTATAGAGGAAGCCATTCCCACCCTTATTTACCTGATGCAGAACGGCGCCACCGTGATCGTGGTTTCGCATAACGGCCGTCCCGGCGGCGTGGTGAAACCCGAATTATCCCTGGGGCCGGTAGCGCTTGAACTCCAAAAATTGCTCAAGGCCAGGAAATACGCGTATCAAGTCGTATTCCACGAGAACAGCATTACCGAAAAGGGATTGGCCAAGGATATCGGGATCGTCGACAACGCGATTAACGTCCTGGAGAACACCCGGTACTTCGACGGAGAAGAAAAGAACGATCCGGTATTCGCCAAAGGGCTGGCGCGGCTGGCGGATAATTACCTGTTTATTTTCGACGCTTTCGGCACCGGCGAGCGCGTGCACGCTTCCACCGGCGGAGCAGCCCGATACATGGATAAAGTCGCCTACGGTTTCCTGATGCAGAAAGAGAATCTCTGTCTGACCCAGGCGCTGGAACGGCTCTACGGTTTGTTCATGGGCGGCGGCCCCAAGGTCAGAGAAAAGATCCCGGTGATCAAGAACGTCATTCCCAATATCGAAAAAGGCGGCTTCCTGTATATCGGCACCGGTCCGGTATCGGCATTCCTGAAAGTGATGTACGGTATCGAGATCGGCCAGAAGCCCAGCGAGCAGGACCTGATCGACGCCCGCGAGATCATCGCGCTCTGCGAGCAGTACGGGATCAG
The DNA here is from genome assembly GCA_022710715.1 of Candidatus Omnitrophota bacterium. Classification (GTDB taxonomy): domain Bacteria; phylum Omnitrophota; class Gorgyraeia; order Gygaellales; family Profunditerraquicolaceae; genus JAKLGJ01. The sequence continues at coordinate 423,368 of JAKLGJ010000002.1, forward strand.
GCTGCTCCTGCCGTCGGATTTTTCCATGGCCGACGCGGATCTGACCCAGAAAGCGGACGGGAAAAACAACTGGATCGACCTGAAAAAGCTTCCACCTGATGCGACGGTGTATACCGTAACCCTGGAACAGCTCCAGGCCGGTTCATTCTCCGCCGGGGAGAAAACCATCTATGTAAAAGATCTCTTTGCCTATGATGCCGCCGCGCAATCGCAGAAAGAGTTCGAAGAGATCACCGCTGCTGTTCCCAAAGGCAAAGCGGTGTTCTATAACGGCACCATCGGCGTGGACGAGGTCAAGGAATTCCAGGGCGGTTCTAAAGCCCTGGCCGAAGCCATGGCCGCAGTCACCGATCCGGCGGATATCGAGCTGATCAAGACCACCGGCAGTTTCGAAGGGGTCAAGGGAGTGATCACCGTGGTCGGCGGCGGCGATACCACCAAGAGCGTGGAGCGTCACAAGATGAATCTGCGCGTGGTGCATAATTCCACCGGCGGCGGCGCTTCCCAGGCCAAGCTCAAAGGCGAGGATCTGGCCGTGGAGAAAGAATTGGGCGAGCAGCAGGCGGGGAAAGTCGCGCTGGCCCGGTCCGTAGGCATGCAGGCGCAGGAGGTGGCGGATTACCAGGATGCGGATCGTCTGGTGTTCGATGCGCAGGGCGGCAGTTTCTTCCGCCGGTTCGCGGACAGATTGATCGAATTATTGGTTTCGCGCGGGCAGGAGAATAAACCCGCGGCAGTGGTCATTTCCAGCGATTACTTCAAGGCAGGCGGCGTGCAGCAGGCGTTGCGCCAGCTGGATGGGATGCCCGACGCGGTGAAGATCGCCCTGTACGGTAAGAACGCGCTTGCGATCAAAGCGTTGCTGCGCAACAATGCGATTATTGCCGCGGATACCGCCGGCGAGGTTATTTCCACGCTCAAAGATCAGAATGTTCCCGAGGAGAATATCGTGTTGCTGCGTTCTCCGTCGGATGCGTCGGCTAAAGGCATTTCCGGCCGGATCCGCCAGGTTCTTGCCAGCGACATGTCCGTTCTGGCTCTGGCTAAAGCTTTGAAGGAAGCTATCGGGACGGATACAAGCGATGCTCTGTTCGGCGATTTTCTGCAGCAGATGCGCGACGGAGAAGTCATTTCCGCCAAAGCGTACGCCGAGAACCGGGCGGCATTGCTGGAAAAATTGCAGGCGGGCGTGTTCGCATTGTCCGAAGAGGTTATTCCGCAGTTGACGCAGGAAGTAGCGGATCAGGTCGGAAAAGCGAAACAGGAGATTGTCAAGTTCTGGAACAAGGTCTAAAAGACAAAGCCACGGCTGACGCAAGGATCAGCCATGAAAACATACTTCTTACGAGCGTTTGCGCTCATTGCATATTCGGTCTTTAGCCTGTGGGGCGCTGTTGCAGCGCGGGCTGAAGGCATAGACGTGGTGTCGGTATCTGCCGCGGGTCCCGGCGGCTCGATTGTACTGGGAATCCGCGCCGCGGAGACAGACGCAGCAGCCGCGCTCTTTGACATTCGGGATGCTACGCAAAAGTTCATCACCTACTTTCTTACCGGGCTGGCGTTACCCTCCGAGGTGTTCTGGGTAAATCTCAATCCTCATCAGCCGAACAGCATCATCGACCAGCGGCTGCAAAACACGCTGGTCGGCCGGATCCTGCTTGAAGGGGATTTGCGTTTGAAAAAAGACGCCGGGATGCTCACGAATCCCCGTCTTTCCGACGCAGGCAAACGCTATTGGCAGCGGTTGTATGCCAAAGCCGAGAGTCTGGGCATTGCCGATCAGATCCCGGTGATCAACCGGATCTGGATCATCCCGGGAGAGATGAGCTTTCACCAGACCGCCACCAGCCTGGAGATAGGGCAGGGGATTTTGCATATCAGGCTTGAGTCCGATTATATAGGTAAGAAGCCGGCGGCGGTATCTGCCAGGCTCGCAGCTGTGCAGGCGTATGGCGTGGAATTAATGCGAGAGCTGATCCTGCCGCTTCTGGAGATGAAAGTCAATTATGACCCGGCCTACGCCGATCTGCGCAGTGTTTACCGCGCGTTGTCACTGGCCCGGTGGTACAAAAAACAATGCGGCGGTTTATCCGCAGACCAATGCGCGCGGCTGCTCAAAGATTGCGCTGCCGGCTCCGGAAAAGAGCGGGTGTATCGGGCGTATATGGAATCGTTGCGCAACGGCGAATATAATCTGACCGAGGAAACCAGTTCCAAGCTTGAAGTGTATCTGGAAGTGATCACCCGGCGTTATTTCAGCGGCGGCATCGATTTTCGCTCCGACATGCTCGCCAGCAACACCAATGCCCGGCAGCCCGGGGTATACGCCAATTATCTGGCGGCGGTGCCGTTATCCCGGTTTCAATCGTTGCCGGCACTGTTGAAGAGTTTTCGTCTGGTCAAGGTGACGGCAGCGCATAAGCAGGAGGCGGGACTGGCGATCGAAGACCTGCCGCCGCTCTATCGCGTGTCGACGCCGGAACCCGCTCTGCGCATTGAAGATTTGGCTGTGCAGAGAATGTCGCAGAAAAGTCTTTAGGGAGAAAAAAAGATTAAATTATCGATAAAATAAGCCGATAGATAGAACCGGGAATAAAGTTTTTCTTTACTATTGAAAAGAAGTTGTTATAATAAACCTTGACGTTACAAAAAGATAAGCGAAAGCCACGGGCTATATCCTTTTGCAGCTCAAGCATGAGGTGGCGAGGATATGGCCTCATTTATTACGGGTGCTGTGGGCGTCTATTGCGAACGTTTTTTTCTTCAGAGAAGGGGGGCCGGGCATGCAGAATACGGAGTTTGAGGATTTAAGGGTATTCCAGAGATTCCCCGTGAAATTACCTTTGCGAATCCTCGACCTGGACACCAACAAAGAAGGCCAGGCGCAAACGCTCGATATCAGCGCTAAAGGCCTTGGTATCAGCACGAATGCATTGCTTAGTCCAGCTGCGACCGTTGAGATGTGGCTTAAAGTCCCGGATAGAGGGGATCCGTTATATACCAGAGGCGAAGTGATATGGTCGGAGATGACGGGAACCAATCAATTCCGTTCCGGGATTAATCTTGACCGCGCCGATTTGATGGGGATATCCCGTATTCTACGCGTTATCTAAAAAGCGGTCAAACAGCCTGCCCTTCCCTGTTGCCCGTGTTAAAGTTGAATCCTGTTTCCTGACGTTCTACTAATCTTTCCTATCCGTTATAACTCTCACTAAGAATTGCCGGGGGCCGGCTTGATAATCCCCTGGTTGTGTGTTACACGTATACAACTATTTTCAAAAAAATCATGAGATTGTCGGGGATACGAGGAAAAGCAGTTGCGGCGACGACGGCTTTCCTGATCGCGGGATGTGTTTTTTCGGGATGTTCCGATCAGAAAGCGGAGCAATCCCGAAAAACCGTTACTGTCTGGCACTGGATGACCGACCGCCGGGCCGCGTTCGACGAGCTGGCCAGGAGGTACGAAGCCCGGAGCGGGGTGCAGGTGAAGTTTGAACTCTACGCCCCTTCCGACGCTTATGCCCAGAAGGTACGCGCCGCGGCCCAGGGTGACAACCTGCCGGATATTTTCGGCATCCTGGGCGAGAAACAGGATTTTGCTTCTTTTATCAAAGCCGGCCATATCCTGGACCTGACGCCCTCTATGCAGGCCGAAGCCGGCAGTTGGCAGCAGAGTTTTGTACCTAAGGCCCTGGCATTAAACGAATTTCCCGCCGGCAACAGCTACGGGGTAACCCCCGGCATCTACGCTGTGCCTATAGACATCATGACCATCCAGATGCTCTTTAACAAGGACCTGTTTAAACAACTGGGGCTGGATCCCGAACAGCCGCCGCAGACCTTCGCAGAGTTTTTGAATATCGGCAGGAGAATCAAAGCTGCCGGAATGCAGGGGCTGGTTTCCGGTTGGGGCGAAGTCTGGATGGTAAATTGCTTGGCCAATAATTTCGCTTTTCATATCATGGGTCGGGATAAAGTGCTGGCTACTATCAGGGGAGAAGTCCCGTATACAGATTCCGACTGGGTTAAAGTGTTCGGCCTGTTTAAAGAGATGCAGGATTCCGGTCTTTTGGCCGACGGCGTCGTGACCATGATCAATAAAAACGCGGAGCGGCTTTTCGCCAACGGCAAAGCGGTTTTTGCTTTTAACGGTTCCTGGTGCGTCAATGTCTACAAGGGGATGAACCCCGGGCTTAATTATGGAGTGATGCTTCCTCCGCGAATAGCGGACAAATACCCTGTAAGCATCTGGGGAGGAGCGGGTTCGTCTTTCATGGTGAATACCCGCTCTCCCAAAAAGGCGGAAGCGGTTGCGTTCCTGCAGTGGCTCACCGCCAGAGACCAGCAGCTCTATCTTTCCGGCGCGACGATGAGCCTGCCGGCCAACAAAGATTGTCTGGCCGAGATCCCCGAAGCCCTGAACCGGTTTGCCCGGGATTTAGAACTCTCTACCCATCCCAATACCTGGGGTATCGCCGAACACCCCCAGGTGCTCGAGGCCCTGGGTAAAGGCATACAGTCCATCATTATCGCAGAGAAAACCCCGGAGCAGGTTGCTTCCGAAGTCCGGAAAGTCAAGGAGCGTCAAACAGCCAGGCGCCGACAGTGATCCTCTATACGTAAATGAAATTAAAGTCTATTCTTGAAAATTATATTTTTGTCTTTCCTGCCACGCTTATCTTTGTTATTTTCTACCTCATACCTTTTATCTGGGTTTTTCAATTAGGGCTCTACGAATGGGACGGCATAGTGCCGGCTAAGGTTTTCGTCGGGCTGGGTAATTTCAAAGAGATCCTCTTCGAAGACAGGATCTGGTGGGATTCCATGCGTAACGCCGGGTATATCACCCTCATCGCCCTGACGTTGCAGAATACCCTGGCCTTTCTGCTCGCCTGGGCCTGCGACCGTCAGATGAGAATGAAGAATTTCTACCGCGTCCTGTTCTTTATCCCTCCGGTGCTATCGGAGGTAGTGGTGGGCCTGGTCTGGCAGTGGATACTCGACGGCCATTACGGTTTGCTCAACGGCTGGCTGACGTACGCAGGTTTTCCCGCCCTGGCGAGAAGCTGGCTATCGGATCCCCATACGGCGCTGACGACCGTGGCGATCGTGCACTGCTGGAAGGGGTTCGGGTGGGGTTTCCTGATCTTTCTGGCGGGGCTGCAGACGATCCCGCGCGAATTGTACGAAGCCGCGCGCGTGGACGGAGCCAATGCCTGGAGTACCTTTAAGAATATCATGCTTCCCCTGATGATGCCGGTGGCGGCCCTCGTGGCTATCCTGACCATCCTGGGGACGATGCAGGGATTTGTGATGATCATTGCCATGACTGACGGCGGGCCGGCATACCATACCCAGGTGCCGGTATTGCGCATACTCGCGTCGATGCGGGGCACTTCTCGTTTCGGTTACGCCTGCGCCCAGGGGATCAGTTTCGGCTTCATCCTGGTTGCGCTTTCTTTTATCCAGTACCGTTTTTCCCGCTGGACGCGGGATAGTGCTTAAGAGGGACCTATGATGAAACCCGGGTTGTATAAGGCTAAAAGAATCATCATCAATATCCTGATCCATCTTTTCCTGATTACCGTCGCCGTAAGCTGCATCGTTCCTCTGGGATGGATGGTTTCCTCCAGCTTGAAGACGCAGGAGACCATCTTCAAGGATATGTCGTTCATACCCGGAGAATTCCATTTTGAGAATTATGTCCTGGCCTGGCGAGAAGGCGGTTTTGGCCGGTATTTTTTGAATAGCATCGTCTATACCGCGTCTGTGGTGATCGGGATAATTATCGTGGCGTCTCTGGCTGCCTATGCCTTTTCGCGCCTGCGTTTCCCCGGGAGGCGGATACTGTTTTTGATGTTTATGGGAGCAATGATGATCCCCATCCCCGGGAGTTTCGTGGCGCTTTACGTCCTCTTGAATAAGTTGCACCTGCGCAATACCGCTCTTGGCTATATCGTATGCATGATCAGCGTGGGGTTATCTGCGAGCATATTCCTTTTGAAGACTTTTTTCGACAAGTTGCCCCGGGAATTGGAGGATGCTGCCAGGATCGACGGGGCTTCCAAGCTCGGGATCTGGTGGCATGTGGCCATGCCTCTGGCCCGCCCGGTACTGGCAGTGGTCGTGATTTTCAACGCTCTGAATGTCTGGAACGAATACGTGCTAGCCATGATACTGTTTGACAGCAAAAACCTGATGCCCCTGCAGCGGGCGTTGATGGTTTTTCAGGGAGAGTTCCTGACCAATTACCCGCTGCTGATGGCCGGGTTGACCATAACCGCCCTGCCTATAATCCTGGTGTATCTGTTGATGCAGAAGTATATCGTCAAGGGGGTGACTGCCGGGGCGACATTCGGCTAACCTTGTCTGAAGGCCTGAATGGTGCGTATGGCAGACAATAATGTTGCTTACCCCGGATATATTTGCTATACTATAACTTTAATTATCGTTATTGTAGCTAAAAAAGGGAGGCTCATTAGTGGAACAACCGTCCGGTAAGCCGAAACACTACGTTACAGCCGAGAAAGACCGCATCCCTCTTTTTCAAAAGATCATGTACAGCATAGGAGCGTTCGCGAATACCGCGCAATCCGCTTTTATCGGTCAAATGGTCATTGTTTTAAACCTCGGGTTAGGCGTGAATCCGGCTTTAGTGGGTTTGGTGGGAGCCATTCCCCGTATCGTTGATGCCGTATCCGATCCGTTAACCGGCTACTATTCCGATAATCTGCGCACCCGCTGGGGCCGGCGCAGGCCTCTTATATTGGGAGGGGCGATCACCGGCGGTATCTGCTATATGTTGATGTTCCAGCTTTTTAAAGGGCATAGCGAGATCTATTATTTCTGGTATTTTTTGATATTCCAGATCCTCTATTTCATCTGTTTCACCTGTTTTTCCATCCCCTGGATCGCGCTCGGCTATGAAATGACCCCTGATTATCATGAGCGCACCCGGCTGCAGGCGGCGAGCAATATTGCGGGACAATTGCCCTGGCTTATCGCTCCCTGGTGCTGGGCGATCATGCACAACCAGGCCTGGTTCCCGGATATCGTTGTCGGCGGGCGGGTCCTGGCTGTCATCATCGGCGCGGTTATCATCGTCTGCGGCGTCCTGCCGGCTGTCTTCAATAAAGAATTTTTCCACACCTTACCCAAACCCGATGTCCGGGGCGGCTGGAATGTGACCAAAGACTTCTTTAAAGGGGCGCTCATCACGCTCAAATGCAAGCCGTTTGTCAAGCTCTGCGTGGCCACCTTACTCATCTTCGGCGGGTTCATGTGCGCTTCGGCGTTCACTCTCTACGTTGTTTTCTTCTATGTCTTCAAGAACGCTCCGGTGCTTGACCAGGCGTATGCCCAGGGCGGCCGCTTGCTTGGTTTCTATGGAACGTTCAGCGCTATCTGCACGCTGGGCGTCATTTCTTTGACCGCATGGCTGTCCAGGAAGATCGGGAAAAAGAACACGTTCTTTGTCACTATCCCTGTTTCGATCCTCGGTTACGCTTTGAAATGGTGGGGGTATAATCCGGATCATCCCTATTTACTCTTCATTGCCGCTCCTTTTATTACCTTCGGCCTGGGATCGCTCTTTACGTTGATGAGCTCCATGGTCGCCGATGTCTGCGACGTGGACGAACTGCAGACCTTCACCCGCCGCGAAGGTATGTTCAGCGCCGTGTACTGGTGGATGGTTAAACTGGGGGTGGCAGCGGCATCGCTTATCTCCGGAGTCCTCATCAATTCGACCGGTTTCCGGCAAGAGCTGGGCCTGGCCCAGGCGCCGGGAACGTTATTGTGGTTGAGGATATATGATATCGGTATTGCCATTGTGACCTCATTACTGGCTATTCTGGTTATCTGGACTTTTGAAATCTCGGAAAATAAGGCGCATGAAGTCCGGGTGGAGATCGAACGGCGCAGAGGGGAACGGCGCCGCAGCGAAGAAAGACGCCTGGAAGAGGAAAGACGCAGAGAGCAAAGACGCAGAGAGGGAAAAGACGGGGAATGAGTTACCGGAAAGCGGCACTTCTGATTTTTGTTTTTGTATTCTGCCAGCTTGCGCAGGTTTTGCTGCCGGCCAGGCAGGCGGCTGTCTGCCTGTATGCGCAGGAGAGCGTCCTGACTCCGGCAGAGCTCATCGAAAAGGCCTGGGCCGCGCACGGAAAGCGCGATACCGATGAGACCTTCCGGCTCACCGGCGAGTGCATCGCGCGGTATGCGGCGCAGGCGCAGATCCAGCAGGCGTCTTTGCAAGCCATGCCTAAGACCGCCGACGAGATCAATGCGGTCGGCATCCTGAACAGCGTTGCGGTGGCTTTTTTCATACAGGGCGAATCCTACATGCGCCAGGGTAAGTTCGAGGAGGCCAAACAGGCTTTCCAGACGGTCATTGATAAGTACGGTTATGCGCAGTCCTGGGACCAGCGGGGCTGGTTCTGGAGCGTGGCGGAAGTTTCCCGGCAGAGCCTGCAGAAAATGGTCGGCGGATCGATCGATGTCGAGCAGAAAAGAGAAGTCAGCCAGCTTCCTACCAAGATTGTACTGTATGACCCGGGGAAGGAAGATTTTGTGAATTACGCTCAATACGGCGAATTTAAAAATGCGGGCAGCGAGGGGTATCGGTATATCATCAAGGATCAGGAGGGATTAAGCGTGGCGGTGGGAGAAGGGATTTATCCGAACACCACCTCCGTGCGCTGGGACCCGGAATTCAAGAAAGCGCAAAAAGAGAAAAGACTGGAAGGCAGCCAATGGGATTTTATGCATTCTCCGGATCTGCAAGCCGCTTTCTTCAAGTGGGCGACCGGCTCCGAGCCGGCGGGAGTGCGCTTGTTTTATATCGGGCTCATCCTGGAGAAGGCCGGTCTTCTGACGCATGCCCTCAAGGCGTATTATGCCGTCGTGGTGCATTACCCCGGCGCTTACGGCTGGACCTATTTCAGGACGCCCTGGTATGTCGGCCAGGCCGCGATCTCTAAGATCAATTATGTGCTGCGCAGGAATCCCCAGATCGGATACCGGCTGGAAGACGCGGATATCCGTATTATCAACGGTTTCGACAACGATGTTTCCAACGATATCGTGATCGCCAACCCGGGCCGGTTCGTCAAGATCGGCTTGCTCGAAAAACTTAAGAGCAAGCCTTCCCGGGAGCTTTTGAGTATCAAGCGTCGCCTGGGAAAAGGGAAAGTGCGTCTGGTCCAGTATGAGACCGGAGACTGGGAATTGCTGGTCAATGGCAAGCCGTTTGTGATCAAAGGTATCACCTATGCACCGACCAAAGTCGGCCAGTCTCCCGATGACGGCACCATGGGCAACTGGATGTACGAAGATTGCAATGAGAACGGCAAAGCTGACGGTCCCTACGATGCGTTCGTCGACAAGAATCGCAACGGCGTCCAGGATAAAGACGAACCTGCGGTCGGCGATTTCAAGCTGATGCAGGAAATGGGAGTCAATGTCATCCGGCTCTACCATCACCCCAACAAGATCAACAAAGAGCTGCTGCGGGACCTGTATCAGCGCTACGGCATCATGGTGATCATGGGAGATTTCCTCGGCAAGTATACATTGGGCTCCGGCGCCAAATGGGATCCGGGCACGGACTATACCGACGAAGAACATAGGAAGAACATGCTTGAATCAGTGAAAAGCATGGTCAACGAATACAAGGATGAGCCCTACATATTGTTCTGGCTTCTGGGAAATGAAAACGTCTACGGCTACGCCTGTAATGCCAATAAGGAACCCGAGGCATTTTTCAGGTTTGCCAGCGAAGCGGCGCGAGAGATCAAAGCGATCGATCCGGAACATCCTGTCGGCCTGTGCAACGGGGATATCGTGTTTCTGGACAAATTCGGAAAGAACGCGCCGGACATCGATATATTCGGAGCTAATGCCTATAGAGGCAATTACGGCTTCGGATTTTTATGGCGGCAGGTAAAGGAAGAAGCTGACCGGCCGGCCTTCATCACTGAATTCGGCTGCTCCGCCTATGCTAAAGGCAAGAGCGATGATGTGGGAGAAGAAGGTCAGGCAGATTACCATCAGGGTTCCTGGGAAGACATAAAGAGCAATATGGCCTTTGAGTCAGGCGCAGGAAATGCCATAGGCGGGGTCGCGTTTGAATGGCTTGATGAATGGTGGAAAGGGTATGAACCCTTCATCCATGATAAGAAAGGCACGTGGGTGGGGCCGTTCCCTGACGGATACATGTACGAGGAATGGCTGGGACTTTGCGCTCAAGGAGACGGGGCATTAAGCCCTTTTCTAAGGCAGCTGCGCAAGTCGTACTATACCTATAAGAAGCTCTGGAAGTGAAACACATTTGAAATTAGGCATATTTGCTGCTATAATTATATATAGTTTGTGAAGGGAGGTAGAAAGGAGGCAGGACCGTTTAACGCACGAAATTTCCTTTTACAGGCATGCCGCAGGGCAGCTTGAGACCAAAGCAGAGTAATTAACAACAAGGAGGAGTCACAATGAAGAAGTTGCTGGCAGTAGTGATGGTGCTGGCGGTTTTCGCGGGCGCAGCTTATGCCGCAGACGCAGCCGGCCAGACCGCAAACAAAGAGTTCTGGGTGTACAAAGATAAGAACGCAAAGGAAAATCACTTCGCTCCTTCAGGCTGGATGGGAGACGTGGGAGACATCAAGCTGAACGATCAATCCAACGACAATCCCTATTCCGGGGCCACCTGCATGCAGTTCACCTATTCCGCGAAGAAATCTTCCAATCAGGGATGGGCGGGCGCGTATTGGCAGAATCCCGCGAATAACTGGGGAAACAAAAAGGGCGGTTTTGACCTTACCGGGATGACCAAATTGACCTTCTGGGCCCGCGGTGCAAAGGGCGGCGAGGTGCTTCAGAAGTTCGTGGTCGGCGGAGTCAAAGGCACGTACGCCGATTCCGTGACCGTGGAGTTCGGTCCGGTAGAGCTGACCGATTCCTGGAAGCAGTATACGATCAACCTGGCCGGCAAGGATCTTTCCTATATCAGCGGAGGATTCGGCTGGGTGACTACCGCAGATCTTAATCCGGACGGAGCTACTTTCTATCTGGACGACGTGGTGTTTGAAGCTGATCCGGCAATGAAACCGGAAGGCCGCAAGGTTGAAGGGATGCCCTTCTATATTTACGCTGACCGGTCGTCTATGAACAATCATTTCATTCCTTCGGGATGGATGGGCGACTACGGCGACGTGAAGATCGATCAGGCCTCCAAGGAAGACCCGTATCTGGGAGACACCTGCATCAAGACGGTCTACAGCGGCAAGGCCGCCCAGGGAGCGCGCTGGGCCGGGATATACTGGCAGAATCCGCCGAACAACTGGGGCACCGTGGATAAGGGATTTGATCTTTCCAAAGCGACCAAGGTCACTTTCTGGGCCCGGGGAGCCAAAGGCGGCGAGCGCATCGAAGAGTTCAAAATCGGCGGGCTCATGGGTGAGTTTTCCGACTCTGATTCTGCGGCCATCGGTCCGGTGATCCTGAACAAAGAGTGGACCCAGTATACCATCGACTTAAAAGGGAAAGATATGTCCTATATCATCGGCGGATTTTCCTGGTCGACTAACATTGACGTTAATCCTGATGGAGCGACCTTTTATCTCGATGAACTCAAGTACGAATAAGCCTCTCAATCAGAGCAAACAGGCTCAAGTATGTGAATCGAAAATCGCAGGCTACAAGACAGCACTTCTTGTAGCCTGCGGTTTGTTGTTTATTTCCCTGGCAGTGATCGCGGCGCTCTGGTATCAGAAGACGCATCCGCTGCCGGCTGTATTCATCAAGACTTCGCGCGCGGGGCAGTATCAGTTGATGGTCGGCAATAAGCCGTATGTGGTGCGCGGGGTCTGCTATAATCCCGTACCCATCGGACAGAATTACGACTTTGACTGGTGGTCGGATCAATACAAGCCATGGTTGATTGACGGGGCGCTGATGAAGGAAATGGGGGTCAATACCGTCAGGATCTATCAGATTGGACGGGACCCGGCGGCCGTCAAGCAGGTTATCCGCGATCTCTATGACACATTCGGTATCCGCACGCTGCTGGGCCACTGGCTGGGGTTCTGGGAATATCCCTGTCCGTTTTATGGCGACCGGGATTTTCAGGATCGCATCCAGAAGGATGTCCTGGAGATGGTTCGCATGTATAAAGATGAACCGGGACTCCTGGGATGGATACTCGGCAATGAAAACAATTATTCCTGCCTCGGCCACATCAATGCCTGGTCGACCGACGAGATAGATAAAGAATCCGACGCGCAGCAGCGCAAGACTATGCGCGCCCGTATTTATTATTCCTACGTCAACAGACTTACGCAACAAATCCACGCCATCGATAAGAATCACCCGGTAGGGCTGGGCAACGGCGAATTGATCACTCTGGACATCGCCAGAGAATCCTGCCCGGACGTGGATTTCATCGCCTGCATCATTTACCGCGGCAAAACCTTCGGCAATCTCTTTAAATCGCTCAAGAGCACGTTCGATAAACCGTTATTGTTTTCCGAGATCGGCGCAGACGCGTATGACGCTTTCAAACAAAAAGAAGACCAGAACATGCAGGCATTCTTTCTGGAGTCCCAATGGCGTCAGATATATGCCAATGTCGCCGGTTCCAAAGACAGCCCCGGGAATTGTCTGGGCGGCGTTGTGTTTGAGTGGTCGGATGAATGGTGGAAACATAATCCCATCGACCCGGATAGCTGGAAGGTGCATGACATTGAATCAAACTGGTCAAACGGCAGTTACTATTTTGATATTCAGGCGCCGAAGAATATGAATATGAACGAGGAGTGGTTCGGCATGATCGCCCTTTCGCCGGATGTCAAAGAGTCCGGTCTCGATAAACGCATTCCGCGTAAAGCTTATTATGTCCTGCGGGAGTTCTGGAAGAATCCGAATCGTCCGCCGCAGACAAAAGAAAAAATGGGGAAGAAAGAATGAAGAGGATTTTTGTGGCAGGAATAATTCTGGTTTGCGGCATGGCCGGGATAGGGTTCGGGCAGACGGCGAAGGCGCCGGCTGATTACAGTCAGCGTTTGATTGACGCCAAAAACGATACGGAAGCCTTCGAGGTTTTACGGGAGGCCAAAAACGACTATTTCGTCCGGCAGGATTATGCGGGATTCGTCGAATATCTCAAAGCCGCCGGCCAGAAGAACAAGCGCCTCGCCGCATTCATTCAGTATTTTACCGCTCTGACGCGTTACAGCCAGTTGAAATTCCTGGAAGCCCAGCAGGACTGGAACGAATATTTCTCAAGGGGAGAGGAATACAGGGAGGAGATCGGCACCAATCTTCAGAAATCGGTCGGCGCGACCACCGTTAAACAGCCGCTGCATATCGCCGCCCGGTTGCTGCTCTGGCAGTTCCATAAAGACCAGGAAAGCGGTCTGGATGAACAGTTCCTCGGGCAGCTCGTCGGTGCGGTTGGCGAGTATGCCAAGACAGCTACTGATCCGCAGCCGATCAAGGAAGCGGCGGATACCCTGATGCTTTACGGACTCAAGCCGCAGGCAAGAGAACTGTATCGGTTGTTCGGAGAGAAGATATTTTCCTCGACGTTGAGTAACGACGAGCTGCAGAATACCGCGATGAGTTTCTACAAAGAAGGGAACATCGACCTGGCGGAAGCGGTATTCAACGTGTACATCGAGCGGACGCTGAATGTTTCGTCAAAAGACAAGCTTAAGCTGGAGCTGGCGGATATCGCCAGGATGTTCTCCTATAACTCCGCCAAACCCTATGATCTGGATTTCGCGGAAAAGATATTTGTGAAAATGGAAGTTATTCTCGGCAAAGATGCGCTGGATGAATCGCTGCTCTACATGCGCGGCTTCAACCTGGAAAAAGCGCGGGAATGGAGCAAAGCCAAACAGGTGTATGACGAGCTGGTAAGTCGCTTCCCGCAGTCGCGCTATGCGGATCAGGCGGCCTTCAAATCAGCGGCCATCTCTGTTTATGCTTTGCGCGACATCGGCACCGCTCTGGCCGGGTTCGATAAGCTGGCGGCGAAAGCCCCGGCCGGGCCGTACGGCATAGCCAGCGTATATCAATTGGGTTTGCTTAATCAGTGGCAGGAAAACGGGATCAAGGCGAAAGAATATTACGCGGTTGTTCTCTCCAAAGCCGGCGCAGAGTATAAAGACATCGCCGCGCTTGCCGCTGTCCGCGCAGCCGAAGTGGAGTCGAACAAATACATGGAATATAACCTGCGCACGTTTCTGGATCTGGCTTTGAAAGAGGAGAATGCCCAGTTTACCATGAGCAGGGCCCAGATCCAGCCGGCAGCCTACCGGGCAAAGGTCGATTCGCCGGTGACGGTAACCGCGTCGGCAACGGCGCCGGAGAGCGGCTGCATGCAGGTGCAGATGGATTATTTCTGGACCGGAGACGTCGGAACTGAAGCCGGCGCTTCCCAGCAGCCGGAACAGACTCTGACTTTTTCTTCTCCGGGCACAAAGATCATCGGGCTGGTGGTGGCTACGCCTGCAGCCGTGGTGGACCGGGCATTCGATTTCATCGATGTCGAATGACGCCGGTTGCCGTCGCCCGGTGGAAGCGACGAAGAACCTCTTATCTCATGAGATAAGAGGTTCTTTTTTTTGACGTTTCTTCCTTCAGGCGGGAGTCCCGGATGTCGATACGCTACTATGATACTACCTGTCCTTACTTCACTTAAAAAGGAGTTTTAAGTATGAGACCATACGTTCTTTGTGCGCTGCTGTCTGTTGTTTTTCTGTGCAGCGCTTATGCGCAGGAGCTTCCGGCCAGAAAACACAACTGGGAATTAGCGGATGAACTGTCCGTGATCACCTATAAAGAGCCGGGTATCATGAAAGAAGAAGGATGGTTGAACGGTATCGCCTACGGATATGCCTATCGCGGATGGCTCCCTTTTATCGGCGAGCCGCAGCCGCAGCGCTATTCTCTGCGGCTGGAAGGTCGCAATAGCGTCGGTCAGGTCGATTACAGCGGTTCGGGAACGCTCAAGGATATAGACGATTACCTGTTCGAACTGCGGGGCACGGCCGGATATGATTTCTTTATCCGCGCGCAGCGGTCCATGACCGTATACGCGGGTTTCGGATACCGCTACCTTAACGACGATATGGACGGCCGCAGGACGTCAACCGGTCACTACGGTTATATGCGTGAGTCGAAATATTATTACAGCCCGCTGGGAGTGGAGATCAGCGATGCGCTTAAAGGGGACTGGCGGATAAAAGCCCGGCTGGAATACGACTATTTCTGGAGCGGCAGGCAGATCAGCCATTTAAGCGACGTGCCGGGATACGCCGACGTGAAGAACAAGCAGAACAAAGGGTATGGCCTGCGCAGCAGCGTGGCGTTCATGTACCGGATGAAAGAATACGATCTGGTGATCGAACCCTACGTGCGTTACTGGAATATCAAACGCTCGAAGGAGTCCGAGATCATCTATAACGGTTTCATCACCAGCACCGGCATCGAGCCGAAAAATAATTCCCGCGAGATCGGTTTGAAGGTGGCGGCGTATTTTTAAAGCAGGAGGGCAGGATGAAAAGAGGGTTTACTCTTGTCGAGCTCATTGTGGTCATCGCCATCATCGCTATCCTGGCTGCAGTTATCGCTCCCAATGCTTTCAAAGCGATCGAAAAGGCGAAAGTCAGCACCGCGCTGGCGGATTTCAAGACATTTCGCACTGCGAGTTACGCGTTTTATTCCGACGTGGGAGACTGGCCCAAGGGCTGGAGCAGGGATGCCTATTTCCAATGCGATCCGGACGTGGGCCATGTGACCAACGTGAACAACTGGGCCGGCTGGGACGGTCCGTACATGGAAAAGATCAAGAGGGTCGATCCCTGGGCCGGGGCATACTGTTTTGAATATTTCGACGTGGACGCGAGCGGCCGGCAGGAGTATTTCATCGAGTTTAACACCAAGTGCCATCCTCATGACGGAGCGCACACCAAACAATGTCCGGTTCCGGTCGGCAGCGCGCAGTTGATCGATGCCAGCGCGGACGACGGCAATCTGTCTACGGGGGCAGTGCGCCGGGGATCGCTCTACTGCGGGGACAGCGGCTGTCTGGCCTGGGTGATCGTGAAGGATGTTTTGTAAGCCGGCAGCCCGATGGGCAGCCGGTGAGAGAACAAAAAAGCGAAGGTTTTTACGCCTTCGCTTTTTTGTTATTGGTTGCGGGGGATAGATTTGAACTATCGGCCTTCAGGTTATGCGTACTACTTCAGTTTTCACTGAACTGTCTAAATAGACAGTTATGTAGTCTGGACTATACCTTGACCTTTTGTGTAGGCCCCTGCCATCTAGTCTCTACACCTTCACCATACAGTTTTGCTATGGCGCTTGGCTCGGTATTACCGTGGTCTCTCAACTTTAGGCTTCACCGAATTTGGCAGGTTATCCATCAACCGTTTCCGGTTGAGGAGCCCATCGGATAACAAATCCCATCGTTCCCTGTAGTCTGCAGAAATCGGTTTGCGTTGTCTCTTGATTTTTTCAACAAGCGTAACTGTGCTCGTAAAGCCAAGAAAAACGTTCACCGGCATAACGTAGAAGACATGCAAGGGTTCGATAAACAGAATTGCGAAATCGAAATCTGTTTCTTTATAGCGTTCCCGCAACATGCATCGTCGATTCGTCTTGGTCCTTCTAACATCGATGCAATAAGCATTTGCCTGAGTATTGAACCAAGCGCTTTTGACTTGAATGCGCAACAGTTTGCCGTTGAGATCGATGGCAACATCATAGGGGAGACGGTCCCCGATAGGATGCAGCACCGAAAATTCTCGTTTCAGCAATTCTGTAATGACCGCTGATTCCGCAATATCTGCTTTGAGTTTTGTATCCATTGAGCCTGACGAGCTACCAGACTGCTCCACCCCGCGAATCTAGTGCTGGTTAAGCTGCTTCTCTGAAAGAACAATACACATTATTGTAACGCAAAATCGCTAAAAACAAAGTACTTTTTCTATTCTTTTTCCTCGGTGATGATCTTTACCGGGATCTCGTCTTTGCGGACCACGCCCATCTTTTCGCGCAAAACCTTTTCCTGATAGAGGGCGTCTTTTTCCAGCCGTTCCAGCTCGGTTTGCAACAATTTGTTCTCGATGGCCAGTCTGCGGTTTTTCTCCGCGATATCCCGGTTCTTATCCCGCAATTCCTGGATCTTGGTGTATCCCGGCAGAAAGAGCGCCAGCAGCAGGATAACGCTCACCAGAGGCCAGACGAATTGTCGGACGAGCTTGATCATCTTATTTTTTCCAGAGGGTGCCGGCGTATACTGCCTGCGCGCCCAGTTCTTCTTCAATGCGCAGCAACTCGTTGTATTTGCAGATGCGGTCGGTGCGCGAGAGAGAGCCGGTTTTGATCTGTCCGCAGCCGCAGGCGACCGCCAGATGCGCGATGGTGGTGTCTTCCGTCTCGCCGGACCGGTGCGAGATGATCGCGTTGTATTTGTTTTTCTGCGCCAGGGCAATGGTATCCAGGGTTTCCGATAATGAACCGATCTGGTTGACCTTGACCAGGATAGCGTTGGCGCACTTTTCGTCTATTCCCCGTTTCAGGAATTTGGTGTTGGTCACGAAGAGATCGTCGCCGACCAGCTGCGTTTTGCCGCCGATAGCTGCGGTCATCTTTTTCCATCCCTCCCAGTCGAATTCGGAAAGCCCGTCCTCAATGGAGACCAGGGGGTATTTCTTCAGCCAGCTGTCGTAGATGGCGATCAGGTCGTCGGATTTTTTCTGCGACTGTTCGAAGGTGTATACGCCGTTTTTGCAGAATGAGCTTGAAGCGCAGTCCAGGGCGATAAAGACGTCTTTGCCCGCTTTATACCCGGCTTTTTCGATGGCCTGAATGATCAGGGTCAGGGCTTCCTCGTTAGCTTTGAGGTTCGGGGCGAACCCGCCTTCATCGCCTACCGAAGTGGAGAGGCCTTTGGATTTAAGAATGGCTTTGAGATTGTGGAATACTTCGACGGCGTAGCGCATCGCCTCGGAGAAAGTGGGCGCGCCGATAGGCATGATCATGAATTCCTGGATATCCAGGTTGTTGTCGGCATGCATCCCGCCGTTGAGGATGTTCATTAAAGGAACAGGCAGGATTGTAGCCTTGCCGCCGCCCAAAAAGCGGTAGAGCGGTTCCCTGGCGTTGATGCTTGCGGCGTGCGCGACCGCCATGGAAACCCCGAGTATGGCGTTGGCGCCGAGCTTGCTCTTATTCTCCGTGCCGTCCAGATCCAGCATGAGCTTATCGATGCTCTTGAAATCCGGCTCGAGCCCTGCAACGCGGGGGGCGATGGCAGTATTGACGTTGGCCACGGCCTTGGTCACGGCTTTGCCCATATATTTCGATTTATCTCCGTCGCGCAGTTCCAGGGCTTCATATTCGCCGGTGGAAGCGCCGGAAGGCACAGCCGCTCTGCCCAGGATGCCGTTATCCAGGAGAATATCCACTTCTACCGTGGGATTGCCGCGTGAATCGAGAATTTGACGCGCGATAACTTTTTTGATCTTAACCATGGGAACTCCTTTTTTATAAGGTGAAGTGCAGGGAAACCGCTCAAAAGGCGGGAAAAAACCGACTGTTTATCCATTATACCTTTAAAAAAACCGCGGTCAAGCAAAGATTTTGCCGGAATAGAGGGTTGACCGGCGCGCAGAGAGCCAAGAAAGTATTGACTTCGCCGTTACGGTATGCTATCTTGATACACAACAAAGGAGAGTCCATGTTGAAGCTGAATCCTAAAGTCATCCGCTTTTATATCAAATTATACTGGGTCAGAGCCGTAGTTATTGCCATTCTGGCGGCATTAGTCTTCTCTCTGGTGGTGGTAGTGACGAACGGCATGAAGGCCTGGAACGAAGCCGAACCGTATCTGCGCCAGTCCCAGATGGCGATGATCCCCCTGCAATTCTATATGCAGGTGATCATGTCCCTGATATTCGGCGTTACCTATACGTTTATGTGGTACTGGCTCTTTATGAAACAGGGCGCTTCTTCCTTTAGCCAGACCTCCAAGAAAGCTATTTCCGGTAAAGAGATCAATGTGCACTGGGATGACGTGATCGGCATGGATGAAGCCAAAGAAGAGGCCATGGAGCTGGTGAAACTGATCAAGGACCGCACCGAGGTCAAGAAGATCGGTGGACGTATCCTGCGCGGCTTGCTGATGTTAGGGCCTCCGGGCTGCGGTAAGACTTATCTGGCTAAAGCCATCTCCACGGAAGCCGGTTTGCCCTTTATCTCCATGTCCGGATCCGAATTCATCGAGATGTTCGTGGGCGTGGGCGCCGGCCGGGTGCGCAGTTTGTTCAAGCGGGCGCGCATGCTGGCGGACCTGAAAGGCGGCTGCATCATTTTTATCGATGAAGTCGATGCGGTTGGCGGACAGCGGGTTCAGGAAAAAGGTTTAGGCGGACAGCGGGAGGCCAATACGACCGTGAATCAATTGCTGGTGGAAATGGACGGGTTAAAGGACAAGGACGCCAATATCGTGGTTATCGGCGCCACTAACGCTCCGGAGAATTTCCTCGACCGGGCGCTGCTGCGTCCGGGCCGGTTCGACCGCAAGATCTATGTGGATAAACCTAATCTGGAAGATCGGGAGAAACTCCTGGGGTATTATCTGAAAGAAGTGAAATTCGATACGGAGAGCGTAAAAATCGACCGACTGGCCCGGATCACCGTGGGATCCAGTCCCGCGGATATCGCCAATCTTATCCGGGAATCCGCGCTTATCGCTATCCGTAACCGCAAAGAACTGGTAGGCATGAAGGAGATCGATGAAGCCCGGGAGCGTATCGCTCTGGGCATCAAGCGGCGCATCCGCCTGCGCGAAGAAGAAAAATGGCAGACGGCTTATCATGAAGCGGGCCATGCGATCATCACCTATCTGCTGGTGCCTACGCAGGACGTTTTCAAGATCACCATTACGCCGCGCGGTTATACCGGCGGCGTGACCTGGACTCCGGAACGCGAGGAGATATTTATCCACGACCAGCATAAGCTTCTCGGCAGGATCAAAACCTGCCTGGGCGCTTACGCCGCGGAAAAGATCAAATACGGCTTTACTACCGCCGGGGTGGACAGCGATTTTGCCGCTGCTCTATCCACCGCCCATCGCATGGTCTGGCGCTGGGGCATGGGCAAGTCCGGTTACATCGGGAACTTCCATGCGGTCGACTCGCTCTCCTGGACGGAAGTGGCGATTTCCGACGTGATGAAAGCCAAACTCGACGAGGACACCCAGCAGATCCTGCAGACCTGCATGAAAGAAGTCATGGAATTGCTTAAACAGGAAGAGCCGCTGCTTGACCGCCTGGCCAAGGAGCTTGTCGCCAAACAAGAGCTTAATTATGATGAGATCGAAGCGATTTTCAAGGAATTCGGCAAAGCTCGTCCTGTGTAATTGCTTCCTGCTGGCGCTGGCGGTATCGGGTTGCTCTTCTTCGCCCACGCCCACCTTCACTAAAGCTACGGTTGAAGAGGCGGTGCCCCGCTTGTTGAAGAACGAATACAAGCAGGACGCTACCGCTAAACTTGTCGGCGCCACCCTCTGGGTCTATGTTCCGGTCGAGGATATGTTCGAACGGCCCAAGGCTCCCGAAAAATATTCCACCAAATTCCTGATCGAGAAGAACGCCAGTGTCGTTGAAGCGCATACCCTGCAGAGCCAGTTCCAGATCAAAGCTATCCCGGAAAAAGAGAAAGAGCAGGAGTGGGTTATCCGCAGGCAGGTCTCCGAACAGATCGGCAATGCCTGGAAAGTCATCCGCCGGGTGATCTTCAGCATGCATCCTGCCGAGCGGGACGCGATCAAATTCCTCATGCTGGTCATCGCGGATATCAAGAACGGCATCGAGATCAAAGAAATGTTCTATTACCTCGATCTGAAAAAAGTCTCCTACAGCATGATCTCCATCCAGGAATACCAGCATCGCATCGTGCAGGATTCAGGCGTAGTGCTGGGAGCGCTCAAAGACAGGAAAGGCAAGCATCTGCGTTACCGCGAGATACTCATGCCTGAATTTATCTCCCGGCAGATCGAATACCGGATTAATTTGAAATTCCAGAAGCCGGAAGTCGAGCAAAACGCGGATATCGATAAGGAAGTCAGAAAGATAGTGGTGGAAACGCTGCGGATTTACGGGATCAGGGATATTACGGATGTACAGATCGAAAATCTTATTTCCAACGAGCGAATGGTTTTAACCGCGCAGGATATCTGGGGATCGATGCGTTAACTGCGCGGCTTCAACGTCCTGCCTGCAACTTTCACTTTTCCTTCCAGACATAAGCGTACCGCCCGGGGATAGAGCCGGTGCTCGACTTGATGGATGCGTTTTTCCAGCGAGGCGAGAGTATCGGCGGGTTTGATCGGTACCGCTTCCTGCAGGATGATCGGCCCGTGGTCCACTTCTTCATCGACAACATGCACGGTTACGCCGGTAATTTTCACTCCGTAATGAAATGCGTCCGCGATGGCGTGCGCGCCCTTGAACGCCGGCAGTAATGCCGGATGAATGTTGATGATCTTCCCGCGGAAAGCGTTGACCAGCAACGGGGAAAGCACGCGCATGAATCCGGCTAAAACGATCAGCTTGATGTCGGCCGCTTTGAGGTAGCGGATGACCGCTTCTTCGAAAGCGCGGCGGCTGGCGAAAGCCGGCCGTTCCACCAGCAGCGTTTCGATACCGGCTTTACGGGCTTTTTCCAGAACCGGGGCGTGGGGGTTATCGCAGACCAGCAGACTGATGCGACAGTCGAGCCGGCGTTGTTTTACCGCTTTCACCAGCGCGACAAAATTGCTCCCATTCCCAGAGGCGAAGATCGCGATATTTTTTTTCATCGTTGGGCCTTTTCTTCCGGCAGACGCAGTTGAATGGTTTTCATCGGACAGGCCTTTACGCAGGCTTTGCAGGAAGTGCATTTATGGTAGTCGATCACCGCGAGGTTGTCGATCACATGGATAGCGTCGAAGGTGCACGCTTTCTCGCAGAGTCTGCAGGCGATACAGCCTACCGGGCAGGTCGCTCTGGTGTCCTTTCCCGGATCATGAGAGGCGCAGCCGATGTATACCGGGTGCGTATGCGGAATGAGGGTAAAGAGTTTCTTCGGGCAGGCCTGCACGCATTTGTTGCAGGCTTTGCATTTGTGCGGGTCGATCACCGGCAGGTTCTGATCGGACATGGTGATCGCGCCGAAAGGGCAGATCCGCGCGCAGGTGCCCAGGCCGATACAGCCGAAAATACATTCTTTGGGTCCGCCCAGGCAGGTATTGGCGGCCGGGCAATCGCGGGTGCCGTCATAGAGGAATTTATCTTTTACTTTTGTGCCGCCGTTACAATGCAGCGCGGCTATGGTTTTGATCTTTCTGGAAAAACTCTGGCCCAGGATCCGGGCAATGGCTTCTTTGTTGGCGTCGCTGGCTGCGCGGCAGGCGTCCGGGGTTCTTTTACCGGACAACACTTCCTCGGCAAACCCGAAACATCCCGCGCCGCCGCAGGCGCCGCAGTTGGCTCCCGGGAGCAGCCCGTGTATTTTTTCCAGCCGGGGATCGATCTGGACCGCGAACTTCTTCGCGGCAACAGCCAGCCCCGCGCCGAAAAGTATCCCCAGTGTCGCCAGTGTTAGAACCGGAATAAGTATGTCCATAGTTTAGAATTTGAAGCCGTTAAAACCCAGGAAGCTCAAGCTCATGATCGCCGCGATAATGAAACCCAGCGGGAAGTCGCGCAGCGCTTTGGGAACGTTGCACAGCTCGAGACGCTCCCGTATCGCCGACATCAATAGCATGGCCAGCATATATCCTATCCCCGCACAGATAGCCTGGAATACCGAATAAAAAAAGCTCGCCAGCACCGGGGTTGTATCGCTCATGAACATATCGGAATTCAATACGGCGATCCCCAGCACCGCGCAGTTGACCGTGATCAGCGGCAGATAAATGCCGAAAAGTTTATACAGATGCGGCGCGGTCTTGCGCACGACCATCTCCACGAATTGCACGAATGCGGCGATGACCAGGATAAAAGAGATGGTGCGCAGATAGGTCATGTTAAAGGGAATCAGCAGGAAACGGTAAATAAGCCAGGTGATGATCGCCGACATGGTGATCACGAACATTACCGCCATGCTCATGGCAAACGCGGGTTTGGTTTCTTTAGAGATGGCGATGAAAGAACATAATCCCAGGAAGCGGGAGAGTATGACGTTGTTGATAAAGACCGCCGAAATGAAGATGCTTAAGAATACGCCGATATCCATCAGTTCTTTTCCTTGAGATAATTAAAATAGCCCAGCAATAAACCGATCACGAGCAGCGCGCCGGAAGGCATCGCGATCATTGCCGCCGGTGCGAAATTTTTTGTTACCACGAAACCCGCGATTTTGCCCGCTCCCAGTAACTCGCGGATCGCGGAGATCAGGATCAGGGCTACGGTAAATCCCACGCCCATGCCCAGCGCGTCCAGGATCGAAGCGACAACGTTGTTTTTCGAAGCGAAGGCTTCGGCCCGTCCCAGGACCATGCAGTTGACCACGATCAGCGGCACATAGATGCCCAGCGCGCGGTTCAAGGCCGGGCTGTAAGCTTTCATGGACAGTTCGGCGATCGTGACGAAAGTGGCGATGACCACGATATAGCAGGGTATGCGCACTTTGTCCGGAATGAAATTCTTCAGGAGCGCGATCATGATGTTCGAGCCCAGCAGGACAAACGTGGCAGCTACGCCCATGCCCACGGCGTTGGCGACGGAAATCGACACCGCCAGGGTCGGGCAGAGGCCCAGCGCCAGGACAAAGGTTGGGTTCTCCTTGATGATCCCTTTCCAGAATTCCAGGAACAAATTGTTCGTTTTAGCCATTTTTTTTCGAGTTATCCACAGCCACTCCGGGACTGCCTGTGGATAACTTCAGGTCCCGTAGATACGCTTGCGGGTGTAGCGGTCGATGAGCGGCGTGGCCGCATTCATCATCAGAATAGCGTATGAGACGCCTTCAGGGTATCCTCCCCAGAGGCGGATCACCGCGGTCAATACGCCGCAGCCGATGCCGAAAATAATCTGTCCCCTGGCGGTGAGCGGGGAAGTGACGTAATCCGTGGCCATGAAACAAGCGCCGAGCAGTAGCCCTCCGTTCAGGATATGGAAGAGCCAGTCGCCGGTGAATGCGCCCTGCCGTCCGAAAATGAACATCAGCAAAGCCGTTGAGCCGATGAAGCTGACCGGGATGTGCCAGGAGATATAGCCGCGGATGAGCAGAAAAACCGCGCCGACGAGCAAAGCGATGATACAGACTTCGCCGATACATCCGCCGCGCAACCCCAGCAGCATATCCAGATAAGAGAGCGATTCTACGATCTTGCCTTCTTTCAGCGCGGCAAGAGGCGTGGCGCCGGTGACGGCGTCCGCTTTACCCAGGGGAGCGCAGAACGTGGTCATTGCCGCCGGCCAGGAAGCCATCAGGAATGCTCTGCCTACCAGCGCAGGATTGAAAATGTTCTGGCCCAGCCCCCCGAATACCATTTTACCTATGGCAATAGCGAAACAGGACCCCGCGATCGGGATCCAGAAAGGGGCATTCGGCGGAATATTATAGGCCAGGAGTAATCCGGTCAAAACTGCGCTTCCATCCGCGATGCTGATCTTTGATTTCGAGAGGAATTGGATCACCGCTTCCGTGGCTACCGCAGCCAGTATGGACCAGAGCGTCAGCCATAATGCCTGCAATCCGAAGATCACCACTGCGCCTATCCCGGCGGGTACGAGGCTCACGGTGACCATCCACATGATCCTGGCTGTGGTCTCGCGGGTGTGCACGTGCGGCGGGCTTCCTATGATCAGTTTGTTATCCATGCGTCAATAATTCCTTTATCTGCCGGGATTTTTGTTTTACGGAATCGATCACGGCTCCGGAAGAGATGGTCGCGCCGGTAATGGACTGCACTCCTTCCAGACCGGTCGCTTCTTTTTGAGAAAACTGTTCGGTAAACCATGGTTTCCGGGCGGTATCCGGTTTTTTCCCTTTGAACACGTCAAGAATGGTGACGTCGGTTTTTACTTCGTTGATCTGCGATCCCAGCCCGGGAGTTTCGTTCTGGTTGAGCACTTTGATCGCGGTGATCGTCCCGTCAGGTTTCATGCCCACCATGGTTTCGATCATGCTGGAATATCCTTTGCCCTGGGCGGTAAAAGCCACCCCGATCAGCGCGCGAGCGGCATCCAATCCTTTATAATAGAGAAGCGTATTGTTCTCCGGAGCCGTTACGGGTTCGAAGGAAACGGCTTCGGGTAAGACGTCCTTTAAGCTGTTTTCCAGTTCCAGGCGCGCCTGGGCTTCGATCCGGGGCCTGGTGGCTTTATCGACCGTAGCCAGTAATCCCGTAGCCACCAGGCAGATCATTCCCAGGATCAGACCGTGGTTGACGATCGTTTTCATCGCGGGGCCTCGAGTTTTACCCGTTTAATGGACTGTACTATTCTGCGGTTAGAGGGGCAGACGAAATTACACAAGCCGCATTCAATGCAATCAAGAGCCCCGTAGGTTTTTGCTTCTGCCCAGAAACTCTTGTTCGATGCCTGGTTGATCAATGCAGGCGTCGCTCCCATCGGGCATTCCCGGATGCACGCCCCGCAGCGGATGCAGGGTAATTCTTCCGCGCGCCGGGCTTCCCGCTTGCCGAGCAGAATGATGCCGGTGGTGGATTTGATCACCGGGATCTGGTCGGTAAACTGGGCGATGCCCATCATCGGGCCGCCGGCAATGATTTTGACCGGCGTTTCTTTGAGCGGACCGCAGGCGTCGATCAGGTATTTGACCGGCGTGCCGATACGCGCCAGCAGATTCTTCGGCGTGGTCAGGCAACCGCCTGTTACCGTGACCACCCGTTCGATCAGGGGCTTGTTTTTATACACAGCTTCGTATATGGCGTAAACAGTGCCGACATTCTGCACGGTTACTCCGACATCGAAAGGCAATTTCCCCCGGGGGACCTCGGTCTTGAGAATTTTCTGGACCAGTTGCTTTTCTCCTCCCTGGGGATACTGGGATTTGAGCACCGCCATCTCCGCCTCGATCCCGTTGATTTTCCAGGAGCGTTGCGCGAGCTCTTTTGTAAGAACGGCGATGGCTTCAGGCGTATTGTCTTCGATGGAGATGTAGATCTTCTGTAAGGGAAAGCAACGCGCTTCCAGTTCTATCCCGGCAATGATCTCGGGGGCTTTTTCCGCCACCAGTTGGGAGTCATTGGTCAGGTAGGGTTCGCATTCGGCGATATTTATCAGCAGGCAATGCACGGGTTTCGGAGGGTTGAGCTTGATGTGCGTGGGAAAGGCCGCGCCTCCCATGCCGATGACCCCGGCGCGGAAGATCGATTCGCGTATCTGTTCGGGCGTGAGCTTTCCGGCAGCTTCGGGGGAAAGGTTTTTTCCGAATTCAGGCGCCGCGGAGTCTTTGCCGTCGTTCTCGATCACTATCGCTTTGCAGGCTCCCAGAGTCGGATGCGGCCAACTCTGAATCGCGGCGATCTTACCGGAAACAGAAGCATGAATGGGCGCAAATGGCTGCGCCTGGGCAGTGGAAAGCAACTGTCCTTTGAGCACGGTGTCCCCGATCTTTACCTGGAGACAATCGCATATCTTGCCCAGATGTTGCGAGAGGGGGATGTAAACGATCGGCGCAGCGGCCAGGACTTCGATCTTTTTATGTTCGGTGTAAAACTTGTTTTCTTCTATTTTTACCATGGGGTTTTACGATGGACTACAAGCTGAAAGATCCCCAGCGCAGCTATTGTCGTGCCGACAGTGACAAGAATATACTGCGGGGGGATGTGTTCTGCCAGGATGCTGGTCAGGAACATGAACACCAGAAAGGCCAGGTGCATCACTATTTCCAATGAACTGAATATCTTGCCCATCATCTGCTGATCGCTGGCGTTGTGGATGATAGTGTTGGAAGCGATCATGATCGGGGCAATGACCATGCCCAGGAGCAGGGCTAATAGCGCCGCGATGCTGAAATCAGGGTAATAGCTTATTCCGAGAACAAATCCGATAAGCATTATACCACTGGCCACCAGAGAGTAAAAGATAATTTTATAATGGGAGATGCGCTGCCCGAATCGGCCGTAGACCAGTGATCCCAGGAAAAGGCCTATGCCCAGGAACATGATCAGAAGTCCCAGATCTCTGGTCCCGGAATGTAACATGTTCTGTACGAATACGATAATCACTACATACACCGCGCCTAAAGCGGACCAGAGTCCGAAAATCAGGCTGGAGGTAAAACGGATCTCTTTGGCTTTGAGAAAGTAAACAACGCCTTCTTTGACGTCATGCCAGATGGACTTCTGTATGGCTTTGACCAGGTCGCGGCTTAATTCTTTGATGTCCACCTTGTGATGGCCGTTTTTCCTGCTGATCAGGAAGATCAGGATTCCCGAGACCAGGAAGCTGATGCTGTCCAGGAAAAAGCCGCTCTGGGCCCCCAGCCATTCCACGATCAAGCCGCTGATGCCGAATCCCAGGACAGCGGCGATCATCCCGGTGGTATTGATCAGAGAGTTTGCCAGGAGCAGATCTTTCTGTCCGACCAATTGCGGAATGATCGAGAGTTTAGCCGGGACAAAGAATCTGCCGATGGAGAAAGCCAGAAAGATGATCAGATAGATCCAGATAAAAGAGCCCTTATTAAAGAGGAAGAGGGGAATGATCACTACCAGCAGGGCGCGCAGCAAATCGCACACATACATGGTTTTGCGTCTGTCCCAGCGGTCGACATAGGCGCCGGCCAGCGGCCCGATGAGGAATACGGGAATAATGGTGAAAGAGAGCAGCTTGGCGATTTGCAGGGATGAGCCGGGAGCTTTGACATAGACCAGGCCGATCAGCGCCATCTGGCTCAACCGGTCCCCTAACTGCGAAATGATCTGGCCGGCCCAGAGGAGAGTGAAGTCGCGATTGCAAAACACTTTTCTAAAGTTTGACAAGCGAAGTCCCTTTTGCTTGGCAATGCCAGGTCCGGGCCGATGAAAAGAAATTAAAGCCGGCGGAGGGAATTGAACCCACGACCCACGATTTACGAAACCGTTGCTCTACCAACTGAGCTACGCCGGCAAGATGAAGACAACAGATGCAAAAAATCAACATCGGTAACAATCAATTATAGCAATTTTTGCTCAATAGTCAATAATATTGGACGATAATACTAAAAAAGAAACTACATTAATAATTAAAAATACTTGACTTATGTTTTTAGACGTAGTATAAATAAACCATTAAGATTTTTATTCGTCTCGAAAGGACTCATTGTCTATGCATCCTATCAATTTTCAATCAGATAGCCTCTCCGAGAAAGAAAAACGCAACATCGACATTCTGGAAATCCTCCGCAAACGCGGCCCGATCAGTCGGCCGGACATCTCCAAAGAAATCGGCATCAATGTAGTTACCGTCTCCAATTACATTGATGATTTTATCAAGCATAACCTGGTGTATGAAAAAGAGCTGGATATTTCCGAAGGCGGCAGAAGGCCGGTATTGCTGGACCTTAATCCGCAGGGCGGATACATCGTCGGTGTCGGGTTGAACCTGATGAACATCGTCGGGGTGCTGGTCGATCTCAAAGGTAATATCATCACCAAGACGCAGATCGCCCGCCCCAAACCGTCGGTAAAAGAGATCACCGAATGTCTGCTGGAAGTGATCCGCGAAATTTTCCGCCGCTCCAAAGAGTATACCGCGAACATCAAAGGCATCGGCGTCGGCATCGCCGGCCTGGTGAACAAGCAGGATGGTTCGATCCACTGGCCGCAGAAGATGGATCATTATTATACGTACGCGTCGGTGGACCTGCCGTTGAAGAATTTAATCGAGAGGGAATTTGATCTGCCTACCCTGATCGAGAACGACGCTACCAGCGCCGCGTTCGGCGAGTACTGGCTGGGGATAGAAGCGAATATTAAAAATCTGGTTTATATGTTTTCCGGCGTGGGATGCGGTCTGGTGATCAACGGACAGATCTACCGCGGCAGTCAGGGGTACGCCGGAGAAGTGTCCATTTACAATTTCAAAGAACAGGATGCTTTCAAATGCGAGCCGGGCAATCCCTGCTTCTTGAAACGGTGGGAAGTCGACCTGGGCATCATCGACGACCTGAAAGCGATCCTTTCCAGGGATAAAGAGGCGGCGGAGCGTTTTTTCAAACTGACCTCGGCGAACATGGATAATGTCGATCTGAAGAGCGTTTTTATCGCTAATCGGGCCAAAGACCCGGTAGTGTCCGCAGTGTTGGAAAAGGCCGCGCAGCGTCTTGGGGTCAAGATCGCTTATCTGGCCAATTTCCTTAACCCCGAAATGGTCGTGCTGGGCGGTGGCATGGAAGAAGCGGGGGAAGCGTTCCTGAACAAGGTGACTGCTACGGTCAAAGAATGGGCATTCCGGGAAGTCACCGAGGATTTGAAAATTGTCTATTCACAGCTGCGGGAGAATGCCGTGGCTTTGGGCGCCGCAAGCCTGGTCATGCAGAAGGTTTTTGCCCAGCTTTGGTGAAAGGGAGGATGAATGCCGGATAAGATAAAATATATTATCGGTGGCGTCGTGGGTGTCGCTGTTCTCATTATAATAATTCTGCTTGGGGCAAAGATAAAGACCCTGGAAAAACAGAACGATGATTTGACCACGGAGAATACCGTTCTGGGGCAAAAGATAGACGCGTTGACTAAAGAGCGGAAGGGCCTTCAGGACAAGGTCAACTCGCTGGGCGAAGAAATGTCCAAACTGAACCAGAAGAAGACCGAGCTCGAGCAAAAATTCGACTTGCTCGTAAAGGATAAGGATCAGCTGCAGAAAAAAGTGGATGAACTGGTCAATGAAAAAGCCAAACTGGAAAACAAGGTAGGCGAAGCCGCCAAGCAGCCGGTGGTTCCCGATGATAGTTACTGGGCCGGCGTGTTAAAGCAGAAAGCCGCTATGGAACTGCGCGCGCAGGCGCTTGAGGATCAGGTCAAGATGCTTAAAACCGCGGCAGACCAGTTGTTGCTGGATCGCAACAATCTTACGCTGGAATTAAGCAATGTCAGCCGCGACAGCCAGGACGCTCAAAAGACCTATGAGTATAACCAGAAGCTGGCCGATACGCTGACACAGGACCTGGCCCGGGAAAAAATGGATAAGATGGACCTGGCCAAACGCTTTGACAGTCTTCGGACCGATAATAAGATCCTGCGACAGCAGTTGCGCAGCGTCAGCGACAGCAAGGTCAGGCTGGAGAAACAATTATCCGAATTGCAGGCCAAGAATACTACCCTGGAAAGCAGCCTGAACAATATGGAAGCTTTCGTTAAGCAGCAGCTTTATCAGATGGATACCCTGCGCGGCGAGCTGGAGACCAATAAGGGCAAGAAATTCATCAAGAAGGACGCTTCTTCCCAGTATGACCTGATTCCTCAAGATTCTACGCTGGGGCAGGGCAAGGATTCGGCCGTGCAACTGGCGCCGATAGTCGTGCGTCCGCAGATGTCCGCCCGGTTAAGCGCTCCGGAAACCCTGCAGGTGACCGGTCAGGGCAGGATCCTGTCGCTGGACAGGGACAATAATTTCGCGGTTGTCGATCTGGGAAAATCGCACGGGGTCAGCCTCGGCGATACCTTTAAAGTATACAGGCAGGGGCAGCGTATTGCCGTTCTGGAAGTTATTCAGCTGCGGGACAAAATCGCTGCCTGCGACATCAAACAGGAGACATCGCCCGTGCAAGTGGGCGATGCGGTGCAATAATGAGAAAAGGATCTACTTCTAAAACGTTATCGATCAAGGACGTCGCCAAGCTTGCCGGCGTGTCTATCAGCACCGTTTCGCGCGTGATCAACAAGAATTCCGGCGTCAAGAACCGGAATCTTTCGAAGGTGCAGGACGCGATCAAGCAGCTTAATTTCAAACCGTCGGTTTTCGCGCAGCGGCTGGCTACCGGAAAAAGCAACGTCATCTCGCTGGTTATTCCCCGCTTTGAGGGTATATTTTATTCTTTTTACGTCCTGGAGTTGATCCGCGGTATCGGGACAATGGCTGCGGTAATGAATCTGGATCTGCTGTTGCATTTGAGCGACGAGCGGTCGAATCTTAATTTCAACGGGATCGGCGGCGTGATCTTTGCCGACCTGATCAAGAATAAGCCGTTTGTCGAAGACGCGGTCGCGCGCAACATCCCCACCGTGGTGATCAATAATTATGTCGAAGATATGAACGTCAACTGCATTGCCATCGATAATAAAGGCGGCGCGGAACACGCCGTTAATTATCTCATCGGCCTGGGGCATAAAAAAATAGCGCACATCACCGGCGAGTTATTCACTCAAGCGGCGGCCCATCGTTTCGAAGGATATAAAGCCGCGCTGAAGAAACATAATCTGCCCCTGGAAGACCGCTATGTGGTCAAGACCGATTATTCCCGCGGGCAGGCCCGCGCCGCCGCCGAGAGATTGTTGAAACTTCCCGATGCGCCTACGGCTATTTTTGTAGCTTCGGATTCCATGGCGCTGGAAGTTATGGCAGTTGCCAGGGAGCTGGGGATCCGCATTCCGGCGGACATTTCGATCGTGGGTTTCGACGATAATCCATCAGGGCTCTATGGCCCGGTTGCTTTGACTACGGTAAGACAGCCGCTGGTGAAAATGGCGCAGGATTCGCTTAAGGAGCTCAATGCGCTCATGAATCTCAAGAAAAAGGCCGGGGTCAAGAAAGTGTATTTGCCTACGGAACTGGTCGTTCGTGAGTCTTGCCAATCGCCGCAGTCCGCGCACACGTAAGTACAAGCCTACGCAGTAAGGTTCTTTCAGACATCCATATCCAGCCACAACAGGTAGTACCCGTCGCTATTAAGTACACAATATGTTGTATTTTTTTTGTTGACAAAGCGCATCAGCCGCAGTATACTAAAAAAATGCTTCAGGGTTTTCGGATTATTAACCATCATCGTCATCGATGAGCGAGTCAGGAGGAAGATATGCCGCTGAAACTGTCGGAGAATGCCCTCAAAGTGCTGGAGCGTCGCTATCTTAAGCGGGATAAAGCCGGTAAAGTTATGGAAACCCCTGAAGAGATGTTCCGGCGGGTAGCCAGGGCAATAGCCGAAGCGGAAAAGCGGTATGGCGCGTCGGAGCAAAACATCGCCGCGGTGGAGGAATCGTTCTATCAGGCGATGGTTTCCCTGCAGTTCCTTCCCAATTCTCCCTGCCTGATGAATGCCGGCCGCGACCTGGGTCAGTTAAGCGCCTGTTTTACTCTGCCGATCAAAGATTCGATGGATTCTATCTTCGAAACCCTCAAAGCCACCGCGATGATACATAAATCCGGCGGGGGGACCGGATTCTCTTTTTCGCGCATCCGCCCGAAGAATTCAGTCGTGCAGACCACCGGCGGCGTCGCTTCCGGCCCGGTATCGTTCATGAAAGTGTATGATTCGGCGACGGAAGCGGTGAAGCAGGGAGGGACCCGCCGCGGCGCGAATATGGGCATCCTGCGGGTGGATCATCCGGATATCCTGGAATTCATCGTTTGCAAAGAGAACAATAAAGAGATCAATAATTTCAATATTTCGGTGGCGATCACCGACGAGTTCATGTCCAAGCTCAAGACCGGAGAAGAGTTCAGCCTGATCGATCCTCATTCGGGCCAGCTCTACAAAAAGGTCCAGCCGAAAGAAGTCTTCGATCTGATCGTCAAGCAGGCGCATAAGAATGGAGAACCCGGTATTATCTTTATCGATAAGATCAACGCCGACAATCCCACACCGGCGCTGGGAGCGATCGAGAGCACCAATCCCTGCGGCGAACAGCCTCTGTTGCCGTATGAAAGCTGCGACCTGGGATCGATCAATCTGGCTGTTCTGTACAAAAAATCCGGTTCCGCCTACGCGGTGGACTGGGATCGCCTGGCCGAGGTTACCCGGCTGGCGGTGCATTTCCTGGATAATCTGATCGACGTGAACAAGTTCCCCCTGCCCGAGATCGAAGAAGCCACGCTGGCTACCCGCAAGATCGGTCTGGGAGTCATGGGATGGGCCAGCCTGCTGATCCGTCTGGGTATCCCCTACGACAGCGAGGAAGCGGTTACGCTCGCCGACAAAGTGATGTCGTTCGTCCTGGGCAAGGCGTTGGAAAGATCCAAAGAGATGGCTAAAGACCGCGGCACGTTCCCGCGGTATAAAGGAAGCACCTGGGAAAAACAGAGTATCAAGGTCAGGAACGCCACCATGACCACCATCGCGCCTACCGGCACGATCAGCATCATCGCCAGCCCCTGTTCTTCCGGCATCGAGCCGCTCTTCGCCATCGTCTATTACCGCAACGTCATGGATAACGATAAACTGGTGGAAGTCGATCCGCTGTTCGAGGAAATAGCCAGAGAGCGCCGGTTCTACAGCCGCGAATTGATGGAAAAGATCGCCGAGAAAGGGACGTTGCACGATATCGACGGAGTTCCTGAAGACGTCAAGCGCGTATTCGTGACCGCGCACGATATCGCTCCGGAATGGCATGTCCGGATGCAGGCGGCTTTCCAGAAACACGTGCATAACGCCGTCTCCAAGACCGTAAACTTCCCGCATGAAGCCACGCAGGAAGAAGTGCGCAAGGCGTATTTATTGTCCTATGACCTGAACTGCAAAGGTATCACCGTCTACCGCGACGGAAGCCGCGAAGAACAGGTGTTGAATATCAACCGTAAGCCGGCGACCGCTCAAGTGGTGCAGGAATCGAAACTGGAGCCGGGCAAGATCACTCCCCGCCCGAGGCCGGAAGTCATTTTCGGCACCACTACCAAAGTCGCCACCGGCTGCGGGAATCTCTATGTGACCATTAACCTGGATGAAGAAGGCAAGCCGTTCGAATTGTTTACTCAAATGGGCAAGGCCGGCGGATGCGCCGCTTCCCAGCTGGAAGCTCTGGGAAGAATGGTGTCTTTGGCTTTTCGCGCCGGGGTGGAAGTCAAATCCATCATCGAGCAGCTGCGCAATATCCGCTGTCCCTCCCCGTCGTGGGAGAAGGGGCAGAGGATCTTTTCCTGCGCTGACGCTATCGCGCGGGTGATCGAGCGGCGGCTGGTCAACGATAAGGTACAGATGCCGGTGATGGAAACGTCCGAAGTGGCGATGAAACATTCGCATAGCGACGATGCTGCTCTGGACAAAGGCCTTACCGGCGAGATCGTAGGCGTCTGTCCGGATTGCGGCGGCGCATTGCGCCACGAAGAAGGCTGCGTGAAGTGTCACGCCTGCGGTTATTCCAAGTGCTAGCAGACAGAGTTGTATGATTGAACCAGGCCGGGAACTCGTTTCCCGGCTTGTTCATTTAAGCGGGTTGAAACGGCCGGCAAGGGATAGTGCCGCAGGGACGTTCGTCCGTCCCGCCGTGACGGACTCACTCGGCGTACATTCTCGCTCGTCCCTGACGATATAGCGGGGACACCCTGGCCGCTCGAATGTCCGTACGCCCTGCTTTCCTATCCCTTACCGGCCGTTGCGACCGGATTACATGTGCAAGCTGTCAGATGCGCTTGATCGAATATAAGGAGTGCGATGAAAACGTATGACGTCATAGTGATCGGCGCCGGGCATGCGGGGATCGAAGCCGCTTTAGCTGCAGCGCGCATGGGATGCTCGACGTTGATGGCGAATCTGAACCTGGACACCATCGGCTACATGAGTTGCAACCCGGCGATCGGCGGGGTAGGGAAGGGGCAGCTGGTCAAGGAGATCGACGCTTTGGGCGGTGAGATGGCCCGGGCAGCGGACGCCTGCGGGATGCAATTTCGTATTCTCAACGCTTCCAAAGGTCCGGCAGTGCAGTCTTCCCGGGCGCAGATAGACCGGCAGTTGTATCTGGATTACATGTCCGGGATTGTGCGCAGCCAGCCGAACCTGGAATTGAAAAAATGCGAAGTAACCGCATTGCTGTTGGATGATAAGCGGGTGGTGGGGATTCGCACGGCTGAAAACGAAGAAATCCTCTCCCGTTGCGTGGTGATCTGTCCGGGCACGTTCTTGAAAGGGCTGCTCCATGTGGGCCTGACGCATTTTCCCGGTGGCCGCATGGGGGAGCCGGCCAGTCAGGGTCTGGCCGAGCAGCTGCAGCAACGGGGATTTGTTTTGTTAGGTTTTAAAACCGGGACCTGCCCGCGACTGGATGCCGGGACTATCGATTATTCCCGGTTAACCGTGCAAGACGGCGACGTCCCCCCAAAACCGTTTTCTTTTACCACCCGGGAGCTTCCCCGGCAACAGGTCCCCTGCCACATCACCTATACCAATAAGAATACGCATCAGATCATTCGCGACAATCTGGCGAGATCGCCGCTGTACGCTGGGGTGATCAAATCCACGGGAGTGCGCTATTGCCCGTCTATAGAAGACAAGATTGTTAAATTTTCGGATAAAGAACGCCATCAGGTGTTTCTCGAACCGGAAGGGTATACCAGCCCGCAGGTCTATCCTAACGGCATGTCCACCAGCCTGCCTGAAGAAGTACAGTTGAGTATGGTGCGCTCGGTGGAAGGTTTGCAGGAGGCTAAGATCCTGGTCTTCGGCTACGGCATCGAGCACGCGGTAGTGGAACCGACGCAATTGTATCCCACGCTGGAAACCAAATTGATCGGGAATCTTTATTTAGCCGGGCAGATCAACGGGACTACCGGGTATGAGGAGGCTGCCGCGCAGGGTCTGGTCGCCGGGATGAATGCCGCTTTGCGCGCTCAAGGCCGGGAATCGTTTATCCTTGATCGGGCTTCGAGTTATATCGGCGTACTCATTGACGATCTCACCACCAAGGGTACGACGGAGCCGTACCGCATGTTTACTTCGCGGGTGGAATATCGTCTCATCATACGGGAAGATAACGCGGACCTGCGTTTGACTGAAGCGGGGTATCAGGCGGGGTTGGTCCCGGCGCAGCGGTATGAGCTGGTCAAAAAGAAAGCAAGAATGATCAGCCGGGCGAGGGTTTTGTTGAAGACCACTTTTGTCAAACCGCAGGCGCAGGTCAATCAACTGCTGGAAAGCGCCAGGTCAGCTTGTTTGCGCAAAAAAACCAGTCTGGAAGATCTGCTGCGTCGGCCGCAGCTGAACTTCGGGCATATCCGCGCTTTGAGCGCGGCGGCGCAAGAAATCCCAGAATTCGCTTCCCAGCAAGCCGAAATTGAGGTAAAATACTCTGGTTTCATACAAAGGCAGCTTAAGGAAGTTGAACGTTTCCAGCATTTAGAGAAGATTCGATTGCCGGCTGATCTGGATTACGCGGCGGTTCCGGGGGTCTCCCGGGAAATAAAAGAGAAACTCAAGAAATTCAGGCCGATTAATCTGGGTCAGGCTTCGCGTATTTCCGGCATCACTCCTGCTGCAGTATCTATTCTAATGGTTTATCTGCGCAAGATTTCTGGCGCACAAGCAAAGCGATCTGCATGAGCATTATCCTGATAGGATTTACTCTCCTGATGAGCCTGGCAGTCGGTTGGTCTATCGGCGCCAATGACGCGGCTAATTCCCTCGGAACAGCGGTTGGTTCCAAAGTCATCAATCTGAAACAGGGTATTGTTCTCATCTCCATCTTTGGCCTGCTGGGCGCGCTTCTTCAGGGGCAGCATGTAGCGCATACCATCGGCAAGGGCATTGTCCCTATGGACCAGTTGAACGGTTCTCTGGGATTATATGTGGCGTTAGTAGCCAGTTTTGCCGCTTGCGCCTGGGTTGTTCTGGCTACGTATTTCAAAATGCCTATTTCCACCAGCCATTCTATTGTGGGAGCGGTGGCTGGAGCAGGACTGGCTATCGGCGCGCCGGTGAAGTGGAAAATCCTGGGCGATATCTTTGTCTGCTGGATCACCACTCCTATCGGGGCAGCGATTTTCGGATATGTCTTTTATCTTTTATTGAGAAACTTCTTCCACCGCATTATTCCCCGCAAGTTTAACCGCGTCGTTACATCCGTTTTGATCATTACCAGCGGTTGTTATGTGGCTTATTCCTGGGGGGCGAATGATGTAGCCAATGCCACCGGCGTGATCGTAGGCGCAGGCATTCTTTCCCCTACCGTAAGCGTGGCGCTCGGCGGTATTGCTATCGTTATCGGCATCGTCACCTGGGGATATAAAGTAATAGAAACTATCGGTTCGGAGATCACGCATCTTCTGCCCTTGATGGCTTTTGCCGCCCAGCTGGCCAGCGCGATCAATGTGCATGTGTATACGCTGTTCGGTATTCCGGTATCCACCAGCCATTCCATCGTGGGAGCGATCTTTGGAATCGGCCTGGTTAGGGGGGTGAGGGTGTTGAATATACGCATTATGCGGGAGATCATTTTCTGCTGGCTGGCTACGCCGTTCGTATCGGGTGTTATCAGTTTTCTTATACTCAAAGGAATGATCACGTTTATAAAACCTTAGTCGAGGAGGTCCGCGATGAAAGAGATCCGTAATATTCTCGGTTGGTTGGGCATGGCAGAAGAAAAGTCGATCCTGGAAGGCGCGCGCAAGCATGTGGAAGAGACGTATAAGACCGTGACCTATTTTTCGGAAGCGGTCAGGGCTTTTATCGATGGTAACCAGGAAGCCAAAGCCCGGGCCATCGAGCAGGTGCGGGAAAGCGAGCATCAGGCGGATATCCTGCGTTCAAATATGGTCAGCACGCTCTCGGAAAGCTTATTGATGCCGCCGGACAGGGAAGACCTGATGCATTTTATCAAGACGCTGGATAAGATTGCCGACTGGACTAACGGTTCGGCGCGGTTACTGGGTTTTATTGAGCAAAAGTTGCCCGGGGAAATCCTGCAGAATATCTCCAAAGCCACGGATCTGATCTTTAATGCCACTGCCAGGTTGAAAGAGGGGATCAGTGCGCTGGTGAAGAATGATCTCAAAAAAGCGCTGGCTGAATGCGAAGAAGTCGCCAGGATAGAGCATGAGGCGGATGATCAGAAGAAGCTTTTAATTGAAACGATCATTCACGCCAAGCTTGAGCCGACCAGCCTGCTGCTGACGTTTCAGCTGGCGGAGTACATGGAAGGCGTAACCGACAAGGTTGAGGATGCCGCTGATTTCGTCAAGGTAGTAGCTATAAAATCACGCTAGCGCTAAAATGCGTATCCTGATCTGATTCTGCTTGAAAAGGACGGGTGCCCTGCGGCTCCCGTCCTTTCTGCTTCCGTCCCTTTTCCTTGAAGTAGAAGGGTTTATGTGTTATAATCACCTGTATTATGCATACGAAGATCGTTAAATGGCTCAAGCGGCAGGTGGCCGGCGCCGGCGCCCAAGGAGTGGTTTTAGGATTAAGCGGCGGCATTGATTCTTGCGTCGTTGCCGTTCTGGCCAGGAGAGCTCTGGGCGCCAAGAAAGTTTTAGCGCTTTTCTTGCCCTGCCACAGCCAGCCGCAGGATAAGAAAGACGCGCGGCTGCTGGCGCGGAAGTTCGGCATTCAGCTCACAACCGTCGATTTGACCGGAACCTACGATACACTGGTCGCCGCGTTACCCGCGGCGGATCGCATGACCCGGGCGAATATCCGGCCGCGGTTGCGCATGATCACGCTGTATTATTTTGCCCGCAAGTTCAATTATCTGGTAGCCGGCACGAGCAATAAATCGGAGATACTCACCGGGTATTTCACCAAATTCGGCGACGGAGCGAGCGATCTTCTTCCGCTGGGAAATCTGTATAAATCCCAGGTCAGGAAACTCGCCCGGGAGATCGGCATTCCTGAACCGATCATCGCTAAACCGCCTACCGCCGGTTTGTGGGCCAACCAGACCGATGAAGGCGAAATGGGCATTACCTATCCGGAGCTCGACGATATTTTGAGCCGGATGGAGAAGCGACAAAAGCAGGTTGTATCCGCGGATAAAGTAAAACGGGTGAAGCTTTTAATGAAGCGCTCCG
Organism: Candidatus Omnitrophota bacterium; assembly: GCA_022710715.1. Classification (GTDB taxonomy): domain Bacteria; phylum Omnitrophota; class Gorgyraeia; order Gygaellales; family Profunditerraquicolaceae; genus JAKLGJ01. The sequence continues at coordinate 462,298 of JAKLGJ010000002.1, forward strand.
AGCATAAGCGCCTGAAAACCCGGGCCTGTCAGGTATAAAGCCGCAGGCAATCAAAGGGAGGCATGTCATGGATGAGATTCTGGAGATTCTGGAAAAAGACGCCCGGGTTACTCCTGAAGATATCGGTCGGATGCTGAAGAAGAAACCGGCAGAGATAAAGAAAACCGTCGCGAAATACGAGAAAGACGGCGTGATCCTTAAATATAAAGCGGTGATCAATCGGGAACTGATCAAAGACACCAACAGCCAGGTGCGGGCTTTGATCGAAGTCAATATCACTCCGCAGAAAGATCTGGGATTCGACAAGATCGCCGAGAGGGTATACTCCTTCCCCGAAGTTGCGAGCTGTTATCTGATTTCCGGGACCTATGATCTGCTCCTGATTGTCGAGGGAAAAGATCTGCATTCCGTGGCCAAGTTCGTCGCCGAGAAACTATCCCCGATGGAACATGTCAAAGGGGTGGTTACGCATTTTATGCTTAAGAAATACAAAGAAGACGGCGTGATCCTTAAACAGAAAGAAGAAAATAAGCGCATAGCGATCTCTTATTGATACGATGAAAGATATTATCGCGAAAAAAGTCAAGGATATGCAGCCTTCAGGCATCAGGTTGTTTTTTGACCTGGTCCTGGGCATGGATGACGTTATCTCGCTGGGAGTGGGAGAGCCGGATTTCGTCACTCCCTGGCAGATCCGCGAGGCGGGTATTACGTCTCTGGAGGAAGGTTACACTTCGTACACGTCCAATAAAGGCTTGTATAAGCTGCGCATGGCCATTTCCCGGTACCTGAAAAGCAACTATGGGGTTGAGTATTCGCCGGACGATGAGATTCTCATTACCGTGGGGGTCAGCGAGGCGGTGGACCTGGCGCTGCGGGCGCTCCTTAATCCCGGGGACAAAGTGATCGTGCCGCAGCCAAGCTATGTTTCCTACGGCCCGGTAACGGAATTGGCAGGCGGCACGGCGGTATACATTGACACCTCCCGGAGCGGATTCAAATTGACTCCCGCAGATCTGGACAGGCATATCGACTCCAGGGTCAAAGCGCTCATTCTGAATTATCCGTCGAATCCTACCGGCGTCACCTATACCAGGAAAGAGCTGGAGGCGTTAAAAAAGATCGTCCTGAAACATAACATACTCTGTATTACCGATGAGGTATACGGAGACCTTACCTTTGATTTTGAACACGTGCCGTTCCCCTCTTTGTCCGGGACCAAGGAACACACCCTGTATCTTAACGGATTCTCGAAAAATTACGCGATGACCGGTTGGCGGGTGGGATTCGCCTGCGGTCCCAAAGAGATCATTGCGGCGATGACCAAGATCCATCAGTACACGATCATGTGCGTTTCGATTACCGGGCAGATGGCGGCTGCGGAAGCGCTGCATATCGGCAGAAAGCCGGTGGACGAGATGAAGCGCGAATACCGACGGCGCAGGGAGTTGATCTGCGACGGGTTGTCCGAGCTGGGGTTTACCTTTTTCAAACCGCAGGGCGCGTTCTATATCTATCCTTCGATCAAGAGCACCGGCATGCACTGTCTGGATTTTGCCAGGGGATTGCTGGAGCAGCAGAAAGTGGCGGTCATTCCCGGCACCGCATTCGGCGAACGGTTCACCGATCGCTTGCGCATGTGCTACGCTTTAAGCTACGAAGACCTGAAAGAGGCGTTGCGAAGGATGAAGCTGTATCTGGAGAATAAACGATAGCGGCGCTGCCGCGCGGCGTCGGCGAGGACGCCAAACAATGGAGCGAACAAATGGCCAAGTTAACGAAGTCCGATGTCCTGAAGCTGGTTAAAGAACACAAAATTCAATTTATCCGTCTCTGGTTCACCGATGTTCTAGGGTTCCTCAAAGGGTTCGCCATTACCCCGGACGAACTTGAAGGCGCTCTGGAGGAAGGCATGGGATTCGACGGCTCGTCCATCGAAGGGTTCGCGCGTATCGAGGAATCGGATATGATCGCCCGGCCCGACCCGTCGACATTCCAGATCATTCCCTGGAAAGAGGAGGGCGAGGAGCATCGGGTTGCCCGGATGTTCTGCGACGTCTATGAACCCGGCGGGAAACCGTTCGAAGGCGATCCGCGTTTTGTTCTAAAACGCATGCTGGCTAAAGCCAAGGCGCTGGGCTATACCTATTATGTCGGACCGGAGCTGGAATATTTTTATTTCAAGGACGCCCAGAGCGCCGCGCCGCTGGATAACGGCGGTTATTTCGACATGGCTCCTCTGGACGTGGCCCAGGATCTGCGCCGCGACACTATCCTGGCCATGCAGCGGATGGGCATCAATGTGGAATACAGCCATCACGAAGTTGCTGCCAGCCAGCATGAGATCGATCTGCGTTATGACGATGCCCTGACCATGGCTGACCGGGTGATGACCTACAGACTGATAGTCAAGGAAGTGGCCCGTCAGCACGGGGTGTACGCTACCTTCATGCCCAAGCCGATATTTGGCATCAACGGTTCAGGTATGCACGTGCATCAATCATTGTTTAAGGGAGACAAGAACTCCTTCTTCGACAAGAACGGGCAGTATCATCTGTCCGACGTCGGCCGCGCCTATACTGCCGGATTGCTCAAGCACGCGCCGGAGTTGACTTCGATCACCAGCCAGTGGGTGAATTCCTACAAACGTCTGGTTCCCGGGTATGAGGCGCCGGTGTATATCTGCTGGGCGCAGATGAACCGATCCGCGTTGATCCGCGTGCCGATGTACAAGCCGGGCAAGGAAAAGGCTACCCGTATCGAATATCGTTCGCCCGACCCGTCCTGCAATCCGTATCTGGCTTTTGCGGTGATGCTGGCCGCCGGTCTGGAAGGTATGGAGAAGAAATACAAGCTGGCTGCGCCGGCTAATGACAATATCTATCACATGGCCGAGTCGGAACGCGAAGCAGCCGGGATCAAATCCCTGCCGGAAGATCTGCTCGAGGCCATCCATATTACGGAGAAGAGCAAGCTGATCCGCGACTGTCTGGGTGAGAAACTTTTCGGTTTTTTCATCCGCAATAAAAAGATGGAATGGGATGAATATAAAGCCCAGGTGACGCAGTACGAAATCAACAAGTATTTACCCATACTCTAACGCTCCGCAGCCATATGCCTAAAGCTAAAAGGACCGCCAGAAAGCCGGCGCATAAACCGGCGATTGCGAAACAGGTGCCGTACGACGCGTATCTCAACCAGATCGCCGCGCTTTCCAAAGTCGCCAGCCTGATCGCTTCCGGGATGTATCTTGACGAACTGCTGCGCTTGATCGTCAATGTTACCGCTGAAGCGATGCATTCCAAAATCTCTTCGTTGATGCTGGTGGACGAGGGAAGGAAAGAGCTGGTGATCAAGGCCACCCAATCCGTTTCCGAAGCCTATAATAAGAAAGCGAATCTGCAGATGGGCGTCGGGATTGCCGGGTTGGTCGCTGTGGAGAACAAACCGATCACGGTTTTAGACTTAAGCAAAGAACCGCGGTATATCAACCGGGATATCGCCAGGAAAGAAGGATTGGTTTCGCTGGCCAGCGTACCTCTGGCGGTCAAGGGGAAAGTGATCGGGGTATTGAACTGCTATACCTCCGCGAAACACGAATTTACTAAAGCAGAAATGGACGTGCTCACCTCTCTGGCGACCCAGGCGGCCATCGCCATCGAAAACGCCGAGCTGGCTCTGCGCGCGCGCAGCGCCGAGGAAGCTTTGATGACCCGTAAACTCGTTGAGCGCGCCAAAGAAATACTCGCATTGGAAGCCAATCTCCCCCCGCAGGAAGCCTACCGTTTGATCCAGAAGCAAAGCATGGATACCCGCAAATCCATGCGCGATATCGCCGAAGCGATCATCCTTACCCACGATCTCAAAGTAAAAAAATAACTTATCCACAGGGAGTCCCGGAGTGGCTGTTAATAACTATAAGTTATTAACAGCCACTCCGGGACTCCCTGTGGATAACTCAGCTGCGCAGGAATTGTTTGTTCAGGGAAGTCTCGGGGATTTCTACGACCGTGGGCCTGCCGTGAGGGCAGGTGAAGGGGTCCAGACAGAGCAGTAACGCGCTTCGCTGGAATTCGGCCTGTTCTTTATTCATGGCGAATCCGGCCATAACCGAAGAACGGCAGGCCATGCGCGCCAAAGTTTCCGGCGCCATCCTGGAGATATTCTCGCCGGCGAGCAAGGTGCGCAGGCTGATCTCGGGGTTGTCGATCAAATGCGGGTGTGAATGCAGCGCAAGGGTTTCTTTGTCGAACAGGCTGGTGCTGAAACCCATTTTTTCCAGCGTTTTTTGCGCTTCCTGCCAGAGCAGCAATTCCTGGGCGGTGAGTTTGATCAAAATAGGCGCCAGCAGGTCCTGTATCTCCACCGCGCCTTTCTCCAGCTGGTTCTTCAGTCTCTCGAAGACAATCCTTTCCTGTGCCGCGTGCTGATCGATCACCAGCAGCGAATCGTCGGTTTCAAACAAAAGATATTTCTGGAGCAGGTTTCCCAGATAGCGGCTCCGGGTGAGCTTTTCCTTGAGATCCGCGCGTTGCCGGGTAGCGATTTCTCCGGTTTCATAGAGCGGCGGCGTGTGCCCGAACGAGAGCATTGTTTGTTGCGCCGGCCCGGGCTCGCGGATAGTCTCTACGGCCGGCGTTGAGTCGGAAGCGGCATGCTCGTTTGACGCGGGGATGGTAAATATGCCCCGGTCAGCCTGACGCGCTTTGCTCCGGGTCATCAGAAGATATTCGCACAGCGGCCGCAGCAGACCCAGCAGCTGCAATTCGTCCTTGATCTTGACCTCGCGCTTGGTAGGGTGGACGTTCACATCCAGCTGGTCCGCGGGCATGGTAATGAATACGCAGAAAAACGGATACACCCCCGGGCTCAAGAGCATCCGGTAGATCTCATTGACGTGAAAACTCAAGGTGCGGTTTTGCACCGGCCGGTTATTGATGAAGATGAACTGCATATCTTTGCGGCCCCGCTGAACGTTGATGTCGCCGAGCAGCAACCGTATAGACAGATTGTGATGGGGAAAGTCCTTATGACCTTCGATGAGATCGTTTTTATCGAGATGCAAGGCGTTGGCAACGCGTTCCAGCGGATCAGTCGCAGCCGCCAGGTCGATCATCTTTTTACTCTCATGCGTCAGCGAAAAACGTATGCCGGGGAATAACAGCGTGTAGGGCAAAAAGATATCCAGGATCTGATTGAGCTCGGCGGTGTTGGATTTGAGGAATTTCTTGCGCGCCGGGGTATTAAAGAAAAGCTCTTTGACTTCAATGGCGGTGCCGGTATGCATGGCCGCCGGTCTGATCCCCAGCCGCTCTGCGCCACGCACATGGATTTCCCACCCGTTATCCTGGGTTGCAGTTTTGCTTTGCAGGGTGATATCCGCCACCGCGGCTATGCTGTAGAGAGCTTCTCCGCGGAATCCCAGAGAAGCGATCCTGTACAGGTCGTCGATAGAGGAAATTTTGCTGGTGGCGTGCCGGTTAAAAAGCGTGTCGATATCGTCTTTGGCTATGCCGTTGCCGTTATCTTTTATCCCGATCACGGTTTTCCCCGCGCCTTTGATCATTACTTCAATGGAGCTCGCTGCGGCATCGAGGGAGTTCTCCAGTAATTCTTTGAGAACCGACGCCGGACGTTCGATGACTTCTCCGGCTGCGATCTTGGAGACGATTTCAGGGGGGAGTATGCGTACCTTAGCCATGGTCCTGTATTCTTTCTTTGATCTTCTGCAGTTTGTTCAAGGCCTGCAGAGGAGTGAGCGCGTTGATATCGGTTTTTTCCAATTCCTCTTTGATCTCACGCAACAATCGTTCATCCCCGCCCTGGAACAGGGATAACTGGTCTTCGGCCGGCGCTTTCTTGCGGATGGTCTCCTGGAGATCGCCGGAGAGTTCCAGCCGGGTGAGTATCTGGCGCGACCGCTGCACAACTTCCCGGGGGATGCCGGCAAGTTTGGCTACGTATATCCCGTAGCTGTCATCAGTGCCGCCGGCCACGATTTTGTGCAGGAAGATCACCTCATCGTTCCATTCCCTGACCGCGACATTGTAATTCTTGACTCCCGGGAATTCTTCGGCCAGGGCGGTCAGCTCATGGAAATGTGTGGCGAACATGGTTCTCACTTTTGCTTTAGCCAGGAACTCCGAGATGGCCCAGGCCAGGCTCAACCCGTCGAAGGTGGAGGTGCCGCGGCCGATCTCATCGAGCACCACCAGGCTGCGTTCGGTAAGATTGTTCAGTATCCCCGCGGTTTCGGACATCTCGACCATGAAAGTACTCTGCCCTTTGGTGATTTCGTCATGTGCGCCGATGCGGGTGAATATCTTGTCCACCATCCCGATTTCAGCGGATACCGCCGGGATGAGGCTGCCGATCTGGGCCAGGATCACCAGTACAGCGGTCTGGCGGATGTACGTGGATTTGCCGGCCATGTTCGGCCCGGTGAGCACCATCAAATGGTTCTGGTCGCAGTCCAGAAGCGTGTCGTTGGCGATGAACGGATCGGAGATGGCTTTTTCAACCACCGGATGCCGGCCTTCTTTGATGAGGATCGGCGAATGTTCTGTCACCAGCGGTACGGTGTATCCCGGCTCCAGGCTCAATACGCTCAAGGAATACAGGCAGTCCAGGGTGGATAACTGCCGGCAGAAAAGATGCAGCGCGGCGGCGTTGTCCAGGATGATCCGGGAAATCTCGTCGATAAGCGCGCGTTCCAGCTGCAGCACTTTTTCATCCGCGGTGAGCATTTTGTCTTCGAATTCTTTCAGCGCCGGAGTGATGAATCGCTCGGCGTTGGCCAAAGTCTGCCTGCGGATATAATCCGCCGGCGCATGGTCCAGGTTGGCCTTGCTGATCTCGATATAATAGCCGAAAACCTGGTTGAACCCGATCTTCAGGGAGTTGATGCCGGTGCGTTTTATTTCCTGCGACTGGAGATTCTGCAGCCAGGCGCGGCCGTTTTCCTGCAAATCGCGTAAGGAATCCAGCTCCCGGTTATAGCCTTTGTTGATCACTTTTCCCTCGAAATGAGAGAGAGGGATTTCCGGACTGATCGCCTGTTCCAGTAACCGGCGCAGCTCGGCGCAATCATCCAGAGCGAAAAGCGCGGTTTTTTCCCGGAGCGCTGCCAGAGCATGATCGATCTCGGGCTGTTTGAGCAAAGTGATGCGCAAAGCCAGTAAATCCCTGGCTGCGGCAGTGCCGCAGGAAATCCGGGAAATGCTCTTTTCGATATCCGGAATATTCTTGAGCAGCTGATGCAGCGCTTCCCGGGCAGTCCGGTCTTCCCGCAACAGCACTACCGCCTGCTGGCGGCTGCGTACGGGATCGATGTTTTTGAGAGGATGATACAGCCAGTCCTTGAGCAATCGTTTGCCCATCGCGGTCTGGGTGTGGTCGATCACCTGTACCAATCCTTCCAGTTCCAGTCCGTAGCTGGCAGCCGGAGAAATAAAAACGTAATCCTGATCGGCATAGAGCGCGATTTTATGAATGTGGCGCAGGGGTTGTTTATGCACCTGCTTGAGATATTCCAGCAAAGCTCCGCTGGCGGCTATTGCCGCCGGCATATCGTCAATGCCGAACCCGCGCAGGTTATGCGTCTGGAAATGTCCGGTCAGAGATTTTCGCGCGATATCGGTATTGAATGACCAGTCTTCTGCCGGGCTCAACGCGACCATTTTCGAACGCAGCAGGGGATTTTTAAAAAGGGCGCGAATAAGCTCTTCGTCCTGCGCGGAGAACACGCATTCAGCGGCGGGCAACTTGGCCAGAACTTCGATCAAATGCGTGGATTGGGCGTACTCATTGGCCTGGATAGCGCCGCTGGCCGTATCGATGAACGCCAAACCGATGCGTTTATCTTTTATGGTGAGGCAAATGATACAGCGTGATTCAAAACTGGCCTCGTCTATATAGGTGCCGGAAGTGATGATGCGGATAACATCTCGTTTAACCAGCCCTTTGGCCAGGGCCGGATCTTCAACCTGTTCGCAGATAGCCACTTTCAAGCCTGCTTTGATCAGCTTGGCGATATACGTATCTGCGGCGTGATAAGGGATCCCGCACATCGGTATTCTGCCGGCTTTTCCCGCATCCCGGGAAGTCAGCACCACGTCCAGAATACCGCAGGCTTTACGCGCGTCGTCCAGGAACATTTCATAAAAATCGCCCAGGCGAAAAAAGAGGATGGCGTTCTGGTGCCGGGCCTTGATTTCCTGATACTGCTTGAGCATGGGGGTTACATTGTCCATCGAAATACCTGTTTAGAGATTTTACCCAGAAGCGCGTTCAAGAGAAGGGATTTTGCTGCGCAGGGCTTACCTTATTTATACCATAAGTTGCCGGCTTTGGTAAGCAAAAATTGCGTTATGCGGACAGCCTTCCATCCGATCAGGTAACGGTCGGCTGAATTTCTTCTTCAAGACCTTGAAAATCCATGATTTATGAGGTATGCTTATGGTGACTGTAGGTGAACCTTTAAAAACTGCGTTAGCTCCATCCAATCCCATTAATTAGGAAACACGCCACGGTTCTTGATTAAGGTAAAAGCCGTGGCATTTTTATGTTCGGTTAAAAATGACTTTTCAAAACTCCTGCGTAAAATCTGCGCCGGCGTTATTATTCTTACCTTGTTACTGCAACAAATCGGTTTCGCGCAACTCCTGCCGCAACCTGTCGCCATCCAGTCTTCTGCCTTGGAAATGTTCCGTCCGGTGCATCTGCGTTATCTGTCCCACGACGCTGCACGGGATACCTACCGGCTTTTGGTCGATCCTGGCTCTGTTGCCCCTGCCCGGGATATCGAAACACAAACCGCGGTATTAATGCGCTATTTTCTCATCGGCCTGGCGCTGCCCAACAGCGCTTTCTGGGTGAATCTCCGTCCGGATGCGCCTGAACGGGTCATCGATGCGGATCTGGCCAGAACGGATATCGGCAAAATCATGCTCGAAGCCGACGTGCAGCTCAAGAAAGATCTGGCCGCGTACACCTCGCCTCGAACCGGCCCGGGACGCCGTTACTGGGATAAACTGTATGAGAAAGCCGGAGAATTATTCGGACCGGCTGATTGTTCTATTCCCACCATGACCCGCCCCTGGATCGTTCCGGGAGAGATCATTCTGCGCGCAGGCGAAGACCGGGAGTCGGTTTTTATTTACAAAGCCACCCTCAAAGTAATGCTGGAGTCCGATTATCTTAAGGACTCGACGGGTCGGGCATTTGCCGACGAGCGGCTACAGGTCCTGAACGATTATTCCGCGCAGTTGATCCGCCGCGAGATCCTGCCTCGTTTGACCCGGGACGTCAATACTGCCCGCCGTTACGCGGCGTTGCGCCAGGTGTATTATTCGCTTATCCTGGCGCAGTGGTTCAAGCAAACGCGCCGTATTCCGGAAAGTTTCGCCATAGACTCGAAAGAACTGACGGGCCTTTGCTCGAAAGAGCCCTGGGAGCATGCCGTTTATTATGAGCGCTATCGGTCTTCCTTCCAGCAGGGAGAATATAATCTGCGGGAAACCGTTCCAACCGGTCAGGGCATAGCCGTGCGGCAGTATTTTTCCGGAGGCGTGCGCCTGGGGCATTTGTCGCTTTATGCCGCGCAAACCCGCGCAGGCGTTGTTCCCGGCGTCGCGCAGGTAGTGCGGGGGAACCGGAGCCTGGATCCGTATTCCAGCGGATTGAAAAATGCTGTGCCGGTACAGGCAGCAGCGCGCCGGCAAGGCGCAGAGGTGGTCCTGTCGGTGAAGGTTGCGCCGTCCGCCGGAGAATCTCCGGACGGCGGCGAGGAAAAAGCGGAGAATGCCCGGTTGATGGAGCGGCTCAAAACTCTGATCGTTCCTCAAGTGACCGACACGCGGGTCGCCGCCCGGCTCAAGGGCGTGGGCAAGCAGGCGCAGTATCTGCCCACGATCAGGATCACCCGGGATTTTCTGCCCGCGCATTATTCCACCTCGAACGGTTTGCGCCCTGTGCAGGCGCTGCGCGATTTCCCCAGAAGCCTTAAGGACATTCCCCGCGTCGAAGTCATTCCTTTGAAGATCGACGACAGTTACGTGGTTCCCTTCAGCGAAGTGAATAACGGCAGCCAGGCAGTGGTGCTGCTGGGTCAGCTGGAGGATTCGCTGGCCCCGATAGTGCTCAAGACCTATCCCGGAGACGAGCGCCTCTGTTTGAGTGATTACCAGGGAGCGCAACTGGCAGAGGATCTGGGCATCGGCCCCCGAGTGCACGGCATTTATGATGACAGTTCCGGCCGCAGCTGGATCGTAGTAGACCTGGTCCCGGGTGATTTTCCGGAGTCCGGCAAACAGCGTTTTACCGCGGAGACTATCGCCGAGTATAAAGAGATCTATCGCCGCTTCGGGGAGAATTACCTTTTTCCTTTCTACGATTTTCAGTATTTTGTCACCCCCGAAGGCCATATCTGGGTCATTGATCCTATGGCGTTGGTCATCGAAGGCGACGAGCAGGGATTGAGCGAACAGGAATGGTTGATGCAGTATTCGCAGGAATATAAAAAGGGGCTGGGTGTGCTTGCCCAGTCCGTGCAGCCTGAAGAGAAAACCGGGGCGTCCAGCCGGGAAGGTTCATCTACAGTCAAAGATAACCTGCCTTCTGACGCCCCGGCTCTTTATGCAGGGCGGGTCGCGGTGCCCGGAGTCTTCAGGACTGCTCAAGAAAAAGGGTTCTACGGTAATATCCTGGACGGGTATGCCACCGGCAGGATCGTTGATTCGCGCGGTAGTTTTGTGGACGACCATTCGGTGCTCGACGAAGGGTTGTTCGAGGAAAATACCCGGGGATTGGCGCCCGCTTCGCTGGCAATAGTCGCGGATCAATTCGCCCGCAGGCCCGGGGGAGTGCGCATCCTGATCACCGGCGGAGGATCGGGAAGGGAAGCCGGGCAGATCAAAAAGCTGGCTGCGCAACAGCGCAGGCTTGCGGGTATTGATAGAGTCGACAGCATCAGTTTGTCCCCGGTTCCGCCTAATTACTGGTTGCTCGCCGATGCCCGGCAGATCCGCGAGGATATCCGCGACTATCTGATGAACTATGACGGCGCTTTTCCCGGACTGGAGGAGTATTATTCCCTGTTGACCGGTAAGCCCGCGATTTCCTTCCAGGATATGTCCCGGCAGCATTTTATCAACCAGATTCAACAATGGCCGGAAAAGCCTGTCCCGGTGAGCGCGGTGTTCGGGTTGGAGCAGCAAGGGCACCGGTTGTATCACTTCGCGGCGCTGCCGCATACGGACAGGCAGTTTATCGTCCAGCTGGAGGATGCGCATAAGCTCATTGCTGCGGACCAGGTGGATTATACGGTTATCCTCGATCAGTGCGGCGGGTTTTATTATATGTGTAAACACGATGGCCTGGAAGCGGCGGTGCGCGCCGTGGCTCCGCTTCTGGCTGGCGACGGCATTTTTTACGCGGAGCAGCTTCCCGACGATATGGATTTTTTCCCCGAGAGCATAGATCTGACGGATCTCAATGTCAGGATTTTTGTCAATGCGGCTGTGCCCTCGCGGCTGGTCATGGTGCGCGGCGACTCGCCCTATCTCGACCCCGCGAGCGGCTGGTTTGCGCTTTCCCGCCAGCTGACTGACGGGATCTATGCGGTGGACAGTATCGACCGGTTCCTGGAAACGGCGATCTTTACCGATGGCGGAGCGGCTGTGAAAACGCCGGTTGGGGGGGCGCCGTTGAGCCGGGAGATCATCCTCCGGGATATCGCCGCTGCCCGGGCAGCGGGCGCAATCTTCATGCCTGACAGCAATCTCTTCGACGCGTTCTCGTATCTTAAATACGGATTGGATGAGACCAATACCCGTCGCTTCGCCGCAGCCGCAGTGCCTCTGCTGGAGAGCATCTTGAAGAAAAACATCTTCCGGGATACCCGGATGCTGGTGCTGGGGCCGGGCGCCGGTCTGGAATGCAGCCATATCTACGATCTTGCGGCCGCTTTGCAACGGCGGATCAAGATCGATACCGTCAGCCTTACTCCGCTGGCCCGGTATTATCGGCTGCTCAAGAATGCGAACGAGATCAGGAATATGCTGGTTGAGCATCTCTCTACCCGCGGCGCGTCTTTGCCGGGGCTGGAGGCGTATTATGAGCAGATAACCGGCAGGACTATACGCGATCCGGGGGAGATCTCCCGCGAAGAATACCTGCAGCTCATCCGGAGCAATCCCTATCACCGGCTTCCGCTGGATATGGTGTTCTCTCTGCAGAATACGATGCCGGCGATATATGAACGTTTGCCGTTTCCTTTTATCGATAAGCAGCTGATCGTCAGTCTGGATACCGTTGAACCGTACGCCACCTATGATATTATCTATGATGATTACGGCGGCTTTTACTATACCGTTATCCGGATGGGGCTGGAGAAGGCTGTCCGGGCGGTTGCGCCCCTTCTGGGCAAGGAAGGGGTGCTGTACGTCGAGCATTTGCCTTTCCTGCGCTTCGATCCGAGCGATCTTAACGGCATAGACGATTACATTTTCCTGCGCATCGGCGGCGGCGCGCGTCTGATGATCATGCGTAAAGACAGCCGTATCGGCGCCCGAACCGTTCAATTGTTGAATCCGGAGCAAAAGGTCGCTGATGCCGTCTACGAGATCGATCGTTTTGACGCTTTCTTGAGTCAGTTGATCGACCAGGATGGCGGAAAGCCCGAAGAAATTAAAGAAGAACTGCGTTCCTATACGCAGGTTCGTTTTTTCAATGACAATGTGTTCGACCCGGGGGCGGACACGTTCGACCGTAAAGTCGAGTTTGTGCTGAATACTATTCCGGTGGACTTCTCCGCGGAGTACAAACAGTTCGTCGGCGAAACATATCCGGAATTGGCGCGAGAGCAGTTGTTGAAGATGAACCTGGTGCGCGAGATCATCCGGGAGTACCTGGAGAACGCCTGGGACGCTATTCGCAGCTATGATGAACTGGATCATATCGCCGCAGCGGAGGCGGATATCGATGCGCGAGAACTGGCGATGCTTCAACCCAGGCTGGACGAACTGAAACGCACCGCAGTGATCAGGCCCGCTGGCTATCCCGGCGGAAAAATCGGCATCGATTTTCGCCTGGAAACCGAGGACGGCCGGGAAGTGCTGAAAGTCCGGATTACCGATAACGGCGCCGGTGAGCGGGCGGCATCTTCCGAGCGCAAGCGGCAGTTCAATCATTTTTACAAAGGAGGAAAGCGTCGGGGATTACGTTTATCCAATCTGGCGCTTTCGCAGCTGGGCATACCGGATCCCTATCAACGGGAGCGCACAGGCGATACCACTGTCGTTACTTTGACGTTACCTCTGGATATGCTGGATCAGTCCGCGCCGGACGGCGGTTTGCCCGCGCCAGGCGGTATCGATCTGCGCAGTTTGCATACTTTGGTTCCCGGAAAAGCGCCTTCAATGATCTTGCTGCGCCCATTCTGCGCCGGACCGCTGGTAAGGCAGCAAACACTCTCGGAACGGCAACGCTGGTTCGCCTATCTTGCGCAACGATGCAGGATAGAGGAAGATATGGGCCTGGAGACCAGCCCGGAGCTGAAACGTCTGTTGGTGCTTGCCGAAGCCAGCTAAAGCTATTGACAAAGCCGGCGATTATCTTATAATAATACGTACAGCACAAAAAGTCAGCCGCAATCAATTTCCTACCCGCTTTTTGAAGGGAGAGAGCGACGTTAATCAACAACACCTATTCCGGGAGTTTATCATGAACAAGAAAGGCTCAATTCTCATTTTTGTCCTGGCGGCTTTTGTTTTGTCGGGTTGCGCCACTGACAGGGACGCGCGTAAGAAGGCGGAAATGGAAGCGATGCAGAAGGATTTCGAGTGGTGGCCGACTGACGCTAAGCCGTCCCCGGTCAAAGACCAGCAACGCGGCGGTTACTGGTGGTGGCCGGCAGAGCCCGGACAGGTAAAGCCGTGGGGAAACAGAGGTTACGTTTATCTTTACAAGATCATTTATGATTACAAAGAAGAAGAGTTGCCACCGGCAAAGCCCAGAGAAATGCGTCCTTCTCTGCTCATCCGCAAGATCATCAAGAATGTGAAGGTCTATTTCGACTATGACAAAGCTGATTTGCGTTCGGATGCGGTCTCTATTCTGGAAGATGCAGTGAGCACCCTTAAGCGTAATCCTAAGGCGGATATTCTGATCACCGGCAATGCCGATATTCGCGGCCCGGAAAATTACAACATAAAGCTGGGTAAACGCCGGGCTGCTTCAGTGCAGGAATTTTTGCTCAATCAGGGTATTCCGGAGTCCGATATTCGTATTGTCAGCCGGGGCAAACTTGACGCCGTTGCTCCCATCTCCGACCTGGTGGGAATGCAGAAAGACCGCAACGCCCAGTTTATGATCGCGGAAGTGGAAGAGATCATGCTGCCTGCTCCGGAGAATGTCGCCGCCAGGGGGGAAGAACCGCAGGTGGTGCTGCCTGAAGGTGCGCAACAGGTCGAAGAAGGCAAGTTCGTTCAGGAGACCCAGGAGGAGCTGGAAGGCCAGATCAAAGTTTCCACCAGAGAATATACGGTCAAGAAAGGCGATTCTTTATGGAAGATTGCCGAGCGTGAACTGGGAAGCGGCCATCGCGCGAAGTATTTGTACGAAGTCAACAAAGACCGGATCAAGAATCCCAACAAGCTGCGGGTGGGTCAGAAGATCGTCATTCCGGTCGAATAAAGAGGGGGCGGTATCTTGATGGTAGTCAAAAACATGAAAATATCCAAGCTTTTAAAAGAGAAATACGTCAAGCTTGATCTTGAGGCTACCGAAAAGAAAAAAGCTTTACATGAGATTGTAGAATTTATCTCTTCCGCCGGCAGGATCAAAGATAAGAAAAACATTTTTTCCATTATCATCAAACGCGAGAAATTGGGTTCGACCGGAATCGGCAATGGCGTGGCTATACCCCATGCCCGTTCCGAGAAGCTGGACGATTTTTTCCTTGCTTTTGCCAGACAGGATAAAGGTGTTGATTTCGGAGCGCTTGACGGCGAGAAAACCTATCTTTTTTTCATGCTGGTTTCTCCGGAAGAGCAGGTCGGGGTCCACTTAAAGCTCCTGGCGGAGATCTCTCATCTGGTTAAAGATAAGTTCATTGTCGATCGTTTGAAAGCCGCTAAAGATAAAAAAGAAGTGCTTAAGATCATTGAGACCTACGAACGTTAATCGGCATCGCGCGGGTCTCGTCCAGCCGAAGTTCCACCCCCGGGTAGTATAAAAACAGTGTAGCCGCGTATGAAGAACCTGATACAGACTATTGCGCTGGGATTTTTTTGTATTCTTGGATGCTGCTCCCCGGTATGCGAGGCGGGGGAGCCGGTTCCCAGGATCACGGTGCTGTTCTTCTTTTCGCAGAGCTGCCATGTCTGCCACGATATAAAGACCACTTTTATGCCCGGGGTGACCGAGCGTTTCAAAGACAGCGTTGTCGTCGATTATCGGGATCTGGCGGATCTGGAGAATTACAAGCTGTTGATGGGTTTAAAAAAAGAGTATGGGCAGACCGGAGAGATATCGATTCCCACGGTTTTCGTTGCCGGCACGTTCCTTACCGGCAAGTCTGCGATCAAGGGGAAGTTGATCGGTTTGATCGAGCGGGGGCTGCGGGGTGAATCCGCCGGAACTGTCGCCGCAGGAACGGTCGATCTGTTGAAGCATTTCGAGTCTTTTACCCCGCTGACGGTTATCGGGGCCGGGCTGATCGACGGCATCAATCCCTGCGCGTTCACGGTCATCGTTTTTTTTATTTCTTTTCTCGCGCTGCAGGGGTACCGCAAGAAAGAACTCGCCGTGATCGGGATCGGTTTTATCCTCGCGGTGTTCCTGACCTACCTGCTGATCGGGTTGGGGTTGTTCGAGTTCTTTTACAAGATACAGGCAGTCTGGCAGTTGCGGAGATTGATCAATTATGCTGTCGGCGGACTGGCGCTGGCGCTGGGGATCCTGGCGGTGTATGATATCACCGTATTCAGGAAGAGCGGGCAGACTGACGGAATGACGTTGCAGTTGCCGGCGGCAGTGAAGGCCCGGATCCGGCAGGTGATCGGAATGCATTACCGTAAAACCGGTCCCGCGGATCCCCATCAGCCGGCAGTTGCGCCGCGCGCGGGCGTGTACAGGCTGATCGCAGCCGCTTTTGTCACCGGATTCCTCGTCTCCCTCCTGGAGGCGGTGTGCACCGGGCAGGTGTATTTGCCCACGATCACCTTCGTCTTGAAGACCGCGCAGCACCGGCTGGATGCTTTCACGTATTTAATAGTGTATAATTTGATGTTCATCGTTCCGCTTGTCGCGATCTTTTTGTGCGCTTTGTTCGGCGTGACTTCGGAACAATTTGGCCGGGCGCTCAAGAAACATCTGGTGCTCACCAAGACGTTGATGGCTCTGTTGTTTTTTGTCCTGGGAGCATTCTTAATCTGGAGGGGGTAATGCGCGCGATAGCGATCCTCGTTTTTTTCTTCTGCGGTGCCGCCGGGACATGGGCACAGCCGGTTACCGAATCGTTCCTTGAAGTGGTCGGGCAACCCCCGGCAGAACAGCCGCAGGAGAATGATCCCTCTACCTGGGATTTCGGCCGGGCCAGGGAAGGGGATGTGGTCAAGCACGATTTCGACATTGCCAACCGGACGGATAAAACGGTAACGATCGGCGCTATCACCACTTCATGCGGTTGCACCGCTTCTGCCGCGCAGAAGAAGGTTTTGCAGCCGGGAGAAAGCACTAAGGTCAATGTCAGCTTCAAGACCAAAAAGTATAAAGGCGCGGTAACCCAGTTTGTCTATGTCACCACCGATAATCCCGAAGAGTCGGTAATCAAGCTGACCCTTAAGGGTGAGGTTATTCCATAGGAGAAAATATGTTTTTGCTGCATTTGAAGATGCTCTCGCTGGTCGGCGTGCTTTTCGCCATTGTGTATGCCGTGGTGGTAATGGTCGGCACGAGCATGGGGATGGGTAGTTTTTATTTCTACTTGATCATCGCCCTGGGCATGATGTTTATCCAGTATCTCATCGGCCCGAAAGTCGTTGAATGGCAGATGCGCCTGCGCTATATTACGCGCGGCGACAGTCCGCAGTTGTTCGCCATAGTGGAGGGTCTGGCCCGGAAAGCCGGCATCCCTGCGCCGAGAATATGCATCGCTGATCTGGAGCTGCCTAACGCTTTTGCTTTTGGCCGCAGCGTGCGTGACGGACGGGTGTGCGTTACCGCAGGGCTGCTGCGTCTTTTGAATGAAGAAGAGCTCAAAGCGGTTCTAGGTCATGAGATCAGCCATTTGAAAAATCGCGATGTGGCGATTATCACGCTGCTCTCATGCATACCGATCGTTCTGTATCATCTGGGCTGGTCCTTCATGTATTCGGGGAACCGGCGCGATTCCCGGGGCGGCAATGCCGCGCTCCTGGGCCTGGCGGCTTTTCTGTTTTACTGGCTGACCGGTTTGCTGGTCCGGTACGCTTCCCGTATCCGGGAGTATTTCGCGGATAGAGGAGCGATTATTCTGGGAAACCAGCCGTCCAGTCTGGCTTCCGCGCTCTATAAGCTGGTGTACGGTTGCGCGCGCCTGGACCAGGACGAAATAAAGGCTACCGAAGGCCTGAAGGCTTTTTTTGTCAATGACCCGTCCCGGGCGCTTACCGAGATTCGCGAGTTGCGGGAGCTGGACAAGGATCGCAGCGGCACGATAGACATGGCCGAGCTTCAGTTACTGCGCCAGAAGAAGATTCGTCTGGGCGCCGCCGAAAAATTGATGGAACTCTTGAGCACCCATCCCAACGTGCTCAAACGCATCAAGCAGCTTGCCACCTATCAGTCCCGGACGCACGCTTAATCTGTTTTGAAAACGTTTTCAGATTATGGTCTGCGGAGGGTTGAAAATCCTTTTTAATCCGGTAAACTTAAGATGATATTATGCATGCCCAGGTCTGGGTGGGGGAGTCAGAGGATTAAAACCGAAAGGAATCTATGACTCAGAGAGCCTTGGGGCAAAGAACAAGCGTGGGGAACGATCAACCGGATTTACTCGCCTACAACAAATTCCTGAACGGGCTGATTGTCCAGCTGGAAAACAAGCTTCAGGAAGCCCTCAAGACAAACAGCAGGATCGGCGAAGAGCTTTTTGCCAAGAACAAAGAGCTCCAGCATATCTTTTCCATCAATTCCAAGCTGGTGTCGGCTACGCCTACGGGAGACATGTACGCGTTGGTCGCGCGCATCGGGCGTTCCCTGATGGACGGCGACGTGTGCGTTTTGCGTCTGCTCGACCACGAGACCAGAGCTCTGCATATCGTTGCCAACCGTTACAGCAAAGATAACGTTCTGAAGGATTTCCCCACCATCAAGCTCGGAGACGGTATCAGCGGCAAAGTCGCCCAGGAAAAACGGGTGATCTCGGTCTATGATGTCGACAAAAACGGCCTGGTAAAACACGATGCGCTGGTCCGCCTGATCCGCAAGCGCGGCGTACGCAGTATACTCGCGGTCCCGATCGTTTTTCGCGGCAAGACCCTGGGAGTGATCTCGGTTTATTCCCGGACGCCCTGCCATTTTTCCCCGGATAAAGTAAAAGTTTTAAGCGTCTTCGCTTCGCATATCGCGCTGTCACTGCAGGAAGCGGCGCATTATCGCGAAATCCACATGACCTATTTCAATACCATGCGCACCCTGGTTCTGGCTCTGGAAACCCGGGATCCCTATACCCACGGACATACGGAGCGGGTGACCAAATATGCTTTGGATGTCGGCTATACCCTGGGACTGGAACCGGATGAGGTGGACACGTTGCGTTATGCCGCGGAGATGCACGATATCGGCAAGGTCAGCATTCCGGATTTTGTCCTGCTCAAACCAGACAAGCTTACTTCCGTCGAGCGGTCTATCATTCAACTGCATCCGGTCAAAGGCGCGCAGATACTTGCGCCGCTGGAGTTCATGCGCACGGTTACGCCTATCGTGCGCCATCATCATGAACGGTTTGACGGCAAAGGCTACCCCGATGGGCTTGAAGGCGAGCAGATCCCTTTGCTTGCCAGGATCCTTGCCTGCGCGGATTCGTTCGACGCCATGACTTCAGAGCGGCCTTATCGCGGCTACAAGCTTACTCCCGAGCAGGCACTGGCCGAGATCAAGAAGCATGCCGGTACGCAGTTCGATCCCGAGATCGCCCGCCAGTTCATCAAGATAGCAAAGGCGTACCGCTACCGTTAGTCCGCGTTACTTTTCCTTCCTTGACGTATTGAATCCGCGTGATAAAATATACTATCTCCTTTTTTGTCCCTTATTGAGAAAGGTCTTCGATGAAGATTTTAGTCATCAATTCCGGAAGTTCCTCGATCAAATATCAGCTCTACCGGATGCCGGATCAGCAGGTGATCGCCAAGGGGCTGCTCGAAAAGATCGGGGAAGAAATATCTTTTTTCAACCAGAAAAGCCAGAAAGGAACTCTCGAATTACGTAAGCAGATCTCCACCCACGAGCAGGGGATCATGTTCATCCTCGAAATGCTTGCGGATCGCGAGCAGGGTGTGATTGCTTCCGTTAAAGAGATCTCGGGTATCGGCCATCGCGTGGTGCATGGCGGGGAAGAGTTTACCGCTTCGGTCTTGATCACCCCGGAGGTAGTAGCGAAGATTCAGCAATACGCCGACCTGGCGCCGCTGCATAACCCCCCGAATCTCATGGGGATTACCGCTTGCACCAAATCGCTGCCCCAGGCGATTCAGGTCGCCGCTTTTGACACCGCTTTTCATCACAGCCTTCCTCCGCACGCCTATTTATACGCTCTGCCCTACGGTTTGTACAAAAAATTCGGCATTCGCCGGTACGGCTTCCACGGGACGTCCCACCGGTATGTCAGCAAACGCCTGGCGGCTATCCTCAACCGGCCGATCGAGGAGTTGAACGTGATCACCTGTCATCTCGGCAACGGCTGCAGTATGGCTGCGGTGGAAAAGGGATTGTCCGTTGATACCAGCATGGGGCTTACTCCGCTGGAGGGCCTGGTGATGGGGACGCGTTCCGGAGATATCGACCCGGCCATCGTTTTTTACCTGGTGGATAAAGGATACGCGCCGGCGGATATCAACCGTTTGCTCAACAAGCAGAGCGGATTGCTGGGCATTTCCGAGATCAGCAATGATATGCGTAATCTTATAGAGGCCAGGGATAAAGGCGATGAGCGGGCGCGTATTGCCATTGAAATTTTCTGCTATCGTTTGCGCAAATATATCGGTTCCTACCTCGCGGTGCTGGGCAGGACCGACGCCGTCATCTTCACCGGCGGCATCGGGGAAAATAATGCCATGATCCGCTGGGAGTGTCTCAAGGGATTGCGGGAATTGGGCATTGAGATGGATGAGACGCTCAACGCCCAGGCAGTCAAAGGTGCGGAAGCGAAAGTCAGTTCCGCTGCTTCGAAAACGGGCGTTTTTGTCATCCCTACCAACGAAGAATTGCAGATCGCGAATGATACCTATGAAATTACCCACCGACTGGTCAAAGTTCAGGAGGATTGATGTTCAGGATACTTGATACGTATACCCTCGGTCCCAAGATGCATTATATGCTCATGGAGGCGCCGTTGATCGCCCGCAAGGCGCGGGCCGGCCAATTCGTGATTGTCCGGGTCAGGGAACAGGGAGAGCGCATTCCGTTGACTATTGCCGATTATGACCGCCAGCAGGGGACGGTGACCCTGGTGTTCCAGGAGGTCGGTAAGACCACCTGTATGCTGGGCGCTATGAAAAAAGGCGATGTGTTGCTGGATCTGCTGGGCCCGCAGGGCAATCCCACCGAGATCGAGAAATTCGGTCATGTCGCGGTTGTCGGCGGAGGGATCGGCGTTGCTCCGGTGTATCCGCTTGCCCGGGCGTTGAAAGAGGCCGGCAATAAGGTCACCGCGATCATCGGTTATCGTTCAAAAGAGCATGTTTTCTGGGAAGATAAGATGAAGGCGGCCTCGGACAATCTGATCATCGCTACGAATGACGGTTCCTACGGCAGGAAGGGTTTTGTCACCGATATGCTCAAAGAGCTGATGGCCGGCGCCGAAGCGATCAACGTCGTTTTTGCCATCGGGCCCGCGGTGATGATGAAAGCCGTGTGCGATATGACCCGCCAGGCGAATCTCAAGACCATTGTCAGCCTCAACTCGCTGATGGTGTGCGGTATGGGTATGTGCGGCGCCTGTCGGGTAACGGTTGCCGGGAAGACTAAATTTACCTGCATGGACGGTCCTGATTTCGACGGCCATCAGGTCGATTTCCCGGAATTGATGAAACGGCTTGAAAGCTATAAGTGCGAAGAATGCGCTTGCCAGAGCGCAGGATAAGTGCCCTCCCCCTAGTCGGTGGAATGTCCACAGAGTGAGTGGAACAGGGTGCAACCAGGTAAGGAGTTCCTATGGCAGTCGAAAAAAAAGCAATCCCGATGCGCGAGCAATCGGCGCAGGAACGCATTAAGAATTTCAACGAAGTCCCCTTAGGCTATAACGAGAACGAAGCGCTGCAGGAAGCTGCGCGCTGCATGCAGTGTCCCAAGAAACCCTGTGTCGAAGGGTGTCCCGTCCATATCGACATCCCCGCTTTTATCAAAGCGCTCAAAGAGAAAAATTTCCAGAAAGCCATAGATATCGTCCACGATTCGGATTCGCTGCCTTGCATTACCGGACGCGTCTGTCCGCAGGAAGAACAATGTCAGGCGGTCTGTGTGATGAAAAAGCTGGGAGAGCCGATCTCTATCGGCAGGCTGGAGCGGTTTCTTGCCGATCGGGATCTGGATCGCCGTATAAAGAACAATGCCGGTTCCAGGCCGTCGTCTGCCGCGAGAGGCCTTAAGGTCGCGGTGGTCGGTTCAGGTCCGGCCGGGCTGACCTGCGCCGCGGAGCTGGCGAAAAAAGGCTATGACGTCACCGTTTTCGAAGGGTACCACAAACTCGGGGGAGTGCTGGTATACGGTATCCCGGAATTCCGCCTGCCCAAGGCGATTGTCGCCGCAGAGATCGATCTCCTGCAGGAACTGGGAGTCCGTTTCGTTACCAACGCTCTGATCGGCCGGGCGCTGACCATTGAAGACTTATTCAAAGAGGGCTTTAAGGCGATCTTTGTCGGGTCCGGCGCGGGACTGCCGAATTTCATGGGGATCCCCGGTGAAAATCTTATCGGGGTGTATTCCGCCAATGAATTTCTCACTCGCGTCAATCTGATGAAAGCGTATACGTTCCCGGAGGTTGATACTCCGGTGAAACGCGGCAAATTTGTCGCGGTGGTCGGCGGCGGCAATGTCGCCATGGATTCGGCGCGTACCGCTCTGCGTCTGGGCGCGGAAAAAGTTTATTTGATCTACCGGCGCTCGGAGAAAGAGATGCCCGCGCGGGAAGAAGAGATTATCCGTGCGCGGGAGGAAGGCATTGATTTCCGGCTGCTTACCAATCCTTTGAGGTACATCGGAGACGAGAAAGGGTTTATCAAACAGGTGGAATGCATCAAAATGGAATTAGGCGAGCCTGATGCGTCCGGCAGACGCAGCCCGGTACCTCTTAAAGGTTCGGAATTCATCCTGGATATAGACGAAGCCATTGTCGCCATCGGTAATACTCCCAATCCGATCATTGCCCGCACCACTGCAGGATTGAAGATCAAACGAAAAGGCGAGATCGAAGCCGACGATGACGGTAAGACGTCGCTTCCCGGCGTATTCGCCGGAGGAGATGCGGTTACCGGAGCAGCCACGGTTATTACCGCCATGGGAGCCGGCCGTAAGGCCGCGGCGGCCATAGATGCGTATGTGAAGCAAAAGGCGTAAGACAACTTTGCGTTACGACATCACCCCTTGCACTTATTGTGTTCGCGCGGCGAGCTGTGCTAAGCGCGCCGATGACTATAGAGAATTTCGCACAAGATAAGCCATTCTTTCCAACACAGGGGGATGTAATGAAGAACCGCTTGCAGCAAGAGGGGGTCAGTCGGAACGCCATCGACGCAATTATTGAGAACTATCGCGGCAACGCCGGCAGCCTGTTGAGTATCCTCGAAGAAGTCCAGAATCTCCATCCCAACAAATATCTTCCCGCCGCGACGCTGGAATATATCGCCGGCGCTGCCGGTGTTCCTCTTTCGCGCGTTTACAGCGTAGTAACCTTTTATGCCTTCTTTAATCTTAAGCCGCAAGGCGATCATTCCATTATCGTCTGTCGCGGCACTGCCTGCCACACCCGCCGTTCGAAAAATCTCCTGGAGTATCTCAAAAGCATACTGAATCTTAAAGAGGACGAATCCAAAGAAGGCGAGAAGATGTTCCTTACCACCGCCGACAACAAATTCACTTTGAAGACCGTTGCCTGTTTCGGTCAGTGCGCCCTGGCTCCGGTAGTCGAGGTCGACGGGGTCATTCACAGCCATATGACCGAAAATAAATTGAAAGAGATCATTGAGAAGGTTAGCCGCGGAGGGAAGAAGAAATGAAGATCACCAGCTTTGAGACGTTGCAGGCATTAAAAGATAAAGGTATGAAAAAATATCTTCCCGACAGGATCCGTATCGCGGTAGGCATGGATACCTGCGGCATCGGCAACGACGCGGATCAGGTTTACGCCGCGTTCGAGCAGGCGCTCAAGAGAAATAAGCTCAAAGCGTATCTTGCCAAAACCGGCTGTTTCGGTTTTTGCGCCGAGGAACCGCTGGTGAATATCCTTATTCCCGGTCAACCGCTGCTTATCCTGCATAAGGTCGCGGTCAAAGACGTCGGCGCGATCGTTGCCGGCCTGGTCAAAGGTCGCGTTCCGGAAAAGAAAGCTCTGTGTAAGATCGAAGAGTGGGACCATCTCACCGCCAGGGTCTCTTTTGTCAAAGGCTATCCCGGGATTCCGCTCTGGGACGAAGTGCCGTTCTTTAAATGGCAGAAAAAGATCGTTTTGCGCAACAGCGGCCTGATCAATCCCGAAGATATCGAAGAATATTTCGCGGTGGGCGGCTACAGCGCGCTCTTCAAGGTGTTGCACGAGATGTCTCCGGATGCCGTGGTCGATACGGTCAAGAAAGCGAAACTGCGCGGCAGAGGCGGCGCCGGATTTCCTACGGGCAGAAAATGGGAATTGATGAAGCAGATCCAGGCGGATAAGAAATATATTATCTGTAATGCCGACGAAGGCGATCCCGGCGCGTATATGAACCGCAATGAAATAGAATCCGATCCGCACATGCTGCTGGAAGGCATGCTTATCGGCGCGTACGCCATGGGCGCTTCCGAAGGAGTGGTGTATATCCGGGCGGAATATCCTCTGGCTGTGAAGCGGTTGAAAGCGGCCATCAAAGAAGCGCAGGCGCATGGTTTGCTGGGTAAGAACATCATGGGGTCGCAGTTCAATTTCGATCTGCAGATAGTTGAAGGCGCAGGCGCTTTTGTCTGCGGCGAAGAAACCGCCCTGATCGCTTCCATCGAAGGCAAGCCCGGCCGTCCCCGGCCTCGCCCGCCGTTCCCGGCGCAGAAAGGGCTCTGGGGTAAACCGACGACGATCAACAACGTGGAAACCTGGTGCAATGTTCCGGTGATCATCGCTAAAGGCGGCGAATGGTTCACCCATACCGGTACCGAGAACAGTCCGGGCACCAAAGTGTTTTCCCTGGTAGGCAAGATCAAGAATACCGGTCTGGTGGAACTGCCGCTGGGATCCCCGGTGCAGACCATCGTCTATAATATCGGCGGAGGAACCGGTACCCGCAAGCGGGTTAAAGCGGTGCAGACCGGCGGTCCTTCCGGCGGATGTATTCCCATCAATCTCTTTAATACGCCCGTGGATTACGAATCGCTCAACGCCCTGGGCGCGATCATGGGCTCGGGCGGTATGGTGGTCATGGATGACGATAACTGCATGGTGGACGTGGCGCGGTATTTTACCGAATTTACCACGTCTGAATCCTGCGGCAAGTGCACGCCGTGTCGCGAAGGGTTGTTCCAGAGTTTAAAGATCCTGCAGCGTATCAGCGCCGGCAGCGCGTGCGTGGAGGATATTCCGAAGCTTAAAGCGCTGGGCGATGTGATCAAGGATACCGCGCTGTGCGGCCTCGGTCAGACCGGACCCAATCCGGTGTTGACTACGCTGAAGTATTTTAAGAAAGAATACGACGAGCATATCGAAGGAAAAAAATGCCGGGCCGGGGTATGTCTCAATCTGTTCATCTCTCCGTGCGAGAACAGCTGTCCGTTGCATATGAATATTCCCGGTTTCCTGACGTTGCTCAAGGAAAACAAGCTGATGGAGGCGTTCGAATCGATCCTGCGGGACAATCCGTTCCCGGCTTCCAGCGGCAGGATCTGTCATTTTCACTGCAAAATGCGTTGCCGCAGAGAGGATATCGACGAGCCGGTTTCTCAAGGCGAGGTCCACCGATTCATTGCCGACGCCGTTTATAAAGCCGGGAAAGAAGACGCGGTGCTGAATAAGCTGATCAAAGAAAGATTACCCAAAACGCATAAGCGGATTGCGATTGTGGGCGCCGGCCCTGCGGGATTGACTGCGGCATTTTATCTGGCCAGACTGGGGCACGAAGTAACCATCTATGAAGCGAATAAGGAAGCAGGGGGTATACTCCGTTATGGAATTCCCGAATACCGTCTGCCTAAAGCCGTGCTGGCGCATGAAGTGGCTTTCGTGCATAAAATGGGTGTTAAGTTCGTTTTTAACAGGCAGATCGCCACCGAAGATCTCAAGAAGCTGGAGCGTGATTTTGATGCTGTTTTTCTGGCTACGGGCGCGTACAGGAACATGTCCCTGGGCATCCCGGGAGAGCATCTTGACGGGGTCATTTCGGGAACGCGTTACCTGGAAGAAGGATTGAACGGCAGGAAGCCGCGCGTGGGCAAGACGGTTTTGATCATCGGCGCAGGCAATGTCGCGGTCGATGCCGCACGCACCGCTTTCCGCGCCGGAGCCAACGTTACGATTGTCTATCGCCGGGATAAAGCGGACATGCCGGCGAATAAAGAGGAGATTCTCGAGGCGGAGAAAGAAGGGATCAAGTTTATTTTCTTTGCCGCTCCCAAGCAGGTGCTCGACGACGGAAACGGTAAAGTCAGGGCGTTGGAAGTCGTGAAAATGCTCCCCGGCGATTTCGATGTCTCCGGCCGCAAAAAGCCCATCTCCACCAATGAGACCTACGAGATCCCCTGCGATACGATCATGCTGGCTATCGGCGAGCGGGTGGACTCGGATTTTCTCAAAGAGTTCGGCATCGTGCTGAATCAGGACGGCACTGTTCAGATCAACCATTTCTCCCTGCGTACGAATTTCCCCAGGGTCTATGCCGGCGGAGATCTGGTTACCGGCCCGTCCACCGCGGTTGAAGCTTCCGCGTTCGGTAAAGACGTCGCCCGGGTCATTGACAGGACGTTGATGGCTGACGAGAAGCGATTTGAGACGCTCTTCCGGCGGTTCGATTACGAGAACAAAGTGCCGCTTAAGCCTTCTTCGGCGAAAAAGCAGACCGGGAAACGTCTGACGGTGCCGCAGCGTAAAGGCAATTTCAAGGAAGTGTCGATGGGGTTAAGCAGGCTGCAGGCAGACCTGGAAACGTTGCGTTGCCTTCGGTGCGATGTCAAGGATACCAATGAAAGCGCGTCGGTAAAATAGAAAACAGGAGCATACCTATGGCTGAAAAGAAAGTGACGATCAAAATTGACGGGCGCCAGTATCAGGTCGACGCCGGAATCAGTATTCTGAAAGCCTGCCGGCAGGTGGGGATCGATATCCCGACTATCTGTTATCTGGATGGAGTCAGCGAGGAAGCCGCCTGTTCCATTTGCGTGGTGGAAGTCAAGAACGCCAAAACGCTGATGCGCTCGTGCGTGACTTCGGTCAGCGAGGGCATGGAGATAGCGACTGCCACTGATCGGGTCAGGAAGGCCCGGCGGCTCAACCTTGAGCTGCTGCTCGCCGGACATCCCAAAGATTGTTTTGTCTGCGACCGCAACCAGACTTGCGAATTGCGCAGGATCGCCTACGAGATGGGCATCCGCGATGTGCGTTTCCCCAAGGCCACGAAATTCGATATGGAGCTCGATCAGACTTCGCCCTCCCTGATCCGCGATCCCAACAAGTGCATTCTTTGCCGCAGGTGTATCTCTGTCTGCGCAAACGTGCAGACCGTGCATGCGATAGACGCCACCCAGCGGGGCAAATTGACCAGGATCTCCACCTTTATGGATAAAGGCCTGGGTAACGTGGAATGCGTAAATTGCGGGCAGTGCCTGATGGTCTGTCCCACCGGGGCGATCATCGAGAATAACGCGATCTCCGGAGTCTGGCAGGCGTTGGCGGATTCCCGGAAATACGTGGTGGTGGAAACCGCTCCGGCGGTGCGCGCGGCTATCGGTGAAGAATTCGGTATGCCTGCGGGCAGCCTGGTTACGGGCAAGATGGCGGCGGCGTTGCGCCGGCTGGGTTTCGACAAAGTGTTCGATACGCAGTTCTCCGCGGATCTGACCATCATGGAAGAAGGGTTTGAGCTGATCGACCGGATCAAGAGCAAAGGCGCGTTACCGTTGATCACTTCCTGTTCTCCGGGCTGGATCAAATTCGCCGAGCATTTTTATCCCAAGGTGCTGGAGCATATTTCCAGCTGCAAGTCGCCGCAACAGATGTTCGGCGCTGTGGCCAAGACCTACTATGCGGAGAAACTCGGGATCGATCCGCGGAATATGACGGTGGTTTCGATCATGCCCTGCACAGCCAAGAAATTCGAAGCCGTCCGGTCGGAGATGGACAGCGCGTTCGACTATTGGAAACAGAAAATGCACCTGAAGGATGAGGAGCGTTTTCCCGACGTCGATTTTGTCCTGACTACCCGCGAGGCGGCCCGGATGATCAAAGAGACGGGGATCAATTTTGTCAGTCTGGCGGATGAGCGGTTTGACGAGCCGCTGGGGGTTTCCACCGGCGCAGCGGTCATATTCGGCGCGACCGGCGGGGTGATGGAAGCGGCGCTGCGCACTGCCTACGAAGTGCTTACCGGCAAGACGCTGGAGAAAATAGATTTCGAAACGGTGCGCGGGTTGAAAGGGATCAAGACCGCCGAGATCGATATTGACGGAAAAAAACTGAAAGTCGCTGTGGCCAGTTCCCTGGGCAATGCCCGGGTTTTGCTGGATGAAGTCCAGAAGGGCGTCTCACCCTATGCGTTTATCGAGATCATGACCTGTCCCGGCGGTTGCCTGGGCGGGGGCGGCCAGCCTATTCCGACTACCGACGAAATCCGTCAGAAACGCATGGACGCGATTTATCAGGAAGACCGGAATATGCCGCTGCGCAAATCGCACGAGAATCCCGCGGTAACGGCGCTGTATAAGGAATTCATGGAAAAGCCGTTGAGCGAAAAATCGCACCATCTGTTGCATACCCACTATGCGCCGCGTTAATAACGCAGACGCTTTCCCCATCTGCTACTCTTGCATATGGTTGCAAAGATATTATTCTGGCCTCAAAATAACCCCCCTGAATAATATCTTTGTAACTCCATGGTAGATATCAGGATGGGGAAAGCGTCTGCAGGTATAAATTGCACAACTTGAAATTGTAGTCTTTTATGCTATACTTATTGAGGATGTAAGCTCATATTCTGCTGATAAAGGCAAACCCCGAGTAATCGGGGGACGTCCCGCAGAAAGATCGGTGCGATCGATCGGCGGGACTCCAGGTGAACGCGTAAGCGATGCCTGGGGCAAAGCGACAGGCCTTATCTGCACGATGCACCCGGCGCAATTTGAATATGCGCCGGTGTTCTGCCTGTGCAGAAGGTGGCTGCGTTACCCAAGGGAATATTTTTTTGTTTTATATGCCCCAAGGTTAACGCTTGGGGTTTTTTGTTGAGAGCAGCTTCAGAGGAGGGACAGATGAAAGAAACCGTCACCAATGAGCGTAACCAGAGAGTAGTCACGTTCTTGAACCGCGAAGAAGTCGACTTCCTGGACAAGCTGGGCAAAGACGCTTTGTTTACCGCCGGCGCCAAGCTCTCCCGGGCAAAGCTGATCGCCTGGTTGGTGGATATGCTTAAAGGGCTTAATATCAGCGGCGAAAATCTCAAGTCCGAAGAAGATCTTGAGCGCAGAGTCGTAGCGGCGTTGCAGCATCTCGAAGGAAAATGAGCCGGAGCGGAAGATGGATATTCTTGGAAAATGCCTGATGATCGCTTTTCTGGGAATGACGATGATGATCCCGGCGCGCGTTTACGCACAAGCCATACCATATAAAGGAAAGGCCGACACGATCATAGCTCGTTCTAACGGCAATTTCCAACAGATCCAGCAAGCCCTTACCCGCGCCTGGGATCGGACCATGCAGTCGAATTTCGATTATAACGCCGACGGCGACTTCAACGACAAGGATATCGAGGCGTTTGAGACCGCTATCACTAACAGTCTGTATAATCAGAAGATGGACCTTAACGGGGACGGGAAGCTGGACGCGGCGGATGCATCCTTAATGCGAAATCTCGCCAGGTTCGCCGCTTTATCCCGGGACGCTAAAGCTAAAACGTTGCAGGATCTGAAAGTTTCTGCCGCAGCAACGGTCATTCTCGGGCTGGCAAAATCCGGCAAAGGCAGTGAAGCAGCTACGCTGCTGCAATTGCTTGACTCCCAGGTTGTGGCGACAATTCTCAAGGACAAACAATTCAACGACCAGCAGGTCGCCAATCTCCTGGGGCAATTCTCCGCGCAAAAAGCCAAAGAAGTCCTGGGATACTTCAGTACCGGAAAGACGGCCAGGATCATGGAAAAGATGGGGACGTTTGGGGTCGGCCAAACCGGCAGAGACCCGGGACGCGACCAGGTTACCGCGGTGCTGGCTCAAATGCTCAATGCGCAGGACAATGATTTAAAAAGCAAGGAGAATGCCGCCGCGATCTTCAATGCCATGGAAACATCCAGGGCTGTAGAGGTGCTCAAAGGCTTGAAGTCCGCCGAGATCGCGGATCTGGTGTGTTTTGCAGACGCCGAGAAGAGCGCAACGCTTCTCGAGTCGATCGGCACAGATGCGGCCGCGGCCGTTATCGAGAGCATGTCGAACAAAAAACAGTCCCTGACTATCCTGAACACCCTCAAGGGCGATTTTTCTCGACAACTGATCGGGGTGATAGGATCCGGCGACATGGCGCGCATTCTTTACCATGCGGATAACGCTGCCATCAACGCGATCCTTGCCCGTCTTGAAGAAGATATCGCCCGGCAGATTCGCGAGGAACTCAAGAAGAAAGACGCGCTTTTCTAAGCCTGCCCGAATTTCGTTTCATACCCGCACGGGGCTGCGCTTCCGCGGCGCAGCCCCTTTTCCGCAGACGCTTTCCCCAACCATTTACCGGGCAAGAAGATACAAAAGTAATATTTCCCTTCGCTATGCCATTTTCCCAATCTATGCTATAATATCCTCAAGATTTCAGGTCAGCCATTCCGGAGGGTACGCGTGATGAAAAAAGAAAAGCTGGGCGCAAAAACATTCCTCTATCCCATGCCGACCGTCCTGGTGGGCGCGCGGGTCAAAGGCAAACCGAACTATCTGACCGTGGCGTATTGCGGTATCATGAATCACGACCCCGCCCTCATCGCCGTGGCGATCAATAAAGCACACTACACCAATCGCGGCATCAGGGAGAATGACTGTTTCAGCGTGAATATCCCCTCGACGGCGCTGATCCGTCAAACCGATTTCTGCGGTATCTTTTCCGGCGCCCGGGTGGATAAATCCGCGGTGTTTGCATCATTTTACGGAAAACTCAAGAAAGCGCCGATGGCCGAAGAGTGTCCGGTGAATCTCGAATGCCGGCTGCGGCAGATCATCCCTTTCTCCGTGGATGAGGTGTTCATCGGCGAGATCGTCCAGGCCTATGCGCACAAGCGGTTCCTCTCCGGAAAGATGCCCGACATAAAAAAGATCGATCCCATCCTTTTCTCCATGCACGATTATTCCTACTGGGCGGTGGGGCGGCGTTTGGGCAAGGCCTGGAGTATCGGGGAGAAATTCAAGATCAAACCGCGGTGATTCTTTCAGGGCGGAGGAAGATATGCAAACAGAGAAGATCGTGGGGTGGGCGCTTCTGGGGTGCGGGCTGTTGATCTGCCTGACGGCGCTTCTGGGCGCGCATGGGATCTTCACCGGAGGGGCGCAGCCGAATCAGCTTATGCGTATGGACGCCATCGTCGTCACCATCCCGGCGCAACCGCCGACGTTCCCCGGCGGAACGGTGGAGGTGATGAAGGCCGAAGCCGCCACGCATTTCATCAGTCTGATGTTCGCCTATATCCTCAATGTGTTTGTTCTGCTGGTGGGCGGCAAGGTCGCCGGCATAGGAGTTCTGATGCTGCGGGAAATGAAATTCGTGGCAAAAGGGGGATAAGGATGGTGGTGCGGTTGATCCTCGCCGTGATCCTGTGTTTTCCCGTCGCAGCCGCAGCGGAACAGCTCACCGGAGATACGGCATGGCGTTATATCGGCGATCTCGGGCAGAAACTGACCGAACAACCGTATTACGCCATTACCCTGGACCGGCGCAATCGCAATCCGCAGACAGCCGGTTTTGTCGACGCGCTGGTTTGTGTCCCGGGACAGGAGTCCTATCGATATGTCCGGCGACAGGATGACAATCACGTCCTGTCTATCGGCGAAAAGGGGGCAAGCCGGTTGCAGGCGCAGCTGATACGTCCGGAAACCCTGGCGTATTACCGCAAGCTCATCCTGGATAATCGGCTTAAACCCGTGGTGATACTCGAAGCGAACGGTCGGGAATCCGGCATCGTTTTTTGCGGCATCAATTCCTGCAGCGTGGTTGCGGGCTTCCGGCAGGACGGTTCAGTATATCTCGAAGTAAAGAAGGCATCCTTTCTGTCCGACAAAACGGAACTTCCGTTCCGCGTAGTTCCGGATACTGCAGAGGCGATCAAGTAAGGTATCAGCAGCCTGTAAGGAGCGCATTATGAACGATCAGCAAAAAACATGGGTGCTTTTGTTCCAATGTCCGGACCAGCGGGGTATCGTGGCCAAAATCTCCGATTTTATCTTTCAGCTCGACGGCAATATTATTACCGCCGATCAGTACGCTACCGCACGGCAGGGCGGAACGTTTTTCATCCGCATCGAATTCGTGATAAGCAGGGATCGCTGGAATAAGCAGTCGCTGTCCCAGGCGTTTCTGCCGGTGATCCGGCATTTCGGCGCGCACTGGAGTCTTTTCGACAAAGAAGATCCTCTGCGCATGGGGATCTTTGTCTCGCAGCCGGATCACTGTCTGTTCGAACTGCTGTATCTGTGGAAATCCGGAGAACTCAAGGTGCGAATTCCTTTTGTGGTCTCCAATTACGAAGGCCATCGGGACCTGGTCAGCCAATTCGGGATCCCTTTCCATTTTGTCCCCGCCACACGGCAGGAGCGCAAGGAGCAGGAGCTTCTCGCTATTGCCGGCGAAGCATCCGATTTCCTGGTTCTGGCCCGGTACATGCTCACTCTTTCCGGAGATTTCCTCGCGCGCTACGGCAAGGATATCATTAATATCCACCACAGTTTTTTGCCTTCTTTCAAAGGCGCCCGTCCCTATCAACAGGCGTATGATAACGGGGTCAAAGTAATCGGCGCCACCGCGCATTTCGTGGTCGAGCATCTTGATGAAGGGCCGATTATCAGTCAGGAAGTCGTCCGGGTGACCCATCGCGATGACGTGGAGAGCCTCAAGCGTAAAGGAAAAAACCTGGAGAAGCTCGCGCTTTCGCACGCCCTGTTGCAGTATATCGACTACCGTATCATCCGCTACCAGAACAAAACAATCGTTTTCGAGGATAAATAGAATAAGCGGTGCCCTGGTGGAGTATACCTTGCGCAAGCACCCAGCGTTAATAAGGAATTACGCTGGTGTTCCCTTGTGGGAATATTGCCCTGGTGGATGATACCCCGCGCAGATCTGAATTGCGCGGGTATTGCCCTGGTGGGCAAGGAGGGGGGTATGGTTATACCTAAAGCGGTATTCGTAACTGTCTGTCTGTCGGTTTTCGCTTTTATTCCGGCAGCCCGGGCTAAAGAGGCGTGCGTCGATTGCCATAAGGATGTGACTGCGGGTATTGTCGCGGACTGGAAGATCAGCGCGCATGCCAAACACGATGTTTCGTGCTCCGCCTGCCACGGCAGCGCGCACAACGGTCTGGATACCGTCGACAAAGTTCTCATCCCCACTGCAGAAACCTGCGGCGGTTGTCATAAGGAAAAACTCGAGCAGTTCAAAAAAGGCAAGCACGCCGTGGCCTGGAAGGTGATGAAGGCCATGCCCACGCTGCACTGGCAGCCCATGGCCTTGATCGACGGAATGAAAGGCTGCGGCGGCTGTCATAAGATCGGGCTTAAGAGCTCCGATGAAGTCAAGCAACTGCGCGCGCAGGGATCGGGTTTCGGCGTGGCTTCCTGCGACAGCTGTCACACCCGGCATACGTTTTCCGAGGACGAAGCCCGGCAGCCGCAGGCCTGCGCTACCTGTCACATGGGATTTGATCATCCCCAGTGGGAGATGTATTCTACTTCCAAGCACGGGGTGCGCTACCTTTTGAAACAGAACAAGGTGTTGCCGGAAACCGCTGCGGCTCCCAGTTGTCAGACCTGTCACGTGCAGGGCGGCAACCATGAAAATCGCGCCGCCTGGGGATTCCTGGCGGTGCGCCTTCCGTTCCCGGACGACGAGCAGTGGAAAGGGGATCGTACGGTGATCCTGCAGGCCCTGGGCGTGCTTGATCGCGAGGGTAAGCCTACGGCGCGGCTGGATACGGTCAAGGAAACGGCTCTGTGCCGTTTGAGTCAGGATGAATGGCTCGCCGCCCGGCGGACAATGATCGCCGCCTGCCGGCAGTGTCACTCTGCGGCGTTTACCGCTTCCGAGCTTTCCAAGGGCGACGCCATGATCAGGGAAGCCGATCGTCAGATGGCCGAAGCGATACGCACGGTGGCCGGGCTGTATAAAGACGGATTGATCAAGAAGCCGCATGCATATATGCAAGCGTTTCCCGACCTGCTGGCTTTTCACGACGCGCCCACTCCGATCGAGACGAAGCTGTTTCTGATGTTCATGGAATATCGCATGCGCGCTTTTCAGGGCGCTTTCCATATGAATCCCGATTATGCTTTCTGGTACGGGTGGAGTTCGTTGCGCCAGGCGTTGACTGAAATCAAGGCGCTTGACGAGCAGATGCGCAGGAAATAGTTCCGGCTTTCGATGGGCCGGAATTTGTACTTGACAAAATGATATAAATATAGTATCATTTAACTATGAAGCTGGTTACCCGAGATACGGATTACGCGGTGAGGGCGCTGGTGTATATGGCGCAGCAGAGAGGCCGGCTGGTTACCTCCCGGGAGATGGTCGATGAGTTGCGTATACCCCGTGCGTTTCTTCGCCGGATCCTGCAGCAATTGGGCCGGCATGCCGTGCTCAAGCCTATCAAGGGAAAGATGGGCGGATTTGTTTTGAGCCTGCCGGCCGAAAAGATCAGGCTGACGGATGTGATGCGGATATTCCAGGGCAGCCTGGAGATTTCCGAGTGCATGTTCAAGAAACAGGTTTGCCCGAATAGAGCTCGGTGTTTCTTAAGGAAGCGGATCGTGAGTATCGAAGCATATGTGGTAAACCAATTGCGCGCGATTTCCATCGCGTCATTGTTAACGGAGGCGCGTTGATGAAAAAAAAGATCATCCGCATTGACGAAGAAAAGTGCGACGGTTGCGGAATATGCGTCAAGGCCTGCGCGGAAGGCGCGCTGGCGCTGGTTAACGGCAAGGCCCGGCTGGTCAATGAACAGCATTGCGACGGATTAGGAGCCTGTATCGGTCCCTGCCCCCGGCAAGCGATCACGATCATAGAGCAGGAAGTGTGCCTGCCGGGACGCGCTGCCTGCGGGTGCCCGGGTTCTCTGGCGATGGATCTGCGTGCAAAAGCCGGCGCCCCGGACCGGCCGGCGCAGTTGCCTGCGGTTCAACCCGGCGGCGCCAGCGCTTTACAGCAATGGCCGGTGCAGCTGCATCTTTTAAATCAGCAGGCCGCCTATTTCCAGGATGCGGATATCCTGATAGCCGCGGATTGCGTGCCGGCAGCGCTGGGCGATTTTCATCCCGGCCTGCTCAAGGGCAGGATACTGATTATCTTCTGTCCCAAACTGGATAATGCCGCGCAGGAATATACCGGGAAACTGACGGAGATCTTTCGCCTGAACCGGGTGCGATCGGTTACGGCAGCGCATATGGAAGTGCCCTGTTGCTATGGGACGATCAAGCTGGTTCAGGACGCGCTCAAAGCTTCGGGTAAACATATTCCATTCAATGAGGTCGTGGTTACTGTACGAGGAGAAATAAAACCGTGATTCAGCGATGCCCGGGAGCGAATATATTCCGGCAACCGGTGCCGGAAGACATTCATTGTTCAGTCTGTTCGACGACAGTCGAGATCTGGTCGGACGAGATTGCGGTTGTCTGCCCTGGCTGTAAGACGCGGATGGTCCGGCCCAGACGGGCCAGCTGTCTGGACTGGTGCGCGCGCGCGCACGAATGCCTGGGCGCGTCCGGCGCAGCGAAGCCGGCCGGGACGAGGATAGGTATCGCCGCATTTTTTTTGCTGGCGGCAGTATGCCAGCAGTTGAGAGGAGGGATTGCCATGGCAGCTCCCGATAAGGGATTGACTCCTGAACAGTATCGCGTCGTACGGCTTAACGGGACGGAAGCGCCTTTCGATAACCGCTACTGGGATAATCACCGCGCGGGTATCTATGTGGACATAGTTTCCGGTGAGCCGCTCTTTGCTTCAGTGGATAAATTCGATTCCGGAACAGGCTGGCCGAGTTTCACCCGCCCGATCAGCGATGACGCGCTGGTGAAAAAAGAAGATGCCGGCCACGGCATGGTCCGGACCGAGGTGCGTTCGAAAAAAGCGGACAGCCATCTGGGTCACGTTTTCAATGACGGTCCTGCGCCCGGCAGAGAACGCTACTGCATCAATTCCGCCGCTTTGCGTTTCATTCCGGTGGAAGATATGGAGCGGGAAGGATACGCGCGTTACCTGGCGCTGTTCAAGGACGCCCCTTCGCCCGCGACGGCGGCCGCGAAGACGGAAATCGCGGTTTTCGGCGCCGGATGCTTCTGGGGAGTGGAAGCGGCGTTTCGCGCAATTCCCGGCGTAGTCGGCACTGCGGTCGGCTATATGGGCGGAACGTCGGATAACCCCACGTATAAAGACGTCTGCTCCAGCACCACCGGGCATACCGAAGTGGTGCGGGTCGAATTCGACCCGGCGCAGGTCTC
Organism: Candidatus Omnitrophota bacterium; assembly: GCA_022710715.1. Taxonomy (GTDB): domain Bacteria; phylum Omnitrophota; class Gorgyraeia; order Gygaellales; family Profunditerraquicolaceae; genus JAKLGJ01. The sequence goes on from JAKLGJ010000002.1 coordinate 498,617, forward strand.
ATATCAAAAGCTGGTCGAGATGTTCTGGGATATGCACGATCCCACGCAGGACAACCGCCAGGGGCCGGATTACGGTTCCCAATACCGCTCGGTGATTTTTTACACCACGCCGCAGCAGCACAAAACCGCCCTGGCCGGCCTCAAGCGGCTGTTGTTATCAGCCAGATTCAATAAGCCGGTGGTTACCCGGATCGAAGCGGCGAAAACATTCTGGCGGGCTGAAGAATACCACCAGCAGTATCTGGAAAAGAACAGGACTGCTTCCTGCCGGTTGAAAAAATAAAAGGGACGTTCCCTGCGGAGCCACCCCTTGAAAGATAAAACGGACGATTCTCTTTTTCCGGTGCCGGCGAGCCGAAAAAAATAGAACCGTCCTCTTTTTTTTCTGGTACAATAGAAGAAAGCGGCTATTTCCAGCAAAGGAGGAGAGGATGAAAGCATTAACTTCTCAAGAAGTGCGTTTGATCGACGCCTACTGGCGCGCGGCGAATTATCTCTCCGTCGGGCAAATTTATCTGCTGGCGAACCCGCTGCTCCGCAAACCGCTGTCGAAAGAACATATCAAACCCCGCCTGCTCGGGCACTGGGGCACCACCCCGGGCCTTAATTTCATCTACGCACATCTTAACCGGATCATCAAAAAACATGATTTGAATATGATCTATGTGATCGGTCCCGGCCACGGCGGGCCGGCGATCGCTGCGAACGCTTACCTGGAAGGTTCGTATACCCGGATGTATCCTCAGATCTCGCAGGACGAGGAAGGTTTGCAGCGGTTATTCAAACAGTTTTCTTTCCCCGGAGGCATCCCCAGCCATGTCGCGCCGGAACTCCCCGGTTCGATCCACGAAGGCGGGGAACTCGGGTATGCTCTGGCGCATGCCTATGGCGCTGCGTATGACAATCCAGATTTGATCGTCGCCTGCGTGGTCGGCGACGGAGAAGCCGAAACCGGGCCGCTGGCCACCAGCTGGCATTCGAACAAGTTCCTCAATCCGGACAGCGACGGAGTAGTGCTGCCTATTCTGCATTTGAACGGCTACAAAATCGCCAATCCTGCAGTGCTGGCCCGTTTGCCAGACGAAGAATTGCTCGCTTTGTTTACCGGCTACGGGTACCGGCCGTATCTGGTGGAGGGGCACGAGCCGCGGAAGATGCACCAACTCATGGCGCACACGCTGGATACGGTTCTTCGGGAGATACGCGGTATCAAGGCAACCGCCCGGCGCAGCAAATCGCCCCGGCGACCGCGCTGGCCGATGATCATTATGCGTACGCCCAAAGGCTGGACCGGTCCCAAGCGTGTCGACGGAGAAAAGACCGAAGGGTCCTGGCGTTCGCATCAGGTTCCGTTATCAGAATTATTCACCAAACCCGGACATATCAAGATCCTGGAGCGCTGGCTGAAAAGTTACAAGCCGGATGAGCTTTTCGATGCGCGAGGAGCTTTGCGACCGGAACTGGCCGCATTGGCTCCCGCAGGAGAGCGGCGTATGGGCGCGAATCCGCACGCCAACGGCGGGCTTTTGCTTAAAGACCTGCGGCTGCCGGATTTCCGGGATTACGCGGTGAAAATTCCCCGGCCCGGGACAGTCTTATCCGAGCCGCCCAAGGTGCTGGGTGCTTTCCTGCGCGATGTGGTGAAATTGAATCAGGATGAGCGCAACTTCCGCGTGTTCAGCCCGGATGAAAACAACTCCAACCGGTTGAGCGCGGTGCTGGAAGCGACCAACCGGGTCTGGATGGCCAAGCGTTTCGCCGATGATGACCATCTCGCGGCGCAGGGCAGAGTAATGGAGGTATTGAGCGAACATCTTTGCCAGGGCTGGCTGGAAGGATACCTGCTCACCGGCAGGCACGGATTCTTTTCCTGTTACGAAGCGTTCATACACGTGGTCGATTCCATGTTCAATCAGCACGCTAAATGGCTGAAGGTGACCCGGCATATTCCCTGGCGCAAACCCATCGCTTCCTTGAACTATCTGCTTACGTCGCACGTCTGGCGCCAGGATCACAACGGATTTTCGCACCAGGACCCGGGTTTCATCGACCATGTGGTCAACAAAAAAGCCGAGATCATCCGGGTCTATCTGCCTCCGGATACCAATACCCTGCTGTCCGTGGCGGATCATTGCCTGCGCAGCCGTAATTACGTCAACGTAATCGTCGCCGGAAAGCATGCCGGCTTACAGTACTTGGATATGCCGCAGGCCATCAAACATTGCACCAGCGGCGTAGGCATCTGGGAATGGGCGAGTAACGACAGGAAAGGCGAGCCGGACGTGGTAATGGCCTGCTGCGGCGATGTGCCCACCATGGAAACTCTGGCTGCGGTGGATATCCTGCGCCGGCATTTCCCCGGGTTGAAGATCAGAGTCGTCAATATCGTCGACCTGATGGCCCTGCAGCCGCCGTCTGATCACCCGCACGGTTTATCCGACAAGGATTTCGATGCGCTCTTCACTGAAGACAAGCCGATCATTTTCGCTTTCCACGGATATCCCTGGTTGATCCACCGGTTGACCTATCGCCGCACCAATCATGATAATCTGCATGTGCGCGGATACAAGGAAGAAGGCACGACCACCACGCCTTTCGACATGACCGTGCTCAACCAGATCGACCGGTTCCATCTGGTGTCGGATGTGATCGATCGCACCCCGGGCTTGAGCGCGAAAGCCGGTTACGTCAAGCAGATGCTTCGCGACAAGTTGATCGAGCATCGGCAGTTCATCACCGCCACCGGCGATGATCTGCCGGAAGTGAAGAGCTGGAAATGGCCGTATGCGGCCGGGAGGGCATAATGAAGATGACTACGTTGATACTCGGCCTTACTGCGGCTGTCGCCATGCTGCAAGCGGGCAGTGCGACTGCAGAGGAGGTTCGGATGAACGATACGTTAAAGACGATCTTTAACCGCAAGAGCGTGCGCGTATATTCTGAAGCGGCGGTTTCCGACGAGCAGCTGTTGATGCTGGTCAAAGCCGGGATGGCCGCGCCGACTGCGGTGGACAGGCGTCCGTGGGAGTTTATCGTCATTACCGACAAGGCGGTGCTGAAAAAGATGGCTGATGCCATGCCGTATGCGAAAATGGCGGCGCAGGCTCCCGCGGCGATCGTTATCTGCGGCGATACCGACAGGCAATTCGGCGGCCGGCAGGCGTCATACTGGCAGATGGATTGCAGCGCGGCCACGGAGAATCTCCTGCTTGCCGCGGAGTCCATGGGGTTGGGCGCGGTCTGGACCTCGGTGTACCCGGAAGAGGACCGCATGGCTGCGATGCGCGCGATCCTGGGTATTCCGCAGCACGTGATCCCGTTGAATCTGGTGCCTGTGGGCATCCCCCGGGGCGCTGAAAAACCCAAAGACAAGTATAACCCGGGACAGATCCATAAGAATAAATGGTGATGAGTCTTTCGATCCGGAAATTCAGCTTTACCGCAGTCGTAGGCGCAGCCGCGCTCTGCGCGTTCTTGTTGCTGGTGATCGAGAACGCGGCTTTTTTGAGCCCGTACGCGCATATGGTCGGAGAACTCAATCTGGCCATACTGCTTGTTTTTGCTCTGGATGTGCTCCTGCGGTTGTTCTCCAGCGAAGACAGGAGAGCGCATCTCAAACGTAACTGGTTTGATTGGGTAGTGTTCATCCCGTTGTTCCAGCTGATTGCCGGCGGCGGCGCCGCCCCGTCTTTTGTGATTACCCGCCTGACCGCTATCGCCGCGATACTGATTTCCCATAGCCGGCACTCAAGCACGTTCATCGATTCTTTAAGCAAACGTCCCGCGCAGCTGATGGTGATTACGTTCGGTTTTGCCATCGGCGTGGGAACGGTGCTGCTGATGCTGCCCGCGGCTACCCTGTCCGGACAGAGAACTTCTCTGGCGGACGCGTTATTCACCGCCACGTCCGCGACCTGCGTGACGGGTTTGAGCGTTCAGGATACCGCGCGGTATTTCAGCCTGTTCGGACAAATGGTCATCCTGGCATTGATACAGATCGGCGGTCTGGGTATCATGACGTTCTCCATTTCGCTGGCATTGCTGCTTAAAAAACGCATGGAGATCCGTCAGGAGATCGCCATGCAGAATATTCTTGACCAGTCGGACCTTTCCACGGTCAGGAAGATGATCCTTTTTATCGTGAAGATGACTGTCGTAATCGAGGCTCTGGGTGCGCTGGTGCTCGCGTTCGCCTGGCGGGGCAGGGTCGGCGGTTTTCTTCAAACCGTCTTTGCCGCGTTATTTCATTCCGTGTCCGCGTTCTGCAATGCCGGATTCTCGACCTTCAGCGATAATCTGATGGGATTTCAGCGTGATAGCGTCACCACTCTGACCATCGGCTCGCTGATCATCGCGGGAGGGCTGGGGTTCGTGGTGATCAGCGACGTGTTCTTCGTCTGTAAGAACCGATTGCGCCGCGGCAGGGGAAAGCGCGAGCACTTGAAGGTGCAGTCGCGCGTTGTTCTCTGGGCCAGCCTGATTCTGATTGCGGGCGGAGCTCTGGGATTGTTTATCGCCGAGAAGAACCTGCTGCTGGCGGGGCAGGGGCTGCGGGGGCGCGTGTTGATCCCGCTCTTTCAGTCCATCACCGCCCGGACCGCAGGATTCAATACCTGCGATATCGGCCGGCTCTGTCCGTTGTCGCTGTTGCTGATTATTCTGCTCATGTTCATCGGAGGATCGCCCTCTTCCACCGCAGGAGGTGTAAAGACTACCACGGTCACCATTCTCTGGGCTTTGCTGATGAGCGAACTGCGCGGCAGACAGCACGTTGAGGTTTTCAAGCGCACTATTCCCTCGGAAACCGTGCAGAAAGCGGCGGTGATCCTGGTTTTTTCGCTGCTGTTGGTTTCCGTTTTTACGGGATTGCTGCTGTTTGTCGAACATAAAGGATTCATCGAAGTCTTTTTCGAAACGGTGAGCGCTTTCGGTACGGTCGGCCTGTCTACCGGCATTACGCCCGCGCTGACAGTGCCGGGAAAGCTGCTGATCACCGTGCTCATGTTTATCGGCAGGATCGGTCCGTTGACCATCGGATACGCGTTATTCGGGTCCCGGCGTCCGGCGCAGTATATGTACGCGCAGGAATCGGTAGGGATCGGATAATTCAAGGAGATGAAACTATGCGCCATATAGCGGTAATCGGTTTGGGAAGATTCGGCAGCACCGTCGCCAGGGAACTGACCGATCGGGGAGCTCACGTGATCGCGATCGACGCGCACAAACAGAGGGTGGATGATATCAAGGAGTCCGTTACCTATGCCGTGGTGGCCGACGCGACCGATGAGCAGGCGCTGCGGGGAATAGGGGTGCAGAACGTCGACGTGGCGGTGGTATGCGTGGGGGAGAATATCGAGGCCAATCTGTTGACCACGCTGCTGCTTAAAAGAATGGGCATAAAAAAGGTTTGGGCGCGGGCGATCAGCCCTTTGCAGCAGGAGATCCTCAAGACGATGGATGTCGACAATATCATCAATCTTGAGGAAGAGATGGGCGCTATTGTCGCGAACAGCCTGATCTCTCCGGCTATTTCCAAAGCTATCCCGTTGACCGCCGACCATATTATCATCGAAATGAAAGTTCCCCGGTCGCTGGTGGGCAAGACTCTGCGCGAGATAAAATTGCGGGAACTGTTTAAAATCAACCTGATCGCGGTAAAGCAGAAAAAACCGGCGATCAACGATCAGGGAGATCGGGTGTTCGAGGAAATGCTGGTGCATGTGCCTTCTCCGGACGAACCTTTGAAGGAAGAAGATATCCTGTTAGTGATAGGGGGTAATGATGACATACAAAAGTTCGCCAAATAAACGCGTTGCGCCAGCGAACGTCCATACCGTCACCATTCTCTGGGCGGGATTATTCCTTCTCATCGCCCTCGGGTATGCGCTCGCCTTGGGGGCTTACCGGTCGAACCCGTATCTTTTCTATTGCCTGCTTGTCGCCGGTATTCTTGCCTGCGGTATCGCGGCTTATCTGACGGTCAAAGCGCTGTTGTTCCGCCGGAAGCTGCTCGCGTGTATCCGTCACCTGCTGGCCAATGAATACCAGACGGGGATGCGCGTTGCGCGGGGGCCGTGTGACGAAATAGTCCGTTTCGAAAAACGGATCAACAGCATGGTGGATCAGTTGCGGGTATACAACAGTCTTCAGATAGAGCGGATCAGCGCTTTGAACAAGTCGATCGATATCGTTTACCGTAATATCGCCGAAGGTATCATTATCGCTTATCCGGACAAGCGCGAATTTCGCCTGAATCCGGCGGTGCAGCGCATGTTTCAGGTCGAACAGGAGGTTATCACGTTCGACGCCATCGAGAAACAACCGGGCAACCGGCGTTTTGTCGCGCTGTTCAAGGAAGCGGTGGAAATGCGCAAAGTCATTACCGAAGGTATCGTGACGCTGGAGTTGCCCATCCGTCAGTCCAGTTTGAACGTGATGGTGGAGATCATCCCGGTCAAGGACAAGGGGGAATCCGTGGCGCTGGCGATCATCTTCGTGAACAAGGCCGAATGAGAGTCCGCGTAGCGTCGTCCGGTCGCCGAAATGTATTAAATGTCTCGCCGGGTGTGCAGTTGATGATATAATATGTACAATATGTGTATGCATCGAAGCGTCACGCACATTGTGTTGTTCCTCTTGTTGCCGGTCTCTGTTTGCTGCGCCCAGGAAGAGAAAAAAGCTCTGACCTGGCTTGAATGTGTCTTTCTCGCCCAGAAAAACCACCCGGATCTGATCTCCGCGCAGGAGAACGTGAAAGAAGCGCAGGCCAGCCTTGATGTCACAGCCAGCGGTCAGTATCCCCAGGCAAGCGCCACCGCTGGAGTTTCGACTTCGCATTCCCGCACTAAAGACGATTCGACCGGTTCCACCAGCACCGCCACGACCAATGCATATTCATACGGCGCAAGCGCCAGCCAGCTTCTTTTTGACGGGTCCAAAACGTCCAGTAAGGTCAGCGCGGGCAGGGAAAACGTAAACGTCGCACAGCAAGCGTTCCGCTACGCTTCAGTCGATGTGCGTCAGCGCCTGCGCTCGGCGTTTATCAGCGTGCTCAAAGGGCAGGAATCGGTCAAGATTATGCAGGAGATTTTCGATATACGGCGCAGCAACCTCGAGTTGATCACGCTGCGGTACGAATCGGGTACCGAACATCGGGGCGCTCTGTTAAGCGCGCAGGCAAATTCAGCCCAGGCCGCGCATGAATTAGCGCAAGCCCGGCGGGCGCTTGAGTCTGCCCGCTATCAGCTGATCAAGGAGATGGGGGTTGAGCAGTATCCCGACATTTCCGTTACGGGCGATTTCGAGGTCAGCGTGTCCCTTAAAGACAAACCTGATATGCGGGCGATAACCGACAATCATCCATCGGTACAAAAACTCGCCGCCCAGACGCGTGCCGCTTCGTTCGGGATCAAGGTTAACGAGGCTGACTTCTGGCCGGCGCTGTCGATTACCGCCGGCGCGAATAAAACCGGCGCCCACTGGCCGCCGCACAACAGCGCTTTGACTACCGGTCTTTCCTTATCCTGGCCGTTCCTTGAAGGCGGGCTGCGTCAGGCGCAGGTTGCCCAGTCCCGGTCGCAGTTGATCCAGGCGCAAGCCGATCAACGCAGCGGACGCTCCGGCGTTTTGTTGACCCTGGAACAGAAGTGGGCCGCGTTGCAGGACGCGGTTGAGAACGTCGCAGTACAGCGTCGATTCCTTGCGGCAGCCGAAGAGCGTTCCGCTATCGCCGAGGCGCAGTATTCCATGGGTTTGCTGAAATTCGATAACTGGACGATAATCGAAGATAATCTGGTAAGCGCGAAAAAAACATTTATTGACGCTCAGGCCAATGCGTTGCTTGCCGAAGCTAACTGGATCATGGCCAAAGGAGAGACGCTTGAGTATAATTAAAAAGAAGAGTTTCTGGGTTATACTGATTGTGGTCCTGGCTGCCGCGGGCATCGGTCTGGGGATCATGCGGCCGCAGCAGAGTACGCAGGAGATCGTGAAAGAAATAAGCCCGCATACAGGCACGATCCAGACGCTGATCTCTTCGACGGGTACGGTGTTGCCGAAGAACAGACTGGAGATCATCCCGCCGGTCGCCGGCCGGATCGAGAGTATCGTGGTCAAAGAAGGCGAAAAGGTCAAGAAAGGCCAGGTCCTGGGATGGTTGAGTTCCACCGACCGCGCGGCGCTGCTTGATGCGGCGCAGGAGCAGGGCGAAGAGAAATATAACTACTGGCAGGAAGTGTACAAACCCATCGCGTTGATGGCTCCGATTGACGGTGAAGTCATTGTCGCGACCATACAGCCGGGGCAGACAGTGACCGCCAGCAGCGCGGTCCTGGTGCTCTCCGATCAGCTGATCGCGCGGGCGCAGGTCGACGAAACGGACATCGGCAAGATCAAGGTCGGCCAACAGGCCGTGATCACCCTGGACGCGTATCCGGATTCCAGGATCAAGGCGGTGGTGGATCACGTTTATTACGAGTCCTCGACCGTCAACAACGTCACCATCTACAAGGTGGATCTGATCCCTCTTCAAGTCGCGCCGTTTTTCCGTTCCGGAATGAACGCCACCATCGATTTTATCGTCGAAAGCAAGGATAACGCGTTGCTCCTGGCGCAGGAGGCGGTGAATTCCGATAACGGGGAGAGTTACGTAGTGGTGCGCGGGCCGGACGCGAAAGAATTCGTCCCGCGGCAGGTGACGCTCGGTCTGACGCAGGGCAAGAACGTCGAGATCCTGACGGGGTTATCTGCCGACGACACGGTTATCGTCAGATCGAAGAAGTACACGCTGCCGAGAGCTGATTCTCTCGGAAAAAATCCTTTTCTGCCCAGCAGAAGAAATCCATCCTCCAACGTCAAGAAAAGCGGTCCGGGCGCAGGCGCGCCGCCGCCGTAAATCGTTACGCCATGATCGAGATCAAGAATATTCATAAGACATACACCATGGGCAAGGTCGAGGTGAAAGCCCTGGACGGGGTGTCGTTGAAGATAGACGACGGTGAATTTGTCGCCATTATGGGCGCGTCGGGTTCGGGAAAATCGACGCTCATGCATATCCTGGGGCTTCTGGATCGGCCGGACGCCGGGCAGTACCTTCTGCGCGGCCAGGACGTTACCGCGTTATCGGATGAGGCATTGGCGGTGGTCCGCAACGGTTTGATAGGATTCGTCTTCCAGCAGTTCCATCTGTTACCCCGGATGTCCGCGCTTGAAAACGCGGAATTGCCGTTGGTCTACGCCGGCAAGCGGCATCTGCGCGAAAAAGCGCGGGCAGAACTGGCCGGCGTCGGTCTCCAGGACCGGGTGCTGCACCGGCCCAGCGAATTGTCCGGAGGCCAGCAGCAGCGGGTCGCGATCGCGCGGTCGCTGGTTAACGATCCGGTGATGCTTTTGGCCGACGAGCCGACGGGAAATCTCGATTCCAGGAGCAAAGCGGAGATCATCGCTATCCTGAAACAGTTGAACGCCAGGGGCAAGACGGTGGTTATCGTTACCCATGAACCGGAAGTGGCGCAGCAGACGCGCAGGATCATTACCATGCGCGACGGCAAGGTCATCGCCGATGCAAAGAACGTGCCCGCGGGAGGATCCGCTGTTTCGGCCGTTACCCCGGAATCGGGGAGCACGGTCAAGGATCTGTTAGCCGAACGCCACAGGGTCGCCGGAAAGATTAAATTCCTCGATTATGTCCGCCAGGCGTTGTCCGCTATGATATCCCATAAGATGCGTTCGATATTGTCGATTCTCGGGATCCTTATCGGTGTTGCCGCGGTTATCGCGATGCTGGCGCTGGGGACGGGCGCCAAGGTGTCCATCGAGCAGCAACTGCAATCGTTGGGATCGAATCTTCTCTGGCTTCATCCGGCGCACGGCAGGTCGGGCGCGGTCGCGTTGGAAAGTACCGCGACGCGCTTTACGCAGGTGGATATCGATCTCCTGGCGCGCTTGCCGCATGTGAAACGCGTGTACGGTTCGGTAACCGCCCGCGCCCAAGTCGTGTACGGCAGCAATAATACCAATACCCAGGTCGAAGGGACGGGCACGGAATATCCCGCTATGCGCGCGGCAACGCCGGTAGCGGGGAGGTTCTTCACCGAACAGGAGATGCGCGCCAGGGAAAAGGTAGCGCTTCTGGGGACGACGGTCCTGACCAATCTGTTCGGCGAAGCCAATCCGGTCGGAGAGACCATTAAGATCAATTTGATCAATTTTAAAGTGATCGGCGTTCTTCCGTCTAAAGGCTCGGGGGGATTCCGCGATCAGGATGACACGGTGATCGTTCCGCTGACCACCGCGATGTACCGGGTTTTCGGCAAGCAGTACATCGATTCGATTTACGTCGAAGCGGTGTCCGCCGGGGATATCGACGCGGCGCAGGAAGAGGTGCGCCGGGCATTGAATAAGCAGCATCGTTTAAAGGCCGACGACACGGAGTCGGTCGATATAAGGAACATGTCCGAGATCAAAAGCACGCTCGAATCGACGATGAAGACGTTGACCATGCTGCTGGGGTCCATCGCCGCCATTTCTCTGCTGGTCGGCGGCATCGGGATCATGAATATCATGCTTGTTTCGGTCACCGAGCGCACCCGGGAGATCGGGTTGCGCAAGGCGATCGGCGCGAACAACAAGGATATCATGATGCAGTTCTTGATTGAAGCGGTGCTGATGTCTTTCATCGGCGGCATCGTCGGCATTGTCCTGGGAGCCGGCGCGTCCGTGGTGATGAAACTCGCGGCCGGGTGGGCGGTGCAGGTGTCTTTGTTCTCGATCGTGCTTGCGACCGTGTTTTCCCTGATCGTGGGGGTGGTTTTCGGCCTCTGGCCCGCGAGCCAGGCGGCGAAGTTGAATCCGATCGAAGCGTTGCGGTATGAGTGAAGAAGCGTTGTATTGCCAAGACCGCGAGCGCGTAGTAGAATAAAACCGGATAGGTGGGTTGTTCTAACAGGGAGGGCGCCATGCAGGAGGTTCAGGCTATGTGGGATAAGATTTCGGGTTATGTGATCCAGTACGGGTTCGGTTTTTTATCGGCAATCTTGATTTTCTTGATTGGAAAATGGCTCGCCAGGTTTGTCTCCGACATGGCGGATAAGGCGATGGTAAAATCCAAGGTGAATCCCACCCTGGCCTCTTTTTCCAAGACGTTGATGTATTACGGTTTGTTGACGTTTGTCTGTATCGCCGCGTTGAGTAAGCTGGGCGTACAGACGTCTCCGTTCGTCGCGGTGATCGGCGCCGCCGGACTTGCCGTTGGTCTGGCGCTACAAGGCACACTGGCGAATTTCGCCGCCGGAGTCATGCTGATATTCTTCCAGCCGTTTAAAGTCGGGGAAGACATTGAAGCGGGCGGAGGTGCCGGGATCGTCAAAGAGATACAGATCTTCAGCACGATTCTGCAGTCCAAAGACAACAAAAAAATCATTATTCCCAATTCCAAGATCACCGGTGATAAAATAGTCATCAATCCGAAATAAAGGATGCATGCATAGCGTCAGGGATGTGGGATTGGTGTTGTTGCCGCCTGCCTGGCCCAAAGTGCCTCCGCTGGGTGTGGGATATCTTCAGGCGTACCTGCGCGCGCAGCATATCGGCGCGGATATCATCGATCTGAATAATCTGTTCTTTAACCGCGCCGACGCGCGAGAGCATTCGGAATGGCTGGTCGGTTGTAATCCCTCTTTTGAGCATTCCCTTCTTGAACATCTGCGCCGCAACCACGCGGATCATTTCTCACGCATAGTCGAGGAGCTGTCGGGTTATTCCGTTCTGGGGTTCTCCTGTTTTCGCAGCAACTGGCACAGCACGCTGGCCATGATAGGTTTGTTGAGGGAACGGGGAAAAAGCCCGCGCGTGCTGCTTGGCGGACCGGAAATCGCGCGCCGCTTCTTCAAGGATGGTAACCGCTTCATCGAGGAGATGTCCGCTCTGGTCGACCATCTGGTTATCGGCGAAGGGGAACGCGGCATTCATGCGTATCTCGAGGGCAGGACGCGCGGCGCGCCGGCGACGTGTTTCGCGCAGCTCGACGATCTTGGAGCGCTGCCGTTTCCCCGGTATGAGGGACTGGATCTATCGGATTATCCGCGCGCCGATGCCCGGCCGCTGCTTTTCTCCCGCGGTTGCGTGCGCAGTTGCCGGTTCTGCGCGGAGCGACTTCTTTTTCAGGGGTTCCGCTGCCGCCGGGCAGATTCCGTGGTCGAAGAAATGGATTTTCATCTCCGGCGGGGAGCGCGTCAGTTCATTTTTTTCGATTCCTTGCTGAACGGGGATCTCGAAGGTCTGGAAGCGCTGTGCGAGGCTATCCGTCGGCATTTCGGCGCGGTCGCCTGGGAAGCGCAGATCGCCGTGCGTTCGGATATGGATCCGTCGCTTCTGCGCGCGATGAAGGAGAGCGGCTGCTATAATCTGTTTATCGGTCTGGAATCGGGCGCCGAAAGCACGCTGCGGAGAATGAACAAGGGTTTTAGCGCCGCTGCGGCCGAAGCGTTTTTCCGCCGTCTCAACGACGCGGGGCTGACGTTCGGGATCAGCCTGATCACCGGGTATCCCGGCGAGACCGCCGCGGAATTCCAGGAAAGCCTGGATTTTGTAGTCCGCAACCGCGCGCTCATCCCCAAGATCGAGCAGATAAATCCTTTCAGTTATTACGACGGGACGGCGGCTGATCCGGCGGCGGATTACCGTCTCAACGATGTCGCTCTCGAACGGATGGAAACTTTTGCCGGCACGATCAAACAATGCGGGTTCAAATACACCAAAGCCTTTATCGGGAACCTGGTGGAGAGAGCGTCGTATGGATGTTAAAGAAGTGCATATTCAACGCATACTCAATCCTACTTCCATCGATCTGGGAGAGTATGTGATCAATCCCTACCTGGGCTGCGCTTACGGCTGTCTCTACTGTTATGTTCGCTCAAACCGCGTGGTCAGCCGGAAGGCGATGGAATGGGGAAGCTTTGTGGAAGTGCGGGTGAACGCCTGCCAGCGCCTGGAAAAAGAGCTGTTGCTGCGGCGGCCCGCCACCGTGTTGCTCGGTTCTACCACCGAATGCTTTCAGCCTCTGGAAGAGCAGTATCATCTGACGCAACGGATACTCGAGATCCTTAATCGCAACGGGGTCGGCTACGTGATCCTGACGCGTTCGCCGGCGATCCTGAACAGTCTGGCGTTGCTCAAACAAGGCTGCTGCCGGCGGGTCTATTTTACCGTCAACGATTATCCCCGGGAATTCAAAAACAAACTTGAACCGTTCAGTCCTTCATTTGAAGAGCGGCAGCAGGCAGTCAACGCTCTTCTGGATGAAGGCGTGCCGGTTATCCCGTATTTTTCTCCGGTGTTGCCGGGCATCTCCGAGTATCGGGATGTTTTCCGGCTATTCCTCCGCGCAGAGAGCGTTGAGTTCGAATGCCTGAATTTCAATCTGGGCAACATCGACGATATTATGCAGGCTATCGGCGAGGTTGACCCCGGTCTGGCGCAGGAGTATGCTGTTATGCGCGCGAATAAACCCGACTATAGCCGCGCCTGGCAGGCGATACAGCAGGATATTGCCGACCGGGCCTCTGCGGCGCGCAAGCGTTTCGCCATACACGTGCATCAATTTGGAGGATACTTCCAGAACAGTTATGCTTCCGGCTCGACGCGACACTGAAATCAATCCGGCTTTCCGGCGCATCGGTATCTGCGCGTTGCTGTTGTGCGCGGTTTTGTGCGCGTATCTGCCGTCTTTAACCGGTGGTTTTATCTGGGACGATCAGGCGTTGGTCAGGGATAACCTGCTCATCCGAAGATGGTCCGACGCCGGCAAGCTTTTTTCCGGCGATATCATCGCCGGCGCGGCCATGGATTCCTGTTTTTACCGGCCGTTACAGATGATCAGCTATCTGGTCGATTATTCATTGTGGCGCCTGCGGCCTGCGGGTTTCCATCTGACCGGTCTGGTGCTTCATGCTCTGGCCGCCTGCGCGGTATACGCCTTGATCCGGACATTCTGGCGGCGCAGAACCACCGCTCTGCTGGGCAGTTTGTTTTTTGCTTTGCATCCGGTACAGACCGAAGCCGTGGCGTATATTGCAGGGAGAGCGGACATTCTCTGCGGATTGTTCGTTATCTGCGCATTTATTTTCCATGTCCGTTTCGACCGGGAAAAACGCCTGTTCGATCTGGCGGCAAGCGTTGCAGCGTTTGCCTGCGCTCTGTTATCCAAAGAATACGGACTGGTTTTTCTTTTGCTGATACCGCTTTATCATCTGATTTTTCGCAGGAAGCCCCGGTGGAGCGCGGTGCTCGCGCCGTGTCTGGTTACCGCGGCATATCTGATCGCGCGTTTTCAGGCGGTCTCCTGCGCGACAGGTGCCGTGCCGTCGTCGGATTTCGGGCAACGGCTGGCCGGATTCTTCGCTGCGCTGGCAACCTATGCGGGGTTGATCGTTGTCCCGGTCGATCTTCACATGGCTTACGGGCAGCGGATATTTTCCTGGATGCATCCGCAGGTTCTCGCCGGGATAGGTCTCGCCGCAGCGATCGCGGTCGCGTTGATCATGCTGATGCGTCGTCAGCGCAGGGCGGAGGCGTTCTTCCTGGCCTGGTTCGCGGGCAGCCTTCTGCCGCAGTCCAATCTTTATCCGATCAACGCTTATTGTGCGGAGCACTGGCTGTATCTGCCCCTGGCCGGGGTGTGCGCTCTGGTCGCTCATGCCGCGGCGGCGCTTTTGCGCGTTCGCAGGTTTTCGTGGCTGGTGCGTCTGTATCTGGCGATAACCCTCATCGTGCTTGCTGCGCTCACCTGGAAGCAGGCGCAAACCTGGCGAACCCCGGTGCCCTTCTTCGAGCGGACCGCGCGTTTCGCGCCCGAATCGTTTGCGGTGCAGATCGAGCTCGGCCGGGCCTACAGCGAACTGGGCAAGCACGATCTGGCGCTCGCCGCTTTTTCAAAAGCGCGCGACCTGGCGCCGACGAATCCCCGGGCGTATTCCAATCTTGCCGAAGCATATCAGCGCGCCGGCGATGAAAAACAGGCGGAAGCGCTGTATCTGCGGGCCATAGAGCTGGCGCCGGCGTACGAGAAAGCGTACATCAACCTTGGCGTACTCTATGAGGGCAGAAAAGCGTATGAGCGGGCCCGGGAAATGTATCTGGCGGCGGTGCGGATCAATCCGCGCGTGCGCGCGGCGCATTTCAATCTGGGAAATGTTTATCTGGCGCAAGCCCGATTCGATGATGCCGTCGCGTCTTACCGTCAGGCCGTGACGCTCGATCCGGATCACGGGCCGGCCTGGAATAATCTGGCCATAGCCTTGATCCAGTTAAAAGACTACCGGCAGGCGATATCGGCCTGCGACCGCGCCGCGGCGCTGGGCGTGGTTAATCGCAGAGTGCAGGACAGTCTGCGACCTTACCGGAGCGGTCAGAGATGAGTGTTTTTAAAATTCTTTTCGGCATTGAGGAAAAAGAGGTGCGGTCCTGCTGTGTGGTGATGCCGCTGATCGCTCCGGGTATTCTGGAGCAGTGCGGAGTGGGAAAGCTTGCCTGCGGTCGATTATATGCTGCCGCCAGTAACAGCCATCTGACCGTGATCGCTGCCCGGGTGGGCGCGGGATTCGTCGGAGACGCCGTGCTCTATCTCAAAGATACCGGCTGCCGGACGGTTTTCTTATTCGGTTCCTGCGGGCTGGTCAAACAGACCGCGCGGCTGCACATCGGTGCGACGGTCGTTCCCTCGTCCTGTCGCGCCCAGGAAAGTTTTTCCCGGACGCTCGCAGGAGCGCGTATTCCGGCCGGGACCGTCTCGCCGGATGCGCGGCTCTACGCCGCCTTCAGGCGTTTTGCCGCCCGGAAAGCCGTGGGCGTCAGGTGCTTGACGGTTGCATCCCTGAAATTGGAAGAGCAGGCGCTGCCGGAATATCTCAAGGCAGGCATTGAAGCGGTGGATATGGAGTGTTCGGCTTTCTTTGCCGCCGCCGCGCATGCAGGATTGCGGTCGCTGGCGCTGTTTTACGCCGGCGATATCCTTAAAGTCAAACCGTTTTACCGCGAGCAGCGGGCTGCGGAGAGACATGCGCTGACAAGCGGTATACGCACCACGGCGGATTTATTGATCGGGTTCGCGGCAGAAGCGTCTGCGCACAATTACCAGGTGGGGGAAGGTCTACCGAAGAAATAGCCCTGGGCAAATTCCACGCCCAGGGTAAGCAGGCAGGCGTACTCTTCCTGGGTTTCCACGCCTTCGGCGATCAGGCGGCTGTTAATCTTCCGGGAGAGATCGCAGATGACCTGGATCAGGCTTTGTTTAACGATATCCAGGTGCACGTTCCGGATAAGGCTCATATCGACTTTGATAAACTGCGGTTTTAATTCCGCAATCGATTTCAGACTGGCGTACCCTTCGCCCAGGTCGTCGATGACGATCATCACGCCCATGGGTTTCAGATCGTTCAAATTGCTGGCCAGCCGGGTAAAGTTGGAGATGAAGGTGCGCTCGGTTATCTCCAAACAGATCTGGGAAGCAGGAATGGCGGAACCGGAGAGAAATTCCAGGTTTTTCACGTAATCCGAATTGATCACCGCCGGGTCGGTATTCAAAAACAACAACGCTTTCTTGACGAATCCGGCGGCGCGTTCTACTGCCAGGGAAAGGCAGAGCGAATCCAGCTGGAAAGACATGCCGGCTTCTTCCGCCAGCGCGAACAGATTGACCGGGTTTTCCAGGAAGGTGCCTTGCGGGCCTCTGGCCAGCGCTTCGTAGCCGAACGGTTCCTTGTTCTTCATGATCACGATCGGCTGAAAAAGAGTGCGGATGGATTTCTGTTCGATGATGGTGCGCAGCTGCTGAATTTTCTCGTTGCGCTCCTGCATGGTGAGGGAACCGGTGATATTCGCCGTCCGTTGCAGGATCGCTTTTATCCTGACCAGTATTTCTTCAAAGGGGAAATGTTTACCGATATAATCCGCCACTCCCAGGTTAAAAGCCTCGATCTTGTCCAGGATCTTATCCTGGCAGGTGAGCATGATAATGGGGATATGGGTGGTGTGCAGATTTTCTTTGAGGGTTTTGCAGACTTCATGGCCGCTCATTCCCGGCATATTCAAATCAAGCAGCACCAGGTCGGGATTGAGCAGCCCGGCTTTTTCGATCCCTTCTTGAGGCAGGGCGGCGAGGACAACCCGGAATTTTGCGTTCTCCAGAGCGAAACGCATCATTTCGGCGAAATCTCTCTCGTCGTCAATAATCAGGATAAGCTTTTTGGTTTCCATAAGGGTAATCGCCACCTTTTAGTATACTGGAAATCCGGAAAAAAGAAATAGATTTTTGCAGGGAGATAAAGAAAGCGCAGGTGCAGCCATGAAAGCGGCGATCGAAGTCAAAAAGGGCGATATTACCCGCGAGCAGGTGGAGGCTATCGTCAATGCCGCAAATACCTCGCTGCTCGGCGGAGGAGGAGTCGACGGCGCGATACATCGGGCTGCCGGACCGGAATTGCTGAAAGAGTGCCGGACGCTGGGAGGGTGCGAAACCGGTCAAGCCAGGATAACCGGCGGATACAACCTGCCCGCGGATTTTGTCATCCATACCGTCGGGCCGGTCTGGCATGGGGGCGACCGGAATGAGGATGCGCTTCTGGCAAACTGTTACCGCAACTGTCTTCTGCTGGCCGCAGAGCGCGGGATAAAGACCATCGCTTTTCCCGCTATCAGCACCGGCGTGTACCGGTTCCCGCTGGAACGGGCCGCGCGTATCGCGGTGGCGGTTGTGCGGGAGACGCTTGCCCGCACTCCCGGGATCGAGAAAGTGATATTTGTTTGTTTCAACGAAGAAACGCGCGCTGCGTATGCCGGGCTGCTGGCGGGCGGCGGATAGATTTTGTTTTGCCAGTCCGGGGTTTTCTAGTATAATGATGCTCAAGCGGCTTTAACCGGGAGGTCATGTGAAGATCGGCACGCATCAGGTTCAGACGTTCAAGATCCGGAACAGAAAAGGTTATGCTGCAGTCAGCGACGGTCATCTGACCGAAGGCTCGACGCTGGCTCAAGCGCTGGAGCGGATGGAGAAAGCTCTGCGCAGAACCCGGACAAAAACGAAATAGCAAATGGCGATATGAAGAAAAAAGAAGACCTTAATTTCGAAATTGCATTTTTCGAAGGCGTGCTTTCCTTTGCGCCGGATTTCACCGAAGCTCTTTTCTGCCTCGGCGATGCCTATTCGAAAAAAGGCCGGTTTGAAGAAGGTCTGATCATTGATCTGCGTTTGAATAAGCTGCTGCCCGCAGACGAGACTGCCCGCTATAATCTCGCCTGCGATTATTCCCTCCTTAAGCAGCCGGATGCCTGTCTGGCTGCTCTGCATCAGGCGATCGAACTGGGATACCGGGATTTTTCTTTTATGCACAAGGATCCCGACCTGGCTTTCATCCGCACCGATCCGCGTTACCAGCAGTTGCTCGCTCGCTGGCTTACCCGAGAACGCGGGGTTAATCAAAAAATCCAGTAATCGTTATCGGGGACGTTCCCCAAGGGGACACCCCTGTTAACAGGGGTGTCCCCTTGGGGAACGTCCCCATTGAAATTTGCAGAAAATATGTTATCCTTTTAGTGGAAATTGACACTCTGTCAGTTTACCTGCTGATAAAGGCAAACTAGCAGTAATGCTGGGACGTTCAGGATGCCCTGAAAGGGCAGACTGAACCCCGCAAGTCTTGTTCAAAGCGAGCTTGCGGGGCAAAGCGACAGTCCCACGTGTTCGTGCAGGCACCCGGCGCAATCGGAAGATGCGCCAGTGCATTGCTCGTGCAGTGGGAGGCTGCGTTGCCAAAGGGGTAAGCCATCATGCAACCCTAAGAGCCCCTTAGGGTTTTTTATCTCCCTTTGAAAACCCGGTGAAAGTTTGCCGGGTTTTTTTTGTGGGAGGGCTGATGGCTCAAAGACTGCTTCTGGCAACGCTCATAACCCTGGTTGCGGCGGTTTATCCCGCGTCCCGCGGGTTCGCTCAAGTGAACATCGATTTTCAGGTTATCCAGTCCATCGAATCGGGAGGTAACCCCGCGGCCTTCAACGATCGTACCCGTTGTTACGGTCTCTATCAGATTTCCGAAATCTGCCTCCAGGATTACAATCAGGTCAACGGCACGCAGTACCTGCCCGGAGATCTGTTCAATCCCGGTGTGAATGCCAGCATTGCCGGATGGTATTTCGAACGGATCAATTTCATGCTCGATCATTACGCCGTTCCCCGGAACCTGACTACGGTTATCGCCTGCTACAACTGGGGCATCGGTAACGTGGTGAAGTGGTATCGCCAGGGAGCTGATTTCGCAGCACTTCCCTGGGAAACCCGCGCGTACATTCAAAAATACCTTTCCTTGACCGCCCGATAGTTTCGTTACTTCCTCTCCCCTGATACTTCAAAGCATACCGGCCGATTTTTTTTGTTTATTTGACTCCTGAAAATGACTATAATGAGAGATACGAGACCTTAACCAGGAGGCGAATGATGAATGAATCCAGCCACAATCATTTAGTATGGAACAAGCCCGTCACCCGGCGCGGATTGATGCAATTCGGTCTGGGCAGTCTGTTGTCTTTATGCGTCAGTCAGCTGATCCCCCCGGCGGTATTTGCCCAGCTTGCCGGCGTAACCTCGAATGGCCGCGTCAAAAAGCAGATCAAGGGTGATCACGACCTGGCGGCAGTTCAGGGGGACGACCCGGCAGTGATTACCCGTAAGGCGGTGGAAGCGATGGGCGGGATGAGCCGTTTCGTGAAAAAGGACGCGGTGGTGGTGGTCAAGCCGAACATGGCCTGGGACAGAGCTCCGGAATATGCCGCGAATACCAATCCCCAGGTTGTTGCCACTCTGGTCCAGATGTGTTATGAATGCGGCGCGCGCCGGGTCAATGTTTTTGACAATCCCTGCAACAGCGCCCAACGGGTGTACGAGAATACCGGTATCATGCGCGCGGCGAAAGAGAAAGGCGCCAGAGTGTACTTCATGGATTCCTGGAATTTTCTCAAGGCCCGGTTCGCCTATGACAGCCCCATGCGCGACTGGCCGGTTTTCCGTGACGCCATCGAATGCGATACGTTCATCAACGTGCCGATAGTCAAACATCACGGGCTGACCGGTTTGACGCTTTCGATGAAGAATCTCATGGGCGTCTGCGGCGGGACCCGCGGCCTCATACATCTCGATATAGGCAGAAAGCTGGTCGATATCACCGATTTCATCGCTCCGGATTTAACCGTGGTCGACGCGTTCCGGGTGCTCATGCGTCACGGGCCCAGCGGCGGAAGCCTGGACGATGTAGCGCTCAAGCGGCAGGTATTTGCCGCAACCGATCCCACGCTTGCCGACGTGTACGCCTGCCGGATAATGGATGTCGATTACAACACCATCCCTTATATTGCGGAAGCGATAGACCGGGGAATGGGCGCTTACGATCTCGGCGCCGCCGATATCGTCGAACTGAAAGCCTGATGCCGCCATGAAAAAAATGATCGTGCTGCGGCGTTGTTCGCAGGCAGCATCCGTATCGTTGTGCATGTATATCCTCTGGTCAACCACGTACCCTCTGCGCGGGAACGTGGCGCCCGCCATTCTTTTTAAACTCGACCCGTTGATCATGATCCTGACTTCCGTCAGCGAGCGG
This sequence comes from Candidatus Omnitrophota bacterium, assembly GCA_022710715.1. GTDB lineage: Bacteria > Omnitrophota > Gorgyraeia > Gygaellales > Profunditerraquicolaceae > JAKLGJ01. The sequence continues at coordinate 519,256 of JAKLGJ010000002.1, forward strand.
CTGCTCGTATCCGGGATCGTCCTGGCTTTGTTCATGCTGGCGCTGACTGCGGTCCTGGGAAGGTTTTTCTGCGGCTGGGTGTGCCCTCTGGGCGCCGTCATTGACGTCGCGGGGGCGCTGCGCCGATCGCGGCAGCCGGATGACCGGAGCAACGAGCGCCGGAGCCGCCCGAAGTTTATCGTGCTGCTGGCGTTGCTGATCTGCGCAGCCGCGGGGATCCAGCTGGCCTGGGCGGTGGATCCGGAGGTCATCTTCGCCCGGTTCATTTCGCTGAACCTTATTCCCGGGGCGACAGCGGCGGCAGACGGACTATTTGCCTGGTTGATCCAGACGTTCGGTTTCTACGGTCCGGTCTACGATTTTTACCGCCAGCTTACAATGTCCGTGTTGGGGGTTAAAGTATATTACTTCGCCCATGCTGTTTTGATCCTGGCGATGTTCGTCGCGGTTGTCGGCATGTCGCTGGTGTTTTCACGTTTCTGGTGCCGGACGCTCTGCCCTCTGGGGGCGCTCTATGCTCTGTTCGCCCGCCGGACTTTACTGCGCCGGACAGTGCAACCCTGTGCGCAATGCATGCGTTGCCGCACCGATTGCCGCATGGGGGCGATCAAAGAAGATCTTTCTTATGCGCCGGGCGAATGCGTTCTCTGCATGGATTGTCTGTACCAGTGCTCGACGAGAGAGATCCGGTTCGGTTTCAGCCGGGGCGGCGCTGCCCGTCGGCTGCCGGAAGAATCCGGGGGGATTACCCGCAGGCAGTTTTTACTGCTGGGTGCGTTAGCTTTAGGCAGCGCGGGAGCGGGAGAGTATCCCCAGACGCAGGAAAGCGCGCCGGACAGCGCAGGGGGAGCGCAGGAAATCAAACAGGTTTTTCCGGGCAGGGTTATCCGTCCGCCGGCAGCTTTGCGGGAGCGGGCATTCCTTAATCGGTGCGTCCGCTGCGGCAATTGCATGAAGGTCTGTATCACCAACGGACTGCAGCCGGCGCTTTTTCAAAGCGGATATGCCGGGATATGGACGCCGCAACTGGTTTTCGAGATCGGTTACTGCGAGTATCAATGCACGCTGTGCGGTCAGGTCTGTCCTACCGGCGCCATCCCGCGGTTGAGCGTGGAAGAAAAGCGAAAGACGCGCCTGGGGCTGGCGCGTATCGATCGCGCGCTCTGTCTGCCCTGGAGAAAGAATAAGCAGTGTATCGTCTGCGAAGAACATTGCCCGGTATCCAACAAAGCCATCGTTTTCAAAAAAACGCTGATCGACGGAAAGCAGGTATTCCGGCCGTATGTCAACCTGGATCGGTGTATCGGCTGCGGCATCTGTCAGACGAAATGTCCGGTTCGGCCTGTCCGGGCGATAAAGATATATCCGGTCAGGGAAACCCGCAGCGAAGGCAGTATTCAAAGTGCACAAAAGCTGGTATAATAGCCTGGAGAGCGATAAGGGAAAATCCTCCGGGTACAACACATATGAAAAAAAGTCCGGTCTATACCGTTTCAGTCAACGAATCAGACAGCCAGGAGGACGTCGCCGGCAAGTTAGAACGTCTTCTGCAGGCGGGTCGCCTGTTGCAGTGGGTCGCGCCCGGGGACCGGACTGCGGTGAAAATGCATTTCGGAGAGCAGGGCAATACCGGTTTTGTCCGGCCGGCATATATCCGGGTAATCTGTGAAGCGATCGGCCGGCAGCAGGGAGTACCGTTCCTTGCCGATACCAACACGCTCTATAAAGGCCGGCGGACCACGTCCGCGGAGCATCTCAAGCTTGCGGCTGAACACGGTTTCGTCCCCGCGCAGGTAGCGGCAGAAGTGATCATTCCCGACGATACCCGAAAGGAAGAGGTGCGGGAAGTGCCGGTGAACGGCGCGTATGTCAAAACCGCGAAAATTGCCGCTGTGTTCCGGGAAGCGGACGGGCTGGTCGATGTGGCGCATTTCAAGGGGCACCTGATGACAGGTTTCGGCGGTGTGCTCAAGAACGCGGGCATGGGCTGCGCCACCCGCGAGGGAAAGCTTTTTCAGCACTCGGATGTGGCGCCGTTCGTGATCACGCGCAAATGCACCGGTTGCTCATCCTGTTCGGGGGTGTGCCCGGTTCAGGCGATCGTTCTGCGCGAGGGTAAAGCTGCGGTCGATCCCGCCCGGTGCATCGGTTGCGCGAGTTGCATTGCCGCCTGCGCGTATGCGGCCATCGATGTTAAATGGGAATCCGGCGGCAACGTCATGCAGGAAAAAATGGCCGAATACGCCTGGGCCGTGCTGCAGAATAAAAAAGGAAAATCGGTTTTCATCAATTTCGCCCTCAAGATAACCCGGGAGTGCGATTGTCTGGCCAAGGACGATCCCCGCGTCGTCGCTGACATCGGGATATTCGCTTCGTTCGACCCGGTGGCCTGCGACAAGGCCTGTTTTGACGCGGTGTGCGCCAGAGCGGGGAAGGATATTTTCCGCGAATTGCATCCTCAACGAGACGGTATGAAACAACTGCGCCATGCCGCGGCTATGGGGCTGGGGGCGCTGGACTATGAACTGATCAGGGCGGGTGAGTAACGAGAAAGGCAGCAATGGGATCATTCAAGCACGCAGTGTGTTATACCATCGGGCATTCCAATCATACCCGTGAGCGCTTTCTGGCTCTGGTGCAGGCATACGGGATTTCGTCGGTAGTTGATGTGCGCAGCCAGCCGCACAGCGCTTTTGTGCCCCACTTCAACAAACCGGCGATCGAAGAGTTCCTGGTGGCCGCCGGCATAGGGTATACGTATATGGGTTCGCGTCTGGGCGGCCGCTATACGGACCCGGCAGTACTCTTTCCGGACGGCAGGGTTAATTTCGCCCTGGTCCGGCAAAGCCGCAGGTTTTTAGACGGGATGACCGAGTTGATCGAATGTCTCCGGCGGGAAACGCGCGTAGCGTTACTGTGCGCCGAGAAAGATCCGTTTGATTGCCATCGCTTTGTCCTGCTCGGACGCAGTCTGGAAGAGCGGTGTTTCACCGTGACGCACATCATTGATGAAGAGAACGTCGTTACCAATAAACAGCTGGAAGAAAAGCTGCTTAAAGCGTACGAAAAAAGGAATTACCAGTATTCATTCCTGGAGCCGGCGAAAACGCCGCAAGAACTGCTTGCCGAGGCGTATGAATTAAGGAATAAAGATATAATCGCCGCCAGAAGATAGCGGTCTAACCATCGAGGTGACGTATGCGCAGAAGAATAGGCGTTGGGCTGGTGACCATCTGTGTGGCGGTGTCCGTGCTGCTGGGCGCGACGTATGACCGTAATGAAGAGGCTGTCCCGAGGGCGCCGCGGGAATTTTCCGGCAAGATCGTTGCATTCGGCGATACATTCGTTTCGGTACAGCGGGAAACTTCGCGTACCGCCGCCGTACGCCATCGCTTCAAGATCATCAAAGAGACGATTATCACCGGAACGCTGTCAGTCGGTGCGCAGGTCAGGGTGCTTTACAAAGTGGTGCGGTTTTCCCGTAAGAAGAGCGTGCGCAGGGCATTGCTGATCGAAGTTATCCCTGAAGTCAAACCGCAGGATGCCGAAGCCGAAGCGCTTCCTCCTTCAGCGATCGAAGAGAATGATGAGGAATACTAACCGGGGGAGTGCTTCGCATGCAGGCAGGCTGGTATAGCAGGATTGCGATCGCGTGCATGCTCCTGGGGGCAGCCTGTCCGCCGGCGCGTGCCGCCGCTGCCCAGACAGGCAGGCTGGAGCAGGCCAGGGAATTCGTGGTCGCGTCGGCTTTAAAAACAGCGGCAAAAGGTTTTATTGCTACCGGCGGGCTGGCCAAGGTCAAAGCGAAAATAGAAACGCTGGATGACAGAGCGTTTGCCCGCGACTATGCCCAGACCTATGCATATCTGAAGGATTACCCGGCGCTGGTGAAGCAGGAATCGTTGCGTCCGAACATGTCTCGGAAAGAAGTGCTGCGGATCATAGGGACGTGGGATAATGCGAAAGTGTTCAGGATGATCGATGGTTTACCTAACCATACCGTAGCCGCGCATTTCCAGCATTACGTCGGGGTAACGACGGATGAAGTGGATTCCATAGACGTACGCCGGGCAGCGCGGGATATTTTTGAACGGTTGAGCAAATAGGGGGTTGCATGATCAGGAAAGCCAGTCTCGGGAAAGAGATCATTGTCAATGTGGTGAATAAGATCGGGATACTCTCGGATATCGCGGTTATCCTGGCCGATCACGGGATCAATATCGAAGGCATCGCCGGTTACGCCAAGGAGATCAACAAAGAAGCGGAGATCCTGCTGGTGACCAGCGATAATCAGCGTGCGGCCGACGCATTGCGCAAGAAAGGTTACGGGATCCCGGGTGAGCGTGAAATCGTCATACTGGAGCTGGAAAATAAAACCGGGGTACTCAAGAATGTCGTCCTGCGGCTGGCTGACGTGGAAGTGGATATCCGGCATATTTACGGCAGCTGTTGTTCTCAAGGCTGTCCGGCAAAAGTATTTGTTTATACCAGCAATAACGAGAAGGCCATCGTGGCTTTCAATAAATAGCACCTGTGTTTGTGCGAAAGGAGACGGGATGAACAAGACAATGGTTACAGTGGTGAGCGTGAGTTTGCTGGTTTCCGCCGCGGGTTGCCAGAGTTCGCCTAACCGCGCCGGCGAAGGGGCGTTGATCGGCGGGTTGATCGGCGCAGGAGCCGGAGCGATTATCGGACATCAGAGCGGCGAGCGGGATAAAGGGGCATTGATCGGAGGGGTCACCGGCGCGCTGGCCGGAACGCTGGTCGGCAGCCAGGTGCAGAAGCAGCCCGCCGGAGGACAACAGGCTGCAGGGGCCCAGGGGCAATCGTCCAATCCCAATCAAATGAGCGTCCCGCAGATCATCGATATGACCCGGCAAGGCGTGCATGAAGACGTGATCGTGGACAGGATCCGCTTGAGTAATTCGCGGTTCGTGCTTTCTGCCGAAGACGTGGCTTACCTGCAGCAGAACGGGGTGAGCCAGAAAGTCATAGCCGCCATGCAGGGTTATTGATAAACGGCTGACAGAATGGCTGAATTCGGGGTCGGATTAGATAAAGAAAAAGCGCTGACGGATAAGATGCTCGAGCTGGGTGTGCGCAGCGGGGACATCCAGGAGCATTTTGTGCGCTCCAGCGGTCCGGGCGGACAGAACGTCAACAAAACGTCCACCTGCGTATATCTCAAACATATCCCCACCGGTATAGAAGTCAAATGTCAGCAGGAGCGTTCGCAGGCGTTAAACCGGTATCGCGGGCGCCAGTTATTGCTGCAGAAGATCGAAACGCTGATCCTGGGAAAACGCTCGGCCGAACAGCAGCGTATCGAGAAGATCCGCAGGCAGAAGCGCCGCAGATCCAGAAGGGCGAAGCTGAAAATGCTCGAGGCGAAACGCCGGCATTCCGAGAAGAAATTGTTGCGCTCTTCCGGTCGGCAGTTATCCGATATCTGAGCTGAAAGCGTTTTCAAAAAAAAACGTTTTACCCCTTGAAACGCTGCGGTTATGAGTGTATCTTTATGGTGGAACCATAAGGTTTAGTAACGAGCGCATCATGAGTATGGGCCACGGAGAGGAAATGACCGATAACATTTTCCCAACCGTGGCTTTTTTATTGGCAGCGTTGCGCCGCGGGATCAGAAAAGGGGGCACCGATGGCTGTCTGGAACTTTGTGGAGCGAAGGAAGTTCGTGCGGTACGAGGTGAAATTCCCTTTACGCAACCTTGACCTCTACGCGAAGGTCAGCAAATTCTGCGCGACTAACGATATCAGCGCCAAAGGCATCGGCTGCATCTCTTCCGACGAAATGGCGGTGGGAACCCGCCTGCAGCTATCCCTGGATACGCCGGACAGCTCGGAACATGTCCTGATCAACGGTACGGTGGTCTGGTCGGTTCAGGTCGGTCCGAACCGGTATCGCGCGGGAATCGCGCTGGAAGACGGCAGTAACATCAAAGCCGTGCCGCTGGTATTGAAAGCGATCCAGACGCGGTATTATTGATACGCGTTTGCCGCTGCGCAGCCAAGAAAGAGGCACATACAAGTGATTCTGGAAAGAGGTTCCGACCGCCGGCGTTTTCAGAGGTTAAAGCTGCACATGAGCGTGTATTTCCGCGTCGACGCGCCCATCTATGCCCGGGTATGGTTCGGCGACCAGGAAATGGAAGCGGACATGGTCGACATCAGCGAACAGGGCATGGGTATTCGTACCCGCCACGATATCCCGTTATTAACCACGCTGCGTATCCGTTTTTCTCTTTTTAAATTGAACCGGCAGGGCGCGGTCGATTTCTCCGCTCCGTTTGAGATGGAAGGGGAGGTGCGTTCGAACATCTCCGGCGACGAGAAGGACCGCCGCTTAGGTATTTGTTTTATTCATCAGCAGGAGAGATTGGCTGCGGCAATCGGAGATTTTGCCAGCGCCGCGTAGCAGCCCGCGCATAATTACGCGCGGAAAGCATAGAGAGCAAAGCCCGCCCCGAACACCAGCAACAGAGCTGCGCAAACCCCCAGGATCATTTTGTAGACAGACAAAGAGATACACCGGCGGCTTTTGCTGATCGAAAAGGAAACAAAACTATACCAGCCGAGATCCGCCAGTATGTGCCCGCAGAAGAACACCGCGATTCCCGTCCAGCCGGCTTTCTGTGCGCCGAGCACCAGGCCGGCCCCGATGCTTAACCACCACACCGCCCAGTAAGGATTCAACAGACTCAAGGTGATGCCCATCCAGGCCAGATTGTTAGCTCCGGCAGAGGTTTCCAGCGCCGCCAGCGATACCGTTTTCAGGGAAAAAAGCAACCGCACGCCGAAGTACGCCAGCATCGCTGCGCCGGAAAATGATATGATTTTCAGCACGAGAGGCTGGTTCAGTATCCGGGCCAGGCCCAGCGCGATGCAGGCGACCATGAACAACTCCACCAGCGCATGGCCCAGGGTGACCAGCGGTCCGGTTTTCGCGCCGCTGCGCGCGCTTTCGGCGATCACCGCGGTCAACAGCGGCCCCGGCGCCAGCGCGCCGGACAAAGCGATAGTGAAAGAAAGCAAAAACAGCGATAAATAATGCATAGGGGTATTCTACAACAATTTTTCCCAAACGGCAAAGAGTCTGTTATAATAAGGCCATGGAACGGGTTAAACGCATCTTGATTATCTCGAGCGATAAGACGTTGCGCGACGTGCTGATGTTCTGTTTCGACGGCTGGGGATATGAAGTGTTCCTGCAGGACGTCCCGGGGAACGACGTTAATCAGATCAAACGGATTTCTCCGGACGTGATCGTGGTTGACGTGCAAACCGCGCGCAAGCCGCAGCTGGAGATCTGCCAGTTGCTCAAAGACGATTTTCTCACCGCGTTCATCCCCATCATTACCATTATCAATAAACGGCAGCTGCGCCAGCAATTGCTCGACATCCGCCAGGGCGTCGACGATTATCTGATCAAGCCGCCGGATCCGCTGGATCTGCGCATCCGCATCGAAATGGCTTTGAAGCGCTCCCAGTACAGCTATCACACCAACACGCTCACCGGGTTGCCCGGCGCGCGGATCATCGAAGAATGCGTCCGGGACAAGATCCACCAGGGTAAGCCGTTTTCCTTCGGTTACGTCGACATCGACAATTTTAAATTCTTCAACGACGCCTACGGGTATCACAAAGGCGATAAAGCGATCATGCAGGTCGCCTATATGCTTTACACGGTGATCAAAGAAGCCGGCAACCCGGAGGATTTTATCGGGCATATCGGCGGCGACGATTTTGTTTTTGTCACCACGCCGGAGAAATACGCGGCGATCTGCCGCAGCTTCATCGAGCAGTTCGACACGCTTATGCCGTTTCATTATTCGGCGGAAGATCGTGATCAGGGATTCGTGATGGCCCGGGACCGCACGCATAAGGTGCGCAAGCTTCCGTTGATGAGTTTATCCATTGCCGTGGTCAACTGCAGCGAGTCCCAGCCGTTCAAGAGCCTGGTAGAGGTCAGCGACAGAGTGGCGGAGATCAAGGGATATTTGAAAGCCCAGCCGGGCAGCAAATTCATGGCGGATCGCAGAAGCGGCGATGCCGTTAACGGCGCAGAGCCGCAATCTGCCGGTCCGGCGCCTGCGGAAAAGCGCTCCCGGACGCATAGGCCGCTGGGACAGATTCTTATCGAGCGCAAATGTATTACTGTCGAGCAGCTGGACGAGGCGTTGCGCGTCAACTGGCATCGCGGGGTAGCCCTGGGCGAGATACTCAAGGAATGCGGATATATCAAAGATCCGGATCTGCAAAGCGCTCTGGAAGCGCAAAAAGCACTTTCTGCGCCGGGTGGCGAAATCGTCCCGCGGCCGCAGATGCTTAATTAAAGGAAGATATGGCTAAAAAATGCAGTAAATGCGGTGTTCCTCTGGAAGGATTCGGGTATACCTGGATCGCTTCGAAATTATTCGGCGTCAGCCCTTCGCAGAAAGATCCGCAGTTATGCAACAAATGCGACGGCGAAAAACCAAAAGAAAAGCGCGGTTGCTGCGCTTGCGGCGGAAAATAGTCTATGTGCCCGAGCAATCTGTTGCATCTACTGGCGATACCGGCGGTGTTTATCGCCGTGATCCATTCCTATAAGCGGCAGCGGGACAATGCCGGGGCCAACGCGCGCATACTTTCCGGATTGCTGCAGGCGCCGGCCGAGATAAACGGTTTTTGGAACATCAATTTTACCCTGGAGGGGCTTTACCGCAATCGCAAGGTCGGTTACGCTTACGTCCTTTCTTCCCACGCGCGCAGCCCCTATTGCAGCCTTTTCATCGAACCGCGATTCTCCGCGCAGAATCAAAAAACGCCGGTTTTTCAGTGGAGCTATCCCCGTCCGACCCGCAATACGGTATTGAGGGGCGGGAAAATTCACTATTCCCGGGAAGATATTGTTGAGGGTTTTGTCTGGGGCGGTCTGGCGGTTATGGATAAGTTTGAAGCGCAGAAGGTTCTTGAAGAATTGAGCCAGGCCGCGGAAATAGTGGAAAAAAAGCAGCAATAGACTTGACAATTTCTGCAGCCTATGCTATACTTTGACAAATAAGCATAAGACCTTTGTTTTGAGAAGGTTTTGCGTCTGAACTAAATCAAGAATAACGCCACGGTTCTTGATAAGAGCAGGTTCTTATCAACGGATCGTGGTTTTTTTATTGGCATGTAAAATACTTTAGTAAAGATTTAATGAATTAACCAATAAAGGAGAGGCAGATGAAGATGATGCGCAGAGTTATGGCAGTGGTGGTGGGATTTTGTTTACTCCTGGAGCAGACCGGATTCGCTCAAGTCGCTCCGCAATTCAATGTCCCGGCATACCTCAACGGTTATGTGGCTGCGGATAAATTCCGTCCGGTTCAATTGCGTTCGATCTCTCTGGGCCAGGATGCCCAGGATCTGAACCTCTATCTCGACGCCGGAGACGCCAGGAATATCTCTTCCCGTCAGGCCAAGGAATCCGCGCGCCAGCTTCTGGAATATTTCCGCGTCGGCCTCGCTTTGCCCAACCAGTCTTTCTGGGTGAATCTGCGCCCGGATGCGCAAGACAAGATCCTGGACATGTCGCTGGAAAGAACCGACATGGGAAAAATTCTGCTGGAAGCCGATCTGCAACTTAAGAAAGATCTGGCTGCCTTCACTTCTCCGGATACCCGCGAGGGCAAGCAGTACTGGAACCGGCTTTACGCCAGAGCCGAGCAGATCTTCGGACCGGACAATATCACCATTCCTACGATTACCCGGCCCTGGATCGTTCCGGGCGAGATCATCCTGCGCCAGAGCCAGGAGAGCGCCTACATTTATAAGGCTACCCTGAAAGTGATGCTCGAGCAGGATTGGTTCGCGCAGCCGGATGCCGCGCTGGGCATCAGCGCCGCAGTCATGGCTGACAAGCGGGTTCAGGAACTTAACGCTTATTCATCCGAATTGATCCGCACGCATATCCTTCCTAAATTAACCGCGGAAGTCAACTCTTCGCGCAAGTACGCCGCTTTGCGCCAGGTCTATTATTCGCTCATTCTGGCGCAATGGTACAAGCGGCAATTTCAGGGCAAAGACAACGCCTATGCGAGGCGCATCGACAGCCGCGATCTGTCCGGCCTGGAATCGCGACACGCGTGGTCAAAAACCACCGCTTTTAATGCTTACAAGAAATCATTTTCCGAGGGTGAATATAAGAAAGAGGAAATGGTACGCAGCGGCAAAAATGTGATCGTGCACCGGTATTTCAGCGGCGGCGTGAGCGTGGTGAACACCATGGCCGCGCAGAACAGCGTGAGTAACCAGGTATTCACCAGCAACAACGCGGCATTGACCGAACCGTTGATCGCTTATTCCGCCCAGACCGACGAGGTCACTCCCGCGCAGCAGAGCGAGGTCGCGGTCAAGGATACTGAAACCCAGGAAGAACCGGCGGGCCGCCTGGAAAAAGGCTGGGTCATTGCCAACCATATCCTGGTTTCTTTCCACGTGGCGTTCATCGTTTCTCTGTTGAGCCTGCCTGTAGCCGAGATGTTCAGCAAATGGGATGTCCTGCAATACGTGTTTGCCAGCGCGGAAACTCCTTTGAGCGCGTTGTTGTGGTATATCGGCTGGCACAGCGGCATCGCCCTGCACGAAATGGGCCATTACCTCAAGGCGGTGAAGACGTCCGCTTTGAGAGCCGAACTGCTCCCGGCAGCAGAGGCAAAGATGCGCCAGGGTTTTCTGGGTAGAATGAAGTGGTACGCAGAGATGTTCGTGAAAATTCCCTGGGGTAAATTCGAAGGGGTGAAGAAAGTAGGCAGAGGCATTGCCGCTAATTATTATCCGGATGCGCCATTCAACGCAGCAGTTGCCGCAGAAGGACCCCGTTTCAGCGGGAAAGTAGCCAAGCTTACCCTGCCTGCAGGCATAGGGTTACTGGCGGCTGGTCTCTTTGCCCAGACTGTGCCGGCTTTTGCCGGTATAGGCGATGCTCTGGTTTTCCTGGGCAGAATGTTTTTCGGTATCGGCGCGATCTCTTTTCTCGATTACAAAATGGCTGATCCCGGTAAGCTTGCCGAGTTTGACGAGCGCGAGCGCAAAGCCGCGGAAAAAGCCAAGGCTGTTACCGCAGAAACAGTGCAGGCCGAGCAAATCTCCTGGAAGGATCAGATGGGCGACGTTAAGAAGAAAATGCTCCGGCAGCGCATTCAGGAAGCGGAAACCCGCTGGGGCGTATCTATTCGCGCTCCCTGGGGTTGGCGCAACTCCGGTATGGGCGGACGCCATACCGAGAAAGAATACCCGCAGAGCAACATTTCCATGCAGGAAGCCATGTTCATTCCTTTAAGCGCTAAAACCTACGAAGACGCGCAGCGCATGGTCGTAGAGCTGCAAACCCGGTTGCATCAAATCATCAATAAAGTCGAAGGCGCCCGCGTTGAAGGTATCGGTCTGGAAGGCGGTCTGGCTACGTATATTGAAAAGGATCCCAGCGATCTGGTTCCTGAACAGCGCTTATGGCGCTTGATGGTGCAGGCAATCAAAGAGTCGGGTTTTAAACCCGGCGAGGATGTGGTTCTGGCATTCGACCCGGCGGCAAGCGAGTTGGAAATCGCCTATCGCGAAAAGTACGAACAGCCTGATGCGGTAGGTATGTATCTGTTCTGGCGCGACGCCAACCAGGTAGTGATGAGCCGCGATCAGTTGATGGATCTGTATGATTGGGCGATCGAGAACAATATTCCTTTGATCTCCGGCGAGGATTTATTCGCGGAGGACGATTATGAAGGATGGAAGCTGGCCATGGCCAAGTATGGCGATGTGATGTTCATCATCGGAGACGATGTGGCTACTACTAATGCCCACACCGTAGAATTCCTCGCGGACGAAAAGCTGATAAATACCCTGTTGGTCAAAGCCAATCAGATCGGCTCATTAGCCGAGACATTGCTGGCTATGTTGACCGGCCTGGGCAAGGGGTTGGAAATGGTGGTTTCCCACCGTTCCAAGTCTCCCAATGACGATATGGAAGCGCAGGTAGCATTGTCGGTTAACGCCGTAGGGTTAAAAGCCGGCGGCGGCGCCAATACCGAGAGATTGGTCAAGTACGGCGCTATTATCAAGATGATGAAAGAAGCCATCCTGGATGCGGCCATGAAAGACAGCAGGGGAGTGACCAACAAGGAGCTGGAGCAGCAGGTGACCGCGGTTATTGATCAGCTGCAGATCACCAGGATCGTCGCGTACGAGGAATCGACCAATGCGGGTATCCCGACCGCAGGTGCGACGGTGAGCTTCGGCATTCCCGGGAGCTTGAGGTACGAGAGTCTTTTCAAGATGTCGGGTTCCACTCCGCTGGGCACCAGCGCCGGCACCGGAGAAGCGATCCATCTGATCGATTCTAACTTTGCCCCGAATGAACTGACCGCGCAGTATCCCGACCTGTTCGACAAAAGCGCCACCGGAACGTATTCGTTCAAAAAGTCGGTTGACGATAATCAGATTATCGCCAAAGACGATGCCGTCCTTACGGAGTTTTATAAGAGGGCGAACCGTTACAGCGGCAAAGGCGTATTGAACGCGGTTTCCAACGTGGAAAAGATACTGGCGGAGAAGTTTGTCGGCAAAAAGTTATCGGAGTTGGGCGGCATTGAGAATATAGATAAGGTTTTGCTGGAAGCGGAATTCGAATTAGGCGTGGCGCGCGGTTTGATCAGTCGCGATGCGCCGATGGATGAAAAGATCAAGTTCATGCAGCGCAAAGGTAATATCGGCATGAATGCGCTTCTTTCCACATCCCTGGCCTTGGGCCGCATGGTTACGGCAATGCAGGGTAAGGAATTGTGGCAGACTTTGCGCGAGACGATGGCGACGACCATCGCCCGCACTATCGCCGAAAGCGAAGGCGTCAGCGCGCAGGAGCTGGAGCAGAACTATACCTTCGAACAGCTGGTCGAAAAGTTGCAGAAGTTCGAACAGGCGCGCAAGGAGCGCAAAGACGAACGTCCGTTGTATGCGTATCTGGAAGCGGCGTTGCCGGTATACGGCGAGGCTGACGGCGGGTCGCAGGTGCAGGACGGCGGATTGAAGACCGATGCGCAGGAAGTCGTCGAGCAGCAGACCGTGGCGGTTGAGCAGCAGGCTGCTGCGGCGAATCAGGCTCCGGAAGAGCTCGGCGGCGTGGATCTGCGCGCTTTGCCGGTGTCGGTCAAGCCGGTCGATGCATCGCGGGTCGTTCCGGTTAATTCCGCGCTGCTGAAAATGTCCCTCCAGGACCTGGATAAGACCTGGACGGATTTGCGCGGCAAAGTGGAAGGGCAAGCGGTCCCGTACCAGCAGCTCAAAGAATACGTGGCTGCCTGCAAGTCCCGCGCTGATGCCGCAAAGCAGCTGGCGCAGGTGCGCCGTTACATCGGCGAACTGCTCAAGCTCGAGGAAGAGAGGGCTATCGCATCCTCTTCCGAGATGCATGAGATTGTCGGTATTATCGGCTAAACGGCCGGTAGATCAATGATGTTCAAGGAAGCCACGGTTCTGGATTGAGCGATCAGTCGAGCACCGTGGCTTTCTGCTCTGTGGAGAGGCGTGTGATCATGCATAGAGGCATCGGATCCATCCGAAAAACAGTCTCCATTCTAACCAGCCTGGTTCTGCTGCTGCAGACGGCAGGCTTCGCTCAAGTTTTTTCTCCGTCCGCGGTCAATGCGGATGTTCCCGCATCACGCCTGTCCGGCTGCTGCCGGCCCATGCATCTGCGCTGGCTGGCAGTGGATCCGGATAACCGGTCATTCAACGTCATTCTGGACACCGGAGACGCAACCGGTATTTCCCCCCGACGCCTGCGCGAAGAATCTCAAAAACTCATCGAATATTTCCTCATCGGTCTGGTCCTGCCCAACAGCTCGTTCTGGGTAAATCTACGCCCCGACGCGCCTTTGCGCGTTATTGATCCTTTGCTGGAGCGCACCGACGTCGGCAGGATACTGCTGGAAGCCGATGTGCGTTTGAAAAAAGATCTGGCCGCATATACGTCTCCCGCCACCGCGCAAGGGCGGCGTTACTGGGATGCGTTGTATAAACGGGCTGCAGAGCTGTTTGGTCCGGCGCAGATAACCGTTTCCACCGCTTCCCGTCCCTGGATCGTGCCCGGCGAGATCATCATCGGCGAAGGCGAACAGGGAGCGTATGTGTATAAGGCGACTCTGGACGTGCGCTTGGAAGACGATTGGATCGGCCGTTCGGATCCTGTGTTGAAACAGCTCAACGCGTACGGCGCGCAATTGCTCAAGCGGGAAATCCTGCCCGGGCTGATCAAAGAAGTGAATACCTCGGAGAAATACGCTGCTCTGCGCCAGGTGTACTATTCGCTGATCCTGGCGCAATGGTTCAAACTGCATCCGGCTCAGGCCGGCGCTTCCCTGTCCGCGATCGTCGACGCAGCAGATCCCGTCGGACTGGCTTCGAGCATTCCCTGGTCCAAGAATACATTTACTGCCGAATATCGCCGGTCCCTGCAGGCGGGCGAATACAACCAGAAAGAATACGTGCCGACTTCCGCGGGCTTGAGTCTGCGTCAGTACGCCAGCGGAGGCGCGCTTTTCAACGGCAGCAGCCGGGTTCTTTCGGTGTCGCCGGGATTGGGCCGGGCAGTTCTGCATGCGCCGGCGCCGTACCGGCAGGCGCTCGAAGTTCCTTTTCCGCAGGCGGTGCGCGTTGTGCTTTCCCGTCGGTCAAACGTTGACACGCATGCGGATGAGCCGGATGGCGGTACCCAGGCGCAGGAAGAGATACGCATTATGGCATTGTACGGCGGTTTGCAGCGGTTGACGAATTTTGTGCTGAAAGAATCCCGCCCGTCGGCAGCGCGATTGCTGCCGGATATCGCCAGGTCGGGGCACGCGCAGATGGTCGCCGCGGTAGTGCCCGAACTGATGCGCGCCGCGGCTTCCAGTAACCGGCCCGATATCCGGGCGGCTGCCAATGAATGCCTTGCCGCGGTCCGGTCCCCGGCTCAGACGGCTGCACTCGAGCCGGTTGCGCCGGAGTCGTCTCTGCAGCCGGCTGCCGTTTCCGCGGTAGACCGGGAAAACCTCGCCGGTTTTCTCCACGCGATGGGCGGCCGGGATATCAACGCAGCCATTGCCGCATGTGCGGCCATGCGCGCATTGTTCAAAGAGAAGCCGGGTTTGTGGGCAGACCGGCAGGTCGTTGAAGCTGTCGGGCCTGTTCTGAAAAGCAGTTTTCCGAGAGCGCGATTGGCGCTGATGGAAGCCGTTGAACAAAGTATCAGCGCTCCGGTCAGCGATGAGCTTCTTTTCCTGGTTTTAAAAGGAATGAATGATCGCGACGACCAGGTGAGCGAAAGAGCGCTTTTCGCGTTCGCGCGCATACTCGCCGCGGAGCCGCGCCCGGGTCATACCGGTGAGGCGCTTGCCCGGATCATGGATGAGCCGGAATCTTTCGCTATTGCCGGGTTGGTATTCGACCTTATCGCCAGAAAGGGCGCCGGCGAGCTTGAACCGCTCTGGCAGTTGCACGCCGGAAACCGGGCGCACTTGCGCCGGGCGCTGGAGCAGAATCTCGCCGATGCCGCTTTTCCGGGATTGTATACGCTAAACGACGTTTCCTGGCGCGGGCTGGCCGAACAACTGATTGAATACAACCGTCTTACCGCCGATGCGGACGCGCCGCTGCGTTCGGTGATCGTCAAGATGCTCCTGGCCCGCGAAGGCGCGGTGTCTTTCGGCCGGATGAAATGGCTGGTGGCTGAATCGCTTTCGTATTTCCACGTCAATCTCGCGCATGCGCTGGAAAAAACGCGTTCGGTCGCCCTGCGCCGGCAGCTGATCAAGGCTTCCGGCGTGAGTACCGCGGACAGCATCGAAGTGTTGCGCACCCGGGCCATCCGGTTCGCGGCCATCGCGGACAACGATACGAGTTTCGATTCTTCCAGAGGCGTGGCCGGACGTATTCGCAGCGATATCCATCTGCGTCTTTCTCCCCAGGACTTGCGCGCGGTCAGAGCCTACCGCACATTCCTCGACGGAGACGCTTCCGAACTGACCGCTCTGGGGTATACGATCAGTGAATCCGACCGCGTCCCGCCGGAACGCAAGGCGCGGGTGGCCGCGGCCGCCGAAGATCTGCTGGACGCGCTGGAGGAGATATTCGGCGAAGAGAGCGGGAAAGGGGTGAGGGCGTATTTCGCTCTGGCGAAAAAGATGTTCCGGGACCATCCGGTTCTCGCGAATGAGATCCAGGAAATTCTTGATTTTTCCGGAAAGAAAGATCTGGCGTATCTGGAGCGGATCAATGCGGCCAGGAGCCTTCTGGCGGAGGTCGGCCGAACCATGCGCTCGACGGAACTGATGATGAGTATCGGGCTGGATAACGCGCTGGAGAACCTGTATTACGGGGGCGTTGCCGCTTTCGAACCGTCGGTGGATTACGCCGATGATCTGCAGACGCTGAAGGTTGTGCGCAGCCTGATGGAAGCGGTGCGGTTGAACGGTTACTGTCGGGAAGAGATCGCGATGATTGTTTTGCAGGTCGAAGCGGTGCTGGCGAGAGGGATACGCAATCAGGAAGACCGGCTGGAGATCTATGCGCTGTACCGCCGGCTGGAGCGGATGATCAAAGGTATTTCCCAGGAGACGATCAACGATTATCAGGAGATCGCGCAGCGCCTGGGCGCTGCCGCGGGCAAAGCCGATGCTCCCTGGGTCGGCGAATTCTCCGCTCAACTGATGCGCCGGGACGTGGTGTACTGGCTGGCCAGCGTGACGGAGAAAGCGATGCAGTCGGCCATGTCTTCCGCGGGGATCAGCGGCTGGCAGGTGATCCAGGAAGGCGTCGCGCGGGGAAGGATCAAAGTGATCGTCGATAATGAGGATTTCGCCGGCCTCAAGGATGATGAAATAGCGGTCGCCGCGCAGCTTCCCGACGACAGCCGGTTTCTTATTCATGCCAGAGGGATCATTACCACCGGGGTGGAATGTTTGCTGTCTCATCCCGCAGTCCGGGCGCGGCAGCAGAAAACGGTTTTCGTCTCCGCTCCATCTCTGGATGAGGCAAAAAAATACGCCGGGCAATGGGTAGAGCTGTCAGCGCAGGGAGAGCAGGTGATCATCCGGCCTCAAGCTGAAGCCGAGGCGCAGCGGGAAGCTTCGATCGTGCCGAAGAAAAAGCCGGCCGGGGCGATTGCACCGGTGGAGCCTGACCGCGCCTGGAGTGCGGCAGTGGTTCTCCCGTCGGATTATACGCCGCAGCGGGTAGGTAATAAAGCGTATACCTTGAGCCGGATACCGGATAATCTTATCGCCGGGCAGAGAACGGCCCGTCATTTCAGTTTGAGCTTCGCTTTTTTCGATGCGGTGTTGGCGCTTGAGATTAATCGCGCCCGCAAACAGGAGTTGCAGGTTTTGCAGCAACGGGTGATCCAGGCAGCCCGGGATCAGGATGTGCGTGAGGATTTACGGCGTATGCGGGCTTTGGTGGAAGAGCTCGAGCTGCCGCAGCAAACGCTGGGAGAAATCGTCGCCACCGCGACGGAGTTGTTTGGCCGGGAAACGCCGCTTTTCCTGCGCTCCAGCACCAATGCCGAAGACCTGGCGGATTATTCGGGCGCAGGGGTGTATGATTCTTTCGGCGCGGTAACGCTTTCTCCGCCGGACATCGCCCGCCATGTCAAAAAGGTATGGGCTTCAGTCTGGAATGAGAAAGCGTTTTTCGACCGCCAGGCGAATGCTATCGATCACGCCGCGGTGCGGCCGGCAGTCTTGATCCAGGAGATGCTGAATCCGGAGTATTCCTTTGTCATCCATACCCGGTCGCCGGTCAACGGCAATGACGGGGCGGTGCTCATCGAAGCGGTGCAGGGATTCGGGGAAACGCTGGTCAGCGGCCTGGACGCTTACGCCGGGCAGGCGTATCGTTTCAGCGTGGATAAGTCTACCGGCGAGCTCAAGTTGATCTCGTTCGCGAATAAGAGCCGCAAGATCGTTGTGCGCGCCGGCCGTTTCAACGATGCCGCCGCGGATTATCACGATGACTGGCTGGTGACGCCTGAAGGACGGCAACTTCTGCAGCGCATAGGCATGGCCGCGATCAAACTCGCGGACGCCGCAGGCGCCGCCCAGGATATCGAGGGCGTGATCGTCAATGACCGGGACGGGCGCACAGTCGGATTCGTCCAGACGCGCGCGCAGGTTATGCTGAATGCGGACGGCGGCAATCTTCTGGGCGGAGTGGATCTGCGCCTGTTATCCGCCGACAATGCCGCCGCGGCCGGCGCGCAGATCCCGCGGGCGCGCGGGATATTCCTGGAGCGGTCCGCCGCCGAATGCGACGGGATCTGTCGCGCTCTGCTTGCCGGATTGGAACGTGACCCGTCGTCGCTGGAAGGATTGCGGGAATACGTGGTGGAGATGGGCGTCCGGGCGGACGCAGAGCAGCGGTTGAAAGACGTGTCCATCTGGTTGATGAACCGGCTGCGCATGGAAGAGGCGGCTGTGATGAAAACTCCCGCGCCGCTGCGGGAAGCGCTTGTCTGCCTCGGCGCGAGGTAATCACCCGGCGTATGTCTTGCATAATCGCGGATTTGTGCTATACTAATATATACCTGCGGTAAGGAGCTTATCTGAAGCCAAGGGCGCGTAGTATGATGACCTATCCTTATCGGGTAGGTTTTTTTGTTATTGGCACCTTGCGCAGATCGGAATTGCGCAAGTGTTGCCCCTGTGGGCAAGGAGGGCGGAATGAAAAAGCACAGCGTGGGAGTGGTGGCGATCCTGGTGAAACGGCGCGCGCAGACCGCGCCGCACGTCAACGATATCCTTACCCAGTACGGGGAGATTGTGATAGGCCGCATGGGTTTGCCGCATCATAAACAGGATATGAACATCATTACCCTGATCGTCGACGCGGATACGGATCAGATCGGCGAGTTGACCGGCAAGCTGGGTATGCTCAAGGATGTTACGGTCAAGTCTACCCTGGCTAAAGTCTGATCTCGCGGGCGCCGTCGAGGCGTAAGAAAGCGGAAAGCATGATGGAGACGATCAAGAGAGAAGAAGTGGAGCGTTATCTGGAGCGGGGCAGGGATTTTATCGACGATGCCCTGATCGAACGCCTGCTGGAAGAGAATAAACAGCCCGATGCGCGGGCTGTGCGGGAGATCATTGCCCGGGCCCTGGAGATCAAGACGCTGGAGCCTGCGCAAACCGCGGCGTTATTGCAGGTGCAGGATGATGCGCTCTGGGAAGAGATTTTCCAGGCCGCCGCGAAGATCAAGACCAAAGTGTATGATAACCGGGTGGTGACGTTTGCGCCTTTGTACGCCGCGAATAAGTGCGTGAATAATTGTTCTTACTGCGGGTTCAGGCGGGAGAATCCGGCGATCCAGCGCCGGGTGCTGGATTTCGACGCGATCCGGGAAGAAACGCGCGTGCTTGCCGGCAAGCTTGGCCACAAACGCCTGATTTTCGTGTGCGGCGAACATCCGGAGTCCGGGGCGGATTATATCGCCGAGAGCATGCGCACCATTTACAGCGTGAAAGAAAAAGTGCGCAACGGACGCGGAGAGATCCGCAGGGTCAATGTCAATGCCGCGCCGATGAGCGTGGGCGATCTGATCAAGATCAAAGACGCCGGCATCGGCACCTTTCAGGTTTTTCAGGAAACCTATCATCACGCCACCTATGCCCGGGTGCATCCCGCCGGAACGGTCAAATCGGATTTCGGCTGGCGGCTGTACGCGTTGCACCGGGCGATGGAAGCCGGTATCGACGACGTGGCGATCGGCGCTCTGTTCGGTTTGTACGACTGGAAATTCGAGGTTATGGGCATGCTCTTCCACGCCCGGGACCTGGAAAAGCGTTTCGGCATCGGTCCGCACACGGTTTCCATGCCCCGGATCGAGCCGGCAGCCAACACGCCGTTTTGCGACCACGCGCCCCACCGGGTTAGCGACCGCGATTTCAAACGCCTGATCGCGGTGCTGCGTCTGTCTATTCCGTATGCCGGGATGATCATTACCTGCCGGGAGCGCCCGGGGTTTATTCGGGATGTTATCCCGATGTGCACGCAGCGGGACGCTTCCAGCCGCATCGGCGTGGGCGCGTATACTGGCCAGCAGCAAGAGCAGCAGCAGGATATCCAGCAATTCATCCTGGGAGATACGCGTTCCCTGGATGAAGTTATCCGCGAGCTGGCCTCTCTGGGGTATATCACTTCATTCTGCACCGCAGGGTACCGCTGCGGCCGCACCGGCAAGAACATCATGACCCTGCTGCGCACCGGGAAAGAAGGCTGTTTCTGCAAATTGAACGCCATCCTGACCTTCCAGGAATGGCTGGAAGATTTTGCCAGCCGGGAAACCAGGGAGATCGGCGAGCGGATCATCGCTCAAGAGATCGCGCAGGTTACCGAGCGGGTGCCCGCGTACTTTACGCCGGAGCTGCTGGAGAAAATGCTGGAATTTCACCGCCGGATCAAATCCGGAGAACGGGATCTGTGTTTTTAGGAAGGATTGGTATTCATGGAAAAAGCGCCTAAATCGCTGCGTTTGCATATCGGGATATTCGGGCGGACCAATGTGGGCAAGTCCAGTTTTTTGAACCTGGTGGCCGGACAGGATGTGGCGATCGTGTCCGAAGTGCCCGGCACGACAACCGACGTGGTCGAGAAAACCATGGAGTTGCTTCCTCTGGGGCCGGTGGTATTCCTGGATACGGCCGGCATGGACGATACCTCCGAACTGGGATCTTTGCGGCTGAAGAAGACCCGCAAAATTTTCGACCGGTCGGATGTGGTCCTGCTGCTGCTGGAACCGGATATCTGGACGGAATATGAGGATGGTATTATTGAGGAAGCCCGGTCCAGAGCGATCCCGGTGATCCTGGTGGTGAACAAGATCGATCAGAAGCAACCTTCTTCGGCATACCTGGAACGGCTCGAAAAGGTAACCGAGCGAATAGTCCTGTGTTCCAGCCTTGACGGTAAAAAACGCGATACCTATCTTAATCCTTTGAAGCAGAAGCTGATCGAAACCTGTCCGGAAGAGTTTTTGAACCCGCCGCCATTGATCGCGGATTTGATCCCGGCCGGCGGGCTGGCAGTGCTCATCGTTCCCATCGATCTGGAAGCGCCCAAGGGAAGATTGATCCTGCCGCAGGTGCAGACTTTGCGCGATTGCCTGGATAATGGCAGCATGGCGCTGGTAGTCAAAGAGAGTGAGTATGCCGTCGCGTTGCGCCAGCTTACAAATCCTCCGGATCTGGTAGTCTGCGATTCGCAGGTGGTCTTGAAGATGGTCGAGGATACGCCGGAAACTTTGAGGTGCACTACTTTTTCCATGCTCTTCGCCCGCAATAAAGGCGATCTGGTCGAGGCGGCGCGGGGCGCGGCAATGCTGGAATCGTTGCAGCCGGGCGATAAAGTGCTGATCGCCGAAGCCTGTAGCCATCATCCTATCCAGGATGATATCGGCCGGGTGAAGATCCCCCGCTGGCTGCGGCAGTTCGTAGGCGGCGACCTGCAGATCGATGTTTCTTCCGGAAGAGATTATCCGGAAGACCTGGCGCAGTATAAGCTGATCATCCATTGCGGCGGGTGCATGCTTACCCGGCGGGAGATGCTCTTCCGGATCGAAAAAGCCCAAGAAGCAGGCGTGCCGATCACCAACTACGGCGTGGCCATATCCGTTCTGCAGGGCGTGGCGCAGCGCACCCTGGCGCCTTTTCCCGCGGCCTGGGAAGCTTTCCGCGCGGCGCAGGGGGAGAGGGCGAAAAAAGCTTGATTTTTTCGGAAAATGTGATATATTTTAAATCTCTACTGCAAAAAGTGAAGGACTCCTTCCTGATTGCTTAGTCTCAAATTCATCCCTTTACAGTGAACGGAAAGACGAGAGAAGGTCGGCAATGGAACAGAAGATTTCTATTGAAATCAAAAATTTGGTAGATAAGTGGAAGAGCAAAGAGGGCAACCTGATCATGATCCTCCACGAGATCCAGAATCATCACGGGTATGTCCCGCGCGAGCTTTCTCTGGAGCTTTCCCAGATGCTCGACGTTCCTCTGGCGCGCATCTACGAAGTGATCACCTTCTATAATTTCTTCAAACTCACTCCCCCGGGCAAACACAAGATCGCCGTTTGCATGGGCACGGCCTGTTATCTCAAGGGCGGCCAGGACCTGATCAACGAAGTCAAGAACATTCTGCATATCGAACCCGGACAGACCACCAAAGACGGACAATACTATCTGGATATGGTGCGTTGCCTGGGATGTTGCGGTCTGGCGCCGGTAATGATGATAGACGAGAAAGTATACGGAAAAGTCAAGAAGAGCGAAATAATGGATATTCTCTCCAAGCACGGGAGCACAGATTAAACCATGGATAAACTGACCCCAGAGGCAATCGACAGGATATTCAAACAGAACCGGCAGCAGTCCGCCAACTGGATCAAGGTCGGGATGAGCACCTGCGGCATTGCCGCCGGCGCGGATGAAGTGTATGCCACCCTGGTCGAAGAAATAAAGAAACGCAATATACAGGTTACGGTCAAGAAATGCGGTTGCCTGGGTATGTGCCACGCCGAACCCCTGGTGGAAGTCTGCGTGGACGGCATGCCCACCGTGATCTACGGCCGGGTGAACAAGGAAATCGCGGTAAAGATACTGGATAAACACGTTAATTCCAAAGCATTGTTAAACGATTATATTTTCGATCTCGAGACCAAATAATCATGTTCAAGAAAACCATTCTTTTAAAAGATACCAGTTTCAGCCCGGAAGATAAGACCAGGGATGTATTCACCCGCTGCCTGGATTATTTGAGGGAAAAACAGCTGGAACAGGATATCCAGGTGGTCAGGGTTGCGGACAGCGGGGTGTACGGTCAGGGGCTGGTAATGAAAGTCCTGCCGGATGCGACGCTATATGTCAATTTGAAAGATGAGGATGTCACCAGGGTCATCGATGCCGCGGCGCAGAATAAGACGATCGAAGGGTTGGCGCTGAAGAAAGCGCCCAAGCAGATCCGCATCGTGTTGCGTAATTGCGGAAAGATCGACCCGGAATCCCTCGAAGAATACATCGCTACCGGCGGGTATGTCGGTTTGAAGAAAGCTTTGCTGGAGCTCACCCCGGATAAAGTGATCGAGGAGATGAAGAAAGCGGGTTTGCGCGGCCGCGGCGGCGCTGGATACCCCACCTGGATGAAATGGAAATTTGCCCGCCAGGTCGTTGCAGACCAGAAATTCGTCATCTGCAATGCCGATGAAGGCGACCCGGGCGCGTATATGGACAGAAGCGTGCTGGAAGGCGATCCGCACTCGGTGATCGAAGGTTTGATCATTGCCGCGTACGCGGTGGGAGCGTCCAAAGGCTATTTCTATATCCGCGCCGAATATCCTCTGGCGGTGGAGAGGATTCAGAAAGCTATCGACCAGGCCAATGCAGCGGGCTTGCTGGGCAAGAACATTTTAGGCAGCGCGTTCAGCCTCGATCTGGAGATCCGTCTGGGCGCCGGGGCGTTTGTCTGCGGCGAAGAGACGGCATTGATCGCTTCGATCGAAGGCCGGCGCGGCACGCCGCGTCCCCGTCCGCCGTATCCTTCGGTAAAAGGTCTCTGGGATAAGCCCACGGTGATCAATAACGTGGAGACTTTGTCCAATGTTTCGTTTATCCTTTTGAAGGGCAGCGAGCAGTTCGCGAGCATCGGGACGGAAAAATCCAAAGGCACCAAGGTTTTTGCCGTGACCGGGAAAGTCAAGAATTCGGGGCTGGTGGAAGTGCCCATGGGCATTACCTTGAGAGAGATAGTCTATGATATCGGCGGCGGCACGATTTCCGGCAAAGCGGTCAAAGCCGTGCAGACCGGCGGCCCTTCCGGCGGAGTGATCCCGGTAGACGCGCTGGATACCCAGGTGGATTACGAAAACCTGCAGAAACTGGGATCGATCATGGGGTCCGGCGGCATGATCGTCATGGATGAAGAGGATTGCATGGTGGATATCGCCAAATTCTACCTGGGTTTTTGCGTGGACGAATCCTGCGGTAAATGCGCGCCCTGCCGTATCGGCGGCTACCAGATGCTGGAAGTGTTGAAGCGCGTGGCCAACGGTCAGGCCAAGCTCGAAGATATGACCGTGCTGCGGCGGATCTCCCAGGCGATGCAGAAAGCGTCTCTCTGCGGATTGGGTCAGACCGCGGCCAACCCGGTGCTTTCCACGATGAAATATTTCGAAAGCGAATACAAACAGCATATCGAGAACAAGAAATGCCCCGCGGGCAAATGCTCGGCGCTGTCCAACTACGCGATCATTCAGGAAAAGTGCAAACGCTGCTCGCTCTGCCAGAAGAATTGCCCGGTGGAAGCTATCCCGGGGAGCAGGGAAGACGGATTTACCATTGTCCAGGAAAAATGTATAAAATGCGGACGCTGTCTTGAAGTCTGTAAATTCAAGGCCGTATCCAAAACATAACCTATGCCTAAAGTCATCAAAGCTAAAATTAACGGGATCCTTTTGAGAGTGCCCGAGGGGACCACGATCCTGGAAGCCGCGGAAAAAGTCCAGGTGAAGATCCCGACGTTATGCAAGCATCCCGATCTGACCGCGTCCGCCGGGTGCGGCATCTGTATCGTCAGGATCAAGGGCACCGCGAAAATGCTGCGCGCCTGCAGCACTCCGATCGAAGAAGGCATGGAGATCATTACCCATGACCCGGAGATCGTGGAGATACGCAGAACGGTGATCGAGCTGATCCTCTCCAACCATCCCAATGATTGCTTGAAATGCGGGCGCAACAATAATTGCGAACTGCAGAAACTGACCGCCGACTTCGGCATCCGCCAGGAGTCGTTCCCGCAGTTTCTGAAAAATCTGCCCACGGATAATTCGACCAATACCATTACCCTGGAACCGCCGAAATGCATACTCTGCGGCCGCTGCGTTGAAGTCTGCCAGAACGGGCAGGACGTCTGGGCGTTGTCTTTTTTGGAACGGGGGATCAAGACCAGGATCTCTCCGGCCGGCGAAATCCAGCTGGCGGATTCTCCGTGCGTGCGCTGCGGGCAATGCTCGAATCACTGCCCCACCGGCGCGATCGTCGAGAAAGACCACACCGGAAAAGTCTGGGAGGCGTTGCTTGACCCGGACAAGTTCTGCGTGGTCCAGATCGCTCCGGCCGTGCGCGTGGCCATCGGCGAGGCATTCGGATTTCCCGTGGGGACCAATCTGACCAGAAAGATGTACGCGGTGCTGCGCCGTCTGGGATTCAAGGCGGTATTCGACACTTCTTTTGCCGCGGATGTTACCATCATGGAAGAGGCCAGCGAATTCGAAGAGCGGTTTATCAACAACAAAAAGCCGCTTCCTCTCATTACCAGCTGCTGCCCTTCCTGGGTCGATTTTATGGAGAAATTCCACGGGGACATGATCGAGCATTTCTCTTCCTGCAAGTCCCCGCACGAAATCCTGGGAGTACTCTCCAAGACCTATTATGCCAGGAAGAACAATATCGATCCCGCGAAGATATTTATGGTTTCGATCATGCCCTGCACGTCCAAAAAATACGAGATCAGCAGGAGCGATGAGATGTTCGCTTCCGGATATCAGGATATCGATGTGGCTTTGACCACCCGGGAGTTGTCCCGGATGATCAAACAGTCCGGCCTGGATTTTAACCACCTCCCCGAAGAAGAGTGCGACAGCATCCTGGGCGAATATGCCGGCGCGGGGGTTATCTTCGGAGCCACCGGCGGCGTGATGGAAGCGGCGTTGAGAACCGCGAATTACTTCATTACCGGCAATGAGCTGGAGAGAGTCGATTTCGACGCGGTGCGTGGTCTCAAAGGCGTCAAGGAAGCGGAGATCGAGATCGCCGGCAAGAAAGTCAAGATCGCTATCGCTCACGGCCTGGGCAATGTGGAGTATGTGATCAACAAAGTCCGGGAAGCCAAAAAGAATAATAAGGAAATGCCCTGGCATTTCATCGAGGTTATGGCTTGCCCCGGCGGCTGCGTCGGCGGCGGCGGGCAACCGTATAACGTCACCGATGAGCTGCGCATCAAAAGAGCCGAAGGTTTATATAAGGAAGATAAGACCAAGGAGATCCGCTGTTCGCATCAGAATCCGTATATCAAGAGGATCTACGAGGAATTCCTGGAAAAACCTTTAAGCGAAAAATCCGAGAAACTTTTACACACCGCCTACAAATCCCGTCCCACCTACCGCAAATAGCAGACGCTTTCCCCATCCATAAGGGGTGCAGCGATTTGCAAAGATATTGTATGGTTCGAAAAAGGGAGTTCTGGAAAAATCCAGGCTCCCTTTTTAGTTTTTTGAGGTATAATGGAAACGGTTTGTAATCACAAGGGAGCTTGAGATGCGTATTCTGGTTACCGGCGCCACCGGTTTCATCGGCAGCCGCCTGGTCGATGCGTTGCTGGCTCAAGGCCATGCGGTTACCGCTCTGGTGCGCGAGACCAGCGACACGACGTTTCTTCGAGCCGGAAACGTCAACCTGCTCACGGGAGACCTTCGCGATGCGCGCAGCATAGAAGCGTTGCCGGCGCAGCCCTGGGACGCGGTGTTCCATTGCGCGGCGATGGTCGCGGACAGCGATCCCCGGGCCCTTTTTAAATCCAATGTGATCGGCACCGGGAATATCTGCGAGCTCGCTCAACGCTCGCACGCCGGCAGGTTCATTTATCTAAGTTCCGTTGCCGTGATCAGCGGGAATCCCCGGTCGCCTCTTACCGATGATCTTCCTTACCGCGCTACCAATCTCTATGGCCATTCCAAGATCGAAGCGGAAAAAATAGTTCTCTCTTTCAGGCAACAGGGATTGCCGGTAGCAATCCTGCGCCCGAGCATGGTGTATGGAGAAGGCGAGCCGCATATGCAGCAGGTTTTGCTGCGGCTGCTGCAATGGCGGCTGCTTGCGCTTCCGGCGCGCGGCCGTCCGAAAATGCATCTGGCGTATGTGGGCACGGTCGTGCGCGCGCTGCTTTTGGCATTGCAGAGCGACGTTTTGCTCGAAGGGACTTTCCTGGTGGCGGATGAAGACGTCTTGAGCATGCGGGAGATATTCACCGCTTTCAGCGCAGGGCTGGATGCGCCTGCGCCGTGGCTCCTGCCCTGCGGCATGACGCCGCTGTTGCGCCGGCTTCCCTGGCTGGGCAGGCGGCTGGATGCTCTGCTCAAGGATCGGGTCTACGATATCAGCCGGCTGAAAGCCGCGGGTTTCCCGGCAGGAGAGTATTCGACCAGAGCGTTACTTGTGCGCACGGCAAGGGAGTGGAAGAGCGGACAGTCGGCAGGTCAGATTTTCCTGTAGATGCGGGCGTTGGAATCGGTATCCTCGAAATAATTCTTCATCTCATACACCATATTCTCGGATTTCCCCAGTACGATATATCCGTTCAGACGCAGCGATTCATGAAATTGCTTGAGGATCTGATGCTGGAGTTCTTTGTTGAAATAGATGAAGACATTCCGGCACAGCAGTATATCGATGTCCTTGAGGTATTCCTGCGAAGTCAGATCGAGGTAATTGAACGCAACCATGCTCTTTACGGATTCCAGAACGCGGTAATTGTCCCCGCTGACCGCGAAATATTTCGATACCAGTTCGGGCTCGGTGTTGATCAGCCGGTCCTTGGGGTACTCGGCTTTTTGCGCGGTATTCAGGCAGGCTTTATCCACATCGGTAGCGAAGAGTTCCACTTTAAAATGCAGGAGGGTGGTTTTAAGCACTTCCCGCAACAGTATCGCCATGCTGTACATTTCTTCTCCGCAGGCGCAGCCGGCCGACCAGATGCGCAGCGACGTGTCGTTGTTGCGCATTTTTTCCCTGGCCAGCGTTTCGATCAGATATCTGATGGTGATCCAGACCGGCTTGTCGCGAAAGAACTCCGAGACATTGATACAGAGGGTTTCGAAAAGTTTCTCGTATTCCTGCGGCTGCCGGGCGAGCAGGTTCATGTATTCGGTATAGGAAGACAGGTTGTTGAGTTTGATGCGCAGCGCGAAACGCCGTTTGAGCAGGTCGATGTGATAATTGCGGAAATCCAGCCCGCGGTCCTGCAGGATGCGTTCGAGCAGCCGCCGGAAAGCTTTCTTCCGGTCTTCGAGAGGCGGATGTCCGGGGTTGGCGTCGATGGTGTCGATGGCTTTGAGCACGACGTGGTTGATCTCCCGCTGGTGTTCCTCTCTCGCTTGTTGCACCGCGGCGTCAAGTTCTTCCCGGGTTACGCTGACCGTCTTCGGGGCGACCTGGGCAAGCACCTCTTTGAGCATGTCTTTTCTGCATTTGGCGCAGGTGCAAATGTCGTAACGCATGTTCAGGCTGCGCTCGAGGGTTTCCAGGGCGATGATTTCAATGAGATTGTAGTTTTGAACGCTCATGACCCTATTATATCACCGGCAGGGATTAAGGGGAGGGGATTTTTTTGTAGAGGCGCGAATCGAAGTCGATCTCCTGAAAAATGCTTTTGACGTCACGGATCATGCTTTCCGATTTTCCCATCACCAGATAGCCTTCCGGCTTGAGGGATTGATAGAATTTCATGAGGATCTGTTCCTGGAGGTTGCGGTCGAAGTAGATAAAGACATTGCGGCAGAAAACAATATCGGCGTTTTCGATCAGTTCGGTCGAGGTTAAATCGAGATAGGCGACGGTTATCAGGTTGTGTATCTCCGCGCTGACCGTCCAGCTTCCGTCTTTGCCGGCGAAGTATTTCTCCAGCAATTTTTTGTCCACGTTCTTGAGGCTCTCTTTGCCGTAAACGCCTTTCCCCGCGGCATCCATAACCTTCTTGTCCACGTCAGTGGCATGGATCTGTATCTGGAAATCGGACATGCCCGGTCCGAGCAGCTCGCGCAGGATGATGGCGATGGTGTGCGCTTCTTCGCCGCTGGCGCAGCCGGCGGACCAGATCTTCAGGCTATGGGAGTTTTCTTTTTTTTTAGCCCGGATCATTTCCTCCAGAACCCGCTTGACCGCTACCCAGACTTCCGGATCCCGGAAGAATTCAGAAACGTTGATGCAGAGAACTTCGAAGAGTTTGTCGTATTCTTCGGGATGGTTGATCAGATACCGCAGATAGTCGGCGTAGGTGGCGAGCTTGAGGGTGCGTATGCGCACGGCTACTCTGCGCCGCAGCAAATCCTGATGATAGTGCCGGAAATCAAGACTGCGGTCCTCGCGTATTTTGTCCAGCAGCAACGCAAAAGTTTTGTTTTTGTCTTCTTTGATCTGATGCCGCGGATTGTTGCCGACCAGCTCGATCGCTTGAAGAATGGCTCTGGCTATCTGGGCCTGATGTTCCACCCGGGTTTGCTGAATAATTGTGTGCATCGCGCCTTCCTGCGTGGTCACGTATTTTGCCGGCACATGGGAGAGGATATAGGCGAGCATGTCATTTTTACAGACTGCACAGGTGCAAATATCATAGCGCAGAGTAAGCGCGCTTTGCAGGTAATCCTGGGCAATGTCTTCAATGATATTTCTAAGTTTTTCAGACATATTAGTTTATGATGGATTTCCTTCGTCCGGGAACAAAAAACCCACCCGCTATGTTTATTTTTCACAACAATCATTTAAATATACCATTTACCGGAGTGCTTGTCAAGGTCTTCCTAAATATTGCGCAAATCAATAATTTAAAATAATAATATTTTTCTTGCATAATCTATCAAATATGATAAAATATGACAAATATTATTAAGGTATATCAGGAGCTTCCAGGTGAGAGTTTATAGAGTCAATGAAGTCGCCGAGAAACTGGGTATTTCCAAGCAGACCCTGCTGCGTTACGAGAAGAAGGGCGTGTTTCCTAAATCGCAGCGTAATCGTATTAATAGCTGGCGTGAATATACGGAGGATGATGTTCGTAAACTCCAGTCGATTATCGGTCGGGCATTTACGCTGATCGAGTTGATCATGGTGATGGTGATCATCGCTGTTCTGGCGGTATTCACCATCCCGACTTTCGACGTTTTTTCCAGCATGAAACTCAATGCGGCAGCGCACAGGACCATGTCCGATATCCGCTATGTCCAGGGATTGGCGACGACGACGCACAGCCGTTACCGGATCACGTTCAATGCTGCAGCCAATACGTATGAGGTGCGTAACAGTTCGACTAACGCGTTGATCCGGCATCCTTTTACCCGTCAGAACTTCACCGTCAGCCTGAACGCCGATCCGCAATTTACCGGCGTGGATATCGGTAGCGTCAACTTCGACGGAGGACAGGTGCTGCAGTTTAACTGGAAAGGCGAGCCTGAAACCGGCGCAGGCGCGTTGCTTGCCGCGCAGGGAAGCGTGAGGCTGGCTTATCAGGAAGAGAATATGAGTGTAACCGTCAGCCCGGGTACGGGATTTGTCAAGGTGCAGTGAAATGCGCAAGAGCGGGTTTACCTTAATCGAACTGGTGGTGATTATCGTGGTGGTAGCTATCGCCATCCCGGCATTGTTGAATACCTGGGCGGGCATTTCCTGGCGTTCCATGAATTCGGAATTTATTGCCGATGCCGATATATACCTGCGGGAGTTGATGGAAGAGATCAAGGTCAAACGTTTCGACGAAGTCACGTCCCGGCCATGGACTGCGTCGAGCCTTTTCGCCTCCGGGCGCAGCGATGAAACCGAAGAGATCAATAACCGGACAAAGTTTGACGATATCGACGATTACAACGGATACGTCGATTCCACGGGCGGTTTTAACCGCAGCGTCGGCGTCAGCTATGTCAATCTGACCGGTTCAAACTGGCAGGATGTGGCCGGTCCGACGGATTTTAAGCGCGTCCGGGTATCTGTTGACCGCGCGCGAAATGCGATCAGCGTTTCCACGGCTACTATTATAAGCGGGTATTAGCATGCAGAAGCATTCAACGCGCCGCAGAGGCGTTACGTTAATCGAGCTGGTAGTCGTTATCGTGCTGGTGGGGATTCTGACCGGCCTGGGCAGCCTGTATTTAAAAGAGGTGATCGACCTGTGGAATTTTGTTTCTTTCCGCAGCGAAGCGGTGAGCACCACGCGGGTTGCGGTGACGCGGATGCTGCGTCAAATGCGCCAGGTGCGTAACGACACGTCCGTTACGTTCGCCAACGCCACCCGGTTTCAGTTCACGGACAGGAGCGGCGCCGTGGTGAATTTCAATCTTTCCGGGACAACCTTGTTATGCAATAACAATATCCTGGCCGAAGGGGTCAGGAATCTTTCCTTTACGTACATGGATAACAGCGGTACATTGTTGCTCAATCCGGCAGTCAGTCCGCTGGCAACGAATATTCGGCTCATTCGTATCGGGCTTACGGTGCAGGCCGGCACGCAAAGCAAAACGATCAGCGTGCAGGTTGCTCCGCGAAATCTGTGAGGCAGGAGGTGGCGTGCGCATAAACCGGTGGAAAGAAACATTGCGCAGTGAGCGCGGCGTTAGCCTGATCGTGGTTATTTTCGTGATCATGCTCCTGGGGGTTATGGGGTGGGCTTTGATGTCCATGCAGAGCGTGGATTTCGAGATGAGCTGGCGTAATCTCGATTCCGAGCGGGCGCTGGATGTGGCGGAATCCGGATTGCAGGAAGCGCTTAACCGCATCTCCACCGGTTCCGCTGAATTCAATAACGATACCAAAGTGCTCAATCGCACCCTGGAGAGCGGCCAGTATGTCGTCACCCGTACTACCGTCAATTCCAACATCAGCGTGCTTTCCACCGGTTATGTGCCGGCGCAGGCGAATTACCGTGCGATGCGTCAGCTGGGCATGTTGATTACCAGCGCCAGACTGGATAAAGTCGTTCAGGCGCATAATCGTTTCAATTGGACCGACATTTCCGGTTCCTCGAGTTTCAACGGCACCATCCAGGCGGCCTGGTATAACGGTGACGACGTGCTTCCGGATAATCAACAATCCTCGGATATCACCCCCATTCCCCGCACCGGCAGTTCGCCGGCGCCGGTAATCGGGGCTACTCCGTATCCGCGCATCGATATGGCCGGGTATCAGCAGGAAGCCGCGAGCAGCGGCACGGTCTGGACTCCGCCGCGCACCGGGGTGATCAGCTCTAAAACGGATCTGGGGACAGGGAAAACCCAGCTTGTGTTCACTCCGGCGGATATGTTTAAAAGCCCGCACGCTCAATTTGAAGGCCAGGCGCTGCGCAATATCTCCCGCGGCCATTGGGATGCTTCATATGCCGCTTTGGCCCCGGTGACCAGCAATGTCGGGAATCAGAGGGCGGACGTGGATACCATCAGGGTAAACGGTTGGCAGGTCGGCGACAGGGTCATGCTTATTCCGGCGATAGCTCCGGCGGGAGGCAGCGGTCATCAGACCTTGACCCATAATAATACGCAGAAAACCATCGCTTTTCACCTGGATTGCGAATATGATAATCTGGCGGTAGGGGACGCGGTGCGTAACCTGGACCGGGCAAATGACAGCTGGTCGTATGATCAATGGGGGACAGTGACTTTCGTCGAAGTCAAGAACAGGCTGACCAACATCACGGTGAGAGTGGATAGTTCGGTCAATCTTACCCTCGCCGCAAACCAGTGGCAGGTCGGAGATCTGATCTGCGCGGCGAAGTTGTATGATGATACGTGGACCGTCGATCAGAATATTGTCTACGTGCAGGCGGATACGGTATTCAATGTGGCGAGCTTCATCAATGCTTTTTCCGGCACCAGTATTATCAGCGAGGGTGATATCGGTATTAAAGGTACGGGGATGATGCTTTTTTCCCAACGGCCGGATCCGTACCCTGCGCTGGCCACCAAGAACGGCAACATTTCTTCCCCGGATCTGCCTAACTGGATTTTGCGCTTATTGGGGCTGGGCAGGGTGTTCGATACCCTGATCTATTCGGAAACCGGGGATATTTTCTTTACTTTTCTCTACGGCACTGCGGTAGTCGGCAACAATGTCACCCTGGTCGATAAATCCGTGGTGAGATACAACGCGGTTATCGCGCAAGCGCCGCATTTTATCATGGATATGATAGCGCAGGACTGGCAGGATGAATAAACGTCGTTTATGCATGGGGGGAGCAATGAATAAAAAACTGATCGTGGGATTTCTTCTCGCTCTGGGTATAGTGGGCATGGCGGGATTCCGGCTCTATGCCCAGCGTCTACCCAGCCAGGATGCGGCTGCGGCGATGCAGAGTCTGGGAGGATTGGAGGGCTCTTTTTCTTCGCTCCGGAGCAGCCTGGATAAGAGCACAAAAGAGCTTTCCCAGAAACTGGACCAGGTGCTTGCGAATCAACAGGCGATTTTGAAAGAACTGGAAGTCGTAAAAGTAAGAGCGTCAAGGAAATAGCGTTTACCGGGGGAGACGAATTCCCTTGACAGTTAAGCATACATCGGTAGAATTGAGACAATGGTCAATCCTGCGGTGACAGAAAAAAACAAAGTTCCGGCAAAAGCTCCAGCGGCGGCTTCCGGTCCATCGCCGTTTGCCGGCATCGGCTCTATTCTCTACCGCTTTTTCACCGCGGACCAGCATCTCATCGGCCTCGATATCGGCTCCAGCTACCTCAAACTGCTCCAGTTGCATCAGGTCAAGGACGGTTATCAGATCAAGCATTATATTGCCCGGGCAATCCCGCCGAACATCAGGGACAATGCCGCCGAAAAACGCAAATTTATCGGAGAGTTCATCAAAGAGTTCTTGAGCGAAGCCCGGGTAAAACGCTGCCATGGCCGGCTTTCTTTGTCCGGCAAGGGAGTGTTCGTTTTCTTTCTGAACGTGCCGAATCTCAATAAGAAGGATCTGCGCGGAGCCGTGGGGATCGAATTAAAGAAACGGCTTCCTTTCCAGCTCGATATCAATAATGTCAGTTTTGATTATTACATCAACGGCCAGGCCAAAGACGAAAAAACCGTCAGCCTTCAGGTGACCTGTATCGCCGTGGATCGATTTACCATAGACGACCAGGTTCAATTCCTCAAAGATATCGGGATTCAACCGGCGGCGATCAACGCGGTATCCGACGTGCTGGGTAATCTGATGGCGTGTTGTTTCAGCGCTCCGGCGGATAAAACGCTGGCATTGCTCGATATCGGGGCAAGTACGGCGTTATTGAATTTTTACAAAGGCAAAAACCTGATTTTTTCGCGGGAGATCCCTATCGGGGGCGATCATCTGACGCACGCGCTGGCAAAAGCCATTACCACTTCCGCCGGGCCGGTAACTATCGGCGTGGAGGATGCCGAAAAGATAAAGCGCAATTGCGGCATTCCCATGGCCGAAGACGCGCATTCGGAATTCCTGACGGACTTCGGGCCATTGCCCGCAGAACAATTACTGGCGTTGCTGCGTCCGTTGCTGGAGAGGCTGGTGTTGGAGATCTCGCGCACGCTGACTTATTACGCCAAGACCTATAAAACCCCGGCGATCGAGGAGCTGTATATCACCGGCGGGACATCCCGGTTGAAGAATCTGGACAAATTCCTGCAGTTCAATCTGGAAGGCGTCAAGCGGGTAGAACATTTGAATATTCTCAAAATCGTCAAAGGCTGGGCGGACAAAGGCATCCTGAAGCAGGAATTGATGATGGAACAGGCGGCGCCGCATCTGGCGGTGGCGTTCGGGCTCTGCCTGGGAGCCGCCGGCAAGGTGAATCTCATTCCGCCGAAAGAACGCCTGGAGCAGAAACTCGCGCTGATCGTTACGCTGCTGCGGGTCGCCTTTCCGCTGATCCTGGTGATCAGTATCGGTTTCTATATATCCACCTACGCCAATGCATTGAAAATGAAGGTTGCGGTGAGCAGGGTGGCGGGCGAGATCAACAGCATGGAAGGCACCGCTTCCCAGGTCCGTCAGTATATGGAATTGAAGGGGAAGCTCGATCAGGGCAAGGGGTTGCTCAACCAGGCTAAAGGCAGGCAGCCGCTATGGCAGGGAGTGCTCAAGGAATTGAGCGCGCTCACTCCCCAGGAGATCGTGCTGACGAAAGTATTCGTCGAGCAAACCAAGGACGGCAAGGATCTGCATCTGATCGGGCGGGCTTCCAGCAGGTATACCATCGTGGATCTGGTTATGACCCAGTACATCGACGCTCTGGAGGAATCGCCGTTTTTCAGCGACGTGCGGGAGCTCTCCCGGAAAAAAGACATGTACGATCCGGTGCCGTCGGCGGATTTCGAACTGGTCTGCAGAATGGATTATTGATATGCCCAGGAAATTCAGCAACGTAACCTATATCTTCGTCTACACCGTATCCGGGATCGCGGTCCTGACGGCGGCGTTCCTGCTCGTCGGCCGGCCGAGCCTGCAGTATCTCAAACGGCAGAAGGCGGATTTCGATGCCCAGCAGCAGTTGTTGTCCCATTCGGAGCAGCTTATCCGCAGCGTGCCGAATCCGCAGAAGGAGATCGTCGACATACAGCAGAAAATCGAAGAATTCCGCAAAACGGGAGTGGGCGGCAAGCAACTGCCCCGGATTATTCAACTCTTGAGCCAGTCGGCTGCCGGCAGGGATATCGTGATTATCAGCATCGGCCCCCGGGAAGATATGCGGGCCTCGCAGGAGAATCTTCCCGCCGGAGTGAATAAAGTCTATATCGAGATGATCTTTACCTGTTCGTTCAAAACGCTGGGGGAATATATCAAGGCTTTGACCGAGCTGCCCGGCGTTTTCAGCATCGAAAGCATCGCCGTGGAAAAGGTGCCCTTGCAGCTGTTGTCCCAGAAAGACGCTGCGCGGGTCGCCGCATCGTCACGCGATCTACAGGTTGATCTGATCATCAGCACGTTCACTATCTATGAGCTGTAAATGACCAAAAAAGAACAAACCCAGTTAATGATTATCGGCGGCGGCGTGTTGATCCTGGCGCTGATTCTGCCGGGAAGCCTCAAGAAGTCGCTGCGCGGCGGCCGTCCGCCCGCTCCCGCCGCGGTTTCAGAACCCCTGGCGGTGGATACTGCGCCGGCCGCACCGTTCTTTACCGACGCTGCCCCGGGCAGCGAACAGATCATCGGCGAGCAGCTGAAACGCATTGAAATGCCCTGGAGCAGGGATCCGTTTACCGTTACCTACGATGCGCGCGACGGATTGCGGGAATTCCAGCTGAAGGGTATTTCATTCGGGACCGATAAAAGCGGTTTCGCTTACATCAACGAACAGATTGTGAAGAAGGGGGATCTCCTCGGCGACTACGAGGTGGTCGAGATCGAAAAAAACAGAGTATTATTGAAGAGGGGGCAGCAAAGCTTCTACCTGACCTTTCCCGATGATGGAATAAATAGCGCGTCCGGTAACCCGGCTGCGAAGACGAGGTGACGAATGAAAGTCCGCATGGCGATTCTACTGATGATGGCAGGGATGTGGGCGTTGCTTTCTCCGGCGGCGACCGTGTCCGCCCAGGAGCAGCCCAAGAGCGAGATAATCGAATACCTGGAGTTCCGGGAAGTGGATATCAAGGATGTTCTGCGCCAGTTGTCCAAACAGTATAACCTGAATATCGTTTTCTCGGAGTCGGTCCGGGGACTGGTCACCGTGCAGTTGAACAAGGTCAGCGTTGAGCAGGCGCTGGATTCGATCATCACGGTGAACGGATTCGCCTATACCAAAAAAGACAATGTGTTCAAGATCACCACCCAGGAAGAGGCGGCGCGCGAGGGCAAGCAGACCAAGTTGTTCCGATTGCGCAATGCGGACGCGGCTAAACTCAAAGACACCCTGTCCAAGGTCTTGAGCCCCGACGGGTCGATCGAAGCGGATGCCCGGTCGAATTCTATCGTGGTCACGGATTCGCTGACGGTGATCAATAAGATCGAGCGGATGATCCCCTCGCTGGATGAGGTGACGTCCCAGGTGCTCATCGAAGCGAAATTGATCGAAACCTCGCTGACCAATACCGAAAAACTGGGCATCGATTGGCAGACGACGATACGCGCTTCCGGTTCAAAACGGCCGACCACGCTGCCGTTCTTGAGCGGGAAAAGCAGTGTGAACGAAAAACTCCTCTCCGAAAACGATACGACGGACTTTCCCACCGCGCATGGATTCCCGTATTCGGCCGCCGATGATTTTACCCTGGGCACGCTGGATTTTACCGGATTGAGCGTGGTGCTGGATTTTCTGAAGTCGCGCACCAACACCAAGCTGGTGGCTTCGCCGCGCATTGTGACGTTGAATAACCAGCAGGCGACGATCAATGTCGGCAAAGTGGTGCCCCTGGCGCTCTATGAACGCAATGAGACCACCGGCGCCTGGGAAGTTACCGGGTGGGAGGAGATGAACGTGGGGGTCAATCTGCAGGTCACCCCGCAGATCAGCCCGGACGGTCATATCAAATTGAAACTCAAGCCCGAGGTGAGCAATATTATCGATTATATCGGCGAAGACGTTAACCGCCGGCCGATCACCTCTACCCGTACCGCGGAGACCGAAGTGATCATCAATGACGGAATGACCGTGGTTATCGCCGGGCTGGTTAAGGAAAAGGACTCTTTGACCACGAACAAGATACCGATACTCGGCGATATCCCGTTTATCGGTGCGTTCTTCACCCGCAAGGAAACCGGCACCGATGAGGAGCCCAAAGAGCGCACGGATCTGTTGATTTTTGTCACCGCCAGAATACTCAAGGATAATCAGGACGTTGGCGTCGCCGCGGATACCGCAGGGACGAGCGCCTATGCGCGTCCTTTCAAAACGGAGATCAGGGAGAAAAATGCGCAATGAAAAAATCGGGATAGTGCTGATCAGCATCGCTATCGTCGGAATAGTGACGATTTATTACCAGGCTTCGTTGCGCAAGATGCAGCGGGTTACCGTTACGCAGAGCGCTTCTCAAGAGCGCGCGATCGCGGACTTGCAGAGCGAAATGGCCGCGTTCGCTCAAGCGCAGGCGGAACTGAAAAAGGCGTTATCCACGGCTGAAGGGGCGCTGCAGCAGGAGCGCACGACAACGTTCGATCTGCAGCAGAAACTGGCCCGGAGCATCGGGGAGAATAAACTGTTGAGTCGTAAGATCGCCGCCGCGGTGAAAGACACCGCCAGGATTCCCGGTCTCGAGCAGCAGATCGAAAACGCGGCCCGGGGCGCAGAAACGCTGAAGCAGGAAGTGGATACGGTCCGGCATAATTTCGAACTGGTGCAGTCCGTACGGGCGCGTATCAGCGAGATCGAGCGCAGCCTCGCCGACCTGCGTTTAAAGCCCGGCAAGGAGGAAGTGATCAAGGTCCGTCTTGAGGGTATGACTGCGGAATTAGGCAAGATGAACCAGTATCTGGCCGGTTTGCGCGAAGCCAGATCTCCCGTAACGGCGGCGCCTTCCGTTCAGTCGCCGGCGCCGGTCAATCTGGAACGGGAAAAGGTCAGCCTTAACGACGAGCTGAAGTTCCGCGAGGAGATACAGTATTTGAAGAATCAGTCGGAAACGGTCGCTAAAGACAACGCCGTTCTCAAAGAGAAATACCGCCTGGCCCAGGATCTGCTCAATCAGAACAAAGCCGATCTGTCCGGCAAGGAGGAAAGGATATTCTCTTTACAGTCGCGCCTGATCGAAATGGAGAGCCATGTCAACGAGCTGCAGCGCCGCTATGAGCAGCTGGAAAAGGATGCGGTTTCCCTTAAAGAAAAATACATCGCCAGCGAGCTGGAAAAGGAAGACGTGCGCAGCAGGCTCGCCCAGACTACCGCGGAGTTGAACGAAGTGCGCAAGAAATTCGTGGATATGCTGGGAAAGATCTCCAGTGTTTTTAAAGGGACGGAAGAGGCGCAGCACAACGGCGCTGCCGTTTCCCCGCCGGGTAATGCCACCGGAGGACAGGGCAAGGTGGCGGTCGAATTGATCCCGCAGCAACCCCGGAGCGCTCCATGAGCACGATAGTTTCCGGTACGATGATTCTGCTGTGTGTCTTGTACGCGCTGGCTGTGCCGCGCGCATCTTTTGCCGGGCGGAGCCCGGTCGCCGAGCAGGTCGATGCGTCGTCGGTCCGGCAGGAGAAGATCAAAAAAGCCAGAGAATTCTATGCCCAGGGGCAGAAATTCCTGCGGGAAGGCAATTATTCTGCAGCCAACGAGGCCTTCGGCAAAGCCGAGCTGGTGCTGGGGCGCGAAGCGCCCGCGCAACTTTATGAAGCGCCGCCGGCGCCGGCCGATGCCGCTGCGGCGGAGCGGATAATCCCGCTGCCGGTTCAGGACCCGTCTTTTTATTACAATGCGGGAGTGGAGGCTTTGAAGAAAGGCGCATATAAACAGGCGGAGGAAGCTTTCAGGAAATCGTTGAGTTTCGATCCGCAGGATAAAGACGCCTGTTATAATCTTGCCGTGCTGTATGAGAATTATCTGGGCAACAAGCGCGAAGCGCTCAAATATTACCTGCGTTACGTAAACCTGGCGCCTGAAGCTCCGGACGCGGCGCAGGTCAGGTCATGGATCGATCAGCTCAATACCGAGGTGTCCGCGGAATGAACGATTACGATCTCGAACAGCTGTTGTTGAACGAAGATCTGATTACGCCGGAGCAGCT
Organism: Candidatus Omnitrophota bacterium; assembly: GCA_022710715.1. Lineage (GTDB taxonomy): Bacteria > Omnitrophota > Gorgyraeia > Gygaellales > Profunditerraquicolaceae > JAKLGJ01. The sequence continues at coordinate 558,726 of JAKLGJ010000002.1, forward strand.
GGAGAAGGCTAAAGAGGAGATGCAGCGGATGAAACGGCCGCTGGAGCAGGTGCTGGTCGACGCCAAGATCATGCCGCGCGCCGTGCTCTACGGAGCGATCGCCAAAAGCCAGGGGTTCAATTACGCGAATCTCTCCGGTCTCAAAGCCAACGATGAACTGACCAAGCTTATTCCCGAAGAGCTGGCGCATAAAACCCAGTCGGTGCCTTTCAAGATCGAGAATGACACGCTGCATATCGCCCTGGTCGATCCGGCGGACCTGTCGGCCATAGACCAGCTGCAGATGCAGGCCGGTATGTCCCTGGAACTGTACCTTTCGTCTCCCAAGGAGATCGACGAGGCGCGCGGGGCGATCTACGCCAAGCAGCAGAGCGCCGAAAGTCTTTTGTCCGAGTTGAGCGCCGAGCCGCGTTCGGATACCAAGCCGGTTTCCGAAGGCGCCAACATCATCAAAATCGTGGATCTGATCATTACCCAGGCAGTGCGCGACCGGGCTTCCGATATCCATATCGAGCCGGAGCAGGAATTGTTGCGCATCCGCTTCCGGATCGACGGGATACTCCACGAAATTCCTTCTCCGCCGAAAGAATGGGAGTCGCCGATCATTTCCCGCGTCAAAGTGCTTGCCGGCATGGATATCGCGGAAAGCCGCGTCCCGCAGGACGGTCATTTTCAGTCCAAGATCGAAGATAAAGTGATCGATTTCCGCGTCTCCACGCTGCCGACCATTTACGGCGAGAACGTGGTTATGCGTTTGCTGGATACCGCTTCAGTGATGATCGGGCTGGAGAAACTTGGTTTCGCTCACGATGACCTGGTCAGATATGAAGAGCTTATTTCCCGACCGTACGGTATTATCCTCTCTACCGGCCCTACGGGAAGCGGCAAGACCACCACGCTGTACTCGGCTTTGATGCGCATCAATACCATCGATCGCAACATTATTACCATCGAAGACCCGGTGGAATATCGACTGGGCCTGATCCGTCAGATCCAGGTCAATCCCAAAGCCGGCATTACCTTTGCGGGAGGGTTACGGGCTATCCTGCGCCAGGATCCGGATGTGATCATGGTCGGAGAGATCAGAGACATGGAGACGGGGATTACCGCCATTCAGTCGGCTCTGACCGGCCATCTGGTATTTTCCACCCTGCACACCAACGACGCGCCGTCTTCGGTCACCCGTCTGGCGAACATGGGCGTGGAGCCGTTTTTGATCTCCGCGGCGTTGATCGGGGTTATGGCGCAGCGCCTGGTCAGGACGATCTGTCCGAATTGCCGCGAGCCGTACGAGCCTACCAAAGGAGTGATGAAAAAGTGGGGGTTGGAAGGCCGTAAGGATGTAGCGCTTTATCGAGGGAAAGGCTGCGATTTCTGCAAGGGCACAGGTTTCCGCGGCCGCACCGGATTATATGAATTGATGATCTGCGACGATGAGATCCGGGAGATGATTCTGACCAATACCTCGCAGGTGGTCCTGCGACAGAAAGCCCGCGAAAAAGGCATGAAAACCTTGAGTGACGACGGAGTGGTTAAAGCGCTGCAGGGGATTACGACGCTGGAAGAAGTTGCGCGCGTCTGCGAGGAACATATCGAACTCAAAGCCGTTCCTGCCGCGGAGTTGAAACCGGTGGCTCCGGCTGCGCAGCCGCTGCCCCGCGCTGCTGCCCCGAAGGTGCAGGTTAATACGGCGCAGATGGAAGAATATCAGAAACGTATCGGAAACTGGCTGGGAGGTAAACAATAATTCATTATGCCGGTATATGCCTATAAAGCAGTAGACAATAAAGGACAGGCGGTCAAAGGCGAGATGCAGGCGGATAACGAGATCGCGCTTACTACCGAACTGGCAAAGCTGGGGTATTTGCCGATCGGCATCGAAATGCTGGCCGAGAAAAAAGAAAGCGGTAATTCTTTAACCCGGATATTTTCCGGCGGCAATAAGGTTAATTTCCAGGAACTGGTTATTTTTACCCGGCAGTTTTCCACCATCATCAAAGCTGCGGTCCCGATCATCGAAGGCTTGCGGGTTCTGGCTACGCAGTCGGAAGACCCGGTCCTGAAAGACGCGTTGTTCAAGATCATCCATGATGTCGAATCCGGCATCAGTTTGTCCAAAGCGATGACCAAGCATCCCAATGTTTTTTCCGAACTCTATGTCAATACCGTGATCGCCGGAGAAAGCGCGGGGATCCTGGATAAGGTGTTGATCAAGCTTTCCCAGATGCTGGAAGAGGATCAGGAGACCCGGCAGAATATTATGACCGCTCTGCGTTATCCCATCATGGTGGTTATCGCTTTGATAGCGGCAGTGGTGGTGCTTTCAGTGGCGGTCATCCCGCAGTTCGCCAAGATCTACTCGGATGCGAAAGTGGCACTGCCGCTTCCCACCCAGGTGATGATCGTGATCAGCAATATCATCCTGGGCCCGTGGGCCAAGAGCCCCATCCTCGGGCTGAAAATCCTCTGGTTTGTGCTGCTGGCCGGCGGAGCCGGCGGTTTGTATTTTTTATTTCAGTTCGCGATTAACACCAAACAGGGCAGGTGGTACTGGGACGGTTTGAAGTTCCGTTTACCGGTGGTGAGCAAAGTATATATCAAGATCACCATGCTGCGTTTCGTCTCCATGCTCAACGTTTTGTATCAATCCGGGCTGCCGGTGCTGCATACGCTGGATATCGTCAGCTCGACTATCGGCAATGTAGTGCTGGCCAGAGAGATCGATAAGATAAAGCGCGATGTGGCCGACGGCAAAGGTATATCCGGAGGCATACTCAACAGCCCGCTGTTTCCCCGCCTGGTCGGGTATATGGTTTCGATCGGCGAGAAATCCGGCGCATTGACCATAATGCTGGATTCGTTGTACGATTTTTATTATCTGGAAGTCAAGACTACGGTGAAGAATCTGACCACCATGATCGAACCGATCATGACTTCGGTCCTGGGCGGAGTGGTCATGGGAATGGCGCTGGCGATCTTCCTGCCCATGTGGAAGATGATACAGGTAATCAAGCAGAGTTGATATGGACGATATAGAGAAGCTCCTGGTCGAACGGGGATTGATCAACCCGGAAACGCTTGATCTGGCGCGACTGGAAGCCGCGAAGAACGGATATTCTGTATGGCTGTCTTTAGTCAAACTGGGGTATCTTACGGAAACGCAATTAATGGTTTTCTTCGCCCAGGAGAGCGGCATCGCCTATATCAACCTTTCCGATTACCGGATTGCGCCGGAGGTTCTTCATCTCCTGGACGAGCATTTTTGCCGTCAGAATACGGTCATTCCTGTATGCAAGATCAATGACCTGTTGTATCTTGCCTGCAGCAATCCGCTGGATCCCGCGCTTGTTGACGCTGCCGGTAAACATTGCGGATTGAGCGTGGAACCGCTTTTTGCGACCACCGCCGCGATCACTGCGGCGCTTGATTATTACTGGAGACTCAACGAGAGGAATTTTTCCGCCGGACAGTTCATTTCCCGGAAGAATCCCCTGAAAGGGGTGGGGTTCTGGAGGGAGTCCGAACGGTTATTCCTTTCTTTGCCGGTTACCGTGGCGGTCCGCGACCAGGGTATCGCTCTGGCTCCGGCGCAGCAACTTAAGGCGCAAGCCCAGGATATTTCGCAGAACGCTAAGGCAATCGGCATTGCCTGTCCGGTATTCTTGCCCAGGGGGGTAAGTCTTTTCATGGAATTTGACGGTTTGAAAAGACCCGGGGCCAGGCAAGAGGAATTTTGCGCAACCGGAGAAATAATTCGTTGTTTTATGCTCAAAGAACGGGATTATTTTCTGGGTGTGACCCTGGGCGAGCTTGATCCCGTTCTAAGGCAACGTCTTTTGGAAAAAGCCTTTACGCGAAATACGGCTTGACAATTACTATCAGGTATCATAGAATATCATCAAATAGTATTAAGCGTATTTAGGATAACTTTTACCAACCCAACTCAAGGCGGTGTGGAAAGACATGAGCCTCAAAATTTTTACAGCTCAAGAAGTTGCGCAGATGTTGGGGATCTCGAAGCAGACGCTTTTTCGGTATGAAAAGAAAGGCATTTTCCCTAAGGCTAAGCGCCATCTGATTAACCAGTGGCGCCAATATACCGAAGAAGATATTAAGAAGCTGAAGAGTATCCTGGGGATAGGTGTTATTCGTTAGATCCCTTTCCAACAGAACAGGTGAATGAAGATGAAGAAAGACGTAGATATCAAACAAATGCTTATCATTATCGGCGGTATTGCGCTCACCATCGCCTGTATAGCTTATGCGGCCTGGCCTTTTATACGGGACCGCATGGAGAGCAGTAAAATGGCTCAAGCTAACCGGGAGTGGGAGGCAAAAGAGAAGGCCGCAGGCAGGTCCGGACTGGGTGGGTTGCAGGTAGTCATTCCCGGTTCGTCCGCAGTTGTTCCTGCACCGGTAGATCCTGCCGCCCCAACGCCGGCAGAGCCGCCGGGCGTTGAGCCGTCCGCCGCGTCACAATCTCCGGCGCAACCTGTGCAGGAAGCGAAACCCGTTCCGGAAACCGCTCCGCTGGTGCCGGAAGCACCCAATCCTTTTTTGACTAAAGAAGAGCGGGAGATCATCAAAAAGCGGGGTATACTGCCGGTACTGGATTATTTGACGGTAAACGCGATTATTGTCTCGCCGTCCGGAAGTCAGGCGGTTATTGACGGCCGGATCCTGCGCGAGGGAGATATTATAGACGGCAAGCAGATAGTCCGGATCGAACCGGAGCAGGTCATCTGCAAGGATTCGTTCAGGGAATATATGATCAGGATCGGGAACGTAGTGAAAGAACCGGAAGAATGACGCGAATACCGTGGCAGGATAGAAGTGGGGTCCGGCTGGCAGGCGCGCTGGTTTGCCTGTTGTTATTGACCGGATGGGAAAGAGTCGATCTCGGCGAGTTTCTGGCGCAGCAGAAAGCGCAGCAGGCTGCGCCTGGCGGGCAGGCGGAGACAGCGGAGAATCTGACGCCCTATCGGATTTTAGAGAAGATGACCTATGCCTACTCTTCCCTGGAATCGGTCGACGTCAATCTGGAAGTCTGGATAGAGAATCCCCTCTTGCATATGAAAATAGATTCGATTAATTATATTCATAACGTGGACGATTATAAGAGTGATGGAAAAGTAAGCGTGTCATTGTTGCTTCCCTACAGCGCGTCTACGTCCCGGTGGGTGCAGACCTATAACTGGAAAGGTATTCCGTTTACCTGGGATTGGGAAGAACGGGAGTGGAAAACCGAAGAGCTGGAAATTTCCGACAAGCAGCTTAATCGCGCGCTGGCTTACGGGCTTTTTCACAGCCTTTTTACGGTTAAAACGGACAATGTGGATCTGGAAACGATACGTTTTCTGGGGATCGAGAAGCGGCGGAATAAGGATTGTTATGTCTTGCAGTATGACCAGGATCCCAGGATGTTCAAACGCTGGGAAACGGTGGGTTCGATCAACACAAAGTTATGGATAGATAAGGAAACGTTCCTGCCGGTGATCATGCGCGCCGAGGGTTCGATCAGCGACGTGTACTTGCTGCAGCAGGTGGAGTATTCGCATTATAACGCTTCGCCGGAATTGGTCCTGCCTCTGGCGGTGGTGGAAAAAGTGAAACAGGAGCGGGCGATCCTGGAGAAGAAAGCGTTGCGGTTCCCTGCAGAGATCGGCGCTATCCGCGGTTGGCAGGCGCCGGATACCATCCCGTTTACCTATCTGGACCGGGTGCAGGTGAAAAAAGATATGGAACGGCTCTTTGACCAGGAATATACGCCGGAAAAGCTGCAGCAGGAGGAATTCATTTTTAAATGGCTGGGACTGTTGCACAAGGACGCTGATTACAGGATAAGCGCGATCAATTCCGAGATCGACGGGATAGCGGCATATTACGATCCTGCCGGCAAGCGTATCGTGATGGGGGATTGGCTGCATCCCATGTTCGCAGAGGCGGTGCTGGTGCATGAGATGACGCATTATCTGCAGGACGCTTTATTCGATACGGAAAACTACCGCAAGAAAGCTGAACTCAAGAACAATGAGGACGCGATGATGGCTTACCGCGCCGTCCTGGAAGGCGAAGCGACTGCGGTGATGCTGGAATATTTGCTCAAGAAAGACAAGAAGGATTTTAAATCCCTGCCCGACGTTGCCGGCCAGATCGAAAAAGACCTTTTGCGCGAGGAAGCGTTCACCCGCGATAATGTTTATTATAATCTGTACACGTACGGGACGGCTTTTATGCAGGCGTGCCTGCGGTCGCATGACTGGAAGTGGCTCGACGAGCTGTATAAGGCCCCGCCGCTTTCCATGAGGCAGATTTTGCACGCGTCGGATTATATCGACGCGGAACGGCTGCCGACGACTGCCGCTGCGCTGCGGGTACCGGTGTTGCCGCCGGGATGGCAGACGATCTATTCCAACCGTCTGGGAGAATTCCTGATCGACCAGTCTTTGCGTCAGTTTTTGAGCCGCGATCGGGCGGAAGATTGCGCCCAGGGGTGGAAGGACGATACGCTCTGCGCGCACGTGAATGCCGCAGGAGCTCGGTGCGTCACTTTCTGGACGAAATGGGACAGCCAGGAGGACGCCGAAGAATTTTTCAAGGGATACGCCGATTGGTTGCGTAAAAAATTCGCCGCAGCGCAATTCGAGGATAAGCCCGGATATGTCTGCGCGGCGCTCGAAGACAATGAGTTCTTTTTTTGCAGCCGGGATGCGGATGTAGTGTGCATCTTCTGGTCGCGGGGGGTAAACCGGCAGGAAGCCGAATCGTTGTCGGCGCAGGTTGCGGTCGGTTTAAAAACGGAGAAATAACATGACAATGCACGAAAGTATTGAGAGACGGTGGTTGTGTTTTGTGCTCTGCGCGATGCTCTGCTTGATCGGCGCTGACCGGCCGGCGCGGGGGCAGGAGAGCACGCCTGCGCCTGCCTCCGGGGCAAGTGCGCAGCAGCCCCAGCAGACGGAGAAAAAGGACGGCGAGAAAAAGGAAGGCGAAAACAAAGACGGAAAGTCTGCCGAATCACAGGAGAAAGCGATGAAGAAGAAATTGACCGCTTCCCTGCCGGTGCTGGAGATCAAGCGTCTGGAAGCCGAAGAAGCCAAATATTCCCTGGAGTTACGCGATGTGCCGTTAGGCGATCTCTTTCGCGTCATCGCCCACGATTATAATCTCAACATCATGGTCGATGCGCAGGTCACCGGTACGATTACCGCCAGCTTTACCAATGTTTCCCTGGAAGAAGCGCTGGAGGCGATCGCCGAGATGAGCAATCTCAACCTGGAGAAAAAAGGCAAGATTCTCAAGGTGTCGCCGAATTTGATCACCAAAACATTTGTGCTCAAGCATGTGGAGGCCAAGAAACTGCTGGCGGCGGCCAAGGACGAAGTCAAGGAGAGCTCGCAGGCTTCTTCCTCCGGTTCAACGTCGGGTTCCGGCAGCGATTCTGAAGAGCCGGCGTCGGCAGGTTTCTTCGGATTGCTTTCTCCTCTGGGCAGAGTTTTGTTGGGCCAGAAACAGAATTCCATCATGGTTATCGATTACCCGGCCAATGTGAAAAGAGTGGAGGATTATCTGCAGGTGGTCGATCAGCGGATGAACAGCCGGGTGTTCAAATTGAAATATCTCAAGGCTTCGGATATGCTGGGGCAGACCGGCGCTGCCGGGACTGGCACCACGACCACCACGACCACTTCAGGGGCAGGCGGAGCGCCTTCCGCCGGCGGAAGCACAACCGGTTCAGGAGGATAAAGACCGATGAAAAAAACGATCGTAACGCTATGTGTCTGTTTGTTCGCTTCCTGTGCGTACGCCCAGGGAACTGCCAGCAGGGATATCCGCAGTCTCTTGTCTGCGGACGGCATAGTCATGTATGGCGATGAGCCCAATTCCATCGTGGTGATCGATTATGATGAGAATCTGCGCCGGATAGACGAATATCTGGCCGTGGTGGATATCGCGCCCAAACAGGTGTTGATCGAAGCGCGGGTGGTGGAAGTCAAGCTGCAGGGAGAACACGCGCTGGGGATCAACTGGGAGTACCTGCGCAACGCGGGGATCGCGAGCGTCGGCGAGTACAGCGTGACCGGCGATTTGACCGAAGCCCTCGCGGCGAATCAGCGTCTGCGGCAGGCCATTCCTTTCAAGAACACCAAATATCCGCCGATCAGCGGGACCGACAACGAGAACCCTTTTACCCTGACCATATTCAACGAGAATATCAGTACGGTGCTCAAAGCCCTGGCCAACGATCTGGATACCGATATACTCTCGGCGCCCAGCGTGACCACGGTGAATAACCGCCCGGCCGAGATCAAAGTGATCCAGACCCAGCCCTGGGCCGAGCCCGAGGTCAGCGTTACCGATTCCGGCGCGGTTACGATTACCTGGACCATCCATTTCGAAGAGGTGGGTATTTCTTTGAACGTCACGCCGATCATCAACGATGAAAACTCGATCACGCTCGATCTGCTGCCTTCGGTAAGCGAGAAAGTCAGCGATTACCAGCTGACCGTCAGCCAGGAAGGGACGGAAGTTCCCTACACCGTGCCGATCATTGACAAGCGCGAGGCGAACACCCGGGTGATCGTCGGCGACGGCCAGACGATCATCCTCGGCGGCCTGATGAGGAACAGAGTGGCCAAGGGCCAGTCGAAAATCCCCCTTCTGGGGGATATTCCGTTGTTGGGACATCTCTTCAAATCTTCTCTGACCACCAGCGATAAGACCGAGCTGCTGATTTTTGTTTCTCCGACCATCGTGGACACCCAGGAAATGACCAGGATGACCAATAATTACCGTTATGGCATCGGCAAGGAGTTTTACCAGCAGCAGCAGAAAAAAGATTGGAATATCCGCAAGGCGGCCGAACAGGAGAAGAGTTTGAACGATCAGGCCGTGCAGGAGATAGATTCGCTGCATAAAGAGTTTTCCGACCTGCAGCGGGAAAAACAGGACCTGGAGAGCATTATCACTAAGCAGAAACAGGACCTCAAGACCCTGCAGCAGACTAAAAAAGCTCCAGCGGAAAAAGCAGAAAAGGGAAAATAGGACCATGGGCGATACCAAGAAAAAACTGGGACAGATTCTGGTTGAACAGGGGCTGATCAACGACAATCAGCTTCAGGACGCTTTACGGGAACAAACGATTTCCCACCTCCCGCTGGGCGAGATCATGGTCAAGAAGAACTGGGTTTCCCATGAAGACATCAAGCGCGCCCTGGCTATGCAAAGCGGAATCACTTCTTTCAATCTTTCCGGATACCTGATCGATCCGGAAGTGGTCAAGATCGTTCCCGAGGATTTTGCCCGTAAATACAAGATCATGCCGGTATTCGTCGTGGAAGACGTGCTGACGGTGGCCATGGTCGATCCCACCAATATTTATATCAGCGACGAAATCCAGCGGATCACCCGGTTGAAGGTGGAAGCGGTTTTTGCCGAAGAGATCGATATCCGCAAGTCCCAGGACCAGTATTACGGCGGCAGCGGCAATATGCAGGAGATCATCGCTTCCATCGACAAGAATAAACTGCTCGAAGGCGACAAACTCGGCGAAGACGCCCCGATCATCAAGATCGTCAACCATATGATCGTGCAGGCGATCCAGATGAAAGCGTCGGATATTCACGTGGAGCCGGAAGAGAGGCTTTTGAGCCTGCGCTACCGCATCGACGGCATGCTCCACCGCCAGCCGTCCCTGCCCAAAGATCTTACCGCTGCGGTCATTTCGCGTTTCAAGATCATGGCCGGCCTGGATATCGCCGAGAAACGCATCCCGCAGGACGGCAGGATCATGATGAAGGTCGGCAATAAAAACATCGATTTCCGCGTTTCCACCTGTCCGACGGTAAACGGCGAGAACGTGGTCTTGAGGATCCTGGATAAAAGCGGCGTGGTGCTGGGATTGAATTCCCTGGGATTTCCGCCCAAAGAAATGGATCTCTTCAAATCGTTGCTGGCCTCGCCCTACGGCATCATCCTGGTTACCGGGCCTACGGGCAGCGGAAAGACTACCACCCTGTATTCGGCCCTGCAACTGTTGAATAAGGAAGACGTCAACATCATGACGGTCGAGGATCCGGTGGAATACCAGTTTCCCGGCATGCGTCAGGTCCATGTGAATGTCACCGCCGGCCTGACCTTCGCCGCGGCGCTGCGTTCCTTCCTGCGCCAGGACCCGGACATCGTGATGGTGGGCGAGATCCGCGACAAGGAAACCGCGGAGATCGCAGTGCAGGCGGCGTTGACCGGCCATCTGGTTTTTTCCACCCTGCACACCAACGATTCCGCTTCATCGTTCACCCGTTTGATCGATATGGGCGTCGAGCCTTTCCTGGTTTCTTCCTCCGTGCTGGGCATTCTGGCCCAGCGGCTGGTGCGGCGCGTATGCGAAAAATGCAAGGAATTTTACGTCCCGGAGCCGGAGATAGTTCGCGATCTGGGGGTGACCGACCGGGTAACCAAAGACACTAAATTTGCCCGGGGCAAAGGGTGCGGATTATGCGGGCAGAGCGGGTATAAAGGCCGCATCGGCATTTACGAGCTGCTCAAGATCTCCCCGGAGGTCCAGGGCATGGTTTTGAAACGCGCTTCCGCGGACAGCATCCGGGAAGTGGCGATCAAGCAGGGGCTGACCACGCTGCGCCTGGCTGCGCTGGATAAGCTTTTTCAGGGGATGACCTCGGTGGAAGAAGTGTTCCGCGTAACGCTGGATTCGGGGTAACCGTTGCTGTAAGTTGCTGGCCAGTTTTAACTTGACAGGATTCAAAAGATAGCATAGAATACTGAAACAGGGTCAAATTCTCTGATTTATTTTTCGTACTCTTGCTTTGTCGCGTAGAAAGGAGGGGTAAGAAAAATTTAATTTATAGAATATTCGAGGGGTTCATCGTATAAACACAAAAAGGGGGAAATATGAAGAGAGGTTTTACGCTGGTAGAATTGATCGTTGTCATCGCAATTATCGCAATTCTTGCTGCAGTCGTTGCTCCGAACGCATTCAAAGCGATCGAAAAAGCCAAGATCTCCGGCACTCTGGCCGATTTGAGCACGATCAAAACCGGGGCTATGGCTTATTACGGCGATACCGGTTCCTGGCCGTGGATATGCAACGCAAACTGCAGCGTGGGATTCGTGAACGTTCCTACGGCTGCCACGGTTACCGGATGGGACGGGCCGTACCTGGAAAAATGGCCGGCAACCGCAAAATGGGGCGGCGGAACGTATTCCTATTATAACGGCTCAGCGCCTATACCTAACTGGGCCGCAGCGACCGCTACTGCCGCGGGTGCTATTCCTGCCCGGCATGTCATTGTCGCCAACGTGCCGCGCGACGCCCGCGTGAAGATGGATGAAGCCTCCGACGGAGGCAACTTCAGCACCACCGGTTCCACCCGGCATGATTTTACCGTTGCCGGCAGCTCAAACTTCTTCTACCTGGTTTCTTTTGACGGAACGTTGCTCTAAAACGCAGATGTGATCCTGGGAAAATGCCCCTGGTGACAGGGGCATTTTCCCTTTACAACACAGCGGTCAACCAACCAAGGAGAAATACGTATATCCGGCTATTCCATGGCGAACCTTCTTGAGATCAAAGAAGTAACCAAATATTACGGCTCCCTGCGCGTCTTTGAGAATATTTCTTTTGCTGTTCGCCAGAAAGAGATCTTCGGTTTCCTGGGACTCAACGGCGCAGGCAAAACCACCCTGATCAAATGCATCGTTAAGCTGCTCGCTCCTTCCGCAGGTGCTATCTCTTATAAAGAAAAACCCCTGACCAATAACGAAATCTACCGTTACTTCGGCTATCTGCCGGAAAGTTTTATCCCGCCGCGCGAATTTTCCGGCCGTGAATTCCTGCGCATTCTTGCCGTCAGCCTTTCGGTCGCGTCGGTTAAAGCCGACAGCCTTTTAGAGCAGGTGAAATTAGATCCCCATAAACGCATACGTAATTATTCGCGAGGCATGATCCAGCGTCTCGGTCTGGCCACCGCTTTACTCAAAGATCCGGAATGCATTATCCTTGACGAACCGACTCTGGGGCTCGACCCGGTAAGCCAGGTTGCCATCCTTTCCCTGCTGACGGACCTGAACCGGCAGGGGAAGACCATCCTTTTCTCCTCGCACAATCTATTCCATATGGAAAAGATCTGTCACCGGATCGGTTTGCTGCATGAGGGGCGGATGAAGTTCGTCGGTACGGTTGAGGAGATTAACGGCGCTTACCGCACCAGGTCGCTGGAAGAAGCATTCCTGAAAGAGGTGACCGCGCATGCGTAAGATTTTTTATTTCGCATTATTGACGGTAAAGCAGGCTACGCGGGAAAAATCGTTCTGGCTGGGATGGTTCCTGCTTATCGCATTGATCGGGTTTGCCCTGTTCCTGGGAGAGCTTACCGCCGGAGAAAAGGAGATCGTGCTGCGCAATGCGCAGTTTTCTTTTATCGAGTTGAGCGGGTTGTTTTTGATCGTTTTCGGTTTTATCTATGGTTTCTACCGCGAAAAAGAAACCCGCCTGCAGGAAGTCTATTTGACCTGTTTTTCCCGCCCGGTATACCTCTGCGGCAAGCTGCTCGGTTACATCGTCAGCTGCGGGATGTATATCCTGCTGGCATCGTTACTCTGCAGTGTTTTTCTCTGGGCGAACCACGCATTTATCTGGCAGTTGTTCTGGGGAAGTTTCTCCATATTTTTAAAATTGTCGATTTTGTGCGGGGTGAGCCTGGTTTTTTCCTGTCTCTTCGAATTCCCGCTTATGGCATCGGTTTCCACGCTGTTCGTGTACGTGTCCGGCGAGACCGCGTATAATGCTTTCAAGATCATCAAAGAGTCGGCTCATCCCGTTTCTAAAATGCTTTTTACCGCGGTCTATCATCTTTTGCCCAGCGCCGATAAAGTCGATTTTAAATATCCGGCTTTGTATGGCGATTCGCCGGCGGTTACGCGGCTGCTTCTGGTAACCGCATATGCCGGCGCGTATGTGCTTTTTACCTATTGTCTGGCCAATGTCATCTTTGAGCGCAAGAAAAATTAGGTTCGCGTTTGCCCCGGTAGTCTGGGCGCTGGCGCTTATGGGAGGGTTGCTTTTCTTTTCCGGACCGGTCAGCCGCAGCGGCGCCGGAGACGCGCGGGGTATTTATTTTTTGCCTTCGGCCGGGTATCTGCGTATGGTTACCGGCAGCTTTCGCCCGTTCTTTGCCAATCTCGTTTGTATCAAGGGCGTGCTTGAATTGACGGATCCCGTGCCTGACCGGCAGACGTATTTATTGAAAGTTTTCAAGACGGCGATCGAACTCGATCCCCGACTGTTAAGCGCCTATTTCCTGGGCGGCATGGTGGTGCCGGTGAACAGTAAAGATATGCCCGGCGCGATCAATTTCCTGGAAGAGGTACGGGAATTGAATCCCCGGGCCTGGCAGATCCCGTACTGGATCGGTTTTAATTATCTTCAGATCGGGCAGCATGAAAAAGCCGCGCAGTATTATCAAAAGGCGGCGGCGTTGCCGGGCGCGCCGCAGTATCTGGTGACCAATCAGGCAATGTTGTACTACCGGGCGAATAAGCCTGAAGGGGCGTTGATGTATCTGGAAGGCTTACTGGATTCCATCAAAGATCCGCGGTCGCTGGAATTGATCAAGCGCAAGATCACCTGGTTGAAGGATCTCATCACGCTTGATGCGAAAACGCGGGAGTTTAAAGCGCGTTTCGGCTCCTGGCCGGATGCGCTGGATGATTTAGTCAACAGGGGGTTGATCGCGGAAATACCGCAGGATCCTTTCGGCCACGGATATTTTCTGGATAAACGGGGGGCTGAAGCGGATATACGGGTGCGCAGCAAATTCGAATGAAGCGTTAGTTTACACATCGCGCTAAAAGTATGTTACAATAGGCCGATAAAGACACAAGAAACAATGAATGCCTGGTGAGGCCGAAAGAGATGCGTAATAAAGTATTCATCTGGGTTTTTTTGTCTTTTATCCTGGCGGGAACCGGTGTCTGCAACGCCGGATCTCTTGATATGCCTCGCCCGGCCGCAGTGCCGGCCGCTGCCAGTGCGGCGACTTTTACCGAAGAGCCTGCTTCTTACGTCGCGCTCTGTGAATTGCGTCAGCGGCTGAAAGAATTGAAAATTCAAAAGAAACAGATGGACCAGGAGATTGTGGCAAAAAAGCGGAAAGTTTCCCTCCTGGAAGAAAAGCTCGAGTATTACCGGCAACTTAAAGAAGAGCAAACCCCGGCGGCGCAGAAAGAAATGCCGGTTCCTCAACCGGCAGCGCCCGAGGTTGCGCGACCTGCAGTCAATCCGGCGCCTCCCGTCGCCGATCCTCTGCCGCCTCGTTCATACATTCCGGATGCGGCGAAACAGGAGCAGCAATTACGACGCATCATCAAAGATAAAGAAACCATAGATAAACAGAAAGTCGAGGCGGTTAAACGCGACAACAGCCTGCAGTCCGATCTGGATCAGTTCCGCCGGCAGCGCGAGCGGATCGACGCCGACCTGGACAGCCATATCCAGCGTTTGCGGGAGATCGACCGCCAATTGATCGAGCTCCAGCGGCAGAAACAGGCTCTGGAGCAACAGGTCGTTTGTTTAAAGACCAGCGCCGCCGAGCTGGACAGTCTGATCCGTAAAGCCCAGGAACAAAAACGGCAGTTGAGCCTCGAAGTGAGCCTGATGGACAAGCGTAACGCGGCATTGGAAAGCGAACTCTGCGCTTTGAAAAAAGCGGTTCAAAAACAACATGAGTTGCTCGCGGATCAATGCCGGGGATCCGAACCGTCTCCGGCGTTACCTGAATCATCGAGGACGCAGGATCAGGAATTAAAAACCAGGCAGGCCGCGGAGCGGAAAGCGCAGGAGCTTAAGGCTAAGCAGGAAGCGCAGAAGCAGGCCAAAGAATTGCTGGCTAAAGAGCTGGCCGAAGAGAGAGCGCAGGAATTGAAAGCGGAGCAGGAAGCGGCGAAAAAAGCCCAGCAGGCCGCGGAGCGAAAAGCGCAGGAGCTCAAAGCTAAGCGGGAAGCGCAGAAGCAGGCTAAAGAATTGCTGGCTAAAGAGCTGGCCGAAGAGAGAGCGCAGGAATTGAAAGCGGAGCAGGAAGCCGCGAAAAAAGCCCAGCAGGCCGCGGAGCGAAAAGCGCAGGAGCTCAAAGCTAAGCAGGAAGCGCGGAAGCAGGCTCAAGAATTGCAGGCCAAGCAGCTGGCTGAAGAAAAAGCCGCGGAATTGAAAGCGGAGCAGGAAGCCGCGCAGAAAGAGAAAGCGCTGAAAGCCCGGCAGTCTGCGGAGCGAAAAGCGCAGGAAAAGCTGGCGGTCAACCAGCGCAGGGATAAAGAGATGCTTAAAGCCCTTGACGCGCTGGCGGTGAATAATGATCTGCGCATGCTGGAGAAGCTCGATACGTTGATTAAAAAAAGCGAAGGTCTTTTTGAAAAAGGTAAAGACCTGGAACGCGCGATGATCGAAGATAAGCGTAAAGTGAATGCTCTTCTGGAGAATTCACGTAAAGCGTATATACCGGAAGGTCAGCCCAAATGAAAAAAACGAGCATCCAGGTAATGGTAGTACTGGCGGTCGCGGGATGGGCAGGGGGGATGTGCTGCGCCCAGACAGCGGAACAATCCGAATCGGGTTATGCGCTGCAGCAGGAGAAGACGCAGCTGCGCAAGCAGATCGCCCGGGAAAAAGAGGATATTGATCGGTTGGTGCGGGAGAGTCAGCTTCTGCAGGAACGGATCCAGCAGGAGATCGAGCGGGCGCAATTGCTCGCTGCTTCGCCCGACGCGGCGCTGGTGGTTACGACACAACCGTGCCCGGACGCGAGTGCCCGGTTAGACGAAAAGACCAAAAGTATTCAGGAAGAGATCATCAAGACCCAGGAAGAATTGAAAGTCGCCCGGCAGCAGCAGCGCCGGGAGTTGACCCAGAAGATCGAAGAGTTGAAAAAAGAGATCGCCAAGATCAAGCAGGATCTGGAGCGTCGGAAAAGCGGCGAACCATCGGCGGCGGTAAAGACCGCGCCGGTCGCGCAGGAGAGCTTGCGGGTCTCAAGAGCTCAACGAAAAGCGGACGAAGAAAAGCGCGCCAAAGAACTGCTGGCCAAACAGTTGGCTGAAGAGAAAGAAAAAGATTTGAAAGCGGAACAGGAAGCGCAGAAACGCGCCAGGGAATGCCAGGCCAAGCAGGAAGCGCAAAAGAAAGCCCAGGAGCTGAAAGCGAAGCAGGCCGCGGAATTAAAAGCCAAACAGCGCGCGGAAAAGAAAACCAAGCAGGAAGCCGCGCAGAAAGAAAAAGCGCTGAAAGCCCAACAGGCCGCGGAGCGAAAAGCGCAGGAACTTAAAGCCAGGGAAGAAGCGCGGAAGAAAGAGAAAGAATTGCAGGCCAAGCAGCTGGCGGAAGAAAAAGCCGCAGAATTGAAAGCGGAGCAGGAAGCGGCGAAAAAAGCCCAGGAAGCCCAGGCCAAACAGGAAGCCGCGCAGAAAGAAAAAGCGCTGAAAGCCCAACAGGCCGCGGAGCGAAAAGCGCAGGAACTTAAAGCCAGGGAAGAAGCGCGGAAGAAAGAGAAAGAATTGCAGGCCAAGCAGCTGGCGG